>NZ_CP108356.1:7209267-8455151 GCF_036237315.1 Streptomyces sp. NBC_01351 | reverse complement strand
CGCTGCGCGCTCAGGAGAGAACCGCCTCGCTGCGCTGACGGGGCTCGGCTTCGCCGAGCCAGGGCCGCCCTTCGGGCCGGGGTCCTTCGCTTCGCTACGGACAGTTCGGGGTTCCGCTTCGCTCCACCTCGAACAGCCTGCTTCGCAGGCTTGGGTGACCCCGTTTCACGGGGTCCGGGCTTGCGGCCCGTTGGGCGGGTCCGCTTCGCTCCCCCACCCGGGTCCTTTGGCTCCGCCTCCAGGACCAGCCCGCTCCGCGGGCGGCTGGCAGCGAGGAGATCGCGGGTGCCTCGGCCGACTCCTGGCTTGCGGCTCCCGGGGAGTGTCACAGGTGGCTGGTCTCGTCATAGAGTCGCCAGTGCCACCAGCCACCCCTGCGATGCGCCTGCCGGTAAGCGAACGGGTCTGGGAGGGTCCTACACCACAGTTCGTCATCCAGTCGTGCCAGCAGCCCCTCCAGTTCCCGGCGCGGACGCGGAGGAAGCCTATGCACGACCACCTCGAGGAGATCCCGGGCCACCGCAACGTTGTCCAGGAACTCATGCTGCTCACAACCGCAGATGGACAGTCGCAGGTACACGTACCTGCCCGGAAGAGCAAGGAAGCTGCGATAGGCAGCGAGAGCGTCTCGGGTTGCCCCGGGCCACCAACCGTCGTGCGGGCGCCGGTACTCCTCGCGATAGATCGCGGAAACAGTCTGCGAAGAAAGACGCCAACGCTTGGGAAACCGCCCGCCCCAATCGCTGATGCCTGCGTACAGCTGCCGCGGGACCACTCGTTGCGCGCGCAGTGCGCTGGGCCGTCTACGCGGCATAAGCCTTTCGGAACACAGTCATGAAATTGATCATGACACGGGCGAGACGAAACTTCCAGGCGTGATACCGATCGTCACCAAAGTGACCAGGCAGAACGTCAAAAACGTCAGTACAAAGACGGCAACCACTGTCAGTGGCAAACCCGGACTCAGAGACCACTGACCAGGGACAACCCCAGACGACACCACTGACACCTCAACGCCGAACCACCACTGACAAACGAACACAGATCATCACTTCGCGCCCTCAAGGCCGGCCCTTCGGGCCGGAGTCCTGCGCTGCGCTCCGGACGGTTCGGGGTTCCGCTTCGCTTCACCCCGAACGGCCTGCTTCGCAGGCTGAACTGACCCCGTTTCACGGGGTCCGGGCCCGCGGCCCGTTGGGCGGGTCCGCTCCCTTCCCCAGCCCCGATCCTTCCGGCTCCGCCTCCAGGAGCAGCCCGCTTCGCGGCCGTGCGGTGCTCGGATCCGCGGTTGAGCTGGGACAGGGCCACGACGGGGATCTGCAACTCCTTGGGGTTGTACCCACGGCCTACCTCACCTGGGGCTCCTCAGCTCCGCCGGCATCCTCCTGCACGACACCACCGCCCGAGCCAAAACAGTTGATCTCCACAGAAGTTGGGCCGAACCCCTAGCAAGATCACTACCCCCGTGGATGGGGTAGGGTCGGACACCCCATTGGCCACACCACCAGGGAAAACACGCATGAGCTTCACGCGCCGAATAGGCACCACCGCCGCCATCACCGCAGTACTCGCAGCAGCCGGCCTGACCGGCACCGCACACGCGGAGGAGCTCACCCCCGACAGCTCCACCATCACCGTCGACGCCTACGACCCGTCCGAAGTCATCCTGCTTAACGCACCACTCTCCAGCGGGTGGGACTACGTCGGTGCCAGCACGTTCAGATACCGCGATACCAACTTGGGCGAGTGGTTCACCGGCTACGTCTACTCGACCGGCGGCAACTTCCTGGCGTGCGTCTCGAGCCGGACCTCCTACCACAAGTACTCCCTGTGGGAGCGCGACGACACCGGCTCCCGCCGGATCTCCACTGTCACCAGCAAGGGCGGATGCCTCACCTTCAAGGGCCTCGATGCCTATGTCGACGGAGCCAACAACAAGGCGGAGTTCATGCTCTCCACCAACGACCCGCAGGGCGGGTACAGCGTCACCTACTATGACTGATCTGCCTCAGTAGCTACTGCCCAGCGCCCAGGTGAATCCTGGGCGCTCGTTGCTTCTCGGAAATCCCTGTACCGACCAGGCCAAGCAAGAACTCCCACAGACCGCTCATGAACAACAACCGCCAGGCAAGCCTGGCGGAAGCCAGCCGTGAGGCCAGGCGCTACTGATTCAAAATTTGATGCAAGATAGACTTTGGGATCTCCCACACCTGACCCTGCACCGGTTCCCCTTCCGATGTTGTCGCCGATAGGTGAAACTGCGCAGTACCCAACCAACCTGCGCAACCAGGCCCCACGCTCAAAAATCCGCAGGTCAGACAGCTGGCGTACCCGGGAACTGCGCAGATTCAGTGAGCCAACACAGCCACCAACCCGCTCAACCAATCTGCACAACCCCAGGTCAGAAGCATGACGACTGCTCAGATTCACTGACGGGCGACAGCCGGGCCGTTTCGCCGCTCAAAGGCCGAGACCGTCGAGCACGACCGCACCCGGGAGTTCCGCAAAGAGCCGGCCGGGTACGACGAGCTTGCCGCGGCGACGGCCACTGCCGATCAGGACATACGGCAAGGCGACCACGGCCGAGTCCACAAGCAGCGGCCAGTCCGCAGGCAGGCCGATCGGTGTAATGCCTCCGTACTCCATGCCGGTCAGCTCCACCGCGGTATCCATAGCCGCGAACGAGGCCTTGCGCACTTCGAGTTGGCGACGAACCACCCCGTTCACGTCGACCCGGGCCGCGGAGGGGACCAGGCAGGCGGCAAGCGCCGACTCGCCGCCGCGCTTTGTCGCGACAATGACGCAGTTCGCCGACTGCGCGAGCAGGTCCTGGCCGTAGCGCTCGACGAAAGCGCCAGTGTCGGCGATGGCCGGGTCGGAGTCGATGTAACTGATCTGCTCGGCGGGGACGGTCCCCTGCAAGGTACGGACCGCAGCGGCCACGGGCGGGGTCAGCAGGTCGAGGCAGTCAGGGGCGGGCTGGGCGTCGTCGAAGTGTCCGAGAAGAGCGTTCATGCCAGCACGTTAACAGCGTGTACGAATACCCCGGTTGGCCGTGTCGTACACGGTGGATGCGATCTCTCACTTTCATGTCAGTACGTGACCTGCACATCTCTCACCCGAAGACAGTGGATCGAGCCTCAATCTCTCACCACGTGACAGTGAGAGCGGCAGTCAGCACCTGGCCCTGACCAGTCACTCCCCCACGGACGTGAAGACCCAGGAACGCCCATCAGCTGCTCCAGCTTCGCTGGTAGGCGCCCAAGTTCCCTCCGCAGACTGTGGACCTGCCGCACGCCCGTCGGCCGTCGCCTCGTCGGCGCCTGGAGCACCGGTTCACACTGGGGTCGTGACCATGCCGAACACCCTCTTCCACTACACCAGCACCGAGTCCTGGGAGGAGATCCGCACGTCCGGCTACATCGACACCACGTCCCAGGCGGCACGCCACCTGGACGGCCAGCCCCGGCATATGTGGCTCACCGACAGCCACGGACACGACAGCGGCCTACGCAACCCGGACCGAACCATCGTCCGGATATCCGTCGCCCCGGTCCCGTCCATCCTCTACTGGCCACTGTGGCGCGAGCTGTGCGACAACCGCACCGCCGTGGAACAGGCTGGCGGCGACCCGGCAGCCTGGTACCTCACCGATCAGCCCATCACAGCCGAGCACTGGGGCACCGTGATCCGCATGGACACAGACGAAACGCTCCACGGCACTGGCTTTGTCAGCGAGTTACGGGTTCTGGCACACATTCCGTGAGCGATCTTGCTGGCTCTCCGTCAGCTGGTGGTGCGCACCACGCGAGCTGCGCAGATTGAAGGTTCACAGGAGGTGGTGGAGCCCGATTCAAGATCGTTCACGGAATGTGGGCCAGAACCGAGTTGCGGGTTCTGGCACAGATCTTGGGGAGCGGTCGCGGAGGGTGACCTCGATGTTCGATTGTTAGGAGGCGGGTTCGTGTGAGACGGCGTACGCCTTGTCGTCCAACGGCCAGAATTGACGCTCCCTCAGGTGTCTGCCAGCCGCTGCTGCGGGCGGTTGTGGATGGCGATGGTGCTGTTCATGCAGACCGATGCACCGTTCTGGGACTCGCTGGTGTTCAACGGGATCGACGATGTGGATGTCGAGACGGCTACGGCCGCGTTCGGCATGGTCGAGGTGGTGGCGAGAGGTCGTGCCGCCGGGGCTGCATGTCCGGACTGCGGTCGCTTCTCGTACCGGGTCCACGACCGTTACCAGCGCAAGCTGAAGGACCTTCCGCTCGCTGAGCAGGGCTTTGAGATCCGGCTGACGGTCCGGCGCTTCATCTGCGGAACGGCGGACTGCCCGCGCCGGACGTTCGCCGAGCCGTTCTCCCGGCTGGCCGCCCCGCACGCAAGGTTCACGACTCGGCTCAACCGCGCCCTGGAGCGAGTGGGGCTCGCGCTGGCCGGGCGGGCAGGCGCTCGGCTGGCTCCCCAGCTGGGGTTCGGCGCGGGACGGATGACCTTGTTACGCAGGGTCATGGCACTGCCTGATCCGCAGTTCAGACTCCGCGTGTGCTGGGCGTGGACGATTTCGCGATCCGTCGCGGCCAGACCTACTCCACCGTCTTGACCAGCGTCGAAGACCATCGCGTGGTCGATGTGCTCCCGACGCGTGAGGCCGGGCCGCTGGCCGTGTGGCTGGTCCGTCACCCAGGCGTGGAGATCATCTGCCGGGACCGGGCGGGCGCCTACGCCGAAGGCGCCCGGCGCGGTGCCCCCGACGCTCTGCAGGTCGCCGACCGGTTCCATCTGTGGCAGGGCCTCGGCCGGGCCGTGGAGACCTGCGTCGCCGCCCATCGCGACTGTCTGAGCAATCCTTCGCCCAGCGGCATGCTGCCGGAGGCCACCCGACTGGCTTCCGGTCGGCCGCAGGACGACTCGGTACCAGCCGGCCGGCGGGCCGAGCGGAAGAAGGCAGCACATGCCCTGGTCCACAAGCTTCTTGCTCAAGGTCACTCACGTCGGGCGATTGCCCGGCACCTGGGCTGGGGCCTCAACACCGTGCTCCGGTACGCGAACGCCGCACGCTGGCAGGACACCATCCGCGACAACCGGCCCCGACCCAGCAGGCTCGACCCCTACAAGCCCTACCCGGAGCGCCGATTCGCCGCGGGATGCACCAGCGTCACCCACCTCCACAATGAACTCGTCGCCGACAACGCACCCGTCACTTACCAAATGGTCCGCGCCCACATCGCCACCCTCCGCGGGGCTCCGGCCGACGCACCGCCCCGGCCCCCGACGGTGCGCCAGGTGACCGGCTGGCTCACCCGACACCCCACCGCGCTGAGCGAGGACGACCGCGCCGGCCTCAAGGATGTCCTGGCACGCTGCCCCGAACTGGACACGGCCGCCGGGCATGTCCGCGCCTTCGGCGAGATACTCACCGGCCGCCTCGGCGCCACACTTCTCACCTGGATCGACACGGTCGAGGCCAGCCAGCTGCCCGGGCTCAGGGGCTTCGCACTCCACCTGCTCCGGGACCTTGACGCTGTAACAGCCGGGCTCACCCTGGACTGGAGCTCGGGCAGCATCGAGGGCGCCGTGAACCGGATCAAGAAGATCAAGCGACAGCTCTACGGTCGAGCCGGATTTGAACTGCTCCGAAAAATGATCTTGCTTCAGTAGCTCCTCGCAGAGGTGTGGCTCTGCCGCTGGTCGACGCCTTCGAAGCCGGTCGCCCAGATCCCGACAGGGTGCCCACTCGGGGGTTCGTGAGTGGGGCTGACCAGTGAGTACGGAGCCGGTTGGAGGTCGTTTCCCGTGGGCCGGGTGAGTTTCCCCCACTGGCGGTGGGCAGTCGCCGTGGAGGCCCCCGATCGGCCGCGGGGACCGTGGTGCTACTTTTGCCGAAATCTGCGGAAGGGTGGGCAAGCTGGTGAACAGTGCCCTGCGGCGTGCTGCTGTCGTGGCCCTCGGCGAGCTCGGGCGAAGCAGCGACTCTGGGGACCGGGCGGACGCCGGTCGCGGTCTGGCGAGCTTTGCCGAGATGGAGGAGGCTGTCGATCCGCTGCTGGAGCTGGTGCTCGACCGCGAAGACACCTTTGTCACACGGGTGACCGCAGAAGCCTTGCTTCGACGGCAGGACAGGGCCGGACTGCTGATTGTCGCGTCCGCGCTGGCAGTCGCCAGCCCGAACCATGGCGATTGGATCCACACCGCGGTCCACGATGCATTTGCCATCTACGCCAGCGACCGCGACGACGCGATGCGGCTCTGCGAGGAGCTGACGCGGGATCCTGACGAACGCGTCGCCCTGGGAGCTCACGAGCTGAACGAAAGCCTGACCGGGATCCACTGCGTTCTTCACCCCGAATAGCGCAGGGGCACACGGCACCGTAGGCGCCCAGACACTCGACGACCGCGACTTGGTGACCACGTTGCAGTCAAGCATCCGGGCTCATGACTCCCGTTTTCCATCGAACGACACTGTCACCATCTGTGACCACTCCCCAAGATCTGTGCCAGAACCCTTCTCGGTTCTGGCACAGATCTTGGGGAGTCGTCGCAGAGCGTTACCTTGATGTTCGATTGTGAGGAGACGGGTTCGCGTGAGACCGCGTACGCCTTGTCGTCCGACGATCAGAATTGACGCTCCCTCAGGTGTCTGCCGACGGCTGCTGCGGTCGGTTGTGGACGGTGATGGTGCTGGTCATGCAGACCGATGCACCGTTCTGGGACTCGCTGGTGTTCGCCGGGATCGACGAAGTGGATATCGAGGCGGTGACGGCCGCGTTCGGCACGGTCGAGGTGGTGGCGAGAGGCCGCGCGGCCGGCTCTGCATGTCCGGACTGCGGCCGCTTCTCGGAACGAGTCCACGACCGATACCAGCGCAGGCTGAAGGACCTTCCGCTCGCTGAGCAGGGCTTCGTGATCCGGCTGACGGTCCGGCGCTTCATCTGCGGAGCGGCGGACTGCCCGCGCCGGACGTTCGCCGAGCCGTTCTCCCGGCTGGCCGCACCGCACGCACGGTTCACGACACGGCTCAACCACGTCCTGGAGCGAGTGGGGCTCGCGCTGGCCGGGCGGGCCGGAGTCGGCTGGCTGCCCAGCTTGGCTTCGGCGCGGGAAGGATGACCTTGTTACGCAGGGTCATGGCATTGCCCGATCCCACGTTCAGCACGCCGCGTGTGCTGGGTGTGGACGATTTTGCGATCCGTCGAGGCCAGACCTACTCCACCGTCTTGACCAGCGTCGAAGACCATCGCGTGGTCGATGTACTCCCGACCCGCGAAGCCGGGCCACTGGCCGCCTGGCTAATCCAGCACCCAGGCGTGGAGATCATTTGCCGGGACCGAGCCGGCGCCTACGCCGAGGGCGCCCGCCGCGGTGCCCCCGACGCTCTGCAGGTCGCAGACCGGTTCCATCTGTGGCAGGGCCTCGGCCGAGCCGTTGAGACCTGTGTCGCCGCCCACCGCGACTGCCTGCGCAACCCATCGCCCACCGGCACGCTGCCAGGCGCGACCCGTCCAGACCCCGGTCGGCCGCGGGACGACTCGGCGCCCGTCGGCCGGCGGGCCGAGCGGAAGAAAGCAGCACATGCCCTCGTCCACGAGCTCCTCGCCCAAGGTCACTCACGCCGGGCGATCGCCCGGCACCTGGGCTGGGGCCTCAACACCGTGCTCCGGTACGCGAACGCCGCACGTTGGCAGGACACCCTCCGCGACAACCGGCCCCGGCCCAGCAGACTGGACCCCTACAAGCCCTACCTGGAGCGGCGATTCGCCGCAGGATGCACCAGCGTCACCCGACTGCACGACGAATTGGTTGCTGAGCTCGCTCCTGTCACCTACGGCATGGTCCGCGCGCACATCGCCACTTTGCGCGGGGCTCCATCCGAGGCGCCGCCCCGGCCGCCGACGGTGCGGCAGGTGACCGGCTGGATCACCCGTCACCCCGCGACCCTGGCCGAGGAGGACCGGGCCGGCCTGAAGGAGGTCCTCGCACGCTGCCCCGAACTGGACACGGCAACCGGACATGTTCGCGACTTCGGCGAGATACTCACCGACCGCCTCGGATCCACGCTTCCCACCTGGATCGATGCAGTCGACACCAGCCAGCTACCCGGTCTCACCGGCTTCGCGCTCCATCTGCTCCGAGACCTCGACGCCGTGACAGCCGGGCTCACTCTCGACTGGAGCTCCGGCAGCATCGAGGGCGCCGTCAACCGCATCAAGAAGATCAAAAGGCAGCTCTACGGCCGAGCCGGATTCGGACTGCTCCGCAAGATGATCCTGCTCCAGTGACACCAGCCGTGGCAGGATGGCCTCATGTTGATCCGAAAGGGCGATGCCGCGTAGGCGTCCCAAGGCCGTCCGTGCAGAGCGGTGGCGGCCACGATGGCAGTATCCGGTCCTGAGGGTCCGCGGTGTCTCCGCGCGGACTCGTGCAGCGATCCGCCAGGTCGAAGACCAGGAGATGTGGCCCAACGCGGTCGCGAATGCGCTCTCTCGCTTCGAGTGGGCCTTCAAGCAACCTGGCCGCTACCTGAACGCCTCCGAGGCTTGTTCGCCTGGGATAGAGGTGGAGGACGCTCGTGACGATCTGGAGCGGGCGATGCTGCACCTTCCTCCCGGAGCCAAACGGGACTTGGATCGACTGATCACGCGCATCGATGAGGAATTCGAGCGCCGCACCTTGCCGGAGCCCAACTACATCGAGTGGGCAATGGACGGCTGGTGGTGGACCAGGATGCGTGAACGCTGACGGACCCGGCCTCGTGTCCCTTCGCTGGAATCGAACGACACCGTTACCGTCCGCGACGGCTCCCCAAGATCTGTGCCAGAACCCGCTTGAAACCTACGCAGCCAGGGACGCGAAACGGGACCTCAAAGGGAACCCGGAACGAGACTCCAAAGAGGACCCGAAACGGGACCCCCCGTCAACCATGGCCCCGCGCCCGGATCACGGTGGCGAACTACTCACGGGCGGGGCCAAGGTGATGAGACTCCTTGAAAAACGGCCAGACCTGCTTCTCTTCCTCACTTGTTCCAGGTTTGGAGCGTCTGGGGAAGGTGGGGAGCATGAGCGTGTTTGAGGGGCTGCCGACCGTCAGGTCGGCAGCGCCCCTGGTGATCGGTGAGGGTTGTCCACGGACATGGCCGCGTCCTTCTGGGTGGACATCTGACTTCCCTGCGGGCGGACACCTGATCTCCCTCTGCGGTGTGACTTTTCGTCCCTCGTGTGGCTGAGCGCCAGCTGGCATTCTGACTCCATGAGCGATGACCAGCCGCCGTCTTCTGGGCTTCCTGCCGTTGAGCCCGTGCGCCCTTGCGACTTTTGCGGATGCCTGGTCGTCGAGGGGTCCATTGACGAACGCGACTGCCCCGCGTGTGGAGACGCGGAAGACGTCGACGAATGACGCGATCGCGCCTCGGCTGGGTCAGCTCAGTGGCTTGACGCCTCTGCCCGTGGTTGCCTGGGTGAGCCGGAGGCTGGTGCCTTCGGTCAGGACGATGTGCGCGTGGTGCAGGAGCCGGTCGACCGCGGCCGTGGCGAGCGTCTTGGGCATGATCGTGTCGAAGCCCGAGGGGTGGAGGTTCGAGGTCACGATCACCGAACGCCGTTCGTAGGCTGCGTCGATGACCCGGTAGAACGCCTCGGCGGCCGCCTGGCCGGATGGCAGCATCCCGATGTCGTCGAGGATGATCAGGTGAGCCCTGGTGATCTTCGCGATCGCCTTGGCGACGGTGTTGTCGACGGTGGCCCGCCCGACGTGGGCCGTGAGCGATTCGAGACTGAACCAGGCGACTTGCATGCCCCGGTCGATGGCCTTGTGGGCCAGGGCCTCGGCGAAGTGGCTCTTGCCGGTGCCCGACGGGCCGGCGATGGCGAGGTTCTCAGAACGGCCGATCCACTCCAGCGTCATCAACGCCTGCTGGGTCGGGGCCGGGATGGAGGAGTCCTCCTCGCGCCAGGAGTCGAACGTCTTGCCGGTGGGCAGGTTGGCCTGCTTGCGGTGGCTGCGACGGGTGGCCGCCTCACGGCCCTTGATCTCTTCTTCCAGTAGGATCCGCACGACCTCGGCCGGGTCCCAGCGTTGCGAACGGGCCGTGGCCAGCACCGACGGGGCGGCCTTGCGGAGATAGGGGAACCGCATCCGCTTCAGCACGTTCTCCAGCTCGGCCGGGATCGGCGGTGGGGCCGGTGGGGAAGGCAGCGGGGTGGGTGCGGGAGCCAGGGCCTCGGCGGCCGGTTCGGTCGTCGGGTCCAGCAACGCGATGCCGGTCATGGACGCAGATTCCTTTCGGCGGGGCCGCTGTTGGTGCGGCCGAAGTCAGCCCATGCGGAAGTGCCGGGCTGAACGGAGTGGGCCTCGTCCGCGACGACGAGGTCAGCGGGACGGACGCCGGACTTGCGGTGGGTGACGATCGACAACAGGTCGTCCTCGGCGAACCGGCCCGCGGTCGCCGCCAGACCGAGGGAGATATCGACCTCGGCGACGCCGACCAGGGCGGCGAGCTCGACGGCGGCGGCCATCTTCACCCGCATCCGGGTCGTTCCGGCCGCCGCGGCCTCGATCAGCCACGACTTCGCCCCTGGCCCGAGCGCCAGGAAGGCGGTCTCAGCGTCGTCGACGGGCTTCGGCCGAGGAGGCTTGGGCGAACCGTCCATCTCCTGCGGATGGTTCGGATAGTGGGCGGGGTCGATGACCGGCCGTCCGGGCAGAGCGATCTGGTGCCGGGCGACCTCCGCGAGCCCGGCGGGTCCTTGCAGCCACTCGGGCCGGCGGACGAGACGGGCCAGATCGGTCACGACCACCAGCTCGTCGCCGTCGACGCGGACCCAGGCTTCCTGCCCGACCAGACCGGCCGGGGTCGAATACCGGACCGACCCGAAGCGGACCGTCTGGTCCCGCAGCACCTGGCGGGACTCGCCGAGCGCGAGAGTGTGGGGTTCGACGGGCAGCGGATGCAGGCGGGTCCGCTCGATGTCGAGCATCGAGGCGGGGGTTCTGCCGGTCTCGCGGTGGATCCGGTTGTTCACCATCTGGCAGAAGATCGCGCACTCGCCGCGGAGTTCGGCGAAGCTGTCGTACTCCTTGCGCAGATTCGCCGTCGTCGGCACCAGGTCCGCCTTCGCGATCCGGACCGTCGCCTCCGACCCGCCCTTCGACTCGGGGTCGAACGGGACACATGTATGGACCTGCATCCCGTAATGCCGTCCGGTCGCGACGACTTCGGGGTGACGGACCGCGACGCCGGCGACCCGGTCGATCGTCACCGTCTTCTCGTTGTCCGTCAGCGCATACGTCGGAGCCCCGCCGATCGCCCGCAAAGTGGAATCGATGCAGGCCACCAGGGTCGGCAGGGTCCGGTCCCAGGTCGGGATCACCACCCGGAACCGCGACCAGGCCAGCCAAGCGCAGAACAGCAGCGTCACCCGCGGCTCGCCGCCGCCCGGGCCGGGAACCTTCGGCCCCCAGCCCCAGTCGAACTGCAGCCACAGCCCCGGCTCGGTGATCCAGGGCCGGTAAGTCCGCTGTTTGCCGGCCCGCCAGGCCGCCTTCGCCCGGGCCACCGCCCGCCGGGTCGTGCGCTCGTCGCCGGTGAACCCCAGCAGGACCAGGCGCTCGTGGAGCTTGTCCGCGCGGACCCTGCCCTCGGAGCGTTCGACCCATTCCTCGATCTTCGGCATGAACGGGTCGATCATCTTCGGCCGCTGGACCGGGCCGGTGACCGGCCGACCGGTGTCCCTCATCCGTGCGTACCTCCGCACGGTCTTCGGATCGACCCCCGCCAGCACAGCCGCCGAATGCGCGCACTCGGTGGCGTCCAGGGCCTCGAAGATTTCCATGATCTCCCTGTCAGACTTCTTCAACGTCCCTCCGGTGGATTGGTCTCAATGCCAGGCAGCACTGAGCCAACCGCCGGGGGGATCGTCTGTTCGGAACCGACACGAATGGGTCCACGGAGAGGGAGATCAGCTGTCCGCAGAGAGGGAGCTGTCCTGTCCGCCTACAAGGATCTTGCGCTGTCCGCTCTCAAGGGTCCGGGGATATCGGGCGTGGTGGACCGGAACAGCTTGTGCCAGAGACGATCGCGCCGTGGCACCTGACTTGCAGCTCAGTCCGTGCGTCGCGGCTTCGTCCCCTTCTTGTGGCGGGCGGGGCGGCTGTATGCCTCGCCAGTGGCGAGTACTCGGCCTACGTCGTGACGGGTAGCCGGGTGGCGGTTCTTGGAGCCAGGTGGTCGTCCGGGACCGGGGCGAGTCGGTTTCGGTGCACCGGCTGGGGGCCCGTCCTCGCGCGCAGGTTCCTGAACCCCCGCCACACTCGGTCCGCGGTCAGCTTGTTCGGTGGGGCTGGCTTCTCCGCCTGCCGGGTCATCCAGCGGCTCCGGCCGTTGCCGACGATGAAGCCGGCGCCGCGGACCGTCGCGGATGTCGAGCGGTTGTGGATCGTGGACGGAACACTGGTCCAGGTCTGTGACCGCACCGTCGGTGCCTCGAGGCGTAACTACCGCCTCGGTAAACGTGCAGGTCGCCATCGACGCCGACACCCCGCTGGTCGTTGCCTCGGCCCGGCCGGCGCCCGAGAACAATGCCGACGCCCACGTCTGGCGGGAGTCTGACCTGCCAGCCTCGGCGGCCAGGACGACGCTGGTCGCGGACGGTGCCAACCTGGGCACCACTTTGATCGTCCCGCAGTAGAAGGGCCGGACGGTCCCTCAGTTCACCCTTGAAACTTTCCCACAAGGATCTTGACTTCGGCGACTTGTGCATCGAGGGCAGCCTTTATCTCCGTGAGCTCCTTTGAGTGCTCGGCGATGGCGGCCTGCTGGTATGACGACTCCGCCGCGAACCACACACCGACCAGGTTCGTCTCCTGCTTGCACGCGACATCTGCCTTGGCCTGAGCGATCTCCGCGCCGCTCGGCTCGGCAGCGCTCACGGACGGCGCGGAGGCTGCGTGCAGAGGGTCGGTCAGCTCGTAGCCTCTGAGCTTCATACAGTTCGACCACTTCTGGAAGATGGCGGTCACGCGGCCATCCGCCACTGAGTCGGTGAAGCTCTTGGCCTTGATTTCGTTGACCAGGCCGGCTGCCTGCCATCGTCGCGCCGTCATGACCCGCTCAAGTTCGGTGAGGCAGCCGTTCTTGGGTACCGGTTGACCCTTGTACATGGTCGCCGGAGCCTGGGTGGTGGGGTCGGTACCGGTCAAAACGATCAGGGTCTCCGGGGACATGTCGCCGAGTCGCTGAGGCTCGCCAGTGGGCGCTGTGGTCCCGGTCTGGCGCCGAAGGTGGTATCCCCATTGCGAAACGGTGTCCAGGTCGGTGACGCCATAGCGGCGGTAGAGCACGGAGTAGGCGGACGTGATCACGCTGCTGTCCGTGGCCGGCTTGGCCGGGACCGGGTAGTCGAGTCCGAAGCGCACCATGCAGGACCGGATGGCGGCCCTGTTCACCCAGTCCAGCTGTGCTGACTGCATGGGCGTAGGCATGTAGGTCTCGATGGGCAGATGCAGGCTCTCCAGCGGTGCCGCAGGCGATGCGGACATGACTATGGGCGGCTTCTGCGCTGATGTGGAGGGTGACGTGCAGCCGCTTGCCATGGACAGTGCGCATACGCCGACTGCAGCCATGCGGTGAAACCTTGTGGGGAACATGGAAATCCTCAAAGCGGCCAAGGTGGTCATCGGGGCCGTCCACCGCCTCGTGTCGGCGGACGGCCCCGATGTCACGGACTATCGGAGAGCGTCAACGCCGACGCCGGGGCAGTTCACCGGGTCGTAATAACCGATCGAGGCCTCGTTGTTGCGGAGGTTGGAGGTGAGGTTGCCGCCTCGGTACGCAGGGACCCAGTTGACGTCGCCGACGTAGTTGGGATAGACCCAGATTCCCAGTCGGCACGCCGTCGAGTTCTCCGCGGACGCCGCGTTGTTGCGCACCTGCTGCCCCGCACCGGCCGACCCGTACCCGTCATCCGAGAAGGTCCCATCGATCGCCGCGTCGTAGCTGAAAGAGGTCCACCACATCGCACCCTCTGCACCCGGGGAGTAGTAGAGGCAGACGTCCTTGCGTTGGATGTTCACGCTACAGCGGACGGGTGCCGAGGCGGTGTTCCAGCCGCTGACGGTCGACTCAGAGGCGCTGGCCTGACCTGCCCCGGCAATGAGGCCCGAGGCAGCTACAACGACCGACGCAGCGGCGATGGCGAGGTTGCGGATGGCCGATCCGACGATGAAGCCGGACTTGGCAACGGTGTTCCCTATCAAAGTTCTTCCTAGGAATCTCGATGTTGCTGCTCGCGCATGCAGACCTCAAAAGAGTGCAGTGATGCCCGATGCTCCGTTGCCCGGGGCGGTCCCACGGTTGTTGGAGTCCTGGCGCGTCAGGTGCTCGGGGTAAGACTCTGGCAGCCTAGGGGCCCACTGGACCTCGTAGATTTACCCAGCGTGCGGACTTCCTTGATCATGCGTGCAAGTGCGGCTCCGGCAGGTGGGCTCCGCGAGGGCTGCGTTTGCGTTTATGTCCGTACCCCGTGCGGCGCCGCTGCAGGCAGCCACCTGCCCGGGAGGCGGAAGGTGCCGATGGACTATTCGGAGTCCTCCTCGCCGCGCACTTGGCTCGCCTCGGCGAGAACACCGCCTGGAAGGACGCCCTGTCCTCCGCCGCGGCCCGTTCCAGGCAACCGCCTCGGCGAGGACTTCCTGAACATCTCCACCGCGGGACGGGCTGTGATCGCCCGGCACCGCAGGGCTGGCACGGATCGCAGTGCGGCCGCGCGTCGTAGCGGCGAAGAGCCCGCGTGAAGGTCGAGTACCCGCCCCGATATCCCAGTTCGACGACCTCGTCGAACAGTGCGCTCGCCCAAAGATGCGGATCGTCGGCCAGCCGCTGACGGCAATAGTCCAAGAACGACACGAACCCATCCGGCGCCTGACGGCGCTGGCCGGCTTCCACCTCGCCCTTTAGATACGCGCGGATCGTCTTGCGATCACGCCTCAGATGCCGGGCGATCGCCGAGATCGTCCAGCCCTGGCGACGCAGAGCATGCGCGTCCACGTCTTCCTCCCGCGTGAGCATCCGACACGGGCCTCCGAACAGGGGGCTGCGACCCGACCGCCGGGCGGCCGCACCCGGTAGACGCCGTCCTTGCCGGACCGGATCACTGCGACGTGGTCCTCGATCCACTCCAGCACCCGCTCGATCGCGCGCTCGTGCGCGGCCTCGATCGCCAGCCGGGTCCCCTCATCCCCCAGGGCCCACAAGAGGTAGATCGTCGGCTGCGGCCGGAAGACGAAGTCGAAGCCGACGACCTTCACCCGCCGCCCCAGCGCCCCGGCCCGCCGCGCCATCTTCGGGGAGTCACCCATGGCAAGCCGTTCGTCCACGAGCCGCTCCGCGTCCGGGTGTCGGCCTCCCTCACCGAAGAGGTTGCGCAGCTGCTCCTCGGTGACCTCCTCACCCGCCACCAGCCCGAGAGCGCCGAGCCCGAGGCCCATCCAGCGCCCGACCGGGACACCAGCCTCTTCCTGAGCCTGCCTCAGCGGCGTCCGCCTACGGCGGCGCCCGTCACCGACGACAGTCTCGCGCGTGTAGTACCGGTACATCTGCCCAGCCGTAATGATCTTCGCGTCCACCATGCAGACCACGCCACACCGCCCCGACCTGCAAGGAAAGGGCTGGCGGAGATCTAGCCCGCCAGGCGGGAAGCGGCGCCAGCCCCGGCAGCGAATGTCATCGCTCTCCGGTCCCAACTCCCGCACCCCGGTAACTCACCAATCCACGCACCACTCAGCGCCCGCCGGGCCGCACTCACCGGTGACTCACCACACCGAACGCAATCGAGCACGACCAAGCACACCGGTGACCCGAGTTCACCGCACACGCCCTTCCGAACCCCGCCCTCCAGCACCGGGGGCTTCGTGCTTCCCGGAGGAGACTTCGTGCCGACCGTCGAGACGCTCCCCCGCTTCACCGCCGGCCTTCGGCACCTCACCCCGCCCAGCGCCGGCGCTTCCGCCGCGTCGTCCTGGAGTCCTTCGCGCCTGACCTCCGCACCGGCCAGCCCTTCCGGCCGGGCTTGCAATCAAGGGCGTCCGCTGTGCTCCGGGCGTCTACGAACTCACCTGGGCGCCGGACGGGCGCGCGACGTGGTCGTACGGCCGGGAGCTGCGCCGCGGGCCGGGCAGCCGTGCCACCGGTCGTGGGCCGGTGGCACAGCTGCTGCGGCGGAAGGCGCCTACGCATTCGGTACGGCGGCCTGACCGGACCGGCCGAGGGTCAGGTCAGTTCCAGACTTCGCCGTAAAAGAACCCACCCGTGCCCTTCAAGTAGTAGTGCTGCCCGTACAGTCCACCCGTGCACGCTTGCTGCCAGCGGAAGCCGTTGGTCGCGATGGAGCCGACCATCACCCCGGTGTCGCCGTCCCAGAGTTCGGCGCGCCCCCAAGAGGCCAGAGCGTTGTGCTTCCCGCCGAAACAGACCTGGTGGTTGCCATTGGCCGGGATGGGGGAGCTGGTGCAAAGCGTCCCGCCCGAGGTCGAGCAGGAAGCGGACGCGGCGCTCGCCGGGGCGGCACCGATCAGCCCGAGGGCGGCTACCGCGGTAGCCGTCATGACCGCCTGAACGATTTTCTTCTTCACGGCAACTCCATGTGTTTCGGCAAGGTTGTTAGGACGTCACCGAATCTAGGCAGGAGTTGATCACAGCGCTGAACCGTCAGCGCGGGATCCCTTAACGCTCAGCGCGCGGAACTCGGTGGGGCTGATTCCGTACGCCTCGCGGAACGAGCGGCTGAAGACCACCGGGCCGCTGAAGCCCCAGCGGGCGGCGATGGTGTGCACCGGGTGGGCACCGAGATCGGGGCGGCCGAGGTCGGAGCGGCACTGCTCCAGGCGGCGCCGACGGATCCGGACGTGGACGCTCTCCTCGTGGCCTTTGAAGAGCTGGTGGAGACTACGCACCGAGATGTTGTGGCGGGCGGCGATGGTGGAAGGGGTCAGCTCCGGGTCGCCGAGGTTGTGCTCGATGAAGCCGTAGATCCGCTGCAACAGGGCCTGTGCGCGGACTTCGGCGGGAAGATGCTCCTCAGAGTCCAGGTGCTGGGCCAGGCAAGCGGCTGCAAGGTCGAGGGCGACCGTGCCGAGATGACGCAGCTCCTCTGGTGTGCACTGGGGGCCGTGGTCTTCCAGGGCCGTCAGGAAGGAGGCCAGGATTGCTGCCATGCCGCGACCGCCCTGTATGCGGCGGGCGAGCAGTTGGTCGAGGCGTTGGCTGCGCAACGGCAGAACGTCCCTGGGGATTTGGAGGACGACCACCTGTACTGGGCCACCACCGGTCAGCTCAGCCTCTTGGGGCCGCGAGGTGTCCCACACCAGGAAGTCATTGGTTCCGGCAGTGCACTCGTTCCTGTGCTGGGACAACGACGTGACGCCCTGCCTCATCAGCGCCAGCTGATACTGCTCGGGGTCGCCGCGCCGGATCATCGCGGCTGTGCGCCGTGAACGCAGGGGCGAAAAGGCGAACCGCGCCAGACGGAGTTCTCCCAGGTCCAGTGCGGCAGCCTCGGCCTGGAAGTCGGCGGGCCGCTCGCTGCTGAGCACAGAGGGCATCACCTCACGCGAAATCAGATCGGAGAACCACTCGAAGCGTTCCCTCGCGGGCACCCCGCCCGACGACACTACTGACCACATCCACGCCCCCCAGTTTGAAGTCTCAGCGGGAACCAAGGATGCAGCGACGGGATCTCTGCCGGTACATGGTTCGATCTCCCGCGTGGCGCTGGGCTTCAGCGCCTCACCCCCGCCCAGCGCCGGCGCTTCCGCCGCGTCGTCCTGGAGTCCTTCGCGCCTGACCTCCGCACCGGCCGGCCCTTCCGGCCGGGCTTGCGTGTGAAGGGCGCGCGGGTCGCTCCCGGCGTGTACGAACGCGCCTGGGCGCCGGACGGGCGCGCGACGTGGTCGTACGGCCCCGGGAGCTGCGCTGCGGGGCCCAGCCTATCGTGTGGCGCCGGATCGGCGCCCACAACATCATCCCCCGAGGCCTGACGGCCTGGCGTGACCCTCAAACCGGACTGGGACGGCAGCACTCAGCTTGTCGTTTATCGTCAATGCCGTTGACTTTGGGGTGATTTGGCGGTTCAACAGATACCAGGGGGTGGTGTCTGATGACCGCTCGGTTGGTGGACCGGATCGGGTTGGGGGACCTGACGGAGGTATATCCGCCGGAGCTGGTGGACGCGGCGTTGGCGAAGTTCCGGACCCGTGAAGTGCGGATTCGGCTGCTGCCGCCGAGGTTGATGGTGTACTTCGTGCTCGCGCGAGCGTTGTTCTCCGGCGAGCCGTACCGAGAGGTTCTTCGGACGCTGGCCGAGGCGGTGCGGCGTGAGGACGGGTGGGGTGCCTGGCGGGTGCCGGACAAAGCGGCAGTCTTCCGTGCTCGCCAGAACCTCGGGGTGGAGGTGCTGCGTGAGCTGCTGCTTCATGCCGGGGCAGCGGTGGCGGACGAGCGGACGCCCAGGGCGCTCTGGCGGGGCTTGCGGCTGATGGCTGTCGACGGGACGACGCTGCAGGCCGCCGTCTGATCTTCCACGTGTTCGCCGCGCTCGCGGAGTTCATCCGGGAGCTGATCGTGCAGGGCACCAACGAGGGCCTGGCCGCCGCGCGGGCCCGCGGCCGGGTTGGCGGCCGGCCCACCGTAGTCAACGACAAGCTGCTGCGCGCCGCCCGCGACATGCTGCCCAACCCGGAGAACAGCATCGAGACCATCGTGGCCCTGCTCGGCGTCTCGGTGGGCACGCTCTACAACCACATCCCCGGCCTCAAGGAACTGCGGACGTCCCGCATCCCCGGCCAGCTCGAAGGCAGCGTCCGGTGATCCCGCACCCGCACCGCATGAAGGGGGCCGCCCTCGTCCAGGGCGCCGGCACCGCTGGCGAGAGTGGACCCTTCGGGCCGTACGGCGGCGACATCGAGGACGGCGCCGACGAGCTGGACCAGGAGCACGCCGAACCCGGAGAAGAAGGTACGGAGCGATGACCAACCTGTGGCGGACCGTGCTGTCCGCACTCCGAGATCCTGATGCCCCGGGCCGCGAGCAGGCCCTGGCCCGCGGCGCCGCCTCGCTCGCCCTCAAGCGGACCTCGGAGGCGACCACGGACGACGTACTGGAGATCGGCCTGTACGAGTTCGGCGTCCCGATCGAACCGCAGATCGCCGCGGCTGCCCTGGCCGCCCACAGGGTGACCGAGCCCGAGCAGGAGCGTTGAACCGGTGACGCCCACCAGCCCCCTTGGGGCTACACCCCCTGCTGCTGCCGGACCGGACGGCCATGGTTGCCCCGCCCGGTCCGGCACCCGCACCCTGCGAGGCTTCCCGGCTGATCGAGCGCATCGTGGAGGCCGTGCGCGCTGGCGACGACCCAGCAATCCGTACCCTGCTGCACCAGTTGGCCGATGTCGGCGACACCGAAGCCCTCCTGCTGCTGCACCGCCGGCTCAACGAGGACCTGTACCGCTGACCAGCACGACCAGAAGCCGGACCATGCCCGTCCGCGTCGACACCAGCACCGCCCGGCCGCACCTGGCACGATGCCGCGAGATCGCTTCTCACCTGGTCATCCGCACCGGCAAGAAGCGCGGCCAGCACCCGGCCCCTGCGACCGTCATGCGCATGCTGCGCGACCGCGACGAACAGGCCGCAGTGTTGGCGAGCGCACGCAGGGCCGGGGGGAACCAGAGCTGGGTACTTGATCAGTGCCATGCCGGCCAGGAACGCCAGACCGATAAACATGCCATTCGGGCAGATAGGTGGAGGGCTGCCGCGTCGGAGTGAACAGGCGATGGTGTCCGGGCCGAGCCGCGGGTCGGGCAGGTTGTGGTCGACGAAGGCCCGGATCCGGGCCAGCAGGGCCTGGCGGCGGGTCTCGGCTGGCAGAGCGCCGGGGCCGCCGGACTGCACAGCGAGATAGGCGGCGCACAGATCGAGGCCAACGGAGCCGAGGCGGGACAGCTCGGTGGAGTCGGAGCGCTCGGCATGGGTGCGCAGCCCGGTCAGGTACGAGGCGAGCAGCGTGCCCGAGGCGGTGCCGGTGGCGAGCCGGGTGCCGAGGAGCCGGTCGGCGTGGTCCTGGGGCAGAGGCAGGGTGCTCCGGGGCACCCGAAACAGGGAGACCCGGGAGAGCCGGCCCTCGTCGAGGAACTCGCAGTTCAATGGGTGTGAGGAGTCGAAGAGCGTCATGTCACCTGCGCGGAGCAGGGCGTTGCTGCGGTTCTGCTCCAGGCCGACCGGGCTGCCGTGGACGAGGAAGAGGAAGTAGTTCTCCGGGTCCGCGCGCCGGATGTGCCCCGCACCGCGCCAGGCGGACGTCGGTGAGGAGGCGAACCCGGACAGGTCGGTGTGGGTGAGGTCGAGCGTCGTCGCCCTGCCGCGGAACTGCTCGACGTGCGGGCTGGTGATGGAGACCGGCATCACGAGGTCGCCGACCATGCCTGCCCACGACTCGAAACCGTCTCGCGCGCGGACGCTGACCGTCTGTGTACGCGGCTGTATACCCGCCACGAAGCCCCCCGCTCCACGGTGATGTGTACACGCCCATAGTTGGCGGTCGGCGGGCCGCCGGGATAGCGAGGTGTCGGCCAACTCCCGTCCATCCGCGGCCTGTCTGCGCTCAGTACGCAACGCATCTGCGCACCGTGCCATCGATGCCGGCCGACGCCAGCAGTTCGTGGACGGGACGTGGGCGAAGTACCGAAACGACGCCGACGGCAACGGGCGCGCCGATCCGTTCGACGTCGGCGACGCCGTGATCGCCCAGGGCCGCTACATGTGGTCCCTGCTCCAAGACGCCAAGGAGTCCGGCCGGCCTCGGTGACGACGTCCGCCGCCTCGCGCTCGCGGGCTACAACGCCGGCTGGGGCGCCGTCCTCGACTACGGCGGCGTCCCGCCCAAGTCCTTCACCAAGGGCCAGACCTACTGGTACGTCATCAACATCATGAACCTGATGAAGGACTACAAGGGCGCGCCCCTGCTGAACGTCGGCGGCGCCGGCTCACAGGCACTGCGGCGGGCGGCCGCTCGGATCGGCACCCCGTACGCCTACGGAGGCGGCGGACCGGCCGGGCCCGGCCGGGGCTTCTGCGACGACGGCAACGGCTTCCTCCGCGGCCGGTGCGCGGTCTCCTCCACCGTCGGGTTCGACTGCAGCAGCTTGGTCCAGTACGCCTACTGGCCCCACACCCAACTCCCCCGCACCGCCGCCGCGCAGTACCAGGCCACGGCACACCGGCCCGTCTCCCGCGGTGAACTCCGTCCGGGCGACCTGCTCTTCTGGGTCCGCCGGGATGGGTTCATCTACCACGTCGGCCTCTACGCGGGCTCCGGCCAAGTCCTCCACGCACCCCGCACAGGCCGCCAGGTCGAGGTCGTCCCGCTCGACTCCGCCATGCCCGCAGGCGACTACCGCGGCGCGACCCGGGCGTGACCACAAGGAGATCTTTTGCAAAATCCGAGGTGCCCCGATAATTCCCATAAAGGGCCACTTCACCCCGATTCAAAGCATGATCATCCTCTAGGGTTTCTTGTTAGGCATGTGCCCAATTAGCGCCGGAAGGGCAGCGTCCTCTTCGGCAGCGCCGAAATGACCCACGAGAAGGGGCTGTTGTTTTCCCTGGGTGGTTCGCAAAACTCCCCGTCCGCGCACTCAGCCGGAAATCTCCCCCCGGGAGGTTCCGGAAGGAACGGACGGAGGTGCTGGTGGACACGCCCGACGAGACGGCGACATCGTGCGCAGCATGCAGGAGGAAACGGCGTAGGTTCCGCCGCATCCGCCAGTGGCTGGCCCCGGTGTCGACAGCTGGCTACTACGTGACTCGCACGTTCAGGGAGTTCATCCTCAACCTGTGAGCCGGACCTGCTCCTTGGTACTGAGCAGGTCCGGAACCCCGCGTAGAGCGCGGCCGGGGCCTTCGGCGTTCGCAGCGCTGCGGGCCCCGTCTCACATCTGGGCGGCGCAAAGACCGCGCACCCAGCATCCCACAGAATTGAATCCACTGTGTCATCGACATATTTTGCCGGTATCCCCCCGCATAGTGGCGCGGTCAGTGGTGCGCCACATTTACCGACCAGATTCCGCGAGCGTCCGGAGTCAATTCCGGAATAGCGGCGCAGGTACCGGTGGGCAAGAGGCGCGTTACTGCTGGCGATGCACGGTTTCCCCGGTACGCGGCATCCATGTCCGCATGTCCGTACGCGCGCCCTCCGTCTCCCGCCACAGGGTGATGACCACGCCGTCGGTGCTGCCGCGCCTGCCCACCCACGAGCGGAACTTGCGCAACGCTGCGGCCTCGTCCTCCCACTGACCCTCGACTGCCGGGCCTCCGGCCCGGAATCGGACGGTGATGTGAAAACGATCGCGCATGCCGGGGACCGTACCGACCCGCGCTGATCCCCCTACCGCGCGGTCAACGCTCCTTCCTTCGAGTGCTGGCAGGTGTCGGCGTACACATGAAAGTAAGTGCTCAGCCTGGTACACGCGAACGTGCACCGCTCCCCATGCCGGAGCACGGCCGGTCCGTGGCCCGATGTCCTGGTTCCAAGGTCGCTGTAGAGATGGGGCCATCGGCCGATGCCGGCTCCGACCATGGAGGCGATCATGAGGGTTGTTCCGTTCGAGCCGAGGAGGAGCCATGCGGATGGAGCAGGTGAACTGGGTCGAGGTACCGGCCGGGTTGCTGCGTCGGGGTACGCCGGTCGACGAGGTGGCGGGAGTGGCCCGCCGCTATGCGGGCACCGGGGTGCCGGTGGAGTGGTACATGAAGGAAGCCCCGCGCGCGGAGATCCACGTCCCGGCGTTCCGGATCGCCCGCACCCCGGTCACGGTCGGCCAGTGGGCCCTCTTCGCGGCGGCCACCGGCCGCCCGGCCCCACAGGCGCCGACGGACCACCCGGTCATCGGGGTCGCCTGGGAGGCGGCGAGCGGCTCGCCGTAAGCACATATCCGGTGCAGTGACACTGCGTTATCACCCGGGCGGCGGTGCCGCTGGGTCCCTGACGGTACTGCTGCCCGGCACGTTCGCCACTAGGCACTGTTTCTTGGATCATGTGCGGAGCCAGATGATGAGGGCTGCGAGGGTGACGGTGCCGAGGTAGATGTAGGCGCGTTTCTCGTATCGGGTGGCGACGGCGCGGAAACCCTTGAGCCGGTTGATGGCTCGTTCGACGGTGTTGCGTTTTTTGTATCGCTCGCTGTCGAAGCCGGTGGGCCGGCCGCCTCGAGACCCGCGGTTCTTGCGGTGTCTTTGCTGGTCGAGACGTTCGGGGATGGTGTGCCGGATTCCGCGTCGTCGCAGGTAGCGGCGGTTCTTCCGCGATGTGTAGGCCTTGTCCGCCAGGACGTAGTCCGGTCGAGTGCGGGGCCGGCCGACTCCGGTACGGGGTACGGAGACCTGCTCCATCACCCGCTCGAACTGGGGCCCGTCACCGTAGTGCCCCGGTGTCAGGACGAGGGCGAGAGGCCGGCATCGCCCGTCCGCGGCGAGGTGGATCTTGGTGGTGAATCCGCCGCGGGAGCGTCCCAGACACTCGCCGATCTGACCACTTCCCCGAGTCGGATCACCAGTTTCCGCAACACCGGATCGACCTGATTCGTCCCCCGAACGTTCCCCTTTTGAGGATCGGCGGCCGCCGGTGTCTTCCTCGCGCCGGCGGCGTGCTGGTGGGCCCGCACTGCTGTCGAGTCCACCGACACGTCCCAGTCGATCCGGCCCGCGGCGTCCTCGGCCGCCTGGATCCGAGACAACAACATCGTCCACGTTCCATCAGCTGACCAGCGGCGATGACGTTTATAGACCGTCTCCCACGGCCCGAACCGCTCCGGCAGATCCCTCCACTGCACGCCCGTCCGGACCCGGTAGAGCACCCCGTTGATCACCCGGCGGTGATCACTCCACCGGCCCCCACGGGCACCGCCAGGAGGCAAGAACGACTCCAGCCGGTCCCACTCTGCGTTCGTCAGATCCCCACGCCCCATACGGACAGCCTGACCCCAACACCCCACTCCCGTCAGGAGATCCGAGAAACAGTGCCTAGGAGTTGTGACTGGGCGGTCTTTTTGTATCGGGCGGCGATACCTCGCCATTGCCGCGACGGCGCCGCCCCGGTCCTCCGTGCCCACGGCTTCGACTCGAAGCCCCAGCGGTTCGCCCGGTCCGGGAAGCCCCGGCACGGGCTCCCCGCACCTCGGGCTGCAAGCCCCGCCACTGCTCATGCTGAGAGTCGTCTAGCGCGTGTCTCTTTGGTCGGTTGGTCAGTTGATCGGATGTGTCTGTCCGATTAGTGATCACTGATGCGATGTGGGACCGGATCGAGCCGCTGATGCCGGCCGATCCGGTCCGTGGACGACGGTGGGCCGACCACCGTCGCACCCTGGAAGCCATCGCCTGGAAGTACCGCACCAACTCGCCCTGGCGTGACCTGCCAGGCGAGCTCGGTCCGTTCCAGACCGCTCACAAACGGCTGGTCAGGTGGGCCGTCGACGGCACCTGGGAACGGATCCTGGCCTCGGTCCTGGCCGCGGCGGACGCTGCCGACGACATCGACTGGACCGTGTCGGTCGACTCAACCGTCGTCCGGGCCCATCAGCACGCGGCCGGAGCACTCAAAAAGGGGCGGCGGGACGCCGGGAGCCAGTCGATCACGCACTGGGACGCTCCCGCGGAGGCCTGAGCACCAAGGTCCACTTGGCATCCGACGGCCGGGCCCGGCCCCTGGCCTTCACCGTCACCGCAGGCCAGGCCGGTGACGCGCCTGCCTTCGAGACGGTGATGGACCGTATCCGCGTGCCCCGCACCGGTCCGGGCAGGCCCCGAACCAGGCCCAACACTGTTCTGGCTGACCGCGCCTACTCCTCACGCGCCATCCGGGCCCATCTGCGGCGCCGGGGAATCCGCGCGGTCATCCCGCAGCCGTCCGACCAGATCGGCCACCGCCAACGGCGAGGCCGTCACGGTGGGCGCCCACCCGGCTTCGACCGCGAGACCTATAAGCAACGGAACACCGTCGAACGCTGCATCAACCGCCTCAAGCAGTGGCGCGGCCTGGCCACCCGAACCGACAAACTCGCCATCGCCTCCAAGCCGCACTCCACCTCGCCGCAATCCTGATCTGGACGCGGCCAGGCAAAGTCGAGAATCATCGCTCAAAGTAGAGGCTGCTCGTGGTCACTTGCCGACAGCCTCGATCTGCTCCCAGTCCGTGGGCGTACCCGGGCCTCCGTAAACCTCAACGTACTGGTAGAGCGTGCCTTCCGCAGGACCTTTGGGCGGGTCCTCACCGAACCATACGGCGTCACATTCGTGGCAGACCCACAGGTCACGGCCGTCTTTGATCAGTCGGAATGCCGTCACATTGCCCAAGTTGCATTGAGCGCACACAGTCATGGAACGCCCCCCTTCACGCGGGTCATGCTGCCGCACAACTATCGCAAGAAGGACCAGGAACCTTGAACCCGAGCTAGGCACTGTTTCTCGGATCTCCTGACGGGAGTGGGGTGTTGGGGTCAGGCTGTCCGTATGGGGCGTGGGGATCTGACGAACGCAGAGTGGGACCGGCTGGAGTCGTTCTTGCCTCCTGGCGGTGCCCGTGGGGGCCGGTGGAGTGATCACCGCCGGGTGATCAACGGGGTGCTCTACCGGGTCCGGACGGGCGTGCAGTGGAGGGATCTGCCGGAGCGGTTCGGGCCGTGGGAGACGGTCTATAAACGTCATCGCCGCTGGTCAGCTGATGGAACGTGGACGATGTTGTTGTCTCGGATCCAGGCGGCCGAGGACGCCGCGGGCCGGATCGACTGGGACGTGTCGGTGGACTCGACAGCAGTGCGGGCCCACCAGCACGCCGCCGGCGCGAGGAAGACACCGGCGGCCGCCGATCCTCAAAGGGGAACGTTCGGGGGACGAACCAGGTCGATCCGGTGTTGCGGAAACTGGTGATCCGACTCGGGGAAGTGGTCAGATCGGCGAGTGTCTGGGACGCTCCCGCGGCGGATTCACCACCAAGATCCACCTCGCCGCGGACGGGCGATGCCGGCCTCTCGCCCTCGTCCTGACACCGGGGCACTACGGTGACGGGCCCCAGTTCGAGCGGGTGATGGAGCAGGTCTCCGTACCCCGTACCGGAGTCGGCCGGCCCCGCACTCGACCGGACTACGTCCTGGCGGACAAGGCCTACACATCGCGGAAGAACCGCCGCTACCTGCGACGACGCGGAATCCGGCACACCATCCCCGAACGTCTCGACCAGCAAAGACACCGCAAGAACCGCGGGTCTCGAGGCGGCCGGCCCACCGGCTTCGACAGCGAGCGATACAAAAAACGCAACACCGTCGAACGAGCCATCAACCGGCTCAAGGGTTTCCGCGCCGTCGCCACCCGATACGAGAAACGCGCCTACATCTACCTCGGCACCGTCACCCTCGCAGCCCTCATCATCTGGCTCCGCACATGATCCAAGAAACAGTGCCTAGGTCCTCTGCGACCAAGGAGACACGCCCTAACAGGGTGGCAGCGGCAGCGGCCTGGATGGAGATCTTCTCGTCGCTGGAGAGGACGTACTCGTCCGGGCCCAGCGGGGCACCCTCGAACGTGCGGGCGTGCAGGTCCAGGACACGCTGGGCCTTGGCACGGAAGTCGGGGTCGCGGATGAAGATCCAGGACAGTCGCCGGTTCTTCAGGAGGGTGCGGTGTATCGCGGTGCGGCTGGTGCCGAACAGCACGGCGAGGCTTCTCGTCGTTGGCGACCCGCCTCGACAGCCTCCGTCCCCGGTCTCCTCCAGCACCTCCCGCTCGACAGCGCGGTACAGAGGCTCGCCCAGCTTCTGTCCGCCGCCGGGCGGAAGCCAGGTATCCGGCTGAGGCCAGTTCCCTTTGACGAGCAGGACGGGGCCGTCGCGGACGACCAGGCCGGTCGCGGCTGTGCGGATGCGGCTCATGTGGGCATCCCCTCTTGCAGGTAAGCCGCGCGGCCGGACAGGGCTGCGGCATGAAGCGCGATGAGCGTGTGACGGTGCGCCGCGAGACTCGCGGCGAAGAAGTAGTCCACGACGGGGCCTGTGCCGAGGACGTTGGCCCTGTGGTCGATGCCGATGAAGCAAGGTTCCGAGCCCAACATGATGCCGGTCTCCTCACCCATCTCCCGGCGGGCCGCCGGCCACGGACTCTCGCCCTCATCGACCATCCCGCCTGGCAGCCACCACGTCTCGCTGGCGTCCTCCTGACCAGGGCCGTACCGCAGCAAAAGCATCCGGTCCTGGTCGTCCAGCAACATGACTCACGACGCCACGAGCGCCTGGGGCTGCGTCTTCACCCAATCCTCGCGGGGGATCCAGTCGCCCATTTACGTCTCCCTTTCAGCGGTCAGCGGTCGCAGGCCCGGCTTGGCGATAAACAGATCGGCTGTGTCGTCCAACGACCGCACAGACCCAAGACGAACCCCACTGAGCCGCTCAGCGGGTCAGCCAGCTGGTCAGGCCAACACAGAGCGCCCGGATTCGGTGACGGACACCAGATCGGGGCGCTCACGTTCGCTGGGTGAACGACCGCGACCAAGCTGGCCTCCCACAACTTGATGGAAGCCCCGTACAGCGACATCTGCAGTTCCACCCAGGCCACACGGGCAGGATCGTCCTCCGACACACCGCGCGGGAAGCGAGGCGGGGGGATCTCGTGGAAGAAGCTGGACATGGCGACCGGCTCCCTCCTTCGAGTCCTGACTCCCACACACCCGGCACGGTCACCAGCTCATTGAGTCCGTCACTGCGCACCTCCAGCAGGCCTTCAGCGTCCGCCCGGACGGGTCCGGGTGCACTGTTCGAGCGGGCCAGTGACACCCACGAGAGTCACGTCCCGGCCCAAGGTCGTTGGCGTACCGGCAGCGCCGCTCCGTCGTCCAGCCGTAGCCGCCAGAGTCGCGCACTCCCCCAAGCGGAGCGAATGGTGATGGTCAATATCGATCCCAACCGGGCCGGAAACGAGGACATCGTCGTAATACGAATGCCAGACGCCTCCGGAGATGGTCCAGCCGGAAGCTGACGCCACAGCTTCCGCAACTGCCCGGCATCCAGCGTCCGGCGCGCGGCACGGATCGACTCGCCCAACTCGACAGCATCATGCGCGGACAGCGGACGGGGCCCGCCGCATTACGCGGCGGGCCCGTCCTTCTGGTGGCCCGGGGCGGGATTTGAACCACGCAGCCTCTGGACTATGAGCCCAGCGAGCTGCCGACCTGCTCCACCCGGCGGCCTCCCCCCATAGGACGCGGCAGGAGGCGGTGCGAGCGAACATCCCGGTCCCGCCCCGGAGCATGGTGCGCCCGGGCTACCAGGTGGTGGAGAGGGCCCCGCTCCCGCACCCGGCCGTACCGGCCTCCCCTTCCCGTCCGTCGTGGCATCCGGGGATGTCCCGGCGCGGGGTGGGGTCGGAGCTGCCGGCGACGATGAGGGCGAGGAGGACGGCGGTGGCTTCGCTCTGCAGGATGCGGGCGGCTTGCCGCAGCCGTCGAGGATCGGGGACGGGCATGGACAGGGCGACGCATTCCGGGTTGGGCCCGGAGGCGATCGGGACGGCCGCGCAGACGGTGCCCAGGGCGTATTCCTGGAGGTCGAGGAGCGGGGCGTTCGGGTGGCAGGTGTCGAGCTGGTCGAAGAGGGTCTCCTGACTGGTGAGCGTGTGGGGGGTGAAGCGGACGGGCTGGTGGCGCGAGAGGTGGTCCTTGCGAGCGTTGTAGTCGAGCTGGATCAGCAGGGCTTTGCCAACCGCGGAGGCGTGGGCGGCTGCGCGGAAGTCGACCCACTCCTCCACGACGGGTGCGGCGGGGCTGTCGGCGTACTGGGTGATGGAGACCTCGCCCTCGGTGTAGCGGGCGACGTAGACGGCGGCGCCCACCGCGTCCCGCACCCAAGCGAGGGTCTCCCCGACCTGCCGACGGCCGCCACCGTCACCGCCTCCGGTGAGCAGGAGGGCGTGTCCGGCGATGTAGGCGCCGGGCCCGGCCGGGGTGGCCAGATTGGAGCGGATCAGCGCCTCCATCGCACGGACCAGGGCCAGTTGAGGGAGGTGGGTTTCGCGGGCGATCTGCGTCATGCTCACGCCCCCGGAGTAACGGGAGATGACCTCCAGGACGCGCAGGGTCCGGTGGACCGATTCCATCGCGACCTGAGCCGGCCGCTCCTCCGGGGAGCTGCGGGCGGCGCGGGTCAGCTGTGGCGGCTTCAGGGCCTCCAAGGCCCAGGGATTGGCCTCCTCGGTCAGCTCCTTGGGGTTCAGGCGCGCGTACCGAGCGACGGCGACCGCGGTCTGCGGGCCGGGGAGGAAGACCTCGCCCAGGTCGTCATCCTCCTCACGCTCGGAGGTGGCGGCGCGGCCAAGGCGCGCGGGCAG
Organism: Streptomyces sp. NBC_01351; assembly: GCF_036237315.1. Taxonomy (GTDB): domain Bacteria; phylum Actinomycetota; class Actinomycetes; order Streptomycetales; family Streptomycetaceae; genus Streptomyces. The sequence goes on along the minus strand of NZ_CP108356.1, from coordinate 8,425,741 downwards.
CCGGTAGTGCGGTCGCTGCGCGGACCGTCCCGGAGCCATAAGGGCGGCGAGGTCCTGGGTGGTGATCGGAGGTGAGGTCCAGATGACGGAGGCGCCGAGGGCCTCCTCCAGGGCCTCCGGAGTCTGGGGCAGATGCGGCAGGTCCTCGTCCGGAGGCAGGGTCTGGGCCTGGTCCTGCCAGTGGCGGGCGGTTTTGACCTCGGCGCGGGCGAGGTGATGGAGGTAGAGAGCCTGGGCGGCCGCCCGCGATCCGGCACCGGCCGCGTACTGGAACCAGAATTGCGCGCCGTCCGGCTTCCCGGACAAGTGCAGGAGACCGGCGAACAGCAGCGCTGACTCCATCCCGTGAGGCCACGTCCCCGCGCCGAGCGCGAGCTCGGCGAACGCCCTGCTCTCCACCAGCGTCCAGGCCATCTCATCCAGGCCCCTCGCCGCCCGCACATGGCAGGCGGCATCCAGCACCAGATGGTCGCCCGCTGCCGGAACCTGCTGCCCTGGCAGCGGCAGGCCTACGCTGCCGTGCCCGGCGGCCACCGAGCGGGAGCGGTCGGCCACGATCCTGCGGGCGATCCGCCGCCGGGCCGCGTACTCGTCGTAACCGGCGTACTCCTCCGCCAGCACCACCGCGTTCTTCAGGGCCTCGTCCAGTTCACACAGCGCCACGTCGCCATCAGGGGTCATGTCGCTCACTGGTCCTTCTCCTCTCCGGGGATCCAGTCCACCCCGAGCTTGCGGGACAGGGCACGGCGCGCGCCGCGGATGTGCGAGCGGACGGTGGCAGGGGCGATCCCCATCATCCGAGCGACCGTGTCGCAGTTGTTGCCCAGCAGGAACATCAGCAGCACCACGTCGTACTGCCGCTCGGACAGCTCCGCGATCGCCGCGTACAGGCCGAGCTTGGACTCCAGCAACTCCAGGCGCTCCCGAGAGGAGCGGCGCAGCGCCGCGAACCACGCCGTCTCCACCATCGCCACCGGTCGCTCCAGGACGGCCAGGCGGCGCTCGACGTGCTCGCGCAACGCCGCCCAGGCGAAGGCGTGCAGGCTCGCCTCCCGCAGCGCCTGCGGCCACACCTTCAGCAGGAATGTGAACACGTCGTCCGCGATCTCTTCGGCGTCCTTCGCGTTGCCCAGCTGGAGGTGGGCGTAGCGCAGGTACGCGCGGTGCTGCTGGGAGTGGAAGGCGGTGAAGTCCACCGGCAGGACACCTGCCAGCTCGCTGGAGACTGCCTGGTCCCCCGATGGATCAAACTCTCCCTCGTTCATGTGCCACCCCACGGCTGCTCGTCGCCGCCCGCGGGGACGGCGAGTACCTCACGATGGTGGGGCGTGCGGGCGGGGCGGCGGTGGCCGGCCGACAGCTCAGCGGCTCCTGCCCGGACTCCCGCGCCCGGCAGGCGCCGCCACACCCTGACCACATCAAGCGCAAAGACACGGACCGCGGTGGCGGCTATCAGTACGAGGGCAACGATCTCGACAGCATTCACGTCGGCGTGAAACCTTCCAAGTGGCGTGTGCGTAACCGGCGTACCTGCCCCCCAGATCCGGCAGCCGTAGAGCGCCAGGCGCTCCTGAACACCACTCCATCGGAAAACACGCCCGATCGTGCAAGCCGGTCCCCGAAAGTTTCTGAAAGACGCGCGTCCACGCCTCTTTGCGCCCTCATATACCCGAACAAACCGGCATGGGCTGGGACATCTTTCGTACGATCGTCGGATTGCTGTGTATCACCAGGCACTCGGCGTTTGGTCGTACGGCTGAGGTCTGGGCGGCGGGGTGACGGGGCCACGCAGCAGCGGGAGCGTGCGCAGGTACTGGGCGCGGGCGGACCAAGTGGCGCCGCTTTACTCGCTGCACAGCAGGACCCTGCCGGCAGGCGCGCAGGGTTCGGTGACCACGACGACCCGGTGGCGGCGCGTGTCCTACAACCCGGTCGCCCATGGTGAACGGGCTGGTCACTACCCAGCTCCCGGTTCTTCGAGTACCAGGTGGTCATCGGCGATAGTGCGCGATCGTGCCCTATTTCGGCCTCTCGCTCCGACACCGAGCAACGCCCCGTACAGCGGATGAAGGACTTCACCGGCCCCGCCGTCCACGTGATGCGCCACGCCCGCACGGAGGTGTGTCTCGTTGACGGGATCGACCGGCTGCGGCCCGAGGACCTGCAGCCGACGTTCGACTTCTTCGACTACCTCGCCGACGAGTTGGGCCTTACCGTCTTCTGGAGCGGTATCGGCTCCAGCGACATCCTCCGCGAAGCCCGCGCCGCACGCTTCCCCGCACTGCGCCGGCCCACAGAGTCCACCACGCCGATCCGGCCGTGCTCGGTCCCCACCCTCTGGGTCAACCGGCTCCCACCCCGCTGCAAGGAACACCCCGACGAATGGGTCAGCACCCTGGCCACCCTCGACGGCAGGCTCCGGCTGCGGCACCACAAACCCGACAGCCTCCTGGACACCAGAAGAAGCTCTACCAGATCACCGACGGGCTCATGGAACACCTCACCCCCCTGATCGGCATGGCCGCCCAACTCGCCATCCTCGACGGCACAGAAGCCCTCACCCCCGAAATCCTCCACGACGCCGCCCGCTACCTCGACCTCCCCCAGGCACAACAAACCTGACGTCAGAGCAACCGGCCCGGCACGGACTACCAGTCACACCGCTTCCCGCTTGCCCGCAGACAGCCCCAAACGCCCACCGCAATTCTCAATACATTTGCGGGACTCTCATCCAACTTGCGGCACCGCAGGTCAAGACCCCTCCGACACCGGAAACAACCCATCACCGACCGCCTCATAGACCCGCAGCATCACAGGTCAAAGAGACAGCCTGCCAACGGCCACACCGCAACATGAACGAGAACGCACAGGCGCCGTTGGTGACGGCGTCGTCGAGGTGGTCCGGCCGGTCCATCGACCGTACGCCGAACCGGACCCTTCCACCCCTGTCCGGGGCCCGAACCCCCGCGAAGACGCCCCCTGGTCGGGCGCACCGCACGGACGGTGTGCGATCGCGCCGGCTCACCTGCCGAACATGAAGAAGCGGGCGGGGACGAACATCTCGTGGCCCGTGGTGAAGCGGACGCGGACTCCGTCCTGCGTCCATGTCGTGGACTCGATGCCCTTCTCCGCCACGGCGGTGTCGACGTCCAGCCAGTGTCCATAGGCGGCACCGGTGTACCGGCCGGCCACGATCCGGTAGGTGTCCCGCCCGGACGGGGTGTGCCGGTGGACCAGTTCCAGGTAGTGCTGTGCCTCGTCGGCGTAGACCACCGAGGAGGGCGCGGCGCTGCGGTACGTCACCTCGGTCCGGGGCCACCACACCACGGTCAGGAACACGGCGGTGAGCAGAACACCCGCCACCACGCCCAACAGGACCAGGACGACCCCGGCCGGCCGGCGGTTCCGACCCCTGCGCTCGTCGGTGAACGTGTCGATGATGCCCTCCAGGCCGTCGTCGCTCCGCGAAGGAGGACGCGAATCCGGCCCGATCGGTTGTGCCGGCCCACGGGTCGGTCCCTCCGCTCGCTGCGATAGGCGAGGCCGCAGCGGACCCTGGTCGCAGTCCACTCGACGCCGCTCGACGCCGCACCAGCACAGCGCGTCCGCGGACGGCGGCAGCCACTGCGCCGGGTCCTGGTCGGCCTTGCTCCGGTTCGACTTCGCGGTGACCGCGATCAGCGAGGTGGGCGTCGCCACGTCGTTGGCGTAGGCCTCGCGACGCTTCGCCGTCCACGCCGACGCCCCAGATGGCGGGGAGTGTCATTCGAAGAGTGCCGTATTCCGCTCAGCTCCCACACCCGACTGGTGTGCGTCCGGAGATGACTACGGCAAAGCGTCTACCTTGCCGATGAGTTCTGCTGCGGTGGTGTCGGGTGTGATCACCAGGTCGAAGTTGTAGCCCTGATCGCAGAAGATCACTTCGATGGACCCTGGCACGTACTGACGGAAAAGGCAGGCGATCTCGGCCGCGTCGGCGAGTGCGGCATCGATGTAGAGGCATGTGCCGTCCGCGTGCAGGTACGTCTCAGCTGGACCACTCGACGTCTGGAAGCTCCACGTGAAGCCCCGAGCTTCGTTCCGGTTGGTCGGATCGATGATCGCGTCGGCCCAGATGTCTTGCAGGGCGGGAGTGAGGGCTGAGGGTTCGATACGCCAGGTGGTGCTGGAGTCGCCGAAAAGAGCCAGGTACGTCGCCATGCTGGTTGTCTACCAGGCCAACGAATGGCGATGTCCGTCGTGCGTCGCTCTGACTGGTGAACGGCTATCGGATGGTTCAGCGCCAGCCACCGTGGCGAGGCTCCGAGCACTCGCCGAACGGTGGGTCATATGCCTCCCCGTCCTCGGTGGTCACCACGTACTCCGGCTCGGTCCTCGAAGCGGCTTCCCACAGGCGGATGACGAGGTCGGCGACGGGCACGACACGCAGCGACAGGGCCGCGGCCACGTGGCCGCGCTCCTCGGCGATCTCCGGGTTGCCCCGGGCCAGGTACCGCTCGAGATGTTGGGCAGAGACCTGCATGACCTCCACGTCGCCCCCGCCGGAGAACCCGAGACAGTCCCGCCATTCAAGCCCGATGATGATCTCCAGCGCGTCCGCCAGGTCGTCGGCGATCAGCCCGCCCTCTCCTTCGGAACTCGCGAACACCACCGGCCGAAGGCCGTCCTCCTCAGCACACAGGAAGTACGCCCCACCGGCGAACTCCCCGGCGATCGGCTCCAGCGGTGCACCCGAGGCAAGCCTCAACCCCTCGCCGTGATACTTCCGCCCGACGTCGAAGCCGAACGACGTCCGCAGCAGCAGATCGATCTCCGGGGTGTTCCGGATCAGGTCGAGCAGATGATCACTTGAGGTCATGCCTGGACGATATCGAGCGCCTCTGACAGACGAGGCAAGGCGGGGGCCGGCGCACTGAGCGGCCCCCCGGCCGTCACCCGTGAGCACTTGCCCCACCTCCCCCTCCGCGCAAGTGCTCACCCAGACCCTTCAACCGGTGGCCGCGCTCCGCCCGGCAAAGAACAGCGGCACCTCCTCCACAGTCACGTCCAGGCGCAGCCGTTTGAAGCGGACCGGTGCCGGAAGACGCCGCCAACTTGCCGCTACCGAGGTCTTCACAGTGGTGTCCGACAGCCGGTAGACCCATGACAGCACCCATGAGTCGACGCGGGTAGACCTCACGATCCACCCGCGCAGCAGCACCACCCATGCCCATACCACTCGCCGTAGTAGGCACCAGGAGGAACCCTCATGAAGTCTCCGCTAGCCCCCAGCGGTCGGCAGGCCCGCGAAACGGCCACGCCCCGCAGGCCGGGAACGGCACTGCGCTCGGCCGTCACCGCCCTCGCCCTCGTCCTCGGCGCGCTCTTCGCACCGGGCGTCGGCGTTCTCACCGGCGCCACCGACGCCCACGCCGTCACCAAGATCAGCCACGCCACCGCGACCTCCATGTTCCGCAGCTCCGGGATCACCTGGTCCTCGTCCGGCGGCTGCTCCGACCGCAACAACCCCACCTGCACCTCCTTCGAGCAGCTCAACCTCGCCTCGGCGAAGGGCGCCCAGACCCTCAAGAGCGCCAGCGGCTGCGCCCTCAACATCACCGGCGGCACCGAGACCGGCCATGCCGGGGGCACGTACTCGCACTGGAACGGCTACAAGCTCGACTACAGCAAGTACACGTGCATCGGGAACTACATCAAGAACACCTTCACTTACATCGGCGTGCGCGGTGACGGCGCTCCGCAGTGGAAGTCCGGCTCCGGCAACATCTACGCCGACGAGGGCAATCACTGGGACGTCACGTACTACAACTGCGGCGGCTGCTGAGCCGGAGCCCGCGGCGCATCAAGTAGGCGGTCGGCCCGGACCCGGACCGGAGGTCCGGGCCGACCGCCTCACGAGGCGCGAGCCTTCAGCGCAGGGAAGCCCCGGACCCGTCCAGTTCGAGCTAGGGACGGCCTGTGACGACCAGCCAGGCGGGTAGGGAAGCGACACAGAGAACGGCGAACATCGAGGGCTGCGTGGCGAGGACGGCGGCGGTGAAGAGACTCACCCAGCCCCAACCCAACCGACAGGGATACGAAACAGGAGGCCCTGCCGGTACTCAGCCGGCGGGCGCATCACAAACGTGGCGACGCCTGCTCCCGGCTCCGAGCCTCCTTCCTGCAGCCGGTCGAGCAGAGTCTGCCCGGAGCCCCACGTGCGCGGGGATGCAGGCGGCCTACCTCCGGGTGAGCCCTGTGGCCCGGCCCCCAGAAGATCGCGCCCACCGCGTCTGATCGGCCCACCCGGCCCGCCCCCGGCCTCGTCGGCCCTGCGGGGTCAGGCGATGTCGGCGTACCAGATCCGGCTCGGCGGGCCCCACGCGTCGGAGTCCCGGAAGCGCTTGGGCATCCCCGGCCTCAGTGCGGGGCGCACCAGCCGCCATGTCCGCTCGATCGCCTCGCTGGTGAAGCCGTCGAACTCCGGCGTGACCTGGAGCAGCACCGCGCCGTCACGCAGGGTCTCGACCCGGTGGAAGTCACCGGCCGCGGCGATCCCGTCGCCGCCGCCGAGCTGCTGGGCAATCTCGCGCGGAATCACCATCAGCCACTCGTACCCGCGCAGCAGCCGCCGCGACTCCGGCAGCGTCCACTCGGGCAGCGGCGGGCCGACCCGCTCCTCGTGCTCGGTACGGCCCAGCGTCAGGCTGTAGCCGACCTGGGCGTAGGACGGGTCCACCTCCTGCGAGAAGTCCCGCAGCAGTTCCATCAGGCGCGCCTGGGCGGCAGGCCCGAAGCGCCCTTCGGGGGTCTCCGCGCTGAGCCTGACCCAGTCCCTGGAGCCCTCGTCGCGCGCGACGCCCATCCGCAGGACCTCCTGACCGGGCATTCCTCGGTCGTCCAGCCGGTAGACCGCAATCTCGGCCAGCTGCACGTCCAGGACGAGCCACTTGCGCAGCATCGGCAGGTTCTTGCGGGTCAGCACCCGGGAACGGTTGGTGACCCGCCCTCGACTGACAATGTGCACGCTGAGGAAGCCCCAGAGCGACCCGGGCGGGCCGCACGGCACCGACTTCTTGAGCGACTCCTCCACCTGTCCGGTGGAGTCGAGGACCGCCTGGAAGGATTCGCCCTCCAGGCGATCCGCGCCCTCGGTGAGCCAGCGCCAGGCCAGATCGGCCATCGCCTCGGCACCTCGGTACTCGGTGTCGATCTCACATCGGATCTGGCGCATGGCGGCTCACCACTCCTTTCGGGAGAGCTGTTGGTCGAATTTCGGACGTCATCCCCGGTGATGCAGCAAAGGCTGGACTCAACGTCACCGCCGATTGGAGTCAGCCCATTCGCTGTGGTGCCACACGACCGGCATGGCGCCGACGGGTTTGAACTCTATGTTCGGATCGCTGCTGTGGACCAGGCAGATCAGGCGGGGCTGAACGACTGCGGCGTGGCGGGCCTGGGTGACGATGATGTCCAGGATGGCCTGGGCTGCCTTGGGGCAGGCGGCGGCGAAGCGGTCGTAGTCAGTGAAGGACAGGACCCGAAGGGCGCCCGGCAATTTCGCCCGCAGGGCCCGGAGGGCGGCGCGCGGCACCGTGTGGCACCCTGGGCCACGCCCCAGAAAAAACCTGAACCGGCACTCAAAAGACTTCGCTGCGCCCCGTCACTCACGAAAACGCGGGCCGCCACCAGGGCGGCCCGGAGAGCGGGTCTGCGGGGGCTGCGGTGACCGCGGTCACACCCGCGACCGCCAACTCCACTCCAGCGCCTCTGCCCTGCCCGGATCTGGAGCTAATGCTGCCCCGCGGAAGTTCGTGGAGGGGGTGATCGGTAGGCTCGGGTGATGTTCAAGTTCGAGGTGGCTGCTGACGGCCCTGATCCGTTGATCGTCCAGTTCGAGCCGGCGGGAAACGAGTGGGTCGTGAACCCCGGGGACCACATCACCATCGAGTGGCCTGAGACCTACGCCGGACGAACGGGGGTGGGGACCTTCGTTCACGGCCCCGGTCGGTTGACCATCCTTGAGCCGAACTTCATGCCGGGCCAATGCTATGCCCGGGTCTGGGACTCCAGCGGTGAAGAGATCACCTACTGATACGACTCCAGGTGTGGGGCGAATCAGACGGCCTTGAGCGGGGTGCCGTCGCAGGTCCAGTTACCGACCTTGAAGTCGGGTTGTCGTAGGGGCTGACGATCAGTGATCGTCGCGGTATGCCAGTTGTATGAGTGGCTGCATAGGCAGAAACCGAGAACGTTCTTGGTGACTTCGGAGAGCGCCCAGCGGGTCCAGGGGCATGGAATGTTGATGAGAAGTAGCAGCGGTGACCGCTGTGCGAGAACTGCGATGACGACTGTGCTGCGCGCCTCGTATGGTTTGGCACGTGAGTCTGTTCGAGGTTTCTTCTGAGTGGTCCGAGCTCGTTGTCCGTAGTCGGACGACGCCGTCAACGTATGTCCGGCTCTTCGACTGGGCCCGCGTGGACGATCATGAGGTCGCGTTCGCGGTGGAGGCCGTGGCTGATGGATTGCAGGCACGGCTCGAGTCGGTGAGTGCCTCGGTGTGGGATCGCGCCGGGGATCTCACCGAGTTCCTGGACGGCCTGGCGAGAGACTTTCGGGGCTGGGAAGGGGATAGGTCGTGGGTGACCAATCAGCTGGTCCTGGCGGCGACCTTCCACTCCGGTGGCCACGTTCAGCTGACCTGGGGTCTGCGCCTGGGGATCTTTGCTGAGGATTCGTGGGAGTGCTCGGTGACCACGACCCTCGAAGCGGGTGAGCAAATGTCGCGGGTGGCTTCTGACGTGCGGAGTTTCCTCCACCAGGGATAGGCCCATCGTCCCGCCGCGGTGGAGCGAGCCCTCCCTCTGCATCGCCTGAAGGATTGATTGCAGCCGTCAGCTGACCGCCTGCGGTTCGGATCGGGCTCGGGTGGTGGCGAGGCGGTAGGAGTCTGTGCCGGTTTCGATGATGTTGCCGCCGAAGGTGAGGCGGTCGACGATGGCCGCGCAGAGGCGTGGGTCGGTGAAGGTTTTGGTCCAGCCAACTGGGGCTGGCACTTGTTCCTCGTAGGGAGGGTGCCCTGCGACCTGGCTGTTTCGGGGGTCTGAGCCTCTCTTTGATTGTCTTGCTGACAGCAGGGTGAGCTGGTGGCAAACGCTCGCCGTGGAGCTACGTCGCACCCATTGCGCATCGCGTGAGGAACGCGACGGCCCTCCCGTGGGGAGCCGGGAAGACAGTCGGCCCGGAATGGTCCCTGATGGGGGCATCACCCCCGCTCTTCTTGCTCCCAACGTGCCAGGATCTCGGCCACGCGCGGGTACCGCTCAAGTAGCTCGGCATCCGTCAGGTCCATGCCAGCTGCCCCCAAGATCGCGGCGGTGCCGACTGGCAACGTCCGCTCTATGGTGCGGTACTCGTCGGTCACGGGACCTCCAGCGTTCGGTCGACTGAGGCGCCTACGATCCGCCTGGCAAATGCCTCCGTCAACCCCTGCGGAGGGGGTCGTTCCAGAAGGAGCACACATCGTTCACTCAAGCTCTGCGAGCCCGCTCCTGACGCACCTACGCTTCAGCGGTCCGCCAGTCGGCCAGCCCGCCGTCCAAGCCGAGACCCAGGCCCGCCGGCACAGCCCTGCCTCAACCAGGACGAGCGGCACCTGCTCCCACGAAGCAGGCCCTACGGATACGGTGACCGCCGCGGCCAGCCGCGAGTCCCATGCCCTACGACCGGGTCCCATTCTGGCGGGGCCGGGAGTTCTCGTCTGTCGAGCATCTCGAGGCCGAGGCCCCGGCCTGGTGACGCAAGGTCGCGGGCCGAGGTCAGTGCCGGCCGCTGGGCAGGGCCTCTGGTGCCGCCACCGCGGGAGCTAACGGTGATCCTCAAGAAGGCTGGAGAGATCCAGGCCGCCCAACTGGCCGCCAGGCAAAACGCGATGGAGCCACTCGCGGCGATCCTCGCCGACCGGATCAGGCTGATCAGCGAGCTGGCAGCCACCGAGGTCCCGTACGGCAAGGCCCACGTGGCAGCGGAGGCCGCCGGTTGGTCCGCGTCGGAGTTGGCCGCGCTCGGCGCCGAAGAGCCCACGCACCGGCCCCGCGGCAGGCGTGCCCGGCCGAACACGAAGGCCGCGGCCCCTCTGGAGCCGGACCCCAGCGCGGACATCCCGTCCCAGACTCCCGTCAACGCCTGAGCCGTCCCGTTCACCCGGGCAGGTACTGCCTGCCCGTACCAGCCTCTCAGGCTCAGACCAACATCCATCACATGGCGAGCGCGGCTGGGCTCCGGTGCCGTCTGCGGGCAGTCCGGGCTCTGCCGCCTGTGGCAGCGTTGGCGGTCAACCGACCAAATGGAGCCGGTCAAAGCGACGCAATGTCGCTCTGACCGGCTCTTTTGTCGTACCGAAACGGCTCCGGCCCCTCACGTGTTCGCGAGGGGCCGGAGCCGTTTGTGCTGGTCGAGTGGGGTGTGGTGTCTGGGATGTGCCAGGTCTCGGCAGTGGGTTCGGGGAGGTGGCCGGTGGGGGCCAGGTCGGCCCCACCGACGGCCCGGTGGTTCTTGAGCCGGTTGATTGTCCGTTCGACTTCGTTGCGGCGCTTGTAGATCTCTGAGTCGAAGCCGGCCGGCCGCCGTTGCTGCCGTGGCGTTTGCGGTTGGCCCGCTGGTCCTTCGGCTCGGGGATCGTGTGCTTGATCTGACGTCTTCGCAGGTAGCGGCGGTTTCGCCGCGAGCTGAGGGTCAAAGGAATCGGCTGCCCGATACCTGGAGGGGGCCGAGTTCTCGGAGCGACACGTTCTGGTCCGTGGCCTGGTCGGTGTCACCGCGGACGACACCGTCGAGAAGAGCGGAAACCCACCTGGAGGGCACCTATTTAGCCGTCAGGACGGGGTCGATCCACACGGCGAAGCCAGGGTCGTACGGGTAGCAAGGCCAAGTTTGCAGCGTGATCCGGAAAGCGTTGCTGACGTCCAGGGTGACCTTCCCCGGAGTGTTGCCCGCATCTTTGGTCGCATGCAGCCGTTCTGCGTCGTCTACCCAGATCGTGAACTGCTCGGGCACTTTGTCCCAGTCGTCGGTCACGCCATATTGGGCGGTGAAGGAAGCGTACTTCCGGTCCAACTGCCAAGTCGTGTGAGAGCAGACTGAGTACATCGTCAAGGGGTAGCTCTTCAGGCTGACTGTCTGAGGTCCGATGTCCAAGGTTTCCTGCTGCTCCTTGATGGGAGTGAGGCTGGTCAAGGAGACCGTCGAGCCGGGGCTCGGCAGCGCAGGCGCCGGCGGAGTCGTGGCCGAACTGGACGGAGTCGGCGCAGGCGTCGGAGTTGGCGAAGCCGCCCGCCTGGTGTCCACACCGGTGACCTCCCGGTTGAAAGCACTGGCTGCGAAGAAGGCGGAGGAGCAGGCCGCCATGAGGCGGAGGGCGCGGCAGGTCGCGAACCTTCCCCCGCTGGCGGAGCGCAAGCGGGGGGACTGGTGGGACCACTAACAACCCCTAACAGAATGATCTTTGAAGTGGTTGGATCGCTCCGGAAGCGACGATCCGGGGGTGTGGGGTGGCTCGGCCGAAGCCATGGCATGTCGATGACGAGTTGTGGGCGGTGGTCGGACCGTTGCTGCCAAAGGTGGAACGCCGGACTCGCCATCCCGGACGGAAGCGGCATCCGGACCGGCTGGTATTCCAGGGCATCCTGTTCGTGCTGCACACCGGGATCTCTTGGGAGCACCTGCCGCAGGAGCTCGGCTTCGGATCGGGCATGACGTGCTGGCGCCGCCTGGCCGAGTGGACCGAGGCCGGCGTGTGGCCCCGGCTCCACGAGGCTCTCCTCGCCAAACTCCGGAGCGCAAACGCTCTGGACTTCTCCTATGCCGCGGTTGATGGCTCCCACATCCGGGCGTTAAAAGGGGCGCCAAGACGGGACGAAGCCCTGTTGACCGGGGCAGAGCAGGCAGCAAGCACCACTTGATCACCGATGCCACCGGCATCCCGCTTGCGGTCACGCTGACCGGCGACAACCGAAACGACGTCACCCAGCTCATCCCGCTGCTCGAAGCAGTGCCGCCCGTGCGAGGCAAGCGCGGCCGACCGCGTCGTCGCCCGGATGTTGTCCTGGCCGACCGCGGCTATGACCACGACAAATACCGTCGCCTTGTCTGGAGGCTGGGAGTTAAGCCGTCGATCGCCCGCCGGGGCACCGAGCATGGTTCGGGGCTGGGCGCTCAACGCTGGGTAGTCGAGCGTGCGTTCGCCCACCTGCACTGGTTCCGCCGATTGAGGATCCGCTGGGAGATCCGCGACGACATCCACGAAGCCTTCCTGGCCCTCGGCTGCGCTCTCATGTGCTGGCGACGCCTGAAGTCACTGCCAGGAGTTCCTTGATCGAGGCGTCGTCACTACCTCATTCGGCCATGCCTGCCGGACCCGGCCGAGCTGTTCGCGCAGCTTGGCGTCCCAGCCATTCCCCGGATCCAGGACAACCCGAACCGAGACCCCGGACTCGCCGCTGTCGTCCACGGTGACGATGGGACGGGGCATCGAGAAGTGCCTGTCGATCTCAATCCGGATCTCGGTGTCGCCTGCGGCCGTCCAGCGGACACCCTGCCCGTCGCAGAGTTCGACCACGGCCGTTGACCAGTCATCCATGGCTTCGGGCGACAGGCACAGCCCCAGGCGCCCGTTGGCGAAGGCGCTCGTAATGACGAGCTCGGCATCGAGGTAGTCGTTGTACGGCGTGCCCCCGGGCCTGCTCCGCCCCAGTACACGCAGTCGGACACTGCTGTCCGGGTCGATCAGGTGGATCAGGTCCACCCCGCCGTCCTCACCCACACGCCCTCCCAGAACCCGCAGCATTCCCGATCATCATGCACGAGTCACCGACTGGCCCGGTTGGCATTCTGCTAGGGGTTGTAAGAGGAGGGCTGGACTGGCGCGCGCTTCAACGGAGCGCGCGGGGGCGAGCAGGCCGAGGAGTTTCTCCCGGCCGCCACGCCGTACCGGCCCCGGCCGGCTCGTCCTCCTCCGGCTCGTCCTCGACACCCGGGACGGACGAGCGAGTCCCCGGGGTCGAGGGGCCCCGGACGAGCGGGACCGCCCCCGCCTCCAGGACCAAGGGCAAGGGGGGGTGCGCTCGGTTGACCCATGGTCCAGCACCTGATGTGAAGGAGGAAGCATGTCCAGGAGTGAAAACCGTGCGCGGACACGGGCACGACGGTAGAGAGAAAGCCGATGCACTCATCAGCGCCCTGATCTTCAAGCCGAGGGCTGATCTCGTGCCCCGGCGGACGAGCATGGCGGCCAGGCGGGCCCTGTTCATCGAGCTTGGCATCACGTGCGGGCACACTCAGCATGAACGCTGTGTCGAGCTGGTCGGCAAGCTCCTGGACGAACGCAAGAGGTCGCGGAAGGTGAGGGCCGAGCGTGTGCAGGCGGTCCGGGAACGCATGGACCGCCAGAGGCCGGGGGCGTCCGAAGCGAACGTGCGGCCGGTGAGGGGCCGCGCTACGCCGACGACACGTGCTCCCAGCCGAGGGCTCTCCCGCGGGCGAACGCGTTGTCGACCTCAGTCGGGCCGAGGGCGGCCAGACAGGCCGACCACACCCTGTCCACATCGCGTCGTTCGGCGGCCGGCAGCGGGGCGCCGACCGCCGTGCGGGCAGCGTGGGCGGCGCCGAGGAGTTCTGCGGCCCCGTCGTGGGCAGCCTCGGCAGCGGCCGCGCCGGCCAGTCCTTCCAGTGCCAGGGCCATCGCCCGTACGTCGCCCAGGTCCCGGGCCACGATCAGTGCCCGGGTGTGGAAATCGCGTGCCTGGTCCGGGGCCCCCCTCAGTTCGGCGGTGAATCCGAGCTCGGCGAGGGCCAGGGCCTTCCCGGGCCCGTATCCGATGGCGCGGAACCAGGCCAGGGCGGCGGCCATGTGGGTTTCGGCATCCGCCAGTTCACCTGTGCGCCGGGCGATCATGCCCAGGCCGATCCGGGCGTCCGCCTCCCCCGGACGGTGGTTTTGTTCCCGCGCCAGCCGCAAGGCGTGCACGTGCCGCTCGCGAGCTTCCGCGTACTCGCCGGTGAGGAACGCCAACCGGCCCAGCGCGCAGAGCCGTTTGGTGGCCTCCGTCCACAGGCCGAGTTCCTCGGCGAGGGCCAGCCCCTCCTCGTGCAACCGGGCTGCCTGCGGGTAGTCCCCTGCGATCTCGTGCGTCGCCGCCCGCGGGAACACCGTCTGCAGAAGCCCCCACCGATCGCCCAGCGTGCTGAAGAGCCGGGTACTGCGCTCGGCATCGTCGCGTACGCGGGCGAGGTCGCCGTGGCCCAGGGCGTGACGGGCGCGCACGCTGAGTGCCGCCGCAGTTGCCCAGGAGTCGCCGATCTCCTCGGAGGCGGCCAGGGCCCTTCGGGTGAGCTCCTCTCCGGTGGCCACGTCACCCGCGCCCATCTGTGCGACGGCCAGGAAGCACAGCGCGGTAGCGCGCGCCTGTGGGTCCTCGGCCACCACCCGGGGGTCGTCGAGGGCGGCGAGGGCGGCCTGCAGTTCCGCCTTGCCGGTCGTCGGGGAAGCGCCTTCGCCGAGGGCCAGGCCGGTCCGCCAGGCGACCGCTGCCGCGAGGGCGGCCGCCCGTTCCGGTCGCTGCCCCGCCCCGGCCGCAGTGGTCCGCTCTGCGGCCAGGCAGGTGTCGAGGAGACGGCCCGCATCGCCCGGCCGTCCGCGCAGCAGCCAGTACCAGGTCAGGGCGCGGGCCGTGCGCAGCGCGGGTACCACATCGTTGCGCGACAGCGCCTCTTCGACGGCCGGACGCAGGTCGGCCTCGGCCCCGTCCAGAACCGCCAGCCACTCCCGCTGCCGGGGGCCGCGCAGCAGCGGTTCCGCCCGCTGGGCCAGGTTTCGGTGGTAGGTCCCGTGCCGGGCCCGGGTGTCCGCCTCCTCCCCCGCTTCCCGCAGCCGCTGCAGGGCATATGCCTTGACCGACTCCAGCAGCCGGTACCGCCTGGCATCCGGGCGGTCGATTAGGACCACGAGGGAACGGTCCACCAGTTTGGCCAGTACCTCCGCGACGGGCGGGTCCGACACGTCCGGGCCGGCGCACACGGCGGCGGCGGCTTCGGCCGAGGCGTCTCCCGCGTGCACGGCCAGCCGACGCAGTACCGCCTCTTCCGCGGGGCCCAGCAGCGCCCAGCTCCAGTCGATCACCGCGCGCAGGGTTCGCTGGCGTTCGGGCAGCCCGCGCATTCCGTGGGAGAGCAGGGCGAACCGGTCGTCCAGTCCTGCCAGCAGGCCGTGCACTCCGAGGGGGCGGGCCCGGGCCGCCGCCAGCTCCAGCGCCAGGGGCAGACCGTCCAGGCGGGCGCACAAGGCCTCGACTGCCTCCCTGTCTTGGGGCAGGGCGAGTGCCCCGGGTGGCAGTCCGGCACGGCCCGTGAACAGCTCCACCGCCTCGGTCAACCCCAGGGGTTGCAGGGGGTGCACCGCTTCGCCCACCAGCCCGAGCGGTTCCTGAGCCGTGGCCAGAACCGCCAGTTCGGGTATCCGGGGCAGGACCGCGGACAGCAGTTCGGCAACGGCGTCGGCGACGTGCTCGCAGTTGTCGAGCAGCAGCAGGACCCGTCGTTCGTGGAGGGCTCCGACGACGAGTTCCGCCATGGGGAAGGGTGCCTGGTGGTCGGGGTCGCGGTCCGGCTCCGCGTCGGGCTGGCGCACACCCACAGTCCTGAGCACGGCCCTGGCGATCTCTTCGCTGGAGGAGGTCGCGGGGAGTGAGGCGAGCTCGGTCAGCCACACCTCGTGTCCGAGGCGGGCGGCCGTCTTCCCGGCGCACTCGACGGCCAGGCGGGTCTTGCCCACACCGCCGGGACCGGTCACCGTCACCACCCGGGACTCTGCCAGCAGATCGCCCACGGTCCGGAGGTCGACGGCCCGGCCCACCATCCGGGTCAGCGGTGCGGGGAGCCGGCCGCCGGCCACTGGTCGGGGACCTGCCAGCGGCTGGGCTGCTGCTACGGCGGCGGACCACTGCGGGTAAGGGGACCGGCCCAGGTCGACGGGCATGCCGGTGTCGTCGCCTCCTGCCTGCCCAGCGGCGGGCGCCAGGGCGGGAGCAGGGGCAGGCGCGGGGGCCGGGGCAGGCGCCGGGGCGGGCCCGGCCACAGGCGGGGATGCCTGGCGGGCCGGGTCCGGTCCGGAGCCGTCGACGTCCGGTTCCTGCAGCAGGATCGCCTGCCGCAGGTCCGTCAGCTCCCGGCCGGGGTCGAGCCCGAGGTCCCCTGCCAGCCGGCGGCGCAGATCCTCGTAGCTGTCCAGGGCGTCGGCCGGCCGCCCGGCCCGGGAGAGCGCCCGCAGCTGAACAGCCCGCAGTCGTTCCCGCAGCGGATGCGCTGCAACCAACTGCTCCAGTTCACCGAGGACCGCATGCTGCTCGCCGCGCCACACCCGCAGGTCCAGCAGCTCCTCAAGGGCGCCGAGGCGTTCCTCCTCCAGCCGCCGTGCCGCGGCGTGCACCGCTGGATCGGCGGCGTGGCCGGCGTACGCCTCGCCACGCCACAACCGCAGTGCCTCGTCCAGGATTTCCGCCCGGGTCTGGGCATCCAGCCGCGCGGCGCGCGCCCGTGAGAGCAGCTCGGTGAACCGCAGGGAGTCCACCTCGGCGCCCGCCAACTCCAGGCGGTAGCCACCAGATTCGTGCACCAGCCGCTCGCGGCCGCCACCCGGGGCAGCCCGTCCGAGGATCGCCCGCAGCCGGGACACCTGCCCCTGGAGGCTGCCGTAGGGGTGCACGGGCGGCTCGGCGTCCGGGTCGCCCCACAGGCTGTCCACCAGCCCGTCCGCGGAAACCAGCCGCCCCGGCTCCGCCAGCAGCCGGACCAGCAGGAGGCGCGCTTTCGCGCCCGTGACGGTCACCGGCTCCCCGTCGTCCGCCCACACCATCAGCGGCCCCAGCACCCCCACTCGCATGATGATCACCCTATCGGGCGTCCTGCGAAGGGCCCGGCAGCGGGTCGGCAGCCGGCCTGCATGCGGACAGCGGAGGGGCAGCGGAGCGACAGCGAACCGGCAGCGCAGCGCCGCACGCTGGGTTCCGTTCCGGCAGACAGCCACCCGAATGGAGACGATCACCATGACTTCGACCGCATCGCCCGCCACGACCCTCGTCACCGTCCTCGGCCTGGGCAACCTCGGCCAGGCTCTGGCCGGAGCCTTCCTGGCACAGGGGCACCCCACCACCGTCTGGAACCGCTCGGCCCACAAGGCCGACGGGCTCGCCGCCCGAGGAGCCTCGACCGGGGCCACCCCCGCCGCCGCCATCGAGAAGAGTGAGCTCGTAGTCGTCGCTGTCCTGGACTACGACACCGTCCGCGACCTGCTCCTCCCCGCGGCCGGCTCGCTGGCCGGCCGTACCGTGGTCAACCTCACGACCGGCACTCCGGGCGCCGCCCGAGACCTGGCCGCCTGGGTCACCGACCAGGGCGCCGCCTACCTGGACGGCGCCGTGTACGCGGTGCCCCAGACCATCGGCACCTCCGCCTCCTTCGTTCTCTACAGCGGCGACGAAGCCGCCTACCGGACGCACCGGCCGGCCCTTGACCTGATCGGGGAGGGCACCTTCGTCGGCTCCGCCCCAGACCTGTCGTCCGTCTACGACACCGCCGTGCTGAGCGGCATGTACGGGATGTTCGCCGGCTTCTTCCAGGCCGTGGCGCTCGGCGCCACCGAAGGGATCCCGGCGGCAGCCGTCACCGCCCCGCTGGTGCGCTGGCTGACAGCGGCGGCCGAGGCGCTGCCGTCGTTCGCCGAGGAGATCGACCGCGGGGAGTACGCCACCACCACGTCCACACTGGAGATCAACCGGGTGGGGCTGCGCAACATCCTTGCCACCACCCAGGAGCAGGGGCTCTCCACCGATCTGCTCGCGCCCCTGCTGCGGCTCTTCGACGACCAAGTGGCTTCCGGCCACGCCTCAGCCAGCCTGTCCCGGGCGGTCGAGTCGCTGCGCGGGAGCCGTTGACGAGAGCGCGTACGTGTCGCCCCGGCCGGCGCGCCGCCCTCGGGTGCCTACCTGGGCACCGGGCTGATCGTGCCGCACCGCAGAAGGGCCGGACGGCCTCTCCTGCGCGGTCAGGCAGAGGACAACGCCGAACACCGCAGGGTTCGAGCCCGCGTCGAGCACACCTTCGCCCGCATGAAGAACTGGAAGATCCTCCGCGACTGCCGCCAGAAAGGAGACGGCCTCCACCACGCCGTCCAGGCCGTCGCCACCATGCACAACCTCGCCATGACAGGCCGAAACAGCAGCTCAAACACTACCCCGGCCTGCCCGAGACGGACCTTCTGCAACAGCCTTTAGGGCCGGGTCGAGCCGTACGGCACCGCTGACCAGGCCCCCGTTGGCTGGCTCAGTGCCATCGCTGTCCACCCTCCGTGGCATCGTGGCTGCTGAACCGGGCTGCCGCATCGAGGAGCACGGTGTCGGCGTGGTGGCGGGCGACCAGCTGGAGGCCGACCGGCGCGCCGCCCGGTGTACTTCCGGCGGGCAGCGTGAGCGCTGGATGGCCGGAGAGATTGAAGGCCCAGGTGAGTGCCACGTTCATGCGCGGTCCGGGGCCGTGTGGGGGGTGGGGTGTGGTGGGAGTGGCGATGATGTCGACCTTGTCGAAGACGGCTCGCAGGCTCTGCTCGTTGGCCACGATCAGGAACTCGGTGTCCGGGGTCCGGGAACCGGTGCGCAGGGCGGTCCAGGCCGGAGCCGGATCGCGTAGCTCGACCGCACCCTCGACGATGGTGCACAGCCCGGCTTGCGCGATCCGGTGCAGGGCCTTGCGGGCGGTGTCGGCGATGTCGGGGTTGGTGTCGGCGTAGCCCAGCGTAGGTGTCCAGGCCACCGTCAGGCTCCTCGCCGGCGGCAGGGGTGTGTTGGTGGGGGCGACGACGCTGAGGTAGGCGGCGGCGTCGTGAGGGGTACGGGTCAGCACGCCGGGGGTGTTGAGTCCAGCGCGGTCCCGGGAGGGCAGAAGCCCGTTGGTGGGCTTGAAGCCGATGATGCCGCACCAGGCAGCGGGGATGCGGACCGAGCCGGCGCCGTCGGATCCGGTGGCGAGCGGCACCAGACCGGCGGCGACCGCGGCGGCGGATCCGGCCGATGAACCGCCCGGCGACCATGCGGGATTGAGGGGGTTGAGGGTGGGACCGCGGTCGGTGGAGCCGTAGGTTTGCCAGTCTGTGCCGGAGCGGGGTACGGAGGTCGCGCCGATCGGCACACATCCGGCGGCGACCAGGCGCTGGTTCTGGAACGAGGCCGCACCTTCGCTCGCCTTGACCCCGATCGGTACCCCGGCCAGAGGTAGGCGGGCTCCCCGTGCCACCGCGGCATCGACCTCGGCCGCCTTGGCACGCGCTGAGTCCGCCCAGATGGCCGTGAAGGCGCGCAGAGTGCCGTCGCGGCCAGCGCACTGCGCCAGCGCGATGTTGACGACATCACAAGCTGTGGTCTTGCCGTGGCTGACCAGGTCGGCGATCTCGGTGGCGGACAGGGACGTGTAAAGGTGGCTGTCGAGCATCGGATCATCCTCCGCTCTCTCATTAGGTCGTCAGCGGGCAGGGCCGCCACGCTTCTTGTCGGCGCTCTGAGTGTGCCGGGCAGCAGCGTCGTGATCGGGGGCGGCTTGAGGCTTGGCGGACATGCGGCCCGTACTGCGCATCCGGGCCGCAGAGGTCCGCTGGTCACGCAGGGCAATTTCGGAACGCCCAGGGCTGAGAGTCGGGGTCGGTGACCTGGCGGACAATGCGTTCCATGAGCTCGGCCATCTCCACCGAACCCACATCCGCCAGGGCGCCAACGTCCGCTTCGCCAAGACCAGCCGGATCCTGGACGAGCTCGCCGGCGGCCACGCAGACCGCACCTGGGACCGCCGCATGCGTGAGATCGTCCGTCCCGACCTGCTGATCCTCGACGACTTCGACATGCGTCAGATGAACTACCCCGCAGGCCGGCGACCTCTATGAACTCATCTCCGAGCGGCAGG
Organism: Streptomyces sp. NBC_01351; assembly: GCF_036237315.1. Lineage (GTDB taxonomy): Bacteria > Actinomycetota > Actinomycetes > Streptomycetales > Streptomycetaceae > Streptomyces. The sequence goes on along the minus strand of NZ_CP108356.1, from coordinate 8,405,764 downwards.
GCCGGTCCGTGATCACCACCAGCAACCGGGCGCCCAGCGACTGGTATCCGCTCTTCCCCCCACCCCGTCGTCGCCGAGTCCCTCCTGGACCGGCTGATCAATGCCAGTCACCAGGTGATCACGAACGGCCCCAGCTACCGGCCCAACAAGCGCCCCAAGAACCCCAGCGACAGGCCCTGACCGCCGTGATCCATCGCGCGCGAGCGCTGATACGGCTGCCAACACCGGTGCTCCTGCCTCGTTGTCCTTGCCGCGTGAGAAGCTGCCCGGCGACACCAGGACATGGATGGAGAGCTGGCGGGATGGGTTTCGAGGGCGAAGTCTGGCGACTGATGCGGCAGGAGGAACTGCTCGGCGAGATCGTGATCGACGAGGCCGACTTTCCATGGCTGAACGGTCGCTTCGTTTCAACGCCGACGTTCGAAGAGGTGAAGCCGTGGTTCGACGAGTCGCTGGCTCTGATGGAGGCGGAGGAGTACGACCGGTTCGACGACGCCTACGGCCGGATCGCGGACACCTTGTCGCTGGTGGCCCCGTCAGGTCCGGTCGCGGAGTTCCTTCTGCATATCAGTGACACTCGTGCTTGGTTCAGGTGGAGTGACGAACCGTTCGATGATGTCTGACGCCGCGAGACCCTGGTGAATTACGGGCTCTGTCGGGGATCTTGTGATGTCGCAGGGTTGAGCTGGGCAGTCTTCGGGTGTCCGGTTCAGGGGTGTTGGGGCGGTTGTTGCCGCATCCGTCCGGTGTTGTCGTCAAGTCGATCAAGCGAACGGATGGCGTCGTCACCTTGCGCGCGGGGGTGCCAGACCTTGCCGGTGAGATGCCCGGGGTGCGGGATGCCGTCGTGGCGGGTGCACGGACGGTATGTCCGCAGGCTCGGCGACGTGCCGGTCGCCGGCAGGCCGGTGGTGATCGAACTGGTCGTGCGGCGCTTCAGGTGCCCGAACGATCGGTGTCCGGCCGTCACGTTCGCCGAGCAGGTCGCAGGGCTGACCAGACCGCATACCCGACAGACCACGCTCCTGCGATCGATGCTCTCGTCGATCGCCCTGACCCTGGCGGGCCGGCCCGGCGCCCGCCTGGCCGCACTGCTCGGGATTCGCATCGCCAAGGACGCCCTGCTGGATCTGCTCCGCTCGGTTCCTCAGCAGCCGGTCGGCGCGGTCAGGTTTCTGGGAGTGGACGACTTCGCTCTACGCAAGGGCGGCTCCTACGCGACCCTCCTGGTCGACCTGGAAGCCCGCCGCCCCGTCGACGTCCTGCCCGGCCGGGACGCTGGACCGCTGGCCGCATGGCTTCGCCACCACCCGGAAGTGGAGGTCATCTGCCGGGACCGGGCCGGCCTACGCGGCCCGAACCGGCGCCCGCAGGCGATGCAGGTCGCCGATGCCTGGCACCTGTGGCGGAACATCGCCGAGGCCCTAGAGAGAACGGTCGGCTCTCACCACGGATGTATCCGGGACGCGTTCGCGGAGTCCCTGGTCATGGCGGAGGAGACCGTCGAAACCCCGGTCACGACGGAGCTGCCCAAGGGGGTGGCCCTGCCGTTCGTTCCACCCGACGGCACGCTTGACGTGCTGGGTCGGCCCCGGCGCCTGGTGGCCCGCACGGCCGAGCGTTACGCGTCGGTCCAGGTGCTGCTGGCCGAGGGGAAATCCCTGGCGGCGATCGGCCGGGCACTGCGGCTGGACCACTCCACCGTCCGCCGCTTCGCCCGTGCTGGCAGCCTCGACGAACTTCTGGCCAAAGCCACCGGCCGCCTATCCGGACTGGACGAGCACAAGGAGTATCTCCACGCCCGCTGGCTGGACGGCTGTCACGACATTCGCCAGCTTCACCGGGAACTGGGCGAGCGCGGTTTCACCGGGAGCATCCAATGCGTCCGCCGCTACTTCCGGACCTACAAACCACCCCGCCAACCAGGGCGGAAGCAGCAGCGGGTGCCCCAGCCTCAACCGAGGCCGGCCCCGAAACCCCGACGCGTCGTCCGTTGGATCATGACGAACCCGCAGCATCTCGCCCCCGCGGATGCTGCGGAACTGAAGGAGATCCGCACGGTCTGTCCTCATCTGGACGCCGCGGCACGTCACGTCCACGACTTCGCTGAAATGCTGCACCACCTCCGGGGAGATCAACTCCCCGAATGGATGGACCGAGTCCTGGCCGACGACCTCCCAGCCCTGCATTCCCTGGTCAGCGGTATGCGACGCGACTTCGACGCCGTCACTGCGGGACTGTCCACACCATGGAGCTCGGGCCAGGTCGAAGGCCACGTCACCCGCGTCAAGCTCCTCAAACGGATGGGCTACGGCCGGGCGAACCTCGACCTCCTCCGCCAACGCATCCTCGTGAGCCCCTGATGCCGGCGTACTCGTCGAAGACGTCCTGCCGGTGCACGCGAACATGCTCACGACGTCGCACGCGATGAGGAGATCGGGGTCACCCACCCGTCCGTTGGTCAGCGAGACGGGCGGTCCTGCGACTTCGGCGACACGGCGGACTCGGGCAGGTCGAGAAGACGGGCGAGGGCGGTGGAGACGGGGGCGGAGTGGTTAGGCAGGTGCTTAGAAGCCCAGGCTGCTGCCAGCGCGAGGAAGCCGGCCAGGTCGCGCTCGGCTTCGGCGAGCAGGTGGCGGAGCTCGGTCACGGACAGTTCGATCGCCTGGCTATCGCTCTGCTCGGCGTCGACAGTGAGCCGGATGGCGTCGCCGGCGCGTTCGGCAACCGACGACTTGGGGTCATGGCCGAACCAGAGCGCGCTGTCCCCGTCGAAGAACTGGTGCCAGTCGCGCCAGTCCTCCAGCCCGTCGCAGCAGCCGGGCACGAAGCTGACGCCTGAGGAACTGTCCGTGACGCGCATGCCACCGGATGCCCATAGAGTGCCGCAGGTCAGCAGCCCATGCAGAAAACCGCCAAGCGGGTCGGCTGGCCGAGGCGAGTCGGCATCCTGATCGGGTTCGACGTTCCAGCCGGCGATACTCATCACCGCCGTCCCGACTTGGGCGGGTGAGAGCTCACCGCTGAGTGGCAGGAAGCTGAACGGCTTGACCTCGGCGACAGGCCAGAGGTCGAAGCCATCGGCGTTGTATATCTCCAGGACGGGCTGCATCACGATCACCTGGGGAAGTGTTCCGCACCTCCCGCCCCTATCGCCTCCCGATTACACCGAGCATCCGCGTCCCTGCCAGGCCTGAACCAAGATGTGAAGTTGAGCCCCCTCGGTTGTGCCGCCCTAAGAGGGCGTTTCATCCCGTTGTTTCATCCTGAATTGCCGGGTTGAGGGTGGTTCATGCGCCGCGCCATGTGGGGGTGGATTCGGCGGTGAGTCTGCGGGTCATGAGGTTGATCATCGCGAGGTGGATCATGGCTTCGGAGCGGTGCGGGTGGGCTTCGTAGTCGCGGGCCAGACGGCGGTGGTTCATCAGCCATCCCAGCGTGCGTTCGACGGTCCAACGGCGGGGCAGGACCGTAAATCCCCTGGTGGCGGGGTCGCGGCGGACGATGTGCATGTCGATGCCGAGGGTGGCGGCGTGCCCGACGAGGTGCTGGCGGTAGCCGCCGTCGACCCAGGTCTTGCGGACAGTGGGATGCTCGGCAGCGATCCGCTCGATGAGGGTTTGGCCGGCGATCGAGTCCTGCACGCTTGCCGCGGTGACCAGGACTCCGAGGAGGAGTCCGACAGTGTCGATGACGATGCTCCGCTTCCGCCCCACGATCTTCTTGCCGGCGTCGATGCCCTGCCCGGAGGCGGGGACGTCGGTGGAGGTTTTGATGCTCTGGGAGTCGATGACGCATGCGGTCGGTTCGTCGCCTCGGCCCTCCTGCCTGCGGACTTGCCGGCGCAGGAGACTGTTGAGCTGGTCGAAGACACCTTCCTCCTGCCAGCGCGCGAAGTACGCGTAGACGGTGTTCCCTAATATTCTGTGGAATCAAAGATGTCAAGCGGTGTGCTTGTGGATCACGCCGAGGTAGAGGTGTTCAGGATGGGGCACGTGGTCGTCACGGCCAGGCGTGAAGAACACCGCGCAGACGTTGGCGGGTTGGGTCAGGATGCTGGATTGCTCTCCGAACGTGAGGCGGTCGTTGATGTCGTGGCGGCAGTCGACTGCGTCAAGGCCAGCGATCAGGTCTTCTCGGAGCACTGTGGACGGGTAGGACTCTGAGTCTGGCAAGACTAGGGGCGGCAACATGGTTGTCGAGCCTGGCCGGAGACTGATCGAGATTCCGCTTACAAGGCGTTGGGTGATGGACAGCTCCAGGCCGTTCCAGGCGTGGGGGTAGCCGTCAATGTCCGGTCTCATCCGGATGGCGGGGTGTGGGCGTCCTGGACCCAGGAGATCCTCGGCCTGGGTCAGGGACATGCCGCAGTGAAGCGGTCCGATACGGCCGGTCCGGGCGAAGTCGACGAGCACGTTCATCAAGGTCACGACGGTGACTCTGGCATCTTCTCGTGCTGGCCCACACCTGGATAAAGTTCGAAGGGTCCTCAGCACGGCTCACCGGGCCGGCACGATCGCGTGCGGGTGGTGAGGTCGATGACCGGCAGCAGAGTCGCAGTCGCGGGGGCGCCGATCTGGCTCGGTGTCGGCCCTGCGGGGGTAGGAACGTCGGCGAGTCGTTCGAGGAGCTTGTCGAGGGCGGTCTGCCCGTCGTCGACGGCGGCGCGTTCATCGTCGGTGAGCGGGATATTGGCCAGCATCTTCTGCAGGTTGTCTTTCGCCTCAAGCAGTTGGCCCTTGCTGGATACCTTCGGGGTGTAGAAGTCGCAGCGTGCGCAGGCCATGCGGTGCTGGCACTGCTCGAAGAAGGTGTAGGTGCACCAGCCGTGGCCGAGGTCGTAGTACTGCCAGGGTTCACCGCTGGCGGCGGCGCCGGAGGTGACCGCGTCGCGGTCGACGAGGACTTCGATGGTGCGTACGTTTCTGGCGAAGTAGCCGGCGTCGTTGTAAGCCCTGGCTAGGGTGTTCGGGGTGAGCTTCGCGTAGTGCGTGGTTGCCTCGGGAGTGCGGTGGCCCAGCCATTCCTGCAGCTCAAAGAGGGTCATGGGCTCCTTGGCGTTGTAGAGCTGGCTGGCGATCGTGGACCGGGCACGGTGGCTGGTGATGTTGCCGCGGACATCGGCGTTGGGGACGCCGGCCTTGCGGCAGAGCATCGGGATGATCGCCGTGTTGATGTAGTGCTTTGCGACCCGGCGGGCGCGGTGGGCGAACAGGAAGTCGGCGTACTCGTTGGTCTTGCGGTCGAGCATCGGCGGCTGAGCGGGTCTGACAGACTGCCATGCTTCGATGGCCTGGCCCAGGAGTGGATCGACGGGTTTGGTGAACGCGGTACCGGTTTTGTGGGTCGGCACGTTCAGCAGGCAGACGGCGTCGCGAGCGAGGACCTCTCCGGAGTCGCCGGGGATGGGCAGGCCGTCGTGCTGCCATCGGATGCAGCCGACCAGGAGGCGGGCGATCTCGTCGCTGCGTTGGCCGGCGAACAGCCAGGTCAGCGTGATTGCCCGGATCAGCTCGGCAGGATAGGTGCGGCCGTCCGCGGTCGGCAGGTCGCCGGGCTCGAGGTTCAGGCCCGCCCAGAGCAGCTTGGCCCAGATGTCATCGGCGATCACCCGCGGGTCCGGGCCCATCAGGGCTCGGACGCTTCGTGGCGTTCTCAGGGCATGGGCGGGGTCGAACCTGCGCGGGATCAGTTCCCATTCGTGCAGGTCACGGAAAAATGCGCGGGGCACTTTGAGATAGCCGGACTTCGTCTGCGGCGTGAGCGGTTTGCCCAGGCGGTTCTGCGACTGCATGCCGCGGGTCCACTGGGAGAAGTCTCCGACGCTCATGCGGTCCACGGCTGCGACCCAGGACGCGCACGTCTGTCGGGTCCACTGGCGGGGCTCGGTGATCTCGGGGTGCTCGGCGGCCAGCCAGCGACCGATCTTGGCGAGCACGCTGCGGTAGCCGCTGCGGATCTTCGGAGTCAGCGTAGATGTCGCGTACCAATGCTCGACCGAAGCCGCCCAGGCAGCCGGGACGCCCTCCATCGCGGCCGGTCCGGCCTCCTGCCGTGACGGCGGCGGGTCCGCGTGGCCGAGTGCCGCGACCGCCCGCTGGATGCCGTAGAAATCCTTGCCCCACTGTCCGCTCATCGCCGGATGGACGCGCAGTGCGGCCAGGGCCTCGGTAGACAGGTCCTCCAGTAGCGGACTGCGGTTCAGCAGCAGCGTCTGGCAGATCACCGCGGCCAGCTTGTCGGCGTCACGGCGATAGCCCCAGTCGGCCAGAACCGTGCAGATCCGCCGGACGGCATCGTCGACGGGATCGTCCCCGAACACCCGGGTGGCCAGGGTCGGCCGCTGGAAGCGGCCGAGCCGATCGAAGGCGGTGAACTCGCCGAGCAAGTAGGCAAGAGCGATCACGAACGGCCGGGAGTTGGGGCCGATCTGTCCGCCCCAGGAGCGTCGGAAGTCGGTGCCGCTGGTGTCCACCAGTTCCACCCAGTCGTCTGCCGACCAGCCCCAGAAGGCCCGGCGAAGCTCGCCGCAGCGGATCAGCACGAGCCCGGCCGCGTCCCGCGCGAACCGCCGCTGGTGATGGTCGTCCGGCGGCCAGTGCAGGCCGGCGAGAGCGTCCGCCAACGGCCGCACCAACCGCGCGATCGGCCGCAGAGGCATCGCGTCGAGGACGAGGCCGTCACGCCGGAGCTGATCGATGCTGAGTGTCAGGAGCACGTCCGACTCGGCCTCGGTGAGCAGGCCGCGACGGTCATAGTGTGCAAGGTCGACGGACCATGCCCAGGTCGGACGGCTTGTCGGCCCAGCCGTTCTCGGTTGGGCGGTCACTCGGCGACCACCTTCGAGGGATGGGCGCCTCGGGTCAGCATGTCCACGCGCCAGGAATGGATCTGCTGCATGCCCCGGTTCAGTTTCTCCGCCAGGTCGCGGCCCGAGAGATGGATGTAGGTCAGCGTTGATTCGGTGCTGCGATGACCGGCGAAGGAGGCGATGGCGTGCAGTTCCCAGCCCATTCTGGCCAGGTCGGTCAAGCACAGATGCCGTGTGGTGTGGGTCGAGAACCGCGGCAGGTCGGCGGCGAGCGCGACGCGCCGGATCACCTTCGACCACGTCCACAGGGTCAGCGGCTGGCCGTAGTTGCGGCGTGACTCGGACAAGAACAGCGGCCCGCGGGCCCGGCTGATTGTGGCCCGATGCGTGAGGTAGTCGGATAGCAGGACGCCGGTCGCCGCCGAGTAGGGGACGACCCGTTCGCGCCGGGTCTTCGTCGTCTCGGCCCGAATCCGGAGGGTCCGGTGAGCTGGGTCAAGGTCGTCGGTCCGCAGCGAGCACAGTTCCTCGCGCCGCAGGGCCGCGTCATAGGCGAGAGCGAGCATGACCCGGTTGCGTACGGGCTCTTCACGCGCGACGGCCAGCAGGTCGAGCCACTGCTGTTCGCCCGGAATCCAAGGCAGCTTCGTAAGCCGGGGCACCAGCCCGCGCTGGTGGCCGCCGAAGTTCCTGCTGGGCGTGTAGCGACCGCGGCCGACCGGGTTCGATTCCCGCAGGCCTTCCTCGATGAGGTAGTCGTAGAACAGCCGAACCGGCACCAGCCGCTGCTGCAGCGTCGCATTCGCCAGACCGGCCCCGGAGTCCAGAGCGACGACGTTGCCTCCTCGTCGGCTCGGCCGCGAGCTCAGCTCCTTCACGAAGGCCGCCACGTGCAGACGCTTCGCGGCGACCGGGTCGATTCCGTCCCGCTCGCAGACCAGCAGGTACTCGGCGAGTCCCCGCGCGTACGCGTCGATCGTCCGGGGAGCCCGTCCGAGATCTGTCCACACTCGCAGCCACTCGGCCGCCCGCTCATGCCGGCTCAGAACCGGCCACTTCTCCTCCAGGACCACTGCGCTGCCCAACGGGTCTCCTCAGAACGTGGGGACGCCGCAGGATACGAGCTGCATCCTGCGGCGCGTGATTCCACGTAACTAATAGGAACACGGTTTACGGCTACTTCGCCAAATGGGCAGACGAGGGCGTGTTCGCTCAGCTCAACGGCCTGCTCAGGCAACTCCTGCGGGAGAAGGAAGGCCGGGACGCCGAGCCATCGGCCTGTGTGATCGACGCCCAGAGCGTCAAGACCTCCACCAGCGTCCACGCCTCCAGCCAGGGCATCGACGCGGGGAAGAAGATCGTCGGCAGAAAGCGGAGCATTGTCACCGACACGCTCGGCCTCTTGCTCGCGGTGCTGGTTACCGCGGCGAGCGTGCAGGACTCTATCGCCGGCACCCGGCTCCTGGACCAGGTCGCCGCCGACCACCCCGGGATCCACAAAGTGTGGGTCGACGGCGGCTACCGCCAGCACCTCGTCGAGCACGCGGCTGCCCTTGGCATCGATATGGAGATCACCGCCCGCATCCCCGGGACCAGGGGCTTCACCCCGATTCCCAAGCGGTGGGCGGTTGAGCGGACCTACGGCTGGCTCATGCTCCACCGGCGCCTGGCCCGCGACTACGAAGCCCTTCCCGCCCGCTCCGAAGCCGTGATCCACATCGCCATGACCGACCTTATGGCCCGCCGCCTCACCGGCGAGAGCACCATCTCCTGGCGCGAACCGAAGAAGGCCGCCAAACACACCATTCCGGGATGAAACATCGGACGAAAACGGCCCCTAAGCCGGGATCGCTGTCCGTGACTCCCCTCGTGGGAGTTACGGAGGGGCGACTCCGAGCGGAGTCGCCCCTCCGTTTACGGATCTGGTCGAAACCTCAGTCGGTACACACCCATACCTCGCCGGAGAGGGATGAACTGTCGGAACTGCTGCCACCGTTACGGATGTTCCAGACGTTGTTCCAGTTCTCATCGTAAAAGCGGGCGTAGACAGACATGTTGTTGTCGTAGGAGTAGACGCGGTTCCTGAGTCCGTAATCTGCGAGATACCAGCACGTGCCACGGCTGCCAGTTTCGAACTGCATGCCCCTGAAGCCGGTGCTGCTGTACAGGCACAGTTTACCGGCATCGCACGGCTCGGCGGCAGATGCTGCGGGAGCGAGCGCGACGCCGACCGCTGTCAACGCCAGCGTAGCGATAGCGGTTGCTGTCTTTCGCCACATGATGATCACTTCTTCCACTCGGGAGGTATCCGTCACGTCGCTTTCCATATCCGCGACTTGACGAGTATTTGGGTGTTGATGTACTCACGTGTTGATCAGAAGTTCTTCTTGTTGAGGATGTAACGGGCATGCGGAGCGCCGAAGTAACCGCGCACGATGTTGCGGCTAGCGCTGGCGTCTGCGGAAGCTCACCGCGAGAGCGGCCTTACGGATCCACGTCATGCTGAGCCCCTTCGTTGAGGTGGGGTGCGCCCCACCTGGCATGGAAACTTATGTTTGTTCGAATGTGGAATCCCCGTTTCCCTCGGCCTGGTTCTTCGGCCGGGAGGAGAAGACCTCAGCAGTCTGCCCTGGTGCGGCGGGAAGGTCGTGAGCACTGGGTCCACAACTTCCTTAGCACTGAGTCCACTTGGATGCGTGGGCTTGGAGGCTTGGTGGCGGTGGTCCTTGGGTGTGGTGCCGTAGGCGTTGCGATGGGCACGGCTGAAGTCGGCGGCGCGGGGAAACCCCCATCGTGCGGCGATGGCGTGGATGGGCGTGGTGCGCAGGGCAGGGTCTGCGAGGTCTCGGCGGGCGGCCTCTAAACGTTGGTGGCGTATCTGGGCGGCGACGGTGGCGCCTTCGGCCTGGAAGATTTGGTGAAGGTAACTGGTGGAGATGTGGTGTGCGACGGCGATGCCGGCTGGAGTCAGTTGCGGGTCGTGCAGGTGTTGGCGGATGAATGCCTGGATGCGCAGGGCAAGGGCCCGCCGGTGAGTCTCGGGCGGCAGGGATCCGTCCGCGCTGAGGATGTGGGCGAAGAGTGCGGCCACCAGATCGGTCAGGACTGTTCCCAGGCGGGGTCCATCGCAGGGCTGGTAGGCACTGGTGTCTTTGGATAACTCGGTGAGGAAGTGCGCGAGCAGGCCGCCGATCCCTTCTCGTCCTTCCACCCGGCATCCGATCAGCCTGCTTGCACCGCCGCGGGGCAGCGGTAGGAGCGCCTTGGGGATCTCAAGACCCACTGTTGTGATCACCTCGCCGCTGGCGTGGATCTCCCACGGCCGGGAAGAGTCGTTCCAGTACAGATCGTGCGGACTGTAGTGGACTTCTCGGTTCTTGCCCCAGGTGACAGAACCGCTCCCGCGCAGCAGCAGCGAGAGGTGGTACACCTCCGGATCAGACTGGCGGATCAGCTTGGGCGTCCGCCGAAAGACAAGCGGCTGGAACGTAGCCGGCCACACGGACACGGCGCCGAGGTCCAGCACACGCTGCGTGGCCCGGTAGTCATCGGCATGGTCGCTGCTGAGGCGCATGGGCGCGCGGGTCCGGCCCATGCGCTCCTGCCAGTAGTCGAACCGGCTCTCAGCATCCACATCGACACTTCGGAACATCATTTCGTTCAACATCAATACATTCCCGCCCTCTTGAGTCCCTACCGCGCGTACATCGCATTCTCTAGCGCGCGGTGCTGCCGGGAGGAGGGGGCGCTCCTGCGCAGGCGCCGGATCCGGCCACTCGTCCCGCTGATCCCCAGCCCGGGCTCAGCGGGACGACGGCGTGAAGGTCGCGTCGGCGACTCCGCACCACGGCACCGTCGCCACCGGCCAGACCTGGCCCAGGGTCTCGGCGTGCTCCGCCGCTCGTGCGCCTTTCCCCTTTCGGTTCGCGCCCTGGTCTCCCTTCTCGATTCCGTGGGCGGATACAGGAGCGCGGTCACGCGTGGTGTGACTGGTGCAAGGACGACTTCCCCGCGTCCGCTGTGGTGTGGACCGCGTGAAGCCCCTCGCCGTCGGCGGGACGGACACAGACGGCAATGTTCAAGTGCTGTGCCGGGGCTGCCACAAGCTCAAGACGAGTACCGAATTCGGGGCCGCTGTTGCCCCGCACTGACGCCGCCTCGCACGGACCCTGACGAGGTCCCTACGAGCGCGGAAGGGACGCAGTGCAGGCGCGCACACTGTACGAGCATGACCGGCTTTCCCCTCTGCCCAGTTGCCGAGCTCGACTCATGGGCAACGCTCACGGCTGTTGGACACCGAGTCAACTGCCGTAGACCCAGGGTGAGAAGGCTTCTCCTGGGCTTCTGCGGAGGTGCATGTGTGCGATGCATGTCACCGGGGCACAGGGTTCGCATGCGCTACTGTGCAACGCGTTGCAGTGGACGGGGAGCGAGGGGGAAGCGTGATGCATGAGGTACAGGGTCGGACCGGTCTTGGGCACCGAAGTTGGCATGGAATGGCGCAAGTCGGGGCGAAGGTGGCCGCCGTCGGCCTCGTTGCGGTCGTAACGCTTTCGCTGAGCGGGTGCGGGGTTGGCGACTCGGGCGGTGCGCCGGACGGCAAGAAGCCGGCCGCCGAAAAGCCGGCCGCCGCGGACCCCAAGGGCAAGGGTCTGGAGATGAAGGGCGCGAACGGCGCGGTGCTCACCATCGACTCCGTGCAGCGGTACGAGGGCGGTGTGGTGACCGTCCGCGGCGAGATGCGCAACGACGGCAAGGTGGCACTGAACACCGGCCAGTGGACCGGCGGCAACGATCTGTCGCTGAAAAACGGCTACTCCTCGTCGGGTGCCACCCTGGCGGACCTCAAGGGCAAGAAGCGTTACTATCCGCTGCGGGACACCCAGGGCAACTGCCTGTGCAACCAGTTCCACACGGTCTTCCAGCCCGGCGACACGGCCCCGGTCTTCGTCCAGTTCCCGGCGCCGCCGGAGGGCACCACGGAGGTCGACTTCGCCATGCCGACCTTCGGCACCGCCCCCGTCAAGATCACGGTCGCCCAGTGAGGCCGGCGACGACGGCACGCACCGCTGCCGCCCGACTCGCGGCCTGCGCACTCACCGCCGTATGCCTGACGACTTTCCTCAGTCTGCACGACGCCCCTGTGGCCCGCGCCGACCCCTCGCCCAGCGCCTCACCCAAGCCGCCGCCCGTCCCGGTCGATCCGCACGCCAAGGTCCTGGAACTGAAGAAGGGTGCGGAGCTGGCCCCTCCGGTGGTGGTCGACATCCTCTCGGTCTCCGGAGACCTGTCCGGCGACTCGGGGCGCGAGGAATCGAACGAAGACATCAAGCTGACCCTCCAGTCCGAGGTCCTCTTCGCCAAGGACAGCGCGGAGCTGAGCGGCCATGCCGACGCCCGGATCGCCGAGGTCGCCGAGGAGATCAGGGAGAACGGCCCGCAGAAGGTCACGGTCCACGGCTTCACCGACAACCTGGGGACGTACGCCCACGGCAAGACCCTCTCCACGGAGCGTGCCGAGGCCGTACACAAGGCGCTCGCCGCGAAGTTGGGTGCATCCGGGATCGCCTACGAGGTGGTCGGCAAGAGCGAGGACGACCCCATAGCGGACAACTCCACCGAGGAGGGCCGGAAGAAGAACCGACGGGTGGAGATCTCGTTCGGGCGGGGGACGGAGGACTAGGGATTGTGTGATGTCGTGGTCAGTTGTGGGGTATCGCCTTCTTCGTGGGGCGGAACCCGGTAGGACATTGGTCGTGACACGTAGGCAACTCACCCATGCCCAGTGGAAGTTCATCGAGCCGTACCTGCCGATTGGTAGGTACGGCCCGTACCCCGAGCGGTTGCGGGAGCAGTTCGAAGGGGTGATCTGGCGGTTCCGGTCCAGTGGGCAGTGGCGGGAGATGCCTACCGAGTTCGGCCCCTGGGCCACCGTCTACGGACGTTTCCGGGTATGGCGGAACGCTGGCGTTTTCTCCGCCCTGCTGGAAAGCCTGATCGCTGAGGCCGCCCGCGCGGAGCAAACAGATTTGTCGCTGGTCAGCGTAGATTCCACAACGGTCCGCGCTCACCACGACGCTGCCGGGATGCGAGTCAGCAAGCACCTCATGGACGCTCTGGAAGAAGCCGCGCAGGAGCAGGAGGCAGCGCGTCAAAAGGGGGCGGACCGGAGGAACAGAACGGACAGGTCGAGCGTCGGCGCATCCGGCGCAGACACAAGCTCCGCCTGAATGAGGCCCTGCTCGGCAGGTCACGGGGCGGGCTTACCAGCAAGATTCATCTCGCCTCGGACCGCAGGTGCCGTCCGCTCGCGCTGGTCCTGACCGCCGGGCAGGCCGGGGACAGCCCGCACTTCATCCCCATGCTCAAGAGAGTGCGAGTCCGCCTGCCTGTCGGCCGTCCACGAACCCGGCCCGGCGCGGTCGCCGCGGACAAGGCCTACTCGTCTCGCAGCAACCGCTCCTACCTGCGCAGACGCGGTATCAAGGCAGTCATCCCGGAAAAAAGGGACCAGGCCACCAACCGGAAGAAGAAGGGCGTCCGAGGCGGCCGGCCTGTCAGCCACGACGCTGACCTCTACAAGGACCGGAACACTGTCGAACGCCTGATCAACAAGCTGAAAGCCTGGCGTGGGATCGCCACCCGATACGACAAGTCGCCCGAGAGCTACCTCGCCGGCGTCCACCTCCGCGCCGCAATGATCTGGATCGACGACCTGCTGAGGACCGCCGACTGATCACGACATCACACGGGCCCTAGGACGTCGCCTTCGACCAGCTGGCCCGGCTCGGCGCGGACGCCGAGGTGCTGGCCCCGGCTTGCCTGCGCGCCCGCTTCCGTGAGCGCGCCGCAGCCCTGGCCGCCCTCTACCAGGCCGACCCTCAGGAGGCGGAACGCCTCGAACGACAACCGGCCGGCTTCCGGGTCCCATACAAGGAGTTCGCCGTCGAGGACCAGGCCGTGAGGGAGCTGCGCGGCAGCTGCGACCAGGTCCGGCCAGCGGTCCTGAACCAGGGACCCGCGGCGGGTCTGCACCAGCACCCGCTCACTCACCGGGGCCAGCCGCGGTGAAGACGAGCGCCCGATGCCCGTCCAGCTTTTGTTCGTAGGCCACCCCGGCACGCAGCGCGGCCGGGCCGGACACCGACTCTGCGGCCTGTGCCAGCATCGGCTCCACCGGCGGCCTGAGCACCATCCCCGGAGCCTCCCTCGCAGTCGCCCCCTTCCAGGGTCACCCTCCCCCGAGAGACGGTCCCGGCGGGAGGCCGTCGCGTCATCCATCCGAGGGGTGCAACGGATCGTCTGGGCCGGGCTGGGGCCTGGGTGCGGCACGGTGGCGGCATGCGCCGCTGGTCTCTGCCCCTGCTCCTCGCCGCGTTGCTCGCGGCCTCCGGATGCGTCACCGTCCACCCCGGCCCGGCCGCGAAGGCCTCCCCGGCCACCGCGGCGACCGACCACAAACACCACGCCCGGCCCGGACAGCGCGTCACAGAGCCGGCGCTGCCCCTCTCTCCCCTGCCTGGCGCCCAACCCTCCGCCGAGCCCCGCACCGAGCCTGCCCGGCACACCCCCGCAACCACCCCGAGCCGCCGGACTGCAGCCATCCCCCGCCGAACCCATCCCAGGCCCACCCGGCCGCACCAGGCCACCGCCCCGCACCGGGCCGCCCCACCCAAGCGCGCCGCGAAGGCCAGGACCACGGGCACAGCGAAGGCGAAGCCCGCCGCCCGTACACCCGCCCCGCGCGCCGCCCGGCCCGCCCCCGGTGTGCGGGCCGGGGACATGGCAGCACTGTGCCGCTCCGCACACGGCGTCACCAGCCCGACCATCGCCGCGCTGTGCCACCAGACTGTCCCGTCTCACCGAAGGTTGACCGATCTCACTGAAGTCGGACCGACCCCTCCTTTGTCTCACCGAAGGTTGACCGACCCGCTCGGAGCACGCTGAGTCCCGTGACGTCGTCGCCCTCCGCCAGGGCCTGGGTCAGCAAAGCCCTCTCCGTTGCCCGGTTGGCTGCCGGCATGCCAAGGATCAGGGCAGCTGCTTGCTCGATGAGCATGCCCGCGTCCTCCAGCAGCGTCAGCGCGCTTCCGATCTCCCGTAGATGCGCCCCCGCATCCCTGGCTGGACCGACTGCCCACATCGCTTCTGAGTGCATTGCCATCACAAACTGGCGGACCCGCTCCATGGCAAGCTGCGGGTCCGCTGTACGAGCTGATTCAGAGTGCAATCCACGTGACGACTAACGCCCCGGAGCTGCAGGCGGCATGGACTGGCGCGGTCAAGCTTCGGTGAGATCGGTCAACCTTCGGTGAGACAGGACAACCTCTCCGCCACGGCTCTGGCCGCCCTGGACCGCACCGGCACCACCCAGCTCCGGCGGTTCGCCACCCCGAGAGCGCGACGGTGTACCTCTTCCTCGCCACGGCGCCCCGGCTCGCGCTGACGGTCGAGTACCGCTGGCGGACACGGGAACGGCCCGGTCCGGCACCCGTGCGGTGCCGGACCGGGCCGTCCGGTCGTACGTCGGTCCGTCGTCAGCGCTTGGGGCAGGCGGCCTGGGTGACCTTGCCGGCCTTGGCCGTCGATGTGCCGGGGTCCAGGGTCAGGCACTTGCCGGTCCACTGGTTGATGAAGTAGTAGCCGTGCGTCTGGCCGTTGCTGTCGGTGTTGGTCGGCATGACGTTCCACAGCTGGCTGCCGGAGAACCACTTGGTCTCGCAGGGCCACCAGAAGAGCTGCGTGCCCTCGCCGGGCGGGGTCCCGTTGTTGTACGGAACGGTGAGGCAGGAGCCGTTGCCCGCCTTGAGCCAGTAGTGGCCCTTGCCGTCGTAGTTCGGCTTCGTGGCCGTCCACTGGTGGCTGCTGGGCGCCGGGTTCACGCAGGTCCGCTGCGTGACCAGGCCGCCGGAGCCGTCGGGGAATTCGTCACCGCGCACCATGCAGCGGTTGGTGCCGTAGGTGCTGACGTACTGCTTGGCGCCGTTGACGGTCCACACCGCCGGGTCGGGCTCGAAGACGTAGTTGTCGCGGTTGAGCCCATCGACCACCGACACGGGCGTGTGGCCCGAGTTGTCGGAGAGCTGGTAGAAATCCACCGCGACGAAGTTCGGGTTGCGGCCGCCCGCGGCGGGCCGGCACGACTTCTCGATCCGGCTCTTGAGCGTGGCGCCGTTGTCGATCTTGGCGTAGGCCTTCGGGTCGAGGTTGTCCGAGCTGAACTGGTTCATGGTGAACAGCGGGGTGAGGCCGGTCGTCCCCGGCATCGGGTTCGTGTGCAGCGGATTGCCGTTCCGCGACTCGCAGCCGGACGGCTGCCCCACGCCGTAGCTGTACCGGTTCTCCACGGTGTGCGACCAGGTGTTCATCAGGGTGCCGGAGCCGGCGGCCACGTCGCCCCAGCTGTCCTGGAAGATCACCAGGCGCTGGTTGGCGGAGACCATGTCCTTCAGCCGCGGCCAATTGTTGCTGAAGATGCCCCAGTCGTTCTGGTCGAAGAGCATCTTGCCGGCGCCCTTGGCGTCCAGCAGGTCGGTGATGCTCTTGCTGAGCGTCTCGCGGCTCGCGTAGTTCTCCAGGAAGATCGTCACCACCTCCTGCGGGTTCTTCTGCAGGAAGTTCACGACGTTCAGCAGCGCTGAGTTGAACTGCTCGTAGCACAGGGACGTGCCGCCGTGGCACAGCTGGACGGGGCCGGTGCCCTTGGGGTCGTAGGTGTCGAGCATCAGTCCGCGCACCCCGCCCTCGAGCTGCTCCTTGATGCTCTGCGACTGGTTCGGCGGAACCGGCCAGTGCATGTCGGTGTTGGCGTAGGCGTTGTGCGCGGTCACGAACGACCACTGGTGATAGCGCGCGTTCCCGTACTTGCTGCTCGCCGCCACCGCCCCCGTGGGAGCCGTCAGCGCCGAGGCCAAGACGAGGAGCGCGAGCACAGGAAGGGCAAGCAGGCGCAGCAGGCGAGCACGGCGGTCGGCGCCCGGACGGGGCGCGGTACCACTGGTTCTCATTGTGAAATTCCCCTGGTAGAAGCGGCCGCCGGCGACCGCGGGCACGGTACGGCGGCGACCGGGTGTACGGAAGGTCCCCCGCGCCCGGCGCGCAGCCGCACGCGGGAGCGCCGGCGGAGCGGCGACGGACCGGCCTCGGGCGGGGGCTGGTCGGGCTCCCTCCCGGGTCGCTCCAGCCAACCGCGGCCAGCCGATCCGGACCAGGCAGTTCCACCGGCAGAAGTACGGTCCGGCATACTTTTGCCGGACGAAAGGACCGGCGGACCGGCCGGTCCGCGCAGCACCGGGGGACAAGCGGCATGGGGACGGACACACCGGCCACCGGCAGGTTCGGTGAGCACCTGCTCCGCCTGCGCACGGGCGCCGACCAGAGCCAGGAGGAGCTGGCGCACGCCGCGGGGGTGAGCGTGCGGGCCCTGTCGGACATGGAGCGCGGCCGGTCCCGGGGGCCGCAGCGGCGCACCGTGACGGCCCTGGCCGCGGCGCTGGGACTGGATGCGGCCGGCACCGAGGAACTGGAACGGGCCGCCAGCCGGGGACGGCCCCGCGCGCGCCGGGCCGGGAGTGAGCCGGCGGCCAGGTCGTACGCGGGCGCCGGCCCGGCGGGAGAGGCCGGGGGAAGCCGGCTGTCGGGCGGTCCGAAGGCGCCGGCGAGGCGGGCTCCACCGCCCCGGGCCCCGCCTTCCGCCACACCCTCGCACTCCCCCGCGACCTGCGCGACTTCACCGCCCGCGGGCCCGCCCTGGCGCGGCTGGCGGCCCTGGCCGAGCAGTGGGACCCCGGCCGTCCGCCGGTGGCGGTGGTCTGCGGCCAGCCCGGCCTGGGCAAGACCGCCTTCGCCGTGCACGCCGCCCACGCCCTGGCACCCCACTTCCCCGACGGGCAGTTCCACCTCGACCTGCGAGGCATGGACCTGCAGCCCACCCCGCCCCGTGACGCGCTCGCCCGCCTGCTACGCGCCCTCGGCGCCACCGACGTACCCGCCGGCACCGACGACCGCAGCGGTCTCCTGCGCTCCCTCCTGCGCGACCGGCGCGTCCTGCTCGTGTTGGACAACGCCGCGGACGAGGACCAGGTACGGCCCCTGCTGCCCGGGGAGGGCGCCTCCCTCACCCTCGTCACCAGCCGCCACGCCCTCGCCGGCCTGGAAGCCGTCCACCGCACCGAACTCGGCCTGCTCCGCCGCGAAGAAGCCGTCGAACTCCTCACCCGCATCATCGGCCTGCACCGCGTCACACAAGAAGCCCAGGCCGCCCGCGACCTCGCCGACCTCTGCGGCCACCTCCCCCTCGCCGTCCGCATCGCCGGACAACGCCTCGCCTCCCGCCCCACCGAACACATCGCCAAACTCGCCACCCAACTCGCCGAACAAGGCAGTCGCCTCGACACCCTGAAGGCCGGTTCACTCGAGATCCGGGCCGCCTTCGCCCTCTCCTACCGGCAACTGAGCCCGCAGGCACAGACCGTCTTCCGACGCTCCTGCCTGGCCCACGGCCCCGACTTCAGCCCCCAAACCGCCGCCCTACTGGCCGACCTGCCCACCCGCAAGGCCGCCGGGTACGCCGAGGACCTGGTCGATGCCGGCCTCCTCCAGTCCCACCCCACCGCTGACCGTTACCGCTACCACGATCTCCTGCGCCTGTTCGCCGCCGCGCAGTCGGCCGAGGAGGACGGGCCCGAGGAGATCACCGCCGCCGAGGACCGGGCCGCCCGCTGGACGCTGCGCCGGGCCACCGCCGCCGCCCTGCACTTCGAGGCCGAGTACGGTCGGCCGCCGACCAGGGTGACGCGGAAGGCGACCCCGACCCGGCCACCGCGCCGGTCGGCAGCGACCGTGCCAGGGCCTGGCTGGTGGAGGAACGGGCCCAGTGGCTCGGTGCCCTGCGCCACGCCCAGTCGGCCGGCCGGCACCGCCAGGTCGTCGACGCGGCGCAGGCGATGCACTGGTTCTCCGACGCCACCATGGACTGGGAGGTGTGGGCCGAGGTGTTCCGGCGGGCCGCCGACTCCGCCCGGGCGCTGGGCAGCACCCGTGAGGTGGCCGTGCAGCTGAACTACCTCGCCTGGGCCCGCAACATGTGCGTCTTCGACTACGTCGGAGCGCTGGCCGCCGCGGACACCGCTCTGGAAGCGGCCCGGCAGGCGGGCGACGAGCTCCAGGTGGGCTGGGCTCTGGGGTACGGCGCGGGGGCGCTCCAACGGCTCGGTCGGATCACGGAGGCCGTCGCGCGGCTGAGGTCGTCGGTCGCCCGGTTCGCCGGGCTGTCCTGCGGCGCGAGCAGGCTGGCCGAACTGACCGCCCTCAACGCGCTGGGCCAGGTTCTGCGCATGGACGGCCGGCCCGAGGAAGCACTGGCCATCCACCGCCGCAGCGAAACGCTCTGCCGGGCGGGCATCCCGGGGCGACCGACCGCAGTGAGCAATGCCTACCTGTCCCTGGTCAGCCAGAGCGTCGGCAACGACCTGGCTGCGCTCGGCCGGTGGAGCGAGGCGGAAGCCCCTCTGCGTGAGGTGCTGACCCTTCGTGCGGGGAACCCGGAGTCTTTTTGGAGCGAGACCGCCCGGCTAGAGCTGGGCGTCGTCCTGCGTCACCTGGGCCGTCACGAAGAGGCCCGGGAAACCCTGACGGCCGCCCACGAATCCCTGGTCCGGCTGAACCACCCCCGGCAGCTCGAAGCCGCCGCCGAGCTCAGCACCCTGGAAGCCGCCGCCAGCACCGCTTAGACCGTGTCCTATGTGGTGAGGCGGACGAGTCGTTTGTAGCAGCAGAGGGCAGCGGCGAGTCCGAGAAATGCCAGGTAGTTGCGGGGGTGGCGCTCGTAGCGGTGGTCCGGTCAGCCAGGACATGGTTCGCTCGACCACCCACCTGCGCCGTCCGAGGCGTTCTGATGCCTCAATGCCTCTGCGGGCGATGCGGACGCCGATGCGTTTTCCGCGTAACCATTTCCGCAGTTCAGGGATGTCGTAGGCCTTGTCGGCATGCAGGCGTTGGGGCTTGAAGTGGCGGCCGCGGCGGGGGTCGTGTCTCGTTTGGTGACCGAGGACCATGGGCTTCAGGGCTTGACTGTCGTGGGTGTTGGCTGCGGTGACACCGACAACGAGGGGCAGTCCGTTCGCGTCCGACAGGACGTGCATCTTGGAGCCCGGCTTGCCCCGGTCCACGGGGCTCGGACCTGTGAGTTCGCCCCTTTTTAGCCCTCACGTGGGCCGAGTCGAGGACCGCGCGGGACAGGTCGAGGAGGCCAGCGTCGTCGAGGCGGTACAGGATCTCCTCGTGCAAACGGCCCCATGCTCAACCACCTGCGCAGTCAAAAGCGGAAGAGGCCCGGGGTGGTGCTGACGCGATGAGATAGCGTCCCGGCACATGGCGGCCGACGACAACGAAGAGCGAGAAGAGCCCAAGACGGACGCGACTGCGGAGAAGGCTGCTGCCAGCATGCGGCTCGTGGACGACCTCGTTGCTCAGGTGCCCGGATTCCAGGACGCCTACGAGAGCCACGTCTTCAACGAGAACGGCGTACTACCGCACATGTTCTTCTGGGACGTCGTGCAGGACACCGTCCACTCCTACCTGGCGGAGGGCGACCCCGACGGTCCCGACTGGCGCCGAGTCCTTGCCTTCCTGGAAGAGGAGACGCGGCATCGCGTGCCCGGGGCAATCGAGGTCATCGTGACCTCGTTCCTCAACGACCTCCCCTACGAGGGAGAACCTGCGCACGGCATCGAAGCCCATCTCGGACCCGCCATGAAGAAGAGATACCTACAGCTTCGCCCCTGGTACGGGACGGAGAGCCCGGACATCCACGAACACTGACGCCGGCAACACCCCATAGACAGCGCACGCCGTTGTCCAGACACAACGCACACCGATGACACCGAACACACCGCACCAAAATGTCACCACCAGGTGCACACCCACCCCTGACCAGCATCAGCGACGACCTACTCACGATGGACAACTACCGCGGCACCCCAGGGACAATCACCCGCGGTCTCGCAAGTGAATAGACCTCGATCTCACATTCGTGACAGTGACCCCACTCCCTGAAACAGCCCCCGACCAGCAGCAACACGCAAAGGCCCACTGTCTCTCACACCACTGTCACCAAACCGAGAGATCGCAGTCGAAGGCGCCATGCCGGAGCGGGCCGCGGAGCCGAAACGCACGGCGATGCTCACTGCGGTGGACTGTTGTCCCACCAGGTGGCGTGCCGCCCCGGAGCAGGCCGGGGCGGCAACACTTCAAGGTGGTAGATCACCGCTCCATAGCCGCACAGCGCAGGATCACTGCGCCGACTGCGACGGCAGACCTCAGGTCAGGCGTTCATGAAGTACCACTGCTGTCCCCGCGCCGCGTAGACAGTCGACCACTGCTGTACGGGGGCGCCGTCGTGCGTCCAGGAGTTCTCGACCTCGGCTACGTGGCTGGTGCCCACATTCCAGAGCCAGAGGTCTCCGCCGGATCCGATGTTCTGGATGATCTCCCACTTTTGATGGCCGATGCTCGCGTCGCAGGTCCACTGCTGGATCGGGGCGCCATTGTGCCGCCATCCGTTCTCGACCTCCAGGCACTTCCCGCTGTTTATGTTGATGATCTGGTACTCGCTGTTGCCGAGGGGGCGCAACTTCCACTTGGATCCCGACTGCCCCACACAACTCCACTGCTGGGCATTGGCCCCGTTGACCTTGCTGGAGTTCTCGATCTCCAGGCACTTGTTGCTGTTTGCGTTCTTGATGTAAAGGGGGCCGCTGTCCGCCGCGTGGGAGGCACCAGAGTTCGTCATCACCAACGCGACCCCAGCCGCAACGGTGGCAGCAACCTTCGCCGTCTTCTTCGTTCTCACTTGCCCTCCAATAGCAATCCACATGTACGCGCCAAGAATGTACGACACACGGGCATGCTCTGTGGTTGCCCCCGGTGGGCAGGTTTTCTCGGGAAACACCTCCGGTTCCTCCGTGACCGCTCCATCAGCACCTGATATGCCCCTCGGCGACGGCCGCCCACGAAGGCGGCCAAGGCGGCAGCGGTGGTGCGGAAGGCGCGGCCTTCGGGGTTCCTGGAGTCACGGACGGCGACTACACCTCGCGGGCCGCGACGAGTTCGCGGCACCGGATATTGCCGGCGCGGTGGTGTTCCATCGCGGGCGGGCCCGCCGGAACCCCCGTGATGCAGACACCCTGCATAGTCCACCAGAAGGTGCCCGCAGACGGCCTCCGTGCACGAGCAGCCGGCCGGCCCGGCGAACGGTCGGGAGTGCCGGCACACCTGAGACCGCCCCCAGGGCCCCGACCACGACAACTCGACCCGGCGCAGCCGGCCCCCGAATGCGATCTCCCGCGTTCCTGTCAGTGGGCGACCTGCATGTGTGCCGCCCCGTGACAGTGACAGGCACACCGAACACCACCCCCATGTCAGTGACGAACCAAGCCCCTGGCTACACGACCAGTACAAACACGACTACCTGACAGCCCGTCACTGCCAGCAGCCCACTGACATCAACCCGGCACATCGCACTCACGGCACCGCTGGTGATCTCGGGCGGCCGTGGGCGGCGATCCACGACAACGCCCGCATCCCGGCGGACTTCCGGCTCTACCTCACCGCCACGCCGCGCATCCTCGCCGCGGCCCGGCCGCAGAAGGGCACCGGCGGCCAGGAGCTGGAGTTCGCGAGCATGGCCGACGACCCGGACGGCACGTACGGAGCATGGCTGGCCGAGCTCGGCCTGTCGGAGGCGATCGAGCGGGGCATCCTCGCTGGGTTCGAGATCGACGTGCTGGAGATCCGAGACCCCTCCCCCGTCCTCGGGGAATCCGAGGAAGCGCGGCGGGGCCGGCGCCTGGCGCTCCTGCAGACCGCGCTCCTGGAGCACGCCGCAGCGTACAACCTGCGTACGGTCATGACGTTCCACCAGAGGGTCGAAGAAGCAGCCGCGTTCGCGGACAAGCTGCCGGAGACCGCCGCCGAGCTCTACGTCACCGACGCCTCCAACGCCGACCTGGCGGCCGCGGAGAAGCTGCCGAAGTCGTCAATCGAGGCGGAGTTCTACGAGCTGGAGGCCGGCCGCCACGTACCCCCGGACCGGGTTTGGTCGGCGTGGCTGTGCGGCGACCACCGCGTCACCGAGCGCCGCGAGGTCCTGCGCCAGTTCGCCAACGGCATCGACGCGACCAACCGGCGCGTGCACCGGGCGTTCCTCGCATCCGTACGCGTCCTCGGCGAGGGCGTCGACATCACCGGCGAGCGCGGCGTGGAGGCGATCTGCTTCGCCGACACCCGCGGCTCCCAGGTCGAGATCGTCCAGAACATCGGCCGGGCCCTGTGGCTCAACCGCGATGGCAGCACCAAGGTCGCGCGGATCATCGTGCCGGTGTTCCTGGAGCCGGGCGAGGACCCGACCGACATGGTCGCCTCAGCGAGCTTCAAGCCGCTTGTAGCGGTCCTCCAGGGCCTCCGCAGTCATGATGAGCGCCTGGTCGAGCAGCTCGCCTCCCGCGCCCTCACCAGCGGCCAGCGCAAGGTCCACCTGCACCGCGACGAGGACGGGCGGATCGTCGGGGCCGGCGGCGAGGGCGAGGACCAGGAGAAAGGCGCCGACGCCGTCGCCGCGGCGGCCCTGCTCCACTTCTCCTCTCCCCGGGACGCGGCCACGATCGCCGCGTTCCTGCGCACCCGGGTCTACCGGCCGGACAGCCTGGTGTGGCTGGAGGGCTACCAGGCCCTCCTGCGGTGGCGGGCCGAGAACGGGATCACCGGCCTGTACGCCGTCCCGTACGACACCGAGACCGAAGTCGGCATCACCAAGGACTTCCCCCTCGGCCGGTGGGTGCACCAACAGCGCAAAGCACTGCGCGCCGGAGAGCTCGAGGAGCGCCGCAAGACCCTGCTGGACGCGCCCGAGGCCGGGATGGTCTGGGAGCCCGGCGAAGAGGCGTGGGAGGCCAAGCTCGCCGTGCTCCGCTCCTACCACCGCGCTACCGGGCACCTCGCGCCCCGGCAGGACGCGGTGTGGGGCGAGGACGACGAGATGGTGCCCATCGGGCAGCACATGGCCAACCTCCGCCGCAAGGGCGCGAAGAACGGCCTCGGCAAAGACCCGGACCGGGCAGCGGAGCGCGCGGCGCAGCTCACCACGATCGACCAGGACTGGGACTGCCCATGGCCGCTCGACTGGCAACGCCACTACCGCGTCCTCGCGGACCTGGTCGACGCCGACGGCGTCCTGCCCTACATCGCACCGGGTGTCGTCTTCGAGGGCGACGACGTCGGCAGGTGGCGGTGGCGGCAGCAGGAGCCGGGCACCTGGGCGCAGCTTCTCCCCGAGCAGCGGGAACGGCTGACCAAGCTCGGCGTACAGCCCACCCAGACGCCATCTCCCGCCTCAGCGGCGCCGCGTACAGCGAAGGAGCCACAGCAGGCGTTCCAGCGGGGCCTGGCAGCGCTCGCGCAGTGGGTGGAGCGGGAAGGCGCGGAACGGCCTGTGCCGCGCAGCCACGCCGAGCCCATTGCGGCCGACGGCGAGACGGAGCCGGCCGTCGTGAAGCTCGGCGTATGGATCTCCAACACCAAAACCCGCCGCGCCAAACTCGATGCCAAGCAGCGGGCAGCACTTGGTGAGTTGGGCGTGGACTGGGCGTAACACCCCCTCCCGCTGGTCGTTGAACCAGGCGGTCAGCGAAGTGCACAGCCAGGCCCCCGGGACGAGCGTCCCGGGGGCCTCGTGTTGTCGAGCCTGCACAGACGGCCAGGGCTTGTCGTCAAACTCCCGTCGTCGCCCGAAGGGCGGGGTAGACGGGAGTTTGACGACAGGCCCTAGTCTTCTGAGTCAGGAATTCTGTTCAGATGTTTAGACTTGGCCTGTGGCACGTACTGGACGGCCGAAGGCCGAGTTGGTTCTGTCGGACGAGGAACGGGCTGCGCTCGAGGGGCGGGTGCGACGCCGTTCCACGCCGCAGGCGTGGGCCTTGCGCTGTCGGATCATCCTGGCCTGCGCGGGGGGTGCGTCCAACAAGGACGTCGCTGCCCGGCTCGGCTCGACGCCGCATGCGGTGGGCCGCTGGCGGGCAAGGTTCGTTGAGCATCGGATCGCCGGCCTGGGAGACATGCCCCGATCGGGCGGTCCCCGGACGGTGACCGACGAGCAGGTGGCCGCGCTGGTCACCAGGACGCTGGAGTCGGCTCCGAAGAACGCGACGCACTGGTCGACGCGGTCGATGGCGAGGCAGACGGGCTTGTCGCAGTCGACGGTGTCGCGGGTCTGGCGGGCGTTCGGTCTGCCGCCGCACCGGTCGGAGACGTTCAAGCTGTCGACAGACCCGTACTTCGTCGACAAGGTCCACGATGTCGTCGGCCTCTATCTGGACCCGCCCGAGCGGGCTCTGGTCTTCTGCGTGGACGAGAAGTCGCAGATCCAGGCCCTCGACCGCTCACAGCCGGTGCTGCCGATGATGCCCGGAGTGCCGCAACGCGTCACGCACGACTATGTCCGGGCCGGCACCACCACCCTGTTCGCCGCCCTGGGGGTCGCCACCGGCAAGGTCATCGGTTCCCTGCACCGCCGCCACCGCGCCGAGGAGTTCAAGAAGTTCCTCATCAAGCTCGACCGGGAAGTGCCGGACGGCCTCGGCATCCACCTCGTGCTGGACAACTACGCCACCCACAAGACCCCGGCCATCAAGACCTGACTACTGGCCCACCCACGGTTCCATCTGCACTTCACACCGACTGGATCGTCCTGGCTCAACCTTGTGGAGCGATGGTTCGCCGAGCTGACGAACAAACAGATACGGCGAGGCGTCCACAAGACCGTCCAGGCCTTGGAGAAGGACATCCGGACCTGGATCGCAGCCTGGAACACCGACCCCAGGCCCTACATCTGGACCAAGACCGCGGACGAGATCCTCGAACGCCTCGCCTCATATCTGAACAGAATTCCTGACTCAGAAGACTAGGGGTGTCAGGCCCCGTCCCGGCGCGCGCGCAGGCGCTGCCAGGCGGCGATGCCCAGGGTGATGCCCCAGACCAGGAAGAGGCCGTACCAGAACAGCCCCCAGGCGGCCTGCGGGTGGGCGTCCTTGGCCGCGAAGGCCGGGGACGAGACCACGCGGCCGACGGCGAGCATGTACTGCATCGCGAAGTACATGAAGCCCCAGAGGATCATCCCGATCGCGGCGAGCCCCGACGGGACGGCGATGAGGAGGGCCGGGAAGCGGCGGCCCCAGGGACGGACCAGGGCGAGGGCGAGCACCGCGCCGAACACGGCCAGGGCGCCCATGAACCAGTAGCCGATGGCGGCCTCCAGGTTCCCGTCCGGGGCCATGGCGAAGTCCCCGGGGAACATCGCCGAGACGCCGGCGCCCCACCAGAAGTGCGGAGCCGCGTACGCCAGGGCCGCGGCGGCGGCCACCCAACCGGGCCATGCGGACCGGCGGGCGGGCAGCACGGTCGCGTTCTCGGTCGGGTTCTCGGTCCCGTTCTCGGTCGCCATCGGGTCCTCCGGGATGCTCGGGTTCGGGTGGCGGTCCGGTGTCCCCCCGCCGTGGACCTAGCCTCTCCGAACAGGCCCCTCCCCCGGATCCGGCCGCAGCACGATCCCGTACTCCCCCACCCGGGGGAGCCCGGTCCGCCCCCGGTAGCGGACAGGCCCCTCGGCGAGGCCCAGCCAACGGGGCATCCAGCCGGAACCGGCCTGTGGCGCCCCGTGTGCCGCGCACCCGCAGCGAGGCCGCCCCCGCCCCGGCGGGAATGACGATCTTGTCGTGGGCGAGCAGCCACACGACGACGTCGGCCCGGTCGAACTCCGGATGCACGTCCGTCCCGCCGGTCGGGGCGGGGAAGTCGGTGTGGCGGCGCCGCCAGTTGACCACCGCCGCCCGCCCCACCCCCGCGATCCAGCCCACCTCCGCGAGCAGAACCCGGTCCGTGTCCGGGGTGAGCGGAGTCAGGCCGACGAGCAGAGACCGGCGGCCCGGCCGGGTCTCCCGCACAGCCCGCCAGTCCACCCGAGGGCGGACCACGTCCAGGAGCGCGATGTCACGGGCGCTGTAGAGCGGGACGGTGGTCACGCCGCCCTGGCGCTTGTAGTCGATCTCCACCGTCGCCACAGGGGCGAGGAAACCGAGTCGGACCACTTCGTCAAAGTCCCGACGCCGCACCCCGAGGCGGACGGCGGCCTGGTCGGGGCCGAGGGGCACGTGCCGGTCCAGGAGCGCGGGCAGGTCCCGGCGGCGGGCCAGGGCCGCCACCTGCTCCGGGTGCACCTCGGGGAACTCCGCCTCACCGCCGAGGTAGACCAGCAGGCCGGCCCGGACGAGATGCCCGATGGCCGCCGCCGTCACCCGAGGCCGCATCGGCGGCAGCGGGACCCCCAGGGCTTCCGTCAGCCGGTCCGCCGCCACCCCGGCGCCGATCGGGCCCCGCAACGCGGCCCGCACCGCCTCCGGGTCGACCGCCTCGACCACCGCCCGCGACCACTCCCCCCGGCCGGCGTCCGCCGCCGGGACCAGACCCGAACCCGTCGCCCACCTCCACGCCGCCACCGGAACCCGCAACCGGCCCGCCGCCTGCACCGAGTCGTAGACCTCACGCCGTCCACCCATGCCGAAACACACCCCAAACGCACACCATGCGGCCCGACCGTCGAGCCGTGCCGGAAAGATGCCGAAAGATCCCAGAACGTGTCAAGAGGCATGTTTTCAGGACGAGTTGGGAGCACACCGCACAAACCGCCTAAGCGTACGCGAGGGCAAAAATCACCCCTGCGGGGGTGTCCTGGGCGGCCCCGGACACACGACAGCGCGGGCCGCCACCGGGTGGTGGCGACCCGCGCCGAGGTCGGTCCGAGAGGACGGTTTCAGCCGGAGGTCAGGAGGCCCGCTCGAAGGCCGGCGTCGCGTTCGGGCAGTCGGCCGCGTACCACAGCAGCGCCTCACGCTCGGCCTGGTCCACGGCCAGCGACCACGAGTGCTTGGTCGCCACCCACTCGCCGATGTACAGGCAGTGCACCGCCGGGGCCGACCAGGGTCACATCGCTGCCGAGCTCGTTGGCGTACCGGCGGCGCCGCTCCGTGGTCCAGCCGTAGCCACCAGCTGGCGGGGAGCGTCATTCGAACCGTGCCGTATTGCTGGCCGTCGGACGTCACGGGTTGAGGAAACGGGCGACCCGACAGCGCGGTCGATGGCAGCGCCGAGTTTGATCACACCCGGGTTCGACACGTTGTGTATCTGATTGGCTACGGATGGAAGCGTGCGACAGTCGCGCCCAGACCACAGGAGCCGTCATGAGCGCAACAGAAGAGCAAACCAACCCGGCAGTCCGACTGGGCTTCCAGTCGGGAATGGTCGTCCAGGAACTCGGCTACGAAGACGACGCGGAGCAGGAGCTTCGCGGGGCCATCAAAGACCTGACGGGCACCGAGCTGGTCGGTGAGGAGTACGACGATGTCGTCGATGCCGTGATCGTCTGGTTCCGGGACGAGGACGGCGATCTTGCCGACGCGCTGGTCGATGCAACGACACTTGTCGAAGGCTTCGCCTTGATCTGGCTGTTCACACCGAAGTCCGGACGCGACGGGTACGTCGAGCCCTCAGACATCCAGGAGGCAGCAGTGACGGCCGGCCTTCAGCAGGTCGGCTCAGCGAGCGCAGGCACGGGCTGGAACGGGCTTCGCCTGGCCACCCCCAAGGCCAACCGGTAGCGGCCGGAACGAGCCCGCGAGAGACACAGGCGCCCAGCCCGCCGCCTCGGGCTGGGCGCCTTCACGCGCACACGGGGTCGATGGCCTGGCCCCCTGCGGGCTGCACCTCGTACCGCGAGCGCACCGGTCACTCAAGCCCTTCCCGGCCTACGGGGCAGGGGTGAACACCACGTCGGTGCCACCGCAGCCGGCAGCGATGTCCAGGAGCCGGTCACGTTCGAGCTCGTCCACCGCCAGGCCCCAACGGAGCTTGGTCGCGGTCCACTCCGCGCCGTACTGGCACAGCACCCGCTCCGAACCCGACGGCGGCAGCCACTGAGCCGGATCCTGATCCGCCTTGCTGCGATTGGACCGGGCCGTCACCGCAACCAGGCTGGACTCCTGGCCAAGGTCGTTCGCGTACGCCTCGCGCCTTTGAGCGGTCCACGAACTGGCGCCAGCTGGCGGGGAGCGTCATTCGAAGCGTGCGGTATTCCCCCGATGGCGGTACGACTCCCCTGGGCGACGACGGCTCAGCGAGCGCCGGAACGATCATCGGTGAAGGTCCTGTTGCCGTAGCAGGGTGGAGCGGATCTCACACGCGACACGCTCGCGCCTGGAGGACCTGGTCGCCAGCAGCGAGGACGAGACGGACGAGGGAGCGGACGGTGAGGGTGCGGTGTCGGGCGGCGCGTACGGCACGCCCATGGACCTGCCGGGCAGCGAAAGGGGTACTGCTGGACCCCTGGACGAACGAGCCCCTGTACGGGCCTCCGCGGCGGGTCGGCGGGTGGTTGCCTGGAGAGCGGGCCTGCTGCACCGCACATCGCACCACCAGGAAGAAGGAGCATCTGATGAAGCACGTATCGCTGGGCGGGCTGGACGTCTCGCGCATCGGCCTGGGCGCCATGACCATGGCCGGCATCTACACCACCGGCGGAAGGCTCGACGACAGCGAGTCGGTCCGCACCATCCACCGGGCACTCGACCTCGGCGTCACGCACATCGACACCGCCGAGATCTATGGCCCCTTCCACAGCGAAGAAGTCGTCGGCAAGGCCATCAAGGGCCGCCGCGACCAGGTCGTCGTGGCCACCAAGTTCGGACTGGTCTCCCATGCCGGCGACAGCCCGGCCCCGGGCGTCACCGACAGCACCGCCGCCAACGTGAAGGCCGCCGTCGAGGGCTCCCTGAAGCGTCTTGGCACCGACCACATCGACCTGTACTACCAGCACCGCGTCGACCCGAACACGCCCATCGAGGAGACCGTCGGCGCACTGGCCGAGCTCGTCACTGAGGGCAAGATCCGCCACATCGGGCTCTCCGAGGCCAGCCCCGCAACGATCCGCCGCGCCCACGCCGTGCACCCGGTCGCAGCCCTGCAGACCGAGTACTCGCTGTGGACCCGCGACGTCGAGGACGAGATCCTCCCGCTGCTGCGTGAACTCGGCATCGGCTTCGTCCCCTACTCGCCGCTCGGGCACGGTCTGCTGACCGGGCAGATCCGCTCCGTCGACGACTTCCCCGACGATGACTGGCGCAAGACCAACCCGCGGTTCACCGGCGAGAACTTCCAGCGCAACCTGGCGATCGTCGACGAGGTGCAGGCGATCGGCGCCGACATCGGCGCCACGCCGGCGCAGACCGCGCTGGCGTGGATCCTCACCCGCGGCAACGACATCGCCCCCATCCCCGGAACCCGGCGGGTCGCCCGCGTCGAGGAGAACACCGCCGCAGACGGCATCGAGCTCACCCCGGCCCAGCTGGAGCGGCTGAACAACCTCACCCCCGCCACGGGCGAGCGTCACGACGAGGCGAACATGGCCGCCATCGACCGCTGACCCCGCCGAACACGGCCCCGGAGTGCATCCCCGCCAGGGTTTGTGGATCAGCCTCCCGGTCACGATCGCAGCCATCCGCTGACCCCACCGCAGCAGCAGGCGCAGCCCGACCGGTCCCGCTCAGGCGCAGGCTCTGTTCCCCCCGGCGATGCCGCCGCATCGCCCGGGGGGAGCGGGGCCTGTCCGTGTGTGCCTACGGGGCGTGGGTGTAGGTGACGGTGTTGCCGGCGCAGCCGGCCGCGATGTCGTAGAGGCGGTCCTGTTCGTTCTGGTCGACGGCGAGCTGCCAGCGGAGCTTGGTAGCGGTCCACTCCGAGGCGTACCGGCACAGCGCCTCGGAGGCCGGCGGGAGCCACTCGAAGGGGTCCTGGTCGGACTTCTGCCGGTTCGAGCGCACGGTGACCGCGACGAGGCTGCTGGCCTGCTGCTGGTCGTTCGCGTACGCCTCACGCCGCGCGGGCGTCCAGGCGGAGGCGCCAGCTGGCGGGAGCGTCATTCCGAACGCGCGGTATTCGTATGGCTGGTTCAGCAGTCGCATCAGAGTGGTGCGGCTTGCTTCGCCAGGTGTTCGGTGGATTCACCGGAGGATAACGGTGACGCCGCAGCTCTCAAGGAGTTGCACGGCTTCCTCGAAGTAGGTGAGCTTTTCGCCGTGGTCGAGGGTGAAGTTCAATGCATGGCGAGCGATGTCGGCGTCGTGCCAGATCAAGGTGAAGGGCCCGATGACGCCGCGTTGGCCGCCCAGGCAGTCTTTGAGATCGTCGAGCCCTCGTCCGAACCAGCGGCCGGGACCGATGAGTGCTTCTCCCAGCGCGCAGTAGAGGCCGGGCTTGTCGGTGATGAATCGTCCCTCAAGGTGATGGGTTTCCCCAGTCCGATCCGGCTCGCCGCCTGGATGAGGGCGTATCAGGGCGAGCCACTCAGTTCGGCCTCGCGTGTCCAGTGAGGCCCACTGGTTGGGCGTCGTTGGGAAGCTCTGGTACCAGGTCTCCCAGATGCGTCGGGCACCCAGCGAGGGTCGGTCGTCGTCCCCTCCGTCGGCGAGCGTGATGTCGATCAGGGACCCGCCCAGCACGGATGCACTGACCTTGGCGATCTCCAGACGGATCCCATGGGACCCCATCTCCCGCCCGAACCGGTCCAGTGCCACCAGTACCCCCCACTCTTGGGTCCAGGCTTGCGGGTTGCGCAGGGCAGTGAGCAGTCGCTCACCGGGCTCGCAGCCAATGAGCTGCAAGGGGATGTCTGGGCGGACCTTGCGCGGGGCGAGGAGACCGTCGATGCTGTGACATTCGCCGACAGGCCCGCCCCTGTAGTCCTCTTCGGCTACTGCGAAACGCGGCACGGCAGGCATGGTGCCAGGGCCGGCGCCGGGCCAGACCTCGCTGTGTTCGATCACGCCAGTGCCGACGACGACGTCGACGAGGTCCGGATCGGTCGCGTTGGGCGAGTGCGAGATGACGACCGTGTCCACCAGGGTCCACGCGAACTGGGGGCCCTTCTCATCCGAGATGTCAACGTCCAGATTGCCCAGAGACCGCGTGGCCTCGTCGGGAAAGGCGAGCACATCGTGCCATGGGCCTGCGGGCGTGCACCCGCGCAGAGTAAGGAGTTCACGTGGCGGCGGCACCGGGTCGGCGAACAGTCCCTCGACATCGGCGCACCGCCCCCAGAAGTCGCTCTCAAGGTCAGCATCCCGGCGTATCAGAAGGTATCTGACCGGAAAGATGTGATCCCACGTGGCATGGTCCTCGACCCGCACGAAGCCTCCGAACAGTTGAACCGACTTGGCGGGTCAACGATACGGAGCAACGTTCCCTGGCCCGCCGGAAGGGCCAGTCAGCTCTTGTTCTGATGAAGTCTGCCGATGGCCTGTTGGCGTGCCTGGAGGTAGGTGGTCCAGTCGGTTGCGGCTCGGCGGCGCCACTGCAGCGCGGTGATGACGTGGAGCCCGAGGAGCGGGGCCAGGACCGCCGGCGGCATCTCCTCGGCGAGCTGGATCAGGGCGGTCGCGCGAGAGGGACGGATGGGGATTCCGTGGCTGGCCAGGGCCCGGGCGAGGGAGCTGGCGGAGCGGTGGGTCCCCGGCCGACCGCCGGGGAAGAGCCAGATGACGGTCGTGTTGCCGCTCCGAGCGGCGCATCAAGGCCGCCGGCTTCCCGCGTGACAAGTCCCTCCGGGCCTTTGCCTTCGATTCGAACCCGGCCATCGACCCGGCCGCGATCCACACCCTGGCCTCCTGCGACTGGGTCAAGAAGAGCATGCCTCTCTGCCTGATCGGCGACTCGGGGACCGGGAAGTCACACCTCCTGATCGCAGTCGGCACCGAGGCCGCGATGCACGGCTACCGGGTCAAGTACGTCCTCGCGACCAAACTCGTCAACGAACTCGTCGAAGCAGCCGACGAGAAACTCCTCGCCAAGACCATCGCCCGATACGGCCGCGTCGACCTTCTCTGTATTGACGAGCTGGGTTATATGGAACTGGACCGGCGCGGTGCCGACTCCTATTCCAGGTTTTGACCGAGCGCGAGGAGAAGAGCTCTGTGGCGATAGCCTCACCGATCCACGGCTCTGCGCGGCCATCGTGGACCGCCTCACTTTCGGCGGCAACATTATCGAGACCGGCACCGACTCCTACCGCCTGGCCGTCACACGGGCCCGCGCCGAAGCGGCCGCAGCGGTCACGAGCTGACGTCTGTCCAGGTCACGGGGCTAAGACCTGTTTGCTTGGTCATCTGCAGGCGCTTGCGGATGGTCCACGGTGGTGCCGTCTGGATTCAACCCGAAGGCGGCCGAAAGAACGGCGGGGATATCCGCTTCAGGGAGTGCGGCACGTATCTCAGCCAGGACCTTAGGGAAGTCTTCATCGTCAATGAAGCCCATGTATTCCTGGCGCAGTCGGTAAATGGTATCGACGAGCTCGGGCCTTAGTTGCATCCAGGCACGAGACGAACGGATCTCTTCGTCGACCTGGTCCATGAACCAGCGCATGACTTCGTAGGGGACTTCCAGGTGACGCCCGCGAGGGTCGAAACACACCGTCGGTTCTCGTGCAGGATCCTCGTCGGGGACGACTGCGGTCACGAGGTGGAGTTGCTCGGCGGCAAGCTCCAGTTCCAAGTACCAGGCGTCATCGGCTACGGAGTACATCGCGGTGATCGCGTAGTGGCCATTGGGGTGTGGGAGGGGCATGGCCGCATGCTTTCACGCTCGCCAAGGCGGGGCCTCGCAAGCTACCGCCACAGCTCGGACCGGTTTGATCCACCGGTCCGAGAGGTCGACCACCATCCAGAACGGCCGAAGTATTGGCCGCTCACGTGTCTGAGGTGGAGTCACTTCTCACATTCAGATCTTGCCCCTGATACCCCTGAACGGAGTCAGAACTGACCTACCTCTGGAGTCAGTTGTCACTGACGCAGCCAGAGGTGAGACGGACAACGCCAAGGTCACGCTCCTGCTCCACTGCACCGATCGCGGACTCGATGTCCACGCCGACACGCACACGGTCCTCGTCCACGTTCGACGACGCAACGGTGATGGTTACGAGGACCGCTTCGCGCAGTGGCTTGCCGAGCAGATCGGCCAGAAGGTCATAGGGCCGCCGCAGCACCCGTAAGACCGCGGGCGTCGCTCTCCCCGTCCGACCGTAGTCTGCCGAGCCGCCACCGGGCCCGCGGTC
This sequence comes from Streptomyces sp. NBC_01351, assembly GCF_036237315.1. Lineage (GTDB taxonomy): Bacteria > Actinomycetota > Actinomycetes > Streptomycetales > Streptomycetaceae > Streptomyces. The sequence continues at coordinate 8,371,748 of NZ_CP108356.1, read as the reverse complement.
CGCTCCTGGCCTGTGCGTGAGGACTGGGATGTGTCCCTGGTGCCGCGACCGCCGGGGCGGGCCTGACGGCGCGCGCACTGCGCGTCAGTCAGCGGCACACTGGACCAACGATCAGAAGCTGATGCGAGGGAGCTGCTACGCGCTGGCGGCGCCATCGGCCTGGCCAGCACGCGTCCACCAGGCGATCACTCGCGCGGCCATCGCGTCTGGCCGCAGGCCCAAGGAGTCGAGACCGAAGTGATCCTCCAACTCATGCCGGAGGAACTCACCGAGCTCCGCCTGGCTGGCGCCGCTGTGAAGCCTCCCGAGCAGGGGAGCGAGCATGCAGTCGTACTCGTCCTGCACGTCGTCGGCGACGCCGATCGGGTCCCACTCATTGAGCAGATGCCGTAGGTCGTTCTCGGTGGAGGTGCCCCAGGGTCTCATCACCCCAGACTGCCACCTGGGAACGACCATCATCACTCGCCGCCGCCTTGATGCAATCGAACTCCCGATTCCTCCGTTCCCTCGTCGTCATCGTCAAGTTCGACCGCGTCCGGGTCGCGCAACGGACGCAGGCCGCCGCCGACGGGGATGGAGGCGGTGAAGCTGTAGCGGCCCAGGACGTTGAGGTTCTTGTGCTTGAGCGGGGAGAGGCGGGCCACGTCCTCATCGCGGATCTCGTGGTCCTCGGCGCGGAGCTGGGCGACGGCAGCGTCGATGTACCGGGTCGTCCAGAGCACCACGGCGTTCAGGACCAGGCCGAGCGAGCCGAGCTGGTCCTCCATCCCGTCCCGGTACGCCTGGTGGATGGTGCCCTTCTTGCCGTGGCAGATGTCGCGGGCGAGCTTGTGGCGGGACTCCTGAACGGTGAGCTGTTTGTGCATCTGGCGCCGGTAAGTGTCGTCGACCGGGTCGACGACGGCGAGCAGGTGCAGGGTCTTGGCGATGCGCCCGTACTCGGCGAACGCCTGCCCCAGCGGGGTGGGGTGGCCTTCGCGGCCGAACATTCGCAGCAGGTCGTAGGCCCTCACCTGGTTGGTGACCAGGGAGCCGGCCACCCGCAGCATGTCGGGCCAGGCGGTCAGGACCTTCTTCACGTTGACCTTGTTGCGGGCCAGCACCTCCAGCGGCCCGTACCCGCCCGCCGTCTCGGCGCCGGGCATCTGGGCCTTCCAGAACCGCTGGTCTCGAGGTCCTTGAAGCGCGGGGAGAAGCGGTAGCCGAGCATCTTGAAGATGCCGAAGACCATGTCGGAGTTTATGTGGACAGTTCAAGTTGATCACCATCCGGTGTGCCGACGACGGCGAGGAAGGTGCGGACTGACGGCATCAGGAGCCAACCAGGGCGCCAATCAGCGTGTGAGCCGCCGGCTTGTTCAGCAACGGGGCAGCCATGGTGCTCACAGTGAGGCTTCGTACGCCTCTCGGATGGAGGCAGGGATACGTCCCTTGTCATTGACGAGGTAGCCGTTCGCTCGGGCCCATAGCCGTATTGCCTCGCCCTCCTGACCGCTGTCCCTCACGGGGCCCCTGACGGTCCCCCTCGGATGCTCCGAGGACACCCCTTCGAGATGGTCCGCCGCATCGTGGAAGAAGTCGGCCAGTGAGGCGAAGCGACCTTCCTCAGGGTTCTGCCCCTCACACCAAGATCCGACGGTGCCGGTGCGTGTGTCCAGGAACCTGCCGTAGAAGCCGTCGCTCTCCGCGGCGATTGGTACCCACTCCCGGCGCCAGAAGGCCGATTCGGGGTCTGCTGACGGTTGCATCTTCTCCAAGCCCCACATGTGCAGGTAGACATGCTGAATATCTGTGAGTCCCAGCAGGAGACCGCCGTTCGGGATGATTCCCTCACACCCCAGCGCCACCAGGCACGAATCGGCGTCGGGGGGCTGCTCACCACCGATGTCGTTGGCCAGAAGCCACTGCAACATCTCTCTCGGCAGCTTCAACCCCATGCGCTCTTCAGCATCGCTGATGGCCGTCGGGCTGCCCGGGCCGCCCAGACCAGCGAAAACGCTGGGAGCGTTCTGCCTGAGCCAGCTGGTGACACGGCCCCACGCCTGTCCCACGTCTTCTTTCTCGTGCGTCGGCATTTCGCTCATGTGATCATCCATGGGCAGACGGTACGTGGGTTCACTGACAGCCCAGTGTTGCAACGACTGGTTGAACTCGCCCAATATACGAGCGTGCGCTTCACCGAACACTTGAGCATCGAGGGGATCCGTCCCTCGATCGCCAGCGTCGGGGACGCGTATGACAACGCGCTGATGGAGACGATCAATGGCCTGTACAAGGCCGAGTGCAAGGTCTTCCACGGCGGTCCCTGGAGGACGGTCTCGGACGTCGAGTACGCGACCGCCTCGTGGGTCGAGTGGTACAACAACCGCCGGTTGCACGGAAGTCTGGGCATGATCAGCCCCACCGAGTTCGAGGCAGCCCACTACGCTGACACAGAACCAGGAGCCGACTGATCACCGGCCAACAAACCACCGGCAGAAAAGTCGGAACGGTTCATCGTGTGCGTCACGAAATATCCGCCACAGCCGGAGTAATTCCCCACGATCTGCATGATCAGCGTCAGGTACCTCCCCACCCTGGCGGTCACGATTCCCCAGGGGGACGCTGACCGTTGACGGTGCTCGTAACAAAAAACTGCCGGAGTAATGCCGAGATGATCTGGTATCCGACCGACCGCGAGGAAAACCCGCTGGCTGTCGGTGTTCCCTGCTGGAACGATCCTGGGATGACCGACCACCGTGATGCCGTCCTCCGCCTGTGGGGTCGCCAGCTTTACGAGCGTCAGAGCGATCCACTCGCCTGGGCAGAGGCGGTCCTGGAGGCCACCGGTCGCCCGCCGACCGCCGCCACCGCGGCGATGTCCGGCCGACTCGACGCCCTCGCTGATTCCCCATCGGACCGCGCATGGCTGCTGTTCCGTACGGTCGCCAAGCTGGCCGCGAACCTGCGGGGCGACGGCCTCTACGACGCGGACGTCGGCACCCGAATCGGCCCACTGGCCCTGCGGTTGGGCGAGCTCGAACCACCGATCGCCGGCCAGCTCGGGGACGCACTCGGCCACCCGCCGGACGGGCCGACATCCCTCGTCACCGTCCACGCCGCCGATTTGAGCAGGAACCGCACGATCCGGCTGTCGGCGATCGACGCCCTGCTGGAGTGGGCCGAGCTCGGCCATCCGCAGGCCCGGGCAGCCCTGTCCGAGGTCGCCTCCGACCACCGGACGCAGGATGTCACCGTCTGGACCAAGGCACTCAACCGGATCGCCCTGTTCGGCGACGCGAGCGTCGAACCGGGCCTACTGCGCGCACTCGCCGACACCGGGCACCGCGGGGTGCGGTGGTCGGCGCTCGCCTGTGCCGAACTCGGCTTCCGCCGAGCCGTTCCGCTGATCACCGCCCTGCTGGAGCATCCCGATCCGATGGTCCGCGAGGGTGCCTGCGAGGCACTCGGCCTCCTTGAGGAACACGCCGCCGTGCCCGCCCTGACAGCCCGGCTGAACGACGAGACCAACTGGGTACGCAGCAGGGCCGCCCTGGCGCTCGGCCAAATCGGCGGCGACCGGGCACTCGCTGCGCTCTGGCAAGCCATGATGGAACGCCGGAACCCGAAGGCCAGTCATCTCGCCTCAGCGATCGCCGCCTTCGGCCCGCCGGTCGTGGACGACCTGATCGCCCTCACCACCGATCCCGACCCGGACCTCCGAGCACTGGCCTGCCGCGCTCTCGGCTCCACCGCCGACGACCGGGCCCTCCCGGCACTGGAACGCCTCGCCGCCCACGACCTCGCCAGAACCACCCTCGGCGGCCTCGTGGCAACCGCCGCCAAACAGGGACTGCGGACCGCGCACCGCATTCGCGCGCGCACCGCATCGACCTGACCTCGACGCTCGTCTCGACTGACGTTCACCGTGTGGAGATGCGTCAGCTCTTCTGATTGAGGGCGCGGGTCAGGTCGCGGTTGGCTGCTCGGGCGGCTTCAAGTTCGGCTTGACGCTCCTCAAGCGCGCGCGTCAGCTCAACGTTGCTCTGTTCGAGCCTGGTGATCCGACTGTTCAGCTCGGCGACGTCGGCGGGTGGCCCGAGGCCGGAGGCCCGCCAGATCTCTTCACCGAGCGCCTTCGACAGGCGTTCTTCGAGCTGCTGGACGCGGGCGGCCAAGCGGGCGCTGCGAGCACCTGCGTTGGCGAGATCGGCTTGAAGCGATACCGAAGAGACTGTTGGCCCAGTCCCGGACGGCGTGGCCGGTTCGTGCGCCGCGGTGTGGAGCGCGTCGAGGAGGTCGCGATGGCGGTAGAGGAAGGTTCGGTCCACACTGGCGGCGCGGGCGATGGCTGAGGCGGTCAGTGGGCTTCCCTCGCGCCGTGCGGTGATGATCGCGCTCGTCACACGGGTACGGCGGCGTTCGGTATCGGCCTGGCGGCCGTCGTTCATGGCTGTGGTCACGACGTGTGGATCCTTGAGGGTCGGACGTCGGGCAGGGGCTGGCCGACGCGGGGCATGCCGAGGTGGACGGTGCGCGAGCGCCGCACGAGAGCGACGGCCTGCTCGATCTGCGCGCGGTCCTCGACGGTGAGCTGGTCGAGGTCAGAGCTGACGCGGTCGATGAGCCGGCGGACCCGACTGATCTCCTCCTGCGAGGGCATGGCCTGGGTACGTGCCCACTCGTCGGCTTCGAACGCGGACATCAGCCGTTCCCGGCTTCGCAGCAGTTCGGCGAGGTGGGCTTGGAGGTCGGGGAGGCAGGAGACGTCGGTGGAGAAGTGCTCGCACCCCAGGCAGCGGAACCGCAGCGGGCCCGCGTGGCCGCAGGCGGCGACGTTGGAGGGTTCGCGGCAGACCCCGTACGGGGTGGCGACCTCCCCGATGGCGCGGCGGACGTGCTCGGAGTCGAGCAGGCTCTGGGCCGCGCGCCAGACCCGGTTGCCGTGCCGGTCGAACTGGAGGGCCGTGACCCGGTCGACGGCTTCCCGACGGCGTTCCGCGCCGACCCGGTAGTAGCCCTGGGTGGTGGAGATGAGCCGGTGATCCATCAGCTCCTTGAGGACGTCGGGGTGCACTCCGGCGTCGGCGTGCCGCTGGGCGTAGCAGTGCCGGTAGGCGTAGGGGAAGACGCGGGTCTTGTCGAAGAGCACCAGATGGGTGACCGGGGTACCGGCCTCGGTGGTGATGACCGGGACGATGAGGTCAGGCAGCGAAGCCACCCAGGTGCGGTGGGCCAGAGCGATGTCCTTGTACGTCTTGGCGCCCTCGGGGTTCGTTCGAGGCCGGGGCAGGAGCTTGAGCCGGGCCGGCTCGGAGGCCGGGAAGCGGTCGCGGACGCGTTGCTGCTGGCGGCGGATCACCTCGGCGGTCTCGCCGCCGATGGGCAGACGGCGACCGAGCCGGTAGGCCTTGTGGTTGTCGTAGACGAGCACGGGTGATCCATCGGGGTCGCTTTCCAGGCAGTCCCAGGCCAGGGTGTAGATCTCGTCGGGGCGCCGTCCGGTGTCGATGAGGAGTTCGGTCGCCACCCTCGTCTCGGTGTTGCTCATCTCCTCCAGGCGGTCGAGGTGGGCGCACAGGACGCGCATCACCGCTTCGGGCAGATCGCGGCCGGCCTCGGCGTCCTCCGGCTCGTCGGGCATGTCCTCGGGCCAGATCGCGAAGTCGACCGGCATCCCTTCCAGCACGCCGCCGGGGCCGGTCAGGCCCAGGGTGCGGAAGCGGAGCAGGACCCGGCGGACGAACCGGGTGTAGGCCAGCCGGCGTGACGCGCTCTGCTTGCCGGTCGCGGTGAGGTGGCCCATGCGGTTGCTGTACGCCACGATGTCGGCCCGCGCCCACAGTGCCGGCACCTCGCCGCGGTCGGGGCGCTGAAGGCGCAGGCTCTCCGAGAGCATGGCGACGGCGGAGATGATGGCGCGGGCATGGTGTACGGCGTTCTTGTTCCGCCGCCGGGGGAAGGTCGTCGTAGACCCAGACCTTCATCGCTTCCCGCAGCGGCTTCTGGGTGATCGCGGTGAACGGGACCACTCCGGTGTGCCCGAAGACGGACATGTCCCAGACGTCCTTGACCCGCTCGGTCTCCGGCGTGGTGTTCAGCCGGGCGAGCGCCAGCTGTGCGGCACGGATCATCGTCGCTTGCTCACGGCTGTACCCGGCGGCCTCGGGATCGGAGACCTCCTCCAGCCGGCTCGTCTGCTGGGCGCGCAGCCGGTCGTAGAGCGGGCGCAGGCACTCGGGCCGGAGCTTGCAGCCCGGAGGATCTCCTCCGTCCGCTCGTCGCCGGCTGGCGCCACCGCCGTAGGCCGCATGGCCGAGACGGTGGCCCTCACCGGTTCTCCTCCCGCCCGCCGAGGGCGCGCGGGGTGGGGACCCGCTCGACCGCTGCCCGCACCCTCCCGGGATCCGGGAATCGGTACGGTCCCGAAGAGTCCGGGCTCCGCTGCCCCAGCAACGCCTGGACCTCATCCGGTGAACCGCCCGCATCCGCCACGTTCGACCCGAACGCACGCCGCGCCATGTGCGGACCCACCCGCCGCCGCAGTCCCGCCCGCACTCCGAGCCGGCCGAACAGCTCGCCGATCGCCTCCGGCGAGATCGGCGCCCCGATCGGCGCCCGGAACAGGTTCACCAGCAGGAAGTCGCTGCCGCCGGCGCCGAGCAGCCGGTGGCGTTCCTCGTAGTACAGGTCGAACGCGGACACGGTCAGGAAGTCCAGCGGCGCCACCCACGCGTGCCGCGACTTCGACCAGGCTCCGTTCGGGTTCTCCCGCCTCCGGACGTGCAGGTGCGCACCCTGGTACTCGCAGCCCAGCGCCCGCGAGTCCGGCAGCAGATGCACGTCGCTGCGGCGGAGCCCGGCCGCCTGCCCGCGCCGCAGCCCCACCCGTCCGAGCAGCAGCACGACCAGGCGGTCCCGCGCGCTGCGGCAAACGGTGAACATCGCCAAGAGCTCGGCGTCAGCCGCCCGGTCGACGTCGGCGGCTGGCTCCCTCAGCCGGTGCACGGGACGCAGCCGGTAGAACAGACCGCCGTCCTCGCCCGTCGCTTCAGCTGGCAGGTCGCGGCTGTCGGCGAGCTCGTAGATCTGCCCCAGCACCCCGCGCGACGCCTCACCTGCGGACACCGCGTACGACAGCAGCCCCCGCACGGCCACCAGGACCCGGTTGATCCGCCGCTCGCACCGCACCGGCGCCGACCCCGGACCCGGCCGCACCACCGCCGCGACCCCGTCCCGGGGCGCCGGCGTGTACCTCAGCCAGACCATGAACAGGCCCAGATCCCGGCCCGCCTCCGGCCACGACCGGCCCGTCGTCCCGCACCAGCGCAGATACAGCGCGACGCCGCCGGCGTACGCCTTCGTCGTTAGCTCAGCCCGGTCTCGCCCGAACCGAACGTTCCGCAGCCAGTGATCAGCCAGGGGAACGACCTCTAGATCGTCGTCAAGGACCGTCCAGTACTTCTGCCCGGACGGCATCACCACGGGAAACGCCTGCATCAGCAACTCCTGCATCGAGTCGTGCAACAACCCGCCGCAGAGCCACAACCCCCGAGAACGAGTCCCAGGAGCTCAACGAACCCGCCTCACCCCACGTCACACCACAGCTGATCCACCCCGAGAGAAAGCGGATTCCCACCCACCCCATATCGACAGCATGTTCGATGGCTTCTCTGTACCAGTCAAGGCGAGCCGATCTGAACGGCATCAATAGCCGGCGTGCACCAACGGGTGGGCGGCGGTCACCAGTCGCGGCTGGAGTTCGCGCCTTCGAAGGCGCCGGCGCGGGCCGCCGCCGCGGAGGCCGCGGCGGCGCGGCGCGGCAGCGTCGGGTCCGGGGCGGCCCGGAGCAGCAGCAGTTCGTGGTAGAGCGGGGCGGTCGCGGCGACCAGCAGCGCCCGGCTGTCGGCCGGGCCGGGCAGCTCGCCCCGGTCGGCCGCGCGGGTGACGACCACCGCACAGCGCGCGTAGCGGTCCTCCCAGAACCGCGACAGTGCCGCTGCCGCTTCCGCCGACCGGAACCCGGCGGCGATCAGGGCCGTGGTCACGTTCGGCCCGCCACCCGCCAGCGCCTCGTACACCTCCTGATTGAGGGCGGTCAGGTCGTTCTCCAGCGACCCGGTGTCCGGTGGGCTCCACGTGTCGTCGGACGCGGCGTCGAGTACGTCGGCCAGCAGGCGACCGACGTCACCCCAGCGCCGGTAGACGGTCGTGCGGTGGACGCCGGCGCGTTCCGCGACCGCGTCGACCGTGAGCCCGTCGTACCCGGCCTCCAGGAGCAGCGCGCCCACCGCCTCCAACACCTGGGCGCGGACGCGGGCGCTCCGGCCGCCCGTCCGGCGCCGTGTCGTGGCCGGTTTGACCGGTTCCTGTCGGCCGAAACCTTCGCTTGCCTGCGCAGGGGAATCCATGTCAGCATTTTAACGCAACATTCATCGCCTTAAAGGAGAACTCCCGTGCTCATCCACCACGCCACCGCCCACCACACCGCCGCCGCGACGACCCCCGAACCCCTGGAGCCGCCCCATGACTGCACAGCTCACCGCATCTGACCTCACCAAGTCCTACAACGGCCGCCTGGTCCTCGACTCCGTCGACTGCTCCGTCCCCGTCGGCGAACGCCTCGGCATCGTCGGCGAGAACGGCTCCGGCAAGTCCACCCTGCTCCGGCTGCTGGCCGGGTCAGAGCGCCCCGACCGCGGCGAGGTCGTCCTGCACGCCGAAGGCGGCGTCGGCTACCTCGCACAAGAAGAGGACCTCGCCCCGCACCTGACCGTCCAGCAGGTGGTCGACCGCGCCCTCGCCGAGCTGCGTGCCCTGGAGCGGGACCTGCGCCGGATGGAGGCCCGTATGGCCGACGGCGACGCCACCGCCGAGACCCTCAGCGCGTACGCCGACACCCTCACCGCCTTCGAACTGCGCGGCGGGTACGACGCCGACGCCCGCGTGGAGCGCTCCCTGCATGGCCTCGGCCTGCCGGCCCTGCCTCGCGAGTCCACCGTCGGCAGCCTGTCCGGCGGCGAGGTCGTACGTCTGCGCCTCGCCGTGCTGCTTGCCGCCGCCCCCGAGGTGCTGCTCCTGGACGAGCCCACCAACCACCTCGACGGCGCCGCCCTGACCTGGCTGGAGGACCACCTGCGCGCCCGACGCGGCATCACGGTCGCCGTCTCCCACGACCGGGCCTTCCTGGAACGCGTCGCCACCTCCCTCCTGGAGGTCGACGGCGACCTGCACCGGACCGTGCGGTACGGCAACGGCTACGCCGGCTACCTCGCCGAGCGCGCCGCCGACCGGCGCCGCCGCGCCGAGGCCCACACAGCCTGGCGGGCCGAGGCGGCCCGGCTGCGCGAGTCCGCCGCCGTCACCGCCCGCCGGGTGGCGCCGGGGCGGGCCATGAAGGACGGCAACAAGATGGCGTACGACCGCGCTGCCGGCCGGGTGCAGCAGTCCCTCGCGAGCCGGGTCCGCAACGCCGAGGAACGCCTTGCCCGGCTGCTGGCCCGGCCGGTGCCGGCCCCCGCGGACCCGCTGCGGTTCACCGCGGTATCGCGCAACGCTGCCACGGCTGCCGCCGACCCCGGAACGCCCGCCGGTTCCGGGGACGCGCGACGGGTGCTGCTGGCCGCGGCGGGCGTCGCGGTCGAGGGGCGGCTCGCGCTGGTGGACGTGAACGTGCCGGTCGGCGGCCGACTGCTGGTCACGGGCCCGAACGGGGCGGGCAAGAGCACCCTGCTGCACGTACTGGCCGGCACCCTGGCCCCCGACCGCGGGCAGGTCGTACGCCACGGCCGGATCGGACTGCTGGCCCAGCACACCGATGCCGGCACGGGCCGCGGAACTCTGCTCGCGGCCTACGCCGAGGGCCGCCCCGGGACCCCCGAGGAGCACGCCGAACAACTCCTCTCACTGGGCCTGTTCGCCCGCGACCGGCTGTCCGCTCCCGTCGGCTCCCTGTCCGTCGGACAGCGGCAGCGGCTGGCCCTGGCCCGCCTGGTCACCGAACCGGCCGACGTCCTGCTGCTGGACGAGCCCACGAACCACCTCTCTCCCGCGCTGGCGGAGGAGCTGGAGGAGGCCTTGGCCCGGTTCGCCGGCGCGGTGGTCGTGGTCAGCCACGACCGACGGCTGTGCGCCCGCTGGTCGGGCGACCGGCTGGCCCTGCACGCCCCGGCACCGGAACCAGCCGCAGCCGCCACCTGCCCGTGACGACGGGCCCGCCCCTCCCCGCCCTGCCGATAGGACGCCCCCACTTGACCACCTCCATAAGCCCGCTGGGCACCCTCGACCTCCCCACCCCGGACTCCGGCCCGTACGCGCTCGCCATCGGACCGGACGGCCGGCTGTGGTGCACCCTCGTCCGCACCGGGCGCATCGCCCGCCTCACCCCGTCGACCGGCCGCGTCGAGGAGTTCGTACTGGACTCCGCCGACTGCGGCCCCACCCTGATCACCGCCGGACCGGACGGCGCGCTGTGGTTCACCCGGTACCGCGACCACCGGATCGGCCGGATCGCGGTGGACGGCGAGAGCCGCTCGTACGAGCTGCCCGGCGGCGCGGGCGGCCCGTACGGGATCGCGGTCGGCCCCGACGGCGCCTTGTGGTTCACCTGCACGAACTCCGACCGCATCGGCCGGATCGGCATAGACGGCCGGATCGTGGAGTTCCCGCTGCCGTGCGAGGGGGGATTCCCGTCCTTCCTCACTGCGGGACGCGACGGGGCCCTGTGGTTCACCCTCAACCAGGCGAACGCCATCGGCCGGATCACCGTCTCCGGCGAGGTCCGGCTCCACCCCCTGCCCACGCCCGGCGCCGCCCCGGTCGGGCTCGCGGTCGGCCCGGACGGGAGCCTGTGGTTCGCCGAGATCGGCGCCGGCCGGATCGGGCGGCTCACGACCGGCGAGACAGCAGGCGTGGAGTTCGCCGAGTTCGCGCTGCCGGAGGCCGACTGCCGCCCCCACGCCGTCGCGGTCGCCCCGGACGGGACCTGCTGGTTCACCGAGTGGGGCACCGGCCGGATCGGCTCCGTCACCCCGGACGGCAAGCTCACCGAGCACCCGCTAGCGGCCCCCGACCGCGAACCCCACGGTCTGGCCTTCGCCCCGGACGGCACGCTGTACGTCGCCGAGGAGCACGGCGGCATCTCCCGCTGGGAGGTGCGCCGCCCTGGAAGCGTGCCAGAAGAACCCGGTTGAGCCGGCCGGTTCAGCCAGGCACACTCGCCCGATGAGCCACAGCACGCAGCCGGGCCGCTGGGACCGGCCCCGGTGATGCTTCGCTCGAGGGTGTTCGTGTGCACGGCGTCAATGCGAGCCCACCGGACGGCCGGGCTCCCGCGCTGACTGTCTCCACCCCTGTACGCAGTCCGGCGAGGAGATGCTCATGTGACGCAACGGGCAGACACCGCGCCGGGTGCCTGCCTGCCGACCTAGCCGACGTGCTTGCGGAGGTCCTGAACACGAACGATCCGGTGCATGTCGCACTCCGAAGACAGGTCCCGTACCTCAGCGTCCAAGGGCGCTACACATGCGGGTGCGGTACCGCCTACTTCGAACTCGACACCAGCGAGGTGGAGCCCGCACCCACCGGCCCCGGCACTGTCGTGGCGGCCGAAGCGCAGCTCGTCACCGAGGCCGGCGAGTGCCCCGGTGAGGCCCTGGTCTTCACACAGGGCGGCTACATGTCGTGGCTGGAAGTCTGTTCATGGAGTGACGACATCGAGGTGACACTGGCCGGCGCGCGTCACTGGCTGCAGTTGCGACACGCTCTTGATCCGAACGGCCGGCGTCCAGCGTCAGACCGCATGGCCCCGAGCCTTGAGCCGCTCTGCGGGACAGCCCTCAGGAGTGGGATGGATCAGGTTGCAGCCCGCGGCGGTCTGGGAAGGGCCGCGCAGTGGGGCGGGTGGCGGTGACCAGGTTCGGTGAGAGCCAGGCGGGGCAGCCCGAAGCGCAGGAAGGTGCTCGTGTGACCGTTGCAATCAAGTCCGCTCGACCAGCCCGCGACCAGCTCGAAAGTGGAAGGGCAAAGTGCCCTCGATCTGGGGAAAGCGCCGTCCGTGCGGTACGTGTCGCGCTACTGTCCCCACCTTGCGGCACTGACATGTTGGGAGATAACGATGGACCGGGCAGAGCTACAGGCCAAGATCGACGAGCTGATGCGCCAGTACCACGACGAGGAGATTGACGGCGCAACCTACGCCCAGGCGATGATGGAGTTGACCGCCTCCGCCCAGGAGTGATGCCCGCTCCGCAGTTGATCCTCTCGGCATAGGTGCGCAGCCGACCCGTCTCACCGAAGGTGTACCGATGCGCCGTAGCGCTGGTCACGCCCGATCTATCGAGTACTTGGCCAGGGCCTCGGCGTCAGCGCGAGGCTACGGTCGTCTCACCGGCAGGCGCCTCTCCGGTGTCGGAGGGCGGCGCACCATCTGTCCATCTTCAGTGAGACACGACCCAACTCCGGTGAGACAGGTCAACCGGACCGCGTTTCCCGCCTCCGCCAACCGAGGTCCGGCAGGGAGCGCAACGCGGAGTGCAAAGCACTCGCGCAGCACCGCGTTGAACACGCTGCGCCATGTCAGGCCCGCAACGCACGGTTGCGTTTGTCCGCGTTGCATGGCCCGTGTTGCAGGGCGTCCGAGTGCAGTTGGCGGACTACCTCCCGCCCGCCCAGGCCCATGCCACCGAGGAGGTGAAGATGCGGGTAGCCTCACCGGTCGCCGCCCCGGACTGTTTTCGCCGGCGGTTACCACTCACAGCGGGCGGGACGTTGTCGTGCGGCTCGGATCAGGTCTTCGGTGCGCGGGTGGTGGGGAACCTTGAAGGATTCCGGGGCCAGGATGAGTGCCGGGGTGTTGCCGTAGTAGTGCGCGCCCCAGCCCGTGTGGAGGGTCAGGTTCAGACCGTGTCGCGCGGCGCGGGCGTCGGCCTTACCGAGCTCCTGCAGTGGCACGTCGTAGGGGTACCAGACGTAGGCCACCATGCGGTCGCCCACCCACCAGGCATCCTCGTGGTCCACCCTCAGCTCGTCGTTGAACGAGGGCAGGTCGGGGGTCAGGGCGCATTCGTCCCACTCGCCTTCGAAGTCGCGGTCGGACTTGCCGAAGTTGGGATGGCACCGCGGGAACTTGCCGCGCGGTTTGCGGCGTTCCAGGTTGTCCTGGTGGATCAGGTGACAAGCAGGGCGGAACGTGCGGCCGTGGTAGCGGCTCGTGGTGATGCCGTGCCCCTTCTCCAGAATCTCCACCATCGCGTCCCTGATGTCGTCGTACGAGAACCGCTCCCGTTCGCCGCGCCGGCGGTTGGCTGCCATGGCCGTGCTCCTCTCATGTCCACCGGTGAACGCGGCTGGCTGGTATGCGGACACGGGGCCGGAAGCGCCATAGGGGTACATGCACATCAGGGCGCCGCCAGCCCCGGACTCCATGCAGACCTCTTCCCTCGGCTACGCGTGGAAAGACTTCTCAATGCCGTTGTCAAGCCGCGTGGGTGGTGTCCTGACGGGGTTACGCCGCTGGTTCAACGCTCACCGCGATGGCTCGTCTCCGAAGGTGGACCGCCAGGACCTCCATCTCGACGAGCGTGCCGATGAGACCGGTCTCGGCGAGTTCCGTTGCCTGCGCTCGTGCTTCGCCCAGGGACAGTTCCCGTGCACTGCGGAGGGCCTGCAGTACGGGAACAAGGCTCGGCACGTCTCCAGACAGGCGAAGCCGCGCCGGCCCGTGCGCTTGCAGCAGAGCCTGTCGAATGTTCTCGGGCGTGACGGGGCCGCTGTCTTCCTCGCACCACCCGTTCGGGCAGTCCACGCATCGCCCTTCGGTGCCCCAACAGAGCATGCCGCGGTCGAAGAACTGACCGACATCGCAGGTCGTCGTACCTCCGCAGGCACTGCACCGGCCTGTGACCTGTACTCCTTGTGTGATCACAGGGATCTCCTCAGCGTCATGGGTCAATGCTGATGGGATCCTCCCTGAGAACTCGGTTTTGGTCGATCAGGTTTGCGATCTGTGAGAAGCCCTATTGGGCGGTCGCTGCCGGTGGCGTGAGTTCGCCAGCCCCTGGCTGTCACTCCACTGACGCGAAGGCCGGGCGGTGGTCAAGGTGACGATCTATAGGAGCTTCAGAGCCGAAAAACGTGAACGCTCACCCGGAGTCGGGACGGGAGCGGGTGCGGGTACGCGGCCAGCCGGAGGCGCGCCCCACGGGTCGCCGGAGCTGCCCATGCGCGAGGCCAGCCCGTCCCGGGCCGGCGGCACTACAGCATCGGGAGTGAAGGGACGGCGCCCTTTGACGGGAGCGCTGCCACGATCGGATGGTCCCGTCCGATCGGACCGAGCTTCGCACTGCTGCCGGGGGCGCCGAGGTCGGAGAAGAACTCGGCGTTCACGGTGTTGAAGTGCTGCCAATCCTGCGGGGTGTCGTCCTCGAAGAAGATCGCCTCGACCGGGCACACCGGCTCGCAGGCTCCGCAGTCGATGCACTCGTCCGGCTGGATGTAGAGCATGCGCTCACCCTCGTAGATGCAGTCGAGAGGGCACTCATCCATGCATGCCCTGTCCTTGACATCCACACAGGGCAAAGCGATCACAAACGTCATCGAACTGCCGTCCTCTCCAGGTGGTTCCTGCCCGCCGTTCCGACGCAGCCGACCGTATGGCCTCAAGTAGCCTTGAGGTCAACAGGAGGCTTTTCATGACGAGCAACCGTTCCGGCGACGTCCGGGCCACCCCGGACGACTGGCTGAGCATCGGCGAGGCGAGCGCACGAACCGGAGCGGCCGTCTCCGCCCTGCGGTTCTACGAAGAGCTCGGCCTGATCGCGTCCGAACGCGACGATCGCAACCAGCGTCGCTACCCTCGCCACATGCTGCGCCGTGTCGCATTGATCTCGGTTGCCAAACGGATCGGCATCCCGTTGCAAGACCTTCGAGAGGCGTTCGCCGACGTACCGCTCGACCGCCCACCAAGTCACCAGGAGTGGCAGCGCGCCTCGCGAAGTTGGAAGCGTCGGCTGGAAGAGCGCCGACAGACCATCGAGCGACTTGAGGCCGAGCTCACCGGATGCATCGGATGCGGATGCCTCTCGATGAAGGCATGCGCTCTACTGAACCCCGGAGACACGCTCGCCGGCGACGGTGTCGGCCCCCGACGACTGTGAGACGGGCATCCCGCCAGAGAGTTCAGCACGGTCGCTACACAGACTGCGGGCTACTCGGTCCGGTAATCAGTCCCGTCGCCGACCTGCACAAACCCTGGCTGACGCCATCCGCCTCG
The DNA here is from genome assembly GCF_036237315.1 of Streptomyces sp. NBC_01351. Lineage (GTDB taxonomy): Bacteria > Actinomycetota > Actinomycetes > Streptomycetales > Streptomycetaceae > Streptomyces. The sequence goes on along the minus strand of NZ_CP108356.1, from coordinate 8,356,499 downwards.
ACCACCACGCCGAAACCACGCACCAGCTAAAAGCCCGCACCCCGACCCGCCGAACACCCCGCTGACCTGCATAATCCCCTGAAAAACGCGAAATGACGCCTCGATCCTTTAGACCCAGACGCCACCTGCAACACCCAGACGACTCCCAACCAACCCGAAACAACCCCAGGTCAAGCCGCATCTGACGCCGCAAACCCGTTCTCACGTAGACCTGCAACACCCCAGCTCACCGAACCACCGATACCGCAACCGCCCTTCCCCTCAGCGACACCACGGCCTCCTGTCCGGATGACGAGAGCCCCGGTAGCCGGCCAGAGATGATCAGGAGCTCGGGTAATCGTGGCCGTGAGGCGGGTACTCCTGGACGGGAAGGTCGGTCACCCCGTAGAGCACGATCTGCTCGAACGTCACCACCTCCTCAGCGAGCGCGTCAATCTCCTCGTCCGTACCGAAGGCCTGGCTGGCAGCGGCCAACAGCCGCACCGAACGCTCCTGATCCGCCCGCGCCCCACGCCCCACCCCACTGCTCGGACACGGTGACCCGGCCGACATGCAGAACGCTCCCGCCCGCCACGCGCTGACCAGCACCACCACACCCGCCAGCAAGCCCACGGCCACACCCGCAACCCCATACCCGGCACGGTCCGCGTACCAACCGCACCCCGCCAGAACCGCACCCGCAACGCAGCCGGCTGTGGTCGGTGGCCGCGCGGCTGATGACCCTGTACGCGAAGACGTTCCCCGGATCAGACGGGGCGGCGGCCGTGCGCTGGTACCGGATGGCCGCGAGCGCCGCCGACGAGTCCGGGGACCCGGCCGCGCGGGTGTGGGTACGCGGCCGGGCCGCCATCGCCCTTGGGCACGAGGGGGCTTCCCTCGGCGCCGCCGACGTCCTCGCCGACCAGGCCCTAGCCCTCTCGGAGCGGCCCTCCCTCGGGCTGCTCAACGCCATCTACGGCAAGGCCCACGCCGCCGCCCTCCGCGGCGACCGCGCAACCGCCCTCGCCCTCGACACCCAGGGGCGCGGGGTCTTCGACGCGGCCGGCTCGCACCAGCAGACCTCGGACTACGCGGTGCCGTGGTGGCGGCTCAACGTGTTCCGGTCCCTGCTCATGGCCCGCCTCGGCGACGAGAAAGCCGCGACCGCCGCGCAGGACCAGGCCCTCGCCGAACTTCCCGCGAGCCTGCCCCGCTTCGCCACCCACCTCGAACTCCACCGGGGGCTGATGCTCGCCCGCTCCGGCGACAAGGCCGGGGGTGTCGCGCACGCCACCGCCGCGATGGGCGCCCTGCCACCCGAAAAGCACAGCCTCACCCTGCGCATGCTGGTCAACGAAATCCGGGCCTGACCAACGACCCCCGGCACACCCGAGGGTGCGCCGGGGCCACTCGCAGCCGACAAGCCCCTACGCGCTTGCCGCCCTGTCGCGCGTGAGCTGCGCGCAGCGCAGGCCGCCGCCCGCGTGCCACTCCAGCACCGGGCCGACCTCGTCCCCGTGCTCGGCGCACCAGAGGACCGGGACCAGCCGCCGCAGTCGTGGCGAGCGCACACGCAGTCCTCGCCAGTCCTCGCGTGCGGGACTCCGTGGCGGACCACGCCGCCCCCGCCGGTCTGCGAGGCGGTGCCGCGCAGGCGGGCCGGCCATTCCAGCGTGATGCGCAGGCCGCCCGACCCGGACCGGAATCGGTCGGTCACCCTCACCTCGCCGAGCACCGCGAGCGGGCCCGCACCGGGCGCGGTCAGCCGGGTCAGCCCGGCCCCGAACTCCCCGGCCGCCAGGGCGGCCAGGGCGTCGGCGTCCTGTCGACGACCCAGCCCGACAGCTGGTCGGTGCCCTCGATGTCGTCGGCGAGGCCCAGCCACGGGGCATCCTCGCTGACGCCCACCCCGCGCTACCACCGCACTCATTCACACGGGGAAAGTGGGAACACCACAGGTCAGGGCGTTGTGGGACCGGGGTCCGGGACGGCCAGGAGGTGACCGAGGGGGTCCTCGGGGGCCGGGGACGAGCGGGAGGCTCCCCGGGTCCGGGGATTCTGGTGCTCCCCGCCGCGGCTCTGCGGCCGGGGTCACCAGGACCGCGATCCCGCAGCGTGGACACCGGCCCACAGCGGGCCCATGGTGCGGTATCCGTAGAACGTCATGTCGGTTTAGATGGGGGGAGTTGCTGTGGCGCGTAGGCGGTCTCGCGGGATGCCTGATGAGCTGGCCAGGCTGGGGATACGCGGGGATGGTCAGAAGATCACCATCGTTCCGGATGACGTGCTCCGGCACATGAAGAAAGTTGATCTGACGCTGTATCAGACCAGGGTGGTGCAGATCGTACATCGGCTGAGCACGCTGCCCGGCCGTCACTACGAGACGCCCCCGTACCAGGATCTAATCGCGCGCATAAACGAGATCCAGGCTGAGAGGGTGGCGGCTGAGCGGGCGGCGGTCCGCAAGGAGCTCGCGCGCAAGGAAGCCGCCCGCCTGGTGTCCACACCGGTGACCTCCCGGCTGAAAGCACTGGCTGCGAAGAAGGCGGAGGAGCAGGCCGCCATGAGGCGGAGGGCGCGGCAGGTCGCGAACCTTCCCCCGCTGGCGGAGCGCAAGCGCGGGGACTGGTGGGACCACTAACAGGAGTGCTGGACTCGCGCGCGCTTCAACGGAGCGCGCGGGGGCGAGCAGGCCGAGGAGATTCTCCCGGCCGCCACGCCGTACCGGCCCCGGCCGTCTCGTCCTCCTCCGGCTCGTCCTCGACACCCGGGATGGACGAGCGAGTCCCCTGGGTCGAGGGGCCCCGGACGAGCGGGACGGCCCCCGCCTCCAGGCGGGCCGGCCGTTCCAGCGTGATGCGTAGGCCGCCCGACCCGGACCGGAATCGGTCGGTCACCCTCACCTCGCCGAGCACCGCGAGCGGGCCCGCACCGGGCGCGGTCAGCCGGGTCAGCCCGGCCCCGAACTCCCCGGCTGCCAGGGCGGCCAGGGCGTCGGCGTCCACGTCGTCGACGACCCAGCCTGACAGCTGGTCGATGCCCTCGATGTCGTCGGCGAGGCCCAGCCACGGTGCATCCAGCCGGAACCGGCCTGTGGCGCCCATGTCACCGCGTACCAGCAGCGAGGCCTCCCCCGCCCCGGCGGGAAGGATGATCTTGTCGTTGGCAAGCAGCCACGCGACGACGTCGGCCCGGTCGAACTCCGGATGCACCTCGGTCCCGGCGGTCGGGGTGGGGAAGTCGGTGTGGCGGCGGCGCCAGTTGACCACCGCCGCCCGCCCCATCCCGGCGATCCGGGCCACCTCGGCGAGCAGGACCCGGTCCGTGTCCGGGGTGACCGGGGTCAGGGCGGCGAGCAGGGAGCGGCGGCCCGGACGGGTCTCCCGCACCGCCCGCCAGTCCACCCACGGCCGGACGACGTCCAGGAGCGCGATGTCCCGGGCGCTGTAGAGCGGGACGGTGGTCACGCCGCCGTGGTGCTTGTAGCCGACGTCCACCGTCCCCACCGGGGCGACGTACCCGAGGCGGACCACCCAGTCCCAATCCGCCCTGCGGACCCCGAGGCGGGCGGCGGCCTGGTCCGGGCCGAGGGGCACGTACTGGTCCAGGAGCGCGGGCAGGTCCCGGCGGCGGGCCAGGGCAGCGACCTGCTCCGGGTGCACCTCGGGCAACTCCACCTCACCGCCGAGCGCGTGGTCGTCCACCCGCCGGACGCCGAGGGCGGGCACCGGGTCTGCGTCAACGGCGAAATCCTCAGCCGCGCCCTCGGCCCCCGCGACCTCCTCGAATTCCTCCGCCGCACGAGGCTCGACCCGGACACCGTCAACCTGGACGACCTGCTGCTGATCGAGTAGGGCCCGGCAGCGGACCAGCCGCATGGAAACCCGGCCCCGATACAGGGTGAGCTGGTGGCAAACGCTCGCCGTGGAGCTACGTCGCACCCATTGCGCATCGCGTGAGGAACGCGACGGCCCTCCCGTGGGGAGCCGGGAAGACAGTCGGCCCGGAATGGTCCCTGATGGGGGCATCACCCCCGCTCTTCTTGCTCCCAACGTGCCAGGATCTCGGCCACGCGCGGGTACCGCTCAAGTAGCTCGGCATCCGTCAGGTCCATGCCAGCTGCCCCCAAGATCGCGGCGGTGCCGACTGGCAACGTCCGCTCTATGGTGCGGTACTCGTCGGTCACGGGACCTCCAGCGTTCGGTCGACTGAGGCGCCTACGATCCGCCTGGCAAATGCCTCCGTCAACCCCTGCGGAGGGGGTCGTTCCAGAAGGAGCACACATCGTTCACTCAAGCTCTGCGAGCCCGCTCCTGACGCACCTACGCTTCAGCGGTCCGCCAGTCGGCCAGCCCGCCGTCCAAGCCGAGACCCAGGCCCGCCGGCACAGCCCTGCCTCAACCAGGACGAGCGGCACCTGCTCCCACGAAGCGGGCCCTACGGATACGGTGACCGCCGCGGCCGGCCGCGAGTCCCATGCCCTACGACCGGGTCCCGTTCTGGCGGGGCCGGGAGTTCTCGTCTGTCGAGCATCTCGAGGCCGAGGCCCCGGCCTGGTGACGCAAGGTCGCGGGCCGAGGTCAGTGCCGGCCGCTGGGCAGGGCCTCTGGTGCCGCCACCGCGGGAGCTAACGGTCCTGAATCGCGGGAGGTACCGGCTCAGTGCGCCTGCTGGTGCTGGGTCAAGGTGACGGTGGCGCCCGCGCCTGCGAACAGGACGACGGTGATGCAGGTGCAGGGCCGACCGTGGACGGTGGTGTGGTCGGGGGGAAGGCTTGGCCGTTGACGGTGATGGCGGGGTGGGTGCCGTCGAAGTGCGGATCACGCCTCCGGCTGGAGGTGTGATCCGCACTTTCGAACAGCAAGGAGTTAGCTCCACAAGTCCCCACATAGCCACAGGTCAGAGCATTGGATGGGCGAAAATCGCCCCCCTACGGGGAAGCCCGGAACAGCCCCGGACACACGACAGCGCGGGCCGCCACCGTGATAGTGGCGGCCCGCGCCAAGGTCGATCCGGGAGCTGGATTCAGGCGGCAGTCAGGACGCCCGCTCGAAGGCCAGCGTCGCGTTCGGGCAGTCAGCCGCGTACTTCAGCAGCCCCTCACGCTCGGCCTGGTCCACCGCGAGACCCCCTCGCCCTGAACAGTTCAAGGCACCCGCCGATACCGGCAGGTCTACACCGCCATTGCTGTCAGCACGTCCCAGACTTCGCCGTCAAAGACCAGCAGCCCAACGCCCAACGCCCAACACACCGCCGACGCTCACGTACATGAAGGCGGTCCGGAGGCGTGCGGCACCCCACTCCTGAAACGCTGCACCCACTGCCACCAGCAACACGATCGCGGCCATCAGCTGCACACCCACATGCCCCACCGGACACCCCACATCTCTCGGACCCGAAGGCCCACCTATCATGCCCAAATCTCCACCACGGCACGCCGAGACTCCAAGGAGCACCCAGACCGGCGCACCGCCAGAACCGCGTACGCGAGGGAGAATTCACCCCTTCGGAGAAGTCTGGATCCGGTCCCGGACACACGACAGCGCGGACCGCCACCGTGGTGGTGGCGACCCGCGCCGAGGTCGATCCGAGAGCTGGTCTAGTCGGTGGTCAGGACGCCCGCTCGAAGGCGAGCGTCGCGTTCGGGCAGTCGGCCGCGTACTTCAGCAACGCCTCACGTTCGGCCTGGTCCACCGCGAGGCCCCAACGATGGGCACCATGACGGCCTGGACCGCGTCCTCGTGCCCAGGCGACGCGGCGACCGGGCGGCGCGATCAGCGATCGTGGAGAAGGGCGACCGCTTCGGCGAAGTCGGCATGCGCGGGTTCGAAGGATCGTGCCGCGACGAGGAACATCGACCGGTCGGTGAGGGCGCGGGCGAGGCGTGCGTGGTTGTCGGGCAGGCGGCGGGCGAGCGTCACACCGTCGTCGAAGTACGGCGTGAACCGGTCCTTGAACAGGTAGGGGTGGTCGCCTTCGCGGACGGCCGCGCGGATGCCGATCCTGCGTTGGACGTCGACCAGCTCGGGCAGCCGATCGGCCCCGCGCAGTCTCGCCGCCTCCGCTTCGAGGCCCGGCAGCATGCCGAGAAAACCGTCCCGCACGTCGCGCGACCATCGGAGCTCCGTGCCGAACGGCGGCATCGGGGACTCGGGGCTCGCGGCGGGTTCGGCTGCCCGCCCCGACAGGACGAAGAGCGTCCTCCACCACCCGAGGATGCAACTCCAGTTCTTCGGCTCGCCCGTGGTCGCGAGCTCCTCCAGGACACTCAGGGCCTCTCGCCGGGCGGCCGCAGCACTCGCCTCATCCCCGACGGCCTCCCGCATCCGGGAGAAGTGAACCAACTCCCAGGTGAGTATCGCCAGAGCGGTGCGCTGTTCGGCCGCCTTGCGCCGGGTCTCCTCAAGGAGCTCGCGGAAGACGGCTGATGCGGCGTCGTGCAGCCCGGCGCCCTCCAGGTTCGCCGCCCACCGGACCATGTTCCAGAAGGAGTGCTCCGGAATTCCGTTCCGGGCGCCCTCTTCGTCGAGCTCCGCGGCCTCCCTGAAGTGCCCCTCCTCGGCCAGAACGCTCGCCAGGGGATCGCTTCGGCCGGCCTCGGCAAGCTCCTCACAGATTGCGCGTCCTTCCGCCCTGTGCCCGAGGGCGAACAAGGAAGCCTGATAGGCGTCCAGGGCCCGATGTAACCGCTCCGCCCGGTTCGGCGCCCCGACCTCTATCCTGCGAGCGGCCCGGGAAGCCTCGGCGGCGAGCGCGAGGTCCACCTTCGGATCCCGGATCTCGTGGCGCAGCGCGAGCAGGGCGTCGACCAACTTCGGCATGTACGCCTTTGGACTCACCTCGGCCAGAACCCGGTACGCGCCGACCAGTTCGGCCCGACTCGGCCGTCCGGACCCCAGCAGCAGCACGCGGGCCCGAAGCACCGCGTCGTGATCGATCGTCACCATTCCCCCTGTCTGCGGATGACGCACGAAGGAGATTCTGAGTGGCGGGGAACGGACCGGACAAGCCTCGCGAACTGTGCGTTCCGTCCTACGAAAAACGGCGCTGACCTGTCATGATGGACATGCTTTCGTCCTGAATCCACGAGCGGGGAGCCGCACCGGACGCCTTCCGCACAGCACACAATGGGGCCGCATCCGGCACGGCCTGCGTCTCGGGCAGCGGTTGACTGGGCGGGTGAGCCGGGTTCCGACGTCCGCTGCGGCTGCACCCCATCACCACTCTCGTGCTGCCGTGCCCCGAGATCGTTGTCAACGGCCATTGAGATGCCCAGGTGGGTGGCCGTTGGGTGTCCAGGCTGGTGGCCATCAGAAACCCAGGCGTGTGGCCAGTCGTGTTGTCCTCTGACAGGTGGTCTTGATGGCCATCGGACTTCTGTCATTCGATCTTGGCCGATAACCGAAGGACGCGGTTCTGACATCCTGTGCAGGTGCCGAAGAAGCGAAAGCACGCCGCGACCCTCGCCGAGGTGGTGGCGGCTATGCAGCCACCACCAGCGGAGGAGTCCGGTAGCTCGTACGTCCTCCCGCCCTTGATGGCCCGCGGCTTCACCGACGCCGACGGCTGCTACTGGCGGCTTGCCCGCGGGCCGCTGGACCCTCGCCGGGCCAAGCGGCTCGCCGTCAGCGCCGACGTGATGTCGATGGGCGAGTACTACGACGACCAGGACCAGTGGTGGCTCCCCCGCTTCCTTGCGGAGGCCGAGCGCCCGGCTGCCTGGCTCGAAGCTCGGGCCGGGTTCGGCGCCGCCGACCTGCCGATCCACGAGGCGTACGAGTTCACCGCGGACGACGGTCGCATACTCCTCTTCATCGAGACGTACTGCTGAGGACGAACGCCCCTGGACCAGGCAGTCAAGATCACTTGTCGGAGGACAGGTGTTCCAGGGGTGGGGGTCAGTGCAAGGGGACCACTCCCTTCCCGGCGAGGGCCTCGGCGAGGCGGTGCGAGTCGCCGGTGGTGGTCACGAGGTGAGCGTGGTGCATGAGGCGGTCGGTGCTCGCGCCGGCGAGGGTCTTCGGCATGATCGTGTCGAAACCGGAGGGGTGGATGTTGCTGGTCACCGCGATGGAGCGTCGTTCGTAGGCGGCATCGATGATGCGGTAGAACGCCTCGGCGGCGTCTTCTCCGACGGGCAGCAGGCCGATGTCGTCGATGACGATGAGGTCCGCGCGGCAGATCCGGGCGACGGTGCGAGCGGTGGACCCGTCGACCTTCGATTTCCCGATCGCGGCGCTGAGCGTCTCCAGGGTGAACCAGGACACGCGCAGGTCCTTCTCGATCGCGGCCTGGGCCAGGCCTTCGGTGAAGTGGCTCTTGCCCGTCCCCGACGGGCCGGCGATCACCAGGTTCTCGGCGCGGCCGATCCATTCCAGGGTGATCAGGGAGTTCTGGGTGGGTTCGGGGATGGTGGAGTCCTCGGCCCGCCAGGAGCCCAGGGTCTTGCCGGTGGGGAAGTTCGCCGAGTGCCGGCGAAGCCGCCGGGTGGCAGCGTCGCGGCCGGTGACCTCCTCGGCGATCAGCAGCCGTGGGACCTCGGCGGGGTCCCCCCGTTGGGCTCGGGCGGTGGCCAGGACGTCAGGTGCGGCCTTGCGCATGTAGGGCAGGCGCATGCGGCGCATGAGCTTGTCGAGTTCCTCGGGGATGGCGGGCGGGCTGGGAAAGCTCATGGCGGTGCCGTTCTGTGGGATGACGTGCAGTCAGAATGCCGTGGTGGGCTGTGTGTTGGCTCAGCGGCCCAGGGCCTGCCAGCCGATGGTTCCGTTCTGGACGGAGTGGGCCTCGTCCGCGCGGACGACCTCGCCGGCGGGCTTGCTGTCCGCGATGTGTCCCAGGATCGAGAGCAGGTCGTCGTCGGCGAAGCGTCCGGCCGTCGCGGCCAGACCGAGGGCCTGGTCGTTGCCCAGGACGGTGGCCAGCTCGACCGCGCGGGCCATCTTGGCGCGGATACGGACCGCGCCGGCGGGTCCGGCCTCCTTGAGCCAGCGCCCGGCCCCGGGGCCGATGCCCACGAACGCGATCTCCGCCTCCGCGGGGCCGCAGCCTCGGCTGGTGGACGCTGCGGCCGTCCGGGTGGTCGGGGTAGTGCGCGTCGATGATCTGCGGAACACCCGGGGTGGAGAGCCGGTGGCGCCACATCTCCGACAGGTCACCGGAGTTGGTGCGGGCGGCGATGGAAAGCTCCTCGCCGACGACCCGGCACCACACCCTCGCGCCGATATGGCCCGGCGGGGTCGAGTAGCGCACCGAGTTGAAGCTGATCGTGCGATCCGGAGCCGACCAGCCTCTCCTCGCCCAGCGCGAGCGCGAGCGGCTCGCTGGGCAGGACGTGCAGGGTGGTGCGTTCGACGTCCAGGCGGTCCGCGGGTATCTGCCCGGTCGCCCGGTGGCGACGGGAGTTCACCTGCTCGCACCAGGTCCGGCAGGTATCCGCGAGCTCAGCGAAGGAGTCGTAGGCGGGCAGCAGGTTCGCACCTGTGGGCACCAGGTCGGCCTTCGCGCTACGGACCGTGGCCTCCGCGCCGCCCTTCGACTCGGGGTCGTAGGGCACGCAACTGGCCACCCGGCAGCCGTAATGCCGGCCCGCGGCGACCATCTGCGGGTGCCGGACCGGGATCCCGGCGATGTGCTCGACGGTGACCGTCTTCGCGTTGTCGGTCAGCACGTAGGTCGGTGCCCCGCCGATCCGCCGCAACGTGGTGTCCAGGCAGGCCACCAGCGTGCCCAACGTGCAGTCCCAGACCGGGATCACGACCCGGAACCGCGACCAGGACAGCCACGCGCAGAACAGCCAGGTCCGCCGGCCGCCGATCCGCGGCCCCTCTCCCCAGTCGAACTGCAGCCACCGGCCCGGCTCGGGAATCCACGTGTCGGCGTACTCCTCTGAGTGCTCCGCCAAGTACAGACAAACGTGCACCGCTTGGTGGTCGGCGTGATGGTTGGCCATAGGCGGTGTGGGGGTCTCTCCGGGGACTGTCATGATCTCGGCTATGGACGAGATCACCAAGGTTCTGAAGCGGGAGTTCGACGCAGAGGAGGGCAGCTTCCTGCTGCGGCTGCGCGGGGATCTGGAGTGGGACCGGGCTGCCTTCACCCGCCTGGAACAGGCGATGCGAGCCGCATGCGAGCGATCCCAGTCTGACGAGAAGCTCGATCGATGGGTCGCCGAAGGGTTCTATGAGGTCGCGACCTGGGTTCCGTCGTGGACGTCACACCCGAACTTCCCCAAGCCGGCGCCCGATGCCTATTTCGAGGACTGCATCGAGCGAATCGGGGATCTTGCCAACTGGTACTTCCGGGGCTGGCACGACTACTTTGAGGGACATGTCTGGACTGACCTGTAAAAACTCCGGGAGGCTTGGTCAGGCCGCGTCGTCCCGTTCACGTTCGATGGCAGCGAGCCGATTCTTGAGCCGGTAGCTGGGGCCGTTGATGGAGATGACGTCGCAGTGATGGAGGAGACGGTCGAGGATGGCGGTGGCGAGGACTTCATCGCCGAACACCTGTCCCCATTCGCTGAAGGTCTTGTTCGAGGTCAGGATGATCGAGCCCTTTTCGTAGCGCTTTGAGATCACCTGGAAGACCAGGTTGGCCTCCGCGCGTTCGAGGGGCTGGTAGCCGACCTCGTCGACCACGAGAACCGCGGGCCGCAGGTAGCTGCCGAGTTTGCTGGTCAGACGCCCGGCGGCCTCGGCGGTCTTGAGGTTGCGGACCATGTCGTCGAGGCTGGTGAAGTAGATCGAGTAGCCGGCCCGGCAGGCCGCGACCGCGAGAGCGACGGCAATATGCGTCTTGCCCACCCCCGGCGGCCCGAGCAGAGCGGCGTTGGCCTTGGCCTCGACGAACGACAACGTGGCGAGGTCCTTGACCTTGCGAGGGTCGAGCTCGGGCTGGAACGAGAAGTCGTAGTCGTCCAGCGTTTTGTGGTGCGGCAGCTTCGAGATCCGCAGACCGGTGCGGAAACGGCGGTCCTCGCGGACGGCGAGTTCTTCGGAGAGGACCAGGTCGATGAAGTCGAGGTAGCCCATCTTGGCCTCGTCGGCCCGCTGAGCGTACTGCGTCAGGGCATCGGCCAGGTGGGGAAGGCCCAGCCTGCCGGCCGTGTTGCGGATGCGGGTGGAGACCAGCTCGCTCAAGACGATTCCTTCGCGCTCGGCTTGGTGGTGAAGGGGCGGGTGCCGGTCAGCTCGTCATAGACCGACAACGGTCGGCGACCGACCTCGACCTGGGTGACCGCGGCCCGGTTCAGCAGGGCCGCCAGCGGCCCGGCCTGCGAGGCCGGGGCGTCGTGGCGGCGGGGCCGCGGCAGACCTCCGTCACCGGTGGTGACGCGCCGGCCGACGCCCGTGGGCAGGCCGTCCCAGTGCTTCTCGTCCACGATCCGGGCGCCTCGGCCGACCGCCCGCGAATGGACGGCCAGCAGCGTTTCGCCCGTGCGATCGGGGGCGGTGGCATGCAGCATGACCTGGGACTTCGTGGCCCTGACTTCGACCAGCTGACGGGGGCGGACCTTGCGGGCCGGCACCGAGTAGAGATTCGCGTCGAAGGCGACGAGGCAGTCCTTGCCGACATGGCGGAGATGCCGCTGAGTGACCACATACGGCGCCTGCGGCAGCGGGCGGAGGGCCACGTGGTCGCGGATCGCACGAAGGCCGATGACCTCGCCGTGGGTGCCATGCACCTTCGCCCGCCGCAGCGGCACCCAGGCGATGAACGCGGCGTCGAGTTCCTCGACCGAGGCAAAGGCCCGTCCCGCAAGGACGTGGTCGCGGACGATCAGCACTTGGCGCTCGACCCGGCCCTTGCCCGTGGGCCGATAGGCAGCCAGTACGTCGGGATCGAAATCGTAGTGCCCGGCAAAGGCGACAGCCTCCGGATGGAGAGGGACGGCTTCACCTGGTGCGACGTGCCGGCGGACCACCGTTTTGGTGCGGTCGTAGACGATCGACATCGGGACCCCGCCGAAGTGCGCGAACGCCTGGCGGTGGCAGTCGAAGAAGGTGGCCAGGTCCTGGCTGGTGGTGAAGCAGCAGAACGGATCGCGCGAGTAGGACAAGGTCATGTGGAACGAGTAGACCTTCGGGATCCCGACGTGGGCGAGGATCTTTCCCTCGTCACCCCAGTCCACCTGGGCCTGAGCCCCCGGCACCACCTCGAACCTGCGGTGCAGGCCCGCCAGTTCACTCGGGCTGATGCCCAGTTCCTCCGCGATCCGCGGGCGGGCTTCCTGCAAGTACATTTTGATCCGCTGATAGCTGCCCGTGAACCCGTACTCGGCCACCAGACGCTCGTGAATCACGGCCCCCTTGAGTAGGATCTCGGCCCGCAGCATCGCGTCGATCAACGGCGCCACCTCATCCACCACCCGCCGGTACGGCTGCCCGTTGGGAGCCCTTCGCGGCGGCGCGACCGGCGTCTCGCCAGACAGATACTTCACGACCGTGCGACGGTTCAGCCCGGTCTCTTTCGCGATCTCCCGCAGGCTCATCGCGCCGGACTCATACAGACCGCGAAACCGCCTCAGCTCCAACCAGCGATGCGGATCCAAGACCACTCTCGCCGCCCTCCACCGACCCGAACAGGACGACAGAAGACTCACGCGTCACCAGCCCCACCGCATCAAGAACGGTGCACGTTCATCCGTACGCGGTGGTGCACGTTCACTTGTACGCCGACACCACGGCCGGTACGTCCGGCGCTTGCCCGTCTTCCACGCGGTCTTCGCCGCGTTCACCGCCCGCCTCGTCGAGCGTGCGCTGCCCCGGTAGCCCATCTTCACGAGCTTCTCGTGGACCACATCGGCGCGGATCGTCGCCTTCGACTGCTCGACCCACTCCTCGACCTTCTCCAGGAACGCGTCGATCATCTTCGGCCGCGGCTCTCGCTCATACGGGTTGCGCCCGCCGTCGCGGGCCGCGACATACCGCTTGACCGTCTTCGGGTCGTGCCCCGTCAAGTTCGCCGCCGACCAGACCGTCCCGGTGAGGTCGTACGCCTCAAGGATTTCCATGATCTCTCTGTCAGACTTCGTCACAGGACCTCTTCGACCAGTCCGCTGATGCTTCGCAAACACCAGCAAACCGGACGGAGGGGTCTCCTCCAGATAAGGAAGCGATCAGGAACACCACAGGTCAGACGGCCATCCACCTGGAATTCCAGTGGCCATCAGCCTGGACTCAACTGGCCGCACACCTGGACTTTGCCACGGCCGCCGACACGCCGCCCGCGACCTGCTGCCCGCTGAGCATTATCTGGACTCCGGCTACCCCTCCGCCGAGCTGATCGTCGGCATGAAGGAGAGCTTTGGCGTCACCCTGGTCACCCCGGTCCTGTTGGACAGCTCACCCCAGGCCCGCTCCGGTGCCGGCTTCGGGCGCACCGCCTTCGCCATCGACTGGGACAACCGGGAGGCAACCTGCCCGCGCGGACACACCAGCACCTGGTGGAGTCCCGCCGTCCAACACGGTACCAAGGCCATCGTGGTCAAGTTCGACAAGGAGACTTGCCGGCCATGCCCGGTCCGAGACAAGTGCACGCGGGCTAAAAACGGCGGCCGCACACTCTCCCTGCGCGCCCGCGAGCAGCAACAGGTCCTCGATGAGGCCCGCACCCAGCAGACCAGCCAGGAATGGCGGGCCAAGTACGCCACCCGCGCCGGCATCGAGGGCACCATCCACCAGGCCATGGCCGTTACCGGCATGAGACGCGCCCGCTACCGCGGCCTGAAGAAGACTCACCTGGAACACGCGTTCTCAGCGGTCGCGCTCAACCTCATCCGTCTCGACGCCTGGTGGAACGGCCGTCCCCTCGACCGAACCCGCTCCAGCCACCTCGCCCGACTCGACCAGCAGGACTTCAACCTCACCGCTTGATCACGGGCCTGCTTGCAGAGAGACTGCGGCCCATGAGGTTCACAGGCTTGGCCGTTGAAACACAGACCACCGGCGTCGAAGCGGACCTCTCCATGCAACGGCAGGCTCACCAGTGAGTACCAGCCTGCCCCACTTCCGCTACCACCCCGACCCCGTCGCAAGCGAGTCCTTCCGCGAGAGTGCCGAGACCTGCGCCTGCTGCAACCGCAACACGGGATGGATCTACACCGCTACTTTCTTCACGGCCCAGGATGTCAGCGGGAGGTTCTGCCCCTGGTGCATCGCAGACGGCAGTGCCGCTGAACGATTCGAAGGTGAATTCACCGACGCATACGGGCTCGACGGCGTCAGCGAGGAGACCCTGGTGCAGGTCACCCGCCGCACCCCCGGTTTCCACGCCTGGCAGGATCCGCACTGGCTTGTCCACTGCAACGACGCGGCAGCCTTCATCGGCGAGGTCGGATACACCGAACTGGCAGCCCACCCCGAGGCCCTCGACCAGCTTCGACTCGACCTTCGGATGAGTGGTTGGCACGACGCATCCCAGCTCGACACCTTCCTGACCCACCTCGGGCAGGGGGCAAGCGCCATGCTCTTCCGCTGCACCGTCTGCGGCACCCATCTCGCCTACGCCGACGCTTCATAGCCACGGCCCAACTCAGCAGGTGCCCTTTCCCTTCAAAGGATCCGCACCCACCGGAATTGGCCAGCAGGATCGTCACCAGCCGCAAACGGTGTGGTCAGTCCTTGGGGTGGTACCACGATGCCGTCACATCTCGGTGCTTTCGTCGGCGGACGCCCTGGCCTGCTTCAGAGGGACACACCGGCCGCAGGTGGGGCGGGCGCATACCTCGAGAGGGGGGCGTTCGGGCCACGAGCTGCGGCCCCGCCAACGGTGCTCGTGGCATAGCTGGTCGGGCTTCGACTGCGGGATGACCCCCAGGGCCTTGCGGGCGGTGGACCGGGCCGCCGTCAGCGCGCCGGGACTCGCCGGCTTGTCCAGCAGCTCAAGTGCCAGGGTCAGAAGCCTGCGCCCCTCCGCGACGCCCAGGAGCTCCTCGGCCGGCACGACGACTCCTCGCCGCCTGTCGGCTTCGTCGGCCGCCGTCCGCCACTCCTGGGCGCCGTGTTCTTCATGCCAGTGCCTCATCCGCGCTCCATCCGCCGGTGGTCGCTCCCTTGTAGACCCTGCTCGGCTCCGTGACGGGACGACACGACTTGGGGAGCCAAATCCTCAGGACGCTGGGGGCCGCCGGTGGGCGCGCTGTCCGGAGAACCAGTCACCGGGGCGCCGGCCTGGTCTTGAAGCCGTATCCGGGGTGTGACCCAGATACGCTCCGAACCCGCCATGGGATGATCTTGTTCTAGTCGTCGGCTTCGGCGAGCGCGCGGTAGAGCGAGGTGACGGGGGGCGCTGGCCAGCGTTCTTGCCGGTCTTGATGGTGAGCTTCTTCGCGATCTTGGGCACAGGGGTGCCCTTGGCCTTGAGGGGTGTGACCGAGGTAAGCGCCAAAGGGGCAACGAGATGATCTTGAAGCCCTGAGCGCTCGGCCCCGTATTTCAGAGGGGCACGAGGGACACGCACGCTGTTCTGCCAGCGGCAGAACACCGATCGAACCGGGCTCGACGATCACTACAGTCCAGTCTCATGACGACGATCACGACGCGTACGGTCGAGTACCCGGCGGACGGTTTGACGATGATCGGGCACCTCGCGCTCCCGGCCGGTGTCGACCGCCGGCCCGCGGTGCTGCTCGGACCGGAGGGCATGGGACTCAGCGACGTCGAGCGCCGCCGGGCCGATGCTCTCGCCGAGCTGGGATACGTAGCGCTGGTCTTCGACCTTCACGGCGGGCGCTATTTGGGCGACCCCGAGGAGATGCTGGCCCGTTGCCTGCCACTGCTCGCCGACCCCGACCGGATGCGAGGCATCGGCCATGCGGCACTCGACCTGTTGCGCACCGAACCGCGGACCGACCCCGACCGGATCGCCGCCGTCGGCTACGGCACCGGGGGCGCCGTCGGGCTGGAACTCGGGCGCGACGGCGTCAACCTGCGCGCGATCGGGACAGTCAACGCACTGACCACGGGCCGACCGGGTGAGGCAGCGCGCATTCGCTGCCCGGTGTGGGCCGGGGTCGGGTCGGAAGACCCGATCATGCCGCCCGCGCAACGGAACGCGTTCACGGCCGAGATGCAGGCCGCGGGCGTCGACTGGCGCCTCGCGGTGTACGGCGGCGCCTTGCACGCCTTCCACCACCCGCCGGTCGACCACCCCACGGTCCCCGGCGTCGGCTACCACCCACAGCACGCGCAGCGAGCCTGGCGCGACGTCGTCGACCTGCTCGCCGAGTGCCTGCCCGTGACGGAGGATCTGGGGGCATGACCCAGGCAAACAGCCTGGCGCCAGGTTTGGTCCGCGTCGGGCACTGACAGTCCCCTCCCCTCAAGTCCGCACAGCAGAACCACATTCGGGCGGGTGCTCGATCGCGGAGACGCGTTCGCAACTGCCGCAGTAAATGCCGGATTTACTGCGACGGAGCCCCGGCCGTGACCGTCGCGACCTGCGGCGGACCATTCCGGCCGCCGGGGCGAGGTGTACGCGTTTACTGCGGCATCGCTGCACTGACCACGCATCAAGTCACACCAAGATCAACCCATTGCCCCTTTGGCGCGTATCTCGGCTGAACCCCAACTGGGCTTCGCGCTACAGATGTGCACGGTGCGCTACATCGGCCGGTTCCTGCCGGACGATCCGCTGAGTGTGCCGTGGCCGGTGCTGGAGCACCTCGTGCCTTGCCCGCCCCGGCAACGCCTCACTCCTCAGGCGATTCCATGGCCGTGGGGTCAGCAGTGGGACGCTGCTCCTCGAAGAAGTCCTTCTTCTTGCCGAACATGGAATCTTCATCCGGGGTGCGGAAGACCGCCCTGCCATAGAGGGCCTGCTGGCAGATCAGCGATTGGTGGCTTGTAGACAGGGCGAGTACCTGCCGAGCCTTCGAGGGTTCGGTGAACCACTGGCGGATGACCAGGTACTGCCAGCCGTCAGGACTCGAGTGCTCCCCGTACACGATCCGGGTCAGCCCATCGAGGACCTTCGTGTGGGAGAGGCCCTTGCCCTCGCCGACAGGGTCGGTGAACGAAACGGTCCAGGACCACCGCTGCCCCTCCCGAAGCTCGACGTCCTCGGGGAAGCCAGGCCCCCACCCCTTGAGGTACTCGGCGTTCGGGCCGATCACGGTCCGTCCCCACTCAACATCGCCGAGAAGGGGGACACGGAGAGGAAGCCCTCCGCGATCCTGCGTGTCTCGTCGTCGGTGATCAAGTGTCCGCTCATGCTCCTCCTTGCTCCTTAAAAGCCCACTCGAAACACGAGAGTGCTTCGGCCGGGACCGGGACCTGCACGTCTTCACCTGCCCGACCGACCCCGCACACCCGCCCCGATGGGTGCTCTCCTAGGGCGCTACAGGGCCACGGACTCGACCAGCGAGCCGACCTCTGCAGACTGCTGTCCCGCGACACGGGCAGAGCCCTGTTCCGCGTCGGGCGCTACAGGGGCGACAACAGCATGAGGACCTCGTCGCGGTCGTCGTCGGCGGCCAGTCGCAAGGCTCCGGGCCAGCGGCCGATCTCCTGCCAGCCGAGCCGACCGTAGAATTCTTCGAGGCCGACACCTCCGCGTGCGGCAAGGTGCAATTGCTCCAGGCCCATCTCGTCTCGGGCAACGTCACGGGCACGGCGCACGAGACCTGCACCGATGCCCTGGCCGCGCACGTCGAGCCGGGTCTGGACGTGGTGCAGCGTGCCCCAGTGCGCCACCAGCGGATGTGCATCGCAACGGATGGTGAGCCAGCCCACCAGGCCGCCGTCGACCGTGGCAGCGATGAGACGGCTGCCTGCCGGACTGAGGCCCGCGACTATGCGATTGACCGCGGCGGTGACCTCCCCGGCATCAACCGGCGGAAAGGGGAACCCGGCTGCTCCGCCCGCGTTGGACACCTCGGTCCAGCACCCGACGAGAGCCAGCAGGAGGTCTTCGGTGATCTCTTCAGGGCTGACGAACTGGGTGAAGATCGGCACGTTGTCGCTGGTCATGGCAGCAGTCTCGCAACCGCGCGGCAGCACTCAACCTTCAGTGGCACAAACCGGCTGGTCACCAATCTTCGATGACAACACTCAACCTCCGGCGTCACAGGACAGCTAAGCTTGTTCTTTGACCTCACGTCACTGCGGAATGCTTGCCAGTGGAGAAAATGCGGTGCGTGCTGGCACCACGCTGGTCAGACTCGCTGACATGACTGAGAAGATCACCCGCATCAACCCCGAGCAGCTGCATGAGACACCCGGCTACCACCACATCACCGTGGTGGAGGCAGGCCGTACCGCCTATCTGGCGGGGCAGTGCCCGCTTGATCGGAATGGTGACCTCGTCGGTTCCGGTTCCCTCGAGGCGCAGGTCGACCAGGTTGTCGCGAACGCGCTCGCTGCCCTGGCAGCGGTGAGTGCCCAGCCTGAACATGTGGTGCGGTCAGTGATCTACGTGCGAAGCGATGAGAGGGACATTCTCGGAGCCGCTTGGCGTCGGCTCACCGAGTCTGCTCTGGGTCCGGCGTTCACCACCGCCAGCACGCTCTTGGGCGTCGCCCAGCTGGGCTTTCCGGGACAGCTCGTCGAGGTGGATCTCACCGTGGCGCTGCCTGACTGACTTCGAACGGCGTATCGAACTGGGTAGCCCGGCTGGGCATTCGCGGGACGCTGGGGCGGCCGTCGTCTGATCATCTGCTCCGACCAAGGTGCACCGAATATGGCGTCGTTGGCCCAGAACGTGATCGTGGTGCCGGTCCTGTCGGTCTCCTCGTGACGAGCGATCGGTCCGGTCGGCTCTCCGTGCTCGAAGGACTGGCTCCACCGGAACCCGTCCACACGGACCTCGGCCGTCAGGCGGGTCGACAGGGCGTTGACCACGGACAGGCCCACGCCGTGCAGACCACCGGAGACCGAGTAGCCGCCGCCGAACTTGCCGCCCGCGTGCAGGACCGTCAGCACCACCTCCAGCGCAGGCCGTCCCGTCCCCGGGTGCAGTCCGACCGGGATGCCGCGGCCTTGTCGGCGACGCTCACTCCCCCGTCGGCCCGGATCGTCACGTCGATCCGGTCGGCAACGCCGGCCATCGCCTCGTCCACGGAGTTGTCCACGATCTCCTGCACCAGGTGATGCAGGCCCCGTGCCCCGGTCGAACCGATGTACATGCCGGGACGCTTGCGGACCGCGTCCAGGCCGTCCAGAACCTGGATCGCACGCGCGTCGTAGGAAACCGACGCGAGGTCTGCGCCGGTGGTGGTCTTGGCGGTGGTTGTAAGTGCCGGAACGCCGAACTCGGTCAAGGCGATGCTCACTTTCAGACACGACGAACTGCGCTGCCGCACACGCGCACGACAGCGATGGGGACGCTGGCTGATGGGCCGTTCCAGGGCATGGCGAAGCACACCCACGGCCGTTGGAGTCCGGCCGCGTACCGCACGGCCCGACTATTCCACTGCACCGGCCAACCCGGGCGACAGTAGGGCGAGAAGGCCCCTGGGGGTTGCCGTAAGGCGATTTCGAGGGTGGAGGTTAATCCCCCTACTTAACTTTCGCCGAAAGGGTCCAGACTGCCCGCCAGATGCCTTCTCGGGCTGCCTGGGATGAGGGATCAAGGCACGGATTCACCGTCACGCTCTGTTGCGTGGGGTTGCCGCCATGCTGAGCCGCGGGACGGCGGCCATGGGAGCGCCAAGCAGCCGCGTGGCGCGCTTCGACGCCCGGGCAGCGGTCACATTCGGGTAGCCGGGTCACGGCAACGTGGCCGCCGAACGCCTGGAGGGCGGCGCCCCCCTTGCAGGGGTGCCGCCCTCCGCGCGTCAGGGGATCCGGGCTCGGGTCAGGGGCAACCTCGGCCCGTGCTCGGGTTGGTGCAGGCGTCGGTTCCGATGCCGCCGTCGTTGACGTTCGTGCCGGGGCCTCCGTCGAGGGTGTCGTTGCCGAGACCGCCGAGCAGGGTGTCGTCGCCGCCGTCACCGGCGAGCTGGTCGTTTCCGCCGGAGCCGGTGAGCTGGTCGTTGCCGTTGCCGCCACAGATGCGGTCGTCGCCTCCCAGGCCGTTGACGTCGTCGTCGCCCTCGCCCGCGGCGATGACGTCGGGGCCGGCGGTGCCGTTGATCCGGTCGTTCCCCGCAGTGCCGGTGATGGTCGCGGGCAGGCCGAAGCAGAGCGGGGCCTGACCGCCGGACGGCGTGACCGTGGTCGTCTCCGTAGCGGTGTTGTTCACCGGGTCCGGGTCCTCGACCGACCCGGTGACCGTGACCGTGTTGGAGAACGTACCCGGCGCGGTGGTAGCCGCGGTGATGGTGCGCGTCCTGGCCGTGTCGACGGCCACGGCCCCGATGTGGCACGTCACCACGTTCGATCCGGGAGCCGTCTCGGCGCATCCAGCGCCGGCCGAGGTGAAGTCGAGGCCGGCGGGCAAGGTGTCGGTCAGGGTCACGCCGTAGGCATTGGTCGGGCCGTTGTTGGTGACCGCGAGGGTGTAGGTCACGCTCTGACCCGCCACCACCGGATCGGAGCGACTGTCCGACTTGACGACCGAAAGATCCGACCGAATGGGAACCGGGCTCACCTTCACCACGAAGGCATCGCGATCGCCGTTGTGCGTAAGGTCGGGGCCCACGGTCGCCGGGAAGGACGCCGAAGAGGTGAACCCGGCGGCGTAGGCGGCTCCGGCGGAGTCGGCGGCGATTCCGGTGCCCTGGTCGGCGTTGTCGAGGTAGCCCGCATAGATCAGCTCGCTACCGTCCGGGGCCACCTTGGCGACGTAAGCGGAGGCGCCGCCGAAGGTCGGATCGGGCCCGTCCTTCACGGGGAAGGTCGACTCGCTCGAGGAAGTGTCCCCGATGACGTAGGCGGCGCCGAGGGAGTCGACAGCGATGTCGAGGGCCTGGTCGGAGCCGGCACCGCCGATGTAGCCCGCGTAGGCGAGGCTGCCGCCGCCGGGGGCGACTTTGGCCACGAACGCATCGGCGGTGTCCCCGTTGTAGGTCAGGTCCGGGCCCACCTTCACCGGGAAGCCGCTCTCGGGCGAGTCCGTCCGGCCGGCGACGGATGCGGCGCCGGTGGGGTCGACGGCGATACCGAAGGGGGTGTCCGTTCCGGCGCCGCCGATGTAGCCCGCATGGACCAGGCTCAAGCCGTCGGGGGCCACCTTCGCGACGAACACGTCGATGCCCCCGTTGTGGGTGAGGTCGGGGCCGACCTTCACCGGGAAGGTCGACTCGTCCGAGCTCGTCTCACCGGTGACGTACGCCGCTCCGGTGGCGTCCACGGCCACGCCGCCGCCGAATTCGGCGCCGCTGCCACCGATGTAGCCGGCGTAGACGAGGCCGCTGCCCAAGGGAGCGACCTTGGCGATGAACGTATCGGGGCCGCCCGAGTGGAGGGTGACGTCAGGACCGCCCGTCACGGGGAAGGTCGACTCGTCGGACCTGGTCTCACCGGTCACATACGCCGCGCCAGTGCCGTCCACCGCGAGACCCTTCACGAACTCGCCGGCCGCCCCGCCGATGTAACCGGCGTAGACCAGTGCTGCGCCGTCCGGTGCGACCTTGGCGACGAACGCATCGTCGCTGCCCCCGTTGTAGGTGAGGTCCGGGCCGCCCGTCACGGGAAAGCCAGACTCGTCCGAGCGGGTGTCTCCAGCGACATACGCGGCGCCGGAGCCGTCCACGGCGATACCGATCCCGGCGTCGAATCCGGCCCCGCCGATGTACCCGGCGTAGACGAGGTCGGTGCCGTCTGGCTTGACCTTGACGACGAACGCGTCGAAGTCGCCGTTGTGGATGACGTCGGGCCCCACCGCCACGGGAAAGCCGGACTCGATCGAGGTGGTCAAGCCCGTGATGTAGGCGGCGCTGGTCCCGTCCACCGCGATGTCGGCGGCCTCGTCGTCGCCGGCGCCGCCGACGAAGCCCGCGTACACGAGTGTTGCCGGGTCGATCACCAGCGCGCGGGTCTTGTCATACGCACCGAGTTCGAACCCGTACGTGGTGGCGCCCTTGCCCTCAACCTTGCCCTTGCCCTTGACCTTGGTCAGTTGGAAGGCGCTCTTCACCTCCGAGCGGCGTCGCTCCGCGCCGGCGCCGGGCTGGTAGCTCACCGGTGCCTTGTCCGTCAGGGGGCCCACCCCTGTGTCGACCCGCAGCGCACCGGAACGCTCGATCCTCACATCGGAGGCGCCGCGCCAGGACATGCGGATATGGGACGGGTCAGCACCCGGCTCCACCCGGAACTCGTACTTCAGCTCGCTCCCCGTACCGGAATAGACGAGGTCGATGCCGGGCCACAGATCGTGGTAGACCAGTCGCCCGTAGGTCTTCAGCCCCTTACGCCACTCCCCCGACGAGCCCTTGAAATAGCTCACCCGGCCTGCGCCTGGGGCCTCGGCCACGGGCTCGGTCGGCTTGGCCCCCACGAAGTCGAGCTTGAGACCCCACCGTTTGTCCTTCTTGCTCAGGCCGTAGGTGAGACCGGTCTCGGTGAACGCCACGGACGTCCGCGAACCGTGAAGGTAGTAGTCCGCCTCCCCCGGTACCTGCCCCTGGTTCTCCACGAACCGCAGCGGCATCTCGGTGACCGCCGCCTTGATGCGGCGTTCCTGGGCCGCCGACAGTTTACCGGCAACATGTTGATCTGTCAGGGTCGACTCTCCTACGGCGGCTTCAGCGGCACCTGCCCCTGCACCCGCCACCAGCAGACCCAGAACCGTAGCGACGGCAAGCATCCGGCGCACTGATCAGCCCTCTCACGCTCGTCCTAACCCCTCGTCAGGTGATCAGCAGACACTCGATGTACGGTGCGCCGGGCACGCCACGGCAAGGGACGAACCCGGACGGCCCACGAACGTCCGCCGTACGTGGGTCCATCCCGAGTGACGGGCCGGTCAGCCGGTGAAGGGTTCCAGTGCGAAGCGGCCGATCGCGATGAGCACCCGCAGCTCGGACACACCGCCTCGGCTGTCGTGCTGCGGGCGTCGACGCGTACCGCCTCGTCCCACATGTTCACCGACAGCACCGTCACGGCCGCGACCGACGGGACAACAGAGCTTCCAACCGGAGCAATGTCTCTCCCACGATGTCGAACTGTCGGCCACCCCGAGATCGGCAATGATCATTTTCAGGCAACTTCCCGGAGGCCGCCGCGGACGTCAGTCGTCACTCAACGCATGCGCTTCACGGAATGGAGCCAGAACCCGAGTTGGGACGGCAGTTGTTCACCGCTTCGGGAGGCGGTTGGATCGGTGCGGGGTCGATGTTCATGAGAACGGGAGGCACCTGATCCGGAGCCTGTTCCGGGTGCCGGTTGAAGAGTGCCGAGGGGGGTGCCGTGGAGTGGTCGATGGGACTGCTCGGGTTCGCCGCAGGGCTCCTGATATCGGTCACCACCGCGCCCGTGGGCGTCTCCGGAGCAGTCTTCCTGCTGCCTGTGCAAGTCAGTGTGCTGGGCGTGCCCAGTCCGGCCGTGACACCCACGAACCTGCTCTACAACGTCGTGGCCGGCCCCGGTGCCCTCCTGCGCTACTGGCGGGCCGGACTGCTGGGCGGGCCGCTGACCCGGCTGCTCGTCGCGGGCACCGTTCCCGGCGTCGTCGTCGGCGCCGTGATCCGCGTCTTCGCCGTTCCCGGCCCGCGCATCTTCCGCCTCCTCATAGCCGCAATGCTCCTGCCACTCGGGCTGTGGCTGTGGCTGCGGACCGTACGCGCGGCACCACCCCGCACCCGAGATCAGCCTTCGCCCCGCGCGACGACGTCGCTGGCCCTGGCCGTCGGCGTGGCCGGTGGCGTCTACGGAATTGGGGGCGGCTCCCTGCTGGGCCCGATCCTCGTCGGCCGCGGAGCACCGGTCACCACCGTCGCACCCGCCGCCCTCGCCTCCACCTTCGTGACCTCCGTCGTCGGCGCGGCCACCTACGCGCTACTCTCCCTCGCTGCCCCAGGCGACGTCGCCCCCGACTGGCTACTGGGCCTGTCCTGCGGGGCCGGTGGCCTCCTCGGCGGATACCTCGGCGCGCGCCTTCAGCCACACCTGCCCGAGACGGCTCTCCGGCTCTTGCTCGGCACACTCGCCACCGGAGTCGGCGCGCTCTACGCAGTTCAAATCCTTCGCTGACCGTGCAGTGCCCTGCCGCCCTGGGGCACCCGGGTGCTGTCGAAACTCGGTTCTGGCTCAGATCTTGGGAAGCGGTCGCGGATCGTCACCTTGGTGTTCGATTGTGAGGGGCTGGGTCGTGTGTGACCGCGTACGCCTGGCTGCCCGGCAGCCGAAAGTGACGCTCCATCAACTCCCTGATGGTCTCTGCCATGGTCGGCCGTGGGCGGTGATCGTGCCGGTCATGCAGACCAACGCATCGTTCTGGGATTCACTCGTGTTCGACGGGATCGACGACGTGGACGTCGAGGCGGTGACCGCCTTGTTCCGTACGGTCGAGGTGGTGGCGAGAGGCCGGTGGCCGGCGAGGAGTGTCCGGACTGCGTCCGCTTCTCGGACCGGGTGCACGACCGCTATCGCCGCAGGTTGAAGGATCTTCCACTCGCTGAGCAGGGCTTCGTGATCCGGTTGGTGGTCCGGCGTTTCATCTGTGGGGCGGCGGACTGTCCGCGTCGGACGTTTGCTGAGCGGTTCTCCCGGCTGGCTGCCCCGTACGCACCGTTCACCACGCGGCTCAACCATGCCCTGGAGCGGGTGGGGCTCGCGCTGGCCGGGCGGGCCGGCGCCCGGCTGGCAGCCCAGCTGGGCTTCGGCGCGGGAAGGATGACCTTGTTGCGCAGGGTCATGGCATTGCCCGATCCCGCGTTCGGCACGCCGCGGGTGCTGGGCGTGGACGATTTCGCGATCCGTCGCGGCCAGACCTACTCCACCGTCTTGACCAGCGTCGAAGACCATCGCGTGGTCGATGTGCTCCCGACGCGTGAGGCCGGGCCGCTGGCTGCGTGGCTGGTCCGTCACCCAGGCGTGGAGATCATCTGCCGGGACCGGGCGGGCGCCTACGCCGAAGGCGCCCGGCGCGGTGCCCCTGACGCTCTGCAGGTCGCCGACCGGTTCCATCTGTGGCAGGGCCTCGGCCGGGCCGTGGAGACCTGCGTCGCCGCCCACCGCGACTGCCTGCGCAACCCATCGCCCAGGGGCATGCTGCCGGAGGCCACCGGACTTGTTTCCGCTCGACCGCAGGACGACTCGGAGCCCGTCGGCCGGCGGGCCGACCGGAAGAAGGCGGCACACGCCTTGGTCCACGAGCTCCTGGCCCAAGGCCACTCACGCCGGGCGATCGCCCGGCACCTGGACTGGGGCCTCAACACCGTGCTCCGGTACGCGAACGCCGCACGCTGGCAGGACACCATCCGCGAGAACCGGCCCCGGCTCAGCAGACTGGACCCGTACAAGCCCTACCTGGAGCAACGGTTCGCCGAGGGATGCACCAGCGTCACCCACCTCCACAGCGAACTCGCCGCCGCCAACGCGCCCGTCACCTACCAGATGGTCCGCGCCCACATCGCCACCCTTCGCGGGGCTCCGGCCGGCGCGCCGCCGCGACCGCCGACAGTGCGGCAGGTGACCGGCTGGCTCACCCGACACCCCACGACCAGCCTTCGTCGTGATCACGTGCACCTGGGTCGGAGCACATGGTCAGACGAAGGCCGCCCCCACGTCCGGTGAATCCCCAGGTGAGCGACTCAGTTCGAGACGGTGTTCGAAGTGAGCGACGTAGTCTCTCACCGTGCCTACTCTCCTGGAACTTCTGCAGTCCCTTGACGAACAGCCTGCCGGAGCTGTGATCTACGCGGCCAAGCCATGGACGGCCGCCTCAGATGCGGTGGCCGTCGCGTTCGATGCGCCGCCGTCCGACCTTGCCTATCTACTCGAAGTCGAACTGGCTCAGGACGTCCTCGAAGTGTGGTCGTCCTGGCGGAACGGAGCCCAGCCAAACGCCTTGGGGATATGCCAGGCAGTCATCCACTACGCCGACCACGACGCCTACCTGGACGTACATCACTGAACATCGCCACACAGCGACAATGGCTTCGGCCTTCGTTGATAAAGAACAAGCTCAGCTTGTCGTTTAACGTCCGTCAGGGACTGACGTATTCGCCCCAGCCGAAGGTGAGGTTGTAGGCGCGTCGGAGGGCATCCCAGCTTCGTCCGCCACGCATGTGGATGACCGCCAGCGCGAGGATGAACCAGGCTGCGAAAGCCCCGGAGACGATGAGTGTCCATCGTGGGCCCGAGAAACTCGCGATGACGATCAGGGCAATGACGGTCACGCCCAGGCCGAGGTGTCCGGCACGGATGTCTCGGGGGGCGGCTTGGCCTTCTGCGGGGTCAGGGACCGCGTCCGTGCCCTTCTCGCGCTCGGAACTGTGCTCCATCGGCTATGCCCCCTTGATGAAGTGCCGTGTTCAGTAGCAGGCATGAGGAGCCTATGCCGTGCCATTACCGCTGCCTACGGCGGCGGTGCGCCTGGGCTTGGTTCCCTCCTTGTGGTGGCTGCGGCGGGAGTACGGTTCGCCCGTCTTCAGGACTCGTCCGACGTCGTGGATGGCCGCTCTGCGGCGGTTCTTGGAGCCGAGCGGTCGCCCGGGGCCGGGGGCCTGGTGGGTTTCGGCGCACCGGACGGCAACGGGTACTTTCTGCGGAGGTTTCGAAAGCCCCGGCGGACGCGGGCGGGTGTGAGTTTGTTCGATGGCGTTGGTCGCTCTCAGGGCCGCCGGAGGTCGGTAGCGAGGGGGCGGGCGAGCCGGAGCTGGGCATGGGCGGCAAGGATCAGCCAGGTCCATCGGTCCGCCGCGGCGGGCTCACGGAGCCGGGATGCGGTCCAGCCGAGCGTCTGCTTGAGCAGACGGAAGGTGTGTTCCAGGTCGAAGCGGCGGAGAAACTCCTGCCAGAGCCGGTCGACATCGGCAGCGGTGGCGTCGGTGCCGGACTACCAGAGCCAGACCGGCTTGGGCTCACCGCCTGCGGGAAGCCGGTCGGCCTTCAGCCGGATCACGGTCCCCTCGATAATCGGTAGCTCGGCGACATGGTTGAGCCATGCGGCCCGCCGGGGCAGTCTCGGGTGGAGGGCGGTCGAAGGCGGTGGCGACCGCGGTGCCGTACCGATGGGTCTCCGTAGCCGTCTGAGCGTCGGGTTCTCCCCAGGTATCGGGCTGGCCGCAGACGAACTCGCCGCCGTGCTTGGGTGGCCGCCCGCCTTGCGGGTCATAAACTCGCGGCGGGGTTGGCCGGCGCATCACCCGGTCCGAACGGAGTCGGCCCAGCACCTGCAGCGGCAGGTCATCCAGAAGGAATGACAGCCGCTGACTGTCATAGCTGGCGTCGAGGACCAGGAGGATGTCCAGGTCACCGGTCTTCCACTGCCCGGCGCGATCAGATGCTCGACGACTTCGCGGACCTGGACTGCGGTGACCGCCGCGATGTCCGCGCCGGGCTCCAGCCGGACCGCGTCCAGCAGCGCGGTCCAGGAAGTGCGGCCGACTTCCAGCACCGCGACGAACGAGTACGGCCGCCCTGGGATCATCCGGCTGCGCTGCCTGTGCCAGGGGACCGCGCTCCGTGTCGCGGCTCTGTCTGAGCACACGGAGTGGCCCCGGACCCGGCAGTCTGACCCTCCTCGTCCTGCGCCTGAGCAGCAGGTCGATCTCGCCGGTACGCAGTCCGCGCAGGCCGTGTACGGGCTCGGTCTCCGTCACGTGCAGCACGGCCTGTGGATGGGTCCGTCGCAGCTCGGCCAGTGCGGTGGGAAGCAGCCGACCGGCTGCGGTTGCGTACAGGCCGATCCGTACTTCGGGTGCCCCCGACCCGGCGACGTCGTCGGCCAGACGTTGGAAATCCGCGATGGCGGCGAGGACTTGGGCGGCTCCATCGATCAGCGTACGGCCGGCAGAGGTCGGGGTCACGCCGCCCCCCGGCCGCCGCGAAAGCAGTTCGACCCCCACCTGCCTCTCAAGCCGGGCGATGTGTTGTGAGACCGCTGAGGGCACGTAGCCCAGCGCGGCTGCCGCAGCGCTCATCGACCCGTGCCGCACCACTGCGAGCAGGGTCTTCAGCAGCCGAGGGTCGATACTGTCCATGCTGTTCATGATTCGTGAAAGCTCACTTTGCCATTCATCGCTTCCCATGATGCACGAAGCGGATGAGGGTGAGTGGCTGTTGTTGTTCCGAACTTGAGGAGTGCTGGTCGAACGGGAGTCACCTGAACTCCCGACCCGACCGGTCCTCCCCCGCCGTCGTAACCTCCGCGTCCATCACATCGAGCGGCAGCATGACCGCGCGCACCGGGTGGACGTCACATCGCCGAGGTGCCCGGCCGCACGGCGAGGCCAGAGCACCCACAGGCACGACGCCTGGCGTACCGCCACCACCAGCGTCCTCGCAGCAGTGCTGCAGCTTGTCACCCGAGCGGTGGGAGGCGAGGACGTCCGCAATGGCCAACCGGCGGCGACTGTGAAAATCGCTGTCCGATCACCGGAGCACGGTGATAGACATCCGGCGTGGAAAAGAATCTTGAGTTCCCTGACCTGTTGCGACTGATCGATGAACGGTCGACCGCCTTCCGCGCCGTGGTCGCCGCCGCGCCCGGTCTCGACGCGCAGGTGCCGACCTGCCCCGGGTGGACGCTGTTCGATCTGGTGAAGCACCTGGGTGGGGGAGACCGTTTCTGGGCCGCCATCGTCGGCGCGGGGTCTGCCGACGCTCCCCCGGCCGAGGCCGTCGCCGCGCGCGCCGCGCTGGAAGTGCCGCAGGAGCGTGAGGCCCTGCTGGCCTGGCTGGACGCGTCGACGCAGCTTCTGCTGGGCGCCCTGCGCGCGGCGGGACCGGAGAGCGGTTGCTGGACGTGGTGGCCCGCGTCGCAGTCACCGCAGACCGCCGGCGGCACCGCCCGGCACCGGGTCCAGGAGACCGCGGTGCACACCTACGACGCCCAGCTCGCCGGGGGCGCCCCGCAGCCGCTGCCGGTCGAGCTGGCACTCGACGGTGTGGAGGAGTTCCTGTTCACCGTCTGCGCAACGCCGAGTGCCTGGCCGCACAAGCCCACGGCCTTCGACTTCCACGCCGCCGAGGGCCGCTCCTGGCGCCTCACCGTCGACGGCGACGGCGCACGCACCACCCGCATCCCCGCGCCCACCGCCGCGACCGGCGAAGACTCGGACGCAGCCGGCGCCTCCGTCCACGGCACGGCCAGTGAGCTGGTCCTCTACCTGTACGACCGGATCCAGGCCGACTCCTTGCGCGTTGACGGAGACGCAGGGCTGCTCGACCTGCTCCGCGCCTGGGAGCCGGAGGAGAAGTAGGACGTAGCGGGGGCTGTTGGCCGCGCCTCGAGCCGGTAAGACACGACTCTTCGCCAGGTTCGTCAGTCGCGGCACCGGACTCAAACCCGCGAGGCGGCCTCGGGGCGTCACCAAGCCGACCGTCTACCTGGATGGCAGTGCGAATTTGTCCGTCCCAGCGATCACGAGAAGCGACGCGACTGCCGTCGTCCCGATCTCGTCGAGAAGTCAGTCGATCGGGTGACTGCGGCGGCTGCCGTGCATGAGAGCAGGGCCTCTTGCTAGCTCGAAGGGTGTCGAAGCCAACGTGCTGTCCAGGAGGCCCTGTTGTCGCATTTCTACGGCAACGCGGGAGTGGGGTCCACCTCAGCCACTCTCGCGTGTGACTGTCTGGCTCACAGGTTCGGGAACGCCAGAGACCACGGGGCGCGCGAGCGTCGGTATCGCACCGACATGTCGGATGCCGAGTGGGCGGTGGTCCGGCCACTGCTGCCGGTGCCGGGCTGGCTGCGGGGCCGGGGCGGGCAACCGGAGGCTAATGCGGCCGGCTTGGACAGCCACCAGCGGGTGTTGCCGCTGGTGGGGCTTTGGGGGTGACCTTGGCGGGGATCGACTGGTCGATGGTGGTCAACGGGGCGGTCTTGCCAGTGACACCGACCAGGTGGACGACGTCCTTGTTTTCGTTCTCGTCGTCGATGTAGGCAAGTCCACCCCCGAACCGGTCCACCGTCCACAGTTTCCACCACGTCGATGCCACGGCCTCATACTCGCGCGAGTAGCCGCGTCGCGGAACTTGCGCCAGACCCCGAATCAGACCGTCAACGCCAGACCGCATCCAGGATGAGCCGATCAGGCGACCGGGGGCTAAACGCCGTTAGCCCCCGGTCGCCTCTTCGAGGTGTGGCCTCCGGTCCGCTCGGTGGTGGCCTATCGGACCTCGGACGGCCGCTGGTTCCTCCACAGCCTTCGAATCGTCAGAGGACGTTGGAGGGAAACGGTCCTGCCCATGAGCTGTGCTCGGACCACCTCGGCGGCCATGGTGAGGCCACCGGAGGCGGAGGACTCCTCTGCCAGGCCGGCCATTGTGCCTGCGTACAGCGGGGACCGTGTACGGCGGCCGCCCCCGCAGACGTCGGCTTTACACCTCGCAGTCGTACTGCTTGGCAAGATTGTCCACGGCCTCCAGGACTACGGTGCGGGAGGCTGCGACGAGGGCCGCGTCGTCCCAGTTCTCCGCGACGACGACGCCGGGTGCGACCTTCAGCGTGACGGTGACGTACTCGGCATCCGCCTTCATCTCCTTCGGGCACCCGGAGGGGAGCTGGACCTCGCTCTGCCGGGGGCTCACCCACCCCGAACGGCCGTCGGCAAGCCGAGTAGCGCCGTTCACGGGGTCGTTCAGGGTGCTGGCGGGCCGGACGTCGACGGTGTACTGGAGCCGGTCCGCGGCGCCCCCCTCCGGGTCCCGGTTGACGAAGCAGATCGTGGAAAAGACGGGGTCCGCCCCAGACCTCCCGCCCTGGTCCTCGTCGACGGCGAGCTGGCCGCCCTTGCCGTCGTAGAGTAGACCCGCCGTCTTCTCGGTGAGCATGCCGAGGCAGAGGTTCTGCGCACGCAGGTCCTTCAGCGTGCTGGGCCACAGCTGGATGGCGGCGACGACGGCCGCCGCGACCACAATCACGGCCGGCAGCACCAGGTGCTTCTTCTTCATCAGTACCGCTCGCCCATCTTCATGTCCGCGTTCTTGATGCCGTTCTGGTACCACTGCTGGGCGGTGGGCTGGAGGCCGTCCTCGTACTCGCCGGGGCTCGCGTCCAGCTCCGAGATGTGCAGCCCCTTGTCCGTCGCCATCTGGCGCAGCATGGCGTTCATCTCATTCTGGCCGTTGTCGTAGTGGTTGATCATGTTGTTGCGGGTCTCGGCGTCGACCTTGGCGTTGAGTTCGTTCATGTAGGCGGCCGTGCCGACGTCGATCGATCGCTGGATGGCGTCACCCGCGATGGGGATGGCCGTCAGGGGCGCACCGATGAGGTGGTAATTCATCATCTTGTTCCAGCCGTTCGCGTCCTTCTGCGACTGGCCGAGGTCGAAGATGACGTCGCCGCGCACGCCGTCGAGGTGGCCGAGCACCCCCGACGACTGCTTGACCCAGGCGTGCAGCTCCGGGTCCTCCCGGCGGTATGAATCCGCCGGAAAGCGGTCGAGGCCGTCAGCGATCACCGCGGTCTGCGAGGCGTGAATGATCCCGAAGGCCTGCGGGTCCTCGGCCGTGGAACGGATGATCCGGGTCAGGTCCCCGCGGTCGATGTCGAGCTGGTTGAAGTCGGTGGGCCCGTCCAGGTCCTTGCCGAGGATCTGGTGCACGTCGGAGCTGTAGTCGCCAATCATCTCGCCCATGGCCATGCGCATGGTGAGGGGCACGGCGCTCTGGTTCTTCTTCGTCTCCTCGGCATACTCGTCGATCAGCGCTCGAAGATCGCGGTCTCGGCGCCGTCGTGGCGAGTGCCGACGGCGTGCAGCGGGCTGCCCGGCTCACGGCCTGTGGCCGCTGCGTCGATCGCAGCCGCGAACTCGGCGCGAGCAGAGGTCCGTTGCGTGTCCTCGGGCATCCTGTCCTGGACGTCGCCGCCCGGCCACTCGCGGTCCTCCAGGAAGTACTTCAGGTTGTCCGTCGTAGCGGGGTCGAAGTAGTGGGTCGCGGCGGACGGGTTGCGGCTCATCGCGTTCATCAGACCCTTCATCGGGTCCTCTTGCGTGCCCTGCCAGTTCTTCATGACCCCGTCGTAGGCGTCCTTGTCGTTGGTCTCCCACTCGCGGATGCTGTCGCCGACCTCCTTCAGGAAGGCCTCGCTGTAGACCGGGTCGTCCTTGTCCTTCCGGAACGGACTGTCCTTGGAGTCGTTCGGGTCGTACGGCTTGTCCCCGGCGTCCGCGGCCATCAGATCGGTGAGGGCGTTCCAGCCCGCCGCGCCGCCCTTGAGCTGCCCCGGGTGCTGGTTGGGCAGGCCGTTGCCATTGCGGGCGGTGTCGATGAGCCGGTCGGTCCAGGCCGAG
The DNA here is from genome assembly GCF_036237315.1 of Streptomyces sp. NBC_01351. Lineage (GTDB taxonomy): Bacteria > Actinomycetota > Actinomycetes > Streptomycetales > Streptomycetaceae > Streptomyces. The sequence goes on along the minus strand of NZ_CP108356.1, from coordinate 8,324,239 downwards.
GTGACGCCGCCAGGGGAGCCGATCGGCGAGTCGAGACCGGTGGCGGTGGCGAGGCTGCCGGAGAGGGCCTTGTAGAGCCGGGCGTCAGTGGCGGAGACCTGGCCGTCGCGGCCGCCGTGCTCCAGGCTCCCGGCGAGCAGCAGCACCGCTTCCTGATCCTCACGGCCGTTGTAGCTGAGGTTCTGCATCAGCTCGGCGGAGAACGCCGGCGAGTTCTGGCCGCCTTCGACGAGGGTGAGGAGCCGCGCGCGCTCCTTGTCGTCGAGGAAGTCCCAGCGGGCGTAGAGCTTGGCGGCCTCACGGCCGTTCTCCGTCTGCTGCATCTCCTCAGCGCGCATCTTCTTCGCGTCCGCGACACCGCCGAGGTCAGTGCTCCCGAAGTCGTTCGGGTGGTTCTTGATCAGCGCGCGCAGACCCCAAGCGCACAGCTCGTCGGCCTCGTTGGCCCGCTGCAAGATGCCTTCGATCTTGCCGCGCAGTGCCTCGAACTGCGCCTCGGTCGCGATCGGTTCGGTGCTGTCCTTCGACCTGCGGTCGGGGTGGACGCGATGACTGAGTACGCCGTTCGGGTAGATGGTGATGCCCGGCGGAGGGTTCTCGTACGTGGCCTTGAGATCGTCATGAGCGGACTTGAGCAGAGTGTGGGCGTCCTGGAGGAGGTCGCGTATGGATTCGGCCTCGGTCACGGCATCGCCGAACTCCTTGGTCGTCTTCGTGACGAATTGCTTCGTCACGGAGGCGTTCTCACCCCTCCAGGTGGACTTGTCTGCCTTGGACTTCATCGCCGACGCATCGGATTTGAGCTGTGTCAGCTTGGAGATCATCTCGGTCCACTGAGTGACCGCTGTGTTCATCGGACCGAGTTTGGCATTCAGGAGCTGCTCGAACGTGGGCATGACTGTGGTTCCTTACCGGAAGAGCTTGTCGATCTGGGACGCGGAAACGGCACCCTCGCTGCCCGGCGCGACGGGCCCCACGATGCGCAGCTGCGCGCCGATCCAGGCGTCATTGGCCTTGTTGGACTTCTTCGTGTAGTCGAGGTGGTTGGAGATGTGCGCGCATGCCTGGAGGAGGGTCTTCACCTGCGTCTCCCAGGTCTTGTTCACCTCCGACAGTGCGGCACCGGTATCGAAGCCATCACCCTTCAGGCTGCTCCCTGCGCTCTCACTCGCCGCGCTCGCGTGCTTTCCCGCGGGTTCCAGGCCGCTGAAGAGGCCGTTGGCGGCATGGCCGACTGCGCCGAGGTCGTCGTCCTCGACCACGTAGTCGGCCGAGCCCGCAGCTGGCGTCGAACCCCCCGTACTGTCAGCCTGGTTCAATCGCATCGTTACGGCCGTCTTCTCGGCGGCCCACTCTTGTTCGAACGACATCGTCAGCACCCCGTGTTGCTAGTTGTGTTGCTGCCCCGTCTGCCACGCACCCACTTGGGTTACGGACGACTGCAGATGATCGATCCCGTGTACGGTCTTCTTCTCGTGCAAGCACCGCCCCGTCCTGACCGCCTCGCACGGCTGTCAATGTCCCCCGGCATGAACCGCGCACCCGGGGCCCGAAGACGGCAATGTTCACCAGGCGGAGCCGCAGGTTGATGCGGCGGACCGTCAGCTCGGCACGGATGCTGGTCTCGTCGTCCTCGTGCACGAGCGCGAGCGCGGCAGCTTCGGCGACACCCGCCCGGCGCCACACGACGGAGTCCGAGGCGTCGGCACTGCGGACGCAGCACATCCCAGAAGGGTCACCGGCCGGCCCAGGGCCGCACTCGACAGCACCAGTACGAGCGTGAGGATTGCCCACCACGCGAGGTGCGACCCCACCTGGCGCAGCCGGTTCCGTGTCCCTCTCATGGGGCGCTCTCCGGGGTGCCCGTGGGGGGAGGGGCGGCCAGGGAGCCGGCTCGGCTGACGGGGGCGGCCAGGAGTGCTCGTACGCTGGCGGGCTCCACGGGCCTTGGGTGGGCGGCGGTGCGAACGGTCCGGCCCGGTTGGCCATGAGGATCATCATCGTCGCGCCGAAGAGCAGGCTGATGACGATGAGTGCGAGGCCTACGGGGTTACGGGGGTTGTAGTAGTAGCGGCTGGTGCCCCAGTTGCTTCGTTTGAAAACCGGCTCGTTGTCGTGATGCACAGGTTGAGTCCCAGGTCGAAGGTTCTCGGGGGCCTTCACTCCTCCAGAGGGCCCCGCTCGCTCCCATCGGGGAGCTGATGGCTTTCAGTCAGGAGGTGCAGCCCGCTGCCTTCTGGGCGGACTGGAGGTATGCCGCGATGAATCGAGCAAGGTCCTCGCGGCGCTTGTCGACGTCGATCGGATGTTTGTCCACCCATACCTCCACCGCGTATCGGCGTGGCTCGCCCTTGTAGGTGCACGCGGTTGACGCCACGGCCGCGCTGTCCGCAATCCGGGCGTCGCTTCCGATGTCGGTCTTCTGCGGGTTCCCGGCGCGCATCAGATTGCGGCGCTTGACTTCCAGGGGGTCGACGTCAGCTGGCACCAGGCTGGCTTGGAAGGTCAGTTCGCGGAGCTTGTCAACGTCCATCACGCAGCCGGCGATGTCTTCATCGCCTTCTTGAGCCGTGCGCTGCCGGAGCAACTCGCCGACCGGGAGCAGGGGTTTGAGGAGAGCAGGCTCGACTTCGACGCCGCACACATCGCCAGGTACCGCGTACTCCTGGGCCTGCGCGCACCCCGCTGTACCAGCCAGCAGGAGCACGGCCAGGAGGGCGGCGCAGCGGCGGCTCACTGGTCGCCGCCAGGCCCTGGGCCTTCTGGTTTCCATCGACGGCGGCAGCCGATGTCAGCGCAGCCAACGCCTCACCGAAGAACACAAATCCCCCATAAATGCATCAACTTCTGCGTTCTTCTTTCCGGGTTCTACGGCTCGATCAGTCCCACGCGAATCGCGTAGCGGGTCAGCTCCAGGCGGTCTCGCATCCCCAGCTTCTGGAGCAGGTTCGCCCGGTGGCGCTCCACCGTTTTCGCGCTGATCACAAGGATGTCCGCGATCTCCTTGGACGAGTTGCCTTCGGCGACGAGCTTGAGGATCTCCTCCTCGCGCTCGGTGATCGCCCGGGGCGGCAGCGGATCCCCTTGGCGGGCTCGGTCGAGATAGTTGCGGATCAGGGTGGTCTCGGCACCCGGATAGATAAACGGCTCGTCTCGGATCGCCGCGCGGCAGGCCTCGACGAGGTCCCGGTCGGCGACGGACTTGGGGACGTAGCCGGCGGCCCCGGCCTTGAGGGCCTCGAAGAAGTACTGCTCGTTGTCGTACATCGTCAGGATGAGGATCCGCAGCTCCGGCCGCAGCCGGGAGAGCTCCCGGGCGGCCTGGAGACCGGTCATACGCGGCATCGCAACATCCAGAACGGCCAGGTCGATGTCCTGTGTACGGGCCAGGGCCACGGCCTCCGCTCCGTCCCCGGCCTCGGCGACGACTGTCAGGTCCGGTTCGGCATCGAGGATGAGTTTGACCCCGCGCCGTACGAGGGCATGGTCGTCGGCGAGCAGGACGCGGGTGGGTCCCGCCGGGTCCGGGGTGGTCATCGGCTGCTCTCCTCGGTCCTGTGAGCGGGTACGTCCAGTCGTACGTCAGTACCGCCGTGCGGGCCGCCTGCGACGGAGAGATCCGCGCCGATCAGGAGGGCCCGTTCCCTCATCCCCTGGATCCCCGCGCCCTCGACGGCAAGGCGTATACCCGTGCCGTTGTCTCGCACGAGCAGGCGCACGGTCCCCTCTGGCCGGTTGGAGAGGTGGACCTCGACGTCGGTCGCGCTCGCGTGGCGGGCCGCGTTGGTCAGAGCTTCCTGAGCCACCCGGTAGAGGACGAGTTCGGTGGCTTCTTCCAGCTCGGGCAAGCCTGGCGCGATGAAGTGCCGCACGGTAAGCGTCCCGGTGGTGAACTCCGCCGTCAGTGCCCGCAGGGCGCTGTGCAGGCCCAACTCCTCCAGCACGCCCGGGCGCAGCCGGCGCGCGATACGGCGGATCTCGTCCAGGCCGGTGCGGGTGGTCTCCTGCACCTGGCGCAGTTCCTCGCGCAAGGGATCCGGGGCGCGGTCGGCGGCGTGTTTGAGTTGGAGCAGGACGGCGGTGAGCGTCTGGCCGACCTCGTCGTGGAGTTCCTGGGCGATGCGGCGGCGCTCGGCCTCCTGCGCCGAGAGAGCCCGGGCGCTGCTGGTGGCACGCTCGGCCTCGAGCCTGACGAGCATGGCGTTGAACGTGGTGGTCAGTTCGGCCACTTCGCCGGGGCCCTCCACGCGGGCCCGGCTGCCAGGGCGCAGCAGATCGACAGCGGTCATCGCGCGGGTCAGTCGTCCGAGCGGTGCCAGGCCGATGCGGAGTAGGGCGGCGTTGGCGATCAGCATGGCTGCCAGCCCCGCGAGCAGGACGACGGCTTCGCCGAACAGAACGGGGGTGGAGACGGTCACCGGGCCGAGCAGCAGCAGAACCGCCACGATGAGGACGACGGCGTTGAGTAGGAAGATCCGCCAGTACAGCGACATGATCCTCTCCCTCCCTTTCGAATCCCCGTCCGCCTGTTCGGCGCGATCACCTCCACTATCCCCGCCGACCCCCACACCTGCTGTGACCTGTGGCGGGCCTGGTGTCCCCTTTCAGCCTTTCGCCTGGCCGGGGCCTTGTCCATCCGTGCCAGCACCCATATCCCGCGCCCGCTGTGAGGTGGCACGATGGGCCCGCGCCGGGCCGGGATCCTGCCTCACATCCCCCGGCGCCGTACCGCAATCGAGCACAGAGCAAGGGGGGACAGCTGTGCCTGCTCCACGGATGAGCACCACACCACTGCCCGGAATCGGGGTCCAGTACGACCTCACCACCCGCGAACACCGCCACCTGTCGGTCATCGCGCACCGGGACGGCACCCGGACGGTGAACCTCTACCGGGCTGACGACCCCGACGCCTGCGCCCAGTCGCTGCACCTGACCGGAGCGGAGACGGCCTCGCTGATCGACGCGCTGATGCCGGCCCATCACAGCCCGAACGTGCTGCACACCACCGATCTCGGCCTGGTCGCCGAGCGGATCGAGCTGTCCGCCCACTCGTACTGGAACGGGCGCGTGCTGGGCGAGACACGGATGCGCACCGAGACCGGTGTCTCGATCGTGGCGGTACTGCGCCGCGCGGAGGCCCGGCCCTCGCCCACGCCGGACTTCCGCCTGGCGGGCGGGGACACCCTCATCGTCATCGGCACCCGTGAAGGCGTCGACGCCGCCGCGTCCATACTCGGGCGGGAGTGACTCCCGTGCACTCCGCTCTCTTCCTCATCGAGTTCGGCGCGATCATCCTCGGCCTCGGCCTGCTGGGCCGGGTCGCCGGACGTCTGAAGTTCTCCCCCATCCCCCTCTACCTCCTGGCCGGACTGGCCTTCGGCACCGGCGGGCTGCTGCCCATGGGGGCGAGCGAGGAGTTCGTCGCGATCGGCGCCGAGATAGGCGTGATCCTGCTGCTGCTCATGCTGGGCCTGGAGTACACCGCCTCGGATCTGGTCTCCAACCTCAAGACCCAGTACCCGGCCGGGCTGGTCGACTTCGGCCTGAACGCCGTACCCGGAGCGGTCGCCGCCCTGCTCATGGGCTGGGGCCCGGTCGCCGCCGTAGTCCTGGCCGGCGTCACCTGGATCTCCTCCTCCGGAGTCATCGCCAAGGTCATGGGTGACTTGGGCCGGGTCGGCAACCGCGAGACCCCGGTCATCCTCAGCATCCTGGTCCTCGAAGACCTGGCCATGGCGGTCTACCTGCCGATCATCACCGCCCTCCTCGCCGGCGTGAGCCTCGCCGCGGGCAGCGCGACCCTGGCCATCGCGCTCGGCGTCGCCGGAGGGGTGCTGTTCGTCGCGGTCCGCTACGGACGCCACATATCCCGCTTCGTCTCCAGCGACGACCCCGAGAAGCTCCTCCTCGTCGTCCTCGGCCTGACCCTGCTCGTCGCAGGCATCGCCCAGCAGCTCCAGGTCTCCGCAGCCGTCGGCGCCTTCCTCGTCGGCATCGCCCTCTCCGGCGAGGTCGCCGAGGGCACCCACGCGCTGCTGAGCCCGCTGCGGGACCTGTTCGCAGCCGTGTTCTTCGTGTTCTTCGGCCTGCACACCGACCCGGCGAGCATCCCGCCCGTCCTACTGCCCGCCCTGGCACTCGCCGTGGTCACGGCGGGTACGAAGATCGCGACCGGGTACTGGGCCGCGAAGCGCGCCGGGGTGGGGGTCAAGGGGCGCTGGCGGGCCGGTGGCACGCTCGTGGCCCGCGGCGAGTTCTCCATCGTCATCGCCGGGCTCGCCGTCACCGCCGGCATCGAGCCCGCCCTGGGCCCGCTCGCCACCGCGTACGTGCTGATCCTCGTGGTGATCGGACCGCTCACCGCCCGCTACACCGAACCCGTGGCCACCTGGGTCGGCAACCGGCGCACCCCGTCGGGTCCGGTCCTGGCCGCGGTGCCGTCCCAGCCGGGATCCACGGAGGACCTCAAGGACCAGGCCCAGGATCCGGCCGGCCGCACGTGAGTGAGGACACCTGGGCGGCGATCACCAGCCGGGAGACCGTGCTGCTGCTCGCCGCCCTGGCTGTCTACCTCGGCGGCGCGGTCGGCTTCGCCCACCGTCTGCCCCGGCTCCTGGCGCGTCACCCGGGCTGGCGCCGGGACTCCGAACGCGACCCGGCTTCGAGCGCGGTCATCCTCACCCTGCTGATCGTCCTGTGGCCGGCGACCGCCGTATACCTGGCCTGCAAGCTCGCCGCCAGTCGCCGCCATCGGTGACCCGGCCGTCTGGAAGGTCCGCGACGACGTTCACCAGCCTTCCTCGCTCTGGGCTGCGCACTGATCTGCTGGAGGCGCCTGAGGGACGCAAAAATGCCTGAAGGTGCTCGTTGTGGCCGATCTTGAGCTGAGGTGCGAGAGGCGACGTACTCTCGGTGTTCGCGACGGCAGTCGGTGAGTGTGGGGGGCGGCATGGCCTATTTCATCGGGCTTTTGTGGATGGCAGGGGCTGCCTTCATGAGCTGGAAGGCAGTCCAGCTCTGGCGGGATGCCGACTTGGTGGACTTCTTCCTCACCGCCTTTGCCGTTCTGCCGTTCGGCCAGGAGGTCAAACGAGGCGAGGTGCGCGCTCTGGGTGTCACTGCCATCTTTTTGTGGGCGATCACTCCTCTCGTCCTCCTGGGGACGTTGGACGCCGAGATGACCGATGCTCAGGCAGCCATTGTTCTCGTGGCAGTGGTGACCCTGCTGGCGTGCTTGGCATGCGAGTTCAGCATCATCCTCTTCAACATGCCGGCGTTCATCGTGCCGCCGCACATGCGCTCTGACCTGGGAACTGTGACTCTTTGGCGAGCACGCCGGGCACACAATAAGTTCGGCCGGCGCTGAGACACAACCGCCGTTCAGCGGTTACGAACCCCGTAGCCCTGCTTCATTTCGCTAGAACTTCTGAGGGAGGTAGACGTGCTCACCGTCGTGCAAGCGGCCACCATCGCGGTGGCCCTCGGGTTCGGAACCGTCGGCGTCTGGACGATCGTGACCGGCCGTGTCGTCTTCCCCTGGCTTCGCCGCAGTGTGCGGCGACCGGTTGTCTGGGGCGTGGGAACGCTTCTGATGGCGGTGGCACTCGCGGTGGCGCCCGCACTGCCCTTCGCCGTCTTCGTGCCGCTCTTGATGGCCGGTGTCGCCCTAGTCGGATTCGCGCAGGTCTCCCGCCCTCCGAACGGCTCCTAGGTCACTCGCTGCCGCCACCGACCGGTTCGGACCTGCCGTGTTCGCCGAGCCAGCGGGCGAGTTTGCCCCGGCGGCCGACCGCGCGCAGGCGTCGCTCGGTGGTCTGTCGGGTGGCCGGGGTCGTGATGAGGAGCAGTTCGTCGCCTGCGGCGAGGACGGTGTCGGGGCCGGGTACCAGGGTGACGCCGCCGCGCACCAGGAGGGTGATCACTGCAGGTGGGGGGAGCCGGAGTTCGAAGACGGCGACGCCGTGGAGACGTGAGCCCGGCGGGATGGTGACGGTCAGGAGGTCAGCGTCCAGTACGTCCAAGGGCGCGCTCTCGACCTGGATCTCCCGCACGGCCCCGGGCCGGGCGATGTGGAGGAGGCGGGCGGCGGCAGGCAGGGTGGGGCCCTGGACGAGGGTGAAGACCACGACGAGGACGAAAACGATGTTGAGCAGGTGCCGGGAGCCCTCGACGGCCGCGACGATCGGGAACGTGGCGAGGACGATCGGCACGGCGCCGCGCAGTCCGGCCCAGGAGATGAAGGCCTGTTCCCGCCACGGGGTGCGGAAGGGCAGCAGGCAGGCGGCGACCGAGACGGGGCGGGCGATCAGCAGCAGGACGAGTCCGACCGCGAGGGCGGGCAGGATTGCGGAGGGCAGTTCGCTGGGGTCGACGAGCAGGCCGAGCATGACGAACAGGCCGATCTGGGCGAGCCATCCGGTGCCCTCGGCGAAGGAGCGGGTCGCCGCGCGGTGGGGCAGGCGCGAGTTGCCCAGGACCAGCCCGGCCAGGTAGGCGGCGATGATGCCGCTCGCGTTGACGAAGCCGCCGGCGGCGAAGGCGATGATGCCGAACCCGACGGTGGCCAGCGGGTACAACCCGGTGGCCGGCAGCGCGATGTGCCGCAGCGCGGCCACCCCGATCCGACCGACGGCCAGCCCCAGCAGCCCGCCGACGACCAGCTGGTAGACGACGTTGCCGAGAATCGCGGCGGGGCCGGGGAGGTCGGCCGCGGCAGTGGAAAAGACCAGGACCAGGATGATCGTGGGGGCGTCGTTGAACCCGGACTCCGCCTCCAGCAGCCCGGTTGTCTTCCGCGGCAAGGGCAGGGAGCGCAGGACGGCGAAGACGGCGGCGGCGTCGGTGGAGGAGACGATCGCGCCCAACAGCAACGCCAGATGCCAGTCCATGCCCAGGAGGTAGTGGGCCCCGGCACCCGTGACCACCACGGACAGGGCGACGCCGGCGGTGGCCAGTACACCGGCCGGTGCCAGCCGACGCTTGACGTCGGGCCAGTGGGTGCTCAGGCCGCCCTCAACAAGGATGACCGCCAGACCTGCGGTGCCCAGAGACTGGGCTAGCTGCGCGTCGTCGAACTCGATACCGATCACGTCCTCGCCCGCGATCACACCGACGGCGAGGAACAACAGCAGGCTCGGCAGGCCGAGCCTGTGCGCCGCGCGGGCCGCGGCGATGCTGGCCATGAGGACGACACCACCCACCAACAGCACCAGGTACAGCTGCTGCAGCGTCACAGCCCGCCCCTATGGCCCGGGCCGGCGCGGACCACGCCGGCGGCTGGTGTCGAAGAGGTGCGCCGCGAGCGCGGCCATGATGAGGCCGACCGCCAGCAGCGTCCCCAGCCGGGCCGCGGCCCCGATGACCATCATGGCCAGGGCGCAGGCCATGATCAGCCAGGCCCGCCCGCTGCGGTACTCGCGGGGCCGTCGGGGGCGGCCTTTGCCCAGGCCGCGGGCGAAGCGGGGGTCGTCGTGCCACAGCAGGGCCTCAAGCTCGGCGATCCGCTCGTCATCGGATTCCGTCATGGCCTTTCCTCCTTTCTATCGGTCAGGCGAGTGCGAAGTAGCGCAGCCACACGTAGAAGCCGGCCAGCACGGTGGTGACGGCGGTGACGACCAGGCCGTACCGGCTGAACTGCCAGAAGGAGATGTGGTGTCCGGCGCGCTCCGCGATGCCGACCGTGACGACGTTGGCGGAGGAAGCGATGATCGTGGCGTTGCCGGCCAGGTCCGCTCCGAGCGCGAACGACCACCACAGCACCTGGGCCTGACCGGCCCCTCCGGAGGCCTCGACGATCTCGGAGACGACCGGGCTGGTCGAGGCGACGAACGGGATGTTGTCGATCACCGCCGACGGCACGATCGATCCGAACAGCAGGGCCATGGAAGCGCCGAACAGGTTGTCCTCCAGTACGCGGGCCGCGGCCTGCCCGAGGTCGGTGAGGATCCCTGTCTGGACCATGGCGCCGACCATCACGAACAGGCAAGGCGAAGAACGCCAGGGTCTCCCACTCGACATCGGCCGCGACCTGGCGGGCATTGAGACGGGAGACGGCGAGCAGGACCAGGCCGCCGGAGATCGCCACCACCGAGGGCTCCAGGTGCAAGGCGGTGTGCAGGACGAAGCAGGCCATCACGACCGTGACCACGATGCCGCTGACGGCCAGCAGGCGGGCGTCGGTGATGGCGTCCCGCTCCCGCATGGCCATGACGTGCGCGGCCCGCTTGGGGTCGTAGGAGAAGGCGCCGCGGAACATCCACCGCGCCATCACCGCGAACACCACGACCAACAGCGCCGCGATGGGGGCCATGTGGAGCAGGAAGTCGTTGAAGGAGAGGCCGGCGCGGGAGCCGATCATGATGTTCGGCGGGTCGCCGATCAGGGTCGCGGCGCCGCCGATGTTGCATGCCATCACCTCGGCGATCAGGTACGGCACGACCGGGACGCCGAGCCTGGTGCAGACCGCGATCGTCACGGGGGCGATCAGCAGGACGGTGGTGACGTTGTCCAGCCACGCCGACAGGAACGCGGTCGCGAAGATCAGGAGCACCATCAGCCGGTACGGACGCCCGTGCGACCGCTTGGCGGCCCAGATCGCGACGAACTCGAACAGCCCCGTGCGCTTGAGGACGGAGACGATCAGCATCATGCCCAGCAGCAGGAAGATGACGTTCCAGTCGATCCCGGCCACATCGGAGAAGAACGCGTGCTCCGGGCGGGTCGCGCCGATCAGCAGCATGACGACCGCGCCGCCCAGGGCCGCGGTGACCCGGTGGACCCTCTCGGTGGCGATCAGCACGTAGACAGCCCCGAACACCGCCACGGCCAGCCATGCGGTGACGCTCATGGCGGGCCCGCCCAGCGGATCCGGGGGTGAGGCGGCGACGGGGTCGGGGTCGTCATCGGCGCGGCTCCGTTCACAGGTGCTGCCGCGAGCACCCGTGCCCCGTAGGGGCCGCCCCGAACAGAAGGTGCTCCGGACCCCCACCATCACCTGGCGCCCCCGCTGAACGCATCGGGGCCAACACCCATCTTCACCGCCCCGGCAACGGAAGACCTTCCCCGCACCAACGCCGATTGCGAACGGTCACGCCGCTAGTCGTTGACGGTCTGCGCGTTCACCACCGGCTCGTAACCGGCCCCGATCTCGGCCACCGGGTGGCTGCAACGGCAAACCTCAGCCCTGCTGGTTCACGCGGGGTTCTTCTCTGTGAGCCAGGCGGGCGAGGACCTTGGCGTACACCGTGGTCGCCGCGGCGGTAACGGTCGCTACAACCGCCAGCGCGAGGATGCCCATCAGCGAGGGCCACTGCCGCAACTCGTCGCTGCGGCAGACCCGTTCCTGGGGCGACGGCTCAACAAACGGGCCCTGGCACAGACTGCGGGACCCCTGGTACGACGACACCTCGGGGCCGTAGTCGGCAAACAGCAGGAAGGCGAACCATCCCCAGATCACCATGGCCAGGAGCATCCACGCTATGGACCACCCCTCGATCCGGCTCGCGTCCCGGCCCGTCTTCCCAGCCTGCCCCGGTGCGGTACCCGCGGGAACGACTTCCACAGCCGCCTCATCGCCCGCCATTCTTCCCCCTCTTGCTTTCAACGAATGCTCGTCAGTTCATCGCACCAGCCTGCGCATCCCGGCATGCCGTCCCCAGCCCCTTACGAGGGCCGTCCCGAACAAGAGGTGCTCCAGATTCCCACCATCACCTAACGCCCCACCCAGCGCATCGGGGCCAGCACCCATCTTCACGGCCCCTGACGCAGGTCCTGGTGGCAGGCAACGCGCACACCGCCCCGGTGGCACGGCGCACGTGATGTCATGTCGCCGCAAATGCCCGCCCTCGGCCCCGTTCTGTCGGCCGGCCTCCGATTGCTCCACTCGACATGAGGGTCAAAGGATGGCAAAGGGGGCATATCCAGGAGAGAGGTCGCTCTGGAGGGAGATGGTTCGCCATGGTCCAGGAGCTGCTGACCGCACTGGCGATCACCGGCGCCGCAGGCCTGCTCTATTTGGCAGCGGCGGCCCGGGTGGTCAGGCAATACGAGAGGGGTGTCGTGCTGCGCTTCGGTCGCCTGCGCGGCCAGGTCCGGGGACCGGGGTTCGCCGTGATCATTCCGGTTGTGGACTCGATGCACAAGGTGAACATGCAGATCGTGACGATGCCGGTGCCCGCCCAGGACGGCATCACCCGCGACAACGTCACCGTCCGGGTGGACGCCGTCATCTACTTCAAGGTCGTCGACCCCGTCGACGCGATCATCCGCGTCGAGGACTACCGCTTCGCCGTCTCCCAGATGGCACAGACCTCGCTGCGGTCCATCCTCGGCAAGAGCGATCTCGACGAGCTCCTCTCCAACCGGGAGAAGCTGAACCAGGGCCTGGAACTGATGATGGACAGCCCTGCTGTCGAGTGGGGCGTGACCATCGACCGGGTGGAGATCAAGGACGTCTCCCTCCCCGAGACCATGAAACGGTCGATGGCGCGGCAGGCCGAGGCCGACCGCGAACGCCGGGCCAGGATCATCAACGCCGACGCCGAACTCCAGGCGTCCAAGAAGCTGGCGGAAGCCGCCGCCGTGATGTCCGACCAGCCCGCTGCCCTCCAACTCAGACTGCTGCAGACGGTCGTCGCGGTCGCCGCCGAGAAGAACTCGACCCTCGTCCTGCCCTTCCCCGTCGAACTGCTGCGCTTCCTCGAACGGGCCACCCCGCAACAGTCCGGCCCCCTGCACACCGCGCCCGCAATGACGCTGCCCAGGCCCCCCATGGCGGGGGAGCCGTCGCCCGGATCCTCGGCACCGGATGGCAACACCCCCACCCTGTCCGTCGGAAAGCCCGAATCAGCAGTGACTCGGAAGGCCGCCTGACACTGCGACCCCCCGGTGTCACAGCGCAACACGGATGCGGCCCGGCAGTAGGACATAGGGGCTGTCCCGGTTTCGCCCCCTCTGTGCGGCTCTTCATCAGGGCAAGCGAAGTTCGGCGTCACAGCTGCGGGAGTCCTCCGCTCTGTTGACGGATTCAGGGGCGCCGAAAGATGGGTGTCAGCATGTATGGACGGACTGATTCCGGTCACGCAGACTGCGTCCCGATTGCTTTTCGCAGGTCAGAGCCATAGCTGGCCTCCTGGGCTGTTGCGCGGGGAACGAGTACTAGCCGGGGGGTGAGGTCCGCATGCCGTTGTTCTGGCGGATCTTCACGATGAATGCCATCGCCCTTGTCGCGGTCCTCGTGCTTCTGCCGAGCCCGTGGGTCACCGTCTCCGCGTCGATGCTCTTCGGCGTCATCGCGATGCTGGTGACCGGCGCGCTTCCCTTCCCCTTGGGGCTCGCTCCCCGCTGGCTCCAGCGACCCTCCCCCGCGATCGCGGCAGCGGATCTCCTGTGGCCGGGGTCCCAGGCCCAGCTCACAGGTCACGGTGAGACCAGCGGGCCGGTTCAGACGTTCAACGTGATGCTCGACTGCCTGGTGTGTGAACGAGCGACCAGCGGTGAACGGGTGGCTTCCGCCCGGGACGCCGAGCGGCGGCAACCCACCCTGGGTCTCCACGACGAAACCGGCCAGATCTTCACAGCCGTGCCAGCGGAGTCCCGGCGGTGACGCCGTTTCCCACGCGCCGCTCGCCGATGATCACGCCCTGGTACTGCGCTGTCTGCGGCGGATCCTGGATGCAGAGACTTGGCTGACTGCGCGCTCCGCGGGTGGCCCGGAAGCAGCCGCGGCCTTACAGGGGAACCCTGTTGATCTGGCCATTGTGGATGCCTCCATGCCCCGGCTCACCGAATCGCAGGCCACGCGCGGGCTCACCCCCTGCGCCATCAGGAGCGGCCTGATCGAGCCGTAGCACGGACATGTCCCTCTCCGCCAAACCTTCCCGGCCCACCGGTCGGGAGGAGACGCGGCATGCCGCCGTCCAGCGAAAGTGCTGGCTGGCGGCCCTACAGACTGCGTCGGCCCCCGCCTCTGGGCGGTCCGGCGCAGGGGCCGGTTGGCCAGCCGCCGGCCCCACCAGCACCACCCGTACACGTACAAGGGGAGAAACGTGACAAGCCAGATACCGGAGCCCTCGCCAGGGTTCCGAGCTCGGCCAAGACGCGACCAGCGGGCGAGCGTACGCGCCTTCGCAGCCGGCATCGCCGTGTTGATGTCGGTGTCGACGGTCTACGGAGCCGAGGCAGCCATCGCCGCGCCCTCCGCGCCGAACGCCACCGAGGCCCAGAAGCCGCAGGCCGCGACCACGGCCGCCGACATTCCGTCTGCCCGCGTGGCGGCCCGGCTGTCGGGCCAGCGGGTCGAGGCGCTCTCCGAGCGCACGGAGACGTCGACCACCTGGGTGAACAAGGACGGTTCGCTCACCACGGACATGGCGGCCGGCCCGATCCGTTTCCAGGACCCCGCGACAGGCACCTGGCGTGACGTCGACGTCGAGCTCGCCGCGGCGTCCGACGGCTCGGTGTACTCCAAGGCCCATCCGCGAGGCCTGAAGCTCGCCGGCAAGTCCGGCACGAAGGCAGCGTCTCTGCGGGCCGCACAGTCGGCCCCCGCCACCGACCTGGTGACTCTGGGGCAGGGCGAGGAAGCGATCACCCTGCAGTGGCGTGGCGGTCTGCCGGCACCGAAGCTGGACAGCACTCGCGCCGTGTACGAGAACGCGGTCCCGGGCGCGGACGTCGTCGTGGAGGCGACTCGTACCGGCTTCGAGCAGTTCGTCGAGGTCAGGGCCAAGCCTGAGGCAGGCTTTTCCTACACGCTGCCGCTGAAGACCAAGGGTCTGAAGGTCGAGGAGCAGAGCGACGGAAGCATCCTCTTCACGGACAAGAAGTCCGAGAAGAGCGCCACCATGCCGGCCCCGGTGATGTGGGATGCCACCGTCGACGAGGTGTCCGGTGAGCACACTCGCCGGGCCAAGGTCGCCATGAAGGTCGTCAAGACCAAGGACGGTGTGGACCTGGTCATCACGCCGGACGCGGGATTCCTTGCCGACCCCGCCACCAAGTACCCGGTAACGGTCGACCCGTCGACGTCCGTGCTGGGCAACCTCTTCGACACCTACGTCCAGCAGGGCGAGACCGTCGACTGGTCGGGCGATACCGAGCTCGATCTCGGAAACCCGGGGACGAAGAACGCCGACGGCACCTTCCGCACGGCGCGTTCCTTCATCACCTGGAACACCGCTCCGGTCGCCGACGCCCTGATCTCAAACGCCAAGCTGTCGCTGTTCAACTTCCACTCCGGGAACACGGACTGCACCGCCCAGCCTTGGGAGGTGTGGACCGCGAACAACGCCTCCACCGCCTCGCGCTGGACCAACCAGCCCGCAATGGTCACCAAGATGGCCACCTCCACGCAGACCAAGGGCAACCCGGCCTGCACCGCGGACGGCTGGATCGACGCGGATGTCACCAGCCTTGTCCAGCACTGGGCCAACAACAAGTGGTCCTACTCCGGCATGGGTCTGCGGGCCTCCTCGGAAGCCACGTCCCTGCAGTGGAAGCGGGTCAACTCCGCCAACGCCGCGAGCAATGTGCCCAAGCTGACGGTCACCTACAACTACCGGCCGCGTACCGGCACCAAGCAGGAGGCGGGCGCCCCGTTCTTCTCCTACGGCGGCGCGTACGTCGTGAACTCCACGACGCCTACACTGCGTGACTCGTTCATCGACGCCAACGGCGACAAGGTCCAGGGCGCCTTCCAGATCTTCGACTCTGCCACCGACACCCAGGTCGGCGACGTCCTGCGGTCGGCGTTCGTTCCGTCGGGCCAGCCCGCCCCGGTCACCGTCCCTGCAGGGGTCCTGACCAACGGCAAGACGTACAAGTTCCGTACGTCCCCGTACGACGGCACGCACTACAACCTGGGCTGGTCGACCTGGAAGACCTTCACGGTCGACACGGCCGCTCCCTCCGCCCCCACCGGGATCACCTCGGCGGACTACCCGTCCAACGCCTGGGTCAAGGGTGCAGGCCAGGCGGGCACGTTCAACGTCACGCCGCCCGCAGCCGACCACAACTGGCTCGAGTGGTCCCTGGACGGCACGACCTGGACCAAGGTCACCACCGGCGGCGCCACGGACGCCAAGGCGATCTCCATCGCCCCGCCCAAGGACGGTACCCACACCCTCCAGGTCCGCGCGGTCGACAAGGCGGACAACAAGTCCGAGCCTCTCTCGTACACCTTCCATGCAGGTCCGGGCGGCTTCGTCCAGCCCAGCGAGGGCGAGCACACGGCCCGGCGTCTCCCGCTGGCCGCCGAGGCCGACGGCTCGAAGTACGACAAGGTGTCGTTCTCCTGGCGCCGGTCGCAGGCTGACCCCTGGGTGCAGATCCCGGCGGGCCAGGTGACTTCCGGCGGAACTCCGCTCACCGCGTGGCCCGTCGCCATGACCGGCGGCAAGAACGCCCCGCTCGTGTGGAACACCACCGACACGGTCAACCCCGACGGCGCCGTGCAGATCAAGGCCGACTTCAGCGGCCCCGGCGGCAGTGGTGCCACGCAGCCGCTGAACGCCGTGGTGGACCGCAACGCCGACGGCGCCGCCTCCTCCGAGGTGGGGCCCGGTTCGCTGAACCTGCTCACCGGCGACTACACCCTGTCCGGAACCGACGTGTCGGTCCTGGACATGTCGGTGACCCGCAGCTTCTCCTCGCGGACGCCGGACGCCGGCTCCACCCAGGGGGGCCAGGCGGCCATCTTCGGCAAGGAGTGGGTGACGGGCACGGCCGCGCAGGCGGTGCAGTCCGACTACTCCGAGCTCCGCAAGACCTCCGCGACGTCGCTGGACGTCGTGACCGCCGAGGGCGGCACCATCGCATTCACGGCCAACACCGCCGGTACGGGCTGGATTCCGGAACCGGGAGCGGAGAACCTGACGCTCGCCGGAAACTTCACCACCGGTGACTTCACCCTCTCGGACACCGACGGCGCCGTCACCACCTTCAAGCGCGTCGACGCCTCCTCGACGGCGTGGGTCGTCTCCCGTTCCCTCGTGGACGGCCGCGCGAACTCCACGACCGAGGTCGTGTCGGAGGCGGTGACCGTCGATGGGAAGGTCCTCGCCCGCCCCAAGCGCATCATCGCCGCGACCAGCGCCGTAACCGTCGGCGCCTGCGAGACCACGCCGTCCACCAAGGGCTGCCGGGTGCTGGAGTTCAACTACGCGTCCTCCAACACCGCCACGTCCATGTCGTTCGGCGACGTGAAGGACCAGGTCGCCGAGATCCGGGTCTGGGCCACGGCCCCGGGCGCGGCGTCCTCCACCGCGACGGCTGTCGCCAAGTACTCGTACGACGACTTGGGCCGGCTCCGGGCGACGTGGGATCCGCGCATCTCGCCCGCTCTCAAGACGACGTACGCCTACGACGGCGCTGGCCGTGTCATCGAGATGACGCCGCCGGGCCAGCTGCCCTGGACGTTCCACTACGGCAAGGTGGGCAGCGACCCCGTCTCCGGTGAGGGGATGCTGCTGAAGGTGACCCGTCCCACGCTCAAGGCCGGTTCGGCCTCTGAGACGGACGGAAACACCGCTCAGAGCACGGTCGTCTACGGCGTCAGCCTCACGGGGGCGAAGGCTCCCCACGCGATGGCGGCAGCCGATGTGAAGGCATGGGGGCAGCTCGACGCGCCCACCGACGCGACCGCCGTCTTCCCGACCGACTCCCGCCCCTCCTCGAACGACGGCAGTGCCCTGGTGGCCGGCAACTACAGCCGGGCGATGGTGCACTACCTGAACGCCTCCGGACGTGAGGTCAACACCCTCGACCCGGGCAAGAACGTCACCACGACCGAGTACGACCGCTTCGGCAACGCCGTGCGTGAGCTCTCGGCGGCGAACAGGGCTCTGGCGATCGGCACCACCGCCGAGGAGAAGGCCCAGCTGGCCGATCTCGGTATCGCTCAGCTCCCCGTGGCCGAACGCGCGGAGCTGCTCTCGAACCGCGGTATCTACAACGCCGATGGCTCCCGCGAGGTGGAAACCCTCGGGCCGCTGCACCGCGTGGTCCTGGAGGCAGACCTCAAGGACGGCGCGGCCACGGTGGCTGCGGCCGGCGAGCAGGTGATCGCCCGCCACCAGAACATCAAGGAGTACGACAGCGGCAGGCCGACCGACGGCAGCGCGAACGTCTCGGAGAAGGTCACCAAGACCACCGAGGGTGCCCAGGCCCGCAACTGGCCGGCTTTGACGGCAGACGGCCGCACCACCCAGACCGTCTACGACTGGGTCAAGGGGCAGCCCACCAGCACCATCCAGGACCCGGGCGGCCTGGCCATCACCGAGAAGGCCACCTACGACGCGGCCGGACGCCAGATCAGCCGCACGATGCCGGGCTCCAGCGGCGCTGACGCCGGCACCCTGATCACCGAGTACTACACCGGTGGCGGGACCGGGGTGTGTGCGGGGCGGCCCGAGTGGGCCGACGAGGTGTGTCGCACCAGGCCCGCCGCGGCTGTCACCGGCGGCGGCTCCAACCCCGCCGAGCTGGTGACCACTCTCGCCGAGTACGACCGCTGGGGTCAGACGTCCAAGCTGACGGAGACCGCCAACGGCAGCACCCGGGTGAAGACCACCGGCTACGACCCGGCCGGCCGTGCCACCTCGGTGACCATCACCGGTGGCGTGGGCACGGCGGTTCCCGCGGTGACCACGGCCTTCGACGCGAACAGCGGCAAGGTCTCAACGATCACCTCCACCGACGGCGGCACTGTCACCAAGGCCTACGACCAGCTCGGCAGGCTCCTGTCGTACACCGACGCCGACGGCGGCGTCACCACGAGCAAGTACGACGCCGAAGGACGCGCGGTCCAGGTCAGCGACAACGTGCCCTCGACCACCACGTACGGCTATGACACCGCGGTGGACCCGCGTGGTCTGCCCACGTCCATCACCGACTCCGTTGCGGGCACCTTCAGCGTCAGCTACGACGGAGACGGACAGGTCCGCAGCCAGAAGCTGCCTGGTGGTTACACCATGCGGCAGGGCCTGAACCCCGCCGGCATGCCGACGGACCGGACGTACACGCGTGACAGCGACGGCGTTGTCCTGTTCTCCGAAAACCTGGTGCCCACCGCACACGCTCAGCGGTCCCTCTACACGGGATCGGCCGGCCAGACGGCGAACCAGAAGTACAGCTACGACAAGGTCGGCCGACTGGTGAAGGCCGAGGACGACACGGTCGACACCGTCTGTGTCACTCGCAGCTACACCTTCGACAAGAACTCCAACCGGAAGTCGCTGGCGACGGCGACTGCCGCTCCGGGCCTGGACTGCACCACCGCGGCTGCCACGACCACCAACCACACCTACGACACCGGCGACCGCCTGGTGGACTCCGGTTACGCGTACGACGCGTTCGGGCGCACCTCGGCCGCGCCGGGCACCTCGCTGTCGTACTTCAGCAACGACCTGGTCCGCCAGCAGACCGTCGGATCCCAGCGCCAGACCTGGAACCTCGACTCCCAGCTCCGCTTCCGCGGCTGGACCGTCGAATCCAACGCCACCGGGAACTGGGTCAAGAACCAGTCCAAGCTCAACCACTACAGCTCCGACGCGGACAGCCCCCGCTGGATCGTGGAGGACACCGCCACCGGCGCCGTGACGCGCAACGTCAACGGTTTCGACGGACAGCTGGCCGCCGTCACCGCCAAGACCGACGCCACCGTGCTCCAGCTCGTCAATCTCCACGGCGATGTGGTGATCCAGCTGCCGGCCGCCGCCGGACAGGCCCCCACCGTCCTCAACACGGACGAATACGGCAACGGCGGCCAGCCTTCCGTCCGCTACGGCTGGCACGGCGGCGCCCACCGCTCGACGGAAACGCTCAACAACATCACGCTGATGGGCGTCCGGCTCTACAACCCGACCACGGGCCGATTCCTGTCGAGTGACCCGGTTCCGGGAGGAAGCTGCAACGCCTACGACTACGCCTGCGCGGACCCGGTCAACAACGACGACGTGACCGGGTGCTCCACCTGCCGCGTACCCAAGCACGCGTGGACCGGGCGGAGTTACACCACCGTCCTGCGCACGACGTCGTGGAGCTACGGCAGCTGGCAGAACTACAGCTACCACTGGATCTGGGACGTCGTCAGCGGTGACTGGGGGCCGCTGCCCATCACCTCGTGGCAGCGCCAGCACAAGTACCGCAAGCAGTACATTTTCAAGTGCCGCGTCGTCGCGTGGTACGGCTGGGGCAGGCAGAAGATCCTCGCCACGCACGAAACCCATTACCAGTACTCCTACCGGGACCGGACCACCTACCGGATCGCCTTCACCGGCATCAAGTGGACCAGGACCGGCGGCTGGAGCTGGGCGCGTACCTACTCCTCGTACGTCTCCAGTTCGAGAATCGTCTACACCAAGGGCTGACCCGGTCACCTGATATGTAGTGCCCAGGTGGTGCGCCGCGAAAGCTCATCGCGGCGCACCACCCCCTCATCTCTCTCACGGAGGCACACGAATGCTGTTCGCCCTGGCCCTCCTCGGCATCGCCGTCCTCGGCGCCCTCCTGTGGTGCACCGTGACCGTCGCCCTGATACGGGACATTCCCGCGTGGCGGCGCGCGCTGCCGCTGACGCTGTTCCTGCTCTCCCTGGCCACGAGCCTCCTGCGGGCATTCGACATCCCGGCTGTGGCAAACGCCGTTGCTTTCCCGCTCAATCTGGCGGCGATCATCCTGTCGGTCCGGGAGATCCGCGCACGACGCCGCCGAAGCGCCGGCCCAGGATCCGCCGGCTGAACATCCGCGGCGTGTACGGACACAGCCCGGAAGGAGCCGTTCAAGGCCTCCTGCCCTCTCCGCCCGGCCGCACCCTGGCCGGGCTGGTACTGGCCTGCACCTGGACAACGAGCCAAGGTCCGTCTGCTGGCCCTCCCCCGACAACTCCGTGCCATATCCCGCCTCGCAATCAAGAGCGGCCAGCCCAGCAGCGACCAACGATGCATGCTGTTGCACCGCGCCGCTCCTGAAGAGCCTGCGGCCAGTACCGGCCGGTCAGGACTGGACCCGAGCCGCTGCGACGAGCCGTCCAACAAGTCGGGTCGCAGTGGTGGCCGGCCGACTTCACTGGAACCCAACTGAAGGATTTCCAGGGCAATTGGGTGTCAAGCAATCACGCACTGCGTACCATCGCGTCACACATGTACGTCCGCGAGAGATACGAGGATCCCATGAGCACTGGCACCAAACCCGCCGGAATCCGGGATGACTACGCCCAGCAGATCGCCAGCGACCTCTCCGTCAACCAGACCGCGCAGGAGCAAGTGCGGAGCGAACTACAGCGACTTCAGGAGGAACTGCACCAGCTGGAGGACAACAGCAAGGTTCTCCTGAAGATGCAGGACGCGCTGGGCATCCCCGCGAGGTCTGCAGCCTCCCAAGCCGCCAAGCCCGGTACGAAGCGTGCAGCCGTACCTTCCGCGCGAAGCGCCTCCACCGCGGGGAAGAAGGCTGTGGCCTCCAAGACGGCGGCTCCCGCCAAAGCCTCCCAGGCAAGGAACGCCCCGGTAAAAGCCCCTTCAATGACGAAGGACTCGGGACCGTCCTGGCTTGAGCTGATCACCGCTGTCTTCGCCGGCCAAACAGAGCCGAAGTCCGCCGCGGAAGTCACCGAAAGCGTCAGCACGGCATACCCCGAGCGCAAGGTGCAGGCAGCAGTCATCCGCAACACCCTCGAACAGGGTGTCTCCCGCGGGATCCTCGAACGCTCCAAGCAAGGCCGCTCCGTCTACTACGTCCCCACCGCCTCACCCGTGGCAGAGGCCAACTCCGCGACGCCCCGGCCGGTATCGTCTCCGACTCACCGTGAGCCTCACGACGTCTGAATCCCTATCGGGACAGGGATCAATGGAAGACGGCCTCACCGCCGGCAACCGCAACGATACCGATGTGTGCGGGGTCGCGGCCTGTCGCAAACCGGCTAAGCGGGGGCTGTCGCGGTACAGGTCCCACCGGGTCGTCCTCCGACGGGGGAGAGTCACACGTGCGGCATGGCGTAGTACTTGGCGAACTGCCCAAGGTAGCTGGGGTCGCGGGGCTGCCTTCTTGCTCGAACGCGGGGGGCGTCCTTGATCTGGTCCTTCCTCCGGTTGACGTAGACCGTTTCGTTGTCACGGTCGACGCGCTAAATGGCGCTGGCGGAGAGCTAAAGGTGCTTGCCGAAGATCCATACGCCGGTGTCGAGACGAGGTAGCCGGCTCCGGCATCGTCCGTGTGTTCATCGATCTTTCCGATGCTTCCATCGGCCTCCTCGACCTTGAATACGATCAGGTCGGTCCCCGTCTCGTAGCCCGAATCGGCACGGTATCCCCAGATGCCTTCGTGCGTCATCGCTGTGCTCCTCGCTCGTCGCTATTCCGGCTGTTCACCATGGCCCGCACCTGGTGGAGCTGCACGGGTGGCGATCCGGCGACTCCCCTAGATGGCGCTGTGGTGCCGCAGGCGCGTTCGAGCGAGGAGCGGGAGATCCGGGTGGCGACGTCGTACCTGTGTGGCGGCTTCGGCGAGCCGCCTCCGTCACGTCGCGCCCCCGCACAACAGCCGCCAGGCTCTCGTGTGGACCGCGGTTGCGAGATCGCCGATCTGGATGCCGTCACTGCTCAGACGAGAATCAGCGGGTGGGCGGTCACCACCAGCAGCAACGGCGCTGAGGGCGCTCGTACTCCAATGCGGGTACCTCGTTTGCCCCTCCTGAGAGGTCGACCGCCCGCGGGTACTCGGGTCGGTCAGGAACCCGCAGGGTTGTGAGGAGTCAGCCGGCGGTAGGCAGCGCGGGCATTGGTGATGCGGGCGATAGCGGTTCCGGTACTCGCCGCCGCCAGGAGACATCCGAGACGACCCAGGTCGTAGCCGGCGGACCATGTGAGTTCACCCATGGGTGGTGTGGCAAAGCCGTTGAGGGTGAGCCAGCAGACCAGGGCCGTTCCCGGTGCGGCGATGAGCCGGGCTCCGGTGCTCAGTACCGCGCATACCGCAGACAGCACAAGAAGGTCGATCGTGGGGTCGCCGTGGCCGTTCAGGTAGTTCAGGACGGTGACCAGGACGAGGGCCGCGGCACATGCGGCTGCCCACACCGAGGGAGTTGCGACGGGGCGGGGCACCGGACGGACACCGGAACTCAGACGCCTCCACTGCACCACGCGATTCTCCCCTCGCCTCGGCCCCCGCCATTGGAGACCTCCCGTCATGATGCCCGAGCCGGGGAGGAACGGGCATGGGGCCAGAGAGCAGCCGACGGCAGCACAGCATGCTCCGTCGTCAAACCATCTCGCCGCACCGCCTTCCCAACAGGAGCCGCGGCTTCACCGATTCGGGCGACACGCGCTCGGGAACGGTGACACATGAGACACCCGAGAACGGGGGCGTCCGAGCGTCGGTGTTAAGGGAGCCTAAAGATTGCCGACTACCGGCAATGTGAACAAGCATGCGTGCAGGGCAGGATGGGCTCTGTCCGGAGGGGAGCCGAACTGGATGCCGTAGACCGCAAACCAGCGTTACGGCCGGCGGCGACGCATGAGGAAGGGGGGAAGCTCATGGACGAGTTCGTCACTTCCGCCCTTGCCTTCCCCACCGTGTTGTTCACCGCGGCCCTGGTGGTCGTCCTCGGCTTCTGGCTGCTGGTGATTTTCGGGGCCGCAGATCACGACGGTTTCGACTCGGACGTAGACAGCGGCGCCCTGGGCGTCGGAGGTGCACCCGTCGCGCTGTCGGCCTCCCTCCTGGTCGCCGTGGCCTGGTTCACTAGTCTGACCGGCGCCGTCTTGTTGTCCCGTACTGGATGACCTGACGCCCTGGTCCACTTCCTCGGCGCCGCGCTCCTGTTCGGGTCGCTGTTTCTCTCCTGGCGCGTGACGAGGCTGCTCGTACGACCCCTGGCCAAGCTCTTCCCTGACGAACCCGGGCCGTCCCGGCTGGACTTCGTCGGCCTGACCTGCGTCATCCGCACGGGGCGGGTGGACGCCGGCTTCGGCCAGGCCGAGGTCGCGGCAGGGGACGGCGCCACCGCGGTCGTCCAGGTCCGCCAGTACGGCAGTGATCCGCTCGTGCTCGGCAGTACCGCGCTGCTCTATGCGTACGACGACGCAGGCGAGTTCTTCTGGGTCGCGCCCTTCGATGCGGCGCTCGACCCGCGCGGCTGACCCGCCGCTTCTCTCAGCCTTCACGGCTTCTCAGCTTCGACTTCTCACGTGGGGATTCCTCATGGATGCCATCTCTTTGGGCCTTGGCACGCTCGTCATCGTCGTTCTCGTCCTCGTGGTCGCCGCTCTGCTCGTGGTGACCCGGTTGTTCCGCAAGGTCGAGCAGGGCAAGGCCCTGATCGTCTCCAAGATGCGGAAGGTCGATGTGACCTTCACCGGGCAGGTCGTTCTGCCTGTGCTGCACAAGGCCGAGGTCATGGACATCTCGGTGAAGACCATCGAGATCTCCCGGACCGGCCGCGACGGTCTGATCTGCAAGGACAATATCCGCGCCGACATCCGCATCTCGTTCTTCGTCCGCGTCAACAAGACCGTCGAGGACGTCATCAAGGTCGCCCAGGCCATCGGCACCCAGCGGGCCTCCGACAAGGCGACCCTGCAGGAGCTGTTCAACGCCAAGTTCTCCGAGGCGCTCAAGACGGTGGGCAAGCAGCTCGACTTCATCGACCTCTACACGATGCGCAACGAACTGCGCGACCGGATCATCCACATCATCGGCACCGATCTGAACGGCTACAGCCTGGAGGACGCGGCGATCGACTACCTGGAGCAGACCCCGCTCTCCCAACTGGACGCAGGCAACATCCTCGACGCCCAGGGCATCCGGAAGATCACCGAACTGACGGCCGTCGAAAGCGTACGCACCAACGAGTTCCGCCAGCACGAGCAGAAGGAGCTCACCCGCCAGAACGTCGACGCCCGCGAGGCCATTCTGGAGCTCGAGCGCCGCCAGGCTGACGCCGAGATCAAGCAGCGCCGCGAGATCGAGACGGTACGGGCGCGGGAGGAGGCGGAGACCGCGCGGGTGGTGGAGGAAGAGCGGCTGCGGGCGCAGAGCGCTTTCCTCAAGACGGAGGAGCAGCTCGGCATCCAGCGCGAGAACCAGGCGCGTGAGGTGGCCGTCGCGCAGAAGAACCGCGAGCGGGTCATCGCCATCGAGAACGAGCGGATCGAGAAGGACCGCCTGCTGGAGGTCATCGCCCGGGAGCGGGAGACGCAACTGACCCGGATCGCCGCCGACAAGGAGGTCGAGACCGAAAAGCGGGACATCGCCGAGGTCGTGCGGGAGCGGATCGCGGTGGACCGTACGGTCGCCGAGCAGGAGGAGTCCATCAAGCGGCTTCGGACCGTGGAGGAGGCCGAGCGAGGGCGGCAGGCCGTCATCATCGCCGCCGAGGCACAGGCGCAGGAGAAGGTGGTCAAGGACATCAAGGCTGCCGAGGCCGCCGAGCAGGCGGCCGTGCACCGGGCGGCCGAGGAGCTCACCCTCGCATGTCCCGGCGGTACCAGTATCGCATCGTGCCCCGCGCCCGGCTCCCGACCCGCTGCGGGCCGCTTCCCCGCCCTTTCACACGCCACGGTGCGAGAGATCAGCGCCCGGGTGCGACTGCTGCAAATGATCGGCGGCTCCGGTGCTGCCGTAAGTCGTGAACATTCGCACCCGAGGCTGGCCCTCAGCTGCCTCCCAAACCGGCCTCAAAACGCTGACCGCTCTCGGTTCTGGCCCACATTCCGTGAACGATCTTGAATCGGGCTCCACCACCTCCTGTGAACCTTCAATCTGCGCAGCTCGCGTGGTGCGCACCACCAGCTGACGGAGAGCCAGCAAGATCGCTCACGGAATGTGTGCCAGAACCCCGCTCTCGCGTACAGAGCCAGGTGAAGCACCCCCGTCGCCGAACCGGCTCCGCGACGCCCATCACCAAGGCCCAGCAGACATTCAGCGAGGCGGCATGATGCTCGGTGTGAACAGGCACGCCCATGGCAGCCAGCCATCCTCGCGATAGGCGCCTGACGGCAGCAGCTTGGTCGCCTCGTGCAGCCATGATCCCTATCGCTGCGCAGCATCAGCAGGGACAGCCCTCCCCACCTTGCCGGCGCCCATCCGGGTGCCAGCGCCGCACCCGTTCACACGGCGAGTTGGAGTCGGGGAACGAAGGCGTGGAGGGAACCCACCACCTCCCCGTGGCAACTCCCCCACTTCGTTGAAACACCGGAGGGAGCGAGGCGAGGAGCAGCCCTGGCCGTTGTTTTCAAGGATTCCCGTCATGCCCACGCAGATCGAGGCGTTCACCTCGGTCGTGGCGGTCATCGTCCCCGGCTGTTCGGGGGAACCGTGACGTACCCCGGCCCTTCTCCCACCCGGCGCGGGCATCGTTGATGAAACGAAAGGGAGACACGATGCCGCTCTATCTGTCGAGGTTCAGCTACACGCCGGAGACTTGGGGGAGGCTGATCGGCCACCCTGAGGACCGGGCAAAGGCCGCTCAGTCGTACATCGAGTCCGTCGGTGGGAAGCTGCACGGCTTCTGGTACGCCTTCGGCACGCACGACGGCTACAACCTCTGGGAAGCTCCGGACAACGTGTCCATGGCCGCGGTTGCGCTGGCGATCAGTGGAGGTGGCGCGCTCAGCTCGTTCGAGACGACCGTTCTCCTGAACGTCGATGAAACGCTGGACGCCCTGCGCAGAGCTGAGCACATCCGGTATCGGGCTCCCGGCGAGTAGCGGCCCGCGAGCGGGCCTGCTCCCTCAGGTGGCGGGCCCGGTCGGCAACATCCACAACACGGCCGACCGACAACGGGCGGGCGCCTCGCCGTGCGCTCAGCGGGACCAGTCCGCCGGCGACAGCAGCAGGTGCGCGGACTCCGCCCGCGGATGTCGTCGTGCTGTCGGTGGACGTTCGGAGGAATCGCGGAAGCGGCTGTTACAAGGCCCTGACCCCGTTCGGCGCAGGGGCCACGCGCGGCGACGGAGCCGGGCACGGGTGAGGCGGGGCGCTGCGGTCCATGGGCCTGCTGGGCGACGACCGGACCTGCCGCGTCCGAGGGTCAATGCGGCCTTGACACATGCCCTTTACAAGGGAGAGTTACGGACATGTCCCCATTAGGCAACACAGCCTGTTTTCAGTGGTTACGGGCGTGATGCGGGGCCAGAGTGTGGCTCCTCGGCAGGACGCCGGGAACTGTTCGGAGCCCGCCCGGCCTGCACGAGGCCGAGCCGGGCTGACCGTTGAAGGAGTCATCCGCATGTCTGCTTCTCTCGCCACCCGCCGCACTCTCGCAGGCCTCCTCGCCGTCGGCGCCCTGATCGGCGCCGCGGCGGTACCCGCCGCCGCCGACGACCACCGCGGCGACCACCGCGGCCGTCACTCCTCCATCGTCATCGGAGACGTCGAGAACGCCGACCGCGGGCGCGACCACCGCGCACTGAACCGCGAATGGGTCGAGGTGAAGAACACCGGCCGCCACAGCGTCAACCTGCGGGGCTTCACCCTCACCGACCGCGACGGCAACCGCTACCGCTTCCACGACCTCCGCCTCGACGGCCACTCCAGCGTCAAGGTCCACACCGGCAACGGACGCGACACCCACCGCGACGTCTACCAGGACCGCCGCCACCAGATCTGGGACGAACGCGACACCGCCACCCTCCGCGACAACCGCGGCAACGTCATCGACACCGAATCCTGGGGCCGCCGCGGTCACCACCACCAGCGCTAGCCGACCTCGGCAGCCACACCCACCGGGACCGTGAACTGCCGCCAAATGAACCAAAGGCGTGCCGCGGCAAACCAGCCGCGGCACGCCACACTCATGACAGACCCGCACCCAACCCCCGCACACGACCCGCCGATCCCCGCAGCCCAGGCCACGGGCGAAGCCCCGACCACTCCCGGACAGACCGGCAGTGCAGCCGTTGGCGCGAAGGACTCGATCTCGGTCGTCCAGGGTGGCCTGTCCGGAGAGTCATGTGACTGTTTCGCGCCGGGGTCGTTGTGCCCGCCGTCGAACGGGCAGTTCCGACGAACGACGAGTGGGCCCGACTGAAGTAACCAGGCCTGAATTGACCAACAGCATCACAACGGCGCCCGGCCCGCTGTCCGCGTGGCCAGTGCCGTTGGCCTCGCACTCAGTCGTCGGGAGAATTCCTGCCGAATCAGCTGAGGGCGAGGTGGATGGCCTCGGCTGCTAAGGCCTGTCTGGTAATTGATCTTGTGGCAGGTCGAGGTGAGTTGACGGACGCGGCGTGGGAGCAGATAGAGCCCTTGTTGCCGCAGGTAGACGGGCGTGGTCGGCCGTGGCTTGATCACCGGCAGGGAGTCAATGGTGTGCTGTGGCGGTTGCGGACCGGGGCTCCGTGGCGTGACCTGCCGGAGCGGTATGGGCCGTCGCGCAGGCGGGCCGGCCATTCGAGCATGATGCGCAGGCCGCCCGACCCGGACCGGAACCGGTCGGTCACAAGGACGTCGCCGAGCACCGCGAGCGGGCCAGCACCGGGCGCGGTACGGCCGGCCAGGTTGCGGCTGCTGGGTAACGGCCTCCGAAGCGGTTCTGGATTCGCTCCGTGCCCACGACGATGCTCGGGCAGCAGCGTTAAGTCCACCGCGGACTTCACCGCACCGTCCGCACACAGCACCGCGTCCACCAGCTCGAACAGTTCGTCGCGCCGGGCGGTCAGACACTCGTAGAACTCGCCCCGGAAGCGTGACGCTTCCGCGAACGCTTCCCTCTGGACAGCATCAGGCAGCAGACTCACCTCACGGCCTTCGTTGTGGTCACGTGCACCTTGGTCGGAGCACATGATCAGACGAAGGCCGCCCCCACGTCCGGCGAATCCCCAGGTGAGCGACCTAGTGTGAGACGTCATTCGATGCCGGACGCCACATCGATGCAAACGTGCCGATGCGAGTACGACCCACCAGACTCAACAACGCGTCCCCGCTGCCCACCAGTCGATCTCTCCGTCCTCGTCGACGGAGGGATGGGCGACGGCGTCGAGCCGGTTGATTCGATCGTGGTGTTCCATGGCCTCGGCCACCTCGTGGAGCCACGATCCAAGGCTCGGCCACCCCAGGAAGTAGGCATAGTCGGCGTGCGGGGCGCGACCGAGATGGTCATGCCATTCATGCCACAGGCCCGGGCCCGCGTCGATGAAGTGCTCATCGCCATGGCCGCCGGCGAAGGGGATCCACTGCGTTCCCCACCACGGAGTCTCCTGCTCATCTGGGTCGTCCTCGCCCTCCCAGATCTTCATGCGCCCCTGCCTCGCGTCGGCGATTGCATCCGTGGAGTAGAGCGGGCCGCACGGCAATATGCCGAGATAAGAAGAATCCCCATCGTGGCACAACAGTGATGCGCGCAGGTCGGTGGGAAGACGTACGCCCAACGCGACTTCGAGCTGGTCGATGGCATCTGGCGAAGCCGGAGGACGAAGCTCTGCGAGTCGAGCGGGCGCATGCCGGGCCAGCCATGTGTCGATGCGCTGCCAGGAGGCGACAACGGGTGGAATCACCGGCGTGATGAAATCGACCCGTACGATCGCGGCGGAGCTGGCCCGGGCCGGGCACCGGATCAGCGCCGACACCGTGGGCGATCTGCTGCGGGAGGAAGGCTTCAGTCTTCAGGCCAACGCGAAGACGCTCGAGGGCAGTCAGCATCCGGACCGGGACGCCCAGTTCCGCTACCTCAACGAGCAGGCCCGCAACCACCGGGACACCGGCCAGCCGGTCATCAGCGTCGACACCAAGAAGAAGGAACTCGTCGGCGAGTTCAAAAACAGCGGCCGCCAGTGGCGTCCCGCCAGCGAGCCTGTCCCGGTCAGCGTCCACGACTTCGCCGACCCACAATTGGGCAAAGCCGTCCCCTACGGCATCTACGACCTGACCGCGAACACCGGCTGGGTCAACGTCGGCACCGATCACGACACTGCCGCGTTCGCAGTGGAATCGATCCGCCGCTGGTGGCACGGCCAGGGCCAGGCCGCCTACCCGCAGGCGACACAGCTGCTGATCACCGCCGACGCCGGCGGATCCAACGGCTACCGCACCCGAGCCTGGAAGCTCGAGCTGGCCCAACTCGCCGCTGAAACCGGGCTGACGATCACCGTGTGTCACCTACCACCCGGCACATCGAAGTGGAACAAGATCGAACACAGGCTGTTCTCGCACATCACCATGAACTGGAGCGGACGCCCGCTGACCAGCCACGAAGTCATCGTGCAGTCGATCGCCGCGACCACCACCCGCACCGGACTGCGCGTGAGGGCCGAACTCGACACCAACACCTACCCGACCGGAGTCCGCATCAAAGACGCGGAGATGGCCACCCTACCGCTGACCAGGCACGCCTTCCATGGCGACTGGAACTATGCACTGCACCCCCAGCCATCCCCCGTAATCCCGGCGGCCCGGACCCCGCAGACGCCGGATCCGCAGTGGGACCAGGCCTTGCTCTCCGATCCCGCACTGACCGGGATGACCCGCCGGCAACTGAACGACCTCACCGAGACCCTGGCCCCGGACGGGGATATCCGGCGCGGCCGCCCGCCCCGGCTGACCTTCCCCGACCAGATCCTGGCCACCGTGCTTCACCTACGGGCCGCCCTGGCCGCGGAACCCCTCGCCGTGCTGTTCGCCACCAGCCGCACCGCGATGCACCGCACCCTCCTGAAGAACCGGCGCCTGCTCGAGACACACGGCATCACCATCCCACCGGCGACAACCCCACCCACGGCCCTCGCCGCCCTTCAGGCCCGGGTCCAGGCACAGACCTGCGAAGACAACAAGATCAAAACAACGTGTTAATGATCTGCAATCCCTAAGGGCTGTCCCGTAAACGATCTCCGGGGCCCAGGGCCCAGGGGGCGTCTTGCCGATCACGTGTGGGACGTGCTGCGTACGCGGGAAGTCGACTTCCTGCGCTTGTCGCGGGCGGCAGTGTTGCCGTACGGACCGTTGTCGCTGGGCAGGCGGTGTTCTTCTCGCCGCAGCACGGCGGGCCGCCGGTCTGTCCGTGCTGCGCGGTGGCATTCGGGGATGGGCACCGTGAGGCGTTCTCGCCAGCCATGGACGAATGGTGGAACACCGGCTGGGCCGAAGTGCCGTGTCCGGCGTGCCGACGCGTGGTGCCGCTGGCCGCATGTAGACCTTCCAGACCAGCTCGTGTTCCTCTACGTGCAGCACTGTTGTGCGTATCGGGTCCGCGCCCCGGGCCGCCCACTTCTGGTTCTCGCGGTCCAGCTCTTCCTCGACGATACGCACCGCGGTCTCTCGCTCGATCACGCGTGCAGCATCCACCACTATGGATCTGGTGCTGACCAGCAAGTTTCTGGGCCCGCACTGACAAGTCCCATCGTCGCGACAACGGCTAGCTGGTTGGCTCGGGTGCTACGACGTCGTAGAGGCGCCGGTCACGGATCAGGGCCCACAGGACGTTGACTCGGCGTCGGGCGAGGGCGATCACGGCCTGGGTATGGCGTTTCCCCTCGGCTCGTTTGCGGTCGTAGAAGGTCCGGGAGTTCGGGTCGTAGCGGACGCTGGTCAGCGCGGACATGTAGAAGACGCGCTGGAGGCCGCGGTGGTAGTGGCGGGGACGGTGGAGGTTGCCGCTCTTCTTCCCCGAGTCGTGCGGTGCCGGCGCAAGCCCGGCGAAGGCGGCCAGGCGGTCCGGGGTCGCGAAGAAGGTGAGGTCGCTGCCGATTCCGGCGAGGAACTCGGTTCCGAGGAGAGGTCCGATACCGGGCATGCTCGTGATGATCTCCGCGAGGTCGTGCGCGCGGAAGCGGTCCTCGATGAGTCGGTCGACCTCCGCGACCTTGTCGTTCAACACCCGCACGTCCCTGGCAAGGCTCCGCACCAGCTGGGCGATCACCGTCTCGCCGGGGACCGCGGTGTGCTGCTGTTCGGCGGCCTGGACTGCCGTCGTCGCGAGCTCTTCCGGACTACGGACGCCTCGAGCGCGGAGCCAGCGAGTCAGCCGGGTAGTCCCCATACGGCGGATCGCAGCCGGAGTCTGGTAGCCGTCGAGGAGCACGAGCGGGCCGGTGCTGGTGAGGACGAGGGCGCGTTCGAGGGCGGGGAACATGCCGGTCAGCGTGGAGCGCAGGCGGTTGATCGCCCGGGTCCGGTCACGGACAAGATCCGTGCGACGGTTCGTGAGGATCTTCAGCTCGATGGTGGCCTCGTCGGTGGGCCGCATGGCCTGAGGTCCCTGCGGATGCGGGCCTGGTCGGCGATCACGAGGGCGTCGGTCTTGCCCTCGCCGCGGTAGCCGTCGCTGGCCCGATTGACGACCCGGCCGGGGATGTAGAGGAGCGCCTGGCCGTGGCCGGTGAGCCGGGCCAGGAGGAGCGCGGGCTCGCCGCCGGCCATGTCGACGGCCCAGGTGACGTGGTCTCCCAGGGCGAGGACGTCTTGGAGGAGCTGGAGTAACTCAGGCTCTCCGTTCGGCACCCTGCGGGACAGCAGTTTCGCGCCGTCCTGGTCGATGGCGATGCAGTGGTGGTGGGTCTTGCCGCTGTCGATTCCGGCCCAGATCCGGTTCATCGTGCTCCAGACGATCGTGCGTGCAGGTCTGCCGCAGACGACCTCGCCGGCGTGGCCTTACTCAGCGATCTTTGTCGCACTTCCCAATCTGGCGGCCGGGTCGTCGGGGGGCACCGGGCGGCCAAGCCAGTCCAGCCATGGGCGGCAGCCAACTAAAAGCCACACCCGGCGCCCCTGGGCGGTCCAACCCTACGAATGGCTCGACCAACCCGTCCCAGGAACGTAAGGCCAACTATGACGCTCAGTGGCCAAGTATCGAGCTCAGTCACAACACTTAGCCGCGCAACCCCCGTGGCGTTCCCCCCCCCCAAAAAAAATCGAGCACGTGTTTCCATTGGGGTGTGAGAGCACCGTTCCGCTTCCCCCCGGACCTGCTCGCTCGCCCTCGAACGGGCGTGGCTGGCCACCTACGCCGGTCTCGCCGAGGGCCCGGCCACGGCCGGGACGACCGTCCTGCGGCGCTGGCTGATCGCCCTGTCCGGGCATCTGTGCACCCACCCGTATTGGGAGGCCCCCGCCGACTGGCGGGCCTGCGGTGTCGAGCTGCGCCGCGCCGCCCGCACACCGGCCCCGGCAGAACGGAACGCAGCATGAGCGAGCAGACCCCCACCACGCCCCACCCCAAGACCGTCCCGGTCACCTGGGCACCGAGCCAGACCGGCCCGTGTGCTCGGTGGCGTATTAACTGCACCAGGGCTCCGAAATCCCGGTGACATCGATCTTGTTCGTCTACTCGGTCTCCGTGGGCTGAAGGACCTGTGCGTGGAAGCGGTCGCGGCCCGTGGGTTCTGTGCCAGAGCCCGTTCTCGCGAACAAAGCCACCCCGCCCCTCTGGCGCAACGCCGCGCACGGGCGGCACCGCCTCCGCCCCAGAGGCGCCTGCGGCGTCTCGAACCGGCGACAGCGTCACCGTCAGTACCCCTCGCAGGTGGCCCTCAGTCCGTGAGGAAGGCTCCCTCGCGACAAGGGCGGCAGACGAAGACGTAGCCCAGCTGACCGCCGAGGTTCATCGCGGTCTCCCGGGTTATCCCCTCCTCCAGGTGTGCCGCGAACTCCATGGTGCCGGTGCAGGAGGGACACACGGGCAGGCGGTCGTCCTCAAGGTAGGAGGGGCTGCCTCCGAGTGACCCAAGCACTTCGCGCTGCTTCCCGAATCGTTCTTCGGGTTCCCGCTTCCATCCCGAGCGGGCAAGGTCGTATGCGTCAGGCTCGATCCCTTCCTCGTCGCAGGCGTCTTCGGGGTCGATCGTCACGACGTGGGTGCGGATGGCCGAGGTGGCGGGCAGCAGCGTCAGTCCCGTCTCGGGTACGGCTACCGGCCGCAGTTCCTCCCGGGGAAACAGATGGACCCTGTTCGCGCTGGAGCTCGCGTCCCAGAACTCACACGCCCCGGGGTCGTTCTGGCACAGGAACACCGACAGGACACCGTCCTCGACGGGGAGATGGGCGAAGAACTGCAGCGGTCCCCCGCAGCCGCACAGGGGCCAGGCGAATCCGGCAGGAGCCAGCGGCACGCCCCCGGTACGCGGGACGTCGGAATCGGCCGGTGCGGAGCCGTCGTAGATCATCAGCGCTGTCTGCATGGCGAGAGGCTACTGGCCGACTGTGACAGGCCCGGGGGGATAAGGCCGCCGCAGGCCCTGGGCGCCCGCTGGCGGCGACAGGCTTCGCGTTGCTCGTGGGCGACGCGGTCGCGGACGACGTCGGCGTATGACTGGGAGCTGAAGCCGCGGACCACGAGCACGGGGATGCCCGCGAACTCGAGCCAGCCGGTCAGCTGCTGTCGGAGGGTGTCCTTCTCCGCGGCGACGTACAGGGCCTGCTCCTTCCAGGCCCCCGCCTTCCCCTTCGACCTGGACCTGCTCGCCGCCGTCCGCGCACGCCTGGCCACAGACCGGCTCGGCAACAACGAGACCGCCGATCTGGTCCACCTGCTGCGCCAGTGGGGCCCGCAGGCCGCTGCCGCCTTGCCCGAGCTGTACGCCGTGCTGCCCCGCTTCCAGTACGCGGCTACCGCCATTACCGCGGTGGCAGCCGCCGGCCCGCAGGCCGAGCGCAAGCAGGCCGGCGCCGCGCTGCGTGCCGCCGCCGGGTCACTGATGGTGGCGCAGGCCCACCACGACCTCACCGGCGAGACCGACGTCCTGCTCGATGCCGTCGCCAAGGCACTCGCCGCCGGCCCGCGCGAGGTCGCCGAAGCTGCCCAGGCCGCCGCTACCCTGGGCGTGACGGCCGCCGGACTGCTCCCCGCCCTGCGGGCAGCCGTCAACGAGGACGCCGAGCCGACCACCCCGCAACTGGACCGCGACATCGCGATCGCCACCGCCCTGTGGCAGATCGACGGCGACGCCGAGGAAGCCGTCACGATCCTGGCCTCCGTCCTCGACCGCACCACCGGCAACCAGGTCTGGTACCGGTGGACTGTCGTCCGCGCCATCCGCGCAACGGCCCTCCTCGGCGCGGCCGCCCGGCCCCTGATCCCCCGACTGGAACAACTGCTTGCCGACCCCGAGAAGGCCCCTGCTGGCGCCCTCGCACTGCTCGCCATCACCGACCCCGACGTCGTCAACCTCGGCCAACTCGCCGAGGCAGCTCTCCACTCTGCCGAAACCGGAGCGGACATCTCCGGCGCCTGCGAGGCCCTCCAAGCCCTCAGTACCACCGCCCTGAGCACCCACCAGCGCCTGCGCGTCGCCGAACTCGCCAAGCAGGACCAGCGCATCGTCAGCTCAGGCGTCGCGAACAACATCATCCGCGAGGACGAGCGACTGCGCGCCATCCTGACCGCCATTTGATCCCGAGACCGGGGCGGACGAGTGATCGATCGCCGCCCCGGATTTGGCGTGCTGCCAAATGAATCCTGCACCGTACTGACAGAAAGCAATGATCTAGAAAAAGGTGATCAAGCATTCGTCGCGGTGAGACAGGCCCAAACTAGGCAGAGAACACCTGCCGCAGCGTGCCCTTCAGCGGCACGTACCCGTCCACGATCTGCCGCGCCCGTTCCACGACGATCGTCCACCGGATCCGTTCACGATCCATACCGGTACACGTACCCCTCCGCGCGGCCGCCGGCCCCCGGGATACGGATAGACCTCTCCCCTCGGCTATCGCGAGGAAAGACACCTCATGCAGCTAAGCCGTCAAGTTCGGCTCTGCCGTGGTGGCGTCGGATGGCATCTCATGCTTCGTCTTCAGGGAAGAAGGTATCCGCGATCTGCACGAGCTGGTCGTCACTCAGCTGCGGAGGCACCCATCCACGGTGGCGTGCGTGATTGACGAATCGGTCATCGACGGGAACGTGGTAGCGCTCGACGTAGTGAGCAAGGTCGGTGTGCCAGAACCACTCACCGTCGGTGAGGAGGTGAAGACCATCGATGAACTGCTTGGTCGGGCTGAGGAAGTCGTAAACGGCTGATCCAGTGGCGGAGATCACGCTGCCAGCACGCAGGTATCGCACGAGGTCCTCCTCATGCGGGTCGCCTTCACTGCGCACGGCAGCGGTTAGGGAGGGGCCCCTTGGACTCCCATGCTTCAGTTCCCTGAACTCGCCGAGGAAGCGGTCTGCGTACGGGTACTCACTGGTCACCGCCAGGAGCGTAGTCGATCAGACGTCCGGCACCGCCTGGGTGGGCAGCGGCACTGCCCCGAGAGGAAAGGCCACCGCCTCGTCGAAGGGAATGCGTGTCAGCAGGCAGTGGTGAAGCTGGCCGAGCATCCGATCGGGTTCAACTCGGTCGACCACAAGGTCCTCGACCTCCGGCCAGACCAACTCCCGGAACCTGCACTCGA
Organism: Streptomyces sp. NBC_01351; assembly: GCF_036237315.1. GTDB lineage: Bacteria > Actinomycetota > Actinomycetes > Streptomycetales > Streptomycetaceae > Streptomyces. The sequence goes on along the minus strand of NZ_CP108356.1, from coordinate 8,287,927 downwards.
CCCCCACCAGAACAACGCTGAGGGGCGAACAGCCCCTGGCAGTCCCGTTGATCGAAAGTGATCGTCACGAAATGTGGGCCACAGCCTTGAATTTCCCCACCCGTGCTCGGGGGCGGGACAGGCCTGCTCGCCCGGATTCCCCACCTGCTGCATGCTGGCGAAGGCGCGACTCGGGAGGGGCTGCGGGTTCGCGCCGGTCGGGCGCTGCACACGATCGAGGACGCACCGCCGGTGGGCGGTCTGCGAGCATCGGTTATGTTCCCGGTCGGACAGAGAGCAGGACAGAGGGGGAGTTCATGGCGCAGCACCTGGGGCCGCTGGAGCTGATCGGGGACCGGTGGGTGATCGGGGACCCGACGCGGAGGGACGGCCTGTCCATCGTGCTCACGCCCGAGGGCCTGGAGCACCGCCGGCGTGAAGAGGCGGCACCTCTGCTCGCCATGGAGTGGGCCCAGTTCGTGGAGCTGCAGGTGCGAGCCGCCTACCGGAGGTGGCATGTCACCCGGTTCGGAGGCGTCGCGGGGGGCTTTGCGCCGGGTGCCGATATGGGCCGCGACGGCTGCTCCCTGCAGGGCATCGTGCGCCATCCCTACGAGCCGTGGTCAGTGCGGTACACGCAGCACGAGCGCGGGTACACGGGCGGCCACGTCATTGTGCTGAAGGCACTGTTCGACCAGCTCACCGAGGCGAAGGCGTTGGACCGGCTCGGTGATCCCGAGTGGCTGGGTGCGGCGGTTGCCAAGCTGTCGTCGTACACCTCTTGGTACGCGCCCAAGGGCAACCGTCTGGTGACGGAGACCCTCCAGAGTCTCGGCGTCTGAGCGGACACCCAACGCGATAGGTCCCCGGAGGGCCAGCCGACAGCGGCTTGGAGCACGCTCAGCTCAACGAGCTGCCCAGCGTGAGGGGAACGGCGACCTGAAGAACAAGGCCGTCCTGGGGTGGGGCGAAGAGCGACCCTCGTCGTTTCCACGAATCCCCATCACGGGCGGAGGCATGCCGGGATCGGGCGCACGTGCTCACCCGCCTGTCGGCAGGCTGTACAGGGTCCCTTCGCTGAGCGTCAGCCCTACGAACTCGTTGACGAGGAACGGGGCCGCCTCGGGCTTCGTCGGCATATCCGTACCGGTCCGCGCGTCCAACGCGACGGGCCCGGCGGGGCCTTTGCCGTAGACGCGGCCGTGCCATGCCGCGGTCACCTGCGGGACGCGGCGGCCGTCGTCGCCCTCCGTGAGGTGTCAGAGCAGTCGTCCGTCTGTGGGGTCCACAGCGGTAAGGGCGAAGGGGCCGGCGCAGACGAGCATCTGCGACCCGTCATGGATGCACGGGGTTCAAAGATGATCCTGCTCCAGTAGCACTACGAGACACTCCCCAAGAGCTGCGCGAGAACCGAGAAGTACTGCGCAGGTCAGATACCTTGCAGACATGACCAGAGCGTTGCCTACTGACGTTGCTCACGTACTGGACACCGCTTTGAGCATGGTGGTGGACCCAGATCTCGCGCTGCATCGGCAGATGCGGCATCTCCGACTGGAGAAGTGCTGTGCGTGCGGCTGCGGTTCGACGTACTTCAGTCTCGATGCGGACGGTGTTTCACCCGCACCCGCGCTTACGGGCACGCAGGTGGTGGCCGACATGGAACTGTTCGGCGCGGACGGAGAGACCGTCGGCGAGGTTCTGGTGTTCGCCGAGGACGGGTATCTGGCGCGGCTTGAGGTCTGCTCTTGGAACGAAGACACCTTCACACTGATCGACGCACACCGGATCCTGTGCCCATGCGACCGATGAGTGCCGGATGAGCGACCAAAGTGCACTGAAACAGGGGGCCCTGGGCTCGTGACCCTCCCCCTGTAATCGAGCGACACCGTCGCCCTCCGCGACCGCTCCCCAAGATCTGTGCCAGAACCCCTCACTCATCGACATAGCCACCGATCCTTGCCTTCGACGACGTCATCGGTACGAAGGTCCGCGCCCGGGGCCGCTCGCTACGCGGACATCCTCCGAGTCCTGGACAGCGGTCGGTATCGGCGGCCGGCCTCGCGGCCGCCTTCGTCCTGTCGACAGCCGGGCCGGCGGCGGACTCCAGCTCCTGCACACACCACTTGTCCGGCCAGCAGGTGGCATGCAGGAGGATTGTGTGCCCGGTCCGCGCCCGGCGGCCCCCCGGACTGGCGTCGAGGCCGCGCGCCCCCGCCGCATCGTCGGCGAGGACAGCGAGGGTCGATTCGGGATCCGCACAGGGGTAGTCACTGACGATCCCGGACTGGTCGGCGATCAGCTCGCGGGGAAGCAGGCGACGCTCTGTGCGTCGGCGGCGGTGGCCGGTTCGTCGCCCGGTGGCGGGCGGGCAGCGGGAGGGGTTTCCCAGACGTAGTCGGCGGTGTAGGCGTATGCAGCCTCTGTGAGCCGTCGAGGTCGAGACCCGTGACAGCAATGGCGTGTCGGCGTGCCAACAGGCGCAATCACGCAGCCGGTGACGAGGGCGACAAGACGCCCATCATCCTGGACATGACAGCTGGCGCGCTGGCATGATCACGGGCTTCCCCCCCCTCGCCGTGAGTAAAGGCCATAAATGACGACTTCTCATACGCTCCCACGCATAGCCTCACGTACGGCCTCTCGTACACCCTTCTTCCGGCGGACCAGTTGGGTCGCCGCGCTCGCCGCGGCAGTCCTCTCGGTACCCGCACTCGGCGCCCCCGCGCAAGCGGCTCCCGGCGACCCGGCAACCGCGTCCTCCTTCAACCTCAAGTCCGGGCCGGACTTGAGCGGCCAGGTGGCCGACCTGAAGGCTGCCCTGCCGGTACAGGGCGTCCAGGACCTGCTCGACCAGGGCAACCGGGTTGCGAAGACCGGCGCTTCCTGCACCACGGACCCCTTCGGCACCGGCGACAACGGCACCGTGCTGCCTCCCGCAAGGAAGTTCTGCTGGGACGCGGGCGACTCCGACACCGAGGAATGGATACCGCAGGGCATCACCGGCGTTTCGGACGCCCAGGCCGACGAACTCTGGGGCACCCGGAAGCCGTTGGTCACCTCCTGGTACGACAAGGCCGACAGCGGCCTCTGCTCGTCGGACCCCGGCACCTGCCCCGACAAGGGCGTGCGGCTGTCGTTCCTCGACCCGGAAACCGCGATACCGGGCAACCCCGAGGGCTGGCGGTACCGTCACGTCCTGCTGGTCGAGCCGTACTACAACTCGTACGGCAACGCCTCCTACAAGGCGGTCGACGTCCACGCCGGCGGCATCGCCTGGTACAAGTACTACCTGTACGTCACGGACACCATGAACGGCCTGCGGGTCTTCGACATGCGTTCCCTCCTGGACCTCAACCCAGACCAGGACGCCTCGGTGGACGACACCACGCTCAACGGCCTGAAGAGCAACGTCAGGGACGAAACGAAGATCGGCCGGCAGAGCAGCGTCTACTACAGCCACACGTACCGCTATGTGATGCCGCAGGTGGCCTCTTACCAGTTCGCCAGCGCCCAAGGCAACTCGTCCGCAGGGACCTGCGTCGCGACCGGAGCTCCCAAGGCGTCCTACATCTCGATCGACCGCAGCGCCACCGCCGCTCCGGCGCTGATCATGGGCGAGTACTGCAACTCCGACGCCACGCACCCCGAGAAGGGGCGGGTCGGAGCACTCCCCATCGACGACAGCACGGGGCTCCTCAAGACGACCAACGGCGCGGTCGGCGCTACCAGCGCGTACTACTTGCCGCGCGACCTCACCCAGGGCGCGGCTCGCTACAACGGCATGTACTACTTCAGCCGCAGCTGGCTCAACAACAGCGGCAGCCTGCGGCGGGCCAACGTCTCCGGCGGGCGCCTGGTGGACTACGGCGGCAACATCACCAACGCGGCCGGGCCCGAGGACCTGTCCTTCGAGCACGCCCAGAGCGTCCTTCCCGCGGGGACGGGCACCCAGTACCTCTGGTCACTGACCGAGCACCGCATGAACACCGCGGACCCGGGCTGCACCGACACCGGCTCCCCCTGCGGCCGGGTGGTCTACGCCCACCGCGTGAGCGACATCCTGAGCAGGCCGTAGCCCCGGGCCCACGCACAACAGCCCCTGGCGTGCGGCCGACCTGGATCTCGACCGCCGGGCACGGGGAGAGTTACAGGTCTTAGCCTTCGGAGGTCGTGGTTTTGAGGTTCGTTGACTCGGCGGCGCGGCGGTATTCGGCGTTGATGCGCTGCGCTTCTTCAAGCTGATCTTCGAGGATGACGATGCGGCAGGCGGCCTCGATGGGGGTGCCGTGGTCGACGAGCTCCCGGGCGCGAGCCGCGATGCGCAGCTGGTAGCGGGAGTAGCGGCGGTGTCCGCCTGCGGAGCGGAGCGGGGTGATGAGGCGGGCTTCGCCGATGGCGCGGAGGAAGCCCTGGGTGGTGCCGAGCATCTCGGCGGCCCGGCCCATGGTGTAGGCGGGGAAGTCGTCGTCGTCCAGGTGGCCGCGGAGGGGGCCGGTCGGATTCTCTGCTGTCATGTGTACCTCTCTGTGGAAACGCGTGGAGGGGCCCTGGCGCCTATTGGCACCAGGGCCCCGAAGGAACTGCTACACCATCTGCCGGCCCTGATCGTGCGCCGGCCTTCTGTGTCCGCGTGCCCGACCGGAATGCTGTCGGGGCTGCGGGGATCGCGGTTGCTTGACCGGAGACCACCTCACTATCGATGTCCTGCGGTACCCGGGCTCAGACTTCCGCCCGGGCGATCCTGATGGCGCTCGGCTCCTCCGTTCTTCCCTCTGGGATCAATCATTTACGGGTACTGCCGTACTGCGTCCTACTGGTGATGCGAACTGCTCAGCGGCCTGTCCTAGCACCGCTCTCCGGCAGCCAGCCCCGTTGCCCATCGTGCATCTGCTCTGGCTTGGAACCCCACTGCCGAACCTCCCGGTGCGCGCGCCCGCAGCCGACGCCTTCACCGAGGTACCGCTCTCACTGAACTTCACTGCCGAGTACTGCCACTGCGGTGGCCCCTGATCACTGCGGGCCGCCCGGTCCGGTCGTCAGTCCCGTCGCCGTCGTGCAACAACCCTGGCTTCGGAACTCCACCACCGCACCGCACTACTGAACTGCTACTTCATGTCCTGCTGCCCGGCAGTTCGTCTCTGCCAGGCCCTTCGTCTCTCTGGGCTACGAGAGAAACCATAACCACCCCACGAAGGAATGTCTACTCCAGCCAGCATAGATTTCCGCGTACGCCTCGATGAGGAATCTGAGTGCTCCGCACGGAGGAAATCGAAGCCGACGGGGTTGGACGGCGGCAGGCCGGGGCACCACACGCGGCGGCTGACAGGGGCCAGACCCGACGATTCAGAAACCAGGGAGCATCTGATGGACGCAGTGCACGTCGACGCCACGGCCGTCCCCGCTCGCGAGGTCGCCGAGGCACGTGAGGCCGCCCGGCGTTTTCTCGGAACTCTGTGGCCGGGCGTGGGACCGAATGCCGCCGACACCGTCATCCTGGTCGTCTCCGAACTCGTCGCCAACGCCCTGCGCCACGGTGGCGGCACCTACGCCCTGCGCCTGACCGCGCACCCCGGCACCATCGAAGTTGCCGTCGACGACCCCAGCCCCCACACGCCGTACATGCGCGTGGCCGACCTGCACCACGACACCGGAGGATTCGGCTGGCACATGGTCAACGACCTCTCCCACGCCACCGTCGTCACTCCGACACCCGAAGGCGGCAAGACCGTCCGAGCCCTGCTTCCCCGATAGGACCCGTGCCGGCGAAGCCGGGCGGTCAGTGGGTTTCCGGACGGGCAGCCGGCAAGCCGCAGGGCGCCGGCCCGGCGTGACGACTGCCCGGAGCTGCACTCTCACCGAGGCCGTCGGGCAGGGCGCCCACTCCCCCGCCCGGTCCGTTTCATCCCGCTCGCAGCGGCCATACGGGGTTGCGTAAGGCTTTTCCACCGTAGAGGAGTGATCAGCTGTGTCTGGTGAGCAGAAGGCCGAGGCAAAGGGCGAGCAGGCCAAGGGCAAGCTCAAGGAGGCCGCTGGGCGCCTGACGGGCAACGAGCGACTGACCGCCGAGGGACGCGCAGAGCAGGCCAAGGGCGACGCCCGCGACGCCAAGGAAAAGATCAAGGACGCCTTCAAGCACTGACCTCCCACATGTGTCGGGGCCCGGACCGCAATTGCGGTCCGGGCCCCGACACATGTGGGCCGCAGTTCCGACCGACCGATCAGGCGGCGGTGGACTGGGGCTGACGCAGCTCGGCCTGCCCGAAGAGGAGCGCGTAGCCACCGGGAAGCCGGCGCAGGATGCGGGCGAGGAGGTCGGGTCCGGCAAGGCGGGCAACGACGGCCAGGACGGCGCCGACGTTCCAGCGGGCGGTGGCCGGGGTGTCCCCGGTGCGGGCGGCCAGGTCCTTGACGAAGCCCCAGCCGGTCAGCTGCTGCGTGTCGGGAATCTGGGCGGTCAAGGACAGCGCGGCCTCCACGGGCAGGCAGCGTGCGAGGTCGACCCGTTCGTCGCCGGCGACCTGCCGGCCGAGGGCGGCCAGGACGGTCCGGAGGACTTCCTCGGCGCGTTCGCGGGTGGGGTAGACGCCTTCGTAGCGGACACGTTCCAGCATCTGGTCGAACGTCATGACCGGCTGGGGCAGGTTCGCTCGAAGCTGGTCGTACATGGCTGCGGATGCCTTTCTCGTCAAGGTTCGCGTGGACGCCGGTGGCGGTCAGGCGGACTGGGGGTGGCCGAAGAGGAGGTCGTAGCCGGGCGGGAGCTGGAGCAGGACCTCGCGGGTCAAGGCGTCGCCGGCGGCGGCCGCGACGGTGGACAGGACGGCTCCGATATCCCACAGGGCGGTCTTCTCTGTGGCGCCGTCGATCCAGGCCGCGGTCGCGCGCACGAAGCGTTCCGGGGAGAGCGGCTCCGCGGCCTGCAAGGGATTGAGGAGGATCAGGGCGTACGTCTCGGGGAGGCGGGCGGCGAGCTCGGCTCGCACCGTGCCGACGAGGTGGGCGCCGAGCAGGGCCAGGACAACGCGGGATACCCGCTCGGCCTCCTCGCGAGTGCGGTATTCGCCGTGTTCCTGGACATGGGCCACGAACGCCTCCGGGCGCATCGGCATCACGTCACCTCCGAGTGGTGAAGGGAGCTGGCCGGGCGGGTGCGGAGGACGGGTGCCGGAGGGGATCGTTGCCCCGTCCTCCACACGTGGGGGTGTCGGCTTGTTCAGCTGGAGATCTGCTTGCGGCCGGACTCGCCGCTGATGCTGATCTTCCGGGGCTTGGCGCGCTCTGCGATGGGGATCCGCAGGGTCAGGACACCCGCGTTGTAGTCGGCTTCGATGCGCTCGGTGTCGAGAGTGTCGGCCAGCATCACCTGGCGGGAAAACACGCCGAGGGGCCGCTCGGAGAGCTCCATCTGGACGCCGTCGGACTTCTCCGCGGGCCGGCGCTCGGCCTTGACCGTCAGCATGTTCCGCTCGACGTCGATGTCGATCGCCTCGGTACTCACTCCGGGGAGGTCGAAGGCGATCACGTAGACGTCGCCCTGGCGGTAGGCGTCCATCGGCATCACGGACGGCTTCGACCACGTGCCCGAGCTGCCGGACAGCTGCTGGACGATCCGGTCCATCTCGCGGAACGGGTCAGTGCGCATCAACATCGCGAAACACCTCCAGTTGGTTCAGGCAGAAACTGCCAATGCGCTTCAACGTGCTCCCGTTGTAACATGTCATCGAAACGATGACAAGCAAGAATGTCACTGAAGGGTGACAAGAGACGGAGAGCGCCATGCCAGAAGCCGCCCCACCCGCACCCATCGATTTCCTCGTCGCCGCCGCGGCGCTGAGGACCATCCGCCAAGCCGTCAGCGACGCGCAGCACCCCCCGGCAGTGACGCCGCAGGCGGCGACGGTGTCCGATCCAGACGCGGGTCCGCAGTCGGCTCTGGCGGCGCTGGTGATGCTGCGCGAGGTTCGTGAGCAGCTGGCCGGCTGGGAGAGCGGGCTGATCGAGACCGCCCGCGACGCCGGTGCGAGCTGGGCTGAACTGGCGGGACCCTTGGGGGTCGCGAGCCGTCAGGCCGCCGAGCGCCGCTACCTGCGTCTGCGACCTGGTGCAGCCGGAAGCACTGGTGACGAGCGCGTCGAGGCCACGCGTGCCACCCGTGCCGCCGACCGCACGGTGACCGCCTGGGCCCGTGACAACGCCGCCGACCTGCGCCGTCTCGCCGGCCAGGTCGCCTCCCTCACCGGCCTCCCGGCCGGCGCCGAGGCCGCCGTCGGCGACCTGAACGTGGCACTGGGCGACAATGACGTCGCCCGCCTCGTGCGGCCCCTGGCCGACACCCGCGAACACCTGCGGCCCGAGGACTCCGAGCTCGCCGACCGCATCGACGCCCTGACCCGCCACACCGACCAGCTCCGCAGGGACACCCACGACCAGCGCAACCCTGACCCGCATCCCTGATCAGCACCAGGCCCACGGGCATCGGGGACCACGCCCGTCGATCCAAGGAGTGATCACCATGACCGGAGACTCTCCTCGGGAAGCCGACAGCACCGGCATCCCCGTCGAGGTCCTTGACCACTCGGTCGTCATTCAGCCCGCCGGCGAGATCGACCTCGACACGGCTTCCCCGCTGCGGATCGCCCTCACCGAAGCACTCACCCACGCCTCACCAGCCAGGCCCGTAGTAGTCGACTGCAGCCGCCTCATCTTCTGCGACTCCACCGGACTCAACGCACTCCTCACCGCCCGACACACCGCACAAGCGGCCGGCATCGTCATCCGCCTCGCCGCCCCCCAAAACCAGCTGACCCGCCTCCTGGAAATGACCGGCGCCCTGCCCCTCTTCCCCACCGACCCGCACCCGCCCACCGACGGCCACACCCCGGCCCGCCACCCGGACGGCCTGCCCCAGTAGTCCAGTGCGGTGGCCGGCGACGTGCGGCTCGCGGCCACCCGGGTGGTCTCCTCCCGGCCCACGGCGCTGTACCGCCGCACTGCACACGCACCGGCGCGAGGATGACAGGGCAGGTTCCCCATCTTTGTGGCTGGAGTCATTCCGTGCTCGAACGCAAGCAGCTCAAGGGCCGTACCCAGGTCACTTTCATCCTGCCCGAGGACACTCCGGACGGGCCCGTCAGCGTCGTCGGAGACTTCAACCACTGGAACCCCGCAGCCCACCCCCTCGAGCCCCGCGGGGACGGCACCCGCGCAGCGACCGTCGCCCTCCCCGCCCACAGCGCACACTCCTTCCGCTACCTCGCAGCCGGTGATCACTGGTTCGACGACGAACACGCAGACAGCCACGACGGAACCAACAGCCGCCTCCACACCTGACCACCGGCCCGCCACCCGACCCACCCAGGCTGTCCGGTGCAGCGGCCTTCCCGGCCTCCCGCTCGTCGAGCCCGAAGCCACCCAGGGCCGGGACGTCCTCTCGCTCGGCAGGGCGACAGGGCGACAGTGACAGCACCCTTGCCCGCCCTGATTCCCAGGTCCTGACCAGACCGAGGTGAGACGCCTGTGAGCAGCCCGATCGCCCTTTCGGAAAGCTCCCTTGCTGCCCTGCATAATCTGCGGGAGAAGCGGGAGATCAACACCGTGACCCTTCGCTACGCGGACGTCCCGGGCGTCCTGGTCGCGGAGTTCGAGGGAAACCTGACCCATGACGAGTTGGTACGGGCCCTGCCCGCGGACGAGCCGCGGCTGGTCGTCCATGAGCTGTCCTTCGCCAGCCCTGAGGGCATGCGAAGGAGCGCACAGCTGCTGATCTTCTGGATGCCACCGGGCGCCAGTGAGCAGGAGGAGACGTACGCGGCCGGGTACACCGCCCTGAAGGAGTACCTCGCCGACGTTCACGTCCACCTCACCGCCCGGCGTGCAGACCAACTCGAGTACCCAAGACTCGTCGCCCTGGCCGGCTGAAGCGTCCACACCCTCAGCCGAGCGCACCGGCGGCCGCCGCGCGTGTTCTGCGCTGCGGCCGCCCAGCCTTTGCCTCGGGCCGAATCCGCCCCTCGGCGAGCGCTGTCAGACCCGGCCTCGCCACTGTCCGGTGGCTGAGCCGCGGTCTTCGATGAAGTGCTTGAAGCGCTTCAGGTCACCCTTGACCTGCCGGTCGACAAAGCCGAGCTTGTCGCCGAGGTTCTCCGCCATCCCCTCAGGGTCGAAGTCCATCATCAGCGTGACCTGCGTATGGGTGGGATCGATGGGCTGGAAGGTCACCAGGCCGGACTGCTCGCTCTCGCCTCCGACGGTCACCCACGCCACCTTGGTATCCGGGATCTGCTCCGTGATCTCCGCATCGAACTCCCGCTCGACACCAGCGATCTTCGTCACCCAGTGCGTGAGCGTGTCCGTGCGCTGCTCGATCCGCTCCACACCGTCCATGAACTGCGGGAACGACTCGAACTGCGTCCACTGGTCATACGCCGTACGAACCGGCACATCAACCTCGATCGATTCCTTCACCTGCGACATCGAAGAAGTCCTTCCATCACTCGGGTCCCGCCGGCGGCCGCCGGCCAGGAGAATCTCTCCCCTCCCCGCCGCGCCTGCCCCACCGCACGACAGCGACACCACCCGACCGGGGACAGCGGCACAGGCGTGTCCCCGGCAACCGGCCCACCCACTTTCACGTAGGCACACCACACGCCCCCTCCCCCGGCGCCAGCCCGTCGGGTCAGTGGCCGCCCTCTTCCAGCGGCTCATCCTCGGGCCGCAAGCCGAGGACGTCCAGCAGAAAATCGAGGTCGGCGGCACCGACGGCCCTGGAAGCGACAGCGCGGCGGGCGGCAGCCCGGTCCACCGCCCCCGCCCTGGCCAGGAACGCCGGCTCATCACAACCAAATGGATCCTTCACCCCACCGATGCCACCACGACTCCGGCACATCCGCTGCCGCAACTACTCCACAACCGCAAACACCATCCAGCCCCGCCCGGAGGGCGGAGGCTGGATCGGGAGAGCCTGCAGCGGTCAGCTGGCCTTGGCCGCCTCCTCTGAGTACATCGCGTCACCGGCGCCCTTCAACACGAGCAGCCACTCCGCCCCCGGCTATCCGGGGGCATCGTGCGTCCTGGAGGAGTTCGCCGTGCCCACGTACGAGGCCCGCGTCCCTCGCTGCCCGCAGTGAGGGTGGTCGGGTCGACAGCTTCGGCGGGGCACCGCTGGCGTACAGCCCGTCGGGGACGGCGTCGCGGTCGTGTGGGAGCAGCCAGAAAGCCGGGACGTACGGGGCGTTCGCCGAGGAGCCGACGAGGCCGCTGGAGCAACTCTTCTTTCCTGGACGACGTGGACCGTGCCGTGAGGGCGACCAACCGGGACCTGACCAGAGCTCTGAAACAACGCGGCTGAGCCAACGGCTGTGCCGGAACGTCTTTCTGCTCTTCAGGAGCATGACCAGACACGGGAAGCCAGTGTTTGTGCTGGGTGCCTGGCGTGATGTCCATACGGCTGGCACCCGTTCGAGATGGGGCGTATCCCGGATGGTTGGTGACCCTTGCTGTTCCTAACCTCGCATCATGATCTTTCGTCGTTCGTGGTTATCAGCTGCGGTGCTGGTGCTGGCTGTGTCATCTCTGCCGTCCGTTGCGGCTTCAGCCGCACCACGCCCATCCGGCACGGCGTGGCCTGTACAGCGTGACGCCGACGCACTGCGGGATACCGGGGTCACCGGGGTAGCGGTTCGCCTGGAGACCCCGAGCGGGACGGTCACGGCCCGCTCGGGGGTGGGGGATCTGGGTTCTGGCCGCCCGGTTCGGAAGGACGGCTACCTGCGTCTGGGCAGTACCACCAAGACGTTCGTCGCCACCGTCATGCTGCAACTGGTGGGCGAAAAACGGATCTCCCTCGACCAGACAGTGGAGCAGTTGCTGCCCGGGATCGTGTCCGGTGCTGGAAACGACGGCCGGACCATCACCGTCCGCGACCTGCTGCAGCACACCAGTGGCCTGTCCGACTACATCTATGACGTCTTCCCTGACCCCAGTACCCAGACCTACTTCGCCAACCGGTGGCGTGCCTACAAGCCCGAAGAGCTGGTGGCCCTGGCCATGCGCCATGAACCTGCCTTCCCGGCAGGCACCCGCTGGGCGTACTCCAACACGAACTACGTGCTCGCCGGAATGATCATCGAGATGATGACAGGCCACACATGGGAACAGCAAGTCCACGACCGCATCCTGCGCCCGCTCGGCCTGCAGCACACCGACACCCCCGGCACCTGGCCCTTCCTTCCACATCCGCACACGGCCAACTACCAGCAGTTCACCGTGGACGGCCCGCTGGTCGACACCACGATCCCCTACCGTCCCTTCGACAGCGGGGCCGACGGCTCGATGACCGGCACAGCCCGCGACCTCAACCGCTTCTTCGCCGCACTGGCAAGCGGACAGCTACTGAAGCCCGCCGAACTCGCCGCCATGCAGACCACCATTCCGGTACCGCAGGACAGCGGTCACCCGGAAGGCACCCGGGACGGCCTTGGACTGTTCTTCACACCCCTGTCCTGCGGCGGCGGCTACCTCGGACATGGAGGAAGCGGCTTCGGATATGTCATCCGGGCAGCGACAACCATGGACGGTCAGCGCACTATCACCGTCTCCGCGCACAGCCGCTCCGCGGACCCGCAGACTGCAGCCCGCCAGGAAGACGCGCTGCGCAACCTCATCGACCACGCCCTATGCAGCACCACTTGAATGCACTCGGCCCCGAGCCCCATCTCAAGTAGCGCCATGCGGGTACCTCCAGAGAAGGCGGCCTATTCCAGAGATTCCCATCATCCTCGCCGAGCCCCGGGCGACACGGGCACGCCCAGGTCCTCAAGGAGCTCCTGGGCGCCACCGTCGACTCCCTCTGCGCTGCGGATCTCCCGCTCGGTGAGCACGGTGCGCCCCTTCGCCTCCAGGGCGAGTCCGACGCCCGCGACGCCCAGACGGCCAGCCGTCCGGTACGCGGGCCAGCTGGCGTCGGCACGCCGGCATACCGGTTTCGTTAGCAGCCCAATGCTTTGCGCCTGGTTACGGCCCATCTGCTGGTCGAGGTCTTCAAGGCAGCCAGCGAGCAGATCCCGGTAGCTGGGTAGCAAGGAGCGTCTTAGTTGGTTCTTCTCCGCGCCGATCCCCCCTGGTCCGTGCCGGCGCCGCTCCCCCCGCACCGCCGGCTCCGGCGTCGGTGCAAGGGCCCCGCGCTTCTCAGGCTGTTGCACAGCGGCCGCCCTGCCTGGGTGCTTTGGTAGGCGAGAACACGGTGCCACGATGGGCGGAAAGTGCATCGCGCGCCGGTCAGCCCGGAGCCGACAATTCCTTCATGGAGACGACCTTGCGGCCACTGCGTGAGGGATTCCTCGCGGAGGTCAACGCTGCCCTGCCCGCGGCACTGCGGATGCCGACGATCTGCCCGCCTGCGGTGGCGGACCGGCTCGCCGCAGCTCTCCTCGGCCACGGTGTGGTGATCGTGCGGGGTCTGCGGCTCGACGCCATCGGGCTGGAGGCACTCGCCCGCCACCTCGGATCACCTCAACCCCATCCGGCTGGGAGCTTCTTCCCTGCCCACCCCGACAGTGCGTACGTGCACGTCGTCGAGAGCCGTACCGACGGGAGTGCACGCCCGCGCGCTACGCCCGCAATCCCGGCACCGGTGAGTCGCCGGTGGACGCCAGCACCTTCACACCGGTGCGCATCACGCTTCATACGGACTCGGCGCTGGTACTTCCCAGCCGCTCTGGGCTTACGTAATTCGTCAGCCCTCCAGGAAACGGTCGACGAGCCGGGCCGTCCGGCTCGGCTCACTCCTCCGGCGGTGCCACGCACGGCTGATGAGGTGGTGGGCCGTCGAGTCCGTGCGGCCCCGCCTACTCGTCCCCCGTCCCTTCGGGCAGGGCAGTGACGAGCACCTGACCCAGGGAGTGGCTCCCGGTGCAACGTAGGGCTGCCGTCGGCGTTGATCTCCTCGTGCACCGTCGTGGCGTGATGCTTCCAGACTGACATCTCTCTCGGCAGTCGCGCGGAGCCAGTCAGCGAAGGATGCGCAACTGCGGACGGTGTGCCAACAACGGGGCTATTCCCAAGCTTGTGCAGCGGTTGACGGCGGACCCCCGATCCCTCCGCGTCGGTCTACGAGGTCGTCGATCGTCGATGGGTCGGCGCCGCACATGCGCAGGGTGCTTCTGGCGAGAGCCTCGGCGGCGTCCGGGAGCGTGATCCGTCCCGTGGTCACCTCGCCTCCCGCCGCGTGGCCGAGTGCGACGATCGCCCTGGCGAGCCAGGTGGTCGGCAGGTCGCGAGCGAACTCGCCGCGCTCCTGGCCTCGCTTGAGCACCTGGTCGAGGTGGTCGAAAACCGTTTCGTGGCGGGTGTCTTTGGCTTCAGTGCCGGCCGCCGCGGTAAGGGTGCTCAGAAGCAGCGGGTAGCGCTGGAGCGTTCGCCAGCTTGCATCAAGTAGGCGGAGCAGTGCCTCCGCCGCAGGGCCCTCATCCAGGGCCGCGGCGTCCATTTCCGACACCGCCTCGCTGGTGATCGCGTCGATCACCGTGCTCACGAGCACCTCGCGGGACTTGAAGTGGGCGTACACGGTCTGGCGGCTCACCCCCGCCCCCACCGCGATTTCCTCGACGCTCGCATGCGGCTGGGCAGCAAGGATTTCCGTAGCAGCCCGCAGGATCGCGGCGGCGCTGCGGTCGGCGTCGGTGCGGCGTCGCCTGCGTCGGGGAGGTGTTAGCTCAGACATCTTGTCAAGATTAGCAAAGCGCCCTTATCTTTTACGGCATGTCAAAGTTAACGAGGCAAGGTCGGGCGGGACCGCGTCGCACGGCCGGGGTTCGCCGACGTGCCGTACTGCGGGCCGGCGCGGTACTGGTGGCGGCTGGAGCCACGGCGGCCGCCTCGCCGTCGGTGCGAGCGGCCGCATCACCCGCGGTGCACACCATCGCGTTGACCGGCGTCACGGTCATCGACGCCACCGGGCGTCCCCCTCGCCCCGATATGACCCTGCTCATCCGGGGACAGCGGATCGTCGCGTTAGACCGCCGGGCATGCCTCCCGGTGCCGCCCGGTGTCAAGATCCTCGATCTGCCGGGCAAGTACGTGATCCCCGGGCTTGTCGACGCCCACGTGCACAGCATTCCCTCGGAGCAGATCTCGCCGCCGCTCTACCTGGCCAACGGCGTCACCACGGTCCGGGAGATGTCCGGCACCCCGCTGCTGCACCGCTGGCGCGCCCAAGTCGAGCGCGGCGAGTTGCTCGGACCGCGGTCGATCATCGCCGGCCACATCATCGATGGCGCTCCCACCATCGGAGATCCCGCGCTGTTCGTCGAAGTCGCCACCGAGACTCAGGCGCGACAGGCGGTACGCCAAGCCAAGGAGGAGGGCGCCGACTTCGTCAAGGTGTACTCGAGGCTTTCGGGCGATCTGCATCGCGCGATCGCGGACGAGGCCCGCCGACAACGGATCCCGTTCGCCGGACACTGCCCGGACGCCGTCCCGCTCAGCAGCGCGAGCGCAGCGGGGCAACTCAGCATCGAGCATCTGTACTCGACCTGGTACGACACCTCCACCCGCGAACAGGAACTGCGTGCACGTATCGCCGAGCTGAAGATCGGCCGGGGTGACTTCGTCACCTGGCTGCGCGAGGTACACCGGCTGGAGTGGGACTCGGTGACCAGCTACAGCCCGCGCAAGGCGGCGGCCGTGTTCGCCACCCTGTCCCGCAATCGCACCCGAGTGGTGCCCACCCTCGTCGTATACGGGGTGCTCGACCGGCCGGACGACGTAGTGCTGACCGACGAACGACTCGCGTACGTGCCGGTGTCGGCAACCGAGGGCTGGCGCTGGGCCCTGGACAACATCATCAAGGCCGGGCGCACCCCCGAGGAGACCGCCCAGCGGCGCGCCCTGCTCGATCGCCGGCTGGACTTCGTCGGTGAGCTGGACCGTGCCGGGGTGCCGGTACTCGCCGGCACCGACGCAGGCGACCTGCCGTTCGTCATCCCAGGATTCAGCCTGCATGACGAGCTCGCTTCCCTCGTGCGCGCCGGGCTCTCACCGATGCGCGCCCTCCAGGCCGCGACCATCGAGCCCGCCCGGATGTTCGGCCTGGCCGACTCGCTCGGCACGGTCGAACCCGGCAAGATCGCCGACCTCGTCGTCCTGGACGCCGACCCGCTGGCCGACATCCGCAACACCACGCGCATCCACACCGTCCTGGTCCGCGGGCGTTGCATCTCCCCCGAACAGCGGGCCCGCATGCTGGCCGACGTGGCATCGGCAGCAGCCGCCGAGCCCACCGAGCCGAACCCGGCCGGACGTTGAGCGAGCCAGCACATCTGCCCATGTTGCACAGCCAAGGAGTTCACCATGCCCATCCGGCTCGTCACCGCGCTCGCCCTGCTATCCACCGGCCTGCTCGCCGGCGCCTTCGGCTACGGCGCCGTTAACGTCGCCACCACCTTCGAGGTGGTGCCGCTCGACGTTCGGCTGACCTTTCACTCCGCCCTGATGCGGGTGAACGGTCCGGTCATGCAGTCCACGATGGGCCTCGCGGCGCTCAGCTCGCTGGCGCTGGCCGTCCTGACCCGTAATGTCCCCAGGCGGCTTGGGGCTCACCCTCCGCACTTGCACGACAGAGCCGTCATAGGACGGCAGCCAACGTGAGTTTCCCGCACAGCCGTAAGCCACCCCCATCCACATACATCGAATACGAACCCGCAAGGAGATCTCCCGTGCTCTTCGCACGAACTCTCTTGGCCATGTCGATCCTTGCCTTCATCGCAACGCCAACCGCCTACGGAGCCGCTGCGACCCCCACCACCAGTCGGCCTCCGTCCGCACGGTCTCCGCTGGGAAGCCGCCTGGTCAGCCGCACCCCAGCGACCCAGCGCGACCTTCACGCCCAATTGGTCCGAGCAGGGATTCTCGAACCAGACCGTCCGCCAGACCGTACGGGTCACCGTCAGCGGCGCAACCGTACGGATCCGTCTGGCCAACGCCTACGGCACCGCCCCGCTCACCGCCACGGGCGCCACCGTGGCACGCACCTCCAGCGGTGCCGCCATCCAGCCCGGATCGGCACGCCGTGTCACCATCGACCGGGCATCGACGTTCACGATCCCGGCCGGTGCCGAACTCGCCAGACGTTGATGACAGGTCCGACCACCCCACCGGTGACGTGGGCGTCTTCCTCGGGCCGGGCGTTGGCACGACCGGCCACCACGACCACGGCCTCACCCCCGCCGGGGTCCGCGACGGCAACCTTTACCCCTGACGTAATCGACTGCACTCCCCTGCCGCGGCAGTGTGGTGCACGTCAACGAGATCCCCCACGAGGGTTCCGGCACCGCAGACCCAAGGAGCGACTCATGCCCGTCAAGTCCGCCGACCCCACAGTGAGTTCCATCGCCGACACCACCCGTCACGTCGTCCAGGAGTTCCTCGCCGCCAGAGTGGCCGGGGACATCGAGCGGCTTGTCGCGCTCTTCGCGGACGACGTCGACTGGCTGCTCGCCGAGAACCCCGCCGTTCCGTGGATCCGGCCGCGCTCCACCGGAGTCGAATGCGCCGCCCAGTTCACGGAGCTGGCCGAGCACACGGTGGCCGAGGACGCGCGGGCGTCCGTCGACACCTTCCTCGTGGACGGCACCGACGCCGTCCTGATGGGCCACCTCTCGGGGACCGTGCGCGAGACAGGGAATTCCTTCGAGGGCCCCTTCGCGCTGCGCCTCACCGTCGAGCAGGGCCGGATCACTCGGCACCACCTCTACGAGAACAGCGTTTCGATCGCCGCGGCGTGCACCACCGTGCTCGGTTACAAGGACCAACTCGTCGAGATCGAGGCCGTCGCCGCCGTGCTCGATTCTTGAGAGGCCCATGGGCCGGCTCCTGGAAGCTCGGAGACTCCGGGAGGTTATGCCGCTGGTGCGGTGGGGTGCCCGCCTCTTCCACGATCTGTCCGCCACGGGTGAGGAAGCCGAGGCACGGCGCGCAGAAACGGCTCGTTCTGGCGGCCGGCCTGCCCCGCAGCCGTTCTGGAGCACCGCCTCGCCGCCGGCGAGCACCGCGGCTACACCGCCCACCGGGCGACCTGCGCCGAGTCCACCCTGCCCGGGGAGGAGATGGAGCTGTGTACGGCGATCGGTGAACGTCTGGCCCGTCACGGGGTGCGCTTCGCCGGGATCGACCTCGCGTATCCGTACGTTTTTCGAAGCCAACCTCGTCAACCCCGGCGGCCTCGACGAACTCCTCGCACTCGGCCTGCCCGACCGCGCCCCGCACATCCTGGGCGACCTCCTCGCACAGACCGTCACCGAGCCCGCAGGAGTCACCGCGTGAGCCACGAAATCAGCAGGGCCCAACCGGGCGGCATGCCGGAGCATGAGGGCCTGCTCGCACAGGCGCGCCGTCTGCTGCCCGGCATCGTCGGACTGCGCAGGGCCCTGCACCGCGAGCCGGAACTGGGCCGGGACCTGCCCCGCACCCAGGAACGGGTCCTTGAGTCCCTCGAAGGCCTGCCCCTGCACGTCACCACCGGCACACGCCTCAGCTCGGCGACAGCCGTCCTCGAAGGCGCACGGCCGGGCCCCATCGTGCTGCTCCGCGGCGACATGGACGCCCTGCCTCTGCACGAGAACACCGGCCTGGACTTCGCCTCCCACACCGCGGGTGCCATGCACGCCTGCGGTCACGATCTGCACACCGCGATGCTCGTCGGCGCCGCCCGCCTCCTCGCGGCGCGACAAGACAAGCTCGCGGGCCGGGTGGTGTTCATGTTCCAACCCGCCGAGGAAAGCGGAGGCGGCGCCCCCGACATGATCGAGGAAGGCGTCCTGACCACCCCCGACGGTCATCGCGTGGACGCGGCATTCGCCCTGCACGTCACCACACGCTTCGCATCCGGCACCCTTCACCTGCGGCCGGGCCCCATGTTCGCGGCCTCCGACCTCATCCACCTCACCGTGCGCGGTCGAGGCGGCCACGCCTCGGCGCCCCACCTGGCACTCGATCCGATCCCAGTGGCATGCGAGATCGTCCAAGCCCTGCAAAGCCTCGTCACCCGCACCGTGAACATCTTCGACCCGGCCGTGATCACCATCGCACGCATTGAAGCGGGCACCACCACCAACATCATCCCGGAGACCGCCGCACTCCACGGCACCTTCCGCACCCTGACCCCCGACACCCGCCGCCAGGTACGCGCCGGCATCGAACGAGTCGCCCGCCACATCTGCGCCGCGCACGGCGCCGAGGCCGACGTCGAGCTGACCGAGAGCTACCCGCCCCTGCACAACGACCCAGCGTTCACCACCGTCGTGGAACGCGCCGTGGCCGCACAGCTCGGACCAGGCATCGTCCACAACCTCGCCGAGCCGGTCATGGGCTCCGAAGACTTCGCCTACGTCCTCGAACGCGTCCCCGGCGCCATGGCCTTCCTCGGCGCCCGCCCACCCGGACCACCGACCCCGAACATGCCGGACATGCACTCCAACCGAGTCGTCTTCGACGAGGACGCCATGGCCACCGGCATCGCCGCACACGCAGCCGTCGCTCTCCACCACACCAGCAAAACGAGAAAGACAGAGCCGTAATCCGCCAGGCAGGGCGAGACCGCCAAAGGAGGCACGAGTGATCTTGTCGGCCAGTACGACCAGCTCGGCACCGGACGCTTCGAAAGCCCGGCCGAGTTCCTCCGCAATCAGCGCGGCACTGTCCTCCCACGTGTTCTCGACCGCAGTGTCGAAGTGCTTCACCGACCAGTCACCCGCGGACGCGCGGTGAAGGGGCCAGTCCTGCTGGACGCAGGCCTGGCGGAGAACATTTGAGCGCCCGATCACAGGGGCCCTCGCAGTCGAACTGCTGCTTGAGCGCCTCGTCGCGGCGCGCGCGGTGCGGTCGGTGACGCAGGGCATCGGGGTGTCCCCAGTCGGTTGACCGCGGGTGCTCCCGCCCGGATCAGAGGCTGTGGCAGGCGGTCCGGTGAGGCGGTCGCCTGCCGACTGTGGAGGCCCGTGGGGTCGAGGCGGCCGCGGTTGGACCGTTCACTGGCCGCGCCCGGCCACCGACGAGTCGACCGGCCCTGACGGCCGGCTCCAACGCGTCCCCGTTCGAGTGAAGGGGGGAAGGAACCGGTGATGCTGCTGGTCCGGGGAGTCCCTGACGGTGTCGATGTGCCGGCGGTCGGATCGTTGTCCACCGGCCTCACTCATGAGCTCAACAACGCGGCCGCGGCGGCGGTCCGGGTCAACGGGGCGCTGCGGGAACGGGCGGGCAAGATGTGACACAAGTTGGCCGTAATCGCTCATGGCCCCTATTGCCGCGAGGCACTGGCCGACCTCATCGAGATCCAGGCAGCACCGCCGAACGCGTCGCCAAGGCGCAGGCGCTGAGCCCCCGGAGGCGTCCGACCGCGAGGGGGAGCTGGCCGACTGGCTCGACGACCACGGCATCACGGAGGGCTGGCGGATCGCACCGAGCAGCACGGCAGCCTCCACGTCGAGTGCGACGAGGCAGGCGGCTGGTGGTTGCACCTGCGACGCTGCGCCCAGTGCGGCCACGCCGGATGCTGCGGCTCGTCTCCCGCCCAGCACCGCCACCGCGCACTGGAAGTCCCCCCGTCATCCCTTGGTGCGGAGCTTCGAACCAGACGAGGAGTGGTTCTGAGCTGTACCAGTCGGCGCCGGGACGGCCGACCTGGTCCCCCGGAACCGGACGCGGCACCTGCACCGCTGAAAGCACGCGCTCATGCGTGTGCTTCGTCGGCCACCGAGGGGTCGAAAACCGCCCGCACCGCGTCACCCGGCTCCGCCGGGGGAATGCGGGCAGGTATGCCGGAAATGATCAGCGGTCTCGCCGCCCGTATCTCTCAACGCCGTCGCGACCCCGTCGCGGTCCAGGCACTGCGGTCCACCGCGGCGGCCGTCATCAGTTACGTCGTTGCCCTCCGCCTCAGCAGCGAGCCGAATCCGCTGACTGCTCCGCTGACCGCCCTGCTCGTCGTCCAGGTCACTCTTTACTCCACGTTGACCACCGGCATCCGGAGGGTGAACTCCGTGGTCGTCGGCGTCCTGATCGCGATCGCATTCAGCGTGCTGGTGGGACTGACCTGGTGGAGCCTGGGCCTGCTCATCCTGGCCTCTCTTGTGGTGGGCCACCTGGTCCGGGTCGACGAGTTCGTCCCCGAGGTCGCGATCAGCGCGATGCTCGTCCTTGGGGTCACCCAGGTCGCGGACACCGCATGGGACCGGGTCCTGGAGACGCTGATCGGCGCTGCGGTCGGACTGCTGGTCAACCTGCTCGTCGCGCCGCCCGTATGGGTCGGCCCGGCGGGTGCCGCGATCACCGATCTCGCCATGCGCATGAGCGGGCTCCTGAACCACATCGGCGACGAGTCCCTCGGAGCCGTCAAGGTGGAGCAGGCCGCGGCCCGGCTGCACGAGGCACGCCGGCTCGCCAACGACATCGCGCAGGTCGACGCGTCCCTCCGGCAGGCCGAGGACAGCCTCCGCCTCAATCCGCGGGTCAAGGAAGGTCTGCTCTTCCGGCTGGTGCTCCGGACGGGCCTGGATACCCTGGAGATCTGCGCGGTGGTGCTGCGTGTGGCCTGCCGGACGCTGACGGACCTGGCCAAGGCGCGCCCCGACGGTCCGCTCTTCGCGACGGAGACCACGATCGCCCTAGGGCAGGTGCTCAGGCACACGGCCTTGGCCGTGGAGAGCTTCGCCCAGCTGATCACCGCGCAGGTCAGCGCCAACGCGGAAGAGGCCGAGGCCCGCCTGACGGGGGAGCTGGCCGTGGCCCGGGCGCACCGCGACCGCCTCGCGGACCTGCTGCTCGCCGACGTCGGCCAGGACCCGTCCCAGTGGCAGCTGCAGGGCGCACTGCTCGCGGAGATCGACCGGGTCCTCGACGAACTGGGAGTGGACAACCGTTCCCAGCGCCTGCTGGAGGAACTGGACCACCACACCCGCAGCCGGCGCAACGGCCGGCTCCGCGAGCGTCTGCGACGCCGCCGCTCCGACCGTGGTCTGCCGCCGGAGTGAGACAGCCGGCACTTCGGCGCCCCCGGCAACGTGGTGAAGCCGACCCGTCGCATGCACGTGATCATCCTGGGAAGCCGCGCCTCTCTGGAGGCCTCGTGGGTGGATTCCCGGAGGCCATGGTCACCGGCCCGGCTACTTCGACGACTCAGGGCCGCCCGCGCCGGACGGGTGGCGTTCTGGGCTCCGGGCGACGGCGCCGGGGCGGGCAGGCGGACAGCACGTCACGCACATGCGCACCGGAGAAAGGGCAGGCGCCCCGCACGGCACGGGGAGCTCTCCGGGAACTGGCAGCAGGCTGGCCCCCTCGTGAGAAGGGCGGCTGTCATGACGGGTTTCAACGTAGAGGGACGACGACCCAGGGCCGCGGTGGTCACCGGTCCGACTCCAGTATCGGCTGGGCCACTGCCGTGTGGTCGGCCGCGGCCGGGATGGACGTCGGCATCACCTGGCACACCGACGAGCAGGGCGCCGAGGACACGGCGGCGGAGGTGCGGGCCTACGGCGGAAGGCGACCTGGGCGGACCGTTCCCCTGCTACCAGCGCGCCGCTCACCGGATGATCGCCCAGGGGGACGGAGACCGGATCGTCAACGACACCTCCGCGCACGAACACCAGCCATGGGTGGGGGCGCCCCGTACTGCGCGGCGAAGGGAGGACTCGGCTTGCTGACACAGGTGATGGCCCTGAAGCTGGCCGATCACGGCATCACGGTCAATTCCGTGGCTCCGGGGGCGAACGCCACCCCGATTACCGGCCAGGAGGACCAGGACGTCCGCCGTACGTCCCGGCCGGGCATCCCACTGGGTGGGACATCGGCTAGATCGACGTGTGGTTCTGATGGATGGGTCGGCCCGGCGGTAGGGCCCCCAACGGGTGAGCCAAAGCGCGATAGTTGTCACATAGGCAGGCTTGTTGTCACCTGCGAGGTTGGGCGCCGGACTCGGGGGTGTTGGCCGACTCCATGGTGGTGGGTCGGCGTCCGCCGCAGCAGGCCACCACTACTGTCTCCGTGGAGTTCAGGAAGATCGTGAACCAGGATGACCTGTCCATCGCGTCGATGGATCCGGTACGAAGCGGCTCTTCCCCGGCTCGCAGAAGGATGTCGACACTCTCGGCCGCGCCATCGACCGTGCGGCCACGCTCCAAGGAGTGGTGCATTCGACGCCGGAAGACGCCTGCGTGCCGGTTGGCAGGGACCAGGCCGTCCCAGACGACGAAGTCAGCCCCGGCGATCAAGGCGTTACGCGCAGGTCCGCATGCGGGAGTCTGGTCGCGGAGCATCGCGATGAGGTCGTCGCGAGTCACACTGCGCCCCCGTGACAGGAAGACCAGTGACCGACTATGTGTGACAACTCCCGCGCCTCTCTGGTGACAGTCCGGCTGCATCGACCTGGTTTCTGTGCAGCCTAAGCGGTGCCGCCGGCGACAACTACGGAGCCTCGGCTCAACGGGTGGGCCCCGGGTCAGCCCGCGCACGCCATATCGGCGCGGGCTGCTGCGACTCCAACCGGGCCCTGCCCGGGCCCCACACACTTCCGTGGCACGAGCAGCAGCCCCGGACGCAACCGCAGTCAGCATCCGCCCACAGCTCCCCGGGCTGCTCCATGCCGTCCTCACCCTGGACTTCCATTCGGCGGCCGGCCCGGATGGAAGCCGACGACGCGTTCTCCGCAGAGCGCGAGGGCGCGTACTGCCTCAAGCCGCGGCCGTCGGGTTCGCCGGTTCGGCGGGGCGGCTGTATTCGGCGTTGATGCGCTGGGCCACCATCACCGTGCTGACCGCCCGGGCATGGCTCACCCTCTGCCATTCCGCGTGCGCGGCCCACACGGCCGCCCACATCTCCAGCGGTCAGGACTTGCCGACACGGCCCCGGGTGAGCGTCAGGTCCATGGCGACGAACGCCCCCAACCCCAAAAGCGCAGCAAGGTGCAGCACCCACCAACCACGTTCAAAGCTGCTGACGCGGCCCGCCGAGACCACGTCGTTCCCGAGCAGCACCAGCGGAAAGGTGACGGCGCACAGAAGACCCACGACCCTAAGGGCACGAAACCGCGCGTGCGGCTGGATGGCGCGGCAGGCGATGGTGAGCATGCCAAGGAATGAGAGCAACCAGGGCCAGGTCAGCAGCCCACGCCAAGGGTCCACGGCCGGGAAGAGGTCCAGCCCCAGGACGTCCTCTGTCAGCAGGAAGACACCACCCTTTGAGCTTCCGCCCTCGTACTCGAAGAGCATGGCCGGCAAGGGCATCGCGGCAGCGAGCACCGCCAACACTGCGGCACATGTCAGCAGCGCTGCCGTGACGAGGCTCCAGCGAGGCCCGTAGGCGTCCGGCAGGGCAGGCCGGAGGGCGCCGGCAGCCGGGCCCGGCTGCCGCACTGGCGCGTACGGACGAACGGAGCCCGTGTACGGATCCCCGCCCACCAACGAGTGGCCCGCCGAGGTTCCCACCTCGACGATCCGCACGTGTGCGGGCGCGTACCGCCGCGTCTTTGCGGTCAGCTTCCCGAGGTCGAACTTCCGCCGCTCCACCGCCACATGGAGCTGTGCGGGCATCGACGCATCGGGTGGCAGCACCCCGGCCCCGGCGGGTACGGCCACACCGTCGCGCAGCTGCGTGCCGATCAGAACCTGCGGCCCGAGCGCGGCCGACTCGGCGACGACAAAGGCGGTGACATCGGTCCACGGCAACCAGACATGGCCGATGCGCACGCCGGAGGAGTCGAATTGGAAGAGGACGCGCCGCGCGTCGAACCACGTGAAGACGTACGGCACCAGCAGCACGATGACCGTGCCGCCCTTCACGTCCAGGGCCAAGCCGAGGACCAACGCGACACCCACCAGAGCGCCGATGAGGCCCCAGAGCTTCGCGAGGTCGGATGGGGAGAACGGCCCTGTGACACGGTAGCGCTCCCAGCGAGCGCGGCGGCGCGCAGTTCTTGTCGGCGGCACGGGTGCGGGTTGCGGACGGGTCATGCTGCTATCCCCTGGTGTGTGCTTCAGGCCAACACGGAACGCGGCACCTCTCAGGCGCCCCCAGCGAGCCAGGGTCGGCTCGCGGAACGTTTGTACCGCACGCCGGTGTTGGGCCGGCCACACCGTGGGCAGCCGGAGACGAGGATCACAGAACAGGGAGCCGGACCAGAGGGCAGTTCCGTCACGTTGTTCCATCTCGGCCTGTCCGGCCTGTCTGACTGATCGGTTGGTCCGGGTGTCTCGCCGTGTTCGGGGTGAGCCAGCGCGTCATGAGGTTGATCGTCGCGAGGCGAAGCGCGGCGGCGGAGCGCTGCCGGAGAGTGGTCATGGGCAGGTACGCGTGTGCTCTGCTCTGCGGGGTGGGCCCCCACGGACCGACGGTGGTTGGCCGTTTCCGGTGGCCGCTAGGGTGATCGACATGATGGGGGCAGCGGGCGACCTGGTGGGCGGGCGGTATCTCCTGGTGGAGATGGTCGGGCGGGGAGGGATGGGGCGCGTGTGGCGTGGCCGCGACTCGCTGCTCGACCGCGAGGTGGCGGTCAAGGAGGTGCTGCTGCCGCCCGACACGGCGCCACACCTCCGGTCGGAGCTGATCGCGCGCACCGAGCGGGAGGCACGGGCCGCAGCCCGGCTGCGGCATCCGGGCATCGTGACGGTGCACGACGTGGTGCACCATCAGGGTGTTCCGTGGATCGTGATGGAGTTCATCACCGGGCCCTCGCTAGCCAGCCTCGTCAGGGCCGAAGGAAGCCTCGGCTGGGAGCGGGTAGCCGCCCTCGGGGAGATGATCGCCGACGCCTTGGCCCACGCGCACGCCGCCGGGGTGGTCCACCGCGACCTGAAGCCCGACAACGTACTGCTCGCCGGTGAGCGTCCGGTCATCACCGATTTCGGCATCGCCCGGATCCTGGACGCCACCCAGCATCTGACGGCGACGAATACCGTCATCGGCACTCCGCAATACATGCCGCCGGAGCAGTTGGAGGGCCGACGCGTGGGGGCCTCGGCGGACATGTGGGCGCTCGGTGCGACCCTGTACACCGCGGTCGAGGGACGCCCGCCGTTCGACGGGTCGACCCTGACAGCGGTCATCACGGCCGTGTTGACCCAGCCCGCGCCGTCGGCGGTGCGCGCGGGCGCCCTGGCGGACCTGCTCGGTGAGCTGCTGTCCAAGGACCCGGCACGGCGCCCTGACGCCGTGAGCACGCGGGCGCGGCTGGATGCCGCCCGGTCGGCGGCGCCGAGCGCCGTGGCCGCGGTGCACATCCCCACAGTGAGGGTGCAGGCCCCGGCGGTTCCCGCAGACGTGGCCGCGCTCGCGAGCGCGCCCACCGCGGCGGCACCGGCCGTCCCCGCCCTCGCGTCGTCGGGGCCGCGCCGCCGTGGTGTCCTGCTGGGCATATTGGCCGCCGTCGGCGCGGCATCGGGGACGGTCATCGCCGTGCGCCAGTTCGCCGACCACGACGCCCAGTCCACCAAGAACCGGGCCGTCGATCCATGGAGCGCACTCACCGTTGCCGACAGCACCGTGATGTCGCTCGCCTACAGCCCTGACGGCAGGGTCTTGGCCGTGGGCTGCCAGGACGGCACCGTCCGACTCTGCGACACCACCACCCGGACCGTTGCCGCAACCCTCGCCACGAAGGCCGAGGAGGTGCGGCACCTTCTGTTCAGCCCCAATGGCAGGACCCTCGCCACCGGCACGGCGCTCGGTGCGTCCAAGGCCGAACTCTGGGACGTGGCGAGCCGCACCAGCCGCTCCACCCTCGACCGCTACGGCCCCATCGGCAACGTGCTCGCGTTCAGCCCCGACGGCAGAACTCTCGCCGTATCCGGCGACGACGACCTCCTGATGTGGGACACGGCCACCGGCACACTCACCGCCACGCAGACCGGCGACCGGAACTGGCTGAACGTCCTGGCCTACAGCCCCGACGGGAAGACCCTCGCCATCGGCGGAGAAGGAGGCCGGGAAAATGCGCTGCGGCTGTGGACCCCCGGCTCCAGCAAGGATCCCGCCGTGATCGAAATCCTCGACGGAGCAGTGGAGTCGGTGGCGTTCACACCCGACGGACGGGGCGTCATCACCGCAAGCAAGGGGAAGAACGGGCTGCGCCTGACGGACCTGGCCAACCCGGCCGGCACCGCGACCACCGTCCTTGGCCAGGAGATCGTCCAGCGGGCGGCAATCAGCCCGGACGGCAGCACCGTCGCCGCCGTCATCAACTCCGACCGCACCGTCAAACTCGCGTTGTGGTCCCTCGCAACCCGCACCCGTACCACCACCGCAGACCTCAGCAGCACCCTTCGGGGCGGGATCCCGGTGCAGCCGGTCTTCAGCCCCGACGGACGGACGCTGGCCACCGCCAGTGAGGACAACACCGTCCGACTCTGGCCGCTCCCTATCCAGGCCGCTCACCCGTAGCCACGGCCTCTGGTCGGCACAGAGCCCAAGGACTTCTTCGGCTGGATCGTCGTCCTCGTCGGAGGCGCCGTCGGTGCGTGCGGAATCGCACTCATGTGGGTCACGATCAAGCACCGGAACCCGAACCATGGGCATAACCCTCCGGGTGGTACACCGGCGTGTGCACAGCACTGCCGCAGCTGTCGTACCCCGCGGTAATCTGCGGACCGGTCCGCAGCATGGGGAGTGGTATGGGAACCGTCACGGGATTCGATCCCTCCGCCGAGCACGAGAAGACCCGCGCCGCGCTGGGTGCCGTAGTCCCGCGGCTCGTCCGGCTGTTGCGCGACGTCCCCGACCTGGACGCGGCCTCCGGTGTCCCCGTGTGGACGGTGGGCGACGTCGGCTCGCACCTCTCGGCCGTGTACGTCGGGTACTCCTCCGCCAGCAGCGCCGACGAGTCCATGGACTGGGACAGCATCCTGCCGGCGGGAGAAGGGCCGTTCAGCGAGCGGATTGCGGCCATGAACGCCACATCAATAGGCCTCTTCGGCGGCAACGACAGGGCCCGTCTGGCCGACTTGGTCGCCGAGTGGGGCGAGGTGTTCCTGCGGGTCACCGAGCACCTCGCCCCGGACACCCCTGTCCCCGTGCCCTGGTTCGGGCAGGACATCACGCTGGCGACGGTGACAGGCCTGATGCTCAGCGAGAGCCTCGTGCACGGTCTGGACATCGCCCGCGGCGCCGGACTTTCGTGGCCGATCAGCCCGCACGAGGCGCGCCTGGCACTCGGTCAGACACTACCGACGACGATGCCACTGGCCCTGGACTCCGAGAAGGCACGGGATGTCAGCATTGCCTTCGACCTCACCATCAAGGGCGGCCCGCGGCTGGCGGTCGTCGTCAACGACGGAACGGTGACGGTGGCTCGCGATGCTCCGCCACGCGCCTACGACTGCAGGATCACGGCGTCGCCGACCGCGTTCCTGCTGGTCTCCTTCCGGCGCACGCCGACCTGGAAGGCGATCGCGCGCGGCCACATGCGAGCCTCCGGCCGCAGACCGTGGCTCGCCATGCGGCTCGGCGAACTCATCGCCACTCCCTGACCCAGGGATTCGACGTCAGCGAGGTGATCGGCGGGATGAGCTTGCACCCCGCTTCGTGGAGTCCCCGGCCTGCCCCAGATCCCGTGTCGTACGGTCTGGCGTCGCGGTCGCTCACCGTCCGCGACGGATCTCACCGAACCCGCCGGTGCCGCCGGTACGTCCGAGAGATCTGAACCTACCGGGAATCAGGCGGCGACGACCTCCTGCTCGCGGTCCGGCGTTTTGACCTTGGGCTCCTTGTTCGGCAGCGCGAGCCGGAAGACCTTGCGCCAGGCGGAGAACACCTGCTTGGGCAGCGGGCCGGTGACGTACTCCAGCTCGTACTTTTCGAACAGCGCGCGCACCTTCACCGCGACCTCGGCGTACCGGTTGCTCGGCAGGTCCGGGAACAGGTGGTGCTCGATCTGGTGCGACAGGTTGCCGGTCATGAAGTGCATGGCCTTGCTGCCGCTGATGTTCGCCGAGCCCATCATCTGGCGCAGGTACCACTGGCCGCGTGTCTCGCCCTTGATCGACCGGCGCTCGAAGACCTGTACGCCCTCGGGGAAGTGCCCGCACATGATCACCGAGTGGGTCCAGATGTTGCGGACCAGGTTCGCGGTGAACGTAGCGGCGAGCGTGGGGAGGAACGACGGGCCCGAGAGCAGCGGGTGGATCACGTAGTCCTTGAGCACCTGCTTGCGGATCTTGCGCCCCACGGCCTTGGCCCGCGCGCGGAACTCCGGGTTCTTGCGGCGGCGCTTGTGCAGGTTCTTGCCGAGCTCCAGGTCGTACGCTGCGATGCCGTACTCGAAGAAGCAGGCGTTGAGGAAGTTCCACAGCGGCTGTCCGAGGTGGAAGGGGTGCCACTTCTGGTCCTCGTCGACGCGCATGATGCCGTAGCCGAGGTCGTTGTCCTTGCCGATCACGTTGGTGTACGTGTGGTGCAGCTCGTTGTGCGAGTGCTTCCACTGTTCGGACGGGGAGACGTGGTCCCACTCCCAGGTGGTGGAGTGGATCTTCGGGTCCCGCATCCAGTCCCACTGGCCGTGCAGGATGTTGTGGCCGATCTCCATGTTGTCCATGATCTTCGCCACGGACAGCCCGGCGGTGCCGAGCAGCCATGCGGGCGGGAAGATCGAGAACAGCAGCACGCCCCTGCTGACCAGCTCGAGCTTGCGCTGCGCCGAGATGACCTTACGGATGTAGGCGGCGTCTTTTTCGCCGCGGTCGGCGATCACCTCGTCGCGGATCGCGTCCAGCTCGCGGCCGAGCTCCTCGATCTGCTCCGCGGTCAGGTGGGCGGTGGGGTCGATGGCGGTCAAGGTGCTCCTACCGTTCGATGTCGCAGGGGCCCGCCGCGGCGGACACGCAGGTCTGGATGAGGACGCCCGGCTCGGCCTCGGTGATCTCGCCGGTGCGCAGGTCGCGGACGGCGCCCGCCTTGAGCGGCGTGATGCAGCCGAAGCAGATGCCCATGCGGCACCCGGAGGGCATGAGCACGCCGGCCTCCTCGCCGATGTCCAGCAACGGCGTGGCGCCGTCCGCGTCGACGGTCTTGCCGGTGGCGCTGAACGTGACCTCGCCGCCGTCGCCGGCGACGACGATGGTGGGTCGGAAGCGTTCGGTGTGCAGGCGCTCTTGAACGCCGTGCCCGGTCCAGTGCTCTTCGGCGGCGTCGAGCAGGCCCGCGGGTCCGCAAGCCCAGGTCTCGCGCTCGGCCCAGTCGGGCACGAGTTCGGCGAGACGGGCGATGTCGAGCATGCCGTCTGTGTCGGTGTGCAGCTCGGTGAGACGCAGCTTCTTGTCCGCGACCAGGTCGTGCAGCTCGTTGCGGAAGATCACGTCTTGCGGCCGTGGCGCGGAGTGGACCATGACGACGTCGTCGAACTCGAAGTCGCGCAGCATGCCCATCACAGGCGTGATTCCGCTGCCAGCCGTGAGGTAGAGCACTTTGGCGGGCTTGGCCTGCGGCAGCACGAAGTCACCGGTCGGCTGGTCGAGCTGGATCAGCGTGCCCGGTTTCGCCTTGCGGACCAGGTGGTTGCTGACCTTGCCGTCCGGGATCGCCTTCACGGTGATCGTGACGCGGCCGTCCTGGCGGTTCGTCGGCGAGGTGAGCGAGTAGGCACGCCACAGGCGCACCCCGTCGACGTCGACCCCGATCCGCACGTACTGACCGGCCGTGTGGCCGCGCCAGCCCCGTCCCGGCCTGATCACGATGGTCGCGGCGTCACCCGTCTCGGGGTGCACGGCCTCGATGCGCCCACGCAGGTCGGCGCCCGCACGCAGGGGGCTGACCAGGTCGAGGTAGTCCGACGGCAGCAGCGGCGTCGTGACCATCTCCAGCAGTTTCCATGCCCTACTGCGGAGGGCTGCACTCGTCATGACTCCAGCTTGATGCGCCTCAGGACGTAAAGTCCTGTCCGCAGGACGTAAATCTGGTCGGCCGAATTGTTCGCAAGGAACAAAAATATGAGCCATGCATTCCGAAGGGCCACCGAGCTGGCCCTGGATGAGACGACGGTCACAGCACTTCGGGCCGCGCTGAAGACCACCGCCGACGAGGTCGTCCAGGCGATCATCGACGAGGTCCCGTCCTACGCCAACGCCCTTTCGGGCCGCATGGGTGGCACCATCCGCCGAGCCGTCCGCACCGCGCTGGGGCACTACCTGGACCTCGCGAGCGGGAACGCCACGGGCGGCGACGGCGATGACGCAGCTTACGAGCTGGGCCGTGGCGAAGTGCGCGACGGCCGTTCGATGGACGCCCTGCTCAGCGCCTACCGCGTCGGCGCCCGTGTGGCCTGGCGATGCCTGGCAGCGGGTGCCGTACCCGCAGGTCTGCCCGCCGCCGAGGTCGCCAAGTTCGCCGAGCTGACCTTCGCCTACATCGACGAGCTCTCGGCCGCGAGCGCCGCGGGCCACGCCGACGAACTGGCCGCCCGGGGCAGGGCCCACGAGCGCCACCTGGAACACCTGGCCCGCGACCTCCTCGCCGGCGCGAGCCCGGACGTGCTGCTGGCCTCTGTTCAACGGGCCGGGTGGCAGCCTCCGGTTTCGCTGACCGCGATCCTGCTGCCCGCCGCCCAGGCCCGGCCTGCCTACCGCGCGCTCGACCCGAGCACCCTCGTCCTCGACGATCTGCCGGATGCCACCGGTGTGCTGCTCGTCCCCGATGCCGACCGATCACATCTCTTGCGGCAGCTAACCGACCGCACCGCCGTGGTCGGCCCGGCCCGGCCATGGACTCGTGCGTCCGCCTCGTACGCACGAGCCGTACGCGCGCGCTCCCTCTCCTCTGATATCCGCGACACCGAGGACCACCTGCCCGAGCTGGTGCTGAGCGCCGACGTGGACGCGTTCGCAGACCTGCGTGCCCGAGCCCTCGCACCGTTGCGGACCTTGCCCGTCGCGACCGCACGCCGGCTGGAGGAGACGTTGCGGGCGTGGCTGCTGCACCAGGGCAGGCGGGACGAGGTGGCGGCGGCGTTGTTCGTCCATCCCCAGACAGTCCGGTACCGGATGTCGCAGCTGCGGGAGCTGTTTCCGGATCTCGCATCGCCACACCGGGTCCTTGAACTGACGCTGGCGGTCGGTCTTCGGGTCGCCTGACGTACTTCGACCGTCCACGACCGCGTCCGCGAGCGGTCCAGGAATCGTGCCTCGTTTTCGCCATCAGCTGGCTCATGCGGCCCGGGGAAGAGCGGTATGAGGCAGGGGCAACCGCCCATCGGCGGTTCAGCGAGTGGTCGAAGGCGCGGGTTGCCCAGTGGCCGGGCGCGGCTGTCGCTCGCCAGATGGACTTTCGCACTCAGGCCGCCGCGGGAGCGTCCGAGTGCGTGATGGTCGGGTTCCGACCGACCGGGCGCCCCTTTTACTGGCCCCGGCGGAACGCCACGTACACCGCCTTTCGCGAGGTCGGCCGCGTCATCCGCACCGTGCAACTCCTGCGGTATCTGACGGACGCGCCGCTGCGCCGGCGGGTGACCGCCGCGACCAACAAGATCGAGTCGTTCAACCAGTTCTCCCAGTGGGTCGGCTTCGGCAACGGCGGCGTGATCGCCGACAACGACCCGTCGAGCAGGAGAAGACCGCGAAGTTCAACGCGCTGCTGTCCAATGCGGTGATCTTCCATGACGCGCTCGACATCGCCGAGATCGTGCGCCGGCTGCAGGCCGAGGGGATGGGCATCGCCCCGGAGGACCTGGCACAGGTCTCGCCGTACCTGACCGAGCACATCCGGCGCTTCGGCGAATACTCCATCCACGAGCTCGGCGACGAGCCCGACGCGTACGACCCGCGCCTGGACGTCGACTTCACCCTCTACGCGGCGACGAGCCGGCGACCGAGGGGTTTTCACAGGCCGCGTGAGCCCGTGTCCCGAGTCGGCGTCCGTCAGATCACCGCTCCACCTGGTCGGGCGTGATCTTCACGTCTCCGTGGGCTCCTGATCGTCGTGTTCTTGCTCCTGCGCCCAGGTGATCGCCCATTCGTCGAGCGGACGGAGGGCATCACGGAGTGCTGTCCCCAGTCGAGTGAGCTCATAGCCATCGGCCGAGGGGGCGATGATCCCGCTCGATGTGAGTTCGCGGAGCCGCTGGTAGAGGACGCTGGATGACAGCCCTTCGCACCGTGCCAGCAGCGCGCGGGCGCCGAGCGGACCCATACGCAGTTCCCAGAGAATTCGCAGCGCCCACCGACGACCGAACAGGTCCATCGCGGCCATGAGGGGACGGCCGGTAGTCGATCCACGAACCGGTGTTCCTGGGCGGGGTGTCGGCATGGCCCTCCTTGCGTTTCGTTATTCGAAACACTAGCATCCACCCCAGCTGTTTCTGATTTCGAAACGAACTCGACGGGAGAGCCGATGTCGCGGATAGCCCTGCTGAACCCGCCGTACACCGACCAGGCCGGCGCACTGCTCGCGCGCATGATGCCCGGGGACGCCCCGCCGATCGGGCTGTTCCGCATGTTCGCCACAAACCTCCCGACGGCCGGCGCCATGCACGGGCGGGGTCGCCACGAGTTGGGCAGCCAGCTGACGTCTCTGGACGGAGGTCGTCATGCATAAGCTTGTTGTCCTGTATTCCGAGCCCGCCGACCCTGACCACTTCCGCGACTACTACGTGACCAACCACCTTCCGCTGGTCAAGAATTGGCCCGGCCCGCTTGCGTGGCGATACAGCTTCGACGTGGCGGCGCTCGAGGGAGAAGCGCCGTATTTCGCGGTCTTCGAAGCCGACTTCGCTGACGCCGCCGCCATGGACGCGGCGCTGGCGTCGCCGCACGGCCAGCGGCTGGCCGCCGATGTCGCCAACTACGCCACCGGCGGTGCGGTCATCATCCACTATCCGGTGCAGGACGGCACCGGCTGAGGCAGGCCGGTACGCTCCGGGACGCGTTCGGTCGGCCGCTTAAGAAGCCGTATCTCAACCGAACATGATCCGTTGATTTCTACTGGTCAGGCATGGTGTAGCTCGGAATGAGAGAGGCCTCCGGCGTCTTGTTTCCGCTCCGTGAGCGAGGGGTGCGCGATGGCGTCGGTGCTGGGAATGCTGGAGGAGCGGGAGACAGCGGCCCGTGTGCGGGTGGAAGGGCTACGGGAGGAAGTCGCGCGGTAGGCAGAGGTGTTGGAGGCCGCCGAGATCGAGCTGGACCGGCAGGTGATCGCGCGGGAAGAGCGGGTCGAGGCCCTGGCAGCCTCGGCTGCCGAGACCACCGCCGGGACCGAGGCCGAGGAGAAAGCGGTGCTGTCGCTCGCGCCGGTGCCGGGCTCGACGGTGCCGCCCTGGCGGGAAGGGCTGCCGGTGACGGTTCTGACGCCGGACTATCAGCGCATTCTGGGCGCGCTGGAACAGCAGCGATCCACGGGTCACGGACCGCTTCGGGCCAAGGAGATCGCGGTGGAGCTGGGCCTTGACGCAACGCCGGCGAAGGTCGAGGGGCTGCGGTCGAAAGCCCGGCGCCTGGCGGAGCGCGGGTGGCTCCTCCTGGAGGCGTCGGGGGCGTGCAGTGCCGGCCGGCGGACCGTGGCCGTCCCAGACGCCGGCTCATCCGCGTGACGATCGGCCACCGGATCATCGCCTCGCTGGTGGCGGGCAGGGTCTCGTAGTCCCGGGCCAGACGGCGGGAGTTCATCAACCACGCGAACGTGCGCTCTGCCACCCACCGCCTCGGCAGTACCACGAACCCTGCCATGTCGTCGCTGCGTTTGACGATCTCCAAGGTCAGGGCGAGTTTGTCCCGGCACCAGCCGACGAGGGAGCCGGTGTAGCCGCCGTCGGCCCACACGAGGGTGATGTCGCGGTGCAGACGGCGCAGCCGCATCAGCAGGCCCGTCGCGGCGTCCCGGTCGCCGATGTTCGCAGCCGTGACCGCGACGGCCAGGAGCAGGCCGAGGGTGTCGGTCACGATGTGCCGCTTGCGGCCCGGCACCTTCTTCCCGCCGTCGTAGCCGCGTGAGGCGGCCGGCGCCGTCGCGGCGGCCCGCACCGACTGCGCGTCGATGATCCCCGCAGTGGGCTCGCCTCGCGGCCCTCGCGCTCACGGACCGTCCCGCGCAGCCGGTCGTGGAACTCGGCGATCAGCCCGTGCTCGCGCCAGCGGCGGAAGAAGGCGTAGACCCGGCCCATGCGGGGAAGTCCGCGGGCATCGCCCGCCACGAGCTCCCGCCCGCGACCAGGTAGCGGATCGCGTCCAACAGCTGCCGGTGGCAGCAGCCCTCGGGCCGTCCATCCCGCCCCTGGAACCAGGCCGGCACCGGCAGCAACGGCCGGACGGCCGCCCACTCCGCGTCCGTCATGTCCGACGGATACCGGCGCACCCGGTCCGGATGGTCGGCCGTGTTGCCGTACACGTGCGCGAGGCAATCGCACGACACGGCGGGCGGGTTGAAGTCAACATGCTCGGGCACGTTCAACAAAGACAACAGGGCATCCGGGAACCACTCGGAATGGGATCGCACCCCCGAGCTACCTGGAGGCCCTGCTTTCACGCGCGGAAACCGCCGCAGTCACCCGATCGAGACTTCCGTTCGATCGACAGCCTTCGAGATCGGTACGGGCAACAACCACTTACGTGTCCGGATGCTCCGGCAGGGCGAGCCAGTCCGACCAGGAGATCTCGCGGCCGAGGAAGCGCGGCTGCTCGAACGGCCAGTCGGCGGCGATCCACTGCGGCACCAGCGCGTCGAGGGCCTGCTCGACCTTGCTGCCCACCAGCTCGTCCACCACCCACCAGGAGATCTCGCCGTCCGCGCCGGCCCTTTCCGGTGGGTCGATGTAAACGCAGCCGAGCAGAGCTGTCTCCGCCGCGTCGAACAGCGCGTAGTTGAAGGACTGGTGTGCGGCGATCTCCTTCTCGTGCCGCAACAGGTCGGCCTGGTCGGCCTCGTAGGTCATGGTGGCCGCGGGCCAGCCCCAGGCCGGGCCGAAGATGGTCCACAGCCGCTCGCGCGAACCCATCACAGCCGGATAGTCGAGCGGGGTGTCCGCCTCCCGGATCGGCCGCAGGTGATGGCCACCGCCCGGCAGCGGTACCAGGACGGGGTGGACGAAGTCATCGGGAAGCCAGCTCATAGCGCCCGACCGTAGCAGCGCGCAGCCGTCCGCTCCCCTGGATTTTCCCCGTATACCGCCAAGCCCTGCTCTCATGCCGGGCAGGGCCCGCGATCACCCGATCGAGACTCCCGTTCGATCGACAGACTCGATGATCGGCATGGCAACGGCTTCTCGGTTTCACTGACCCGCGACATACACGGCGAGTGCGAATGCGACCTCGCAGCTGGGCCACTGACTGTCCCTCATGCCCAGTGAGCTTCGCGTCTGCTGGAAGGCCAGCGTCAGCGAAGTGACGCCGACCGGTGCAACGAGGTGACGGATTCACCGTCCGGTAGTCAGCGGTGCTGACATCCTGCATGAAGGTGTCGTCCACCCTGTAAGAGCCGGCCTCCGGACTGGCGGGCAGCCCGGAAAGGCCGGTCAGGTGCCGAAGAGACGCAGGACCCGTGAGGCGTCGCGCAGGTCTTCGGGGGTTGGGGATGTCCCGGTCAGGGGCATCAGGTGATCGTTGCCGCAGGTGCCGGGCTGCTGGTGGTAGACCTCCCAGTCCCAGTCAGCAGCGGCGGTCGGCCGTCGCCCGTGCTCCAAGTGATGACCGGGTAGTACACGGTGGTTCCGACGCTCCGGCTGGTGCTGCCGGCATCCGAGGCCGGCGCGATCCGGGTCTCCTCAAGGCGGGTCACCACGCCCCGCGCAGTACCGCCCTCCCTCAGCAGGAACCGGACGCGTCGGATCTTGAGGGAGGCGACGACGCCGATGACCGACCCCGCGGCGGTGAAGACCTATGCGAAGAGCAAGAGGATCTGGGAAGCAGACACAGGGTCGTCTCGATTCTGGAGCCGAAGAACTCCTGACAGCATGCCAGTGCGGCGATCTCCTCTTGCGGCAGGGGCGTGGCCGGGACGGCCCTCGGCGCAGCCCCGCCGACGGTCTCCTCCCGGAGGAGGAGGCCGGACCGGGCCGCAGGTCCCGGACCAGGGGTGGACGGGACCGCGGTCCTCGTGCCCTTGGGTGATGTGCCGTACCGGGGCG
This sequence comes from Streptomyces sp. NBC_01351, assembly GCF_036237315.1. Taxonomy (GTDB): domain Bacteria; phylum Actinomycetota; class Actinomycetes; order Streptomycetales; family Streptomycetaceae; genus Streptomyces. The sequence goes on along the minus strand of NZ_CP108356.1, from coordinate 8,250,870 downwards.
GGTTCCTAGCCTCGGGGCATGCGATCACACGAAGCGGACGATGCTCAAGGAGACCCCGTGACCACTGTCAGCCCCGCCGCACGCCGCGCCTTGGCCGTGGGCCTCACCCTCGCCGCCTGCCTCACGTCCTCCCCCGTCCTGGCCACGGCCGCCGAGACTCCCGCCCAGGACAGCTCCGGGGCCGGACTGGACCGGTACTACCGCCAGCACCTCGGCTGGGGCAGCTGCATCAAGGGCCCCGACGACACCACGGGCCGCGATCTGGACCAGGCAGGCGTGCAGTGCGCGGACGTGACCGTGCCCCTGGACTACGCCGACCCCCGGGGGCGCACGATCACCGTGGCGATCTCCCGGCTCAAGGCCACCGACACCCGCCACCGCATCGGCGCGATCCTCCTCAACAACGGCGGTCCGGGCGGTCCCGCGCTCCAGTCCCCGCCGCAGGCCCGCGCGTCGATGAAGGAGGTCGGTGCGCGCTACGACATCGTCGGCTTCGACCCGCGCTTCATCGGGCGCAGCACCGCGCTGGACTGCGGCTTGCCCGTCGGCATGACCTGGCTGTCCGCCGGCACCGGCCGGGCGGGCTTCGACCGCCAGGTCGCCCTGCAGAAGAGCCTGGCCGACAAGTGCCGGGCCACCGACGCCGCGGTGCTCCCCCACATCACCACCCGCAACACGGCCCGCGACATGGACGTCATCCGCGGCACGCTCGGCGAGCGGAAGATCTCCTTCCTGGGCTACTCGTACGGCACCTACCTGGGCACGGTCTACACGCAGATGTTCCCCGGCCGCCACGACCGGATGGTGCTGGACGGGGCGATCAACCCGAGCGACTACCGCCCCCGGCTGCTGAAGGGCACCGAGCGCGAGAACGAGAAGGCGCTGTCCGACTGGGCCTCCTGGGCCGCGGAGCACCACGACACCTACGGCCTCGGCCGCAGCCGCGCCGAGGTGCTCGCCGCCGTCGACCGCATCGTCGCGGCGGCCGCGCGCGGTCCGCTGACCATCGGCGCCGGCGCCGATGCCTTCCGGATCGACGACAGCCAGGTGCCGCTCCTCCTCTTCTCGGGCATAGCGGACGACACCGCCCCGGCGCGGGCGTCGTTCGGCGAGCTGCTTTCCGTACTGGCCAAAGCCGCGGAGGGCCGGCCGACGATCGTGCCGCCGATGCTCGTCCCGGAGCTCCGGTACGTGCTGCGCGGTGAGGGCGAGCCCACCGGCGCGCAGTCCGCCGTGATCTGCGGGGACGTGGCCGCCGCGCGCGATCCCGAGCTCTACTGGCGGGACATCGAGCGCAACCGCACCGCGCACCCGCTGTTCGGCGCTCTGACCAACAACATCAACCCGTGCGCCTTCTGGGACTCGCCGCGCGAAGAGCCCACCCGGGTGCGGCGCGATGCCCCTGCATTGATCGTCGCCGCCACTGGTGACCCGCGTACGACGTACAAGGGAAGCGTCGAGCTGCACAAGCAGCTGCCGAGCTCCAGGCTGGTCACCCTCGAGGGCGCCAACCGGCACGCCCTCTTCGGGCGCTACGGCAACGCGTGCGTGGACGACCAGGTCAACCAGTACCTGGCCACCGGCAAGTTGCCGGCGAGGGACCGGACCTGCGTCAAGCAGGCAGGGTAGCGGCCCGCGGTTCACGTTCCGAGTGCGCGGGCCAGCAGCATTCTGCGGTTGTTCGTCGCGGTCTTGGCGAACACCGACTTGAGGTGGTCCTGCACGGTGTGCTCGGAGACGAACATCTGGCGGGCCACCGTGTGGCTGTCCCGCCCTTCACCAGATGGCTGTCACCGAGGAGATCGAGCGAGACGCTCTCGCGTCGCCCTGACTAGATTCTGAAGTTGGATCGGCCCCGCCGAGCCTCATGGATCCGGAGGCTCGGCGGGGCCGATCTGTAGGGTCGAGCCGCCTCAGGACTCGATGATGCTGCTGAGGAACATGACGGTTCCAGCGAAGGAAACCACTGCAGTACCGGCCGCGACAGCCGGATCGAAGCGCCAGGTCCAGATGCCAGCCGCAGCCGCGACGATCACGCCGCCGAAAAGGATGAGGGCGGATCGCAGGGACACGATCGGCCCACCAGGCGTGGTCACGCGGCAGCTCCCGGGTTCTTGCCGGGTGCCGGGCGCATCCAGTCCATGAGGTCGTACTTGTGGACTCGGGTGTAGCCCAGCGGGGACAGCGGCTCGGACCTGAATACGATCTCTCGCTTTCACGTCAGTACGCGACCGGGGCGTCTCTCGCTCAACGACAGTGGATAGACCCCAGCGACACCGAGTGGCAGGATTTCCGTGACCACTTCAGCCTCCGCAAGGTTGCCCTCGGTACCTGCGACCGGCCCTATGGGACCCCTTGCCGGCATGAAAACGCCTGCGTCAGATGTCCCATGCTCCGCCTGGACCTGGCTCAGGAGCCCCGGCTGCTGGAGATCGAGTTCAACACGCGCGACCGTCTCGGGGAGGCCCAGCGGATGCAGTGGCTCGGCGAGGTCGCCGGACTACAGGAGAGCCTGCGGCACATCGCCGTCAAGAAGCAGCAGGCCGAACGCCTACAGGCACAAGCAGGGCAGGGAGAGAACGGAGCCAGCTCCCTCAGCTGAACAATCACATTGACCAGCGTGGGCGGCACAGAGATCGTAAGCCCATGACGGACAGCACCTGGCTCAACCGCGATCACCAGCTCATCCCTGGCAAGGAGCTATTTCGCAGCGAACGCAGGTTCCACCTCTTGGCCTACACGGCGAGCCACAGCCAACTCCTGATGCGGAGCGTCGGCCAGCCCGATGAACCCGGCGAGCCCGAGACAACCATTGACCTGCTCTTCAAGCCCGCCGCTGTGGTGAAGATCAGCACCGGCTACCGCGGCTTGGCGATCAGATGCGCGACCGCGGCCGAGAGCGAGCAGGTCAAGGCCGATCACGCCGGCATGTCCTTCGGCAGAGACGATCGCGTCTTCGTTCTGGAGAGCCAGGGCGAGTCCGACTACGTGGTCGCCATGGCCGTCGGCTGGACCGAAGGGGTGCTCGGCCGCACGCAACAGAGCTTCTTCAACGACTTCTACCCCGCCAGGCCGATCATCTGGCCCAGCCAGCCTCTCTTCGGAGTCGACGCCGGCCTCAACATCGCCTCGGCCCAGGAACTCATCGACGCACTGCTGGCTGAGAACCCCACGATCCGACGAGAGCGTCACCGCCACGTCTACGTCGTCATGACACGGGTGATCCGCCCCGAGGGACCCGACGTCACCGGAGCGGGCATCTTCCTGACCAGAGCCGACGCCGAGGACGCCCAAGCCGTGATCACCGCGAAGTCAGTCGACTGCTGGATCGAGGAGCTCCCGATCGCACTCTGACTGGGATCTGCTCAGGCACCCTCGAAAGTGCAGAAAAAGATTTTCGCGTCCTGCGGGCAGGAGGCTTTCCTCGAAGGCCATGTCCACGCGCTGAACACGCTTGGTGGCGTCCCGTACGGGAAGATCCGCTACGACAATTTGCGGGCGGCGGTCGCCCAGGTGCTGGGCCTGACCCGCCGCCGGGTGGAGTCCGAGCGGTGGACCGCATTCCGCTCGCACTATTCGATCACCAGTTTCTACTGCCACCCGGGTATCGAGGGCGCCCACGAGAAGGGCGGGGTCGAGGGACAGATCGGCTGGTTCCGCAGAAACCACCTGGTCCCCGTCCCGCAGGTGGACACCCTCGCGGAACTGAATCTGCTGGTCGAGCAGTGGGATCGCCAGGACAACGACCGCCGGATTCGGCTCCGCCCGGCTACTGATCTTCTGCCGTCCCAGGCCGGAGAGCCGGAGGAGTCCTATGCGGCCGCCTTCACCGCCCTGCGGGAGTTCCTCACGGATGTCCACGTCCACCTCACGGCCAGACGGAAGCTCCAGTCGCGCTGGCCGGCTGATGCCCACCGGTCGGCGCACCGGCCCCACCGGCGTCCGCCGCGCCGAGTCCGGCACATGCCGGATCGCGATAGAGCGGGTCAGAACGGCGGGACCGGAACGATAGGGAACAGGTCGATCACCCCGTCACCTCCAGCAGGCCGGCGTGCTGGGCATAGAGGCGGACACCCAGGAGCACGTTGAGACCTGAGGAGTCGCAGAAGGACAGGTCAGTGGTCGACGACCACCTCGCGGCCGCCGGTCGCCCGCTCCATCGCCGCGGCGAGGTCCGCGCGAAACGCCTGGGCACGGTCCGTGTCCATCTCCCCCGACACCCGGACCACGACAGGCCGCCGCGGCCCGGTCCAGTCGTCACGCCCCACGCCTCCTCCACGTGTGACTCAGCGGACTCCGCGGCTGGACGCCTCGCATCATGCCGGGGCGCGGCCACGTCGAACGACTCCCCGGCGGCGGCTATAGTTTTGTGGGCCTACTCGACTCCCGCCTGACGGCCCGTCGCCAGATCGCGCAACGGCCCGACCGGCGAGAGCTGCGACTGCAGCTTCCGGGCGCGGAGCACCAGCTCCAGGGCGAAGCGCTGGTCGTGGTCGTCCAGCGCGTCTCCCCACAGCTCCCTGAGCTGGCGCATCCGGTAGCGGACCGTCTGGGGGTGGACGCCGATCCGCGCCGCCACTTCCGCCGCGCCGCCCCGGGTCTGGAGCCAGGCCAGCAGCGTGTCCGCGAGCCGGTCCGCCTGGCCCGGCCTGCACGAGGCCAGTGGTGCGAGGCAACCGGCGGCCATGTCGTCGATCAGTTCGGCGGGGGGCAGCAGGAGCAGTGCCGTTGTGTGCTCGGAGCAGTCGAGCACACCACGGGACGGCAGGATCCCGGCCGTGATGAGCCCGATCGCCGTCTGCGCCCAGTGCAACGAGCGAGCCGCCTGGGCCAGCGGTACGGTCGGCCCGAGCGCGCCGGTCCAGCCCGGGAGTGCCTGGCGCAGCGCGTCAGCCCGGCCGGCCTGTGCGGAGCCTGGGACGACCAGCCGGGGCTGCTCGCTCTCCCAGTCGAGCAGGACGCCGGCGCCGAGTGCTGGCGGCAGGAGCACGTTCTCGTTGCGGTGGAGGACTGCGATCGCAACCGTGTCCGGGAGCCGCCAGCCGATGTTGGCGGCGTACTGGGCCGTCGCCTCAAGGTCGGTGGGCTGGTCCGCCAGCAGCAGCCCGACCAGGCGGCACTGGCGGCGGAGCCGTTCGCCGGCGGCCAGGGACTCGTTGCTGAGCTGGTCCCAGGCGGCCTCGCCGACGAGGGCTTCGATGTAGTCGAAGCCGGCCTCGGCTAGCTCGTACATCGCGGCGGGCGGGATCCCGACTCCGTCCGCGATCTCGGTGAGTCTGCGCCAGGACACCCGGGCTCCGAAGCGGTAGACCGCACGCATGAAGTCGAGCGCCGGTCCGGGCAGGGTCTCGCACCGGTCGAGGGAGGCGGCGACCTCGCGGAAGCGTACGGCGCCGTCCCCCGCGATCTTCGGGCCGCCGGCCGCCCGGACACTCTCGACGAAGGGGCCGAGGGCCAGCCTGATCCGAGTGAGGACCCCCGAGACACCGTGGTCGTCGAAGATCTCCACGACCTGCGGGAACTGGGCGTGGATCTGCTGCATCACCTCGAGCGAGAGCGTGGGGATCTCGTTGGAGGCGAGGCTGATGAACCGCTCGGTGTCGGCGGCGCTGACGGTGCTCCACAGGGAGGCCGACCGCAGCGCCGCGGCAGCCGGGGCAAATTCGGTTCGTACGCTCATACGGGCAGCCTCCCTGGGAGTGAGTCGGGATCAGCCTGTGAAGGAGACGAGCGGCACGTCGGGTCGGACGGGAGCGGCGGTCGTGAGGGCAACCAGGCCGAGTACGGCGGCGATGGCAAGGAGTGCCCCCGTCGCGGCGGTGAGGACGATGGCGAGAACGGGGCGTCGGGTACGCATGGCTGCGGAATGTCCCTTTCGTGAGCCCCGAGCGAGCGGGGCGGTACGACAGGCGACAGCATTCGCACCGGCCCGGTCCCGTGCCCGCACAGTTTTGCCCTGGCGTTGACAATCCGTCAAGGGGGGACCTACGGTTCCGCGCTCAGGGGATGTACACGGGGCCTGCCTCACCTTCGGCAGCCGTTGGGGACCTTTCGTCGCACCACTGCCTTCAGCACCGCACGGTCTGTGCCGACCCCAACCCCTTACGGAGCGTAATCATGCCCGTGCCCACAGGTCAGATCCTCGACCAGCCCGCGGGGGAACTCCCCGAACCTGCTCCGGCTCCCCTGCGCCTCTCCCGCACCGGCCTGGTGCTGACCGCCGTCGCGGCCTTCCTCCTGGTGCTGGCCCCGCTCCTGCACTGGTACGCGCTGCCGAACCTGCGCAAGACGCCGATCGACACCAGGACCACCACCGTCTTCACCGGCAGTGGCACCGTCTTCGACACCAAGTCCGTCGCCGTGAGCCCGGTCCAGGAGCTCACGCTCACCCGGCGGGTGGTGGGCAACGTCTCACAGAGCGGCCCGACCCGCGCGGTCATGGACATCTCCACACAGATCGACACCGCCGCCACGCTCGAGTTCCGCGACCCGCGCAAGTCCGTCCAATGGACGGTGGAACGCTGGGTGACCGACCGCCGCACCAACCTGCCGCTGCACTCGCACGGCGAGAGCCCCGCCTTCTCCGGCGAGGCGTACCTGAAGTTCCCGTTCGGCCTGGCCAAGCGCCCGTACGTCTACTGGGACTCCACGCTGGGCGGCACTGTGACCCTTGATTTCCAGGGCACCGCGGCCGTGAACGGCCGGACCGGCTACCGCTACGGGACCGTGCTCGCCGCGACGAAGGTCGGGACCCAGCAGGTCCCCGGCAAGCTGCTCGGACTGGCCGATCGCAGTCAGGTCGTCGCCGACCGGTACTACGCGAACGGCGGATTCAGCGTGGTCGTGGACCCGGTCACCGGCACCGTGATGGACGCCCGTACGCAACCGCTGGTGACCCTGCGGACCTCGGCGGAGGGTCCTGACCTGCTGGCCCTGCTGCGGGCGGATCTCACCATGACGGCGGAGAGCCGGGGCGGCCAGGTGCGGACCGCGCAGGCCGCCGCCCGCAAGCTGGATCTGGTGGGCACCACCGCCCCCGTCGCCGCCAGCGTCGCGGGCCTCGTGTGCCTGCTGGCGGCGGGCGTGCTGCTGCGCCGTCGCTCCTCGCGGTGAGACCCGTCGCTCGCAGAAGTGATAGAGCGTTCACCTATTCCACGTGAACTCCACGGGAATTTAGCAATTTGGTGAGTAGTACCGGGCGGTAGCAACAGCCCAGACTGGCGGCGCGCGCCATCCGCGCGCCGCCAGACGCACATCCCCCGGTCCCTCCCGTGCGACTGCCCCACCGGTCACCCCCGGTCCCCTGAACCCTGCACGCCCCGCATATCCCTGCCCTCAATGCCCTCAATGCCTTGAGCACCGCCCCTCCCAGGAGCTCCCATGGCACATCGGATATCCCCCCACCCACCTCCGGCCGTCACAGCCGTGCGACCGTCGCCGGAGGCCCCACGCCGGATCACCGTCCTCGCCTGGCGCGACCTGGCCAACCCCGCCGCCGGCGGATCCGAACTGCTCATCGACCGACTGTCCTCCGGACTGGCCGATCGCGGGCACGAGGTCACCCTGCTCTGCGGGGGCCCGGAACCGTCCGTCGACCGCAACTACCGCGTGGTCTCCTCCGGCGGCACGTACGACCACTTCCTCCGTACCCCCGGCGCGTTCAGCCGCAGCGTCGGCGAGACCGACCTGCTGGTCGAGGTCTGCAACGGCGTCCCGTACCTGGCGCCGCTGTGGCACCGGGGACCGGTGATGTGCCTTGTCAACCACGTGCACACCGATCTCTGGGACCAGCGCCTGCCCGGACCGGTCGCCCGGGCCGGCCGGATGCTGGAACACCGGGCGCTGACCCGGACCCACCGCCGCAGCCTGATGGTCGCGGTGTCCCCCTCCACCGCCGAGGCGATGGCGCGGATCGGCGTTCCGGCCGACCGCATCCATCTCGTTCCCAATGGGGTCGAGGCCCCCGCGCCGCTGCTCCCCGAATCCGACGAACCGCTGTTCACCGCCGTCGGCAGGCTGGTGGAGTACAAGCGGATCGACCTGCTGCTGCGCCTGTGGGAGCGGGTCCGCCCGATCACCGGCGGCAAGCTGGTCATCGTCGGCGACGGCCCGGAACGGGACCGTTTGGAGGCGCAGGCCGGGCCCGACGTGGTCTTCGCCGGGCGGGTCGACGAAGCCGAGAAGCACCGGCTGCTCTGCCGGAGCTGGCTGCTGCTGCACCCCTCCTCACTGGAGGGGTGGGGCCTGGTGGTCACAGAGGCCGCCATCCGCGGCACGCCCGCGGTGGGCTTCGAGATTCCGGGCCTGCGGGACTCCGTCGTCCACGGTCGCACCGGTCTGCTCGCCCGGGCGGAGAGCGGGTTCGCGGCGGCTTGGTGCGCGCTGGCGCTGTCCGCCGAACGCCGGGCCGCGATGGGTGCGGCGGCCCGCCGCCACGCGGAGCAGTTCACCTGGGAGCACAGCGTCGACCGCTTCCAGGCCGCTGCCGCCGAGGCCGTGGCCCTGCATTCCTCCGGGCGGGCCGGGTCCGGACGCACCATGGCCGAGCCCCCGGCCCCGACCACGGCGGAGCGCTCGTGAAAGACCCCTCTCTGCGACGCTCCCTCGCGCTGTTCCGCGCCTTCCGTAGCGAGCAGAGCGACCCGGAGACGTTCTACTCGTTGCTGGCCGAGGACGCCGCCGACCAGGTCGAGCGGTACACACCCCTGGCAGGGGCGGTGGTGGCCGACGTCGGCGGCGCCGCCGGCCACTTCACCGAGGCGTTCCGGGCCCGCGGCGCGCACGCTTTCCTCTTCGAACCGGACCTTGCCGAGCTGCACTCGCGCGGCGGACTCCCACCCGACCACGCGGTCGTCGCGGACGGGTACTGGCTACCGCTCAGCGACGGCGCCGCCGACGTCTGCTTCTCCTCCAACGTGCTGGAGCACGTGCCGGACCCGGCGACCTTCATCAGCGAGATGGTGCGGGTCACCCGCCCCGGCGGCCTGGTGTACGTCTCGTACACCAACTGGTTCTCCCCCTGGGGTGGCCACGAGACCTCGCCCTGGCACCTGCTCGGCGCCGACCGGGCCCGGCGCCGCTACCAGCGGCGCACCGGGCACAGTGCCAAGCACACCCTCGGCGAGAACCTCCACCGGGTGCACATCGGCCCGGTGCTGCGTCACGTACGCGGGCGCGACGATGTCGAGATCCTTTCCGCACGATCGCGCTACTGGCCGTTCCTGGCCGAGACCCTCGTCCGTATTCCAGGCCTGCGCGAGATCGCTTCCTGGAATCTTCTCCTGGTGATGCGGAGAACCTCCGAATGAGCGCCCCCACTCTGCAGCTCCCCGCCGCGCCGCCCTCGAGGCCGCGCCCCGAGTCGCGTATCGGCCGCCGCTGGCTCGCCGTCTTCTGGCTGCTGGTCCTGTCCGCCTTCCTGGCTGCCGCACCCGGACGGATCGCCTTCGACACCAAACTCGCCGTCGCGCTCGACCCGGTCGGGTTCCTCGGCTCGCTCGGAACACTCTGGCAGAGCGAGGGCAGCTTCGGCGGTCTGTCCAACCAGTACGTCGGCTACGCCTTCCCGATGCTGCCGTACTACCTGATCACCGATCTGCTCCAGCTGCCGGTCTGGCTGGCGGAGCGGCTGTGGCTGTCGCTGGTGGTGACCGCCGCCTTCTGGGGCGCGTTGCGGCTCGCCGAACGCCTCGGGTACGGCACCCGGCCGAGCCGGCTGCTCGGCGCGGCGTGCTACGCGCTGTGGCCGGTGTTCACCATCGTGGTCGGCTCCACCTCCGCCGCCGCGCTGCCCGGCGCAGTCCTGCCCTGGGTTTTGCTGCCGCTCACCCGCTTTGCCTCGGCGCGCGCCGCCGCACTCCGCTCCGCACTGGTCATCCCGCTGATGGGCGGCGTCAACGCGACCTCGGTCGCGGCCTCACTGCTTCCGGTCGGGCTCTACCTGCTCAGCCGGCCCGGGGGCAGCCGCAAGTGGCGCCTGATCGCCTGGTGGGTGCCCGGCGTGCTGCTCGCCACCGCCTGGTGGGCCGTGCCGCTGGTACTGCTCAACTCCTACGGCGCCGACTTCCTGCGCTACATCGAGCAGGCGTCCACCACCACTGCCACCATGTCCGCCACCGAGCTGCTGCGCGGGGCCGGGAACTGGGTGGCCTACCTGCACTTCGGCTCGGCCTGGCTGCCCGCCGGCTGGGACGTCGCGGCGAACGTCCTGGTGATCGCCTGCTCCGCGCTCGCAGCAGCGCTCGGCCTGGCCGGGCTCGCCCGCCGCGACCTGCCCGAGCGGCGCTGGCTGCTGCTGGTCGTCGGCACGGTCACGCTGATCACCCTCGCCGGATACGGCGGCTCCCTCGGGGCGCCCTTCCACGGTGCGGTGCAGCAGCTGCTCGACGGTGCGCTGGCGCCGCTGCGCAACATCTACAAGTTCCAGACCGGCCTCGCGCTGGCGCTGGCCCTGGGCCTGGCGCACCTGTGCGGCCGGCCACTGCCCCGGGTGGCCGCCCGACCGCGGCTGGTCCCGGCGCTGGTCGCACTCGCGGTACTGCCCGGCCTCGCGCTGCCCTACCTGAACGGCAACATCGTCCAGCCGGGCTCCTTCAAGGCGCTGCCCTCGCAGTGGAAGCAGACCGCCGCCTACCTGACCGCAAAAGCATCCGACAGCCGGGCCCTGGTGGTCCCCGCCGACGCGCACGGCCTCTACACCTGGGGCTCGACCATCGACGAGCCGCTCGACGTGCTGGCAGACTCGCCATGGGCGCAGTACAACTTCGTGCCCTTCGGCCAGGCCGGCGAGCGACGCTACCTGGAGGCGATCCAGGAGGCGCTGACGACCGGCACCCGGGTGCCGGGGCTCCGCGCCTTCCTGGAGCGGTCCGGCGTGCACCACCTGGTGGTCCGCAACGACCTCGATCCCACCCAGGCCGGCTACATCCCGCCGCAGACGGTGCGCGCCACCCTGCTGGCCTCCGGCTACGAGCGGGTGACCGGCTTCGGCTCCCCCATAACCTCCGGGCAGCTCCCGCCCGACACCCCGGTCCAGGTCCAGGGCCTGTACCGGCAGTACGACGCGGTGGAGATCTTCGCCCCCACCGGGGGCGACGCCGCACCCGGCCGGGTCACCACCCGCCCGGTCGCCGACACCGCGGTGGTCAGCGGCGGCCCCGAGTCGCTGCTCCAGCTCTCCGCGAGCGGTACGGTGACGGACCGTCCGGTGATCCTCTCCGGCGACCCCCTGCCATCCGGCACCGGCGCCGCGCTGCGGGCCACCGCCGACGGGCAGCGCCGAGGCGACACGCTCTTCGGCTTGGTCAACGGCAACAACTCGTACACCTACACAGCCACCGAGACCAACCCGGCGGACGCCGGCCAGGACCCGGGCGGCGCGCCGCGGCAGATCCTGCCCTCGGGCCCGGCCGGTTCCACCGCCGAACAGACCACCTCCGTGATCGAGGGCGCCAAGTCGGTCTCCGCCTCCTCGTACGGCTCCTGGCTGTTCGCCCTGCCGCAGTACGACCCGGTCGGGGCCTTCGACGGGAACTCCGGCACGGCGTGGGCTGAGGGCAGCAGCGCGGACCCGGTGGGCCAGTGGCTGCGGCTCGACTTCAACGGGTCGGTGGACCTCCCCGCGACCCTCAAGGTCACCCCGCTGGCCGGGGGTTCCCTGCGGCCCACCATCACCAAGGTGCGGATCACCACGGACCGGGGCTCTCAGGTGAGCGTGCTGCAGCCGCAGGCCGTCGCGCAGACCGTCAACGCCCCGGCGGGGCCCGCCGCATGGGTCAAGATCACCATCGAAGGCGCCGTCACCGCCGCCACCGGCGTGGGCGGGGCCGGGTTCTCGGAGATCTCGATCCCCGGCGTCAAGGCCACCCGTGTGCTGGCCCTCCCGGCTGCTACGGCCGACACCTACTCGCTGCACCGCACCCTCGACCTCGGCGGCTCCCAGTCGGGAACCGTCGAGACCGGGCTCAACCGTCAACTCACCACCGACGCCGGGGCCTTCACGGTCACCGGCAGCGCCGTCGCCCTACCCGGCCCGGCTCTGGACGCCCTGCTGGACCAGGTCGCCCCCGGCCGGGCCACCGGGCGGATCGGCATCGAGTCCGAATCCACCACCTCCGGCAGCCCACGCAATCTGCTCGACGGCGACCTCACCACCGCCTGGATCGCGGGCGGCAAGCCCACCGTCCGCCTCGCCTGGCAGGGCAGCCGCAGCATCGACCAGCTGGTGCTCGGTGCCGCCGGTGGTCTCTCCTCCCGGCCGACCCAGGTGCAGCTCAGCACCCCGACCGACGCCGTCAGCGCGGGGGTGGACGCCAACGGTCTGGTCCGGTTCGCCCCGCTGACCACCGACCAGCTGACGATCACGGTCACCGCGACCGCCCCCGTCGTCGTCCACAACCCGCTCGCCGGGCAGAGCCTCCAGCTGCCAGCGGGCCTGAGCGAGGTGCACATCCCGGCCCTGGCCGACCTGATGATCCGCCAGGAGGCCCCGGACACCCAGGGCGCCGGCTTCACTCTGCCGTGCGGCAAGGGCCCGGTCGTCACCGTGGACGGAGTCGCCCACCAGACCTCCGTGTCCGGCACGGTCGCCTCCCTGCGGAACCGGCACCCCGTCACCGTGAACCTGTGCCCGGCCACCGAGCCCACCCTGACCCTCGGTCAGGGCGAGCACCGGGTGTCCGCCTCCGACGACGGCGCACTGGCCGTCACCGACCTCACCCTCTCCACTCGCGCCGCCAACCCGGCCGCCGGTCCCGGCTCGCGGCGGACGGTGGAAGTCCTGTCCTGGTCCGGAGACGAGCGCAGGGTACGGATCGGCGTGGGCGATGCCGCCTACGTCCAGGTGCACGAAAACGCCAACTCCGGCTGGCGCGCGACCCTGAACGGCAAGCCGCTGCAGTCCGTCCGACTCGACGGCTGGCAGCAGGGCTACGTGGTCCCGGCGGGCGCCGGCGGAACCGTACTGCTCTCCTACGCCCCCGACACCACGTACGACCTCGGGCTCGTCCTCGGCGGCCTCGCCCTCCTGGTGCTCGCCGGGCTGGTCGTGGTACCGGCGCTGCGGCGGCGGAGCGGCGGACCTGACGTCCCCGGTGCGCAGGACTGGGACGCGGCCGACGCGCCCCGGTGGCTGCTCGGCCTCGTCTTCCCGCTGCTGGTCCTCGGCGTCGTCGGCGGTCCGCTCGCACTGCTGGCGCTACCGCTGGTCCTGATCGCGTTCCGGTGGCCGAACCTGCTGCCGTACGTCGCCGGGGCGGCCATGGCCGCCGCCGGTCTACTTGCGGTCCTCGCGCCCCCGAGCGGGGCGTTCGCCCCGACCGCCCAGGTGCTCGCGCTGCTGGCAGTCGCCGCCACGCTGGTCACTGCGGGCGGCCAGGACACTGTGCCCCGGCACCGGGCCGAGGCTCCGTGACCCGCCCGTCCTTCGCCGCCCCTGCCGCCCGGACCGCGTCCGGGCGGCAGGGGCGCGTCCCCTTCCCCGCGATGGACGAGTACTCGCGCCACCTGCTCCAAGAGCACCTGGACGCGGACACCGTCCACGTGGAGGCCCACCTCCCCGGCACCGTCGACGTCGAGCGGCTCCGGGCCGCCTTCACCCGGACCCTGGCCGGCCACCCGACGCTCCAGGTACGGCAGTCCGACTCTCGCTGGTGGCACCGCCGTTACCACTGGGAGCCGGCACCGATCGACCCCGCCGCCGTGGCCGCCACCGCCGACCTGGGCACCACCCGCCACCGTGCCCTCACCGAACCGCCCCCGCTGGCGGCCGGCCCACCACTCCGGCTGGAGACCGCACCCGCACCCGGCGGCGGCACCGCCCTGCTCCTGACGGCAGCGCACACCCTCGCGGACGCCGGCACCTGCCTTCGGCTGCTCTGCGACCTCGCCGACCACTACTCCGGCTCCCCGGTCGGGGAACGCTCCGCGGGTCCGGCCCGGCAGCGCTCCGCCGGTCCGGCCGACGCCTCCACCGCAGCCACCGCCCGGGGAGGCCGACCGGTGCGCATCGCGCCCGCCGCAAGCCCCTCTCCTGGCACCGGTGTCCACCTCAGCGTGCTCCCGCTCACCCGGACCGGCGCAGACCGGCTCCGCCCGACCGTCAACGACCTGCTCTTGACGGCGGTTCAGCTGACCCTGGCCGAGTGGAACCACCGGCACGACCACCCCACCGGCCCGATCCACCTGTCGATGCCGATCGACGACCGCCCGTACGGACCACTCGCCCCCGGCGCCCCCATGGGCAACCACAACCACCTGACAACCATCCGAGCCGGTACACCCGCCCCCGACGCCGGTGCCGCCGCGCTGCTGGGCCGGATCAGCGCGCAGACCCGCGCCGCCAAGGCCGCCCCCGTTACCGGCGGCGGCCTCGTCGCCAGGCTGGTCAGCACCCCCTGGCTGCCCGTCGGCGCCAAGGCCCCGCTGACGAGGACACTGCGCCGTGTCGCCGCGCCCTGGACGTCCACCGCCCTTGTCAGCAACATCGGCCGGGTCACCCACCCGCTCGACTTCGGCCCCGCAGGCCCGCCCGACGCACTGTGGTTCTCGGCACCCGTTCGGATGCCCCGCGGACTCTCCGTCAGCGCCCTCACCCTCGACGACCGCCTCCACCTCGCCGTCCGCCACTGCCACCAGCTGCTCGACCAATCCGCCGCCGCCGAGCTCGCCCGGCGCTGCGCCGAGACCCTTGACGCACTGGCCGAGGAAGGACGACGCCGATGATCCTCGGCGTCGCGGTCGCCCTGCTCGCCAACGCCCTCTACAGCGCGGGCTTCGTCCTCGAGAAGCGCGCACTGGCCTCCCTCCCCGCACTGGACCCCCGCCGCCCGCTACACCTGCTCCGGGCGCTGGCCTCCAGTCCCGGCTGGCTGCTGGGCTTCACCGTGCTGGGCCTGGGCTTCGGCGCCCAGCTGAAGGTCTACCAACTGCTCCCGATCGCCGCCGCCCAGGGGGTGTTCCTCTCCGGGACGGTGCTCCTGATCGCCCTCTCCGCCGCCGCACTGGGCGAGCGCCCGGGCCGCCGAGAACTCCTCGCCACCGGCGTCATCCTGCTCGCCCTGCTCGCCGTCATCGGCTCGCTCGGCGACGGCGACGCCGAAGGCAACCGGGTGGGAGCGCAGGCGCCCGTCCTGCCCCTGCTCGCCGTCTGCCTCCCCTGCCTCGCCTTCGGACTCCTGCTGTTCCTAGCCTCACTGCGCCGGGCCGGCCGCCGGCACCGCCGCAGCAGCTCCGGCGTGCCGTACGGCGTCGCCCTCGGGCTGCTGTACGGGGTGAGCTCGCTCGCCATCAAGGGCACGTCGGCCACACTCGCCGACCGGTCGGTGGCGGCAGCCCTGCCCGATCTCCTGCGTGGACCCCACCCTTGGCTGCTCATCGCCACCGGAGCAGCCGGCCTGGCCCTGTCCCAGACCGCGCTCCAACGCTGCCGCGCCTCCGTGATCGTCCCGGTCACCACCACCGTGTCCAGCATCTTCACCGTCATCGCGGGCACCGTGGTGTTCGACGAACACCTCCCCACCGAACCACTCCGGCTGGCGCTGCGCCTCGGCGGCACCGCACTCGCCGTCGTCGTCCTGCTCACCCTTCCGCGCCACGACGAACCGTCACCCGCGCCGACCCACCAAGGAGAACCCCACCATGCAACCACCCACTGAGCCCGACCCTCGCCTCCTCCCCCTCCTCGCCTGCCCGGTGGACAAGGGACCGCTCGTCCACGTCCCCGAAGAGGAACTCCTCTACAACCCCCGCCTACGGCGCGCCTACCCGATCCGCGACAACCTCCCCTACCTGCGCCCGCTCGACGCCATCACCCTCGACGACGTCGGGCACCAGGATCTCCTCTCCAGAATCGAGGGGCGCGTATCTCCCGCCTCGTGAGGCGAGCCGGTCCGAGGAACACGGGTACGAGCAGCGGTGAAGGAAGCAGTGCCACGGCCACGTCGTACACCCCGGCCCAGGAGGCACGGCCAGGGACAGGGGTGTGGTGACGTGTCTCCTTGCCCGGGCCCGGGCAAGGAGACGGAGCCGGCAGAGCCGGTCGCTACCAGGCCCAGCCGTCACTACGACCCACTCGAATGGCCAGCGGCATCAGTCCGTAGGTCCGCCAGGCAGGTTCCAGCACAACTGCCGGAAGCACGAGGAAGACCTGGTCCAGCTTCGAAAACGGAAGCATCGAGGACACCGACTGGGCGACCGTCGGGACGGTAATCCCCGACGAGGTCCTGCCCCACCAGCACGGTTGCAGCCACGAGATCGCGTTCTGGAACGGCTCACTCACCGTTGTATGCCGTGATCTCGTCGCGACCTGGACCCGCGGTTGACTGCCCCGACAATTCATAGACCAGCAAGTCCTCTTCAAGCACAGCCGACCCGCTCGCCGAGGTTGAACGGCAAGCTGAGCCCCGGCCATCATGGGGAACCGTCACGCGAGCAGGTTCACCGCCCCCGTGAACACGCGCGGGAGCCGGGCGGCCGCCGGGACGATCCGGCGGGCGAGCGGAGGCTGGTGGCGGGCCCAGAGGAGGGACGTGGTGAGCGTGCGATAGCTGCGCGACAGCTCCCGCCAGGCTCGCTCGTACGCCTGCGGCCGCCCCGCCCGTACGCAACGCACCAATTCCCCGGCCGCGGTCACGGCCAGGGTGAGGCCCTCACCGGTCAACGCGTCGACGTACCCGGCGGCATCGCCCACGAAGAGCACGCGCCCCGCCACCCGCACCCGCGAGCCCTGGCGCAGCGGCCCGGCCCCGCGCACCGCCGCCCCGGCAGCGGCGGGCAGTCGCGCCGACAGCAGGGGGAAGCCGGCGAGTTGAACGTCGAACGGTGCGTGCTCCGAGGTCAGGAGGGCGACACCGATCCGGTCGGGCGCCAGCGGGGTGACATAGGCCTCGCAGTGCGCCGCCCAGTGGACCTCGACGAGGTCGCTCCACGGCGCGACGGCATAGTGCCGCCGCAGGCCGTACCGCGCCGGGAGGCCGGCCACGTCCGGCGCGGCCAGGCCCATGCCGCGCCGGACCGTGGAGTGCAGCCCGTCTGCCGCCACGAGGTAGCGGGCGGTGAACCCCGACGCGTAGACGCCGTGCTCGTCCTGGCGGACCTCGGCCACACGGCGCGGGACCACCCGTACGCCGAGCCGGGCGGCGCGTTCGGCCAGCGCGGCCTGGAGGGCGGTCCGGCGGACGCCGAGGCCCGGGCCGCGGCGGAACAATCCCTCCGCCTGCCGGCCGCTCGTTGCGTCCACGTAGCGGATGCCGTGAAAGGGCTGGCCCGCCACGGGCACCTCCAGCTCGAGGAGGCGGCGGACCGCGCCGGGCATCAGTCCCTCCCCGCAGGCCTTGTCGATAGGGGTGGGACGGGGCTCCGCGACCACCACCTCCAGCCCGGCCAGGGCGCCGTGGATGGCGGTGGCCAGCCCGGCCGGGCCGCCGCCCGCGATCAGCAGGTCGATCACCGGGCCGGGCCCGTCGTCGCCGCTGGTACGGAGGCGGGCGCGCGCAGCCCGCCTCCCTGGGCCAGGGCGGCCTCCTCGCAGCGGATCCTTACGCGCAGCAGTGCCAGGTTGAGCATGGTGAAGCCGAGCGCGGTCAGCCAGGCGGTGTGCACCAGCGGCAGCGCGAGCCCCTCCAGTACGACCGCCACGTAGTTGGGGTGGTGCAGTAGCCGGTACGGTCCGGAGGAGACCAGAGGCAGTCCGGGCACGACGAGCACGCGGGTGTTCCAGCGAGGTCCGAGGGTGTGGATGCACCTCCAGCGAAGCGCCTGGGCGGCCAGGGCCAGGGCGAGGGCGGGCCAGCCGAGCGCGGGGAGGAACGGGCGGTCGGCGGCCCAGGGTTCGACCGCGCATCCCGCCAGCAGGGCGGTGTGCAGGGCGACCATCGCCGGATAGTGGCCGCGGCCGTACTCGACGCCGCCGCGCGCCAGGCTCCACCTGGTGTGGCGGCGGGCCGTGGCCAGCTCGGCGAGGCGCTCGGCGCCGACGAGCCCGATGAGGAGCAGGTACCAGGTCATGGGGTCACCACCGCAGCAGGACGAGTTCGGACGCGAAGCCCGGGCCGAAAGCGAGCATCAGTCCGACCGATCCGGGCGGTGGCGGCCCTGCTTCCCGCAGGCCACTCAGGATGTGCAGGACGGAGGCGGAGGAGAGGTTGCCGACCGAGGCCAGCGAGCGACGGCTCGCGGCGAGGGCCGACTCGGGGAGCGCCAGCGCCTCCTCGAGGACGTCGAGGACCTTGGGTCCGCCAGGATGGCAGATCCACGCGTCGACGTCGCCGGGCTTGAGGTCGTGCTCCGCGAGGAAGCTCTCGATCTCCTCGGCGACGTACAGCCGGACCAGGTCGGGGAGTTCGCGGCCGAGGACCATGCGGAAACCCCAGTGGCCGATGTCCCAGCCGAGCAGGTGCTCGGTGCCCGGGTAGAGCCGGCTGCGCGAGGCCACCACGGCGGGTCCGGGAGCGTTGCCGTGCAGCGGGTGGTCGCGGCCCACGGCGATCAGGGCGCCGGCGCCGTCGCCGAAGAGGGCGCCGGCCACCAGGTTCGCCATCGAGGTGTCGGTGGACTGCAAGGTGAGCGAGCAGAGCTCGGTGGACAGCAGCAGGGCGGCGTGGTCCGGATGGCCCGACAGATAGTCGTGGGTGTGGCCGAGACCGGCGGCGCCCGCCGCGCAG
This sequence comes from Streptomyces sp. NBC_01351, assembly GCF_036237315.1. Classification (GTDB taxonomy): domain Bacteria; phylum Actinomycetota; class Actinomycetes; order Streptomycetales; family Streptomycetaceae; genus Streptomyces. The sequence goes on along the minus strand of NZ_CP108356.1, from coordinate 8,232,211 downwards.
CCGAGTCCGAAGAGCGGCAGACGCTTCACGTCGGGGCGCAGGCCCACCCGGGTGACGAGGCGGGCCTCCAGTGAGGGGGTGGCGAGCCCGGTCACCGTGGTCGACATGACCAGGTCGAGCTCCCGCGCTGTCAGACCGGCTTCGACGAGGGCCAGTTCGAGGGCCCGAGTGCCGAGTTCGAAGGCCGCCTGCACGAAGAGCGCGTTGGTGGCGCCGAAGTCGTTCGAGGGCCCATACCGCTCCAGGGGGAACGCGAGGTGTCGGTACTCCACGCGTGCCGAGGCGTGGACCCGGTGCAGGAGGGCAGTGTTCGCGCCGGCCGGCAGGAAGCGGGCCAGCGCTGCCGTGATCTCGGCCTGCGGGTGACGATGGGGAGGGAACACGCTGCTCACTGCCAGGACACGTGTCATGGATTCACCATAGGAAAACGAGAGAAAGAAACTGACACTTCGTAACAAATCCGGCAGTCCGGGCGCGGCGCCGCATAGCGTGACCCCATGCCCTCGCGCATCGCAGAACCCCGGCCCGACGCCACGGCCGCCCTCGCCACCTACGGTTCCGGGCGCCGCTCCGCGGCCCTGGGTCTGCTCGCCGCCAGCCACCCGCTTCCGGCGGCTGCGGTCACCCTGTTCGCCGCCGCGCTGACGGCCGCCGTGGGGCGGGGTCTTCCGGGGGCCGCCGCCACTGTCGGCGCCGTGGCCGCCGGTCAGCTCTCGGTGGGCTGGTGCAACGACCGGGCGGACCTCAGGCGCGACCTCGCCGCCGGCCGCCGGAACAAGCCCCTGGCCGCCGGTGCGGTGCGCCCCCGGACCGTGACATGCGCCGCGGGTCTGGCCCTGCTGCTCTGCGTCCCGCTGTCGCTGGCCGCCGGGCTCGCGGCCGGAGCCGCGCATCTAGTCGCGGTGGCGGCAGCCTGGGCGTACAACCTCCGGCTGAAGCGTACGGCCGCCTCCTGGCTCCCGTACGCCTTGGCCTTCGGCCTGCTGCCCGCCTTCGTCACCCTGGGCCTGCCCGGGGCACCCTGGCCGCCTCCGTGGCTCACGGCCGGCGCGGCCCTGCTCGGCACCGCCGCGCACTTCGCCAACGTACTCCCCGACATCGAGGACGACCTGGCCACCGGGGTCACGGGCCTGCCCCAGCGCCTCGGCGCCCGCCGCTCGGCCTCCGTCGCCGCGCTCCTCGCTGTCGGCTCGACGGCCGCCCTGGTCGTGGGACCGCCGGGGCCCGTGACGGCTTACGGCTGGGCGCTGCTGGCCATAACGGCGGCGACGGCGGTCCTCGTGGTCCGCAGCCCGGCCGGACCGCTCCCCTTCCTGGCCGTGATGGGTCTCGCCGGAGCCGATGTCGCCCTGCTGGTGGTCCAGCTCAGGGGCTAGGTGTGTTGTTCGGACAGGTTGGTGACGCGGCTGGCGGGTGTTTGGCCTGCGATGCCGGTGTGGGGTCGGTGGTAGTTGTACCAGTCGATCCAGTCGGTGAAGGCTTGCTGGCGTTGCCGGTCTGATTCGTAGGGCTGTTGGCAGGCCCATTCCTCGAGCAGGGTGCGGTGGAAGCGTTCGACCTTGCCGTTGGTCTGGGGCCGCCAGGGCCTGGTCCAGGGATCTTCCCGGTACGCGGAGTGCCGGGCCACGGCGGCCACCGCCAGCGGGTGCAGGGATTGCAGGAGCAGGGCGCTGATCCCGCCGATGGCTCCGTCACCGCTTCCGCCCTGATTACTGCGGGCCACTAGGTGACCGTGAACATCTTGAGGTCGAACCTGCGGTCCTTGGGATGCCCGTGCTTGATCCGGAGGTACTCCTCGTCCTGGCCATCGGCCCGATAGGCGCCGTGCTGGGACATGAACGTCATGTCCCAGTGGAACGTTCACACATCGATGCCGAACTCGGCGATCGCGTGGGCCCCGAAGATCGCGGTGATCTCCTCAAGGTGCGAGACGATGGCGTCCAGCGCCCGGCCGAGGCGGTCGTCATTGAGCAGCTCCGCGTCGACCCCGAAGACTTCCTCTACCGCCCCAGTCGCGGGCCCAGTCATCCACCCGCCACAGCGGGGCGGGCGCGTTCAGCCGGTTGGCAACCAGCGTCTCGATGACCTCGCCATGCGTCACGTGAGCGATCTCTCGGCCCGGGCACAACCGGTCGAGGTCCCGGCCAGCTCCAGCCGGCGCAGAAACTCGGCAGCGACAGACAGAGCCATCATGGACATCCCTCTCCGGGTGCAACCCCAGATCTCCGGATGTCCGCCAAACCGAAGCAACCCCACCGACAGTGCTGTCGCTGTACACGTTCTTGACGGAGACTCGGTGGCGCGTCCGCATCTCCTGCGGCATGTCACTCGGGGAAGACCCGACCAGGGTCGGCATGGTCATCGGTGAAAGCGTGGGGCTCACGGACGGCGACGGGCTCGCGGACGGGGTGGGCGAGGCGGATGCGCTCGGCGTGGGCGTGGACTTCGGGTCGGCCGTCACGACGGCGGCCGTACAGCTGGCAATCATCAGCAGCACGAGACCGATGGCGGAATGGCCGGTCCACTCGTGCCGGGGCTTGTTCTCCCACAACGAACTCCGCATGTGGGAGAAGGGATCGTACTCCCGGCGAGAGCTCGGCATGGGTGTGTTCCTTCGCGGGGAAGTTGACATGGATTGCCACCCAAGCACGGAGCGTACACAGAATGTTGAAGGTGTCTATCGGTGAGCACGGATCGTGAGATGGGTATGACGAAGCCCCGCCTGGTCCGGACTGTTGCCGGGGGCGGAGGGCTTCGTTCGCGGGATCAGTCAGCTCCAGCGCTTGGCGAGGACGGTGATGAACGCGCCCCCGAGGATGTCCTTGTACTGGTAGCCCGTCGCTGCCGGGCTGATCCCTGACAGGAACATCATCGTCACCAGCTCAGGTCCAAGCGTCTTGTACGAGGTGCACATCTCCTTCTGCTCGGCGGCCGTCATCTTGTTCAGCTGCACTTCGGCGTCCCTGGGGGCGATGTCTCGCGCGAGGGGGGCTTCCAGGTCCGGGTCGACGGTGGGCGCGCCCGCCCCACCGCCTCCTAGAAGTCCTCCGCTTGCGGTTCTCCCACGCCGCGAGCGCCATGGACATCACCCTGAGGCAAGCAGTCGGGTGCGAGCCCCTGCGAGCTGCGCACAGCGGATGCCGCCTCCGGGATGCCACTCCATCGCGGGCGAGGCGCTCCCGTGCCCCTCGCACCACGCGGCCGGAACGATGCCGCCGCAATCGTGCCGCGTACACCGGCACTCCTCTCCAACGCCGGAGTGCGTCACCCCGTGCCGCGACAACGCCACCCAGGCCCCGGCCGCTCGCACGGTCCCGGCCAGACACCCGGACAGGCCGCGCGCGGCGCACACCGTGCAACTGTGGCGGGACCGCGGGCGGTTCGCCCACGCACCGTCGGCGTTCGCGTTCCTGTCCCGCGGTGTCCCGCTGCATCCCGAAGCTGTCGGCTTCGCCGGCCACTACGACTTCGACATCGACGTCCTGGCCGCCTACCGACCGCAGGGCAAGGGCCGGGTCGAGCGACAAGTACTGATCGTCCGCGACCACGTTCTCTCGGGCAGGTCGTTCTCGTCTCTCGAGGAGATGGACGCCGCGTGCACCGCCTGGGTGCCCCTGCGGCGGGGCCAGATCCGCAAGACCCACCGCGAGGTCATCGCGGAGCGGGCTGCGAGAGACCACGCGGCTCTCAAACCGCTGCCGCCGACCCCCTCTCTGGTGGCCGAGCGGCAGTTGCGGCACGTTGGCTAGGACTGCCTGGTCGCCTTCGACGGCAACCTCCACTCCGTGCCGGCCCGCCGAGTCCGCGCTCGCCGGCTGGTCGCGATCCGGGCCACTAAATCCCAGGTCATGCTGCAGCCACCGTCGCCGACGCCCACGGCAGCACCCTCTGGCCGCACATCCCCCGGCCATCGGACGCGGTGCACGTGTCGTCGACGAGACGTACTGGGACGGCCTGCCCACCGGCAAGGGCCGCCGGACCATCACCGGCGACGTCCCGGTCCAGTCTCGTCAAGAGCGGCCGGGGGGCGAGGAGACCGGTCCGTTGCAGGCCCTGCCCGAACCCGCACCCATCCACCTTGACCAAAGACATAGGGGCACCCCCCGAATCCACAGTGGGGCGATACCTCTGTTCGGTCGTGGCCGCGATTCCTCCGCCCCGCCCTCGAGCCGATCAGATGCCCCTCGTTCCCGGCAGCCGGACGAAACCGGGGTCAGTCCATGCGGCGACGGTCCTCGTCGCTCCATGCCCTGGTGTCCCGGGGCTCCACGTACGGCTCCTCGCCCTCGGGCAGTCCTCCCGCGATGGCGCGTTGGCGGGTCATCTCCGCGTCGAACTCCAGCCCGAGAAGGATGGCGAGGTTCGTGATCCACAGCCACACCAGGAAGACGATCACACCCGCGACCGTGCCGTACGTCCTGTTGTAGGAGGCGAAGTTCGCGACGTAGAAGGCGAATCCGGCCGACGCGACCATCCAGATCACCAGGGCCAGGACGCTGCCGGGAGTGACCCATCTGAAACCGCGGCCCCTGGCGTTCGGCGCGGCCCAGTACAGGAGCGCGATCATGATCGTGACGAGGAGTACCAAGACCGGCCACTTCGCGATCGACCAGACGGTGAGAGCGCTGTCACCGATGCCGAGGGCCTCGCCTGCCTGCCGGGCCAGCCCTCCGGTGAAGACCACGATCAGCGCGCTCGCACAGGCCAGGAGCATGAGCGTGACGGTCAGGGCGAGGCGAAGCGGAAGGATCTTCCACATCGACCGGCCTTCGAGCACGTCGTAGACGGCGTTCGAGGCACGGATGAACGCCGCGACGTAGCCGGACGCGGACCACAGGGCCACGACCAGGCCGACGACCGCGACCAGTGATCCGACACTGCTGTGTCCTTGAAGCTGCGTCACGGCGTCGCTGAGCACGTCCTGGACCGAGCCTGGCGCCAGTTTCCGCAGGCTGTCCAGCACCCGCTGCAACGTCGACTCGCCGGCGATGCCCAGCAGAGACACGAGGACCAGGAGGGCGGGGAAGAGTGCCAGCACCCCGTAATAGGTCAGGGCCGCTGCGCGGTCGGCCAACTCGTCGTTCCTGAACTCCCTCATCGTGCCGCGCAGCACGGCTCGCCACGCTCGTTTCGGCAGTTCGGTGGGTCGATCGGGGGCGTGTTCGCGTACCTGATGGTCCAGGCCGCTGCCTGCGTTGCGGCCTGTGTCCGGACGTTCCTCTTCCAATCCACTGCCCGGCTTCACGGTGCGTTTCATACCCTGCGGCTTTCCGTCTCGGCGACACTCATGCGCCTACGGGTCCGACCAGTGGGCGCGCGGCGGCCGAGGTGGCGCGGATGTCGGCCCCGTCCTTGGGCCACCGCCGACTTCCCGACCAGCGACAGGGCCATCCCGGTGGCTCGCACTGAGTGTCCGTTTCGGCAGGGCGGGTACACGCGCACCACGAGATCACGGAACACGAAGAAGCGGGGTGCGAACTCAGTGCACACCATCGGACCGGAGGCCGCGGGCCCGGCCATCCGCCAGCGCCGCCGGATCGCCCTGCGCGGGGCCCGCCGACAGGTCGCGCGGAGCCGCGAGTTCGCGCGTGAGGCGCTGAAGGACTGGGGGTGGGACGGTCGCGACACCGCCGAGGACGCCCTCCTGGTCGTGTCCGAGCTCGTCACCAATGCCGGCCTGCACGCCGGCGGCTGCCACGAGCTCATGCTCCGGGCCGGGGACGTGTTCCGCGTCGAGGTCCACGACGGCTGCGGCGATCTGCCGCGGCTGCCGCCCGCGTCACGCCCGGGCACCCCGGGCGGGCACGGCCTGCAGATAGTGCGCCGGCTCGCCGACCGCTGGGGCGCCGAGACCCACGAGCACGGCAAGGTGGTGTGGGCCGAGATCGATGCCGAGCGTCTGCGGACGGGCCGGCCCCGGCGCGTCGCGAGCGGTTGAACCGGCTCCGCCGGCTCGACCGCAACGCACCGACGTCAGGAGGCCGGGCCGGGGTGATCACCTCGGCCCGGCCCCTTGAGGTCTCGGGGCGGACGTTCAGCAGGTCCCCGTGCCTCGCCCACGGCCTCGGCCCTCACCGGTTGCCGAAGACGGTTCCCCGATCCTGCCCGCCTGCGGCGGTTGGCCGCTGCCCCTGCCCCGGTCGGCCAGTGCCGTGTCGAGCCCGGTCCGCCATCACCGAACCGGGAGGGGCGGCATGTCGGTGACGGGCCCGCCGACGTGCCCGGTGACGGCCCGGCCGCGCCGCGGCGGGACGCGCTTCCGGGGGCCGGGCGGGACGGGCTGCCGGCGGGGAGGGATCGCGGGGCCCGAGCATGAACTCCTCGTACCGGCCGAGGGCGAGGACGGCGCACAGGAGAGCCGGCAGGAGCAGCAGCGCAGCGATGAACATGGGTGTCCCTTCGGCGGCCTCTCCCCCGCGCATGCCCACGACCTGCCGTGGCACGCATCCGACGGCGAGCCGCTCAACCGGCCCTTACGGGGGTGATCCGCGCGCGGTACCGGACGACGATCACGAAGTCCCCCTCCGACCGGAGCAGAGATCACTGGAAGCGCGCACCGTCGTCGCGTCCAGGTTCCGGGCCGTACGGTATGCCGGACCGGGGCCGCGCCGCGTCCGCGCGGCGCACTTCGCGACTCGGACGCCGGTGACCCCGTCTACGAGGACGCCGCTGGCATCGTCCGGGCGGAGATCAGCGGCAAGGGCGAGGTGCGGGTGCCGGGGACCGGGGGCGGCCAGGAGCCCGCCCGCGTACTGCGGGCCCGCGCCGTCGCCTGACGGCGCGGACCTGAACACGGCCGCGGACGGCCTAGCGGTCCGCGAGGAGGCCGTCGAAGAACTCCCAGTCCAGGCATTCCGCCTCGGTACCGGCCGGAACCACCGCCCACGTGTCCTCCAGCCAGGAGTGCAGCTCGGCCCGGTCCAGGGTGAAGAGGGCAGGGGACCTGGTCCCCAGCCGTAGCAGCACCTGCCCCCTCCGCCCGGGCCCGGCCGTGGGCTGGATCCGTACGTCTCCTTCTCCCGTCAGCGTGCGAACGCCCCGGGCGAGGAGGTCGCGGCCGATCACCCAGGTCACGTCGGCCCGGCCGGCCTGCGCGTGGAAGGTGAGCGCGACTTCCAGGGGGGCCTCAGGGCGCCACCGGAACGTGGCCCGGAGAGGGAACCGCAGCCGTGTCCGGAGTTGATGGATCTCGATCGTGCGGGTCAGGTCGTGCTCGGCGACGGAAGACCGGAAGGCCATGGTGACTCGTTTCTGCGAGAGGGCGGACCGGCGGCCGGGCTGCAGGGAGCGGTCCCCTGCCCGGAGGGCACCGGGAAGCACCGGTGCCCCTCCTCCCGTCTGTTCACTCGTGCCCATCCCAAACGACGCTTCCCCCACTCGGGCGCGATAGGCGGCCCGCCCCGGCTTTCGGCCGTGCACGCATGACCGGGCTCTGTCCGGTAACACGCCGTCAATGACGAACGCACACCGTGCAGGTATGAGACCCGGCCGCCCTCTCCTGCTGCTGCCGTTGCAGCTGGCCACGGTCGCGGGCCTGGGGCTGCTGGTCGCCGGCCCCATGGCGCACCGGTTGCCGGTGTCGGCGGAGGACGGTGTCAACCGCTTCCTGGCCGAGCGGCGCAGTGACCCCGCCACCATGCTCTCGGACTGGCTGTCCCTGGTGGCCGGCACCCAGAGCGTGATCGCGCTGACGCTCCTGTGCACGGTCGCACTGCTGCTGGTGCCCCGCGCGCCCCGGTGGCGGGATGCGGCGTTCCTGGCCGGGTCCGTGGCCGCGCAGTCCGCCGTCTTCCTGCTCGTCACCCTCGCAGTGGACCGCCCCCGCCCCGACGTGGCCCACCTGGACGCGGCACCGCCGACGTCCAGCTTCCCCTCCGGCCACGTGGGGGCCTCCGTGGCACTGTTCGGCGGGCTGGCCGTGCTCGCCGCGCTCCGGCTCCGCGGCGTCCGGCGGCGTCTCGTGTTGGGCACGCTCCTGCTGATCCCCCTGGCCGTGGCGGTCTCCCGGCTGTACCGGGGCATGCACCACCCCTCCGACGTGGTGGCGGGGGTGCTGAACGGCGCCTGCACTCTGCTCGTCGTGGCGTACGCGGTGCTGCTCTCGCGCCCCGGAGAGACGAGGGCTTCCGCCGCCCCGGCCCCGGCAGCCCGTGGAGGTGGCCTCCCCGCGGCCCGGACCTGCGAGGACGACGGCACCGCCGGGCTCGGGGCCCGTCGGGCCCGGGCCGTGGTGGTCCGCCATCCGCACGCATGCGGTGAGGGGTCGGCAGCCCGGGTGCGGGCCGTGCTGCGCCGCCACGGATACGAGGACCAGGTGTGGACGCTGACCTCCGTCGAAGACCCGTGCGGCGCCCTGCCCGCGCACGTGGCCGGGGCTGAGACCGAGCTGGTCGTGGTCTGCGGAGGGGACGGCACCGTACGTGCCTGCGCCGACGTGGTGGCCGGTACGGGGATCGCCCTGGCCATCGTCCCCTGTGGCACCGGGAACCTGCTCGCCCGCAATCTGAGGCTGCCCTCCGATCCCGCCGCCGCCCTCCGGGAGGCCCTGTCCGGGCAGCCCATCGCGCTCGACGTGGGCCGGGTACGGGGCGACGGCCTGGCGCCGGCCCGGTTCACGGTCATGTCGGGCGCCGGGTTCGACGCGGCCATGGTGCGGGATGCCTCGGCGCGGCTCAAGGAGCACCTGGGCTGGGCCGCCTACCTCGTCTCCGCCGTGCGCCACCTGCGCGACCCCCGGATGCGGCTGTCGATCCGGCTCGACGGGGGTGCCCCCTTGGAGCGGCGGGCCCGCATGGTCCTCATCGGCAACGTCGGCTCCCTGCAGGGCAGCCTGCCGCTCCTTCCGGACGCCCGGCCCGACAGTGGCCTGCTGGAGGTGCTGCTGCTCGACCCGCGCGGGGCCACCGGATGGCTTGCGGTGGCCGGGCACCTCGTCTCGCGCGCACCGGCCGGCCAGCCGCCACGGGCTTCCGGTGGGCCGACCCGGCGCGTGGCGGGAGGCGCGCTGGAGTACTTCAGCGCAGCACGGATCGACCTCCGCTTCGCCCGCCCCCAGCCGCGCGAGCTCGACGGTGACGCCTTCGCGCCCGGCACCCGACTGACCGCCGAGGTCGAGCCGGGAGCGCTGCGGGTGTACCTGCCTGCGCCCATACCCGCGCCGGCGCGGGTCAGTACGTCGGACGAGCCGACAACGGAGGGATGAGCCGCCTTCTCCGCCGTGGACTGAGCTTCCGCGCCCGCACGGCCACGCCGCCCAACTGGAGGCCGTACGGACGGGATTGGCCGACCCGATCACACAGCACCCGGGGTCGCCTTCGAGGCGTGGCACGGCGACATCGGCCGCCGCCGCACCACGCCCGCTCAGGGCCTGGAACCGGAGACATGACGGCCGTTCCCGAGCCCCCCGCAGGCGTGCGGCGGAGGTGAGCCGTCGAGGGGGGTCAGCCGACCTGGATGCCGATCAGGCAGGTGTCGTCGTCCGTGTCGGACCGGCTCTCGGCGAGGAGTCGGTCCAGCTGCCGGTCCAGGTCCCCGGCGCCCGCGGCCGCTGCGTTGACCAGGTGGCCGAGCGAGTCCTGCACCGAGGAATCACGCCGTTCCACCAGCCCGTCCGTGAACATCAGCAGGGTGTCGTCCCGTTCGAGCTGCACCTCCCGCTCGGCGTACGCCACATCGGGGAGAGCGCCGAGGAGCAGGCCCTCGATGAGCGGGAAGGCCTGGGCCTCGCCGCCGCGGACGAGGACGGGCGGCAGGTGTCCGGCGCGCGCCCAGCGCATCACCCTGGTGTCGGGGTCGAAGAGCCCGCAGACGGCGGTGGCCGTTACGTGCTTGGCCAGGTGGTGGGTGACCGTGTTGAGCCAGGACAGCAGCTGAGCCGGTCCGGCGCCCGTGACGGCGAGGCCCCGCAGTGCGTTCCGGAGGACGACCATGCCGGTGGCGGCCTCGATGCCGTGCCCGGCGACGTCGCCCACGGACAGCATGATCAGCCCGGAGGGCAGGACCACCGTGTCGTACCAGTCGCCGCCGACCAGCGACTCGGTCTCCGCCGGCCGGTAGCGGACGGCGACCCGCAGGCCCGGCGCCTCGATGGCCGGTGGGACGGGCGGCATGATGGCGTGCTGGAGTTGGAGGGCGAGCCGGTTGCGTTCTGCGGACTCGGCCTCGGTGTGGGCGAGTTGGTCCCGGGTGGCGGCCAGGGCGACCTCGGTCCAGTGCTGGGCGGAAATGTCCTGGTAGGCGCCGCGGACGGCGTGCAGGCGCAGGTCGGCGTCGAGGACCGGCTCGGCCACGACGCGGATGTGGCGGGTGATCCCGTCGGCCCGCTGGAGGCGGAGGTTGACGGATGCGGAACGGCGGTAGCGCAGCACCGTACGCAGGAAACGCCCCAGGGCGGCGGAGTCGTCGGAGTGGGCGTAGCCGGGCAGCTCCCGCAACGGCACGGGCGACGCGGTGGCCGGCAGTCCGTGCAGCGCGTACAGCTGCGCGTTCCAGGTGACCTCGCCAGTGACGAGGTTCTCCTCGAAGCCGCCGATCCGGCCCAGGCGCTGGGCGTGCTGGAGGAGGTCGGCCAGGCGCGCCGTCTCGTCCTCGACGCGCCAGATCAGCAGGACGGCCGCGCCGTGCCGGCTGACGCTGATGTCCGCGACCGAGGTGAGGGGGATCTGGTCGACGAACGCGGTCAGGCTCATGCGTTCGGCGCGGAAGGGCTCGCCCGTCGCGTGCACGCGTTCGATGATGTCGAACAGTCCGCTCTCGCCGGCGGCCATCGGGTAGGCCTCCAGCAGCAGCGCTCCGTTCACTTCGCCGCGCGGCCGCCCTACGGGATCGACGAAGCGGCTGTTGACGTGGCGGACGCGGAAGTCGGTCAGCCGGCCTTCGGGATCGGGTACCGGCGTGAGCACGACGGCGGGATCGTGCAGTCCTTCGGCCAGGTCGATCAGCTCCGAGACGTCCGGAAGCACTGCCTCGGGGGCTGCGGGGTCGTGCGGCGGCGCGATGTCCATCGTGCGGGCGCACAGCTCCGCGAGTACCTCGATCTGACGCTCGATCTGCGGGGGCTGGGGTGCGAGGGGCTGCGGCCAGCAGATTTCGAGGACGCCGTGTATCCGGCCGCCGGTCCCGGCCGGTACGGCCATCCGCCCGCCGTCGGGCCAGTGGAGGTGGCCGATCGAGGGAAGTCCGGCGTGCCCCAGGCGGGCGAGGCCGACCAGCCGCCGGTCCCGGAGTGCGAGGCGGGCGACGGTCGAAACGCCCGGGGGGACGTGGCGCCAGCGCGCGGCTTCCCCCGGCGGGAAACCGGCGTGGCCCGCGAGGGCCAGGGAACCGTCGGGAGCCGCGGCCCACACCGCGACGGCCACCGCTCCCAGGGGCCCCAGTGCGTTCGTCAGGAGCGACTCGGCCACCGCCTGGGTGTCGCCGGCGGCGGCCAGCACCCCGCTCTCGGCGGTACGAAGCCGTACCGCCACCGTGGCCGGGTGTGCGGACGGCTGGGACGGCTGGGACGGCTCCCGCGTGCCGGTGCGCTCGACGAACTCGGCGGCGACCTCGCTCACGTGGTCGCGCGCAGCCTGGTTGACGATGTCGGCGGCGAGTTCGAGCGGGGACATCCCGGTATCGCGGCACAGCTCATCGAGCTGCCGTGCCGCCGCGGCGGGAGTGCAGCTCAGCTGTCCGATCAGAATGCCCTTGGCCAGTTCGACCAGGGCCCGGCCGTCCGCGGCCGCGTGCGCCTCCCGGACCTCGCGGCGCAGGCGTTCGACCGTGGCGGCCAGGCGCCCCAGAGGCGTCGGAGTCCGGTGCGGGAGGGCACCGCGGGAGGGCTCCTCGACGGCCGCTCCCGGGTACCGCGCGTCCTCGTGCTGCTGTGCGTCGGGCGTATTCACCGTGCTGCCCACTCCTTGCCGGGACGGTCTTGGCTCTGCAGTCCGGGCCCGGTGGGGTGCGGGCCCGCGGACACTTCCGACGGGACGGCGGTCATCTCGTGAGCCAGGGCCGGACGCGGGCGATGAGGTCGTCGGCGTCGACCGGCTTGGTCACGTAGTCACTGGCCCCGGCGGCGAGGCTTTTCTCCCGGTCGCCGGGCATCGCCTTGGCGGTGACCGCGATGATCGGCAGACCGGCGTAGGCCGGCATCCGCCGGATTTCCGCGGTCGCCGCGTAGCCGTCCAGTTCCGGCATCATCACGTCCATCAGGATCAGATCGACGCCCTCGTTGTGGGTGAGCATCTCGATGCCCTTGCGCCCGTCTTCGGCGTGGAGCACGCGTACACCATGCAGTTCGAGCACGCCGCTGAGGGCGTACAGGTTGCGCGCGTCGTCGTCGACGACGAGGACGGTACGTCCGGCCAGGTCGTCATCGAGCGGCTGGGCGACATGCTGCGGCTCCGCGCCCCCCTGTACGAGGGGCAGCACATCCCCCGGCTGATCGGAAGACAGGTGCAGCACGATGCGCTCCCGGAGCTCGTCCAGACTCGACAGCAGTTCGAAGTGGCGTGACCCGGCCCGATCCCGCAGCGCCTGCTCCTGCCCCGTCTTCAGACGGGAGTTGTCGTGCGCCAGGACGGGCAGGGAGGAGAGCGCCGGGTCCCCGTCGAGCGCGTCAAGGAAGCGCAAGGCTTCGCCGCCGGGCATGTCGAGTTCGAGGACCACGCAGTGGAAGGAGGCCGATGCCAGGGCAGCGGCGGCTTCCCGTGAGCTCGTGGCGTTGACCACCTGGATGCCCCCGCGGTCGCCGGTCGGTCGGTGGCTGGGGGCGAAGTCCCGGTCGGCGCTCTCGGCGACGAGGGAGAGCAGGCCGCCCTGACGTTCTTCGATCACCAGGAGGCGGCGGGCCTGCCGCTGCGGCGGCAGGGCGATACCCGCACGACCGCGTTCGGGGTTCTCGGTTTCGGCGGCGCCGTGCGAGGCGGGCGCCGGAGCGTCGGCGAGGGCGGCCCGATCGTGGTCCGCGCGGACGGCCGGCAGGTAGAAGGTGAAGGTGCTGCCCTGCCCTGGTGTGCTCTCCGCGGTGACGGCGCCGCCGAGGAGTTGGGCGATTTCGCGGGTGATGGAGAGCCCGAGGCCGGTGCCGCCGTACTTGCGGCTGGTGGTGCCGTCTGCCTGCTGGAACGCGCCGAAGACGGACTCCAGCTGCTGCTCGGGGATGCCGATGCCGGTGTCCCGTACCCGGAAGGCCACCAGGGGCGCGCGGCCGGCGAGCCTGGCGGGGACGTCGGGACCCGTCGCCGGTTCGATCCGCAGCTCGACGCCGCCGCGTTCGGTGAATTTGACCGCGTTGGACAGCAGGTTGCGCAGGATCTGACGCAGCCGCGGGTCGTCGGTGTACAGGTCGGCCGGGGCGTCGGGGGCGGTGGTGACGGTGAAGTCGAGGCTCTTCTGCGTGGTCATCGGGCGGAAGGTGGCCTCGACGTATTCCAACAGCTGCGACAGGTGCACCCGCTCGGGGTTGATGTCCATCTTTCCGGCCTCGACCTTCGACAGGTCGAGGATGTCGTTGATCAGCTGGAGCAGGTCCGAGCCCGCCGAGTGGATGACGCCCGCGTACTCGACCTGTTTCGGGGTGAGGTTGCGGGCGGGGTTCTGGGCGAGCAGCTGGGCGAGGATGAGGAGGCTGTTGAGCGGTGTGCGCAGCTCGTGGCTCATGTTGGCCAGGAACTCGGACTTGTAGGTGGAGGCCAGCGACAACTGCCGGGCACGGTCCTCCAGTTCCTGCCGGGCCTGTTCGATCTCCAGGTTCTTGGTCTCGATGTCACGGTTCTGGCTGGCGAGGAGGGCCGCCTTCTCCTCCAACTCGGCGTTGGAGCGCTGGAGTTCCTCCTGCTGGATCTGGAGTTCCTCCGAGCGGGCCTGCAGTTCGCCGGTGAGTCGCTGGGACTCGCCGAGGAGCTCGTCGGTGCGGGCGTTGGCGACGATCGTGTTGAGGTTGACGCCGATGGTTTCCATCAACTGGCCCAGGAAGTCCCGGTGCACGGGGGTGAAGGCCCCGAAGGAGGCAAGCTCGATCACTCCGAGGACCTGGTCATCCACGACGATCGGCAGGATGATCAGGCTGCCGGGGGTGGTGTGGCCGAGGCCCGAGGAGATGACGTAGTCGCCGGGGACCTGGTCCGTGAAGATGGCTCGGTGACTGCGCGCGGCCTGCCCGACCAGGGATTCCCCCAGGGCGAAGCCGGTGCCCCTGGCGCCGGCGGGGCGCCCGTAGGAGCCGACCAGAGTGAGGACGGTGCCGTGGGGGCCGTCCTCGGCGAGGTAGAAGGCCCCGTACTGGGCGGCGACCAGCGGCGTCAGCTCGTCCATGATGAGTTCGGCGACGGCGGCGAGGTCGCGGTGGCCCTGCATCAGGCCCGAGACGCGAGCCAGATTGGTCTTGAGCCAGTCCTGTTCCTGATTGGCGCGGGTGGTCTCCCGCAGCGAGCCGACCATCGAGTTGATGTTGTCCTTGAGTTCGGCGACCTCGCCGGAGGCGTCGACCGTGATCGAACGGGTGAGGTCGCCCTCGGCGACCGCGCTGGCGACCTCGGCGATGGCCCGGACCTGGCGGGTCAGGTTCCCGGCCAGTTCGTTGACGTTCTCCGTCAGACGCTTCCACGTGCCGGAGACGCCCTCCACTTCGGCCTGGCCCCCCAGGCGGCCTTCGCTGCCCACCTCGCGGGCGACGCGCGTGACCTCGGCCGCGAAGGAGGAGAGCTGGTCGACCATCGTGTTGATGGTGGTCTTCAACTCCAGGATCTCGCCACGGGCATCCACGTCGATCTTCTTCGACAGATCACCGTTGGCCACGGCCGTCGTGACCAGGGCGATGTTGCGGACCTGCCCGGTGAGGTTGCTCGCCATGGAGTTGACGTTGTCGGTGAGGTCCTTCCAGGTTCCCGCCACGCCGCGGACCGTGGCCTGGCCCCCCAGGTTTCCCTCGGTGCCGACTTCGCGGGCGACCCGAGTGACTTCGTCCGCGAAACCGGAGAGCTGGTCGACCATCGTGTTGATGGTCTCCTTCAGCTCCAGGATCTCCCCGCGCGCGTCCACCCGGATCTTCTGTGTCAGGTCGCCCTGGGCCACCGCGGTGGTGACCTCCGCGATCGAGCGGACCTGCGCGGTCAGGTTGTCGGCCATGACGTTGACCGACTCCGTGAGGTCCTTCCAGGTGCCGGAGACCCCCTTGACGTCCGCCTGACCACCCAGCCGGCCCTCGGTGCCGACCTCCCGGGCGACCCGGGTGACCTCGCCGGCGAAACCGGAGAGCTGGTCGACCATCGTGTTGATGGTCTCCTTCAGCCCCAGGATCTCCCCGCGCGCGTCGACGTTGATCTTCTGGGAGAGGTCGCCCTTGGCCACGGCGGTCGCAACCTGGGCGATGGAGCGCACCTGGGCCGTGAGGTTCCCGGCCATGAAGTTGACCGAATCCGTGAGGTCCAGCCACGCGCCTCCGACACCCGGTACGTCCGCCTGACCACCGAGCGTTCCCTCGGTACCCACTTCGCGTGCCACCCGCGTCACTTCGGACGTGAACAGCGACAGCTGATCGGCCATCCCGTTGAAGACCGTGGCGATCTCGCCGAGCAGCCCGTCCGCCGTATCGGGCAGCCGCGTACGGAAATCCCCGTCCCGCACGGCTGTCAGGCCGGCCAGCAGCCGGCGCAACTCCGATTCGCCGATCCCGTCCTCGCACGGAAGCGCAGCTGACCCGCTCAGTGACTCCGCGTCCGTCCGCTCAGCCATCCCGCCCACCTCACTCTAGACATCGACCGCTCCGGGCACGGAGGAATCGGCACGGGAGCGCACCGTATCCCCCGGCCCGGGCCGGGAAACTGCAAGCCCACAACCAGTCGGTGAGGGCCGGCACCGCCAAATGGACCATAAGGCACACCCGATCATTCGGAGGCAGCGCTTCCGCGGACTGCCGCGGAAGCAGCGGGTGCTTGCCCAAACAGCGGGTAGACGAACCGGTGACGAACGACACAACCGATGAAGTGGGGTGAGGGCATTGGCGGTCAAGGCAGTGGGCTGGGCACGCTCGTTTCCGGTTTCGAAGGGAGTGCGGGCGGCACGGCAGTGGACCGCCTGGCACCTGGCATCGCTCTCGTGGAACAACTCGGCTGCGGACACGGTGCATTCCGTGCTTCTGAGCGTCTCCGAGCTCGTCACGAACGCCCATTTGCATGCGGCGTGCACCGCCCACCTCGTGCTGACGTGGGACGGCAGCTGCCTCCATGTGAGCGTCGCAGACTCCGATCCGCGGCTGCCCGGCCCGAGCTCGGCCGACGCCGGCGCCACGGGCGGCCGGGGGCTGGCCATCGTCGCCACCCTGGCCGACTCCTGGGACGTCCACGCGTTCCACGGCGGCAAGGCGATCACCGCCTGCTTCCGCCCCTGGGGCGGACCCGCCCCTCACACCGGCCCACCTCCCGGCCGGGGCGGGGCTCGCCCGTCATGACGCGCGGACGGCGTCCTCGACGTTCGGGTGCAGGGAGAGGACGGTATCGGCGCCCGTCAGGGCGAAGAGGCGGCGGAGCTGATCTCCGGGGGCGGCGATGCGCAGCGTGGTGAGATGGTGCAGCCGGAGCAACAGGTTCAAGAACGACGAGTCGCCGAAGGTGACGGAGCCGGCGTCGAGCACCACCAACTGGTGCTGATCCGCGGCAGAGGCGAGCGCCTCCTCCAGGGGGCCCAGCGTGTCCTGGTCGAGCTCGCCGTGCGCGGCCACCACCCACCCGGCACCCGCCAGGTAGCTTTCCCCGACCACGCCCTCACCCTTCGCGTCCCTTGCTCCGGTCATCTCCGCGCCTCCCCGGATCGTCACCTGTACGGCCTCCGCAAGCGAGTATGCCTGCTCGTCTACCGGACGAGGCCGCCCAGATCGCGGCACACGCGCTGAGGTGGCCGACACCCTGTCCGACGAAGGCCGAACACCGATCTTCGGCGCGAGGCGTGTAGGACCGAGGGGAGTGGGCAGGAGCGCCCGAGCAGCCGTCAGTCAATCGGGAGGGAACGGCCACATGTCTCGCTCGGCCATCGCCGTAAGCCCCATTCGTGCAACAGGCGTGCAGACCGCCCCCGCTGTGCCCGACACGGTGGAAGCCACGGCGCAGGACGTGGCACTGCCCGAGGTGAAGAACGCCGGGGAGATGGCGCCCGCCGACGCGCGCGAGCTCTCGAAGCTCTTCTTCCGGAGCCTTCGCACCCTGGAGGAGGGCACGCGCGAGTACCAGTACGCCCGCAACACCCTGATCGAGATGAACCTCTCACTCGTCCAGTTCGCCGCGCGACGTTTCCGCTCCCGCGCCGTCGGGGGCGGCCTCGACATGGACGACATCATCCAGGTGGGGACCATCGGCCTCATCAAGGCCATCGACCGCTACGACCCCGAGCGCGAGGTCGAGTTCTCCACCCTCGCCCTCCCCTACATCACCGGTGAGATCAAGCGCTACTTCCGCGACACCACCTGGGCCGTGCACGTCCCGCGGCGCCTCCAGGAACTGCGCATCGAGCTCGCCAAGGCCCAGGAGGCCCTGACCGACGTCCTGGGCCGTGCGCCGACGGTCAAGGAGGTCGCCGAGCACCTCGAACTGACGGAGGAGCAGGTCATCGACGGGCTGGTCGCCGCCAACGGCTATACGAGTGGCTCCCTGGACACCGCCGACAGCGACGAGCCGTCGACGACGAGCCGGACGGCGCGGCCGCCGGCGGACCGGCTCGGTGAGGTCGACCCGGCCATGGAACTCTTCGAGGACTTCCACACCCTCGCGCCCCTGCTGGAAGAGCTGGACGAACGCGACCGGCTGATCCTGCGCTTGCGCTTCGGCCAGGACAAGACCCAGGCCGAGATCGGCGCCGAACTCGGCATCTCGCAGATGCAGGTCTCGCGTCTGCTGTCCCGGACCCTGACCCGGCTGCGTGCCGGGATGCTCTCGGAGTAGGCAGCGGCCATGCCATCGCATCACCGACACGACGGGTCCGTCCCGCCCACGGCCGCGCAGGCGCTCTACGACGACGTGGTGTGGGCGGACGCGGTCGTGCGGTGCGCGAACGCGGGACCGGGGACGACTCCGTCGCTGACCGCCGAGCCGTTGCGCGACCGTCCCGGCGCCCTCCTGAGCGGCAGCTGCGACTTCGACACCCGGCCGATCCTCAGCGCGGCGCTCGGTGTCGTCACCCGGATCCCCGGCCGGATCGTCCACCTCGATCTCTCCGCCGTGGCCTTCCTCGACACGGCCGCCGTCGCCGCCCTGGTACAGGCCACCGCCACCGTCACCGGGCAGGGGCGTCGCCTGCTGCTCCACCACCCGCCCTACTCGCTCCGCAAGGTGGCGGAGATGTTCCCGGACGAATGTGCCACGCTGAAGGTCGCAGCATGATCAACCTTCCTGCGTCCACCGCCTCCGGAGCCTTCGTCCACCCCGCCTTCTTCTATCAGGGTCAGGCGGAGTACCTGGCAGGAGTCGGCGCATTCGTACGTACCGCTCTCGCGGCCGACGAGCCGGTGCTCGTGGCCGTGCCCGGTGCGCGTCTGGATGCCCTGCGCGAAAGCCTCGACGTGGACGCGGCCGAGGTCACGTGGACGGACATGACGCGGTTGGGCCGCAATCCCGGCCGCATCCTGGCCGACTTGCAGGATTTCGCGGACCGATACGCAGGCCGGTCCGCCCGGATCGTGGGCGAGCCGATCTGGCCGGGCCGCTCGCAGGCCGAGGTGCTGGAGGCCACGCGCCACGAGGCCCTCATCAACACCGCCTTCGCGGAGCGGCGGGCCACCATCCTGTGCCCGTACGACGTCCTGGGCCTTTCGGCCGCAGTGGTCTCCGATGCCCGGCGCACCCACCCCACGCTGATCGAGAAGGGCGAGGACGTGGTCAGCCCGGCCTACGCCAATGCCTCGGCGGTCTGCTCCGACTGTGATCACCCGCTGCCGGAACCCGACGGCGCCGCCCTCCGGTTCGAGTACGCCCACGGGCAGCTGGGCGAGGTGCGCGAGTACGCCGAGGCCTGGGCCCGCGGCACGGCCCTGAGCGCGGCGCGGCGCGGCGATCTCGTCCTCGCGGTCAGCGAGGCCGCGGCCAACTCCCTCTCCCACGGGGGCGGGAAGGGCACCCTGCGCCTGTGGCACTCCGCCGGCTCCGGGGTCGTGGCCGAGATCCGCGACGGCGGCCACCTGGCCGATCCGCTGGCGGGGCGCCGCCGCCCCTCGCTGGCGTCGCCCCATGGAGGCCGCGGCCTGTGGATGATCCATCAGCTGTGCGACTTGGTGGAGATCCGCGCCTCGGCCGACGACCTCACTCTGAGGCTGCACATGACAGCCCCGTGAGAGCGGCGGTCGCCTAGACTGCACGGACTTGCTCAGGTGTCCTCGTTCCCGGGTCGTGGGCGGGCTCCAGAACAGCGGGGCCGTGAAGTCGCCGGCCGCTCCGGCCGGGACCGCGACGGTTCCCACGAGCAGAGACCAGTGTCAACGGTGGGGGGTAAGAGACCACAGTGGAAACCATCGGGCCGGAAGCACGCGATCCACTGCGCGCTGGGCTTTCCGTCGCGGGGCAGCGCCGTCGACTCGCCCTGTCCGGCGTTCGCGGCCACGTGGCCAAGGGCCGCGACTTCACGCACCAGGCCTTGCTGGACTGGGGCTGGGACGGGACCGAGACCGCCGAGGACACCCTGCTCCTCGTGTCCGAACTGCTGACCAACGCGTCGCTGCACGCGGGTGGTTGCATCGAGCTCGCGCTCACGGCCGGTGAGGTCCTGCGGATCGAGGTCTTCGACGGTACGACGACGCCGCCCCGCCGCCACCCCTCCCCGCAGCGGGGACTCCCGGGCGGACACGGCCTCTACATCGTGGAGCGCATCTCCGATCGCTGGGGCACCCGCACCCATGAGAACGGCAAAGCCGTCTGGGCCGAGATCGAGGCGTCCCGGCTGGTTTCGGGCAGGTCCACGGGCCGGTGACCCGGCCGGGTCCGCCCGTTCGGAAGGCCGGTCGATTCCGCCCACCGAGTGCCGCTGATCGGCGTGCTTGCACATTCGGGAGCGTCAATCCGGCGGATGGGGGCAGGCGCGCGGCATGACATCGAATCCGCCCGTCGTCAACCTGTCCCTTACCCCGGCGCCCGGCCCCGCCTGGCTCCACCTGATCGTCATCGCCTTCGCCCTCCTCGTACTCGTCCACTCCCTGGCCCGGCACCGGTAGGAATCCACCGGCCGGGGCAGACGCGCAGTCAGTGGACCAGCAAGCCCAGGGAAGGGAGAAACGCCGTGGCAGCCATGACAGCCGTGGCACGTCCGAGGATTCTCGTGGTGGGAGCCGGATTCGCCGGTGTGGAGTGCGTACGACGCCTGGAGCGGCGGCTCTCCCCCACCGAGGCCGAGATCACCCTGATCACCCCGTCCTCCTACCAGCTCTACCTGCCGCTGCTGCCGCAGGTGGCCGCCGGGGTCCTGACCCCGCAGTCGATCGCCGTGTCCCTGCGCCGCAGCCGCACACACCGTACACGCATCGTCCCGGGCGGCGCCGTCGGTGTGGACACGCGAGGGAAGGTGTGCGTCGTACGGAAGATCTCGGGCGAGCCGACCTCCCTGGCCTACGACCACCTGGTCCTGGCCCCGGGCAGCGTCACCCGCTCCCTCGACATCCCCGGGCTCGCCGAGCACGCCCGCGGCATGAAGACCCTCGCCGAGGCCGCCCACTTGCGCGACCACGTCATCGCCCAGCTCGATCTCGCCGACGCCTGCGAGGACGGGGCGGAGCGGGCGGCACGGCTCTGCTTCGTCGTCGTGGGCGGCGGCTACGCCGGCACCGAAACGGCGGCCTGCCTGCAGCGGCTCACCCACCACGCGATCCGGCGCTATCCGCGCCTGGACCCGCGACAGATCCGCTGGCACCTGGTGGACATCGCGCCGGCGCTGATGCCCGAACTCGGCGAGGCGCTGGGCAAGTCCGCCCTGGACGTGTTGCGCCGACGGGGCGTCGAGGTCTCGCTCGGCGTGTCCGTCGCCAAAGCCGGTCCCGACGAGCTGACGCTCACCGACGGCCGTGTCCTGCACAGCCGCACCTTGATCTGGACCGCCGGGGTGGCCGCCAGCCCGCTCATCGCCGCCCTGGAGGCCGAAACCGATCGCGGGCGGCTCGTGGTCGCCCCCGACCTGACGGTGCCCGGCCTTGCGGGAGTCTTCGCGCTCGGCGACGCGGCCGCGGTGCCGGACGTGGCCGCGGGCGGGGAGGGGGCGATCTGTGCGCCCACCGCCCAGCACGCTCAGCGGCAGGGGCGCACTGCCGCCGACAACCTCATCGCGATCCTGCGCCACCAGCCGCTCGTGCCCTACCGGCACAAGGACCTGGGGCTCGTGGTGGACCTGGGAGGACGCGACGGTGTCTCCAGGCCGCTCGGCATCGAGCTGCGCGGCCTGCCGGCGCAGGCGGTGGCACGGGGCTACCACTGGGCGGCGCTGCGCACGAACGTGGCCAAGACGCGGGTGCTGACGAACTGGATGCTCAACGCAATCGCGGGAGACGACTTCGTACGGACGGGCTTCCAGACGTGGAGGCCGCCGACACTGCGGGAGTTCGAGCACACCGACGCATACCTGACGCCCGAACAAGTGCGCGAGCACACGGCTTCACTGCGCGCCGGACGCCTCCCGTAAGCGGTGCCTGTCTGTCCTCCCCGGCTGGTCAGGAGCGGAGGCGGAGTCCGATCTCCTTCTCCTGGTCACCCGAGACGGCCCCGGTGTCCTCGATGGCGAAGTGCCCGGCGAGCGCGGCATGCACCCGCTCCACCGCGCGGGGGTCTCCCTGGAGGGTGACGCTGACCCTGCCCTTCAGCCGAACGCTGTTGTGTGCGGTCAGGTCTGCAGTTGCCGCGCCATACGCGGAGGGGCGCCGGCCGGGCGCCGAATCTTTTCCGGTGTTCCTGTTTGAGCCCCCGGTTCGGGGCCATACGCATGAATGTCGGCGGGTCGCCGTTCGAGCGGGGCGGCGACCCGCCGAGATCGGCGGCCGCGCGCCGTGCCCCGTCCCCCCGGGCGCCGCGTGCGGCCGCCCTTTTGCATTGCTACAGCGCCATCAGCGCCCGCGGGCGGGCGCGCCACGAAGCCGATCAGCCCGATCCGCTCCGAAGCCCATTCCCCACCGGGGTGATTCCGGAGTTCCCAGTTCACGTGAGGTCAGTTCCTCCGGACCTGCCTGCCTGTGTGGTCTCGGGGTGAGGAGTGAAAGCCGCTGGGTCCGGGTGGAAAGCTGGGTGCGAAGGCTCGATGAGCGAGGACAGCGCGGTCCCGGCGTTCGAGTCGGGCCGGTCTGGGGATCAACGGTGAGCGCGCCTGCGGACCGGCGAACCAAGGGACGTCTCCTCACACCCGCCGCCATGCAGCCATGGCCCAGGAGAACACACCGAACAGCAACAGGCCCGTCGCTACGACGAGCAGCAGCCACGGGCCGACGGGGGTCTGGGCGAAGGAGCGGAGCGTGTCATCCAAGCCCTTGGCCTTCCCCGGGTCATAGGAGATGGCCGCGTAGACGAGGGTTCCGCCGGCAGCCGTGAACACGGCGCCACGTGCGATGCCGCCGATGACACCGAGCGCCTCCACGCCCTGGCGGAGGCGCTCGGGCAGGTGGCCGATGTCCATCTCCTCGCGGAAGGTGAGCCGGGCCGCGCCCACGATGATCACGATGCCGCCTATGGCGATGGCGAGGCCCGCCAGCGCCACAAGCCATTGGCCCGCCGGGGCCTCCAGCACCTTGGCAGTCACGTCCCGCGACTGCTCGTCACTGGAGCGTGCGCCGCCCTCGCCGGCGGCGAAGACCAGTACCGAGAAGGCCACCGCCGCATAGAAGACAGCGCGTGCGGCGGACGCGACCCGCTTGGTGAGCTTCCGTCCGTCGGGTCCGGCTGCACCGAAGACGGCCTCCGAAAGCCGCCACAGCGCCATCGCCACCAGGCCGATGCCGATGGCCCACACGAGCACCCGCCCGTAGGGGCGGCCGGCGAGCTCGCTGAGCGCCCCCGACCTGTCGGCCACCTCCCCGGCGTCCCCGCCCGCGATCTGCAGGGCCAGCAGGCCCACCAGTACGTAGAGCACCCCGCGCGTGGCCAGGCCGCACCGGGCAGCCACTGCCACTGCCGTGTGCGTGCCGCGGGCCCGGGTTCCGCCGATGGATGCCGACATGAGTCACCTCTGATGGTCTCCCACGCTGCACCTGCCCGGTCCGGCCGGCGCCATGCGAGACCGCGCCGGGCACGTCAGCCGTGCAGCAGCTGAGGGCGCAGTTCGCGCAGGGTGCGCGAGAGGATGCGGGAGACGTGCGTCTGGGAGAGTCCTATCTCGGCCCCTATCCCCGCCTGGGTCATCTCCTGCCCAAGCTCAGTCGCAGGCCCGGCTGGAGCGCTCGTCCACTCCGGGCCGGCAGGGACGCCAGCGCATGCCAGCCCGCGACGGTCTCCAAGGGCGGGATCGATGTCGCCGAGGGTCTCGGCGAGGGTGCGTGCGGGGCTCGCCGTCAAACCCAGGCTCAAGCAGATCCAGCACCGTCCGGACTTGGTCGACGGCTGCCTGGTCGGCGCCGGCCTGATCAGGGACGACTGACCGACAGCACACATGCAAGGCAGTGCCGTGACCAGCCCACGATTTTGCAGGGCCTGGCAGCTGGTCTTGTAGGTGGTGGAGGCCCAAGATCCTTCGGGGCAGCCCTTTCCGAGCCACTCCAGCACCGCCAGCCGTTCATTGAGTGTTTGCTTCATGCCGTGCCTTCTACCGGTCGACATAACTTCGGCACGGATGCTGCCAGGGACAGAACCAGTCGGTGCGCCCTACGGAGCTGATTAGGTCACCCCGCGGCTGCGGCCGGCCGGGCCCCCGCCGAACCGGGGCATGTCATCGACGGCCGCGTCCAAGCGCTGGCGCACGTAGTCGGGGATCCGCCCAGTACGCCGGGACTGCTGCTGTGCAAATACGGAGCGAAGTGAACGTGCGGCACACCCCAGGAGCGTCTGCACCGCGGGAGTCGTAGCAGCCCGGCGGGGGCCCGGTAGCCCTGCGCTCCTCTCCCATGGCTCGCCTGCGAGTTCGGCGTGGGTGGCCAGGAGGGCGGAAGCCGCCCTCGGGATCACCTGAGGCCGCCCTTCAGGTGATTACCGGACCTCAGACGAGCCAGGCCGCTGCTCTAGGGGTACAAGCACCCAGCAAGTGATGAACCCGCAACCCCAGTAGGGAGCTCGACGATGTACGCAGCAGTCCGGCGGTACGAAGGGGTGAGCAATCCGAGCGAGGCAGGGCGCCTGGTGGAGGAGGGGTTCGTGCCGCTCATCCGGCAGGTCTCCGGCTTCGTGGCCTACTACTGGGTTGATGCCGGGGATGGAGTGATGGTCTCGACCAGCGTCTTCCAGGACCGGGCCGGCGCCGAGGAATCGGTGGTGAGGGCGGCAGAGTTCGTGCGGGAGAACCTCGCATCACTGCTCCCCAACCCTCCTCAGGTCATGGCCGGTGAAGTAGTGGCTTCCGCGTGAGAGCGTTCGGACCGTGGAAGTGTCCATCGGCGCGGGCGACGCATCACACCAACCTCCGGCTCTGCTGCTCGTCTCCTCGCCCCTCACCTCCTCGTCGCCGCAGAGCACACCGCCAACGAGCGCAACCGCCACCTCGCCGACGCCGTCGATCACATCAGCCAGTCCCTCACGGAAGCGGGCGATTACGGCAGCGCACTCCAGCTGCGTCATGCGGCGCACGAGATCACTGCCCGCTCCTTGGGCCCCGACCATGCCGACACCCTGTACAGCCGCAACAACCTTGCCAACGCGCTCGATCTCTTCGGCCGGCATCAGGAGGCGGCCGACCTCCACCACCAGGTCCTCACGGCCCGTGAACGCATCCTCCGCGCGGACCACCCTGACACCCTCCTCAGCCGCAGCAACCTCGCCAACGCGCTGGACCACCTCGGTCGCCACCAAGAGGCGGCGGACCACCATCGGCACATCCTCACCGCCCGCGACCGCATCCTCGGCCCCAACCACATTCACACCCTGCACAGCCGCAACAACCTAGGCCTCGCGCTCGGCTACCTCGGCCACCACCAAGAAGCGGCCGACCTCCACCGAGAGGCGCTCGTCGGCTACGAACGCGTCCTCGGCGCCAACCATCCCGACAGCCTGAACAGCCGCAACAACCTCGCGCTCGCGCTCGATGACCTCGGCCGGCATCGGGAAGCAGCCGACCTCCACCAGCAGGTCCTCAGCGCGTACGAACAGGTCGTCGGCCACGATCACCCCGACACCCTGCACAGCGATACGGAGGTGTCCCGCTCCTCCGACGAGGACGGGACACCAGGGTCCGATAAGCACAGCAGCCAGCTTTGAATGGACATGCTCAACGCTACGGGAGCAAACGTGACGCTCTTGGGATTAGTCAGCTCAGGTCCCGGAACCTCGATCGCCTCATGCCGACCTCCCCGCCCGAACACCAACGTTCCATCGGCGATCACCGTCGCTCTCGACCCAGCTCCGCCCTCACCCGGTGAACCCATGCGGCCAGAGCACTAGCAACCGGGATCTGCGATGTCGCACGGCTCGCCGGTCGATTCGACATCTCGGACGCCGTGGGCGATCCGACCGAGCATGCTGCGGAATGTCTGGCGCTCGCCCTCGTCGAGCGCATCGAGGAGCCTGTCCTCGGCCTCTCGTACCTGGCGCTGCAGATCTCGGAGGGTATTGATGCCCTGGGCGGTGGCGACGATCTTGCGCTGGCGTCGATCGGCGGGGTCGATCAGGCGCTCGACCAGGCCCGCTGCAACGAGGTCGTCGATCAGATAGGTCATCACGGTGCGGTCGATCCGCAGGTAGGTGGCCAGGGCGAGCTGATTTGGCTGGTCACCTTGAACCACGGCGGCGAGCGTCTGGTAGCCGCGGGCGCCCTGCGGAACGTCCTCGAGCGCCGAAGCGACGACGGTCCGATAGGTGTGGGCCAGCACAAGCAGTGAGAAGCCGAAGTCCCCCGCGAGATCGACACACTCGGCTGCCGCCGTGGTCGGCGTCTGGCTGTTCATGACGGGAATGATACCAGCCAACCCTATGTTGGACAGATCATCGGATCGTCAGATGATCTGGTACGTCTCACACCTTCCCCCGGTGTGGAGCGCCGCAAAGGAGAAGGCAAGGCACGTCATGACCAAGATCGGCATCATCCTCGGCAGCACCCGCCCCAACCGCAACGGCGAACAGGTCGCGAAGTGGGTGCTCGACATCGCCTCGCGCCGCGCCGACGCCGAGTTCGAGCTCATTGACCTGCGCGACCACCCGCTGCCGCACCTCGACGAGCCACTGCCGCCGTCCCTCGGCCGCTACCAGCACGAGCACACGAGGCAGTGGGCAGCCAAGATCGCATCGTTCGACGGGTTCGTCATCGTGACACCGGAGTACAACCACGGCATCCCCGCCGTGCTGAAGAACGCCATCGACTACCTCTATGCCGAGTGGAACAACAAGGCGGTCGGCTTCGTGTCCTACGGCGGGGTCGGAGGCGTTCGGGCCGCCGAACACCTGCGCCAGGTCGCCGCCGAACTCCAGATGGCGGACGTGCGCCAGCAGGTCGCGCTGTCGCTGATCACCGAATTCGAGAACTACAACGTTTTCAAGCCCGGCGACTACAACCTGCCCGCGCTCAACACGATGCTCGACCAGGTCATCGCCTGGAGCACCGCGCTCGCACCGCTGCGCAGCGCCTCGGCCCTCGCCGGGTGACGAGCGGTGGCCGACGGTCGCTCACCCTCTGATGTCCAAGAGGATCGAGGCCCGTCCACCGTCCAAGAAGGCGGGTCGCCGCAAACGGCACCCGAAGCCTCACCCGAGAGGCTCTGCCATGGGATACGAACAGATCCCGGGAATCGACACGACGCAGGTCCCGACCGGAGACGGTTGCGTGGAGTGCCTGGCCGGCGACGGACCGGGCTGGTGGCTCCACCTGCGGCGCTGCGCCGCGTGCGGGCACATAGGATGCTGCGACTCCTCTCCCTCGCAGCACGACACCGAGCACGCCCGCGCGGCCGGACACCCCTCCCTGGCCAGCTGCGAACCCGGCGAGAGCTGATTGTGGAACATCGAGACCGAGCAGTACTACGAGGGCGTTCAACTGCACCCGCCCATCTCCCACCCGGCCTCCCAACCGACCCCGGGCCCGCGCGGCAAGGTCCCCGCAGACTGGCAGCGGCACCTACACTGAATCACGCGCCCGGGGCCCGCAGCTGCGGATCGGTGATCCCGCCAGGGCAGGCGAAGCCGGCGACGTCCCAGTCGGCGTGGGCGGCTGCGGCCTGGTAAAAGCCCTCGTAGAAGGCGAGGACTGCGGCACGAGGATCACTCTGGGCACGGGCCCCGTCGTACGGCAGCACAGCCAGGTGGCTGCCACCGAGCGCGACCCAGCGTGCCGACGCCGGCACGAGCGGCTCGGCGGCCAGCGCCGCAGGCTCGGGGGCGGCGTACGCGTAGAAGGCCGGCTCGCCGAGAGTGTCGTCACCGAGCCAGAATCCGAAGCTGATCAGCTCCCGCGAGTACGCCTCCCTGGTCACCGGATCGATGTGCGGCGCCTGATCGGCCTCCCGCCCGGAGAACCTGGTGTACGCAAGGTCGAGGCTGTGCCAGAACTGGTGCACCGGGCTGGCCTTCCCGGAGAATCCGGCCGAGAACTCTTCAAGGACGAGTGCCACTTGACTCAGCACCCGCCAGTACCGATTGGCCTGCACGGGATCATAGGCCGCGTGCTCGGTGTCCTTGGCGAACGGCCGGGTGGCATCGGGCAGTCGGTAAGGCCGGGGAACATCGATCTCCACCCGGACGTCCAGCGCGGCCAGCGTGGCCAGGAGCTCGTCGTGAAAGGACGCCACGGATTGGCCGAACAGCGGGAACGAAACCGTCCGGCCGTCCAGCATCGCGACCACCAGCCGGTGGTCGACGAAGTCGAAGTCGATCGTGAAGACCGGATTCCCGTCGACCTGGCCCATCGGACGGCTGGTCAAGCCGCGCCCGGTGAGGTGGAACGGTACGTTCCACCAGTGGTTGCGCCGGACACTCGAGGCGAGCCGGATCTTGCCGACGATCTGCGCGAAGCGGTGCAGCGTCTCCTTGGTGTCCCGCCACTCGGCGAGCGGTACCGCCGGGAACAGCTCCATCCCACTCCCCTTCCGGGCACTTCCATGATGACCCTCCCCGACCCGGACAGCACTTCGCCCTGGAGCCACTCTGGTGCGGAGCAACCCAGGGTGGCCAGGACGGCATAAGAGGTCGTCCCGGTTGGTGCGGAAGTCACATGCCGCGGTCTGGGCCGTATGCCTCGCGAGTGGGTTGGCCTGGTCCTGTGGGTGGGTACTCCAGCCGCACGGGGCCGGGGTAGAAGGTTGTGCTGTCCCAGCCGACCATCTCCTCGCCGATGAGGTGGCGGTACAGCCACTCGGCGAAGGTCATGGGGTGTCCGACCCAGTCGCCCTCCGACCCTTGTACCACCACACCGTCGGGGAACCCGTGGACCCGAAGGGCTCCGAAGACTGCGGCTCCTTGATCGGTGGCGGCGATGGGTATGAGGCCTTCGGTGGTTCCGAAGCTGAGCTGAGGGAGTTGGCAGAAGACGCGGGGATCGTCGTCTGGCCCAGTGATGTAGGACTCCCATTTGCTGTCGGCCCAGACTTCTGATGCCGAGCGGATCTCCTCGCCCAGGTTCCACCAGCCTGACGCGGGGTGGGACAGGGTGAGGTGTCCGTTGATCTGCACTGGTGCGTAGGCGTCGACGATCTGTTTGTAGTCCGTCGGAAAGGTCCTGCCGAGTTCTTCCTCCAGGCTGAGCCAGGCGGCGGGGTCGGCGTAGCGTTCCTCTCCGGGGCCGAGCATGGCGAAGACGGCCTGCAGGTAGTCGGTCATGGCGGTCATGCCCCTCGAAGATGCTTGCCGGGAATCGTTCGTGCCAGCTTCGAGCATCCTCCTGTCGACGGTTGGCCGGGGTCCTCGTTGTCATGGCAGGGAGATGGTGCGGCAGCTGGTGCCAGACTGGTTGTGGGAGCTTTTCCTCCGAGTGATGCCCGAAGTGCCGGTGCGTCCGCAAGGCGGTGGACGCCGGAGGGCTGGCGACCGCGGAATTCTGGCCGCGATTCTGTTCGTTGCCACCTCTGGCTGCACATGGCGGCAGCTCCCACCCATGTTCGGGGCGTCGTGGCAGGCCGCCCATCGCCGTGCTCCGGCGGAATGCTGGTGGGCGCGGACGACGGTGAAGTCGACCGAGTCGGTCCAGCCGATGTCGTCATCGGCGTCCGCGGCCGCCGGTGCGGCGGTCAGGATGTTCTGCCAGGTTTCGTCGACGGCCCATCTGATCAGCCGTTTGTGGGCGGTCTGGAACGGGCCGAGCTCGTCGGGCAGGTCCCGCCAGGGCGAGTGGGTGCGGTACTTTCACACGATGGCCTCGAGTGTTCGGCGGTGATCAGCCCACCGGCGTCCACGGACCGGATCGGCCGGCAGCAGCGGCTCGATCCGGCCCCACATCGCATCGGTGATCACTAATCGGGCAGACACATCCGATCAACTGACCAACCCATCAAAGAGACACGCGCTGGTCAGGAGACCCCAGCCGGCTGCTCCCGCGGGGCAGTCGGGCCCTGGTCAGATCGTGACCGGGCCGTGGGCGGTGGCGAACTCGACCGAGACCAGGCCCGGTTCCTCATCCTCGACCCAGGTGACGTCGATCTGGTCGAGGGGGTGGTCGGCCGGTTCGCCGAGGAATTCGGCGATGGAGGCGGCGTCGCCGGCGATGGAGACCCCGTGGATGGTGCTGGAGGTGCGCGGGTCGGCGCTCGGGCGCTCCTCGATGGGGACCAACCACTGAAGGAAGTAGGGCAGTTGCGGTTCCTCCAGCAGTTCGAGCAGGCCGATCTGCTTCCACCTCAGGTCGAACCCGTCGGGGCGGACACGGTGGCCCTCGGCCGAGGCGCGGCCGAGGCGGGCCTCGACCGGGGCGATGTCGTCGACGGAGACCACCCAACCGAGCCAGCCGCCGCCCTCGGCGGCGCGACGCGCGACCGCCTGGCCGAAGGGTGCGCGGTCGGCGGCGGGGTGGTCGAGTGTGGTGACGACCTCGACGTAGGTGCCGCCGCTCAGCGGGAGAATAAAATTGCGGGTGCCGAATCGCGGGTGCACGCCCCCGTCGACGAACCCGGCGCCCAGGGCCGATCCGATCCACTGGACTGTCGAGACGAAGCTGTCGCGGGCCACCGCATAGGACACGTGATCAAGTCGCACTGCGCCATCATCACCCGACAACCCACACAAATCCCGACGCCACGCCCGCCGCCCCAGCCGCGTCCGCCGTGGATTCACCGTGGAGCGGATCGATCATCGTCATCCCGGCATGGGAGGCCCGGTCGAGCCAGGCAGCAGCGCTGCCGCCTCGTCGAGGCACACGACCCGCTCGATCAGCCACTGCGGGGCGAGCGCTGCTGCCACAGGATTTCGATCCGGCATGCAGCACCATGCGCACCGCACTTCCAAGAGACAGGCTCTAGGCACTGTTTCTCGGATCTCCTGACGGGAGTGGGGTGTTGGGGTCAGGCTGTCCGTATGGGGCGTGGGGATCTGACGAACGCAGAGTGGGACCGGCTGGAGTCGTTCTTGCCTCCTGGCGGTGCCCGTGGGGGCCGGTGGAGTGATCACCGCCGGGTGATCAACGGGGTGCTCTACCGGGTCCGGACGGGCGTGCAGTGGAGGGATCTGCCGGAGCGGTTCGGGCCGTGGGAGACGGTCTATAAACGTCATCGCCGCTGGTCAGCTGATGGAACGTGGACGATGTTGTTGTCTCGGATCCAGGCGGCCGAGGACGCCGCGGGCCGGATCGACTGGGACGTGTCGGTGGACTCGACAGCAGTGCGGGCCCACCAGCACGCCGCCGGCGCGAGGAAGACACCGGCGGCCGCCGATCCTCAAAAGGGGAACGTTCGGGGGACGAACCAGGTCGATCCGGTGTTGCGGAAACTGGTGATCCGACTCGGGGAAGTGGTCAGATCGGCGAGTGTCTGGGACGCTCCCGCGGCGGATTCACCACCAAGATCCACCTCGCCGCGGACGGGCGATGCCGGCCTCTCGCCCTCGTCCTGACACCGGGGCACTACGGTGACGGGCCCCAGTTCGAGCGGGTGATGGAGCAGGTCTCCGTACCCCGTACCGGAGTCGGCCGGCCCCGCACTCGACCGGACTACGTCCTGGCGGACAAGGCCTACACATCGCGGAAGAACCGCCGCTACCTGCGACGACGCGGAATCCGGCACACCATCCCCGAACGTCTCGACCAGCAAAGACACCGCAAGAACCGCGGGTCTCGAGGCGGCCGGCCCACCGGCTTCGACAGCGAGCGATACAAAAAACGCAACACCGTCGAACGAGCCATCAACCGGCTCAAGGGTTTCCGCGCCGTCGCCACCCGATACGAGAAACGCGCCTACATCTACCTCGGCACCGTCACCCTCGCAGCCCTCATCATCTGGCTCCGCACATGATCCAAGAAACAGTGCCTAGAGCACTCAGGGGCCAACTACGTGCTCAGATCCGGCGGCGTCGGCGGACGGTCAGCCGCCGTGGAGGCCCCACTCGTCGAGGCTGCCGTAGACGTGGCCTTCGAGACACTGAGGGGCGTAGAGACCGATGGCTTCGCCGCGGTAGAGGGCGATCAGCGAGTCCCTACCCCGCCACCAGCCATCAGTCAGGCCCTGCACTTCAGGTACCGGCTCGTAGCCGGCGAGGTCCAGAGACTCGACCGCTTTGCAGGTGATCTTCGTGACGGTCTTGGCCCAGCGTCCCACATGGGCGGCCAGCGCCAACGATTCGACCCATCCGTCCGTGCTGGCGTGCAGCGGTGTCCAGCAGTATGCATCGATCCCGAACGCGCCGTCGGGGCCGATCATGAATCGGTAGGCCATGGACACCCGGCAGCTCCCGGCCGGGAACCGCCAGCCCTCCGCGGCCGAGCCCTCGGGACAGTCGGCGTCCAGGATGCGGGGGCCGCCTTCGTACGCCGGGGCCGGTGGCAGGGCGAGGCCGCCCCAGCGGTCCTGGAAGGCCACGGCCCGGTCGATCTCCGCAGCGGGGACCCCGTTCCCGATCCACGTGTCGCAGTGGCCCCGAATGCCCCGCCGAGGGACACAGATGCCGTCCACCTCTCCCCCTCAGCGACACGATCTCTCACACCCAAGACAGGCCCCACAGCCCAAAACACAGCCACTGACCAGCACCAACCCACCAAGACTCGCGGTCTCTCAAACCACTGTCCCGAACCCGAGAATCGCATCGGACGGGAGTGCGCGCGGTGTGGGCCCTCATGTCGGCATCAGGCCGCTCTGGTACGAGATCGCCACCGCTTGGGCTCGGTCGCGGGCGTCGAGCTTGGCCAGGATCCGCTTCACGTGGGTCTTGACGGTGGATTCTGCGAGGGAAAGCAGCTCGGCGATTTCCGTGTTGGACAGGCCGTGAGCGACCTGCCGCAGCACTTCGCGTTCACGGGCGGTGAGTCGCTCCAGGCGGGCGTCGGCCGGTGCCCGCAGGCCCCCTGAGCGCGTGGGTGCGGGCTGGGCGGCGAGCCGGGTCAGGATGTCGCGGGTGACGGCCGGATCCAGCACGGCCTGACTGGCCGCGACGGTCCGTACGGCGTCGATGAGGCGTTCGGGGGAGGCGCGTTTGAGGAGGAAACCGCTCGCGCCGGCCCGGATCGCACTCCATACGTATTCATCGTGGTGGAACGTCGTCAGGACCAGCACCCGGGTCGCCAGACCGGCGGCCACGATCCGCCGGGTTGCCTCGACCCCGTCGATGCCGGGCATCCGTACGTCCATCAGGACGACGTCGGGGACGAGTTCGTGGCACAGGCGGACGGCCTGGATGCCGTCCGCTGCCCGCCCGGCCACCTCCAGGCCGTCCTCGGTCCCGAGGATCAGTTCGAGGCCGGCCTGGAGCAGGGCGTCGTCGTCGGCCACCACGATCTTGATCCGGCGATCGTGGTTGGCCGCTCCGTCGGCGTGCCAGGTCATCGAACCGGGAGCGAGACGTGCAGGCGGAACCCGCCCTGCTCGCCCTGCCCGTGTTCGAGCCTGCCGCCCAGGATCGAAACGCGTTCGGCGATGCCGAGCAGACCTCGTCCGGGCTCGTAGCCGTTGCCTGCGCCTTGGCCGTCGTCGCTGACCTCGATGTCGAGGCGGTCCCCCACCCGGCGGACGGTCACGTCGGCGGATCCGGCGCGGGCGTGTTTGACCGTGTTGGTGAGCGCCTCCTGCACGATCCGGTACGCCGACATGTCGATGCTGCTGGGGAGTTCGTCCCGGCCCGGATCCACCTGTGCCGCCACGCTGATCCCGGCCTGCGCCATCCGATCCGTGAGACGGCTCAGGTCGCCGAGCTTCGGCTGGGATCCGGCCGGCGCGGTGCGGCGCAACAGGCCCAGGACCCGGTCGAGTTCCTCCAGCGCCTCGCGCCCGGAGTCTTCCAGTTGGCCGAGCACCTCGCGGGCGCGCTCCGGGTCGCGGCTGAGCAGTCGCCGGGTGGCGCCGGCCTGAATCAGCATCACATTGACGGTATGGCCGACGAGGTCGTGCAGCTCACGCGCCATCCGGGCGCGCTCCCCCGCGATCACCTCCTCGCGAAGCCGGAGCTGGGTCGCGTCGCGTTCCTCCAGGCGCCGCGCGGCGCCGAAGCCGATGGCCCAGACGAGGAGCCACAGGAAGAGCACCCCGGCCGGCACCACGGACCAGAAGTCGCGTTCCTGCTGTCCGGTGAAGTAGGCGATCATGCCGAGGAACGCGGCGAACGGACCGGTCCAGGCCCGGGTGCGGCTCGCGTACAGGCCGAGGGAGTACAGGCCGATCAGGTTCGCGTACGGGGAGAGCGGGTTCTCCAGACCCCACAGCGCTTCGACGGACAGGGCCGCGGTACCCACCAGGTACGAGGCCAGCGGCGCGGTCCTGCGGCAGGCCAGCGGTCCGGCGACCGCCGCGGCGAACATGACGGCGCGCGTCGTGCCTGTGTCCGCCCCTGCGGCCGGCCCCAATTGTTCGACGAGCATGACGGCGAAGAAGGCCGCGGCGAGTACGACGTCCGCGGCGACGGGGCGGGCGAGCAGCAGCCCGCCCGTCGGCATCCGCCACGTACGGGGCGGCCACCACGTGCTCAGCTGGTTCGCGGGTCGGCGCATCGCTGCCAGGTCCTTCCAGCCGGGGCGGACTCCGGAAGCCGGCTGTCCCCCTTTGCCCTGTTGCCCGCACGTTAGCCGGGGACCGCGGGGTGCGCATCGTCCCTATGGGGTACGCGGCCCCCGGACAGCCACCCCTCCCGGGGTCCGCCGGGTGCCCCCGGCAGGGGACGCGGCCGAGGCGGCTCCCTTCCTAGCGTGGCGAGCACGAACCGCACCCACTCCTGGAGGACCCGTGAGCCGCTCACCGGCAGTGTCGCGATGGCATCGCCCACTCATGCTGAACTCCGCGCTGATGTGTGCGATTTCGCTGCTCTGCGCCGTCGCCGCGCTGCTCGACGACCGTCAACTCCTGGGTGAATCGCTCTGGTTCAAACCGATGAAGTTCGGCGTGGCCTTCGGCATCTATGGAGTCACGCTCGCCTGGCTCCTGAGCAGGCTTAACAAGGGGAGGCGGCTGGGCTGGTGGACCGGCAGCGTCATCGCGGTGGCCGGGGTGATCGACGTCTGCGCCGTCGTCTACGCCGCCGCCCACGGCACCTACAGCCACTTCAACGAGAACACCGACGCCGTCGCCCGGAACGTCGCCGCGGCCTTCTCTATCGGCGTCATGCCGCTCCTCGTGGCCACCCTGGTCATCGCGACGCTGGTGCTGTTCCAGTCCGGCACCGACCGGGCACTCACCGTCGCCCTGGGCGCGGGGCTCGCGCTCGCTGCCGCCGGCATGGCCGTGGCGGGCTGGCTCAGCACCCTCTCCAGTGAGCCCCGTACGGTCCCGGACGCGGCCGGGAACCCGGTCGTGCTGAGCGGCGCTCACGGGATCGGCGATCCCGACGGGCGGGGGATGCCGATCACCGGCTGGAGCCTGACCGGCGGAGACCTCCGCGTACCCCACCTCGTCAGCATGCACGCCATCCACCTCCTACTGCTGCTCATCGCCGTGATGCACCTGTACGGGACCCTCTTCCGCCGGCGGCTCGACGACGGGGTCAGGACCCTGCTCGTCGGCGCGTTCGCGTGCTGGTACACGGGGTTGTTCGCCGTACTCACCTGGCAGGCGCGACGCGGCCAGTCCGTGGCGCACCCGGATCGGCAGACGCTGATCGCCCTCACCGCGGTGACGCTACTGACCCTCGCCGTCACCACCCTCGGCCTCGCCCTCACCACGCGGCGTACGCGGCATGCCTGATCCGCCGGTCGGCGGGCGCCTACGCCAGTGCCGCGTGGGTGGCCTCGGTGAAGTCCGTGATGTCGGTGAAGCCTAGCCTGCGGTAGAGGCCGATGGCGGTGGCGTTGTCCGCGCGGACGTGCAGCCCGATGTGGTCCACGGCGCTCCCCAGCCGCCGGCACAGAGCAGCGATCTCCGCCTTGAAGTCCAGCGTGAACTGCCGCCGCAGCCGCGGCTTCTTCTTCGGCATGTTCTCCACGCTCATACGGCGCAGCCTAGGGCGAGGCTCTGACAGCCCGGCTTTGTAGCCTGGTTCCGAGAACTTCTGCAACGACGAGCGCATGGAGAATCTCTGGGCCTGCCCCGAGCCCACCCCGTACGGACCTGTCCTTGCCTTCGACTACGCCATCGGTATGAAGGTCACCGCTGCCGACACCGTCCGCGTCTGGACGGCGGTCGCATCGTGGGCCCCGGCGGGCAGACGGCACGCGACGAGCAGGCGGGCTCCCGTTCGAATCTCGCGCCGTGGAACGCCGCGACGGGCATCACGGCACAGTGAACCAGCAGATGTCACCGGAGTCGGGCAACCGGGATTGGGCATCGACCTCCGCCGCGATGCGCGCCAAGGCCCCGGCCTTGTCCGATTTCCACGGCAAGAAGGGATCCCGTTCCGATTCCGTCAGGTCCCCCGGTCGCGCCCCGGCGTCATACAGATCGCCGACGATCCGCAGGAGCAACCCCAGCTGTTCCTCGAACGAGGCGCCCCGGCCGAGCAAGCTCCCCACGGCTCCGCTGACGACGGAGAAGCCGACCCAGTCGTCGTGTGCGTACTGGCTCAGATATTCCAGCTCTCGGCGGTACGCCTCCTGATTCACCATGTCTCAGTTCCCATGCTGCGGAATGTGGAATCGCTTCATGTCAAGGCCGTCCACGTCGTTGTAGTCGATGGTCGCTCCGCCGGATCTACTGAACGAGCGATAGGTCACGCTCGCCTTCGGGTCGTCCGACAACTTCCATGTCTCGATGGTGCCCTTCGGCGTTTCCCTGACGTCGGGATCGCCGAGTTTGGCGTGCAGGTCCAAGCGGATCCTCTCCATCTCCACCTCGTCGACCATCCTGACGCCGGGGTTGTCCTCCACTCCCCTCATATTGCCGTCGCTGTCGACGGCGGTCCCGCGTGCGGAATCATGCCGGACCTGGTCATCAGGGTCGAGGCACTTCAGTCCCAGCGGGTCCAACCAGACGAAGGGGTTGGGCACGAAGGTGTGATGGTTGGGCGCGGCGCTCAAACCGAGTGGGTCAGGTGAGGCGTAGCCGGCGAACTCGGGATCGTAGTAACGGAAGCAGTTGTAGTCGAGGCCCGTTTCCTGGTCGCGGTACTGGCCCGGAAAGCGAAGCGGGCAGACGACCGACGTCGCGTCCGACGGCGTCGGAAGGTCTGCGCCCCATACCGTGGTACGGAATTGCCAGCTGATGCTGCCGTCGGGTGTCACCAGCTCCATAGGGGTGCCGACGAGGTCCGTGACGATCGCGTGGAAGCGGGTGTCGTACTCCTGCTGGGTGTGGTGGTCGGCCTGCGCCAGGGGACGGTGCGTGCCCGGTGCGTAGTCCCAGGTGGTGGTATGACCGTCCAAGGTGGCCTGCTCGACCACGCGGGTGCCGTCCCACGTGAAGGCGGTACGTTCCACGACCGCGCCGTCGGGGTCGAGGCGCGCCTTGGCGGTGCGCCGGCCGAGCGGATCATAGGTGTACCGCCAGTGGTCGCCGTCCGGTGTGGTCGCGTCGGTGAGACGGTCTTCCGCGTTCCAGGTGAAGGTCCACGTGCGTCGCTGCCCACTCAGCAGTTTGCGGACGCGGCGGACGAGCCGCCCCTGGCCGTCGTGCTCGTAGACCGTCCGGCCGACCCGTCGGATGAGGGTTCCGCTGAGCTCGTGGTCGCCGTTGGAGGGATGGTCGGGCACGGTGGTGTGCGCGAGGTTGCCGAGGTTGTCGTAGGCGTACCGCTCGGTCCAGCCGTACGCGTGGACGGCCGTGACCCGGCCGATGGGATCGAGGTCGAAGCGCCGGGTCCCGTTGGTCAGCTCGCGTATCTCGGTGACCTGGTCGTCCGCCCGATAGGCGTACGCGCGGTGCTGGAGGAGGGTCTGGCCGGCGCCGCCGGCGTCTGGGTGTCCGGTGAGCGACTGAGTCGTGAGGCGGTCGACTGCGTCCCAGGTTTGGGTGAGGGTGATGTCGTCGCCGAAGGTGCGGGAGATCTCGCGTCCCACCGCGTTGTACCGGAAGTCCAGCTGGTTGCCGCCGGTCCTGAGGGCCACGGGTCGGCCTTCGGCGTCGTAGGTCCATTCGGACAGTGCGCCGGCGGGCGTACGGCGCGAGGTACGGCGGCCCCGAGCGTCGTGGGTGTAGGTGCTGGTAGCGCCGTCGGCCGACTCGCTGACGAGTCGCCCGAGGACGTCGTACGTCCGGTGGATCTCGACGTCCGGGTTGGCTGCCATGACCAGGCGGCCCGCGGCATCGTAGGCGTGCACCGTCTCGGTGCCGTCGTCGGTGCGCCGGACCGTGGCCCGGCCGAGGGCGTCTCGGGTGAAGCGGAGCGTCTCGCCCGCCCCGTTGGTGCGGGAGGCCAGCCGTCCAGCCGGATCGTAGCCATAACCGAGGGTTCGGCCGTTGAAATCCGTCTCGGACATCAGGCGGCCGGCGGCATCGTAGTCATAGCTCCAGGTCAGACCCTGGGGATTGGTGACCTGCTTCAGCCGTAGCTCGGTGTCGTAGGTGAAGGCGTACCGCGTGCCGTCCGGTTCGGTGCGGGTGGCGGGTAGGTCGAAGTGCGTGTGGGTCTGCCGCGTGGTGTTGCCGCGCGGTCCTCGCACACCGCCCGCCGAGGAGCAGTTCGCTGCTCCCCAGGCCATCGGGCCCGGACAGGGCCTAGCATCGAGTCATGGCCGAGAACCACAGTGCAGACCCGACGGGCCCGGCGGACGAAGCCAGAGAAGACGGGATCGACGACGCGGTCCACGCGGCCCTCACCACCGTCGCGGAGGCCTGGGCCGCGGCGATCGTCTCCAACGACGCGGCGCGGATCGCGAGCTTCATGACCGACGACTGGGCCATCGTCTCGGAGTCCGGCATCGCCTCCAAGGACGACTTTCTCGCGTTCGTCGCCTCCGGCCGGCTGACCCACTCTGCGATGGACCTCGTCAGCACGCCGCGGGTCCGGGTGCACGGCGACACCGCGGTCTTCAGCGTGCGGGTCACCAACACCGCCCATTACGGGGGTCAACGGTTCGACGCCGACGAATGGACCTCGGACGTGTTCGTGAGGCGGGACGGCCGCTGGCTGTGCCTCCTGAGCCACATCACAGCGGCGACGCCGGACGCGGCGGACACGTCGTCGACGACGACCGCTCAGTGAAACCGGAGCGGCGCACCGGCCATCACTCGGGTGGTGTGGCCTCGCCCTGCCAGAAACTCCACTGATACCCCCAGGGATCGGTGATCGTGAAGGTCCGCGGCCCGTACGGCTGATCCACCGGAGCGTCCAGCTCCATTCCGGATGCGGCCCGGACCAGCTCGAAATGCGCATCCACGTCGTCCACATGCACGATGAACAGGGCGTTCTTCCCCTGGTCGCTCACCCCGCCGCCGCTGACCCCGATCTTCGTCACACCCGCATGGATGTCAGCCTCGAACGTCCGCCCTGAATCGTCGCGCCAGCGGATCGCACCGGTAAAGCCGAGGACCCGCTCCATCCAGTCGAGAGCCGCGTCCGCATCCTCGTACCGCAGGTAGGGGGATACCCCTTCGATCGCCATGCCGTGCTCCTCGGGCCGGGAGCCGAGACCGCTGCGAGCGGATCGGCTCGTAGTGAACGGTGCTCGCCTACCAGGCTGCCGTACTGGCCGGCGGAGGCAGCGGACGGCGGTCCCGCGTGTCGCTCGCACCGCTGACGTTCGTGCCGACACCCAGTTCCGGCGCCTCAATGTAGAGCGGCGGACCAGAGTCCCCGCAGCAAAGCCAGGAGACGAATTGCGCTCGTTGGTGTTGGTGGTGCGAGCCCGCCGCACGGGCACGTCTGTAACGCCTGAGCCGCCTTGGGCTCCCGCATGAAATGAGGCCGTGGCGTGAGCCGGTGCCACGAACGGCTACTGGGCGCCGGCT
The DNA here is from genome assembly GCF_036237315.1 of Streptomyces sp. NBC_01351. Classification (GTDB taxonomy): domain Bacteria; phylum Actinomycetota; class Actinomycetes; order Streptomycetales; family Streptomycetaceae; genus Streptomyces. Next base: position 8,192,715 of record NZ_CP108356.1, on the reverse strand, counting down.
GCCGGTGTCGGGGCAGACGCGTCCGGTCGATCAGGTCCTGGAACTCCCGTTCTTCCCAGCGGGAAGAACGGCCTCGGACATACGTGCTCCTCATCGATGCATCGTCCTCGATCAGGAGTTACACCGTTCAATTGGCTCTGTCCCGTAATCGGTGGCTGCGCTCCGTGGTGATCACCGGAGGAGGATGCGGTGGCGGAGAAGGGCGAACCCGGCTCGGCCGTGTCTCATGATTCTCTTGGTGCGTGTGTTGACGCCTTCGGTGCACGACCGTTGTGGTGCGGGGTGGTGAGGCCGGCGTTCACGGCCGCGCGGTCGAGTTCGAGGCCGTTGGCGAAGGCGTGCAGGTAGGGCGGGTTTGCGGCGCTCACTTCGGTGATCCGCTTTGTGAGTGCGGCGTCGTTGTCGGGAGCGTGGGTCGGCAGTGCGGCGAACTCCCGGACAAGCCTGGCGAGGACCCGCTCGGGCGGCACGGTGACCGGTTCCGATGGTGCGGAAGCCGGGTCGCCCTGCGTTGCCGCGAGCATCGCCAGCGGCGGGCGGCCGAGCTGTATTGGAACGCGTTCGGCCGTAAACTCGGCCCCGCGCTGAACCCTCCGGAGAAGACGGTGCCCTTCATCGCAGCCCACCTGAACGCCGATCGCACGGTGTGCGCGTTCCTCGGCGGGCGACTCGTCGGCCTCGCCGGCTACCAACTCGGCGGGCGCGGGAACGGAAGCGGGCACGGGAGGCGGAATTGCTGCGGCTGGCGGGCTTCTTCGAGCGGCCGGTGCTCGGCAGTCAGCGTGAGCTCGACGAGCGTCCTGACCGGCCCGTCCGTGCACAGCACCGCGTCGGTGAGCTCGAAGAGCGCATCCGCACGGGCGTACGGGCACTCGTAGAACTCAACACGAAAGCGGGACAGGACACCCAACGCCCCGCCGGCGGGAACGTCGGCAGGGAAACTCATCCTCAGCGGCCGTTCCTCGGCACTTCGTTACTCGACATCTCGAAGCGTGGAGGGCTGGCGCGTCGCCTGCCCCCGGAAACGGTAGATCTCAGCAGGTCGGATGACGGACGAGGTTAAAGATCAAGCCTGGAATCCGCCGTGGTGCGAAGGGGCCTTGCCGCACTAACCTCAGGTTCACCTGAGGAACTGGCGACGCGGCTGGACGGGAACGGAAATGCATCGGAGTGTTCTGTCGGCGGCTGTCCGTTCCCTTCTGCGGGAACTTCCCTGGCTGGTCGGCCCCGCTGCGGCGCCCGCGCTCGCAGAAGCCCTGACCGCTCGGCTCCAGGAGATCGAGACGGGGCCGCTGAGCGAGGTCCAGGCAGCGGCGCTCGTGGATGCCCTGCTGGTGCAGCACCCGAAGGCGCAGCGGCGTTTGAGGGAATTACTCTCGGAGCTCGACGGATCCCCCGGCCGTACGACGAAGTGGCTGCCCGCGGAGGAGCGGAGCATCGACGGGGTCCCCTTCCGGCATGTAAACACGTGCTTCGTCCGGGAGCCGGCCGGGCCGCCACTCAGCCGCCAGACGAATCTCGGCTCCGCTGAACGCTACGCACTCAGGGTGGACATCGGCAGCCTTTCGCCGGACAGCATCCTCGACCATCCCGAGCCTTTCCCAGACGACCAGCTGCCACCTACGGAGAGCGGCACTTGGCTGTCAGTGCTGGTCGTCAGTGATGATTTCCACGTACCGGGCGTCGCCCATCGGTTCTTCCTGCCGTCCCGGGGGCCGAGCTGGGCGTGTGCCTGCGCCCCCGGCATCGGCCACATGTGCGCACGGGAGGAGCGTGCGGCGTACTTGTACGTCCCGGTCGTGGCGCCGGCTGCTCCGGGGCTGGCGTGGCTGTGGCTGGGGGTGTACTCGAGCCGGAACCTGATGCAGTCGCAACGGGTGATCGCGCGCATCGACACCGAGGAGTCCTTCGGTTCCGGATGCCGTGCCGAGATCGATTTCAGTCTGTCAGGGGGCCTGCGAGGGATCGGCCGGCTCCCCCCGAGAAGCGTCAATGTGATGACGCGGCCGGCCGAGCGTGGAAGCCATATGGTCGTGGTGGACGGGGACATCGGTGAACCGTTCGTCTTCAGTCTCACCGAGGACCAGATGAGTGGTGCGTCGAAGGCCGTCCGTGAGGCATTACGCGACATCCACGTGGAGCAGTACGGAGGAAGGCTGGGCAGCAGGCCGCGACTGCGCAGTCGGCTGGACCCGGGCAACGGCAAGAGCGTGCACGACTTCGCTCGGGATCTGCTCCGTCTGGCGCCGCTGGGACGCCGACTGTGGACGCTGCTCCTGTCGGGACAGCCTGAGCGACGGCGGCTGCTGCGTGAGCGGCTGCTGCGTGAACCCGCCACCCTTCAGGTCGCGCGTGCCGGATCGAGCAACCTGGTGTTCCCGTGGGCCGCGGTGTACGACATTCCGTTGGAGGACGGGCGGCCGGAGGCACACACGATCTGCCCTGTGGTGGAGGAGTGGCTTGGCAACCGGCAGGCGCCCGACCACGTCGTGAACCGGTGCCCGCACGAGTCCGGGCACCGGATGAACACGGTGTGCCCGTTCGGCTTCTGGGGCTACCGCCACAGCATCGAGCAGCCTCCCTCCATGCCCTCGGCTCGCACGCTGCCCGTGGTGATCGCGGCGGGTTCCGACGGCCCGCGGATGGTGATGGGGTACAGCCTCGATCTCGACGGCACGGTGACGGCGCGGCACGTCGAAGCACTGAAGGCGGTGTTCCCGGTCGACGCGTGCGACTCCCGCGAGCGGATGGTGGCCGAACTGGCGCGGCCGGACGTGCAGTTCGTCTACTTCTACTGCCACGGCCGAAGACGCCCGCCCCACACCGACCTCCACCTGGAACTCGGGCGGGGTGAACGCCTGACCCCGGTGGATGTGCAGGCGCTCGCCGAAGGCGTGTGGCCCGTCGGCCACTGGACACACACCTCGCCCCTGGTGTTCATCAACGGATGCGAGACCGTGGAGATCGGCCCGGAATCGCTGGTCGGCTTCGTGGACGCGTTCGCCGACGTGTACGCGGCGGGGGTGATCGGCACGGAAACGGTCGTACACCAGGCGCTGGCCGCCGAATTCGGGGAAGAGTTCTGGCGGCGCCTCCATGAGGGTGTCACTGTGGGTGAGGCACTGCACGCGACACGCATACGTCTGCTCCGCAAGGGCAATCTGCTGGGCCTCGCCTACACGGCCTACTGCTCGGCGGCGCTCCGGCTGGGCACCACGGCGACGGCAGAGGAGAGAACGTGATGGTCTTCGAGTTGGCAGGCGCCGGTTGCTTTGGGCTGGTGATCGGCTGGATCACGTACCGCACGCTCAGGCGCAAGGAGCGCGCCGCCGCCCTCTCCGACCTGGCCGCCGTGCTCGGCGTCGTCGGCGGCGGGGTCGTCACCGCGCTCTACCCCGACCCCGACCTCTTCGCCGCCTACTCCATCGGGCTCGCCGTGGGTTTCTTCGCCTACCTCCTGGCCGGGCTTCGGCTCGGCGGCACCGAACGGACCGGCGGGTGGATGGGCGACTGAATCCCAGCCGCCACTACCCGGCCGCGACTACTCGTCCGCCCCTACCGGGCCGCCGCTGCCCGTCAGTATGAAACCGGCCCAGAAGTAGGGGTGTTCGTACCCAGGGGTCGCCCTGAGGTCCAGCATCGCCTTCCGGAGAGCAGCGGCGGCCGTCGGGCGGGGCGACGCGGTCACATGGCGGTAGAACAGCCGCATCATGGTTCGCGTCGCCTCCGCATCGACCTCCCACAGACTGAGCAGGGAGGACCGCACGCCCGCACTCGCCAACGCGGTGGCGAGCCCCACCAGTTCGTCGCCGTGGCGGTGATGGCTCACCCCGGTGTCGCAAGCGCTGAACACCGCGAGCCCCGCGCCCAGCCGCATCGTCATGATGTCCCGCGCGCTCAGCGCCCCATCGGCGAGAAGCACGCCGGAGCGCAGAGGATCGACCGGGTCGAACCAGCCGTGGCAGGACAGGTGCAGCACCTCGGCACCCTCCGCGTGGTTCCGCAGGGCCGTACCGACGGCCTGCTCACCCTTCAAGGCCCGCACCCCCAGGACCTCGGCGACATCGTCGGCCTCCCCCTCCAGCACCTCCCGATCGCGCCCGTCCGCCGAATATCCGAGAACCAGTGACGCACCGGTCTCGGGCACGCCCAGGGCGCGGAGCCGGCCCAGCACACTGGCGCTCGGCGCGAACGCCACCGGATACCGCTCCATGAGCACCCGTCCGTCGACCGTGAGTGCGTGCAACGGCAACTGGTGCAAGGGGCCGTGCGGTACGAGGTGGAGCAGCTCCACGTACTCACCGAGGGCCGCGACGGCTGGTCCGAGAAGCGGCTCGGCGAGATCTCGCCAGTCGGGTCCGGAAGGAGTGCTCTCCCCGCCACGTCCCACCCATGTGTCGATCTCCGCCCTGAGGCCGGGCAGGTAGGCGGCCGCGTCGGCCGCCACCCGGTAACAGCGTGGCTCGCTCCAACCGCTGCGCATGACGATCACGACGATCTCTCGGGGCAGGGTGTAGAACTCGATCAACCCGGTCGTCGCGGCCGGTGTGGCTGTCATCGCCGTACTCATGGCGACCTCGTCGAGTGGTTCACCACGGCGCAGCGCGACGTACTCCGGTGCCTGGCCGGACATCTCCTCCCAGAGCGAGCCGAGTTGCTCCTCGACGTCCGCCAGGCGGCCCTCGGCGCGACGACGGGGCGGCCCGTCGACGGCGGTGCGCAGTGCGTCCGTGAGGCACCTGGCCTCATCGAGCAGAGAGCGTTCCCGGTCGAGCAATGACTGCACGACCCCCGCCGGACGGGGCAGGTCCCCCCATCCCAACAGCTCCACCAACGACCGTGATTTCGCCCTCTCCATCAGTGTCCAGACCAGTGACGCGAGGCCGGCGCGAGCGGCAAGTCCGATGGCTCTGTCGTGGACCTCGAGCCCTAGCCACGCGGCGAACGTGTCCCGGTGGGACGGAGTCATCAACTCGCGGCGCACCGACTCGGCCAGGTCGCTGGCGGCCACGGCGTCCTCCAGGGCGCTGTGTGCGTCACCCATCGCCTCGGCCGCCGCGCTCCTGTTGTAGTGGGCCAGTGCGCGCACTGCCGGTTCGCCGTCGGCCAGGAGGCGGATTGCCTCCGACAGCTCGGAGTGCGCCCTGTCGAACCGTGACAGCATCATGGACGTGCCGCCGAGATTGCACAGCTGCATGGCCTCGCCCTTCACATAGCCGACGTCACGGCAGAGAGCGAGTGCCTGCTCGTACAACCTCCGGGCGGATTCGGGTTCTCCGATCGCAAGATTGCCCAGATTCGCGAGCGTGACAGCGACGCCGCGGCGCTCGCCGATGGCGACGTCCAGCCGCAGCGACTCCTCGAACAACGCCTGCGCCTCGTCCACTTCCCCTCGCGCCCACAGGACGAGCGCGAGATCGGCCAGCGGTCCGGCCCTGCGGCTCCCGGCGCCGAGTTCGTCGAGCAGGGCCAGGGCGCGGCGCTGATCGGCGTACGCCTGGTCCAGGTCCCCCAGCTGGTAGTACACGTTGCCTCGGTTGCCGATGGCCTGGGCCTCCAGCACCTTGTCGCCGGCCGCTCGGGCGACATCGGCAGCCGCGTTGTGGTGGCGCAGCGCTTCCGGCCACCGTCCCATGTCGGCACAGATCAGGCCCGCTGCCCCGAGCAGGGAGGCCTCCGCGCCGCCCTCCTCCCGGACGATCGCCAGGGCCTCGGTCGCGTGTGCCAGCGCACCGCGGAGGTCTCCGACGGCCCGCTCCGCCAGGCACAGGACACGGAGCAGTTGGGGCCGCCCCACAGACATCGGGGCACTCTGTAAGGTGCCGAGTCCTCGGTGTGCGTCCGCGAGCGCCTGGTCCGGTTCCCCGGCACGCCTGTGCAACTCGCTGGTCTGGATGAGAGCTGCCACCATCATGAGACGATCGTCGGCGGCCTCGGCGAGGCGGAGGGTCTCCCGCGCGGAGGCCAGGGCGCGCGGGAGGTCGCTTTCCTCGCTCTCGAGTGTGGTGAGCAAGGCGAGCAGCTGAGCCTGCCTCCTCACGTCTCCCGCGTCCTGTGCCCGCCGCAGGCCCTCGCGGAGAACCGTGGTGGCGCGGTCGTCGTCGCCGAGAAGTACGTGCTGCTGCCCAAGTTTGATGAGCAGGTCGGTGTGGAGCGCCCGCTCGTCGGTGGGTTCGGCGACGAAGCTCAACTGCACCGTGTCTTCGACCGTGCCGGTCATCCCGTCCTCCGGTAGGTGCCGTGCCATGGCGTCCGTCGCGGCGCGCAGACACTGCACCGCCGCCTGAGTGTCACCGAGATCGGCCAGTGCGAACCCGAGCCGGACGGTGACCGACCATGCCATGCGCTCCTGGCCCACGCGGAGGAACAGGTCGCGAGCCTCCGAGAGCAGCCGGACCCGGCGCTCCCCGTCGTCGTCTCCGTCCTCCGTGAGTTCGGACATCTCAATCGCGACGAGGGCGAGCATCGGTTCGGGGACGGCGTCGCCGTCCTCAGCCGCCTCGCCCGCCCTGGCCAGCCATGCGGACGCGGAGGCTGGGTCGCCCGTGCGCCGGCTGTGCCGCGCCAACTCGAGCATGGCGCCCACGCCGGCCCCGGCGGTCCCGCCGGTCACCGAGTCGGCCAGCTCCTCCAGGACGCGGGTAGCCTCGTCGGCACGCCCGAGCGCCAGGAGGCACCTCCCCGCCATCCATCGGGCCGCGGCGTACTGTGCCGGATCCGTCTGCGCGGCGGCCGCTGCCTCGAACCGCGCGAGGGCATCACCGTAGACGTCGGCCGCCAGGTGCGTGAGACCCATCTCGTGCAGGGCGGTACCTGCCCCGCTCTCGTCGCCTTCGGCTGTGAACATCTCCCTGGCGCGGTCGAGTACCGCGATCGCGGCATCGTGGTGCCCGTCCTCGCGCCGCCGCCGCCCTGCGGCGAAGAGCGCCAGTGCGGCCTCCTGGCCGCCGAGACGGTTCGCGGCGTCGATCAGCTGCCGATCGGCGGCAGCCGCTTGCTCATCGCGCCCGTTCTCGCGGCAGACGGCAGCCCACTCGGCGGCCACCGCCAACGCCGCGGCCCAGTCCTCGCAGGCGGCGTACGCCCCATGAGCAGCGCCCAGCTGTTCGACCGCCCGCCGGACATGCCCTTGCGCTTGCTCAGAGCGGGCGAGTTCCATCAGCACTGATGCGATCGCCGCATGGTCGCCGAGGCGGCGGTGGATTGCGAGGGCCCGCTCGAAGGCAGCGGCGGCTTCGGCATGGCGCTGTTGCCTCATATAGGTCCCCCCGGCCCATTGGAGGTACGACGCCTCCTCCTCGGCCAGCCCGCCGTTCCTGGCCAGTGTGACCGCTGTGTCGAACATCGCCAGCGCCTGGTCGGGATGACCGGTGCGACCATGGACGATGCCGATGCTGCCCCGTTGGAGAACCTCCCCGCGTACATCACCGACGGAGTGAAAGAGCGTCGCCGCGCGTTCGAAGACAGTCACGGCTTCCTGAAATTCGCCCAGGTCCTCGTGGTCGAGGCCGATCCGCGACAGACAGTACGCCTGCCTGCCCACGTCGCCGACTCGGGCGAACACCACCGAAGCGCGCTCCAACACTCCTATGGCGTCCCGGAACAGCTCCTGCTCGGCCAGCTGCCGGCCCAGCCTCAGCAGGCACTGGGCCTGCGCCTCGTCACCGTGGGCGTACAACACTGTTCGTTCGACGGCCAGCAGGAGGCCGGCACGCCGTTCGGGGTCCTCACAGGCCAGGACATCACGGCACCAGGAGGAGACGGTCCCAGGCGATACCCTGGGGGCGCCGGCCAGAACTGCGTCCATGGCCATCTCGTCGGAGCACGCGAGTAGCTGGTCGAGCAACCGGGCCGACCCGGGCTCGTCCAGCCACTCCCCTTGGAGCCGACTGAGCATTGTCGCCAGGTTGTCCGCGGCTGTCCGGCTGCCCGCTTCAGCGGCCCGCCGCCACCAGGTGGCCGCCTCTTCGGGGGCGCCGCCTTGCGCCAGTACCGCAGCCAGGTTGTTCATGGCCGGGACGATGCCCGCCTCCGCGGCCTTGCTCCACAGCTGCTGCGCTTCCGGCTCCTGGCCACGCTGGTACAGCACGCATGCGAAGTTGAACATGCCGTCGGGGTTCCCGGCGGCAGCGGCTGCCTCCCAGAGGCGCTCCGCCTGCGGACCGGCGCCCTGCTGGTGAAGCAGGGAGCCGAGATCGTTCATCGCCTGAGGCACCCCCAGGCCGACGGCCCGCCGAAGCCACCGCCGTGCTCTCGCCCGCCTGCCTCGCCGGATCAGCTCGGCTGCGTGGTGCACCATCGCACCCGGGTTGCCCGCGCGAGCGGCTCTGGCCAGCCAGACGCGAGCCCCTTCGTCATCACCGCCGTCCCGGCAGGCAAGACCCTTGAACAGGAGCGCGTCGGTGTCGCCGGCGGAGATGGCCTGATCCGCCCACCAGTGCCCCGTCGCTGCGTCGCCGCGGCTGATCGCCATCGCGGCGAGGCGGAGCATCGCGGCGCTGTCACCGTCCTCCGCCGAGCGGCGCCACCACCTCTCGGCATCCTCTATATCACCGCGCTGTGCGGACGACGCGCCGAGAAGGGCCCGCGCCGCCGGGCTCCCCGCCTCCGCCGCCTGCCGCAGAAGGCGTTCGGCCTTGGCATGGTCACCCGCCTCTTCGGCGAGCAGCGCCAGATTGTTCAGGGCGCTCGCATTCCCCGCCGCTTCCGCGCGACGCCAGCATGTCTCAGCCTCCGCCGTGCGGCCCCGCTCGTAGAGAAACGCCCCCAGGCGGGTCTCGGCCTCGCTGCTGCCCGCCTCGGCGGCTCGGCGCCACCACATTTCGGCGTCGGTGGGCTGCCCGTTCAGACAATGGAACTCCGCCACGTGCCACATGGCCGAGACGCTCCCCCGCTCGGCCCGGCGCACCCAGTGCCACAGAAGCAACTTCGCCAGTATCCGCCGCATCACACCGCTCCTCGGTCAGGAACAGCCCCCACCCGGCCACCCACGAGATCCTGCCCATGACCATGCGGCGAGGAACCCCGGACAGCCAGGACCGGGGCTGGCAGCCAGCGGAAGACGTCGATTCGCGCCTCGCGCTCGCTCGACCAGACCTTCCGGCCATTGAGCGTCTCCCTCTTGATGGCCGCGTTGAACGACTCGGCGGCGGCCTTGTCCCGCTGGACCCGATCGCGCTCATGCTCTGCCGGACCCCTGCTGACCTGCAGGCTTCGGCGAAGGTCCTGCTCGTATGTTGCGAACCGTGATCGGTGTGCGTGATCGCTCCGTCGAGACTGCCACGGGTTCACTCTGCGGCCGCCAGAGCGTCGGTGACGAGCCCGATTCCATGTCGTCGGCGATCGCCCATCCGGCCAGCCGGCGTGAGGCGAGGTCGCTGGAAGCGGTACGGACGTACGAGTCCCATGTCGCGACGTACCTCGACTACGAATACGAACTGGTCCCGCTCCCGCTGGCTCCGGTGGAGGAACGCGTGCGTTTCGTCCGGGACGCATTCAGCTGGTGACCGCCGCCCGGGTGGCATGCACCCGACCTCGCCGTGTACCCCCGCCGACGGCTCGTCGGTCCGTTACTGCCGCGTCGGGCCTCTCTCGCGCGGGCAAGGCAGCAGGGACTCAACACGGTTATCCGGAGCTGCTTTTGCCCTCCGGGCCTCGGCAGGTCCCGCGCCCAGCGGCTGCTCACGGTTCAGGCCGATCCTGTCGGCGGGGATTTCAGAGCCGGAGATGGCCTGAGAATCGTCCAAATGACCTTGAAGCCAGGGTGTGTGGCGAGCCAGGCGGCCACGGTGTCCGCGGTCCGGTCGGGCAGGAGGTCGATGGGCCGCCGGGTCTCGACATCGATGAGCACGGTTCCGTAGGTGGCGCCCCTCTGGAAACGCAAACTCGTCGATCCCCAGGACCGTGACCTGGTCGGACGGCGGGTCCGGGAGCGGCCGGACCTCTCGCACGATCACGTCTCGGCTTGCCCGCACCGGCAGGTAGTCGGCGAGCCGGGGCGCCGGCCCGGCCGCCCATTCCCAGCCCGATCGCCTGCATTATCCGGGCGGCCGCCAGGGTGCGGCGCCGGTAGGGCGTGGTCAAGCACGGCACCTGCTCCGCCATGGTCCGACGGGAGCACAGGTCGTTGTCGCAGAAGAACCGGCGAATCTTCAGACGCAGCAGCATCCGTCGGCCGCCCAGCGGACGATCGGCCGGCCGCCGCATGTACGTGCTGTGCACGCGCGGCCGACTTCCACCCCATCGACGGCCAATCCCTCGACGGCAGGCCACACCAGATCCCTGAAGCGTTCATCCCCCACGGACACCATGCTGGGCAACGGACATCACGGGTCGTGGCGGATGTTTAGGACTGACCGTCACGAAATATCCGCCACAGCCAAATCCCCATCACCAGCGCACCGGAGTGAGCAGCAGGACCGATTCCCGCAGGCAGAAAGATACGGTGAGCCTGTTCGTCGGCGGAGTATCGGCAGAGATGCGCGATGGCCGGCCGGGCTCACTCACTCACTCACTCACTCAGTGGTGTCAGAGATTGAAGCCCGTTACCGGGAAGCACCGACGGCAGGACAGCAGGTTTGCTCAGTCCTCCACCTGGTCGGCGCACGCCGACCGGATTTCCTCCAGCAGCTCTGGGTAGTGCTCGCCGTACGTGTTCACCGCGTGCCACACCGCGTCCAGTGCCGCCTTCAGCGGGTCGGGCTCGGCGGCGGCGAGCACGGCGGGAAGAGCGAAGTACGGCTGTGAGATCCGTTCGGGGCCGCGCACAGTGCTGGCGGTGTGCACCGCCGCCGCGCCATGCCCCACACCCCCGGGCGGTGTCGGCCTGTCGCCGGCGGGCGCCGGCGGTAGGAGCGCGCCCAGTCCCCGGCCGAGGCCCCGCCGCCTCCGCCCATCGTCCCCCGATTCCGCGGCTGGGAGCCGCGTCCACTCAGCCGCCGCCGCGGGCGTCAGTGGACGGTATGGCGGCCGCTCGGGAGGTACCGCCTGGAGCACCGACCGACTCGGGACCTGTGGATCGGAGCTCAGGGTCTCCCACATCCGGTCCGGGTCGTCGAACGGCGGCGGCAGGGGACGCCTCTCCGCCAACGCGGTGAGCGCCTGGGTGACCCACGCGAGGCCGATCAGGCCCGCCGCCTCGCAGGCCCGCCGGGCGGCCAACGATGCCACCGCGCGCTGGACCTCGGAACCTGCGGTAGCAAGCGCATGCACCAGATCGCTGTCGAAGCGGAGCAGACCGTGGACATTGCCGCCGACGCCGCGCAGTCCCTCACTCGGCAGCCGACCGCCCCACTCCCATCGCTCGTAGTGCAGTCGCCGCTCCTCGGCGGCCCGCTCATCCGCCTGACGGGCCAGGCGTTCGGTCTCGGCGCGCTGCTCCGGTGTGGGCGGTGGTGGAAGTTCGCGCGCGTGACGGTGCCAGTAGTCGGCGCTCTGTGAGGTCTGGCGGACCACACGGTCTGCGCAGGGCGGCGCGGGCCAGAACTGCAGGAGGTAGCTGTCCGCTTGTGGCTCCCCGGACACTCTGGTGTCGAGCTTCCGTCCCTCATCCATCCTCTGGGCGCAGTACCGCACCCGGTAGTCCCTCCGGGCGAGATTCAGGTCCCAAGCGGCCTCGCCCGCCCACTGCACCAAACTGGTGCGTTCCGACACCGGGTGGAAGGACACCTCCACCACGTCCTCCCAGACCGGGTCCAGCGGAGGATCCTCGTCGTGGACCTCCACGACGAAGCGGACGTTGCCCGTGTGCAACCCGGTGATCAGCCAGAGAGCACCCGGGACCGCCGCCCCGCACAGTCCCCCGCTCTGGCCTGCGAACGCCTCGGAGAGGCCCGGGAACGGATTGTCCGGATCGCTCGCAACGTAGATCTGACCGTAGTGAACGTGCACCTCTCCTGTGACCGGCTTGCGCACAGCACCCTTCCCCTTGTTGCCGACGGCCTCGAAAACCCTCGGTAGGACGGGCCGTCACATGCCCCGCATCATGCCGGAGGCCACTGACAACAGGTCCGACGACAAGACGGACTTGGCCGCAGAGCCTGCCTGTCCCGCTGCCGGCAAGGGTCCGCCCGGGCGTGAGAGGCGAGCAGCACCGCGAACACCACAGCAAAGACGGCTGCCAAAGTGACGTTCACGGCCGAGCTGGCGGAGGGGTACGACTTCGCCACCTCCGCGGATTTCGGCGGCGGAGGGCGCGGCTATCTTTTCAACTGCCGGCCCTGCAGCGAGGCCATGTTCCTCTGGCAGCGCTGAACGTCGGCCCAGGAGTCGTGCCGCGCAAGTAGTTCAGAGAAGCGACCCTCTCGACTGGATCGAGACCGCGGTCGACACCGGCAAGGTCGACGTCGACGTCGACGTCGAGCTGACCGCCTGCTGCAAGGCGAGTAGTGGGATGCCGCGCGCTTCGCAGCGCCGTTCCCCGGCGGAGGCCGAGTTGGTGTGGAGCACCGAGTCCGCAGAGGTGAATGGCGGCCGCTGGTGCCACTCATCGGGCGGCGCGGCCGGCTTCACGGCCGCTGTCCGGGCCCGATGATCGTGAGTCCCACCTGTTCGGCGATCCAGTGCGCGTACGGCTCGTTCACCTGGTGGCCGTCGAAGATGGCGCTGCGGACGTGAACGAGGACCGTGTGGTCGTCAGCGGGCTCGTGGAGGTGACGCGTGTGAGTGTTGAGGAGGAGTGTCACCTCGGAGTGCTTGTGCTCACCGCGAAAGCCGAGTTCGGACGCGTCCGGCCAGCACAGCGTTTCCCAGTTGATCTCACCCGTGTTCGGGCCGATCGCCGCGGTGAAGGCGTCCTCGATACTCCCGACCGGCAGGTCAAGCAGCGAACACTCCACCGGCAGCCGTCTGTCGTACGAGGTGGGGTCGGTCGGCAGACCGGGCCCTTGGACGCCGACAACCAGCACGGGGTACTCCTCCAACGGCACCCCGTCGAACTCGCCGTGCTCCTCCTGCCCGCGGAACCACCCCTCGGGCAGTTCCTTCGCCATCCGCCGCACCTCGGCGACGGAGGGGAGCTCTGCGTACACGGAAACCTCGGAGTACTCGCAGCGGCCGAATTCCATGAGGCGGCGCGCGGTGCTCAGGGCGAGTGCGGGGTCGGGGGTACGGAACACGGGATAGGCGACGTCGTTGGACATGCCGTGACTGTGTCACGGTGCGTCATTGCAGGTCATTGCATTTACGGCAGCACCGGCGAACCCGGCCGGCCGAGCGAGCTCGCTGCGGGCAGCAGCCTCCACCAGGCGACGGGCGGCCGGACGGTCCAGGCACGCCCAGACCAGGTCGACCGGAGCCAGGACGGCCCGCAGAGGCGCCGAACGGCCCCGAGGCCTGGGCTTCGGGTGCGGCTCCGCACTCACGACGGTGCCGCGACTGGCGGACGCCGCAGAGGCAGATCGGTCCGCGCCACTCGTTCGGGCTGTGTCCCCCGGTCACACCGGACGGAACGCGACGTCGTCGGTACCCTCGCCGGCATGACGTCACCCGACGCCCGGAAAGGAGTTCCATGTCGGATCCGATGACCGTGCTGGCCATGACGGGGGCGACGACCATCGTGGCGGCCATGGCCACCAGCGCCTGGGAGGGCACCCGAGAGCGCGTCGTCGAGCTCTTCCACCGCCGTGGCGACGAGCGGTCCACCGCGCTGCGGGCCCAGTTGGACGGCGACGCGGAACTGGTCACGGACGAGAGCGACGACACCGACGGCGTACGCAACGACCTCGTACGCCCCTGGGCGCGCCGGATCGGCGCCCTGCTACGCGAACACCCGGAGACCGCGGATGAGTTGCGTGCCCTGATCGAGGAGGTTTCGGTGCCCCCGGCCGCCCAGGAGTGGTCGCAGCACATCACCGCGCACGCCGGCGGCACCGCCTTCGGCGCCCAGGGACCCGGCAGCAGCGTACATGTGCACCATCACCGGCCGGCCGCCGGCGAACCCCCCGCATGAGCGCGCCGGACCCGTCGGCGCGTCAGCACGTCACTGCGGAAGGGGGCTTCGCGTACGGCGTGGTCGGCGCCGACGTCCATGTGTACGTGGACGGGCAGCCCTCCTACGTCCTGGAGGAGTGGCTCCCCCCGCCCGAGTCGGACTCGGAATGGCTGCGGGAGCTGCCCAGCCGCCTGCTCAGCGCCCGGCACGAGATCGTCCCCTTCACCGGCCGCACGGATGAGCTCGCTGAGCTCCGCGCGTGGCGCGGCGCCGTCGGCCGACAGCTCGCCGTCCGCTGGCTGCACGGGCCGGGCGGCCAGGGCAAGAGCCGCCTCGCGGCGGCGTTCGCCCGGGACAGCGTCGCCGAAGGGTGGAAGGTCGTCAGGGCCGTGCACGGCCCCGGCAACGTGCTCCCGGGCAGCGCCGGCGGCGACCTGCGGGCCGCGGGCGCCGCCGGGGTGCTGCTGGTCGTCGACTACGCCGACCAATGGCCGCTCCCCCACCTCACCTGGCTGCTGAGCAACCGGCTGCTCCACCATCCCGACCTGCCGACCCGGGTGCTGCTGCTGGCCCGCAGCACGGACCAGTGGCCGGCCGTGCAGGCCGCCCTCCACGACTCCCAGGCGGCCACCTCCCTCCAGGCCCTGGAGCCCCTGCGGGAGCACGGCGGCGAACGTGCCGAGATGTTCGAGGCCGCCCGCGACACGTTCGCCGCCTGCCTCGGAGTCGCCCCGGGCGCGCCCGACACCACGCCCTTACGAGTGCCCCCGCCGGTACCCCTGGACGGGCCGGACTTCGGGCTGACTCTGGCCGTCCACATGGCCGCCCTGGTCGCCGTCGACGCCCACCGTCACGGCCGTCGTACGCCCACCGACGCCGTCGGCCTGGTCACGTACCTCCTCAACCGCGAACAGGCCCACTGGGCGCGGCTCCACACCCAGGACGCGGGCCGCGCGACGGCCGCCGCGGGGCGGACGTACACGACTCCGCCGCAGGTGATGAACCGCGCCGTGTTCGCGGCCGTACTGACGGGGACCGTACCCCGGGAGATCGGCCGGAACGTCGTCGACCGGGTGACCGGAAGCCCGCCCGCCGCACCGCACCCCGCCGAGCGGGTCCTCGCCGACCACAGCGTCTGCTACCCGCCCTCCGGATCCGAACCCGCCATCGTCCTCGAACCCCTGCTGCCCGACCGGCTCGCCGAGGACTTCCTCGCCCTCACCCTTCCCGGCCACCGCGCACAGAGCGTCTACCCGCCGTCCTCCTGGGCCCCGGACGCGCTCGGCCGCCTCCTGCCGCACGGCGGCGACGCGCGTCCGGCGCCGTGGACGCCCCGTGCGTTGATCTTCCTTGCCGCGTCCGCCGAACGCTGGCGGCACGTGCGCCACGACCACCTGTACCCGCTGCTGCGGCGGGCACCATGGCTCGCCGTCGCTGCCGGCGGACGGGCACTCGCCGCGGTCGCCGCGCTCGACGACATCGACATGGAACTCCTCGAGGCGATCGAGGCTCGTCTGCCCCAGCGCGAGCACCCCGACCTCGACCCGGCCCGCGCGGTCCTGGTGGAACGGCTCGCCCGGCACTGGCTGGCGGCCACGGACGACCCGGACCGGCACGCCGTCGTCCACGGCAAGCTGGCGAGCGCCCTGCGCGGCGCCGGACGGTACGAGGAGGCGCACCATTCGACGGTGCGGGTCGTCGCGCTCCTGGAGCGGCTGGAGGCCGAGCGGCCCGGCTCGCAGACCCCGCACCTGGGCGTGGCGTACGCCAACCTGTTCACCAGCCACACGAGTCTGGGCCGGCCGCACGAGGCCTGCGAGGCGGCGGAACGGGCCGTGCACTTCGAGCGCCTCCTGGCCGAGACCGACCCGGAGGGCCGGTTCGCCGGGCTCGGCCCCGACGGTCGACAGGCCCGGTGGGCGCTCGCCCTCTGCGATCACGCGCGGGCCCTCGGTACCGCCGGGCGGTGGGCGGACGGGTTCCGCGCCCATGCCACGGCGCTCGACGTGCTCGTCCTGCTCGCCGAGCAGGACGCCGAGCGGCACCGCAACGACCTCGGCGCGACCCTCCTCAACATCGGCGCCGACCTCTCCACTTCGGGGCGCGGCGGCGCCGCGGTCGCGGCGACGGAGGGAGCGGTGCACCTCCTCGGGCGCCGGACGGCCGGCGACCCGCCCGACCATCCCGGGACCTACGCACTGGCCCTGTCCAACCTTTCCGGCCTCCTGCTCACCTGGCGCCATCAGCTCCCCATCGGCACCGACTGGCGGAAGCGGGCCCTCGACGCGAGCACCCGGGCGGTAGCGATGAACCGGCGTCGTGCCAAGGCGAACCCAGACGCGCTGGCCCCGTCGCTGGAACAGTCCCTGCGGGCCCACGTCGGCGCCCTGGAAGCGAGGGGCCGCGCCGCAGAGGCACGTGTCGTCCGCGCCGAGGCCGACGAGCTGCGCAGCCGCATGCGGCCACCGCCCGACGTGAGCGGCGTGCCCCGAGCTCACTACGGAGCGCAGCAGGCCCGCGAGGCGACCGATGCCTTGGAGACCGCCGTCTACCGATACATGGCGCGGATCAAGGCACCGGTCTACACCCGGCGCCTCGTGGCCCTGCTCCTCCCGGTGGCGGCACGAGAAGGCGCCACAGGGCTCGCCGCGCGCACGGAGATCGCCGACGCGTACCGGAGGCTGGCCGAGCGCGGCTTGACGAGGGACCACCTCGATCACGCGGAGGCGCTCGTCCGGCTTGCTCTCCATCGTCGGGCAATGGGGCGTGACACGGGAGTCGAAGAGCTGCTGCTCCGTGCGGTCGGGGTGTACGAGGACCTGATGATGGCAACTGCCGACCCCGGCTCGTACCGCGAGGACGTGGTCCGCACCCTCGGGATCCTGGCGCGGTTCCACGAGGAGACGGGCGCGGCGGAGGAGGCCGGCGCGGTGCGCCGGAGGATCCGCCGGCACCACCCGCCCTGGCGGTGGCTCGTCCGTCCGGCGCGGCGCCGAGCCCCCTGAGAAGGCCGGCAGCGGGCCGACGTTGACGGCGCCGACCAGCCTCCACCTCTACTCGTGGGCGCGCGTACGGTCCATCGCCGAGCCGCCAAGGACATCACCGCGCGGCGTAAAGCCGCCAATGCCGAGCACAAGACCCGCAAACCTGACCCGGCCGCCTCCCCCACCGGTCCGGCTGACCCGCCCCGACGGCCAGGAGGCCAAGGCCTCCCTGATCGCCCAGAAATGGACGCCGTCCGGGTGGCGCTGCCAGGTAGCCGTAGCGCTGGGGTCCGCGACGGCCGACCTCGGGGTGCAGCCCGCCGACTACGTGAGGAGTACCTACTGCGCGTGGACGGCGCCGAGTACAGCCACGTCCCCACCGAACACCCGCCCTCACACCCCTACCTCGCTCCCCCGACCCGCCCCGGGGCAGACATGCGCTGGGCCTGGACCGTCGAGCGCACCCGGGGTCACGGCCCCGGCGGACGGCCCGCCGCCAGCGCGGTCAGGGCCGGTTCGCGGGCACCGTGTCCTTCGCCACCAGCGTGTCGCGGTCCCAGCAGAGCCGGTAGAGGTCGACCTGGTCCAGCAAGTCGCGGCCGGAGCGGTAGAACTCACAGGTGGTGCCGGACGGCCGGGGTGCGGTACGGGCGTGGTCGGGCGGGTGGGGGAAGGCGCGGGCCGGCAGCAGAGGAGCGAGTTCGGTGCGGGGCCGGCCGGGCTGCAGCTCCTCGAACCGGGTCGGCGGCAGCACGCTCGTCGTCAGCTGCCAGGCCAGGTAGACGGCGGAGGGCACGAGAAACGCGGCCGCGGCCAAGGGGGCCGCGAAGGCGGCGACCGAACGTCGGCGGGCGTCGCGTCGGGCCGCGGCGAGGCGGCGGGCGGACTCCAGGGGTGTGACCTCCGTGTCCGGGGCCGGATGGGGAGCCTTCTCGGACGGCCAGGCAGAATGGTCTTGGGTCCCTCGGGTCCATGCGGGCAGTCTGAACCCCGCTCGGGTCGTCGGCGCCGGTGTCGACGGGCGGGATGGGGGCTGGTGCGGGAGGACGGCGGTGACGCGAAACCCGCCCTGGTACGGGCCGGTCCGCAACGAACCGCCCAGAACCGTCACCCGCTCCCCAAGACCCGTCAGCCCCCGCCCACCGACGCGGGCCTGCGTGCCCTCCGCATGGTCCGCCGGCGGTCCGTCGGCCGACGGGGCCATGTTCACGATGCTCACCCTGGTGCGGTCGGCCCCGTGAGTGAACCCGACCTTCACCGGTCCGCCCGGCGCGTGCTTCACGGCGTTGGTGAGGGCCTCCTGCACCACCCGGTACATCCCGCGTTCGACCAAGGGCGAGAGCGCGGGCACCGGCCCGGATCTCTCCCACCGCACCGGCACCCCGGAGGCGACCGCCCGGCCGAGGAGGTCTTCGACGGTGTCCCTTACGGTCAGGGCCGCGTCCGTTCCTGGCGGATCGTGCAGGACGGCAACGGTCTCCCGCAGCTGTTCGACGGCGTCCGCGATCGTGCCCCGCAGCTCGGCGAGATCGGCCCGATCGCTGTCGGTGAGGTCGGGGGAGAGCTCCAGGGCTCCGGCACGCAGGGCGACCAGGCTCAGGGCATGGCCGAGCGAGTCGTGCATATCGGCTGCGATGTCCGCGCGTTCGGTCAGCCGCGCCCGCTCCGCGACCAGGTGCTGGCGCTCTTCCAGGCTCCGGGCCAACCGCCAGCCTTCCCGTACGAGTTCGCGTCGGCCGCGCCAGTGCCGTCCGGCCAGCCACGGCAGCAGGAGGGCGGCGGGCAGCACGGTCAGCGCCCAGAACCACCACACGGCCTGCACCCCCAGCACGGCGCACGTCGCCACATCGACGGCGAGGCACCCGGCAAGCACCAGCAGCGGGCTCCGGGCCGCGGTGACCCGGGCGCCCAGCAGACAACTCACGGCGGCCAGCGACAGGACGTGGGCGTTGGCGGGGGTCGCGGAGTCGGCCAGGCCGAGCGCGCACAGCCCGTTGACCAGGACGACCGCGGACCCCGGCCGACGGCGGGACAGCGGCACGGCCACCGCCAGGACGGCCAACGGAAGGAGCAGGTCCCAGACCGGCGAGGCCGCGCCCGCATCCCGGAACCCGTAGCCGGTCGAGGCGGCGAGCACGCCCCACAGGGCCACGTCGACGAGCACCGACTTGGCCGGGGGTAGGGGTATGCGCGTGTGCAGCACGGTGCGTCGACCGTCCCTCCGTCGGATGTCCTGACCTACCCGGTCGATTCTGCGGGACGGGCCCGGACGCCGACGACACGGTGCGCGCCGGG
The DNA here is from genome assembly GCF_036237315.1 of Streptomyces sp. NBC_01351. GTDB lineage: Bacteria > Actinomycetota > Actinomycetes > Streptomycetales > Streptomycetaceae > Streptomyces. The sequence continues at coordinate 8,173,506 of NZ_CP108356.1, read as the reverse complement.
TGGTGTCCGGGCCGGTCCCGACGCAGCGTCAGGCGTCCCGGCGGCGCAGCACGCACAGGCCGACCAGGTGCGCCGCCGCGGCCCACGCCGCCACGATCACAACCGCTATCGCCGGCGTGTACGGGGCCCCGGCGCTCACGCGCATGAAGTAATCTCCCGCGCCGTGCGGCAGATAGGCGTTGACGGCCGCGAGTGCCGGGCTGCCGAGCCCGAGGAGCATGCTCGGCAGCGCCCACAGGAGCGTGACGAGGATCGACAGTGCGCCGGCCGGGTGCCGCGCGGCGAAGGCCACCCCGACGGTCAGCACGGCAACCAGGCCCTGGTAGACGCCGACGGCCAGGACCTGCCCGAGGACCGTGCCGGCCTCAAAGGAGGCTCGTCCGCCAAACGGACCCCAGGCCACCGCCGTGCCCACGACTGCGAAGACGGTGCCGGCGACGAACGCGACCACGCCTACGACCAGCGCCTTCGCCGCCTGCACCCGGTGCCGTCGCGGCACCCACAGCAGCGAAGCCCGCACGCTCCCCGTCGAGTACTCGGAGGTCACCGCGACCGTGGCCAGGACGACGACGGCGAATTGGACGAGGACGGCGGAGGATGCCGCCGCGTTCCCGACCGGCTCGACCGGGTGCCCGTTGATACGGGCGATCGAGGCGTAGTAGGAGGTGAACACCCCGGTCATCGTGAGGCCCGCCAGGAGACACAAGTAGGGGGCTCGGACCGACCACAGTTTGGTCCACTCGCAGGCGACCGCCCCGGCGAAGCCATCAGGGGTGCCTCGGCCCGGGGACACGGCCCGGGGCGGGGCCGTCCGCTTGTCGGGTGTCGTCGTCGCGGTCGTGGTCGTGGTCACTGTCGTACCCCTTCGTTCGCTGCGACCGTCGTATCCGTGCCGCTGCCGCCCGTTGCGTACTCGACGCTGCGGGCGGTCAGGTCCATGTACGCCTGCTCCAGCGAGACCCGGACATCACTCAGTTGGTGCAGCCGGACCCCGCATTGGTGGGCGAGATCGCCGATCTCAGCGGCGGTCCGGCCCTCGACGGCGAGTTCGCCGGATACGGACGTCTCGACGCTCACCCCGGGAGCCGTCATCAGGCGGCGGACCAGCGTCGCCCGTTCCTCCGGGTCGGGCACCGAGGCGCGCGCCGACGCGGGGGATGCGGCGGCGAGGAACTCCGTCATGGAGGTATCGCTCAGCAGCCGGCCCCGTCCGATGACGACGAGGTGATCGGCCGTCAGCTGCATCTCGCTCATCAGGTGGCTGGAGAGGAAGACGGTGCGCCCTTCCGCCGCCCGGTCGCGCACGAGCCGGCGGATCCACCGCACGCCGTCCGGGTCGAGGCCGTTGACCGGCTCGTCCAGGACGAGCACCGGCGGATCGCCGAGCAGGGCACCCGCCACCCCGAGGCGCCCGCTCATGCCGAGCGAATACGTGCCGGCCGGCCGCCTGGCTGCCTTGGTCAGACCCACCGTCTCCAGCACCTCGTCCACACGGCGTACGGGGATGCCGTTGGCCCGGGCCTGGGCGACGAGGTGCGCGCGGCCGGAACGGGCCGGGTGGACGGCCCGGGCGTCCAGCATCGCTCCGACCGCGCACAGCGGCCGCCGCAGGTCCGCATAAGGCCGGCCGGCGATCAGAGCTCGCCCGCGGGTCGGGTGGTCCAGGCCGAGAATCATGCGCATCGTGGTGGACTTCCCGGCCCCGTTGGGGCCGAGGAAGCCGGTCACGCGGCCGGCCTGGATATCGAATGTCAGGTCGTCCACGGCGAGGGTGCCGCCGTAGCGTTTGGTGAGTCCTCGGAGGGTGATCACGGAGTTCCTTCGCTGTCGGTCGCGGAATACGGAAGTCGACGGCGGCGCGCACCGACCGACGCATGGTGGGCCTGGCCCGGGGGCGGCCACCGCGTTTCCCGTACGCAAGCGACGCTAGAAGTCCGCGGCGCCGGGGCCCATCGGTCGAACGGCAGCGGCACCCTGCCTTTCGTCGGGGGTGCGCCCCTCCCAGGGACGGATCTCCGGAGCACGCCGTCGCGCGGAGGCGTGCCACCCGTAGGCTCACCGAGTGGAAGAGAAGACACCGAACAGCCGACCGGTCCGGGTCCTGGTGGCCGACGACGAGGCGATGGTCCGGGCGGGTGTGCGGGCCATCCTGGCCCGGGACCCGCACGTCGAGGTGGTCGCCGAGGCAGGCGATGGACACGAGGCCATAGCGCTCACCCGCCAACACCGGCCGGACGTAGTCCTGTTGGACATCCAGATGCCCGGCCTGGACGGCCTGTCGGCAGTGGCGCGGCTCCAGCGGGAGCCGACGGCGGTCGGTGTGATCATGCTGACGACCTTCGGCCAGGACGAGTACGTCACCCGCGCCCTGGAGGAGGGCGCCGACGGCTTCCTGCTGAAGGCGGACGACCCGAGAGAACTGCTCACCGGAGTACGCGCGGTGGGAGCCGGCGGAGCCTACCTGTCGCCGCGCGTTGCCGCCCGGGTCATCGCCGGACTGCGCGCCCACCGGGCGGCACACCCCCACCGCTCACTGGATCGGCTGACGGAACGAGAGCGCGAGGTGCTGGCCGGACTCGGAACGGGGCTGTCCAACGCGGAGATCGCGAGCCGCCTCCACCTGGTCGAGGGGACGGTGAAGGCCCACGTCAGCGCGGTCCTCGCGAAACTGGGCGCGCGCAACCGGGTGGAGGCGGCCATCTCCGCGTACGAAGCCGGCCTGGTCCCACCACGCCCCCGCTGACCCGGTGCCGGCGTCTTGCCGAGCGCCGGTCACTCCGCGGCCAGAAGCGCCGGACACCTGCGGGTGTCGCTACGGCGCCACGCCGGCCCACGGCCGCATCCAAGCGCCAACCTCGGTTCTGACCGCTCTTCCAGATGCTGTTGGTGATTCAGCCGCAGCACGGTCGGAATATGTGAGTTGCTGGTGAGCCGTCGCTGCCCGGCAAGCCGGGGTGCTGTCCGAGGGCAATATGTGAGTGCGTCTACGGCCACCACCCAGAGCGCCGCGCAGGGCGCGATGGAACGCAAGCGGGAGGCCTAACGACCTCGTGCATGGTTGGCTGTGGCACGTCGAAAGGTGCAAGGTCGGCCCGGTGGTCACTGTGGCTGACAGGCCCTGCGGGTGGCGGTCTGCTGGTGTGAGAGCAGTCCGGCGACGGCTTGGATGGTGTCGCTCATGTGCTCGCGGCGGCCGAGGTGGCGGGCGAGTGCTCGCCAGTTCTTGAGGTGTGCGATGCCGTGCTCGATCCGGATCCGGCGTGAAGAGTGTGCCTTGCGCTGGCGCTCGTAGATCTCCTCGTACCAGTCCGGTGGGTTCTTCTTGAACTTGCGGTGCGGTGGTGTCACGACGCGGCCGCCGGTCTGGGCGCCCAGGCCCTGGTAGCCGGCGTCGGCGAGGATTTCCACGGCCGGGCCGTCAGTCAGGTGTTTGACCAGGCCTAACTGTCGGGCGTGGGTGATGTCGGCACAGCTTGCCGGCTGGGCTGGACTGCAGAACAGGAGCCTGCCGCTGGCGTCGGTGAGGATCATGGCTTTGACTGCGTTCTGCTTGTTCTTGCCGGAGATGAACTTCTCCCGGTCCTTGCGGCTGGCGGCGGGCCTGCGGACGCGGATCTCGGTGCCGTCGATGATTCCGGTCTGTCCGCTGGCGCCGAGGTGGTCGATGACTTCGGCGAGGGTGCGGAGCCGGACGCCGGTGGCGATGGTGCAGCCGCGGGTTGCGAGCAGGGGCCGCACCTCGCCGATAGCGCGGGTGATCGTGGACCGGTCGACACCGAACCAGCAGGCCAGCACGTCGTGAGTGGCACCGTGGCGAAGGTGGACGAGCGTGGCCAGGAGCCGGTCGACAAAGACCAGCTTGTGCTTTGCCCCGGCGCCCACGGCCCGCTTGCGTGGCCTGGACTCCAGTCCCGCCTGATGCCGTTCATGCCATAACGGACCGACCTCGGCGACGAGTTCGGTGATCACCTCGGCCGATAGACCTGTGATCCTCCGGTCGCTGATGATCGCTGCACGAGTCCCGTTCCCACCACACGAACATGATCAGGGATCAAGATCCAGCGTCGCACCGCCAACCATGCACGAGCTCGTTAGGGCGTGTATCGAAAGTGCCTGGTGGAGAGCCCATTTGTGATCCAGAATGATTGGATGGTCACGCTTGAGACTCCCCGTTTGATCCTGCGGCGCTGGCGCGAGGAAGACGTTGCGCCCATGGCTGCCATCAATGCCGACCCCGAGGTCATGCGGTGGATCCGTGACGGCAGCGTCCGTGACGAACAGCAGACTCGCGGCGGGGTCCAGGCATGGGAAAGCGAGTGGGAGTCACAGGGCTTCGGCCTGTTCGCCGTGGAGATCCGGTCCACTGGCAAGCTGGCCGGCTTCACCGGGCTTTCGGTACCCGACTTCTTGCCGGAGGTACTGCCGGCGGTTGAGGTCGGCTGGCGGCTCGGACGTTCCCACTGGGGGCAGGGCTTGGCCACCGAGGCCGCCGCGGCCGCTGTACGGTTCGGGTTCGAAGAGCGAGGGCTGGAGCGGATCGTCAGCATCACTCAAGTGGGCAACGACGCCTCCGAACGGATCATGACCAAACTGGGGATGCATCCGGTCCGTGAGACCGTCAATCCCACCGGCGGTCGGCGAGTAAGGGTGTTCGAGTTGTCGTCGGACCAGTACGTCACAACCACTCGCTGATGGCGAAGGCGTCGCCGTCCGCGTCGCCCAGCGCATCCTGGCGATGGCCGCCGCGATCTGGCACAACCACTAGACCGGCCAGCCCGTCACACGATCCCTGATCGCTTACGACCACTAACGATCACATCGAAATGACTCGTCTGGCTTTTCGTCGTTCTTCTTGAGTAGGCCCTCCACGGCCCGGAAGCGGCGTTCTCAGCCGCTCGTCGTCTGGCCGGTGCGGATGACGGCCTGGTCTCCGTGGGGGCCGAAGAGGTGCAGGATCTCCACCGCTTCGCGGCCGGCGGGGCCGAACCAGTGCGGTTCGCCGGTGTCGAACTCGGCCACCTCACCCGGTCGGAGGGTGACCTCGCGCTCCCCGAGGATGAGGCGGAGCTCCCCGGCGAGTACGTAGAGCCATTCGTAACCGGCGTGGGTCACCAGCCTCGGTTCGCGGTACGCGAGGACCTGCTTGAAGACCTGGACCCGGCCCGGGTACTGCGTCAGCGGGACGAGGACGCTTCCGCGCTCCCGGCTCCGCGGTGTCAGGTGGACCCGCGGATCACCGGTGGCCGGGGCCGCCACCAGCTGGTCCAGCGCGACGCGGTGCGCCCTGGCGAGCGGAATGAGGAGGTCGAGCGTCGGACGCCGCCGGCCCGACTCCAAGCGCGACAGCGTGCTCACGGAGATCCCAGTGTCCTGCGCGAGGGTTTCGAGGGTGAGGCCGCGGTCGCGCCGCAGGGCGCGCAGCCGTGGCCCGATGCTGTCGAGGAGTCCTACGAGTTCGGCGTCCATACGGCCATTTTGCGGTCTCCGCAAAATTTCTGGTCCTGGGCCCTTCCCCCGCCCGACTCTGGGCGGCGTCCGATCTCGTCGAAGGGGGAACTCCCGTGCTCACGAAATCCCTTGCCGCTCCACCCTCCCCGCTGAGCGCGCGCCGGCGCCGGACGGTGCTGGCGGTCTGCGCGCTCAGCATGTTCCTGGTCGGTGTGGACACCACCATCGTCAACGTCGGGCTGCCCGAAATCGGGCGAAGCCTCGATGTGGGCACGCGTGGTCTCGAGTGGGTCGTCGACGCCTACACCGTGGTCATGGCCAGCCTGCTCATCGTCTCCGGCGCCCTCGCGGACCGTTTCGGGCGCCGTCGGGTCTTCCAGTGCGGACTGCTCGTCTTCGGCCTGGCATCCCTCGCGTGCGCCCTCGCCCCGTCCCTCGGCGTGCTCGTCGCCGCCCGGGCCGTCCAGGGAATCGGGGCCTCGATGCTGAGTCCGGTAGCCCTGGCGATCGTGGTGAACGCGATGCCCGACCCACGGGAACGGGCCCGCGCGATCGGGGTGTGGGCCTCGGTCTTCGGGCTCAGCATGGCGGCGGGCCCGATCACCGGCGGGGCGCTCATCGCCGCGTTCGACTGGCGGTCGGTGTTCTGGATCAACGCGCCGGTAGTCATCGCCGCTCTCGTCCTGGTCGCCGTGTTCGTGCCGGAGTCCCGCGGGGAGCGCGCCCGGCGCCTCGACCTGCCCGGCCAGGTGCTCCTCACCGTGGTCCTCTGCGTCTCTGTTGGGATCCTCATCGAAGGACCCCGCATCGGCTGGACGTCGCCCTCGGCCCTTGCCGGTTACGCCCTGACAGCGGCGGCCACGGCCGGCTTCGTTCTCGTCGAGCTGCGCCGCGGTGAACCCCTGATGGACCTCGGCCTCTTCCGCCGACCGCCGTTCGTCACAGCGGTGCTCGGCGCGACGGCGGTGTTCGTCGCGCTGAACGTGACCCTCCTGCTCAACACCTTCTACCTCCAGCACACCCGTGGCTGGACACCGCTCGCGACCGGCGCCGCGACCTTGCCCATGGCTCTCGGGGCCACTGTGTGCGCGCCCTGGTCCGGCACCCTGGTGGGTCGTCTCGGACCGCACCGTCCGCTGATCCTCGCGGGCGGATTCACCGCGGCCGGTGGTCTGTGCCTGGTGAACCTGGACCAGGACACGAGCGTGTCGCTGATCTTCCTCGCCTTCCTGCTGATCGGCATCGGGTTCGGCTTCGCCAACGCCCCCCTGACCAACACCGCGGTCAACGGTCTGCCGCCGTCCCGAGCCGGAGTGGCGGGGGCGATCACCTCCACCGCGCGCCAGGTCGGTGCGGCGGTCGGCATCGCCGTCGCCGGCGGCCTGGTCACGGGCGCCGACCCCGCCGGCCTCGCCGCCGCGACCCGACCGGGATGGCTGCTCGTGTCGGCCTGCGGACTCTTCCTCCTCGTCGTGGCCCGCGCCGCGCGGCCACGGTCCACCGGGACCCCTATCTAAAGGGTGTTGCGGAAGCCTCGGCGCTGGGCATTTTTCCTGACAGGAGCGGCACAAGGGTGTGGTGTCCACTCGGGTCGTCGAGGATCGCCACGGTGAGGGCCATCAGGGCCGCCGCCGGAGTGGGTCGGCGGGCGGGTGCCCGAAGGTCCGGGCCACCCGTCCACCGCCCAGAGCCATTGTCCGCTCGGGGTGGGGGCGGCGGAGAGCATCGGCGTGGGCCGTGACCTCGTCCATCGAGCCCAGCTGAGCATGGCGTGATGAACGCCGTCGCCTTTGAGACGGCAGTCGCGGAGGACCTTCCAGGTCTTCATGCGGGCGAAGACGTACTCGACGCGGGCGCGGACCTGCTTGTGGGAGTTGTTGTGTTCCTCTTTCCAAGCCGGGAGTTCGGCCTGCCCGCGATCGCGGCGGTGCGGGATGACCAGTCCGGTGCCCGGATAGCCGCCGTCGGCGATCGTGAGGGTCCTGCCGACGGCGGCTTTGGCTCCGGACTCCTCCCACGCCTTGCAGTCGTTGCGGTTACCGGCGAGCGGCCGGCTGACAACGACAATCAGGCGGGTGTCGGCGTCGATGACGACCTGGTGGTTGGTGGAGTACCGGTAGTTCTTCGACCGCTCGGCAATGGTGTGATCGCGGGTGGGCACCAGGGTGCCGTCCACGATGAGCACGGTGTCCTTGGCGAAACGCCTGCGGGGTTGGAGCGCCTGCATCGGCCCCAGATGGTCGATGATCCGGTCTGCTGCAGACTTCGAGACCCCGAACAGCAGGGCGAGCTGCCGCATCGTCAAGTTCGTGCGCCAGTATGCCGCGACCAGGAGTGCCCGGTCCTCCAGAGGCAGGCTCCACGGCCGGCCTGTTTTCGGCGGGGTGAACGAAAGCCATGTGGGCGGTGGTTTCGGGAGCCGCGTTGGTCCGTCTGTGCACGCGATGGACAGCGATGCAGGTCCTGATCGGCGGCGAGAATGGGAGCCACCCTGATCGAGTGACGTGTGGGTGGGAGTGTCTGCGGTAGCGGGGATACGGGCCAGTACTTTGGTGGCCTGGGCCCTTCTGGTCCGTGTCCCTGACATGCGCGGTGTCGGGCGGGCCCGCCCTTTTGATGTCCAGTCGGCTTGCCGGCGACTGCCTCAAGCGTTTTCAGCCGTGGATGGGATAACTCCCGAGGCGGGCTTGATCACGCCGAAATCTGGCTCGGGGGGGGGCTCGAATGGACACGTGGCAGGACCTCATAGCGTCGTGAAAGCGCGTCTGGAGGCCGCGTCGCCCAGCGAGTGGGGTGTCTTCGCCGCAGGTGTTGCCGAGCGCCTGATGAGCCGGCACGAGGCCCTGCCCGAGAATGAACAGGCAGCCTTCACTCTGGGTCTGCGACCGCTCCTGAACTCAGTGTGGGAGGGCGTCCTCGGCGATCCGGCGGCCCATACCGCCGTCAACCGCGGCTTGGCCCAGTACATGCTCAGCGACTACTGCAACCACGACCGCCTGGTGGGCTCCGACGATGCGCACGAGCCCGCCGCAGCCGCGTCCCTCAGTACAGCGTATGCGTACCTCTTCGGATGCACCGACTTTGCTGTCTGGGCCAGTGGCCGGGCTACCGATGATCAGCACCTCGAGTACCCTGCCGGCGCCGAGCTGGAAGAGGGCGACCTTCTCGACACCGACAAGGCACTGATCAACGAACTCAAGCGCCAGCTGTGGGACCTCGACGTCATCGCCGCGCGATCGACGGAACTGCGTCACGCCTTGTTCGGACTACCCATCCTCACGTCCGTTCAGCTCCGTGTGGAACTGCGCACTCCTCTGTCCAGCCGCGACTGACCGGGAGGGCTTCCCTGTCAGCCGCGTCGTTCGGCTTCAGTGATCCGGAAGCGGTGGGACTCGGTGCCGGTCTGGATGAGGGTGCAGCGGAAGGTGATCCGGCCGGCGATGGACGCGCAGACACGCGGGTCTCCGAAGGTCTTGTCCCACTCGGCGAACGGGGAGTTGGTGGCGACGGCGGTCGCCTTGCATTCCTCGCGCTCGGTGAAAATCCGGAACAGGAACTTGGCGCCCTTCTTGTCCCCGAGCGGCCGGCAGAGCCCGACGCGGAGGAACATTCATATCCACTGTTCGCCCCGGACCCTGACACTCGCCTGCCAGGAGGAGACTTTGCATCCCTGCGACGCCAGTCCCGTGACTTCACGGCGGCAGGCGTTGAACGCCACGGCTGGGGACTGTTCAGCCGCAACCTCTGGCTCGACGACATGATGGGTGACCTCTACACCATCCTGGACCTGCTCGCACCTCACATCGCAGAACCTGGCTACTGCGGGCACTTCCAGGAGGAGTTCGACGCCGAGCCGACCACCTTCACCTTCCGAGAGGGCACCTTCGGGCCGCTGAAACTCTGATCCAGTTCATCACCGAAGGCTCAGGTCGTCTACGAGGACACCGCACTCGTCGGCTGGCTGCCGTCCGAGCTCACCCTCTGGCTGGAAGCCGGCGCCGACGGGCCCGACGACCTGCGCATCGGCCTCAACGGCGAGGCGGTCATTCCCGGCCTCGGACCGATCATGCGCTGCCAGCGGAACGGCGACCACGCCCGCACACGCCCCGTCTTCGTCTCCCCCGACTGGGCAGACATGAGTACCGACAGCTGGGAAGGCCCCCTCCCCAAACGAGAATGGCGCATCCGCTGCCCCTTCGGCTGCTCCGTCGGGTCCCGTACCGCTCCGGTACGGGACCCGACTGCGTTGCGGCATCGAACCGACCGTACTGTTCTGGCCATTGCACGGCACCGTCGGGAGGGAAAGCGGAAATGGAACGCAGGCCGGGCCGAAGGCTGGGGATCGCGAGGACCTCGGTCGTGGCCGCGGGGGCGCTCGCACTGGCGGTGACCACCGTGGTGCAGATCGCGGTACCGCTGCGGGATTTCAACCCGGGCAAGCACTTCGGCGTCGCCATGGAACCGACGTACCACGACGGGGACCTGGTCTTCTTCGAGCCCGTCAGCCCCGAGGAGGTGCGGCGGGGCGACGTCGTACTCGCCTCCGTGCCGTGGTTCGCCGGCCAGTACGACGTGAGCCGGGTCGTGGCCGTCGCCGGCGACCGGATCTCGTACAAGATCGGCGACGCGGCGCTGACCCTCAACGAGGAGCCGCTCAACGAGCCGTACCTCCACGACCCCAAGACGCCTTCGACGGTGCCCTTCGAGGTGACCGTGCCCGTCGGGCACGTGTTCCTGATGAGTGACCACCGGGAGAACTCCACCGGGTCGCAGTTCGCCGACAACGGGCCGGTCGCCGCCTTCGGGGTGACCGACCGGGTCGTGACGCGGCCGCCGGCCCTGCTGGTCGCCATGGGGCAGCTGGCGGGGGCGGGGGCGCTCCTCGTCGGCATCCTGTTGCACGTGCTCGCGTGGGTGGTCCGACGACGGGCGGAGAAGGCCGCGGCGGCCCTGGGGACCGCCTCGTGAGCTTGTCCCACCTTCCAAGCGTGGGTCTCAACCAGTCATTCGTAAGATCGGCGGGCCCGGGGGTTCGGGGTATGGCTGTGAGCTTGTCGCTGTTGGACGACTCAAAGAACTTGGCCGCCCGGAGCCCTGGTGTCCCGCACCGTGCGCAGATCCAGTGAGCCAACACAGCCGCCAAACCGCTCAGCCAATCTCCACAGTCGGCCGGTCGCTCGGGTCGCTTGGAAGTACGCGCATCCGCGCCAGCCCGGCAAGGAGGAGCGGAAGCGCAGCCGTCGTCGCCCCGACTGCCGCCACCCACAAAGCTGTCCGGGGCGAGTAGTAGACACCCAGCCCGCTTCCGATTGCCGCACCGATAGGCATCATCCCCCACACCAGGAATCGGACAGTCCCGTTCACACGACCGCGCAACTCCGGCGGACAGAGACGCTGCCGGAAGCTCACCTGGATGATCCTGTAGATCACGGCGCAAGCTATTCCCAGACTGTTGGACACCACGAAGCACCAGACCAGCCAACCCTCTTGGACAACCGGGGTGACCAGACCCAAGAGTGTGCTCACGACGACTGCCATCACCAGTCCCGGTCCTTGGCCGAACCATGCTGCCACTTTGGAGGCCAACGTGGCGCCAACCAGTCCAGCTGCTCCCGCCACACTGAACATAAGTCCGATGGACCCGGCCGGGAGTTCCAAGTCACTGGATAGCAGGACGATCACCATCGAGCCGCTCATGGACCCGAAGAGACTCAGGATGCTCGTGCTCATGGTGATACCCCGCAGTACGGGATGGCCGACGACGAAACGCAGCCCTTCGCGGATCTCGCGGCCGAGCTTGCGGTCGGCGGAGACCGGCGGACGGACCTCATGCGTCCGGATCCGGCTGATGAACACGGCAGAACCGACGAAGCTCAGCGCGTCAAGCACTACCGCGAACGGCGCGGAGAGCCACTGGACCAGCAGGCCGCCGACTCCTGGGCCGGCCCAATTGGCGACGGCATTGCTCGCTTCCAGCCGAGCGTTGGCCTCGACCAGTTGCTCCTTGCGCACCAGAGTCGGCAGGTAGCTCTGATAGGCCGCCCCGTAGAAGATCGACAGGATCCCCACGCCCAATGCCACTCCATAGAGCTGGGCCAGTGTCAGCACGTCCAGCATCCAGGCCAACGGCACGGAGCCCAACAGGGCCGCACGTCCTAGATCCCCGATCAGCAGCACCGCGCGCCGTGGCAGTCTGTCGACCCAAGCACCAGCCGGAAGACCGACCAGCAAGTACGCGACGGATTCGAACACCGTCAGCAGGCCGACCTCTCCCACACTCGCCCCAAGCGCTGACAGGGCGACCAAGGGGAGCGCGAGCATGCTCACTGTCGACCCGAACTGGCTGATCGCATCGCCGATCCACAACTGCCTGAAGTCGTGATGGCCGAAGACCCCCCGTACGATCACGATGGTTCTCCCGTGTTGAGCCGGCAGCTGGTCAGCTGCGTGTGAATCTCCGCCTTGAGACCGGGGTCGACTTCATCTCCCCTGGCCAGCAGATTCCTCAGCTCACGCTCCGCCTCGTGTCGGCGCTGGAGCGCTTGATAGCCGAGTGCCCGGTTGAAGCGGGAGAGCGGAGTGTCGTCGAGCTCAATAGCCTGGTCCAGGTCACGGATCGCGGACTCCGCGTCGCCACGCTCGAAACGCACCGCCGCCCGGTTGGCCCAGAGTTCGGCAATGCCCACCCCCCGGTCGATGGCGGTCGTAAGAAGGCCATCTGCTTGCTCCAGCTCTCCGCGCTCGCTGTGCACCAGCGCGAGCGAGCAGAGCAGGCGCGGTTCTCCCGGTGCCAGCTCGAGCCCGCGCCTGGCATCCGCCTCTGCTCCGGCCATGTCGTTAAGGGAAAACCGGAGCGCTGCCCGGCTGATCAGCGCCTCGAGATGTTCCGGGTCCAGGACCAGGGCGCGATCGAGGTCTGCCAGAGCCCTGGCGTGCTCCCCGATCTCTGACCAGGTGTCAGCTCGATTGTAGTATTCCTCCGGAAACGGCAGCCCCAGGGCGATCGCCGCACTGTAGTCGGCAACTGCAGACAACGGATCTTCGAGTTCACGCTGGACCCGAGCCCTGTCGAAGTAGTGGTCCGCGTGGTGAGGGTCGAGCTCGATCACCCGGTTCAGGTCGGCGATCGCCAGGTCGGGTCGCCCCAGTTTCAGCTGGATCTGGCTTCGATTGTGCAGCAAACGCGCCCGGTCGAGTTTCCGGCCTTCCGGCCCGAATTGACGCTCGAGGTCGACGAGCCCGTCGGCGATGGTCTGCATTGCGCCGGCAAGATCGCCGGTGCGAGCGTCCAGCAGGGCGAGAGCCTGCTGGTGGAACACGCTCGCCGCGACCCGGTCACGGGCGTCCGGCAGCAGGCTAGCGATTGCCACTGCCTGGTTTCCCCAGGTCCGAGCAGCAGTCAGGTCGCGCTGTTCATCCGGGAGATGGCGCGCGAGCAGCACCGCGATGGAGCCGGCCGCGGCCATGTGAACCTTGGGACTGATCGTGGAGGCACGCGCTTCCTGGTACCGGGCCAGCGCCTCCTCCGGCCGATCGAGAGCTGCCAGCGCACTCGCCAGTCCGGTGATGAAGTTCCACCAGTTACGGTGGTCGGTTCGAGGGTTCACCAGGCGAAGCCCGCGCTCGGCGAACTCGACCGCGCTGTGGTAGAAGCCAGAGAGCAGGCAGTGCTGTGCGGCTTCCTGCAGGGCTGCCACACCGGCGGTCATTGGCTCGGTGCCCCGCTCGAGATGCCAGGGAAGCGCACCGAGCCTGACCACCTGCGAGCCCCGGACCGCCAGTTCGGCAGCGCGCTCGCTGTGCCAACAGGCCCGTCGAGTCGGATCGGCCCGCTCGTAGGCCGCCAGTGTCACGGGGTTGTCTTCCACGCAGTCGGCGTCGACATACCGCCGACCCAGTACATCATCGGAACAGGGCTCACCTTCCGCGTCGGGCTCCTCCGCCAGACGGACCACGGAGCAGCGCTCGGCCCACTCCAGGTCTCCAGCGGAACCTATCCGGAGCTGCAACCGGGAAGGGTCGGTACGGCGCATCAGGACGCTCAGCAGCTCGACGGTCGTCTGATCGGCGTGGTCGACATTGTCGAAAAAGACTGCGGCCGGCCCGTCGTGGCCCGCCGTGAATGCTTCGAGGAAGTCGGCGACGCCGTGCGCAATTCGCAACGTCCGCCCACGTGGGTGAAATCGGATCTGCTCATCTGCTGAGGCCAGATCGACCAGGGTTTCCCGTCGGTGAGCGACGATCTCGCACAGCTCAGGGGCCACTACCAGCAGTTCGGCCTCGTGGCCGAAAAACAGCTTCGGATTCCGCTCGAGTACGACTGGAACGAGACTGCGAAGAAAATCCGAGCACCCGCCATACGGTCCACGGATGTTCCGGTGGCAGTCATAGAGTCCGAGTAGGTCGATTTCGCTCGAGGTGGCGGCCGCCGCCCGGCGCTGTGCCGCACGCCCGGCCTTTATCCAGATATGACGCGATCCCATGCTCATCCTGAGGGTCGATAGCTCATCTCGCGAACATGCGAGGGGATGGACGGCAGCCCGTGCCGTCCATCCCCTCGTAAATCAGAATCGGCTAGACGCGATGTCTCACTGCTCGAAGCAGCAGGAGCACCAGTGCACCTTGCCGGCAGATGCCTGAGCCATGATGCCGTTCTTGCGGATCGCAACCTTCTTCATAGCAATCTCCCTTCAGGCCGGGGCGGCCCGTTGCCGGCCCGACTCGTCGATCCTGGAGCACGACCCCTGACAGGTCATGTCATACCTCTGGGAGTACTTTTGCCGGATGCGTGCGACCCGTCTCCTGCATCTCCTCCTGCTCCTGCAGACCAGCGGCCCGATCAACGCTCCCGCCCTCTCCCGGGAGTTGAAGGTCTCGCCTCGGACCGTCTACCGCGACATCGACGCCCTCTCGGCCGCCGGGGTGCCGGTGTACGTCGCGGACGGACCGCGCGGCGGGTACACCCTCCTCGACGGATGGCAGACCCGGCTCACCGGCTTGACCGGCCAGGAAGCCGACGTCCTCGCGCTGATCGGCCTGCCGGGCCAGGCCGCCGAACTGGGACTCGGCGCCGCCTTGGCCGCCACCGAGCTCAAACTGCTCGCCGCCCTGCCCGACGAGGCCGCGGACCGCGCCGGGCGGATCCGTCAACGCTTCCACCTCGACGCCGTCGCCTGGTTCCGCGAGCCCGAACCGGCGTCGCACCTCAAGATCATTGCCGCCGCCGTGTGGCAGTCCACGCCCGTCACCATCCGGTACCGGCGGTGGGCACCGGCCCCTCCGCGCGATGTGGAACGCACCCTGCAACCACTCGGACTGGTCTGCAAAGCGGGATCCTGGTACCTCGTCGCCCGCCCTCACGACGGCGGCGAGCACAGGACCTACCGCGTCGGGCGCATCCAACGAATCACGCTCGCACCAGGCTCCTTCGACTGGCCGGAGGACTTCGACCTGGCCGCCTACTGGGCGCAGGCAACAGCCCGCTACCAGACGGACCTGCGCCAGAACGACATGACACTGCGGATCTCGCCCCAGGGCTGCGAACGCCTGACCGACCTCATGGGCCCGGGATTCCCGGTCCGCGTCGTCTCACCCCCAGACGCCCACGGTTGGGTGCAGATCACCATCCCCACCGAGTCCCTGGACGACGCGGTGGAACGGGTTTTGCAGATCGGCGCTGCCGCCGAGGTGCTGGCCCCCGAAGCCGTTCGCCAACGAGTGATCGACACGTTGACCCTCATGACTGCCCACTACCGCGGGGCCGGGACGGGGAGCGGGCTGGTCCTGGACGTGGCGCAGCATCGGCGTCTTCGGGAGGCCGGCGGCGCCGATGCCTGAGAAATCCTTGGGCGGGTCGGTGGAGCTCGGGTGTGTCGGTCGCGGACGGTGGCGACGGATGAGTTGCGGGCTCGGTACCAGTTGGTCGTCCCGGACTCGTCCGCACACCGCAGCCGCATGGCAAGACGACCATCGAAAATCCCTGCCACCTGGGCAGCGCGGCGCCCGGCGGGCGAAGCCGGTCCACCCCGGGGAGCCTGGGCGGCCCCGCTCGCTGCCACCGCTCCAGCGTGCAGTACCACCCCTGCCTGCCGTCGTAGCCGAACGTCCGCCGAACTCCGCGTGTGTGTAGTCGATGCCGGTTGCCCGGCAGAAGCAGTTGTCCCGCTCCTGACCGTGCCCGATCCGACCCGGCCGCTTCCCCCCGCCGGTCTGGCTCCCCCTCCCCCACGGCCAAGCGGTAAAGGCGTACCGCCTCGCCCAAAAATGGACGCCGTCCGGGTGGCACTGCCAGGTAGCCGTGACGCTGTGGGTCCGCAACGACTAACCAGGGGGTGGAGCCCGCCGATTACGTGATCGGGGTCCCCGGCGGCGGCGAGAAGTACGTACGGCGCGTTCACGGAGCCGACTACAGCCACGTCCCTACCGAGCGGCCGCCCTCACACCCCTCGGCGGCGTTCGACGCAGGGCAGAGCCACGGGTGATCTTGATCGAGAACCCGTCTACCAGGAGCTGCGTCGTTGCGCAGGCATGTCCAGCCCGCGGTCAGCACCACCAGATCGGAAAAGGCTAGGCTCAGTTACCCGAGGGGCGCGAACGGAGTCGAGAACGAGGTCAGGTCGGTCACGCGGACCAGGCTGAGCTCGCTGGGGTCAACCTCGGAGCCGGACAGGATCACGTCGGTGCGCTCGACGCATCCCCGGGCGACCCAGCAGCGGTTGCTGCTGTTGCGCCAGAGTTCGAACGTCACGGGTTTCCCGTCTGTGGTGATGGTGACAGGTTCGGAGACCGGCAGGCTGGCCGAGGGTTCCTCGTCGGGGTGGTAGTAGGTCTCGAAAGCCCGCTCCAGGGCCTCGCCGGCCTCTGCGTTGCCGGAGGAAGCGCTGAGGACCGTGACGTGTTCGACCTGGGGGTCGAAGTGTCGAGAGCCGAACGAGGCCCGCCGACGCCTCGACGGGCAGCTCCCGGCTAGGCAGGCCCGGCCTGGCTGCCGGTCGCAGCCCGTACGGCTTCCCGTACGTCGATGACGCCCACCCCGTCGACTTCTTCCACCCCGCCGGTTCCGAACCTCACCCAGAGCGGCACTGCGCCGGCGTCCCGGCAGAACTCCAGCTTCTGCACTGACGACGGGTTCGGCGCCGAATCGACCTCCACCACGAACTCCGGGATGGCCGGTGAAGGCGACCACCCCACCAGGTCCAGGCGTCCGTAGCGCGTCTTGCCCTCCGGTACGACTGGCACCCGCACCTCCCCGTAGACCATCGCGCCGTCGCCCAGGCCCCGGAGGAACTCTCGGATCTCCTCCGTCAGGGCCGCGGTCACCTCGGCCGTGGTGGCCGGCACTCTGCGGCCCGCCTCCCGCTCCTCGCGTACGTACTGCGCCCAGTCCTCCAGCCATCCCTCCAGGTGGCCACGGAAGGCCGCCAGGTGCTCGGCGCCCAGCGGCTCCCGGGGCCGGCCGGACAGCAGGTACCGCCAGCCCTCGGCCCAGTAGGCTCGCCCCAGGATCTTCACCACCCCGTCCCGGGCGGTTGCCGCCATGCACGCTTCCAGCGTGGGCATGCTCCGTTGCGCGGCCACCGTGACCCGGGCCAGGGCGCGCTCGGCCTCCCCTGACCTCGCCAGAACCTGCTCGGCGGCGATGGCGCCGCGTACTTCGCCGGCCGCCCAATACCGCCACTCGACCGCCAGGCCGGGCGGAAGCGCCTCGGGCAATGCGACCGCGTCCAACAGCTGTTCCGCGCGCCCGGCCGCGGCCTTCGCCGCTGCGGACAGCTCGGCCTTGATGCGCGGCGCGTTCTCCTCGAACTCCCGGCTACGGCACCAATAACACTGGTCGTACTCGGCCTCCCGTGTGCCGGGCTGGACCATCTTCACGCACCCGCACTTCGGGAACACACGGCGGACCTTGAAGCCCGTGCACTCCCGGCACGCCGTGACGTCCCCGCCCTTCCACTTCGGCAGGGACCTACGGCTGATCACGGTCTCCTCCCACTCGTGACCGGCCGGGCACCGCCACCACACCTTCCCGCCACCCGTACCCACCCGGTCCGGGGTCAAGGATCTGTTCCGGTCTGGGTGCCACAGCGCCACCAGCTGCGGATACGCCTCGGCCAACGACACGGGAAACGTACGTGCCACGGTCAGACCACCGCCCCGGCGCCCTGGCCGAAGCGGCCCAAGCCCGCGACCTCTCCGGGGGTGGCGCCCCCGGCTGGGGCAATGGGGGTGGCGGGGAGGACCGCGGCGGCGCCGAGTCCTGGTGTCAGCCGTTCGCGACGGTGCACGTCTGCTCCTTTGGTCTGGGCGTTCAACAGGCAACCCCAGCAGACCACATGGGGCTGTCAGGACGTCCGGTATTCCCCCTGATCCAGTCGCGACACCCAGGACGTCGCGTACGGCGCTGTGCCTGCGAGTCGGGGAAGACGGCGGAAGATGCCTGACCCGCAAGGAAGTAGCCGAAACGGCGGTGCCGGGCTTCGAATGCACCGAGCGTTTGCCCGCCCTGTGCGGTCTGACCCTCACGAGAGAAGTACTGACGATCGCCGGCATCACAGGCGGACTGCTCAACGACCCCGACAAGTCCGATCTCGACACCGACTGGGAACCGGATTTCGAGACCTACTGGGGCCGTCGGTTCGCGTCCAGTCGTAGGCGTACGTACCGGAGTGGGTGCCGGTACCCGCCCCGGTCGACGGCCACCCGCTCGACCGCACCCGTGGCTTCGCTGCGACAGCCTTCTTCGGTTGGCGGGGCACGGTCTTGGCCCGGTCGAGGTGGAGCCCAGAAGGCCGGTGGTGACAGAGTCTCCACAAGATCACCGCAGGTCTGGCGGAGTCCCCACAGAGCCCTCAACTACATGTGGGCAACCATGTTCATGATCACGCAGAATTACCGATTCTGCATGTAATCGGGACGCAGTCCGGCTCTAGATTTCCCTGTTGATCTTGCCGAGCGGCAGGATCGGAAGGGATGACACATCCGTGTCCAGACACACAGCCGGGCGTTCCCGCCTCAGACGCCACAGCGGGCGAATAGCTCTGGTCTCAGCGCTGATGCTGGCGGCAGAAGCCGCCTTCGCGTCTGGCGTCCAGACAGCCGTTGCGGCACCGGGCGGGCCGAGCGCGCCGGCTGCCGCCAAGTCCCCCTTGAAGAAGGAGAAGGAGAAGGAGAAGGAAACAGACCCGGCCCGGGCGGCCAAGCACCCGCAGGGGTCGAAGGCCTGGGCCGTCGCCCAGGCGAAGACGAGCGGCAAGCAGGTCGTCGCCTCCGACGAGACGACGGCCACCTCCTACACCGTGGCCAACCCCGACGGCACCCTCACCTCAGAGCTGACCTCCGGGCCGGAGCGGGTCTGGCGGGCCGGCGAGTGGCGCACGATCGACGCGACACTGACCACGGCCGCCGACGGAACCGTGACCGCGAAGGAGCACCCCAACGGGCTGCGCCTGGCGGGCAAGGGCGGCGCAGCGCCGCGCTCGCTGACCGCCGCCCAGGACGACGCCCCGCGCGACCTCGTCACCCTCGGCACCGGCGACCAGGCGGTGACCCTCCAGTGGAAGGGCGGACTTCCCGCTCCGGAGCTGAACGGCACCACTGCCCGCTACCGGGAGGCCGTACCCGGCGCCGACGTCATCGTCGAGGCCACCCGGACCGGTTTCGAACAGTTCGTGGAGATCGGCAAGAAGCCCTCCGGCGCCTACTCCTACACGCTGCCGGTCAAGGCCAAGGGGCTGAAGGCCGAGGCGAACGAGGACGGGTCGGTGACGTTCACCGACGCCGGGACAGGTCAACGGCGCGCGACGATGCCCGCCCCCGTCATGTGGGACGCCTCGGTGGACGAACGGTCCGGCGAGCACACGCACCGGGTCCGCGTGGCCATGCAGGTCGTGGACAAGGGCGAGGGCGCGATCGACCTGGTCGTCACCCCGGACGAGAAGTTCCTCGCCGATCCCAAGACCCAGTACCCGGTCACCGTGGACCCCTCCACCTCCGCACTGGCGAACACCTTCGACACCTACGTGCAGCAGGGCGAGACCGTCGACTGGTCCAACGACATCGAACTCGACTTCGGCAACCCCGGCACCAAGAACCCCGACGGCACCCCGCGCACCGCGCGCTCCTTCATCACGTGGAACACCACCCCGATCCAGGACGCGTTGATCGTCGACACCAACCTGGCGCTGTGGAACTTCCACTCCGGGAACACCGACTGCAGCGCCCAGTCCTGGACCGTCTGGGACACCAGCGCCTCCTCCACGTCCTCGCGCTGGACCGCGCAACCCACGTGGAACAAGCAGTACCACTCCTCGACCGAGACCAAGGGCAATCCGTCCTGCGCCGCCACCCAGCCGGATGGCTGGATCAACGCCGACGTCGACACCCTCGTCCAGACCTGGGCGTCCGCCAAGGCCACCCGCGGTCACATGGGCCTGCGCGCGGCCACCGACGACATCAGCGCCTGGAAGCGCGTCAACTCCGGCAACGCCACCGCGAACCAGCCGAAGCTGACCGTGACCTACAACTACCGTCCCTCCGACGGCACGGCACAGCAGGCCGGTCCGCCCTTCAGGACCTACAACGACGTGTGGGCCGTCGACACCCTCACGCCGACGCTGAGGGACAAGTTCGCGGACGCGGACGGCGACAAGGTCAATGGCAGCTTCCAGGTCTACGACGCGGAAACCAACGCGCCGATCACCACGCCGGCCGGTGACGGGGTGCTCGTCTCCGACTTCGTCACGCCCGGCGAGTGGGCGAGCGTGCAGGTCCCGGCCGGGCAGCTCGTCGACGGCAAGATGTACAAGTTCCGCACCAACGCCTACGACGGCACCCACTACAACCTGGGTTGGTCCCCCTGGCGATCGTTCGTCGTGGAGACCGCCGCCTCAGGACTTCCCACCAAGCTCCAGCCCGGCGACACCTACACGATCAGCGATCCCGCGCTGATCGCCGACCCCGCCCTCGTCGAGCAGGTCCTGAACAGGGACGGCAACCTGGAGGCGCTCGGCATCACACCGCGCACCGGCCCGTCCGCCGCGCAGCCTGCCCCGGCGCAGTCGGCCCAGGCGGCGCCCAGCGCGGAAATGGCACCGACCGTCGGGACCATGGCCGCGTGGGAGCGCACGTACACCGTTCCCAGCCAGCGGTTCAACCGCGGCCGCAAGCCCGAGAACAACGGCCAGGATCCGTACGAGTACATCGCCGATGTCGATGAATGCCAGAACGCCGACGACGCGGACAACGAGGCCGGGTGGATCAAGAACCGGTTCTCGTACTGCCAGGAGACCATGACCGTCATGCCGGCGATCAGGTGTGGCCTGTGGCCGCCGGGCTGCTATCTGAAGGGCACTTTCATCTCGACCAATACCCTGATCGGCCGTGGCCAGATGGGCGGCTTGGACGGCAGCACGTTCACCCGCTTCGCCGAGTTCGACTTCAACGTGGACGTCTTCATATCCAGCGGTGATTTCAGCCAGGCCGGCGCCAAGCTGGAAGCGAAGCTGGAGTGTGAGGGGGACTGGGCCACCGGAGTTCCCGGCGACCCGAAGGTGGAGGACGCCTGCCAGCCAGGTCTCCACACGGGCCGCAGTGATTCACCCAGCCAGTGGAAGTACAACGGTGACACGAAGTTCGACCTGTGGTCGCTGGCACCGAGGCTGCCCGATGTCGCGAACGGCGATCAGATTGCCACGGGCCTTTTCACCCCGGTACTCGAATTCACGCTCCCCGGCTACTCCCAGCTCATCCCCTCCGAGGGTGAGCAGGGGGAGATCCGCTTCGACAGCGCCGCCTACAACGTACGGGCCAAGGTGGGCTCCGTATTCCCTGATGCCACACCCGCCCTGCGCTACGACCGGAGCGACACGTCCGACCCCGCCGCTCCCGTGGAGCCGTACTTCGGAGTAGCGGCGGTCGCGGACCACATCGGAGACGCGCTCGACAACCCGGGTGGCACGTACCCGACGAAGAGCGACAAGAAGCTGCCGGGCGGGACCGCCGTGGACCCGATGTACCGCCTCGTGCCCGGCTTCGGAGCGACCGAGCAGGCACGCTACGACGCCAACCGGTCCGTCGTCTCCAGCACGTGCAACAACGCCGCCGTACCGGGTAAACCCACGGCGGGAGAGCAGCGCGACTGCGACGAGTTCCCCTTCGCGTCCAGTTACCAGGGGGCCGCGCGCTACCAGTACGAGGGAGAGCCGTACCGCGACGACTTCACCGTCCGCTACATCGACTCGAACGAGAACCAAGAAGCCGGGCGGCGCCTCGGCGCCTGGTACGACAATGACCGGATCCTGAGCCATGACCCGTTCATCGTCGTGATCGGCAGCTGACCGGGACGGAATTCAGCCTGAGTCAGCCATAGTGCGGGGCCGGTCCACCGACCGGCCCCGCGCCCATTTCACTCGGTCCCTAGCCGGCGGCCGTGCGCCAGATCTGAATCAGGCAGTACTGATCCGTACCATCCATCTTCTCTTCGAGGCCCGGCGGCATGGGCAGCGGTTCCCGGGTTCCCGCCAATGGAGAGGTGAACTCCCCGCGCTCACGGTTGAATATCCACTGCCATCGCATCCCGTACAGACCGGACGAGGGCAGGACCAGGGGGATCTCCTGCTGCCCTCCATCGATGGTTTCCAGCGCGAGCTCACCCTCGGGAAGCTCCACTTCCACGTCCTCCGCGCCCGACCACGAGGCATCGCTTGCGGGAGGAGCGGTTGACCAGCTCTCCAGACGGACCGACGCCCGAATCACCTGGGGCGGCACTTGCAGATACACCATGCCGGGGGCGGAAAGGAGCCACTTCGTACGATCCGCGTGCGGCGAATATGTATCGACGCTCGTATCTACCAGCCCAAATATGCGATAACTCGGAGAAACCGTAGTCTCGAAACTATCCAGCAGCCTGCTCAAGGGTCACCTCACATGTCATCAATCGAGTCGCGAGTAGCAGTATGCCCTCGGACGCGTGGACGGCTTTGTGCGCGGTGAGCCGATGCAGGCGCCGACGAGGTGCGCAGTCGAGTCCAACGAGTCCGCGAGCAACGAAGACCAGGACGGTGGCCTCCAGCCCGCGTCACCCCACCCACGATTGGCTTCTGGACTGGCTCGCCTCACCGCCTACGACGCAGACGACGAGCGAGCACTTGGCCGCGCCCTGCCCCGCCCCGGCACGTGGTGCGGCCGGGTCACTCCTGGTTGAGCCAGCCGCATACGTAGTACTGCTGGTTCGCGTCCCGCTCGATGATCCATTGGTTGAGGACGTCGCCCGCGAGTTCCCCGGTGTCGGGGTCCCGTCGGGTGATCTTCGCTTCCACGCTGAGCTCGTTCATGCCCTTGGGAATCTCGAAGGGCTGGAGTTCCCAGCGGTCCACGAAGTAGCCGTTGAGAGCGAATCCAAGCAGGCCCGAGCGCAGTCGGGGGCAGGTGCCTCGGCGCAGCGAGGTCATGTCGTGGTCGGCCAGGCCGTTCATGTAGAGCGCGAAGACGCGCTCGATGGCTTGGCGGTCGAGGGCGGTGTGTGTGGGACTGCCCGTGGGGGTGGGGGCCAGCGTGGGGGTGAGGCTGGGGTTGGGTTCGGGGATGGACGGGGCGGCCGTGGTGGGTGCGGCAGCGGAGGGAGACGGGGACGGGGAGTGGTGGGTGGGCGCCTTGGAGTCAGTCGCGCGGGTGCGGCCGGCGTCGTCATCGGGGGATCCGGACTCCGGTAACCACCAGGGCATCGCGATCAGGGCTACCACGACGACCGCCGCCAGGCCGCCCAGCAAGTACCCCCGCCGTTGGGCAGGACGGGCAGGGCCAGGCGCCGGTGGGGTCAGCCGTCCCGCCCCGCGGCCGGCGCCCGATGCCGTACCCAGCCGCAGCGTGGACGCGGATGTCGGCGCGGGGTCCGGCCGGGAGGCCTCGGCTTCGCCCGCGGGTCCGGCGAGCAGGTCGTACGCCTCCTCGGCGGTGAGTCGCTGCGCTGGGTCCTTACGGAGGAGGCCCGTCAGCACGGGGGCGAGCTCCCCGGCGCGGACGGCGGTGGCGGGTTCTTCGGTGGCGACGGCTACGAAGACGGCCCAGGAACCGGAGCCGCTGAACGGAGGGTGGCCCTCCACGGCGGTGAACAGGGTCGCGCCCAGGGACCACAGGTCGGATTCGGCGGTCGCCGGGAGACCGCGTACCTGCTCGGGGGACATGTAGACCGGGGTCCCCATGAGGGCCCCCGACCGGGTCAGACCGGGCTCGCCCTCCACGGCGGCGATCCCGAAGTCGGTCAGCACCACCCGGTCGCCTTCGAGCAGTACGTTGGCGGGCTTGATGTCCCGGTGGGTGACGCCCGTGGCGTGCACGGCGCGCAGCGCGTCCAGGACCTGGCGGCCGATCCTGGCCACCCGGGCCGGCGGAAGCGGGCCGTCCTCCTTGATCAGGTCGTCCAGGGAACGGCCGTGGACGAGTTCCATCACGATCCACGGGCGGCCGTCGTCGCCGGCTATCCGGTCGTGGACGGTGATGACCCCCGGGTGTTTCAGCCTGGCGGCCGCGCGCGCCTCGCGGTCCAGGCGGCCGATCCAGGCCTCCCGCCCGGAGGCGTCGAGGTCGTCGGGGAGCCGGAGTTCCTTGAGGGCGACCTCCCGGTCGAGTTGCTCGTCGTGGGCCCGCCAGACGGTCCCCATGCCGCCCTGGCCGAGCAGTTCGGCCAGCCGGTACCGGCCGGCCAGCAGTCGTCCGCGATCGTGAGTCACGACCGCGAACCTAACCCAACGCGCCTCGTCGTGAGAACGCCCCCCCCTGCTCAGGTGCGGTGCCGGGCCGGCCGGTTCACGTTCAGTTCGAGTTGGCCTGTGGTACTCGATGGACGCCGCCCGCTCCATGCGGGAAGCGAAGGTGATCGCCCTGGTTCCTGCGGCACAGCACAGCAAAACGCCCACCCGGTGCCGACAAACCAATGGGGCGAACAGCAGACCGGCCGAAACTGCGGACGAGATGGGGGAATTCCAGGATCGCGACGGCTCAACCTACTCGTCAGACTTCACCTCGCCCACCGACTGAGTCAACGAGGGGGCCCCGACCGCTGCGCCCGAACACCGAAATCGCGTCGCCCACCCGGCAGTTACCCCTCAACGACGCCTCACCGCCCCAACCGAAACGGCGAGGCCAAGGGGTGGTGGCAGGCGGTGAGCCCGTTGTTACCGGACCGGAACGCTTGGCTGGAAAGCGCTCTCCGCGGTGGGGCGGAGGACTGTCGCGGGCAGACTGGCCGGGAATGCACGAGGGAGCGAGCGTAGGGGGGGTGTGCGGGATGGGCATACGGGGGCGCGCGGCGGTGGTTCGGTGACGGCGTATCACATCAAGCATCTGCCGACCGGGACTCTGCCCGAAGACGGTGTGGCCACCTGGTCCGTGACCGGGGACGGTGTCGCCTCCCGGTCGGTGTCCGGAGGCGGTGTCGCCACCTGGGCCGTGGCCGACGCCGAACGGTGGCGGAAGGCGGCGGTCCCGAGCTTTCTCGCCCCGGCCGTGGGCGGCTGGGGCCTGGCCGTCCTGGTGGCGACGGCGTACGTCCTGCTGTTCGGGCTCTCGTCCGGGTCCGCGGCCTGGCACAGCGGGCCCGGGGACGGGACGGACTGGCTGCGGTATCCGGGTCTGATCCTGCTGACAGCCCTGCCGCTCTGGTATCGGTACGTTCCGGTCGCGGCCATACCGGCGGCTGTGTTCGTCGCTGTGGAAGCGGTCCTGACTCTGGCCCGGCCCGGAGACGTGGACCATCCGGCGAGGGCCGGGTGGTTGGTCGTCCTCGCCGCCTGCGCCGTCGCGTTCACAGGAGGCTGCCTGCGGCTGCGGGCCCGACGCCGACAGCGGGCCATGGCCCTCGCCGCTGCGGGAGAGCGCCGCTTCCCGCTGCCCGACGGCACCCCGGAATCGGACGGCCGCCGCGGCCACCAGCAGGTCTACCTCGGGCTGGCGCTCTGCCTGGTCGCCGCAGCCATCCTCACCGACGGCCTGTTCGGGGAACCGAGCGCGTCCGGCGTCGCCTACGACGCCGTCGGGCAGCAGGGCATCGGCCTGGTGCTCCTTGTGGCCGGTACGACCTTCTACGGCCGGGGCCAGCTCGCCCACCGGGCGGCCTGGCGCTTGCACGGGGAGCCACAGCCGGCCCTGATCGTGGGCGTGCGGGCCGGGGCGGACGGACGCCACTGGGTATGCGCGGACGCCCGCACCCGCTCGGCAGCGCCCCTGATCGCGTACGTTCCCCGCAAGAGCGACACCCGCGCCAGGACGCGGCTCCTGGGCAGCGGCTCGGCGTACGGGGTGGGGAACGGGCACCACGACATCGACCCGAAGCACGAGCCCTTCGAAGCGGTCCTGTACGGCACCCTCGCGGAGGGCGACGAAGTCGTCCTCGAATACGCCTGTGCCGAATACCACCGCCACCAGGAGATGGGGCGGATGTACGCGACCGTGACCACTGCCCCGCTCCGCCCGGACCGCCGCCACGGGCTGGGCCCGTGGGAACCGGCGGACGGCCCTGCCCGGCAGCATGAGCGGCTCCGCGAAGGCCGGGAGAGGGCGGAGCGCCACCGGGAGGCGCAGCGCGAGGCGGAGAAGCGCCGCAGGAACCCACCGCGCGGCCCGTCGACCCGGGGGCACGGGAGCGGCTCCGGCAACCGGCACAACAGGGGCGGCTGCGGGTCGAGCTGCGGCGGCTGCGGGGGCGACTGAGCCCCGGCAGCCGTCAACAGCCCGCCGTCAGTGGCCGGGCGCCGACAGCGGGCTCCCCCCGCTCTGCGGGGTCTGGGAACCGGGCCCGTCCGCATACCTGTCGGCTGGCGCTACTCGGTCTGAAAGGCTCCGCGGTCGATGTCGAAGACGGGCGGCCTCCCGCCGCCACGACCTCGGCACTTGCGGTGTGCAATCTGGTCGGCAGGCTGTGGGATGACGGCCTTGATTCCCCGTCTGCGTAGGTAATCACGGATAGCGCGCGACGAGTAGGCCTTGTCTGCGAGGACGATGGCTGGTCGCACCCCCCGAGGTCTGCCGAGCGGACGGGGGACACGAATCGCGGCCATCACCGTCCCGAACGCGGATGCGTCCCCCGCCTGGCCTGAAGCGAGCACGAAGACCAGCGGGCGGCAGTTGCCGTCGGCCGCCAGGTGAACCTTTGTGGTCAGCCCGCCTCGTGACCGCCCGAGGGCGTGATCGTCAAGCTCGTTCCCCAGCGCCCCCTTTCGCGAGCTCCGGCGGAGTGCTGATATGCGCGGACGATCGTGGAGTCGACTGCCACGCCCCAGTCCAGATCACCTTCGGTGTCGGCTCGCGCAAGCATGGCGCTGAACACTCGGCCCAGGTGCCGTCAATGGCCCGCTCGCGTACACGCCGAGCCCGAGCAGTCCGGCGCCCCTCACCGTCCGGCCGGTGGCTCTCTCGATGCCGCGCGGGCCTGCCACGGCCTCCCGGGCGTCCGCCTGCCGGCTCCGTCCGTCGGCGGCCGCCGCGAGCCTGACGGCCGGTCGCGGGCGCCCCGCGAGGATGGCGGGATGACAGACGCTTTCACCACCCGGACCATCGACGTCACCACCGGCTCCACTGAGACCGTCCACGATCTGACCGCCACCTGCGCCCGATTTCTCCGCGACGTCGCCCGAGGGCGCGACGGGCTCCTCAACGTGTTCACCCCGCACGCGACGGCCGGGCTCGCCGTCCTCGAGACGGGCGCGGGCAGCGACGACGACCTGCTGGACACCCTGCGTAAGCTGCTGCCTGCCGACGACCGCTGGCGACACCGGCACGGCTCCCCCGGCCACGGCCGCGACCACGTGCTCCCCGCGCTCGTACCGCCACACGCCACTTTGCCCGTCGTCGGCGGCGAACTTGCCTTGGGTACGTGGCAGTCGGTCGTCCTCGTGGACACCAACCGGGACAACCCCCAGCGCACCGTACGGCTGTCCTTCCTCGGCTGATTCGAGGCCGCTCCCGGGAAGGTGGCGGCCGAAGCCCGGGCCCGCGTCCGTGGGTCACCGAGCAGGGCCTGGAACTGACGAGCCCTGCCTGCGGCCGGGGCTCGCGCCCCCTCCCCCACCGCGCCGCTGGGCAGCGGACCCGGCTTCCCGCTGCGGCTCGCAGCCACACCCAAGGCGACGGACGCGGGAATCGTCCGACAAACATCTAGGCGTATCGTCTTGGGTTGCTTTACTCAACCAAAACCTTTCACACCGTGTCCTACAGCCGCAAGCGCGACCATTTAGGGCAAAAATGGGCGGTCGTCGGGAGCCATTACGCAGTCACCGAGAACAGTCACCATCAAGGGACTGTTCCTGAATCTGAATGCGGAGGTATCACGATTGCCGAAAACAAAAACGAGCTGCAATGTGGGGCGTTCCACCGCCTTGGTCCTCGCGGTTTCCGTGACCGCCTTGTTCGCGCTTGCGAGCCCCAGTCAGGCCGCTTCCTCGTACGGCATAAAAGCCGTCGCCATCGCGGCCTCCAAGAAGGGCGCTCCTTACGTCTACGGGGCCACCGGGCCCAGGGAATTCGACTGTTCGGGCCTCACCCTCTACGCCTTCCGGAAGGCCGGCCGGACCCTTCCCCGTACCGCGGATGCGCAGTACGAGAGCACGCTCCGCATCTCGTCCACCCAGCGCACACCCGGTGACCTGGTCTTCTTCCCCAAAGGAAGCACTATGGGCCACGTCGGCATCTATGCGGGACATGACAAGATCTGGCACGCCCCCAAACCGGGCACCCGCGTGCGGCTAGAACGTATCTGGACCGGCTCAGTCCGCTATACCCGGGCCAATTGAGCGCCCGCCGAAACCGCCACCCCGCCCCGCCCGACCCCGGGCCCTGCGATGAAACCGGCGCACGTGTGACCACCTGGAGCATGGACCATGTTCGCGAAACACGGCGGCGGTGTATGTGCATGCCCTGAACTCAGGTGTGCTGGACCGACGTGCCGCCACCCGGTCGACCATGCTCCGGACCAACCTTTGAGTTCTCCGCGACCTCCAGGGAATAGTTGGCGCGCGTGCCGGTCGAATGAGTCCTTTGCTGTCCTTTGCTTCTGGAGCAGAGCTGCCTCGGGACGTCCGGGGTCACCGTTCAGCGACCTCATGAGCTCGGGGGCGTAGCGGTTCTCCGGCAACCACGCCGTGCGGATCGACGGCGTCGATGGAGGCCAGGCTGCGGGCGAAGTCGTCCCCCTGGAAACGGGGGTCCGTGCGCCCGGAAGTCGTCGGCGGTGTCCTTGAGTTGGCCCGAGCGGGCGTCGTGATTGGCCCGCGATCAACGCCCCTGTCCAGAGAGGGGTTGTTCGGCGAACGAGGTGCGGTAGGCGCGGGGGCTGGTCGCCAGGCGGGATGTGAAGTGCTGGCGCATGGTGACTTCGCTGCCGAAACCGGACCTGCGGGCGACCTCGGGCATGGGCAGGTCGGTGCGCTCCAGGAGTTTCTGGGCCATCGCGATGCGGTGGTCCACAAGCCAGCGCAGCGGGGTGGTTCCGGTGGCCGCCGCGAAGTGCCGGGCGAAGGAACGCGGCGACATCCTGGCGCGGGCGGCGAGCGCGGCCACGGTGAGTGGCTCGTCGAGATGCGCAAGGGCGAAGGCACGCACCTCGGCCAGCGCGTCCGCGTCGCGGTCGGCGTGCGGGGTCGGATGTTCGATGAATTGGGCCTGGGTGCCGGTACGGAAGGGTGCTGTGACCATGGAGCGGGCGACTGTTGCAGCTGCCTCCGCGCCGTGCGCGGCGCGCATCAGATGCAGGCACAGGTCGATGCCGGCGGCGGTGCCCGCAGCTGTCCACAGGTTGCCGTCCTCGACGAACAGGGCGTCCCGCTCGACCCGCACCTGTGGGTGTCGGGCCTCCAGCAGGTCGCTCAGCGCCCAGTGGGTCAGCGCCCGGCGGCCGTCCAGCAGCCCCGCCTGGGCGGGTGTGAACGCGCCGCCGCACAGCGCGGCGATGGTGGTGCCCCGGGCGTGGGCGCGGCGCAGCGCAGCGAGGACGGGCTCGGGCGCTGGGGTGACGTGGTTGTCCAAGCCCGGTACAAGGATCAGTTCGGCGCGGGGTAGCCAGGCGAGGGTGCGGTCAGGTGTGAGCGCGAGCCCGCCGCGCATCGGTACCGGTTCGGGGCCCTCGGCCACCCGGCGCAGCTCGAACGCGGGGACCCCGTGGTCGGTGCGGTCCGTGCCCCATACCTCAGTGATCACCGACACATCGAAGGCCCGGATGCCGGGGAAGGCGAGCAGGGCAATGCGGTGGGCCGGTGCGGGTCGGGTCATCCTGGCAGTAAACCATCGATCGCTGTCTTTTTGCCTGCTGTGAGAGACCGCACCTGGGCGGCAGGATCGTGGACATGAAGATCACGCAGAACGCGGCGCTGGTAGTGGTGGACGTGCAGAAGGGCTTCGACGAGTCGGAGTTCTGGGGCCCGCGCAACAACCCGGCCGCCGACGAGAACATCGCCTCGCTGATCGCGGCCTGGCAGAACACGGACCGGCCGGTCGTATTCGTACGGCATGACTCGAACGAGCCCGGCTCGCCGCTGCGGACCGGGTATGAGGGAAACGATTTCAAGGACTACGTCGAGGAGCGGCGCGGCAAGGGCGGCGGGACGGAGCTGTTCGTCACCAAGTCGGTGAACTCGGCGTTCTACGGCACCCCCGACCTTGACGGCTGGTTCAAGGCGTCGGGCGTCACCCAGGTCGTACTGGCCGGTATCCAGACCAACATGTGCGTGGAGACCACCGCCCGCATGGGCGGCAACCTCGGTTACGACGTGCTGGTCGCCCTCGACGCCACCCATACCTTCGACCTGACGGGCCCGAATGGCTGGCATCTGACGGCCGACGAACTGGCCCGAGCGAGTGCCGTCTCGCTGCACGGTGGGGGCTTCGCTCGGGTGGTGACGACCGGCGAGCTGGTGGCCGCCGTCCGCCCCTGACACCCCATGTCGGGGGTCGCATTCGACCCTAGCTGCCTATGGCCCGGTGCGAGCGGATGTGTTCTTGTCGCCGCCCACGGTGCTCGTCGATGAACGAGGACCGGTCCGGTAGTCCCACCGGGGAGAGTTTATGCACTGGAGTTTTCGGCTCTCCCTTCGGAACGGTCGGGTTTGTCCCAGGTCCGCCAGGATCTTGTCGATGCGGTCGCTGGTGCAGCGGTGTCGCTCGACTTCGCGGTCCCAGCCACGTTCGGCGGCGTCGAGGGCGAGGGTCTGCACGACTTCACGTCGGGTGCTGGCGGCGCCTGGCCGAGTGGACCGAGGCCCGGCGTGTGGCCCCGGCTCCACGAAGCGCTCTTGGTCAAGCTCCGCAGCGCGGACGCCCTGGACTTCTCCCGGGCGGCGGTCGACGGCTCCCACATCAGGGCGCCAAAAGGGGCCCCAAGACGGGACGAAGCCCTGTTGGCCGGGGCAGGACCCGCAGCAAGCACCACTTGATCACCGATGCCACCGGCATCCCGCTCGCCGTCACCCTGACCGGCGGCAACCGCAACGACGTCACCCAGCTCATCCCACTGCTCCAGGCAGTGCCGCCCGTGCGCGGCAAGCGCGGCCGACCCCGGCGCCGCCCCGACACCGTGCTCGGTGACTGCGGCTACGACCACGACAAGTACCGCCGCCTCGTCCGCGCACTCGGCGTGAAGCCACTGATCGCGCGACGCGACACCGAACACGGCTCCGGACTCGGCACCCAACGCTGGGTTGTCGAGCGCGCCTTCGCCCACCTGCACTGGTTCCGCCGCCTGCGGATCCGCTGGGAGATCCGCGACGACATCCACGAAGCCTTCCTCACCCTGGGATGCGCACTCATCTGCCGGCGACGCCTGTCACAGCTGACCCGAGCCCTTGTCCTCCCGCAGTAGCCATTCCCTGACCGAGGGAGCATGGTCAAGGAGCTGGCTGACCTGCATGCCTTCTTCGCGTGAGGTCACCCTAGGCAGCGCGGCGAAGTCATCGGGAAGCACGTCCAGCAGGCTCATCACGCGGTCTCCCGCACGCAGAGTGATCAACAGCTCGCACCGCAGCTGACGCGGGACGTCCGGGCGGTGGGACAGGCTGTTCCACAGGGCCGGCCACAGGTAGTGGGCTCCGTCAGGCGCCGCATTCGCTCGCACCCACGCTGGGTCCAACCGCTGGTTCAGGCTGAGGTCACACGCCCGCTCCTCCAGCCTGAACAGCGAGGCCGAATCGATGGCTTTCACCTCGCGAGGCAGCGGCTGATCGAAGTGCATCGCCCCATGCTGCCCGACAGCACCCCGGGACGAGGCGTCGACCCCAAAGAGTCATTCCGTTAGGAGTTCTGAGGCGGGCCACCAGATCGGGGAACCGGCCCTGGATCAGCGACCCGCGCCGGGTCTGGAGGAGTACCCAGCCGCCCTGCTCGGCCGGAGTGAACAGCGGGACCCTGTGTCCGTCGAATTTCTGCTCGAAGGCCGGCGAGCCCAGCACTCCAGGGGCCCGGCACCGACTCCGCAGCGCCGGCATCGGCTCCATCGGCGGTCTCAGCGTCACTCCGGGATCTGTCTCCCTCGCGGCCTGGTCAGCCTGCCCACTCCGGACCGACCCGGCACCGTGGGTGTCTCTGTATCAGCGAAGTTGGTCGCCGCAGATGCTGCTGACCTGCGTGGACTGGAATGACCGAGACAGCCGTCACGGCCGGGATGTCCCGCTCGCCCCGGTAGAGATGGCGAGCAATTCCGACGCCCCGGCCGGAGGTTCCCGGACGAAGTCAGCCTGCTCGTCGGCCATCCAGCGTGCGGTGGCCAGGCGGGCCGCGGCCATGCAGAGATCGGTGTGGCCCGCCGCGCCGTCTGCCGGTCGTAGCCGGGTACTTCAGGTTTGCTTTCCGAGCCGGAGCCTCAGCTGTTGGCCAGGGTGCGGTCGAGGAGGGGGAGCAGGCGGTCCCAGTGGCGCTGCAGTCCGGCGGGGTTGAAAGCATCGGTGTCGGACATGGTGAAGCCATGGACGGTGCCGGGGTAGATCTCGGAGGTGTAGCCGACACCGGCGGCGTCCAGGGCCCGGTTGAGCGCGCCGAGGGCCTCGGGCGTCAGGTCGCCTTCGGCGTGGCCGAAGTGGACCTGGGCGGTGATCTTGGCGAGGGTGTCCGGCCCGTCCGCGCCCACGGGTCCGTGAAATGCGGCGACGGCAGCCACCTGGCGGGGGTGGGCCGCGGCGGTGCGCATCGCCAGGAGGCCGCCTATGCAGTAGCCGGTCACCGCGACCGGTCCGGCCCCGACCTCGGGCTGGGCGGTGAGGAACCTGAGGTAGGCGTCGGCGTCGCTCAGGACACGTTCGGGGGTCTGCGCCTCGATCAAGGGCATCACCTGGGCCATGAGCGCGGGCCGGACCTCTTCTCCGATGTGCTCGGGAAGGTCGATCACCGGTGCCGGGCCGTGCCGGTAGAAGAGGTTGGGGACGAGCACGTAGTACCCGTGCCCAGCGAGTTCGCGGGCCATCTCCCGCAGCACGGGGCGGATGCCGAAGCCGTCCGCGTACATCAGCACCCCTGGGCGCCGCTCGCCACGGTCGGGGAAGGCGGCGAAGGCGTCGGCATGGCCGTCCGCGGTGGGAATCTGCAGCGTCTTGGTGGGCATGAATTCTCCTGTCGTGGTTGATGTGTCGAGCCTGATCAACATGACGGAGGCGGAGCCCTCGCAGCAGCGCAAGACCTTCGATCCAACAGCGGTCCCGCACCGGCCCGTACGGCGCTCAGAAGAGCGCCGGGTCACCAATCCGTGTGTGGCGCAATGCCGTCCCGGTATTCATGGCCGCAGAGCATAGCCCACCGGGCAAAAGTCGACGCCGGCACCCCAGTCCACAGTGCGCGGTTCACGAGCATGACGTGGCCAACACCTCAGATCCTGACGGGGCTGGTGCAGGTGGGACAGGCAATGTCCGTGACACGCAGGGACGGCGAACTTGCCTGAGATCGCCGCGAACGCCCCTCCGGCCGCTCGGTGCGCTTCTTCTCCTGGGCTCGGGAGTTCCGTTCGCTGATGATGAGCCGCAGCCGCTCGTCATGGGGAATCTGCCATGGCCTCTGTGTCTCGCCGCATCGTCGTTCGGGCACTTCATACCCCTGACGGCGTCGCAGACCGGCCAGGGCTTGCTGAGCCACAGTCTGCGGCCCAGCTGCTCGTACAGCGGCAGCTTCTCCTGCGGCCGGAGCGTTCGCGGGGCCGGCACCGGCGCCGCCCGAGCGCTCCGGACCGGCGGCTTGCCGGCGTCCGCCTTCGTCTTCGTCTTCGTCTTCGTCTTCCAGTAGTCGAAACAGTCGGACCGCCCGTCTACTGGAAACTGAGCTGGTGCGGATGTGCAGGGGTGGCGGGGCAGGTGTGGACGCGCATGAGGCCGCGGCCGAGGTAGACGCCGGTCGGGTCGCTGATCCGGCTGTCCGGTACGGAGTCCCGGTCTTCCAGCGGGATCCAGCTCTCCGAGGCTCCGTCCCATTCACTGACGGCCACGGTGATCAGGGGAGGCATGGGTGTTCCGCAGACCTCGCAAGCGATGTGCGCCGGATCGGTGAGGTGCCATGAGGCGAAGCCGCCGACCTTCCAGCCGGGCGCGATGGACAGGTCACCCCGGTAGGTGACCTCGTATTCCTCATCCGCGTGCGCGGCGGCCATGGCCGCCTCGTACTCCTCGTACGTGTCGAAGCTGGACGGGGTGGAGGAGTCGAAGGCGTCATCGTCTTCCTCGTCGTTGCCCACCTCCCACTCTTCAATGGCTTCCTGGAGGTCCTCGTCCAGCAGACCCTCGTACTGGTGCTCCACGACCTGTTCGGGGTGCAACACGCATGTGTTCGGCACGCATTCGGCCCTGCCCACCACGACGGGTTCCGGGATCACGGTGAGGGCCTCACCGACGTCCTGGGAGCGCCGCCACTTCAGCACGACGTCGATCGTCCGGCCCGGACCGTGCGCTTCGAAGGGACACCACAGGACCTGGAGCAGGTCACAGCCGTCCGGCCCGGTGAGGTCGGGGATGTCGCGGGTGAACAGCTGCGCCGCGGCGAGCAGCGGAATGGGGTCCGCGTCGCCGATCTGTGGGGCGTGCGGTCCTGGCTGGAGGGTGTCCAAGATCTCGCGTTCCGCTTCGGTGGGACCTGAGTCGGGATCGCGGTGCCACGCTTCGTCGAGGATCCGGCGCTGGAGGCGCACGTCCGACAGCCGATGCCCGATGCCTTTCGGGTGATCCGCGGTGCACACGGGCCACGGCTCGCCGGTGGGCCACAGGAACGGGCCGGCCACCGAGCTCTCGTCGGCTTTCGGGTCGCCGTGGCGCGGGTGGAGGCGGGTGCTGGTACGGCGGTGGTCGGCGAGTGCGGGGAACAGGGCCTCGGCGTCGACCGGGCGGGGCGGTGTGGTACGGGTCATGTGATCCTCAGTTCCGGCTGGTCGCCCGTATGACGACCCGATCAGACCGGGTTGGCGCGCTCCCAGGCGTCCCGGACATCAGCGGAGATACGGCCGTGGGGGCGTAGTTGATAGCCGTTCGCGCGTGCCCATTCTCGGATGCTGTCGGTGCTGACTGCGGGTCTGGCCGGAGGCTGTGGGTAGTCGATGGCGGGCGCCGTGGAGGGGGCGAAGGTGATGGGAGGGTCGAGGAGGTCCTTGGGGAACTGCGGGACGGACGTTTCTCCGCTCAGGACCGATGTGAGGAAAGCGGTGAGGCTGCCCTTGTAGGTGTGCCAGCGGGGGCCGCGGGCTTCGTTGACGGCGATGCGCCAGTTGTCGGGGGCGTCTTGGGGGTCAGTGATCCAGAACAGGTATTCGCCGTTGGAGGTGACACCGATGGCGAACAAGTGCTGAGGATCGTATGGAACGGGGTGAGTGCCCTGCTCGCAGTCGCGCTGGAGATGCCCGCGGATGCGTGAGGGCATGGGTCCGGTGAGGTTGACCCAGGGAGTGTTTGCCCGCGGGTGGTAGATGTTGATGTAGTCGCTGTAGAGCCCTGGCCCGTATGTGGCGGCGAGCTGTTTGTAGTCCTCTGGCAGGCGCATACCGAGCTCGGCTTCCACGGCGTTCCAGTCGATCGGGAGCTGCGGTGCGGCAGGCGGCGGGCAGAGGCGGGTCAGAGCGGTGAGGTCGGTCATTCGATTCCTTGGGCGCGGCGGATCTACTGGGCGGCCGTCACTGATGTGGGATGTCGATGCCGGCGGCGCGCAGGTTCGCCTCGACCAGCGTGTTCAACCGGGCGATGGAGGGTGCCTGGGCTTCCCGGTGGTGGTTGACCAGTCCGTACCGGGCGGAGGCCTCGGATCGGTTCTGAGATCCGGTCGGCATCGCTAGCAGGGCGCGGTCGGCCAGCAGCTTGTCGGCCAGCGCGGAGGCCAGTTCCTCGATCCGCGGGTCGTCGGGATCCCAGGACGCCGCACTCAAGCCGTGCTTGGTCAGCTCGACGAACTCGGGATCGTCGAGCCCGTGTTCAAGCCTGTTCAGGAAGGTGGCGAAGACCTCCGGGACCAGCGCCCGGGCCAGCACCAGGGCCTCCCGTTGAGTGGCCACGTACTCGGGGCTGAAGCCGAGACCGGCGAGCCGGTCCAAGACCGCGCAGGCCCGGTCGGGCAGCAGGGCC
Source organism: Streptomyces sp. NBC_01351 (assembly GCF_036237315.1). Taxonomy (GTDB): domain Bacteria; phylum Actinomycetota; class Actinomycetes; order Streptomycetales; family Streptomycetaceae; genus Streptomyces. Next base: position 8,137,504 of record NZ_CP108356.1, on the reverse strand, counting down.
CGGTCGCCATGGGCGAGCCGGTGCAGAGTGTCGCGTCGCGCGATCAGATCCTCGATCTGTTCGGTGAGCCGACGATGGACGTCGTCCAGGGCGGCGGCGAACCGCTCGGGATCGGCGTCGAGCAGGTCACCGATCTCGGCCAGCGGGACGCCGGCCGCGGCAATGGTTCGGACCTGGACCAGCCGGAGGAGGTCGGCCGACAGGTAACGCCGGTAGCCAGAACCGTCACGTTCCGGCTCGGCCACCAGGCCGAGCCGGTGATAGTGCCGCACGGTCTTGATCGTGACGCCGACGAACGCCGCTGCCTGACCGATCGTGAGCCCGTTTGTCATCGACTCAGCACACCTCCGGATCGTGGTCGCTCAGATTGAGGCACGGGTTGCGGGTGATCACAGGGGCGAGGGTAGCCCGCATCTGCGTCGAGACCGGAACGGCCGTGATGGAGGTTGACCTTGACCTTGGGTCAGGGTGCACGCTCATCGCATGGCCGCCTCGAAGGGGGCCGGTAGACAAGGAGATTCATCATGGGTGAAATCAACAGCGGCTTCTCCGAAGCAGGGCTGCACAGGCTGCGCGGGGTGCTGGCAGGGCACGTCGAGTCCAAGAAGATTCCCGGGCTGGTCGCTCTGGTAAGCCGCGGCGGCCGGACGCACGTCGAAGCGATCGGGACGATGCGTCATGAGGGTGGCGCGCCGATGCGCCGGGACACGGTCTTCCGGATGGCGTCCACGTCCAAACCGGTCACGACGGCAGCGGCGATGGTCCTTCTCGACGAGTGCAGGTTGCGCCTTGACGAGCCGGTGGACCCGTGGCTGCCCGAACTCGCCGACCGCAGGGTGCTGAAGCGACCCGACGGCCCGCTGGAGGAGACCATGCCGGCCCGGCGGCCGATCACCGTACGAGACCTGCTGACCTCCACGTTCGGGCTCGGAATGGATTTCGCTCTGATGGACTCCCCGATTAGGGCCGCGACCTTCGAGCGTCTCGACTACAGCGTGGCATCCGGGCCGGCGCCCGACCCGGACGAGTGGATGCGCCGCCTCGGCGAGCTGCCGCTGTCGTACCAGCCCGGCGAGCGGTGGCAGTACGACCTCAGCAGCGAAGTGCTCGGCGTGCTCGTAGCCAGGGTCACGGGGCAGCCGTTGGAGATTTTCCTGCGCGAACGCATCCTCGATCCGCTGGGGATGAAGGACACCGCCTTCCACGTGCCCGCCGAAAAGATCGACCGACTGCCGCCCCTGTACGGGCCCGACCCGCAGACCGGAGAGTTCCTCGTGTGGGACGAGGCGGAAGGCGGAAGGACCAGCCGGCCCCCGGCATTCCAGGGCGCCGGCGGCGGACTGGTCTCCACCGTCGACGACTACCACTCCTACTTCCAGATGCTGCTGAACCACGGCATGCACGGCAGCGAACGGATCCTGTCCCGGCCCGCCGTCGAGCTGATGACCACCAACCGCCTCACGCCCGAGCAGCAAACTGCCCGGGACACCATGTACAGGAACATCGCCCACCTCACGGTCGGCCAAGCACAGCAGGGCGGCTGGGGCTTCGGGATGGCGGTGCGCACCCATCGTGGCGACCACACGCCCATCGGCCAGTTCGGCTGGGACGGCGGTACCGGCACCACCGCCTACGCCGACCCGGCCAACCAGCTCACCGGAATCCTGCTCACCCAGGTCGGGATGTCCACCCCGGACTCCGCCCGCCTCATCCACGATTTCTGGACCACGCTCTACCAGGCCATCGACGACTGACACCGCGCTCGCAGAGCTCGGTGCGGCCGGTTCACATGCGCAGACGGACTGGCCGGCCAAGGTAGCGGCCCCGTCGCCACCGGCAAGGCGCTCTCTTCCGCTCCCCACTCGATTCAGGATGGAAGCGAGTGGGGCGTCGAGCAGCCCTGGTCGATTCCAGGGCTGTGATCGCTCTTCGTGATGACTACGGCTACATGAGGATGGACTGCTCCGCCGCTGTACGTCTGGGCTTTGTCAGGGGCCGTGAAGCTCGGTCTCCCATGCCTCAAACGGAGGCTCCACCTGGTATCCGGGGTCACAGCGTCCACGGATCCACTGGGCAGCGCGGTACTGGGCATCCCCGTCGTTGAGCGTCTGTCCGTGATCATCGACTTCGAGAACATTGGCGAAGATCGCAAAGACCATCTCGAGGTCTGAGCCGAATTCGAGCAAGTGGGCGCGATAGTCGATCCCCTCCAGCAGATCGACATCCACAGTGCCGTTGCCCAGGTAGAACGCGAAGAACCGGAGGGCGGCTCGTACATCTGTCGGAAGGTGTGTCACGAGATCATCTTCCACGAGACCGGTGAAACGTGTTCGGCCGGCCGGCCGGCCGTCCTGCCGGCTGGGTGGGGGCGCGGGCAACAACAGGATTACAGGCCCTGCGGGCCGAGCCGCGGCCGGAGCAGACGCGCGGCAAGCACCCTGACCATATGCGGGCGCGTTCGCGTCGTTGTGCTGCGAGGACCTCGGGGTGGCGGGCGTTTCGGTTGCGCCAGCGGAGGTAGGCGTGCAGGCCCGGGTCTGGGCGGTGTGGTTGGGGTGGTTCGAGTTGGCGAGGGTGAACTGCCGCAGCGGTCCGAAGTGGGCCTCGCTGCACTCTATCCCGACCGTTCTGCTCCGCAGACCGGAGTGACCCCCAACCGGCTGGCGGACCAACTGGTTTGGCGCCAGTCTGGTGGCAAGAGGGAGGGGTGTCCGTGGTCGTGATCAACTCTGTGTGGGCAGGAGCCGCGTGGCTCCTGTTGCTGATCGCTGCCGGTTTGCGCCTTCGCCCCGGCAGGCAGCCGGTGCCCGACCCACTCGGCCGGCGGCTCTCTCCCGTCGAGACGGGCCTGCTGCGCGGGGGCGGGCGGGGTGCGGCGCAGACCGGGCTGGTCGAGCTGTATCTGGCAGGTTCGGTCGAGGCCGGATGGCGGCAGACCGTCCAACCCGGCGAGGCCCGACTGCCACGCGGCTGCTCCGAGGTGGCCCGCGCCCAATACCACGCGCTGTACGGGCCCCTGCACCCGCGCCGCCTACAAGGCAGAGAGCGGGTGCAACGTGCCGTCCAGGGAGTGTCCACGGAACTGGAGCGGGCGCGGCTGGTGGTGTCCCGCAGACGGGTGTGGGTCGTACGGATCCTGCTGTTGCCGGTCTTCGTCACCACTCCGCTCCGGGCCGCCACGGGCGGGCAGACGGCAGTGTGGACGGTGCTCGGCCTTCTCGCCGACGCCGGCGCGGTGGCCTTGTGGGTATGGCCCTGGCGCACCCTACGCGGCGCGACGCTCCTCGCCCAGCGGCGCCGCGACCACGCGGGAGTCCGCCGGGCGACCGAACGCCGGCCGGACGCTCTGCTGCTGAGCGTTGCGCTGTTCGGCGCCCCGGCGCTCCGCGCCCAGCTCCCCCGGTTCACCGAGGAGAGCGGCCTGCTGACCCGACCCTCGAGAGAACCCATGAACCGAGGCGGCGGCTCCGGCGAAGCGTTCGCGAGTTGCGGGGGCTAAAGGGTGTTGCAGAAGGCCTGTTTCGGGCGGGCCGGGGTGGTGTTTGACCTGCTGTTTCAGCATGTCATGCCGAGGTTGTGCATGGTGGCGACGGCCTGGACGGCGTGGTGGAGGCCGTCGCCTTTCTGACGGCAGTCGCGGAGGATCTTCCAGTTCCTCATGCGGGCGAAGGCATGCTCGACGCGGCCACGGACCCGGCGGTGTTCGGCGTTGTCCTCTGCCTGACCGCGCAGGAGAGGCCGTCCGGCCCTTCTGCGGTGCGGCACGATCAGCTCGGTGCCCAGGTAGGCACCGTCCGCGATCACCGTCGTCCCGGCCGCCGCGGCCGGCAGGTAGTGGCGGGAGGAGGCACCGACCTGCCGGTCGCGGACCGGAATGAGTGTGCCGTCCACCATCCACAAGCGTTCGATGTCCACGACGGGCCGCGGCGCCGGCTCCAGCGCGAGCAACGGCCGGAGGCGCTGGATGACCCGGCAGACGGTGGCCGGGGAGATCCCGAAGAGCGGAGCGAGCTGCCGCATCGTGAGGTTCGTGCGCTAGCACACCGTCACCAACAGAAATCGGTCCGCCAGCGGCAGGCACCACGGCCGGCCCCCACCGGGCCCGTTCCCACCCCGCTCCCGTACCACCTTCACCAGCCTCGCGAACCGGTCCATCCGCAAGCCCGTGCACGTCTCCACCCACACCAGCTCAGCCCGCAACACCCCACCCATACAGGCAAAATGCCTAGAATGCAGGCTTCTGTAACCCCCTTTCGGTCGTGTCTCATAATTGGTCCTGTGATCGGTTGGGTGCGGGGTTGGCGTCGGCGCAGGGCTGCGGCGCGGGATGCGTCGTTGGTGGAGGAATGCGTCGTCGTGGCGGCAGACGCCGATGAGCCGCTGATGGTGGTCTTCGAGCCGATGGGCAGCCTGTATGAGGTGCCTGCGGGCGAGCACCTGACGGTCAGCTTCAAGGCACGGCCCGGTGAGGGTGGCGATGTTGAGCACAGGGCGGACTACGTCTCCGTTTGTGCGGGGCTTTCGGGCACGATGACCGCATGGACCGCAGCGGGCGCGGAGATCGACCTTCTCACGGGCTGTCCCGAAGCCACAGGACCAGCGACGCAATGACAACTCCGGCGCGGTAGCGGAAGGCAAGCTTGTCGAACCGGGTCGCCACGGCCCGGAACTGCTTCAACCGGGAGAAGCACCGCTCCACCACGTTGCGTCCTCGGTAGGCCTCCTTGTCAAAGGCCCGGTGGTCGCCCGCCGCCGGCGCCCCGACGTAGCCGGTTGGCGATCTGGTCGCGGCGCTCGCGGATGGTCGTCTTGATCCTCCGCCGGCGCAGGACGTGGCGGATCTTCCGGGAGGAGTACGCCGTGTCCGCGACCACCCGGTAGGGCCTCGCGCGTGGTCGGCCAGCGTCGACGCGCGGGACGCGTATCGCGTCGAGCACGACGGGAAGCAGTGTGCAGTCCGCCGTGGTGCCGGCGCTCAACACGATCGACAACGGCAGGCCCCGGCCGTCCACCGCTGGGTGGACCTTGGTGATCAGCCCGCCCCTGGACCGGCCGAGCCCCTCGCGACGCGCAACTGCTGCCGAAGCTTCCGGTTCATCCCCGGAGGCAGCCCCCCTTTTTCGCGCGCCAGCGCCACAAGAGGCACGGCATGAACGTGCAGGTCATCGCCGACCCCCACGGCCGGCTGCTGTGGGCCTCGTCAGCACTGCCGGGCGCGGTCCCCGACATCCGGGCGGCCCTCACTCACGGCATCCTCGATGCTCTGGCCGAGGTGGGCGTGCGGTGCTGGGTCGACAAGGGGTACCAAGGTGCCGGCTCCGCAGTGCGGGTGCCCTTCCGCGGCCACTGGGAGCAGCTCTCCACCGGCCAGCGGGCCGTAGACGTCTCTCACGCCGGCTACAGCGCGCCCTCGCCCTCCGCCGACAGGGCGACAGCCGCCATGACCACGGGGAATCGTTGACATGCCGTGACTGAATAACATGAGGCGAGGCTGCAAGTTCATGCCTTTTCACTCGGGAACCCGGAGCACTCCGCCATGAAGTACACCGTCTCCATCGAGATCGCCCTGCCGCGGGAGAGGGTAGTACAGCTGCTCGCCGACCCGGCACACATGTCGAAGTGGCTGCGGGGTCTGGTACTGCACGAGCCGCTGAGTGGGGTGCACGGGCAGGTCGGTACCACATCGCGGGTCGTGATGCAGATGGGGAAGCAGAAGATGGAGTGCACCGAGACCATCACGCGCCGGGAACCGGCAGACCTGCGCGGGATCCCGAAAGGGCACGTCGTTCACTTCGACCGCGAGATCGTCGGCGAGGGCATGTGGAGCGCCGTGCGCGACCGGCTGACCGAAACCGGCCCCGAGACGACGCTCTGGGAGAGCGAGAGCGAATACCGGTTCAGCGGTTCGCTGATGCGGCTGGTGGGGCTTCTGATGCCCGGCGCCTTCCGCAAGCAGTCGCAACAGCACATGCAGGACTTCAAGGCCTTCGCCGAGCAGGGAAAGGACGTTCGCGAAGCGCAGGACTGATCTACGATCAGCGTTCGTCTCCCGAAGAGTGGTGAGCAGCCAACGTGACGGCGGGCCGACCACTGAACCCCCTCCAACTGACGGGTGGTTGGACAGGCGCCCCAGCGGTGGGCACGAAGAAAGTTCCTGCCTGCTCTCGCGACCGCTGGAGCAGGCCATGGCGACCGTGCGCAAGAAGGCGTACGCGATTCTCGGCGGCACCGTGCTGCCGATCGACCGTATCGCCGCCGACCGCCCGTTCTACTCGGGAAGAAGAAGCACCACGGGACGAACGTGCAGGTCCTCGCCGACCCAGCCGGTCGCCTCATCTGGGCCTCGGACGCGTTTCCCGGAGCCACGCACGACCTGACCGCGGCCCGGATCCACCGCATTCCCGCTGCCTTCGCCACCGATGACATCAAGTGCTGGGCCGACAAGGCGTATCAAGGCGCCGGTCCCGCGATCCGCGTTCCGATCCGGGGCAAGCATCATCGCGGCCGGCGTCACAACCGGGACCACGCCAAGATCCGCAGCCTGGGCGAACGCGCACGGGATCTCCGCCGACCGTGGGAGCCACCGGCGGAACCGAACAGACTCACCCCAGCCCGGGTCCGTCGCGGGCCTAGGGCGGTGGGCCCAGTGGCAGGGAACGGAGCCAACCGAGGGGGACGAGCTGCCCTTCTGACCCTCATACAGAGTCGTCGGGCACGCTCGCCGCGCTTCCTCAGGGGCACGACAACCTACTGGATGCTCCAGCGGTGCGGATGCTCAGGATCGCCGGGACAGGCGAATACGTTGAGCTCGCCCCAGCGGCCCACAGTGACCTCCGTGGGACTGGCGCAACGGTGAGTGGCCTGGTTGTGGTCCTCCAGCGGTCTCCAGCTGCCGCTGCCTCCATCCCATTCCGAGCTGTCGATCGTCAGCAGCAGGTGCATCGGCGTCGTGCAGGTCAGGCAGTCCATGGGATACGGGTCGGTCGCGTGCCAGGAGGCGAAGCCGCCCGCGCGCCAGCCGGGCGGGATGGACAGGTCGTACTGGTAGCCGGGCGGCTCTGTCGTGCTTTCGTCCGCCGACTGCTCGGCTTCCTCTTCAAAGGCTTCCTCCCAGGCGTCGATCCGGGCGCACAGTTCCTCGGGCAGCAGGCCGGCAAACGGGTAGGTGACCACCTGCTCCGGGTGCAGCACACAGGGCTCGGGAACGAAGCCATCGGATCCGACGACCAGCGGCTGTGGCGGCGCGGTCAGCACCTTGCCGACCTCCCAAGACCGCCGCCAGCGCAGGTGCAGCTCCAGGTCATACCGGCCCGGGCCGTGCGCGTTGAAGGGACACCAGAACACTTGGAGCAGATCGCAATCGCCCGGCCCCGCCGGCAGGTCGGGCACATCCCGCCGGTACAGCTGCGCAAGGCCGATCATCGGCAGCGGGTCTGTCTCGGATGCCCCGGGGATCCGGTGCTCCCGGTGCAGCTCGCCCAGGAGCTCCCGTTCCGCATCCGTCGGGCCATGCGGATGCTCGCGGGCCCACGCGGAAGCCAGAACCTGCCGATAGCGACGGATGTCAGCCGGGCGCCGACCACGCCCACGGCCGTGGGTCTCGCCGCACACCGGCCACGGCTCGTCCGCCGGCCACAGCATAGGACCGCCCACGGAACTGGCCGAAGGGTCTGGTCTGCCCGGCCGCGGATGGAGCCGAGTTGTCGTTCCCCGAAAGGCGGCCAGTTCCGGGAAGAGCGCCTCGACATCGAGAGGGCGCGCGGGCGTGGTCCTCGTCATGAACGCGACCTTAGACGCCTGAAAGCCCCGGTCACCGCACACTCCCGGCCGCCGCAACCCAGCACCGGCGTAGTCGGAGCCCGTTCCACAGAGCAACTCAGGCGGCTGCGTCACCGCTCATAGGCGGGTGGTGAACCGGCCGTCGGGAGCCCACCGGTGGCAGCCACGGGCAGGCCGTGCCATCACCATGGGACCGTCTCCGCGTCCTCGGAAGGCGGCTACAAGCGCCCTCACCCGGGCCGTGCATCCCCAGGAGACCGGGCCCCCGGCCGCCGCCGAGAATCCCGGCCTCGCCGTGTGCTTCCGCTGACGGCTCGTCGGTTCGTTACTGCCGCGTCGGGCCTCTGTCACGCGGGGCAAGGCAGCAGGGAATCAACATGGTTATCCGGGGCTGCCCCGGCCCGCCCGGCCTCACCAGGTCCCGCGCCCCGTGGCTGCCGAGTGAGGATCGGGCTGGGTGAAGTAGTCCGGGTCCTTGGGGCGGGATGCGTCGTGGCGGGTGGGACGGTGAGCTGGTTCCAGGTGGGGTATGAACTTGGAGCAGTGGATGTAGGCCTCCTCGACGGTGAGACGGACCCATATATCGGGACTGCGCCCGGGCGCGATGTCCGCAGGCAGGCCGGGGTGGATGTGGCGTAGTTCCCTGTCGCGGTGGACATGGGCCACACCGTTGACGTGAAGCCCCACGTGATGGTGGGTGAAGTCCACGAAGAGCATGCCGAGGTGAGGGTTCTCGGTGATGTTGCCGGCGCTGGCGAGTACGCCGTTCCCGTGGAATTCGGGGTAGGCGAGGGTCTGTTCGTCGATCACGTGGACGAATCCCGGGGGTCCGGCCCGGAAGCTGGCGTCGCACTCCCCGTGGGAGTCTGCGGTGGCCAGGAAGACCATTGCCTGGCGCGCGATGAACCCGCGCATCGCGGGTGTGAGGCAGGAACGTACCTGTTGATCGTAGAAGCGGGCGGCACGGTCGGCGGTGCCCAATTGCTGCTGCAGATGGTGTTCACCTGCTGATCCGAAAGGCGGCGGAGGCGAGGTCACGAAGGTTCTCCTGGGAGGGCGGAGCGGGAGGAGCGGCTCAGCGGGTGAACAGGACGGGAGTCTCGAACGGATCGTGATGGATGCGTTCGGGCAGGGTGCCGCCCCGGGTGAGCGTCTCGCCGGCGGAGACGACCATCCGGGCAGGGCCGCTGAGGAAGACGTCGTGCTGGTACCACGGCCCGTACTCGGCCAGGACTTCCGGCAGGGATCCCCGGATTCCGGGGATGTACTCGTGGGAGACGGCGCCCCTGATGGTGAGCCAGTGGTGCCGTTGGGCCATCCGGAGCATGTCGTCGACCCCGTACAGCTCGGCGCCGGTGCGGGCGCCGAGGAACAGGTCCACTTGATGGCGTCCCCCTCTCTGGGCGACCTCTTCGACGAGTGCGCGGATCGGGGCGAGACCGGTGCCGCCGGCGACGAAGACCAGCTCGCGGTGGACGGCCGCGTCCAGCACCATGTCGCCCATCGGGGCCCCCAGCCGGATCACGTCGCCCACCGCCGCCCGGTGTACCAGCGCGTCGCTGACCGAGCCGCCGGACACCGCGCGCACGTGGAAGGTGAGCGTGCCGTCGTCACGGGGTGCGTTGGCGGCGGAGTAGTAGCGCCACTGCTTCGGCCACCACGGGGTCTCGACGCTCACGTACTGTCCGGCGGCGTACTCGTACGGCAGGTCGGGACGTACGGTGATCTCGGCGATGCCGTGTCCGCGCGGGACCCGGCGCACGATCGTGGCGGGCCACACGGCGGGCCGTAGCGCTTCGTCCTCCTCGGCCGCGCCGATCATGACTTGGGCGACCGCGCCGTATGCCTTCGTCCAGGCGGCGGCGATGTCCGCGGTCCACGCCGGGCCGGCGTAGCGGGCCAGAGACGCGAGGAGGCATTCGCCCACGGCAGGGAAGTGCGCGGCGAGGGTGCCGAACTTCCGGTGGTCCCGGCCGAGGTGTCCGCAGAAGCGGACCAGGCTTTCGGGGTCGTCGACCAGGTCCACGATGCGCAACAGGGCGCGCAGGAGGCGACCGCGCTGGGCATCCATCCCCGGCGGGAACATCGGACGGACCTCTGGATAGCGGGCAAAGAGGATGGCGTAGAAGTAGACCGTCATCTCCGCGGCCAGCGGCTCGACCACCGACAGGGACGCCCTGATGAGGTCTGTCTCGTGATCCGTCAAAGGGGCTTCGACGGGCTCCGGCGCTGCGGTGTCTGCGATGTCCGCGGCCGGGACGGGTACCGGGTCCTCGGGAGTCGGGAGGGCGGAGGTGGCAGGGGTGCTGCTCGGCCGACCGATCCGGAACCTCAGGAACGGGGCGGTCATGAGTCCTCCAGAAGTCGTGACACGTGCATTTCGGTTGCTTCGGCCGGGCCTGACCGGTTCGACGATCGGCGGGTCATCGCAGCTGGCGCCGGACCAGGTCGTGGAACAAACCTGCCGTGTCGGCGAGCAGAGCGGCTGGGGGGCCCTGCTGGACGATCCGGCCGTCCGACATCACGATGACCCGGTCGGCGTCCGTGATCGTGGACAGCCGGTGCGCTATCACGATGCGGGTGGCGCGCAGGGAGCGGGTGGATCCCATCACCACGCGCTGGGCTTCGTTGTCCAGCGCGCTGGTGGCCTCGTCGAAGAAGAGGACGCGCGGCTTGCGGATGAGAGCCTGGGCGATCATCAGCCGCTGGCGCTGCCCGCCTGAGATGGTGCCGCCGCCGTCGGACAGCATGGTGTGCATGCCCATCGGCATGGCTTTGATGTCCTCGGCCAGCCCCGCCATCGCTGCGGCTTCCCAGGCCTCCTCCAGCGAGAACACCCCGGAACCGCAGATGCAGTCGAGGATCGAGCCGGTGAAGGGCTGGGCGTTCTGCAGGACGACGCCGCACTGGCGGCGCACGGCCGCCTGGTCGAGTGCTGCCAGGTCTTGGCCGTCGTACAGCACGCTGCCCTCGGAAGGCTTGTCGAATCCGATGAGCAGCCGCAGCAGTGTCGACTTGCCGCAGCCGCTGGCCCCGACCACCGCGACGAACTCGCCCTGCCGGATGTGGAAGTTGATGTCGTCCAGGACCAGCGGGCCGTCTTCGCCGTAGCGGTAGGACAGGTTCTTGGCCTCGACGACCCCGGTCAGGTCGCCCGGTCGGTTGCCGGAGCGGGCCACCTCGGGGACCTCCCGCAGGATCGGCTTGACCTGCTCGAACATCGGCAGCACGGCGGCGGCCGAGATGAGTGCGCCCGTCAGCTGTGTGACCGAGGACAGCAGCATCGTCAGGGCGGTGCTGAAAGTGAGGAACTCGGCAGCGGACATGGCGCCACGGGCCGGTCCGGCCAGCAGTACGAACATCACCAGCGTGCACAGCGGCAGGTAGACCGCGCCCAGCACCGTAATGACGTTCTGCAGACGGCCGATGCGCTGCTGCAGCTCGCGGGTACGGGCGAACTTCCTGGCCCAGGCTGCGTAGGCGAAGCTCTCGGCCGCCGCGACGCGCAGCTTGGGCAGCCCGCGCAGGGTCTGGAAGGCCTGGTTGTTGAGCTGGTTGCCGAGCTCGATCAGGCGACGCTGGTAGCGCAGCTGCCACAGCCCCAGGCCGAGGAAGACCGCCGCGATGACGGCGAGCATGGCGACGGCGGTCATCGCCAGCGGGACGCTGTAGACGAGCAGCAGGACGAGGTTCACCGTGCCCACCGCGCTCGCCTGTACGCAGACCGAGCCGATACCGGACAACACACGGCGGATGGCGCTGATGCCCATGGCCGCACTGGCCAGTTCGCCGGTGGAACGGCCGGTGAAGAACTTCGTCGGCAGTCGCAGCAGCCGGTCCCACACCGCAGGCTGCAGGGTGGCCTCGATGCGGCCCTCCATGCGCAGGATGGAGGTGTTCTGCAGCAGCATGAAGGCGGCCGAGACGACGGCGGTCGCGATGAGTGCCAGGGTGGTCTGGACGATGAGGCCGTTCTCGGCGCGGGGTACGTACCGGCCGAGCACCTGCCCGGTGGCGATGGGCACCAGAGCGCCCAGGGCCACCGCGACCAGCCCTCCCAGGACGATGCTGCGCAGTTCGGGGAGGGTTCCGCGGACGCTGAAGCGGATCAGGGCCGGCATGCCGACACGCCCGTCGGGGAGCGGTCGGTAGAACATGACGGCGCGCGGTTCGTAGGCGGCCGCGTCGGCTCTGCCGATGCGCTGCCGCATGCCCGTGGCGGGGTCGGCCGCCTCGTAGCCGCCACGCCGCCACAACAGGGCGACCGGCGTCCCGTCCTTCGCGCGGCGGCCCACCAGGGGGCCGCTGTTCTCCCGCCACCAGGGCCCGCCGAGCCTGACCGTGCGGGTGCGGATCCCGGAGGCGAGCGCGATGCGCTCGACGGGGTCCATCCGTTCGGTAGGGGTACTCCCCTCGCCCGCTTCGGACAGCGTGATGCGGGCGTGGTGGGCGACCAGACGGCACGCGGCGAAGGTCGCGTCGGTGCCCGCGCCCCGGTGGGCACGGCCGCCGGATCGGTCGATGGCGGCCAGCAGCACCCGGTCCGCCTGGGTACGGGCGGCCTGACCGGCCTCGATGCCGGCCGCCGTACGGTCCTCGTGGGCGCGTTCGAGCTGCTCGATCCAGCGGTCCAGGGCGTACAGCAGCCGGTACTGCTGGTCGACCATGCCCTGCCACATCGCCCCGTCGACGAGGAGGGTGCCCACTGCCTCCGTCTCGTACGCGGCTCCGTACTGGACGGCGCCAGGGGGGATCTGCATCCACAGGATGTCGTCGTCGGCCCCGCTGTGCCCTGTGGTGGCGCGACCGTCCAGCGGTGCCTGGTAGAGCACGCGCAGTCCGCGGCCGATGCCGCGCGCGAAGGCGTCGTCGAGAGGGCTCGGTGGCGCTGCGGGGACGCCGTACGCCGCTTGGTCGGACCACCACTGCCGGAGTGGGACGTCGTACTGGGCGCCGTACTCCGGGCCGGGCAGCTCCCGTAGCTCGATGCGGCGCAGCCGGCACCCCTGCAGGGGCCGGCCGACCAGGCTGTGTTCGGGGCCCTCGGCCGGGCCCAGCAGCAAGGTGCCCGGCTCCAGCCGGCCCAGGAAGTGCCAGTGCCCGGCCTGCGCGGCATCGACGGCGAAGAGGTCCAACGCGCCGAACACGACCAGCCACAGCACGAGCGGGCCTTCCAGCGGCAGACTGCGCAGGCCGGTGCAGTCGACCGGCGAGCCGAGTCCGCCCAGGGCCGCGACGACCGCGTCGGCGTCCTGGCCCGGGGCCGGTCCCGGGTCCGCGGGAAGAGCCGTGGCGTAGTGCGGGTACGTCACTTCAGTGCTCCCTGACCAGTTCGGCGTACGGGCCCTGCGCGGCGGCCAGGTGCTCGTGCCGTCCGCGTTCCACGACCGTGCCCCGGTCGAGCACCACGATCTCGTCGCTGTCGCGCACGGTGCTCAGCCGGTGGGCGATGACCACGCAAGCGCAGCCGCGGCGGCGCAGGTTGTCGATGATGACCTGCTCGGTCAGCGCGTCCAGGGCGCTGGTCACCTCGTCCAGGACCATGACGCTGGGGCGGCGCACCAGTGCCCGGGCGATCTCCAGGCGCTGGCGCTGGCCGCCGGAGAAGTTGCGGCCGTCCTGCTCGACACGGCTGTGGATGCCACCGGGACGACGGGCGACCACGTCGTGGACGGCGGCGTCCTCCAGCGCGGCGACGACGGCGTCGTCCGGGATGGAGGGGTCCCACAACGTGACGTTGTCGCGGACGGTTCCTTCGAAGAGGAAGACGTCCTGGTCGACGAAGGAAACGGAGGCGGCCAGCGCGCCGCGCGGGATGTCCTCCAACCGCATCCCGTCGATGCGGATGGCCCCTTCCCAGGGGGTGTAGAGGCCGGAGATCAGCCGGGACACGGTGGACTTCCCGCTGCCGGAGCCTCCGACGAGCGCGACCTGCTGTCCGGGGCCGACCGAGAGCGAGAAGTCCTTGAGCAGCGGGGCGTCCAGCGGGCTGTAGCCGAAGGTGATCCGGTCCAGCTGCACATGGCCCTTGAGGCGGCGGGTGCCGGCGGCGGGCTCGCGCCGCGAGTGGACCGGGTCGACGGGAAAGTTCTCGACGTCCTTGAGGCGGGCCACGTCGGCCGCGAAGTCCTGGATCCGTCCGGCGACGCCACCCAGCCGGGAGATCGGCGCGGTGAAGCTGGTCACGAGGGCCTGGAAGGCGACGAGGAGACCTATGGAGAGGTGCCCCTCCACCGCCCGCAGGCCGCCGATCATCAGGATCAGCGCGCTGTTGAGCGCCGCCAGCGTGGGCGCGACGATCGCCAGCCAGGCACTGGGCACACCGAGCCGCTGCTGCACGTCGAGGGTGACCGCGTGCTGTCCGGCCCAGCGGCGGAAGAAGCCGTTCTCACCGCCCGTGGCCTTCATCGTCTCGATGAGCTGGAGACCGCTGTAGGACGTGTTCGTCAGCCGGGCGCTCTCGGCCCGCAGCTTCTGCGTGCCGGTGGCCCGCAGCCGGATCACGATCCGCATGGCCACGACGTTGAGCAGTGCCACAGCCACGCCGACGAGGGTGAGCTGCGGGTCGTACGTCCACAGCAGCACCGCGTAGAGCACGACCACCGCGGCGTCCACGCCCGCGGCGGCCAGGTCACGCGCGAGGGTCTCGGCGACGGCGTCGTTGGACTGGAGACGCTGGACGAGGTCGGCGGGGTTGCGCTGGGAGTAGAACGTGACCGGGAGCCTGAGCAGGTGCCGCAGGAAGCGGGCACTGCCCAGGGTGGAGGAGATGATCCGCCCGCGCAGCAGATTGGCCTGCTGCACCGCGGTGAGCGTCGCGGTGAGCACCAGGGTGACGGCCATCGCCGCGAACAGCACGCCCAGCAGCGACGTCTGCTCGCCGATGAGGAACATGTCGATGTATGTGCGGCTCAGGGCCGGCACCGCCGCACCGACCGCCACCAGCAGCAGGCTGGAGATCACGGCGGCGGCCATGGTGCCCGAGGTGCCGCGCAGGCGGGCCGGCAGGGCGCCCAGGACGCCCGGTTTGCGGCCGCCGCGGCGGAAGCCGTCGCCGGGCTCGAAGGTGAGCACGACACCGGTGAAGCTGCTGTCGAACTCGTCCATCGGAACGAACCGACGGCCATGGCCCGGGTCGTTGACGTACACGCCCCTGCGGCCGAGGCGGCGGCCCGTGCCGTCGTACACGACGTAGTGGTTGAACTCCCAGAAGAGGATGGCCGGGGCGCTCACCTGGGCGAGCGCGGCCAGGTCCATCTGCATGCCCTTGGCCTTCAGGCCGTAACCGCGGGCGGCCTTGAGCAGGTTGCCGGCGCGAGAGCCGTCGCGGGAGACGCCGCAGGCGATGCGCAGCTCCTCCAGGGCGACGAAGCGGCGGTAGTGACCGAGCACCATGGCCAGGGCGGCGGCGCCGCACTCCACCGCCTCCATCTGCAGCACGGTGGGGGTGCGTACGGCCCGGGGCGTCCTGCCCTTGGGGGCGGAGGCGGGGGCGGGCCTGCGGCGCGTGCCGCCCTTGGGCTCGGGGCGGTGGCGCCTGCGCCCGGCGGGGGGCAGTGGGGGTGCCGGCAGAGGTGCCCCCGACCGCGGCGCGGTCACGGCAGCAGCCAGTCGACGGGGCGCTGCGCGGCGAGGTGGACGGCTCCGGTGACCGGAGTCGTCGAGTCGACCGCGTACGGGGGTCCGTCGGCGGAGGACCACTGGTAGCCGGACTTGGTGGCGGAGGAGCGCTCCAGCTCCACGAGCACCGCGACCGGGTTGCCGTGCCGGAAGAACTGTCCGGCGAGCCCGCTGTCGCCGAGGAATCCGCTGATCTGCGCTTGTGTCTGGGGCGCGCGGCCGACCGCTGTGACGCGGCCGCGCAGCACGCCGAACCGGTGCTGGGGAACGGACTGGACGCTCAGGTCGACCGGCGCGCCCACCGGGATCGTCGAGCCGGTGCCGCCCGGCACGTACAGCATGGCCACCAGGGGGTCGTCCAGGCTCTCCACCCGTTCGACCGTCGCCACATCCGCGCCGGTCGTGACGACCGAACCGACTTTGGCGACCAGTGTCGTCAACCGGCCTCCGGTCACCGTGCGTACGGTCCGGTCACCCTGGTCGGTACGGACGGTGAGCAGGGGCGCGCCCGCGGGCAGAAGCCGGCCCTCCTCGGCGAGGACTCCGGTCACCTGTCCCGCGACCGGACTCTGCAGCACGTAACTGCCCTCGGCGTGGGTGAGGATGCCGGGTGCGGACAGCTTGGAGGACACGGTGCCGGTGAGGGCCCAGGAGGTCGCGGCGGCCATGACGATGACGGTGACGGCCAGTACCAGCCGCCCCTGCGGGCGCGCGAAGCGTACGGGCAGATCGAGTTCCTCGGGCGATTGCAGCTGGGAAAGAGCCTTTTGACGAAACTGCACGGACTATTCCTTCAACTGCATTCGTATCGGTCGGGCACGCCGGCAACGCGGGCAGCGCGGGCACCCATGAGCCCCGGAGCCGTGGGGGATGCTCCGGGTTTCATGGGGTTATCCCAATCAGAGACCGGCGCGACCGGTGTTCACCGAAACGCCGGTGATGCCCGAGACCAGGCCGGGGACGTGGGAGACGAGACCGGTCGCGGCCTGGACGGTGTCGAGGGAGCCCACGAGACCCACGACGTCGGTGACGTCGCTGCTCACGGCGCCGGCCAGGCCGCCGGACACGCTGATGATGCCGCCGGAAACAGCGTCCAGCTCGTCGTCGGCGAGCTCACGGGTCTCGATGTCGTTACGCATGATGCGCACCTTTCATTTGTTGGGGGGATTGCGCGGCACCCTGCGGCCCAAAACTCGGCCACCATTCGTGCGAGGGGTGCGGCGGGCAAGATGAAAGCACGCGAACGGTCCGCCCAGCCAATCCGGTTGCCCTCCCTTTCACGGAGAGACGGCCACCTCGGATGACCGGTGTGCAGCTTCATTCACCGAATAGGGGCAACTTCTCCGCAAGATCGAGTAACAGATACGGGCGACCCGCCGCCCGCGTGGAACCTAATGGACAAACGCGCATGAATGACCTGAGAAAAGTCGACCATCTCGAGGAACTGTGAAGACCGATCGCCCCGTCGCACACACGATGTGGAGGTCTCCCGAAGGCGCGTGGCGTGACCGGCCCATCACACCGGGTGCACTCCCCCGCACCTGGAGCGGGCGGGGTCGACGAGCGGGTGGAGCAGGGCATTGACGTCGCGGCAGACACGGTCTGTCTGCGGCCGGACGTCACGCACTGTCAGAGATGACGAACAAGGGCCGCCCTGCAGGAGCCTGCCCCACCTCGCCGGAACGTTGAGCGCGGTACAGGGCAGCGGCCGTCGCGCCTGATGCGCCGTCACGCAGTGGCCTCCGGGGCTCCGCCCCACGACCCCGGCGACGTGCGAAGGCCGCCACCCCCCAGCTGAGGGGTGGCGGCCTTCATCGCGTCAGCACTCGCGCAGGCCCGGCGCGGGGTCGACCGACGTGTGGACGTCCACTGCCGCGACGTTGCCCCACTGGCCGTTGTCCAACTTGGTCCAGTACCAGACGTTGTTGCCGCCGGCGTGCTGGTCGCCGCGGCCCCAGCACTGGAACCAGCTGGGGCTCGTGTTCAGCGGCCCCCGCACCGCGGAGTTGTACCGGCGGTGCTCGTAGCCCTTGGCGCCGACCCGGTTGCCACACCACAGCTTGCCGTCGGCGCGGACGCCGCATTCGGCGGCCACGCTCTTCCCGGTGGCGGGCGTCGCCTGGGCGGGCCCGGTCACGGTGGCCATGCCGCCCGCCAGTGCGGCGGCGGCGAGACCCAGGGCGATCTTCTTGCGTGCGGACATGCTTCCTCCTCGAAAGGGCTCCCTCGGGAGCCGGATGGTGGGTGTGCGTGATCAGTGGTGCGGGTGGTGCTCAGGGGCAGGTGCGCACGCCGTCCAGCCAGGCGGCGCCCTTGATGTAGATGTTGGTGATCCACGCCTCGTACTCGGGCAGGTAGGACCAGGCGTCGTTGGTGTAGCCCTCCGCCGTCACCGGTTCGGCGTGCTTCTGGCAATCGACGCGCACCGTGGTCGGGCCGGGAAACCGGTGCACCCGCGGGCTCGCGGTGGACGGCTCCCTGTGCGTCCACACATCGGTGCCCCAGGTGCTGAACGTTCCGGGGGCCGCCGCCGCGGCAACGCGGACCGCTCCCGCGTAGTCCCCGCCCAGCCGTACGTCGCTGACGCCGATCCGGGTGCCCGATTCCCGGGCCTCGACCATCTTCCCCGCGCCCAGGTAGATCGCGATGTGGTGGATGGAACCCCCGGACCCCCAGGCCAGGAGGTCCCCGGGCAGCAGCGGCGCGGTTCCGTCGGCGGCCGTGAATCGCCGTTGCACCTGCGGCGCGTGGAACTGGTGGTACGCGTTGCCGGCCAGCGGGTCACCGCCGGCCGCACGGGCGTAGGCGTACCGGACCAGTCCTGAGCAGTCGAAGCCCAGCCGCTCCGGGTCGTGCGCGCTGTCCGGGTCGCTCGGGTCGACCTGACCGTACGTCGGCCCCGGCTGCGGCCCGTGGCCGCCGCCCCAGGTGTACCAGACGCCGATCTGTTCGCATGCGGCCCGTACGGCCCCCTCCGCCACCGCGGAGGCACCGGTGGCGAGCACGTCACACGACCCCGCCGCCTTCGATGCCGGTGCCGGTGCCGCGGCCGCCGGAGTGCCGCAGGGGCCTCCCCACACGGCCAGGAGGGTCACGGCCGCCACCGCCGCCGCCCCCACCGTTCTCCGCATCGCCATGTCCGTTCCCCCGTCCCCGTCGCGGTGTCCCGCGGGTCGTCGTGCTCGTCGTGGTGTTCGCGGCGTGCTCGTCGCACGGAGCACGGCCCGGCCGTCCGCCGGGCACTCCGAGACTGTGCCCCGCCACCCCTCCACGTCGAGGAGGCGCGGGTCGCCCACCACAACGGGAAACGGGAAACTTCCGGGAAACCCCCTCTCACCAGGCTCTTTGAACAGCCGTCAATAGGCGCTGTCGGCCTGCGACACGTCGAAGGCGACGTAGTGGGCCGGCAGACGGGCGGCAAGGGTGGTAGCGGAGCGGGAGCGGGGTGAACAACAGCGCCCTGCGACCAAGGGCTCGGCGCGGGCGTCCCTGCGCACTCCGGTCCATCCGGCCGAGACCCTGATGTCGCGGGCGGCCGCGAGGGCCGCGAAAGCGTGGCTGGTGTGCTGGCTACCGCGGTCAGAGTGGAAGACGACCGGCCCTGCTGGTTTCCGCGGGTGGCAGGCGACCTTGAGCGCGTCCGCGGCCAGTGAAGTGCCCAGGTGGTCGGAGGTGGCCCAGCCGACTACGCATCGGGAGGCGATTCGGAAAGCACCCGAAGGACCGTTCTCCGACGTTGACTCCCGATGCGAGTTGTCGACACGGCCCACTTGCGGGTTCGTAACCGCGGGGGCGAGTGTCGACAGACCGTGGCGGTTATAGACAAGCAAGTCCGCTAGCTCGGGCGGATTGCGGCCTCGATCTGGGCGAGGTGGGCGGCGAGGATCTCTTCGAACGCGGCGCGGCGATCCACCCCGAGGGGGCGGACGTCGCGGGCGAAGTGGGCCAGGGCGGGGAAGCGTTCGGGGTCGGCGCCGAGTACCGCGACGCGGAACAGCTCCATGCCCTGTTCGTACTCTTCCGGGGTGATGGTGCTGACTCCGGCCTCGGAGGCGATCAGCGCCGCGATGAGGACCGCGAGCCGGTGGTAGCGCACCGGGATCTCTTCGTCGGGCAGTCCCGACGCGCGCAGGGCCTGCAGCACCTCTTCCACGACCAGCCGGGAACCGGCGCCGCCTGACGCGTACCGCCCCCAGACCGCCGCGAGCTGGGGCTGCTGGCCGAACGCCTCTCTCACGCACAGGGCCAGGGCGGTGATGCGCTGCTTCCAGTCGCCCTCGGCGCGGTAGCCGTCCATGGAGGCCAGGAGGATCCGGTCGGCGACCGCGCGCAGCAGTTCGGTCTTGCTGCGGAAGTGCCGGTAGAGACTGGAGGAATCGGTCCCGAGGGCTGCGGCGAGTTTGCGCACGCTGAACGACTCCGTGTCGCTCGTGCGCAGCAACTCCGCTGCCGCATCCAGGATTTCCTCGGTCGACCAGCGCCTTCTACCTGCCATTTCGCCCCTCTCGTCGGACTCAGTCTAACCTATGCACTTGCTGTTGCACGCACTGCGCGCATAATGAGGACATGAGGGTGGCGAGCGACCCGGCAGCAGGCGGGCCGACGTGCCACGCGTGCCCTGTGAGCCGGGTCGGGCAACCGATGCGGAGCTCACGCCGAGCAATGCGAAAGGACGCATGACGTGGGGAACTTACTGGATCCGGCGGCGCTGGACGCCGCCATCGAGAACGTCCACCGCGCCGGGATGCCGGGCCTGTTCGCCGAGGTACGTGACGGCGACCAGGTCTGGCGCGGCGCCGCCGGAGTCGCCGATGTCGCGACCGGCCGCCCCGTCACCGCCGGCATGCGGCACCGGGTCGGCAGCATCACCAAGACCTTCACCGCCGCCGCGGTCCTGCAACAGGTCGAGAGCGGTCAGATCGGTCTCGACACACCGATCAGCCGGTACCTTCCGAGGCTGGTTCCCAAAGAACGCGGTGACGCGATCACGGTCCGCATGCTGATCAACCACACGAGCGGCCTCGCCGAGTACCTCCCGTACGCCTACCCCTCCCTCAAGGCGTTCCCCTACCTCCCGGACACCGGACCCCAGAGCCTGGACGACCACCGGCACACCTGGTTCGACCCCACTGAACTGATCGAAATGGGGGTCACCGCACCCGCCGTCGGCACCCCGGGCGGCACTCCGGGGTTGTACTCCAACACCAACTACCTGCTCCTCGCCGAGCTCCTGGAACAGGTGACCGGCACGACGGCCGAGCAGTACATCACCCGGAACGTCATCGAGCGCGCCGGGCTCCGGGACACCGAACTCCCCACCGGACCGTACGTCGACGGGCCGCATTCGCTGCTCTACGAGGCGTGGTTCGGCATGATCGACCCGCCGCGCGACTACAGCGTCTACAACATGTCATGGGCGATCCCGGCGGGCTCCCTGATATCGACCGTCGCGGACCTCAACCGCTTCTACGGCATGCTGCTGGCCGGGAAGATCGTCAGCCCGTCGTCGCTGGCGCAGATGCGACGCACCGTCCCGGTCGTCTCCCAAGAGGGAAAGACGATCGACTACGGCCTCGGCCTGTACCCGATGGAGGGTCCCGGGCAGGGCATCTTCTGGGGCCATGGAGGCACTGTCTGGGGCGGTGGTGCGCTGGCCATGATCCGCGCCGACGGCAAGCGGCAGATGGCGGTCGCGGTGAACATGCAGAGGTGGAACAGGCTCGACTCCTCCGGCAGGCCGCAGGCTCATCCCATTGACGACGCGCTTGCGACGCTGTACCGCGTGGCGATGTACGGCTGACCGGCCTGCCACCGGCCTACGTCGCCACCGCGGAATCCGACCCGCTGCGCGACGAAGGGCACCGACTACGCACTCGCCGCAGCCCTGCGCCGTGCCCTGGCCGAGTGACGTCGTCGCGGGCGACCCAGGCAGGCATCCCATGCCCACACCTCACCCGATGAAAGACCATCGCAGGAAGGACGTCCTGGCATGACTGTCACCCATGTCGAACTCTTCGGATCCTTGGTCCACCTTCACCCAGGCGGCCAGGTGCACACCGAGCAGCCCACAACGGACACCGAGCTCGAGCGGGACGGCTGGCTGCTGATGGTCGCCCATGCCGAGACCGACGCCGACGTCCACGGCGACCACTGGGAAATCCACACCGAGGCGGACGAATTCGTCTCCTGCCTCACCGGCGGAATACGTATCGTCCTCCGTCCGGAACAGCCGGGAGACGACGAGGAGGAGATCGAACTGAGTGCTGGAACCGCGGCCATCGTGCCACGCGGGCGATGGCACCGCCTCGCCTTGGACGCCCCCAGCGACATCATGGCCGTCACCCTGCCACGCGGCACCCGCGAGGAGACGTGGACCGAAGCCTAGGCCAAGGCCTCACACCCGGTCTTCATCCACAACATCGCTCGCCCCAGGGGGGTCGTCGGTCAGGTACGGCGAGATGTGGGCCGGGGCCTCGGGGGCGATGGCGGCGATCTGAGTCGTGGAAGCGGCGGTGAAGACGGTCAGGGGTGCCTTGTCCGAGGGCAAGGCACCCCTGAGCTCGTCATGGGTCACGTTGCCCTCGGCCCCCCGGCCATCGACGGTGACGCCCCGCGCTGGTGAGGGAGTGGCGGGTGCGAGGACGAGGGATCCTGGGACTCGTCGTGACGGAGGGCGACCGTACGGGTGGGGGCGGGGATCGAGATGCCCTCCGCCCGGAAGCGGTGGTGCAGGCGCTTGATGAACTCGTGCTTGATGCGGTACTGGTCGCTGAACTCGCCGACGCCCAGGATCACCGTGAAGTTGATGCGGGAGTCCGCGAACGTGTGGAAGCGAACGACCGCTTCGTGCTCCGGGAGCGCGCCGTCGATGTCGGCCATCACGCCGTCGACGACGTCGAGGGTCACCCGCTCGACGTGCTCCAGGTCGCTCTCGTAGCCCACTCCCACCTGGACCAGGATCGTGAACTGCGCTTCCGGCTGGGTGAAGTTGGTCATGTTCGTCCGTGCGAGACGCCCGTTGGGGATGATGACCAGATTGTTCGACAGGTTGCGCACCACGGTGTTGCGCCAGTTGATGTCGACGACGTAGCCCTCCTCGCCGCTGGTGAGCCGGATGTAGTCACCGGGCTGCACCGTCTTCGAGGCGAGGATGTGCACTCCGGCGAAGAGGTTGGCGAGGGTGTCCTGAAGTGCCAGGGCGACGGCCAGGCCGCCCACTCCGAGGGCGGTGACCAGGGGTGCGATGGACACGCCGAGGGTCTCCAGGGCGACGAGCGCGCCCATCACGAGGACCACGATCCGTGTGATGTTGACGAAGATGGACGCGGACGCGGCCACTCCGGTGCGCGCCCCCGCCAGGGACTGGACCATGCCCGCGACGACCCGGGCCGTGGTGAGGGTGGCGATGAGGATGAGCAGCGCGGTCAGGGACTGGTTCACGAACCCCGAGACCCGCGCGGTGAGCGGCAGGGTCGTGGCGGCCACCGCGGCGCCCGCGATGAGCGCGGCGCCCGGGGCGATGGTGCGCAGCGCGTCGACGATGACGTCGTCCCCCCGCCACCGGGTGCGTTCGGCGTGCCGGCCCAGCCACCGCAAGAGGGCGCGCAGCAGCAGTCCGGCCGCGGCGCCCGCCGCGACCGCGAGACCTGCGACCAACCAGTCGTGCAGGACGAGATCGCGGTTCAACGGACCTCCTGCGCTGCGCGCCTCCGGTTCGGGGGCTTGGCGGCGGGCGCTGCCAGCCGTCGTATGAGGTGTGTCGTCACCTTGTCACCTGTCAGTTCGTCGTGCTGTAAACCGCGTTCGGGCGTGTGTACGCATTCCGGAACGGGCTGCCATCCTGCCCCATGGCGGGGTAACGCACCTCAGGCGGGGCGGCGGCTACCGCCGCACGGCGGCGTGTTCGAGGACGGCGCGGACCTCCGCGGTGATCGCGCTCTCGTTCCGTTCGAACTCGGGACCGGTCAGCAGCCGGGAGTCGGCCGGCAGGCCGGTGAGCACCGGGGTGTGGAGGTGGCCGCCGGGCAGGTGCGGGGCGAGTTCGGCGCGCAGCCGGTTGGATCGGTAGGCGACCTCGTTGGAGAGGTAGCCGCCCCCTCCGCCCGCCACGGCCCGTGAGCCCGGTGTCGGGCCGTCAATCCGGTCGACGGGAGTCGTGGCACCGGCCGGGATCTCGGTGACCTCGGTGTTGAGGAGGACGGGGTAGGGCGTCTGTACGGCGGCGGTCACCGCGTCGGCGGGCAGGGTGGTGCGGATGAACTCCGGGCCCGGGCCGAGGCCGGGGGCCGTCACCGGACGCTCGCGGGTGCCGCCGGAGAGGGCGCGCGCGTTGTCGGGGTACGGGTCGGCGGACCGTGCCCGCCCCGCCCAGTCCTCCAGGGTGAAGATGCCGGGGTAGCCCTGGCTGACGGTGGTGATGATGTCGGCCGGGGCGTGGCCGGCCGCCGCCAGGCGCGGGGCGAACGCCCGCTCCACCATGCCGGCGTCGAAGTCGGCGTAGCGTACGGGCAGGACGACCGCGCGGATCTCGGCGGGACTGCCGTCGGCGAGGACCACACGGCGCCCGTTGAGCTGGAGGGCGGCCGAGCCGGACGGGTTGGCGCGGCGGATCTCCGCGTCGAGGCCGAAGGGGTCGAACCCGCTGATGAAGATCCGTCGTACGCCGGGCGCAGGCCGGAAGTCGTTGTCGGTCAGGCCGCGGGAGGCGTCCTCGAAGCGGGCGCGGAGCGCCGCCCGGTCGATGGTGAACTCCGGCTGCCAGCGGGCGAGTACGGCGGTCATGGAGAGCCGCGCCCAGTACAGCGGCCGGTCGTCCCCGGGGGCGAGGTCGCCGTGCCGCTGTCCCTGGGCCCGTCGTACTGAGGCCTGCCACAGGGCCTGACCCCAGGAGTCGAGGAGCCGTTCGGCCTCGGCGGCGCTGCGCGTCGTACACAGGGCTGCGGGCAGGCGCCGTACGAAGTCCGCGAACCCGGCCCGCTCGACCAGGGCGGTGGTACGGGCGTCCGCGAGCCGTGCCTGTTCGGCGTCGAGCGGTGCGGAGGCCGCATGGCGGCAGGAGGACGCCCCGTCGGCCGCGTGCGCGGGCGAGGTGACCGCTATGGGCAGGGCGGTGAGGAGGAGGGCGGCGGCTGATGCCGCACGACGTAAGAGCATCATGCGATGTGACATTACATAGCGGCTGGCACCCCCACCAGGCACGCCGGTCACAGCTGCCAGGACTGGCTCAACTACGCTGTCTGCGCGTCTGGTTCGGCGCGCGGAGGCAGCGTCTTGCGTTGCCGCCGCGCCTGCCCCGCGTGCCCCGCGTGCCGCGCAAGGACCCCCGAGCGAGGCCAGGTTCGCCCTGCGGGCCGCCGGCACCCCGGCCGGGCCGCTGCCCTTGGCCCGGCACGCAGGCGAGGGCGACGGCGGCGTAGGCGTAGGCGGCACGGTCGTCGACCCCGCTCGATCGGCGGGGTTCAGGGGCGCCGACGGCGATTGGTGGGAGGGCTGGGTGAGGCGGCGGACGTGCGCGCCGGCGGTCTAGTCTCCGGTCGTACCGTCGAGCATCTCGCGCAGGATGTCCAGGTGGCCGTTGTGGCGGGCCGTCTCCTCGGTGAGGTGGAGGAGGATCCAGCGCAGGTCGACGTGGAGGCCGTTGCGGACGGCGCGCTCGGCCCGGTCGTCCAGGGCCGCCGCAGCGACCAGTTCGCGGTAGCGGGCGCTCTGTTCCGCGTACTCGTCGAGCAGCTGCGCGAGCGGGAAGTCCACGGCGATCCGCATCTCGCGGTCCGGGTCCTCCTCGGTCCAGGGGCCGTGGTCCTCCTCGCCGAGGAAGACCACCTGGAACCAGTAGTACTCGACCCAGCGGAGGTGGTTGATCACGCCGCTCAGGGTCATCAGCGGCGAGCCCGGCAGGAGCGCCTTGCGGGCGTTCTCCGCGGAGACGCCTGCGCATTTGGCGCGGGCGGTATCACGGATGTAGTCGAGGAACGTGGTGAGCTGGCTGCGCTCGTCCCACGCGGGAGGTGTGTCGTCGATTCTGGTCATCGCGCGAAGCCTCACTGATCGGTGCGATGGGTGTCGAGTCATTTACCGACGGGTCCGCACCGCTCCTTCTGGGCTCGCTCTTCTCCCCTGCTTCGCCCGTCAGGGCTTCAGGCCCGCTCGCCTGAGGGCGATCTCGGACAGGTCGGCGATGACTTGCCGGTCGCCGCGGCGCCAGGCATCGGCGAGGCCGCCTGGAGGGTTGGGGATCGTGGAGAGTGCGCGCGGCGGTCCGGTGAGGGCGCGCAGGGCGAGCAGGTCGGCGCCTCCGGGGGCGTCGAGGAGGCGTCGCATGGTGGCGCTGCGGAGGATCCAGCGCACGCGCAGGGGAAGCCACAGCAGCAGGATGAGGGCGACGGGGAGGATGATCAGGGCAAGTGTGGCCAAGGTGGCCACTTGGCTGACTACGTCCTGCAGTGACTGTCCTGCGTCGGCGAGTCCGGTGCCGGCGTCGGCCGCGGACTGGAACGGTTTCCTCAGGAGGTCGCCGACGAGTGGCACGTCCGAGGCTGTGTCGCCGGCTTCGTCGAGGGCGTTGGCCAGGCTTTCGCCGGAGCTCTCGACCTTACGTCCGGGCTCGGCCAGCTGCATGATCGCGCCGTGGACGGTCAGGGCGAACCACACCGCGGCGGCGATCAGGAGTACGGCGATCAGGTCCGCGAGGATCTGGCGGTTCCGCCGTGCTGGGGTCTGGGCGTAGAGAAGCATGGGCTGCTCCTGTTCCGGTGCTGGCGGCAGGGGTCGGCCGGTCCCTCGACCGTATGTCGGACTCGGTCTTTCCAGTGGTGTCCGTGGGTATGCGGCCGTGACACGTTGCCGGGTTGGAGCAGTTCCGGTGACTCCACCGGCGGCGCAGGTTCGTCCCCGCTCGTCCGGACGCCGTTTGCCTCTCGGGGCCGCGGCAGGGCACCGTGCGGTGCTGGTGACGTGGCAGATGGGGACACGGCGGCACGGGGCACGGCGGCACGGCGAGAGGGAGTCGCGGTTGCCCAAGCGGCCGTCCTCCCGCGCGATGGCAGGGTGCCGGCCGCAGGTCGGATCGGCCGTCGCCCGCACGCCCTGGTGAAGGGATTCGCCTGCGCCGTCGGCGACGTCACCGAGAGCGGCTGATTCCCTGCCGGCCCCAGGTCAGTCGTCGCTGGGAACGGCGGCGAACACCGGGCCACCGACAGCCCGGTCCAGGCGGTAGCGCCTGAGCGCCCGGTCGAAGCGGGCGCGGCTGCCCGGCAGGACTCCGCGGAGGTCGGCGATCAGCGCGCCGCCCGGCACGCGCTCGGCGAGGCGGGCGACCACCGGGTCCGGACTGCCACGGAGTTCGGCTGCGGGGTGCAGCGGCAGGTCGGGGCCGTCGAGCTGCAGGAGGTCCCAGAAATCGTCGGCATACGGCTGGACGCCCTCCTCGAAGCCGGTCTCGTCGACCAGTTCCTCCGCCGTGCCGATGAGCCGGTCGAGCCAGTGCGTCAGCGAGTCGGCCTCCACGTGGAGGCCGCCCTCGCGGTACTGCATCAGCACCTGGCCCCACCGACCGTCGGCCTCGATGTCGACCCAGGTGACGCC
This sequence comes from Streptomyces sp. NBC_01351, assembly GCF_036237315.1. Classification (GTDB taxonomy): domain Bacteria; phylum Actinomycetota; class Actinomycetes; order Streptomycetales; family Streptomycetaceae; genus Streptomyces. The sequence continues at coordinate 8,110,522 of NZ_CP108356.1, read as the reverse complement.
GCCGCCTCCGTCGTCGGTGACCAGCCAGTGGGGGTGCGGGAGGCCGTGGTCGCCGGCCTGGCGGGGGTGGCCGGTCAGTGTGAACTCCACCGGCGGTACGGCGAAGCCGCCGAGCCGGCCCAGCAGTTCGCGGGCCTCGGCCGGCACGGGGACGGGCCAGCGGTCGAAGTCGGCGGCCGTGGCGCCGGCTTGTACCGCGAGGTCGAACGGGACTCGGGCGGCCAGTGCCCGCAGCCGCTTCAGGAGGGCATCACCGGAGATCACCCGGCCACGCTACCGGAGCAACATCTGCCTGCCGGAGCCGGTGCTCCGTACCCGGCCGTGCCTCGCGCGGGCGCCGCTCATGCACAGCGGCGGAACCGAGGGCATCTACGGCGCCAAGACCGGGGCAGCCGCGCGGCCGCAGCCGGCGCACTCGGACGAGTGGCCGGCCGGGCAAGGGCGGCTACCTCGCTCCTGACGAGGCGGAGAGCTCAGGCTCGTTTCTGCAGTGAATCCTCTCCCCCAAGGAAGTGAGCCGGCCTCAATCGGGAGTACCAGCGGCGGGTCGAGGTCCTCAGCAGCCGCGTCGGGACCCACCCTCTTATCCGCTCCTAGGAACGCCGCCTCGCCCGCCCGATGCGCTGCAGCCGTTCCTGGTTGCGCGGGGCAGTGTCGATGCCGAGCTGGGCCCGGCGCTCCAGCTGGTACGAGACCACCTCACCGAGAGGCGCGTCCCCAGATTTCCGCCACTGACCGGTCCCTCTGCGAGCGAACCGCACCTCCGAGTCGTCCACCGCCCCGCCGAACGCCCGAAGCCGCTCCAGCGCCAGCTGCTCGCCACGACGCAGCGCATGGTGCCCGGCCCGCCGCGCGCGCGGGATGTTCTTCCGCGAGCTCTTCTGGTTCTCGCCGTAGACGTTCCGGCGGTCCTTCAGATAGCTCAGCCGCTTCTTCTCCTGAGGTGACCTCTGCCGCATGCCCGCCATGCTCGCCGACCGAGACCGGTCCCCGCACCACCTTTCCGGCCAGGGATCGCTTACACCTGGCAGTAGCGTGCCACGGGGCTCCATCCGACAAACGAACGACACCACGTGGACCCGCACCGCGCTGACTCAGAAGCAGCCTCACCCCTCGGCGTCGGTGAGCGTTTCGAGCTGCCGGGCCGCCGCATCCACCTGCGCCCGCGCCTTCACCGCCGCTCGCCCGGCCTCCCGTTGTCGGGCGGCCGCGTCCGCGCTCGCCTCGCGTGCCGTCTCCATCCGCTCCCTCGCGGCCCGTACGTCCTCCTTGGCCTCCGCCACAGCAGCGGCCGCGCGGTCAGCCAGCTCCTGCGCGGCGGCTTGCGCAGCCTCCAGGCGCTCCGCCTCCGCCCTGGCCTCGGCCAACTCCGTCCGGGCCGCCTTCACGCGCTCGCGGCGTGCCTGCTCCACCCGCGCGCCCGCAGCCGGTTGCGGGGGCTGCACTTGCTCCGTTGTGGAGGTAGCGGGCCGGGCCGCCTGTACCCGTCGGGGAGGAGCGGCGCCGGGCAGCGGTTCCAGGCCGGTGAATCCCAGCACGGCGTCCGGAGCCTTCACCAGGCGGCCTGCCGCCCACTGCGCGGCGACGTCGGCGTCGGCGAGGACCGCGTGGAGGATCTGCTCGACCTCGTGCAGCACCGGCTCACTCACCGCCTGCCCGGCCTCGGCGGCCAGAGCGCGCGCCGTGCTCGCGAGGCGCCCGATGACCACATGCTGCTCATGCGACAGCTTCCGCAACTGCTCGGCATCCAGCGTCCGGTGCGCGGTACGCAGCGCCTCACCGAGCTGGACGAGGCTCTGCGCCTCCTGCGGCCGGCGGCAGGCCGGCAGCCCGGCCGTCCACACCGCAACGGTCGGTTTCCGCAACGCCGCGATCGCGACGGCGAGCTCCCTGTCCCCTGCCTTGCGGGCCTTGGCCACGTACTCGTCCCGGGCCGCGGTGAACTCCGACGGCCGAAGCCCGTACAACTCCACCGCCACCGACTCCACATCCATGCCCGGAAGTCTCCCTGCCCGCACCCCAGCCCGGCCGACACCCCGCAGGACACCGCGCGTCGGCCGGCAGTACGGCACGCAGCACAGCCGCGCGGAACGCGCTCATTCCCCGGCCGCCACCGCGCTCAACCGGCGGCCGCCGCGGCCGGCCCTGACCGAGACCCCTGCGATCCCGTTCGGGCGACGTCTCCCGTGTTGTGGCCGGCAACTGGGCGGCGTCCCGCTATGAAGATCGAATAACCCCCGACGATGGGATCAGCTCGTGTATGTGCCCCTGCTTCGAGCCACGACAGGTACCGTTCTCGCCGCCGGCCTGCTGACGGTTCCTTCCGCGGCCGCCGCCCCCGCACCCGGCAGCTGCACCTACAAACCGGCGGGTACGGCGAGCAAGAAGGTGGACCTGCCGACCACCGATGTCAGGGGGCTGCAGCCGTACACGGCGACGCTCAACCTCAACTCCGGCGCGGTCTCCTTTGACGCACTGACCAGGGATGCCCCCTGCACGGCCAACGCCTTCCAGAGCCTGGCCGCCCAGCACTACTTCGACGGGACGCCGTGCCATCGGCTGACAACGGGGGGCATCTTCGTCCTGCAGTGCGGGGACCCGAGCGGCACCGGAACCGGCGGACCGGGCTACCGGTACCCCGACGAGAACCTGAGTGATGTCACCGTCGCGGGCGGCACCTACCCTGCCGGGACCGTCGCGATGGCCAACGCGGGACCCGGCACCAACGGCAGCCAGTTCTTCCTCGTCTACAAGGACAGCCCCCTGCCCCCGAACTACACACCCTTCGGCCGCATCACCTCCGGCCTAGGCGTCCTGGACAAGATCGCTGAGACCGGAGTGGCAGGCGGCGGCCAGGACGGGAAGCCAAGGAACGAGGTGGTCCTCCGTACCGTGCGCATCTCACCTGGCCGGGCGCAGAACTGAGCCGCGCGACCCCCAGGACCCGGCGAACTTCACGCCCGCCCAAGCGTGTCCGGGGTCTGCGGCAGTCAGGTGCTCGCCGACCCGGCCGGCGGGCTCACGGGCGTAGCGGGGCCGTGCAGCCGACCGGGCAGATCCGGCCGCGTGCCGGAACTGCTGTGGCAGGATGGCGGCATAGCGACTGGCGGCCCGGATGGAACCAACCATGAGGGAGCGGTCTGCGGGGGTCGGCCGCCTGGGCGCCCGCTGAGGAGCTGTCGTGAGCGACTTCTCGGATGTGGACCGCAGCGGGCGGGGTACAGAACTAATTGACTACCTCGATCATGTCGACCGTGCTCTCAGCGCGCCTCATGGACCCAAGCAGAGGTTGCGTTCGGGGCTCGGTCCGACGCCGGGCGGTCGGGTTCTGGACCTGGGGTGCGGCGCCGGGCACGAGCTGGTGCAGCTGGAGCTCGACGGCATGCGCGCGTACGGCGTGGATGCCAGCGCCACGATGCTGGCCGCGAGCCGAGTCCGCCTGCGGTCCATGGGGCACCCGGTGAGGCTGGTCCGTGCTGACGCCCAGCGCCTGCCCTTCACCGACGGGTGGTTCGACGGCTGCCGGATCGAACGCGTACTGCAGCACGTCGCCGACCCTGCGGCCGTACTGGCCGAGGTTCATCGGATACTGCGGCCCGGCGGGGTGATCGGAATCCTCGAGCCGGACTGGGCCTCCCTCACCCTGGCCTCTCGTGACGGTGAGGCGGCCCGGGCCGTGGCCGACCAGGTCGGAGGGCACATCCCCCACCGCGACATTGGAAGGCACCTGCGCAGACTCCTGGCCCACGCGGGCTTCGACGAGGTACACATCGAGGTCGAGCTCATGGTGTACAGCTCCGTCGAGGAACTGTCCCGCATCGTCTCCCTGGAGCACGTCACCAACCTGGCCCGCGCCGTCGGCCGAATCGGGCACTCCCGAGCCACCGCCCTCCTGAACGAGCAGCACTCGCTCTCGGCGACAGGAGCCTTCCACGCCACGCTCAATCGTTCCGCTCTCGCTTGGGCGCGGCGCCCTTGAAGCCGGACGCATCCGGGCGCGGGGTCAGGTGAGCACGGAGCGCGTAGCGGTAAGAGCGAGGAGCCGCGCGCTGGCGCACGCAACCCCTCCGGCTGCGCCGCCGGGAAGAAGGCCGAGGCGGACATCTCCAAGGTTATGGGGAACGCTCTCGCCTGGGGGCTCTTCCAGGTCTGGCGCGGCGGCGCATTCGGCGGCAGGTCATCGCAGAGGCAACGGCGTTCCCGATCCTGGAAGAACGACGGCGTCAGTTTCTCCTGCGGGGATGGTGCGTCCGGCGGTGGGGCTCCTCCTGCGGTGGCGGCGGAGGCGACTGATTGCACTACTCCTACCGCGGGCGGGACACGCCGCCGGTCCGTAGGGGGTGGCTGCGGAGTCGAGGGCAGGCCCGACGGCGCAGGGGCCCAGGTGCCGTGTTCGAGGTCGGCCGCCGGGGCGTCCAGTCGGCTGCCTCACGGCTCCCGGACTGTCCCCGTCACCCCAGTCCAGCCCATACGATCACGCCCATGTCGATCGCATCACCTATACCGGTCCTGCGCAGTTCCAGCGGCACCGTGCTCCAATTCGACGACGATGCGCTGGTGTTGCGCCGGACGACCGAGGAGCTTCGGATCCCGCTCCGGGCGATCAGGCGCATTCGCTCGGAGGGGCGCGCCGTCGCCGTCGAGCTCACCGCCCCAGCCGGGACGGCGCCTGCCGTGCACCACGTCGACGACGTGAGCGAGGCCGCCGTGACCCTGTTCGCCGACGCCGTCAACGCGGCCCTGGTCACGCTCACCGAGGAGGCCGATACGGTCGACGGCTCAAATCTGGTCACCGCCCGCGCCCTGACCGAGTCCCGTGAAGAGCGGAGAAAGCGCAGGCGCAAGATCTGGGCGCTCGCCGTCGGCCTCTTCCACTTCGCCCTGGCACTCGCCGTCGGGATCCACGGGGAGTGGACGCTCGCGCTCGCAATCCTGCTGGTCGGCCCCTCCTTCGGGGCGGGGAGCATCGCGTTCGGCGCCATGGGGGCGGACAGTGTGTACCGCCAGTGGTACCTGCCCCGGAACGGCATCACCGTGGAGGCAGGGAGAGTCGGGAACGCGCGCGTCCTGGGCGGCAGTTTCGGGACGTACGTGTACACGGACCTGCACGGCGTTTGCCGCAGCGTGTACGCCAAAAGCGGCGCCCCGACCGTCCAGGTCGCCTACCATCCGGACCAACCACACGTCTCGATCGTTCGCGAAACGCGGTCCAGCACGGCGGGGGACGCAGCCCTCGCCGTGGCCCTCCTCCTCTTCGGACTCTGCGTCGAAGGCGGTGTCATCACCGTGGCCATCGGCGCCTTCCTGGGTATGTACCCGGGCTACTGACGCCGTACGGCGGGCCGGGGCGGGGCTGCGCCCCGGCAACGGCGTGCAGAGGGAGGCGCCACTCGCGGCGCACGCCCTCCGGGACGGCACGTACCTCGTCCAGACGAATGCCACCGACCTCGGGACCGGCGCCCGCACGGTCCTGGCGCAGATCGCCGCCGACGCGCTCCTACGGCCTCGCGCCCCAGCGGCCACCGGATCTGCGCACTCCCCCTCACCCCGGACCTGCCCCGGCGGCCCTCGACCGAGGCACGCCCCGTCAGGCTCACCGCACGATAGGAAGTGCGGGCGGTGTGGGCGGGCTCGGCGCACTTCCCACGCAATCGAGCAGGGCGCACCGGGCGCCACCGCGGACTCTCCGGACGCTCCGACTCCCCCAGTCGGACCCCGGTGCCGCGTGGCGCCTCTCGCCATCGAGGCTCGTGGGGCACGTTGGTACGCGGCCCGCCGGTGCGCGGGCCACGCGACAGCGGGCACGTGGAGGTGCGCAGTGGGCGGTGACCAGGAGGATCGCTACGAGCTGGTGTTCGACAGGGGTGAACCCGGGGCTCAGGGAACGGACATCGTCGTCGTCACACGCACCACGCAGACGGGTCCGGGCGGCCATCCCGTCTATGCCGATGACACCGGGATCATCCGTGCCGAGATCAGCGACCAGGGCGAGCTCCGGATACTGCCCTCAGGGGGCCGGCAGGATCCGACCCACCCCGTTCTCGCGCGCCGCCCCGCGTCCTGAAACGCCTCGATCATCCTCGGTGGTGGCCCCTGGCTCACCGGTCTGCTGTAGCGGTGGTGAGGCGCGATCCGGATTTTCGGAGTCCGACGGTATGAGGATGTCGAGAGCGTGGCACCGGCTCCGTCCCAGGGACATCAGCGGCCACCACCGGCCGCGCGAGGAAGAAGGTGAGACCGGCATGGCGATTCAGCGGATGGACAACGTCGGCATCGTCGTCGAGGACATGGAGGCCGCCATCGCGTTCTTCGTGGAACTCGGTATGGAGCTGGAGGGCACGGCGGAGATCGAGGGCCTCTTCGCCGACCAGTGCACGGGACTCGACGGCGTCCGCTGTGACATCGCGATGGTCCGGACCCCGGACGGTCACAGCCGACTCGAGCTGGCGAAGTACCGCAGCCCCGCGGCGATCAGTGCCGGGCCGCGCAACCGGCCGCACAACGTTCTGGGCACGCACCGCGTCATGTTCGCCGTCGACGACATCGAGGACACCGTTGCCCGCCTGCGCCCTCACGGTGCCGAACTCGTCGGCGAGATAGCCCGGTTCGAGGACAGCCATCTGCTCTGCTACCTCCGCGGCCCGGAGGGCATCATCGTCGGACTGGCCGAGCAGCTGCGCTGAGAAGGCTGCCGACCCGTGACGTGGGAGTGCGGCCACGGTCGCTTGCCGGGCGGCCGTGGCCGACTCAGCGCCTCAGGACGTGGGTGGGAGCGGCACCGTGGCGGCGAACGGCTCCAGCAGCATGGATTCGGTTGCGCGGATGCCGACTACCCAGAGCCCGAATCCGCCAGGCCCGGTGGTCGCGGAACTGAACAGGAAACTTTCGGCGGGAAGAGCCAGATGCCTGGCCTTGACACCGGGCAGGACCGGCAGCAGCAGGCCGTAGCCCGTGTGCGTCCGGGCTTCGGTATTCATCCAGTAGCCGACGCCCAGCGGCCCGCGGGCGGTGAAGGTGATGTCCAGCAGCTGGGCCCCGTTGTCCTTGGGCAATGCGGCCCGCTGCCATGCGCGGCCGTTCCAGCGTAGCGCGACGGGTGTGCGCAGCGAGCCGGGCCTGAACGCGTAGCCGACGGCCCAGGTGCCGTAGACCGGATTGCTCCGTACGCGGTCGAACCACATCTCCTCGTCCCCGGCGAGCGGTACGGGCACGCGCGTCCACCCGTGTCCGTCCCAGTGCACCGTGCGGTTGGCGATGCCTGTGATCCACACGTCGTCCGGGCCGAGAACACTGATGCCGCTCATCCAGGTCCGGTCCCAGCCTTCGGGGCCGGCCGCGTCCGCGGGCAGCGGAACGGTACGCCAGGCCGTGCCGTCGTACCGGGCCAGAAGGACACCGAACGGGCCGTCCTCCGTCACCGGACCGACACCAACGACCCAGACGTTGTCGGGCCCCGAAGCGGAGACGCCGAGATAGCCGCCGAACCGGTGTTCGGCGGGCGCCGGCACCTGTGTCCACCTGTCGCCGTCCCAGTGAGCGAGGTACGGCGCCCCGGTGCTTCCGACCGCCCACGCGTCAGCGGCATCGAGCATGGTCAGGTCTTCCACACGGCCCGTGGACCCGGGGGGTACGGGCAGGTCCCGCTTCTTCCAACTGCCGTTCTCCATGTGCACGGCGAGAGGAGCTTCCACGGTTTCCCTGCCGTCGGGAGACCACTCGGTCCAGCCCGCCGCGATGGTCGCCCCGCCCGCCGACGCTGTCGCACGCAACGAGCCGTTGCCGACGGCGGGGTGGTTGGCAGACCACGACGCCGGCCATGACTGCGCGCCGGCCTCGGTCGGTACGAGCGGACGCGCCTGGGCGGTACTGACGACACCGGCGCCGGTGAGCAGCACGACCATCGATACGGTCACCGCGACGGCACGGGTGCGTATTCGTGTTCGTGTTCGTGTGCGTGCTCGTGTTGGTGTTGGTGTTGGTGTTGGTGTTCCTCTGAACGTCACAGCACTTCTCACTTTCCGAGATTCTTCCGACGGGGGCGGTTCAACGGGGCGGACTCGAAGAGCCCGACGCCGACGCGGGCGCCACCGGCCGGCCCAGGGCCGAACTCGGGGTGCCGCACGGGGCGCCGGCAACGAGGTCCGAGAGCCTGCCGGGTCCCGTGGTCGGATCCGCCCCGTCCGAGGGGTGCGTGCCGCCAGTCAGGCAGAACGGCGGCGTCCGGTCCTTGAATTCCTGTTTTCCGTCGGCCGCCACGGGCGCACCCAGGGGGCTGCCCGCCGCGTCCAACGCCTGCACCCGCACCTGCTGGCGGATGCTTCCCCGGACGAGCACGGCGAAGAAGCGCGTGTCCGTCGCGGTCGGGGTCACAACGGTCTCCGTGTCCGGTCCGGAACCGTCCGCGAGCACGACCTTGACCCGTGCCACACCCGCCGGGGCGACCCCGACGACCGTGAACGGCTCGTCGGTCGACCTCACCGTCTTCGGCGAGCCGGCGGCCCAATGGACCTTGGCGTCCCCCGTGGGGAAACACGCGCCGATCCCGCCCAACAGCACGTTCCGCGAGACCAGGCAGGCCTGGCCCTTTCGGCCGTCGGCCGACCCCACCTGCCACTCGACTCCGGTGTGCGTCCCGCGCGCGACCCGGTAGACGGTGCCCGGCACCATCTCGTAGCCCGACAGCACTGTGCTCGGTGGCTCGGCGGACGAAACCGCGGCCGGTCCCGCAGACCCCTGCCCGGCGCCACCGGGCAGGGCGACCACGACTCCGACCGACGCCGCGACCACGGCGGCGCCCGACGCACCCACCATCGCCCGGTTCCTGCGCCGACGAAGACGAACCGCCGCCTCGACCCGGACGAACGGATCACCCGTCGGCCGGTACCCGCCGACCACCTCGTCGATCGATTTTTTCAGCACCTGCTCCGTACGGCTCATCCCACGGCCTCCTCTCGGGTCAGACGAACACCGGACACCGCCTCCGGAACCGCCCGGAACGCGGGCGTTCCGCGAAGTGCCGTGAGCCCCCGCGAGGCCTGTGACTTGACGCTGCCGACCGAGCAGCCGAGCAACTCCGCGACCTGGCGTTCCGACCGGTCCTCTACGTAGCGCAGCACCACGACCACGCGCCGGCGTGCGGGCAACCGCGCCAGAGCACGGCGCAGTTCGTCGCGCTGGGCACTGCCGTAGCCGGGATCGGACTCGGGATGACTCGAGGTCTCCGCGATACGCCCGAGGACCCGCTCGCTCCACCAGCGGCGCCGCCCGGCCGTCACAGCCAGGTTGACGAGCGTGCGGCGGACGTACGCCTCCGGCCGATCGACCGCCACCCGGCCACGCACACGCCAGAAGCGCACCAGCGCTTCCTGCACGAGGTCCTCTGCACGGCCGACGTCCAGCGTCAGGCCGTATGCGAAGCGCCCTAGAGGCCCCCAGCGGGCCCGTGTGAACTCGGCGAACTCCTCGTCGCCTACAGCACCTGGCATGTCCCCTCCTTGATAGTCACCCTCTTGACGACCCGAGCCGGCGACTAGGTTGAGTGATCAAGGGCACATGGGCGTACCGGCCGAGTGGGTTCCGCGTCGGGATGACGAGCGGCGCCGAAGTGGGACAGCCAGTCAGGCAGATGGGATCAAGATTTCGACCGCAGCGGTTCCTGGGCCGCCGGCCCGCGTACGGTCGCCGGCCCGGCCGATGCCGGCGCAGCCGTCGTTGCCTTCCAGCAGCACGGGATCGCCTGCGAGAAGGAGCAGTCTGCTGCCAAGGCTCCGATGGCCTCGATGTTCCCGAGTCCGCGGGGACATCGCTGATGACGGCTGGTTTGATGGCTGTCGGTCGAGTCTGTCATCCGTCAGAGGGGAAGGCCCAGCGATGGCTGTGGTGGGGGCATGGGCGTTCGGGCTGGTCAACTGCATCCTGTACCAGGCGATGTACCGTGAGGGCGGCGCGGCGCTCGACGAGAAGCTGGTACGCCGGTACGCGACGGCCATGCAGGTCGAACCGCTCAGCGACCGGCCGATGGCCGAGCAGGTGGCGGCGCTGCGGGCGGTGTTGACCACGGACACACCGCTGGCGAGCACGTTGGAGCCGTACGAGGGTCAAGAGCCCTTCACCGAAGCCGAGTTCCGCGCCTTCTTGTCCCGGCTGGCCGACGAGCTCGAGTCCCATGGCCCCTGGCCCCTCGCCGCCAAGCGCCGCGGCGGCCGGCTGCGCCGGTTCTTGCCCCGACGGTGAACCCCGCCCTCGCCACCGTGATCGGGGGCGATCGGGGCAGTGAACTGCCTGCGCCCGTATGACGAGCGCGCGGAACTCCCGTGCTCGGCGATCACGCGACGTCCGAACGGCACTGGCGTCTCGCTGTCGGTGGGACCGTCTAACCTGCGATCCATGATCGAGGGGGAATACGCCGTACCGTCAACCGGTGCGCTCGCCGACGAAGTCGCGGCCGTGCTGGCCGTCCGCCGCGGCCCAAGCGTGGAGACGTTCGAACGACTGCTGAGCGCCGTGGTGGTGCACGCCTACCGGGACCGGGAGGCGCTGGCCGTCGCGTTGGGCTCCATCCCGCGCGAGTTCGCCGTACGGCCGGACCCGCAGGTGGCGTGTCTCGCGGGCATCGTCGGCGCCACGCTGGAGCCCGTACGGGGCGAGGAGTCCTGGGAGAACGCCGGGGCGGGCTGGCTCGAACTGTGCCAGCACGTGGCGCTGGACTACATCGCGGGGGCGCGCCTGGGCGAACTCCACGCACGGCTGCGGGCCGGCGACCCGATCCCGTTCCCGCTGTCCGTGCCGAGCGGGCCGACCGGTGCGGTGGAGCCGCGCCATCTGGTCGAGCGGCTCGCGGAGTACGGGCGCCTCGGCGTCCGGCCCGGCCCGGCGGACCTGGGGCAGGCGTTGCTGCGCTGCGGCGGCCCTGTCGACGCCGAAGCCGTGCGCGCCGCCGAGAAGTTGGATCTCGCGGAGGGGCCCCGGGTGGCCGACTGGCTGCGGCAGGGCGGGCTGCCGCAGCCGTCGGGGTGGCGGGAGCGCGAGTCCGGTGCGCCCCAACGTCCCAGCAGGCGCCGGGGTGCGCGCGTCGGCCGCCGGATCCTGGTGGGGCACGAGGCGATCGAGGGCCGCGGTGCGTTCCCCCGGCGGTTCTGGTCGCTGTTCAGGAAGTTCGAGCCAGGCATCTCCTGCCCGCACGGGTCCCTGCCGGACTTCCGGGACGCCCACACGGTCGCGACCCTGCCCTGGCACCCGGAGATCGCCGCGGCCCGGCTGCTGACGGGGGTCGCGTCGGCTGCAGACCAGGACGGCGGCCGCGGCGCGCCCGCCTTCCTGGAGGCGCTCGCCGCGGCCGACGGCCCGGCGGGACCGGCCGTGCACCTCGCCGTCGCCTACGGGCTCGCCTCGGTTCCACAGGAGGAGCGGGATGCCGCCGTACGGGCGCTGCTCCTGCTGGCCGCGCGGGGCAGGCTCGACGGGGAGCTGCTGGGCCGCGAACTCGTCGAACTCGTGGGACTGGGCACGCTGAAGGTCGCCCTGGTGACCGACTCGCTGGGGGCGGCGGCCGCCGCCCCGCAGGGCGCCGCCCCGGTCTGGGCGGTCCTGGCAGCCGCACTCCCCGGCCTCCTGACCTGCACCAAGCCGCAGGCGCACGGGGCGCTGCTGGCCGTCGCGGCGGACTCCGCACGGCTGTCGGGTGCGCGCGGTGATGTGGCCGAGGTGACCGCTCTGGCCCAGCGGCCCGGGTCGTCCCGCCTACTCAAGGAGGCCCGACGGCTGCGCGACACGCTGGCCGGGCTCTGAATCACGGGGCCCGGCGGTCGGCTGCGTCGAAGCGGGCGAGTGCGAGCGCGCCGGCGTGCAGCGCCCGCTCCAGGGCCGGGGCGAGGCCGTCGTCGAGGCCTCCGAGGGCCTCGGCGGCCTCCTCGACCGCGTCCCGGGCGATCTCGGCGGCGACCTCCTCGGCCGGGGTGCGCGGGCCCAGCTTGCTGACGGCGGCCGCCGCCCGGGCCGGGGTGAGCAGCGCGGCGACTTGGCGGAGGAGCCAGCCGGGCACCCCCGCCGCGCCTTCGGCCGGCGGCCGGTACGGGCGCGAGCCGTCGAAGCGCTCGTCCTCGGCGAAGGCGGGGTGCTTGAACTTGGCCACCGGGCGCGCGGCAGGGCCGGTGCCGTCGGGGGTCCCCCACTCCTCTGCGGGCTTGACGACGAGCCCCTCCGCGAGGTTGCCGGGCAGTTCGGGCAGACCCAGCAGGGCCGGCACCCGGGTCGGGAACACCGGCATCCGCTCCTGCACTTGGGCGAGCGTCCCGCGCGCGATGAGCGGGGCGCAGTACAGGCCCGCGGCGTCGGCGGCCTGCCGCAGCGTCCGATCGCCGACCCAGCGGGTGGCGCCCCCGGCCGTCTCGACCGTGGCGTCGAACGGCAGCCAGAGCAGCCCCGGCGCGTACCAGACGCCAGTCTGCACCGGCTCCGTACCCGGCGTGGGCGGCACGTCCGGGTGCGGGTAGCGCCCGCCGGCCAGTTCGCCGTAGACCGTGACCGGCGCCGAGGGATGGGTACCGTACGCGCGGCGCAGGGCGGCGGCGCAGCGGTCCGCAGCGACGGCCAGGGCCGGCCAGATCCGTCCCACGCCGAAGAAGTCGTCGAGCCCGCTCTCGCCGAGCAGTTCACGGCGCTTGGCCGGGCGTGCCCCTGCCCTGTCGCACACGACGGCGAAGTTCGCACCGTGCACCTTCTCCAACGCGACCCACTCCCGGGCCGCCCGCGCCTCGCCCAGCCGGACCCGGGAGGGGATCTTGGGGTACGGCGACCAACCGCTGTCAGCCGCCATGCCGACCGCCGCCGTGCTGGTGGTGTTCGGGCAGCCGGTTGTCGGGGTGCGACCACAGCGGCACGTTGTTAGGGCGCGCGTCGCCGGTGAGGAAGACGGTGTCCGGCTGACGACCTTCCGCGAGGTCGGCGTCGAGCACACAGCGCAGTTCGGGAATGTGGAAGGACATCTTGCCGTCAGGGGTCCGCTCGGGGGCCTGTGCCATCGCGTGCCTCCGTCGGACCGCCGTGATCAAGGTGAGGGCCCCGATCGTAGCGGGCGGTGTGGCGTGGCGGCCCGTGGTTTTTCCGGGCGGGCGGCACGGCCCGGACCTGCCCGGGGCGGGTGCTCGCCGGTACGGGAGTTCGGCCTGCGTTCACCGCCCCTGCCGCGTCCATCCGCGTGCGCCACGGTCGCGGTGGCGCCGATCGTCTCGAACGTCGTAGCCGGCACCAGGGCAGCAGCGGCCCGATGGCGCGTCATGCGGATACTGACCTCAACCGGCAGCAGCTCGACCACCGGTTCGAGGGCCGACGGCGAGGGCGGCCGCCGCCGGGGGCAAGGAAGGCAACTTCGGTCACCAGACGCGACCACCGTGGACGAGCGCGGCACGCTCGGCCCGGCGAGCTTGCCGTGAGCAAGGAGCCAGACGACCACCACGCCCCGGTCGAATGCCGGGCTCGCCTCCGTCCCTCCCACCGGGGCTGGGAAGTCCGGGTAGCTTGTCAGGATGAGCGGGTTGCCGAGGTCCTTCACTTCGCTGAAACCTGGGGAAATTTCCAGGTGAAGCAGCTACCTGGTCCCATCCACGTGTACGCGTCCGAGACGACAGCCAGCAGGTCGTTTCGCAGGCCCGTTCCACCCTGGTCGTCGAGACGACCCACAAGATCAGTCCTCATCAGGGCACATACAGGAGGCCGAACGGAGCAATCAAGTCTGGAATGCTTTGTCCGCTGCACAGAGCGTCGCTACGTTGATCATTCCAGCCGGAAGGGGTAGGACATGGTCGACGGGAATCAGCATCCGCTCTACAGCACCGTCCTGGAGCAGGAGGCCCGACCTCAGCGCACGTCCAGGATGGAGATCATCGACGGGAGCGGCACCTCGGGGATCGGGGCGCCGGGATCGCTGGCCGTCTTCGTCGCCCGGAAGGGCTCTGGGGTACTGGACGACGTCCGCGCGGCAGCCCGCGGCAACCGGGACAGTGTCGACCGGCTGATGGCCAAGTACGGCTCCGAACCGGCACGGTCAGCACCCCTCTCCGACACGGTCTACGCCCAGATGCTCGTGGACTCCGACGTATTTGCGTCCATCCGATACGGCGGGACCGAACTGAGCAAGGGCATCCTGCTGAACCGCGGGGTCGACCTGGTCGCATTCTCCTTCCCATACAAGGGGGGCCGACTGGACGCAGATGGCCTGACCCTTGTCGAGTTCTTCCGGGACGACTGCTCGGACGAACTCGAAGGCGTCGTAGTGCAGATGTCGCCGCCGCTGACGGCCGCCGAGCAGGCCGCCCTGGACAACCTGAGCGACGAGAGGGTCGTCCAGAACGTCAGCCCCGACTTGGGGTGCTCGCACACGACCTACTTCGTCGCCGGTGCCGCGGCCCTGGCCGTCATGGCCGGGGCCGCAATCGTCGGCACCGCCGTGATCGTCGCGGTCATGGCTGAGGACGACGCCACCCGCCTGACCGACGAACAGGTCGGGGACCTCGACCCGTCGGTCCCCGCCCAAGAGTTGCTCGCCATCCGCCGACGGCTGCTGCTGGAACAGCAAGGACGGCCTTCGTGACGTCCGCCCTAGTCGCGGTGTTCGCGGTCTGGTTCGCTGCGTCCGTGGCGGTGTACCTGCCGGCCGTGCGCCAGCCGCTCCGGTCGGTCGACGTCTTCATGCTGGTGCCGACGTGGAGGTTCTTCGCGCCGACGCCCGGGCAGCGGGACATCAATCTGCTCTACCAAGACCGATACGACGACGGCGCCACGGCACTGTGGACGGAGATCCAACCGATCCGCCGGCGCCCCTGGTTCGCCTTCGCCTGGAACCCAGACCGGCGCGCGAACAAGGCCCTGTTCGACATCGTCCAAGAGCTGTCAATTCTCCTCGATGCCGGCGAACAGGTACAGGAGTTCACCGTCCCCTACCTGAGCCTGCTCTCGCATGTCTCCTGCCAGCCCCGGACCACATCACCGGTCGCGACCCGCTTCCTGCTGATGGACTCCAGCGGCAACGCCCGGCAACCGGACCCGAAACCTCTGTTCGTGTCACGGTTCCACGCCCTATGACCCTGTCTGACCCATACGTCGTCGCCGCGCTTGTGGCGAAGCTCGCCGCCATCTCGATCCTGCTCGCCAACCTGGAGTACCTGGTCGCGCGCCGCATCCTCAGCAACAGCGGACTGCTGTCCTGGCCCGTCGGCAGCCTGCGGCACGCCTGGCTCGTCAGCGGATGGACCGGTCGCGTGCTGGGCACCCTCCTTGGCTATCCCAATGTACTGGTGCTGATCAGCGGCCGGATCGCCTTGGCCGTCGCCGTGCTGGTGGCGCCGCTCAGCCTGACCAGCAGCCCCTGGCTGCTGCTGCCGCTGGCCTTCGTCACCGTCACGTTCTACCTACGCAGCAACTACGGTCTGGACGGCGCAGACCAAATGGCCTGGCTCATCGTCGCCGCCCTGAGCCTGGTGGCCATCGTGGACACCAAGACCGCGGTTGTGGCTGGGCTGTGGTTCGTCGCGCTGCAGTCATGCCTGTCGTACTTCGTCTCCGGGGTTGCGAAGGCGTCTGCCCGTGGCTGGCGGGACGGGACCTACTTGCCTGGCATCTTCCAAACCGCCATCTACGGCCATTCCCACCTCGGTCACCTGCTGGCGACCCGGCCGGCCCTGTCGACCGCGCTGGCCCGCTCGGTGATCGCCTGGGAGTGCACCTTCCCGCTGGTCCTCTTCGCGCCGCCGTACGCGGTCGGGCCGATCCTGCTGCTTGGCGTCGCATTCCACGCGGGAAACGCCTACCTGATGGGACTGAACACGTTCTTCTGGTCGTTCACCGCGACCTACCCGGCGGTTTTGTACTGCTGCCTGTACCGATGAGGCCCCTCATCCAGCCGCGTCCAGCACGACAACTGTGATCACGCTGCCCACGGGCACGGTCGACCGACTCTCCGCCCGCCGCCCACCCAGCCGACGTCTCAGCTCAGTTCGCCGTCGCCGGCTCTGCGGGACCGCGAGCCCCCTCTGACCGGCTTCAGCTCTCTTTGCGTAGGCGCCGGCCGGGCGGACGAGGGTCCGGCCGAACTTGGCGCTTATCTCGTCGAGGACGGGCTGGGCCCGGCAGGTCGTCCGCTTCGAACGCGCGCACCGGCAGCTCTTCGCCCGTCGTATGGGCCGGCCCCGTCATGCGGTGCCGGCCGTGAGTTGACAGCCGAAAACGATCACGGAGTCCAGGACCTGTCCCGTGATCATGTGACGGGACAGGCCGTTTCCAGGGGCGGGATTCGGCACCGGGCCGAAAAGCTGCTGCGAACGGGGTGTTAGCTTCCTTCCCGTGATGGAGCACCTGAACAAGACCAGGGCGGGCTACGACGGGGTCGTCGAGCTGTATGCGTCGTTGTTTGCCGATCGGTTGGAAAAAGAGCCGTTCGCGCGTGCCATGATCGGCACCTTCGCCGAGCTGGTGCGCGGGACGGGGAACCTACGGGCGGCAGACGTCGGCTGCGGGCCCGGACATCTGACGGCCATGCTGCACGACCTGGGGCTGGACGCCTTCGGGCTCGACCTCTCCCCGGCCATGGTCGACCACGCCCGGCGGGCCCATCCGGCGCTGCAGTTCGAGGAGGCGCGGATGGAGGCCCTGCCGGTCGAGGACGGCGCGCTCGGCGGGGTGCTGGCCCGCTACTCGATGATCCACACCCCTCCTGGGGAACTACCCGCGCTGCTCGCCGAGCAGGCGCGTGTCCTGGCACCCGGGGGCCTGCTCCTGGCCTCGTTCTTCGCGACCGACGGATCAGAGCCTGTTTGCTTCGACCACAAGGTGACGCCCGCCTACAGCTGGCCCGCGGACCGGTTCGCCGAGCTGCTGGCCGGGGCCGGGCTCGTCACGTTCGCCCGACTGCTCCACGAGCCGGCCTCGGAGCGGGGCTTCCTCGACGCCCACTTGCTGGCCCGCCTCCGCTAGAGCGAGGCCCGTGGTCTTTGGCCGCGAGACTGGTGAGCTCGCATGTTCGGGTGTCGGGCATTCGCGGACGAGCCCCGATGGGCCTCGCGCTGAGTGATCTGCGCCAGCTCGCATCCGGTGCCCGCGCCACGCGTGGGACCCTCGCGCGGTGCTGGCCCACTAGGGGCGGATGAAAGATCCTGGGCACAAGGGTTCGTCGGCAGCCCATGCGCTGTACGCCACGCCTGCCCATCCGTTGGGGTCGTCGTCGCGGTGGCTGGAGGCCAAGCCTTCCAAGTACGTTCGTAGGCCGAGGGCACGATCGGCTTCGAGCTGGTCTGCGATGTGCTGCCGCATTCCCGCCAGGGTGTGGTTGGCCTTGCTGC
The DNA here is from genome assembly GCF_036237315.1 of Streptomyces sp. NBC_01351. Classification (GTDB taxonomy): domain Bacteria; phylum Actinomycetota; class Actinomycetes; order Streptomycetales; family Streptomycetaceae; genus Streptomyces. Next base: position 8,093,192 of record NZ_CP108356.1, on the reverse strand, counting down.
CGTGGCGCGCGCTCGTTCACGCGATCGCCTCGCGTACGTCGCCTTGGAGTTGACCGAGCTGTCGGCGCCGATCGCATTGTCGGTGGTCGGCCATAGAGTTCACCGGGTGAGTGATTTCCATGAGCTGATGATTGCCGTCGACCTGCGGGACGAGATCTCCGAGATGGAGCTCGCTGAGCTGAGCTGGCATCTGGGGATCGGGCCCCAACCGGAATGCCTTTCCATCGTCACCGAGTTCCCGTTCGTGGTGGAAGACGACTCGGGGATCCCGATGATCGAAGACGACCCCCACCCGCTCCTGGCCGAGCAGGGCGCGGCATCTCGGGTGGGTGGTGCGCTCTGCTCGACACTGGCCCCTCGCGCGGACCCGCCGTGGAAGGGCTGGTCGCTGACGTCCCGACAGGAGATCCATCCCGACGAGTTCAAAAAGATCGGCGAGCTGCTCTGCTGGCTGGCCGAAAGGGCTCACGAACCGCACTTGCTCGGCGATGGCGCGGTCAGGGTCGGATTCCTCAGGTTCTGCGAAGCCGCGGTTCCGGATGTACTCCAGGTCAAAAGTGGGCAGGTCAGCTGGCCGGCCTGAAGAGCGATGCAGATGCGGACACGAAGCCGAGAGAGCGCAGCCAGGCCCATGGGCACACCAGCTCCCCGTCGGCGTCACACCGAACGATTGGCCCTGTCTCACATTCGGTGGTGACGGAACGTGTCGTTATCCGAGGAGGATGCGGTGGCGGAGCAGGTTGAAGCCTGCTCGTCCGTGCATTTGTCGAGCGATCCGCTTGGTCTTGGTGTTGACGCCTTCGGTGGGGCCGTTGCTGTAGGGAAGTGTGAGCGCGGCGATCACGGCGGCACGGTCGCGGTCCAGGCCTCGGGTAAAGGCTTGCAGGTGGGGCAGATCGGTTGTGCGGACCTGCGTGATCCAGCGAGACAGCCCGTCGCCGTTCTCTTCACGAGGTGTCAGGAGTTTGGCGAAGTCGCGGATGCCGGCCGCCAGGCCGGTCATCTCGGGACAGGCCGAGGTGAGCCGGGCCAGGAGATCATGATGCCCGGCCTTGAGGTTGTCGGGCTTGGTCAGAAGCATCCGGGCGAGCCTGCGCGGGGAGATGTGGCTGCGGTCGGCGTCCGCCCGGCCTTGGTTGATGTACTTGTACAGGAGATTCTGGCAGCCCGTGAAGCCGAGCGCCTTGATCTCTTCGAAGAGTTGCTTGACGGCGACGGCTGGGGCTTCGGCCCGACGTTTGCGCAGGTACTCGCGGTAGGGGTCGACGAGGCTGGCGCGGTATTTGGGGACGCTGAGCATGCGTCGGGCCGGTCGGCGCGGGCGTAGCGTTTGACGGTGTTCAGGGACAGTTGCAGGCGGCGGGCGCATTCGAGCAGGCTCACTCGCTGTTCGAGGAGGCCATGGACCTGGTGCCAGCGTTCGAGCGTGGTCTGGGCGCGAGGTCCTTCGTAGAGCGGTGAGTCCAGCACGGTGGCCCAGCAGGTGCTGTGTGCCTTGACCTCGCTCAGGGCGGCCTCGCACAGGTTGTGCCACAGGTGCCACCGGTCGGCTACCTGCACTGCGTCGGGCAGGGCCCGGCGGATGGCTTCGGCGTAGGCCGAGGAGCCGTCGCGGCACACAACCTCGATGCCCGGATGCTGACGCAGCCACGCTTCCAGCGTGCCGGCCGTGCGGTCCGGCAGTACCTCGATCCGCTCATGGGTCTCGGCGTCGATTACCACGATGGCGTAGCGGTGCCGGCAGCGCAGGGCGAAATCGTCGACGCCGATCACTCGGGTCACTCGCCCGGTGGGCAACGGGATGCGCAGCAGGGTGCGCAGGGCCGTGTGACGCGACAGGCCCATCGCGAGTATCGCCAGCAAACGCGATCCCGCACGGCCCGCTAACTCCTTGACCACGGCCTTGACCTGCCTGGTCAGACGAGCGGTGCGCCGCTGGTAACGCTCCAACACCCCGGGCAACTGCTCGCGGAAGGTGTGCCGACAGCCCGAGTGGGACACACCAGACGCCGCACTCGGACACGGACCACCACCCGCCGCCCGTCGATCGGAAGGTCGGTCACAGTCCGCCAGTGATAACCGTGCACTCGTCCCGACAATGCTCCACACACCGGGCAGACCGCGGTCGTCTCCGGAGTCCGTGCCCTCACGACAACCCGGTCACGCTCATCGATCACGTCCTCGATGACCAGCGGGGATATCCCCGAAAACACCGTCGCCACCAGCTCGTTGAGGTTCTCCACACCAAGCTCAACGACCTACACCACTCTGCGTCACCACCGAATGTGAGACAGGGCCGAACGATTTACAGTCCCAGGCCGGCCGGCTGCGCCCGTCTCGGCGTGGCGCCCTCGGAGCAGAGGCGGCTCAGTTCGGCGTGATGCCGGTGAGGACGGCGAGAACAGCGAGACGGATCCGGTTGTCCCGGCCCGTCTTCGCCATCAGGCTGGCCACGTGCGTCTTCACCGTGGTGACCCCGAGATGCAGCCGGTCGGCGATCTCCTTGTTGGACAGGCCCACGCCGAGCAGTCCGAGCACCTCTCGCTCGCGCGGGGTGATGGCAGGCACCGGGATGTCCGTAGGAGTGTCCGAGGAGGAACGGGTGTGGAGAGCCTGGGCGACCAGGCGGTCGAGGACGTCCCGGCTGAAGGGGGCCTCTCCGTTGGCGGCCCGGCGCACGGCCTCCACGAGTTCGGCAGGTGGGGTGTCCTTGACGAGGAAGCCGCAGGCTCCGGCCGCGAGCACCGGATACAGATGGTCGTCGTCGTCGAACGTGGTGAGGGCGACGACCCGGGTGGCAGGGCGTGCGGTCAGGATGCGGCGGGTGGCCGTGATGCCGTCCATGCCGGGCATTCTCAAGTCCATGAGGACGACGTCGGGAGTCAGGTGTTCCGCCAGTCGTACCGCCTCCGCGCCGTTGTCCGCCTCGCCCAGGATCTCGATGTCCTGCGCCTGCTCGAAGAGCATGCGCAGTCCCATACGGACGAGCTGCTGGTCGTCGACGACGAGGATGCGGATCACAGCTGGGGCTCCATGTCGGGTGCGAAGGCGGGAAGTTCGGCCGTGAGCCGCCAGCCCTGAGCGGCGGGGCCCGCGTCCAGTCGGCCGCCGAGCAGGTCCACGCGTTCACGCATGCCGATCAAGCCGTGTCCGGAAGGGCCGGAGGCCGGTGGCCGGCCCCTTCCGGCGCCGTCGTCGTGGATCGTCACGTGAACGGCGTCATCGGCCACCCGCACGGCCAGCTCGGCGTGTGCGCCGGACCCGCCGTGTTTGGCCGCGTTGGCCAGGCCCTCTTGGGCCAGGCGGAGGACCGCGAGGCCACGTACCGCGTCGAGCCACGCGACGCGGGGATCCACGGAAGCGGTGACGGTCAGGCCGGTCTGGCGGCTGTGTTCCACCACCGACTCCAAAGCGGCCGGCAGAGCTCCGGGCTCGACCAGGGAGCCGGTGGCGGGACCTGTCCGGTCCGGGGCTCGCAGTACGGCGACCAGGCGCCGCAGATCGGTCAGTGCCGCGCCGGCGCTGGAGTGCAGGTCGTCGAGGACCTCGGTGATCCGCGGGTCGGTGGTGCCGGTGGCTGCGGTGACATGCCGGGCAACACCGACGCGCAGGACCATGGAGGAGACGTGGTGGGCCACGAGGTCGTGCAATTCGCGCGCGATGGTGGTGCGCTCCGCCGCGCGGGCGGCCAGCAGCTGTTGTTCGGCACGGAGTTGCTGCTGTTCCGCATGTCGACGGGCATGCACCGCGGCGTCGCGGGTCACGCGTACGTACGCGCCCAGGAGCAGCGGCAGGCCTGCGACGATACCCATCTTGTAGAGCACCGGCAGGAGTTCGCCGGGCAGGTCTTCGAAGCGGTTCACGGCGACGGCAAGTGCCAGTCCCGTCGCCCCGGCTGCGAGGCGGCGTCCGGACTGCTGTACCGCCAGCTCGAAGAGAGTAACGGCGGCCAGTACCTTCAACGAAGGAACGATGCTCGCGCCCAGCGTGTGTGCGGCCACGAGCAGGACCGACTGCGCCAGGAGCGCGCCGAACACCCATTTCCCCGCGGCCAGGCACAGCACGAGCCCGGCCGCGGCGAGGCCCCAGTCCCGTGCCCCGGACGGCCGCTGCAGCAGCAGGAGATAGCCCACCATGACGCCGGCAAGCGCCAGGATCCGCAGGCCGGCGAATCTTCTGTCGAACGCGGGCTCGATCCAAGCTCTGTTCACACCCCCACGATAGGCGGACGCCCGTGCGCGCCGGGTCCTGCCATGGGAGGAGGCCACCTCCTCCCACCGGCCACGATGTCCGGCCCGTGGAGGGAGTCGGGAACCCGGGTCGGGCGGCGAGGGTGAGGGGCATGGATACCAATGCGCATACGGCCACGAGTGCCAACGCGGACGCAGAGTCCACAGCCATGGGGCGACGGTCCCTCCTCGGTGGTGCGGCCGCTCTGGGGCTGGGGAGCGTGGCCTTCGGCACCACCGCCCACGCGACCGGCGCCCAGTCGAGGTCCCGTACCAAGGCCGGCCGCTTCCAGGGAAAGTCCGTGCTCATCACGGGTGGCACATCCGGCATAGGCAGGGCGGCGGCGAAGGCGTTCGCCCTTGAGGGCGCCCATGTCGGATTCTGTGGCAGACGAGCCGAGTTGGGGCGCCAGGTGGAACGCGAGATCCGGGACGCGGGCGGCGAAGCCACGTACATCGAGGCCGATGTCCGCGTGGACGCCCAGGTTCGCGGCTTCGTGGACCGAGTCGCGAGCCGTTACGGCGGCATCGACGTCGCCTTCAACAACGCCGGCATCGGCGGCGGCAAACTGCCCCATGAGATGAGCGTCGAGGAGTGGGACGACGTCCAGGCCACCAACGCCCGGGGAGTGTTCCTCGCGATCAAGTACGAGATTCCGCACATGCTCAAGGCGCAGCGCGGCGTCATCATCTGCACCTCGTCATCAGCGGCCGAACAAGCGCGGCCGAACAGCGCCGCGTACACCGCGAGCAAGCGGGCGGTGCAGGGCATAGTGAAGTCCGCAGCCCTCGCGTACGGACCCAAGGGAATCAGGCTCAACGCCCTGCTGCCCGGCACCACCGACACCCCCTTCGTCCGCCCGCCGGGAATCCCGGACGCGGACTGGGCGAAGTACAAGCAGGCGTGGGGACCGCTCAACGTCGACGGTCTCGAACGGATGGCCGAAGCCGAGGAGATCGCGCGGGCGGTGCTCGGGCTCGCGTCCGACGACTTCCCCTACATGACGGGTGCGTCGATCACCGTGGACGGCGGAAGCACCGCGGGCCGGAAGCTGATCCAGCCGAGCCGTACGTGAGGCTGGGGCCTTCCCCGGAGGAGCGCGGAATCATCGGAATGGCCTCGACGACACGACAGCGCGGGGTCTCCACCCAGATGGCGGAGACCCCGCGCTGTGCGGCCCCGGCACTGCTCACAGGCCATGCATCGGACCGCTGACCCGAAAGCGGCCCTAGCCGTTGCTCGAGGTCAGCGAGGGCTGAGGAGGCAGAACTCGTTGCCTTCCGGATCGGCCAGAACCGTCCAGGAGATTGCGGACTGGTCGATACCGGGGTCGGTGGCGCCCAGAGCGCGCAGTCGGGCTTCCTCTACTGCCAAGTCGTCACCGGGGTAGGGACAGACGTCGAGGTGGACCCGGTTCCACACGCTCTTCGTGTCGGGGGTGCGGACGAACTCCAGGTAGGGGCCCACGTCCTTGGCGGAACGCATGGTCGCGTGGTCGTCGGTGACCTCGTGCAGCGTCCAGTCCATCGCCTCGCCCCAGAACCGGGCCATCCCCCGTGGGTCGGTGCAGTCGACCACCACGGCGGCGATCGGCCCGGTGTCCCGGTAGATCGGACGGGGCTCCAGGACGCAGAACTCATTGCCCTCCGGGTCGGCCATCACCGTCCAGGGGACATCGCCCTGACCCACATCGGCGAGCGTCGCGCCGAGACCCTTCAGGCGCGCGACCAACTCCGCCTGCTGGGCGGTCGAGGTGGTGGCCAGATCAAGGTGCACCCGGTTCTTCACCGTTTTGGGTTCCGGGCGGGCGATGATGTCGATGCAGACGGCCACGGGGTCGGGGTAGACGAAGCCCAGGGGTTCGAGGTTGGTCACGCCGGGTCCCTCACTGTCGACACCCCAACCGAGTGCCTCTGCCCAGAACCGTCCGAGCACGGAGTCGTCCTGGGCCTTCATATTGATCTGCACGAGTCTCGTTGCCATGTCTCGGATCCTAGAAGCTGCCGCCGGCCAAGGTCACGGCGGCTCGGGTGACGAGGGCTGGACGAAGCCGGAACCGGATCCCACTGGTCAGCTGCGTGAAAGCAGCGCAGACCCCACCTTGGCGCCGGCCCGGAATCTCGTCCAGGGGAACAATCGTGACCACGCCCGCGGCCGGGCAGCTGCTCATGCCGCAGCCGCCGTCCGGCCAGGCGACGGACCAGTCCCGGCCTGCGACCTGGCCTCCTGGGGACGACTTGGCGTGGTCTGCCGGGGCGCGCATGCTCGTAGGTGGGGCGCTCCCACTGGAGGTGCGTGATGACGCTGTCGGAGATCACGGAGAGTGTGCACGTGGATGCCTCGCCGGACGAGGTGTGGGCGGTCGTGACGGACGTACGGCGGCACACGGAGTTCGCCGGACCGAAGAGCATCACCAAGGAGATCGAATTCGACGGTCCGCTGGAAGTCGGGACTCGCTGGATGGCGCACGAGAAGTTCGGGCCGTCGAGGTTCGATGCGCCGTCGGAGGTGACGGCGATCGACCGGGGGCACGACTTCGCGTGGGTCTCGTTCCCTCCGATGAAGGAGGAGAACCGCGGGGCCGGTGGCCGCGCGTACTGGGACTACCACCTGGAGCCCGAGGACGGCGGCACCCGCCTCTCCCACCACATGCGGGTGGAGGAGCCCGCCAAGGGCGCACTGCCGTTGAAGGCGATGTACATGGTGCTGAACCTCCCCAAGAAGCAGCGCGAGGCCATCCTCACGACGCTGGGGAACGTCAAGGAGGCGGCGGAGCATCCGCACCCCACCCGGTGAGCCGGCGGCCGGTACGCCGGCGAGGCCAGCCGGTTCCGGCCGGCCTCGCACCGACTGGGGTCGAAGCGATCAGCGGCGGTGCCGTCTGCGCGGATCACCCCAGGATGGCTACGAGACCGCCTTCTCGGCGGACGCATCCGGCGCGGCGGCCAGGCGGTGCTTGCGCTTGGGCATGTGGAAGGTCGGGTGCACGGTGGCCCACAGCGAGATCTTGAGGATGCCCGCCTTGATCCGTGCGGCCTTCCGGCCGCCCATGTACTTCGGCTTTGCCCGCGCTTCGTTGTCGACCATCTGCAGGATCCCGTCCTGCCTCCCGAGGCTGATGTGGTTGCCCGGGTACCCCAGCTTGACGTGTCCGATCTTGCGGCCGGTCAGGCGTCCCACGATCGCCTCCGTGGCCTGGCGTCCGGTGTAACCGGCCGAAGCGCAGGACATCGGCATCGGCCGGCCGTTGTCGCCGATGGCATGGGCGCTGTCGCCGACGGCGTAGACGTTCGGGTGCGAGACCGACCGCATGGTGCGATCGACGACGATCCGACCGTGCTCGGTGACCTCCAACCCGCCCGCGGCGGCGATGGGGGCGACGGTGAACCCGGCCGTCCACACGGTCGCGTCGGACGCCGGCGCGGCACCGTCGGCGCACAGCACCCGCGCCGCTTCGACGGCTTCGACCTCGGCGTGCTCCAGGACGGTGATGCCCAGCCGGTCGCAGGCCTCGCGCAAGTGGCTGCGGGCTCCGGCGGAGAGCCGGGCGCCCAACTCGCCGCGGGCGACCAGCGCCACCGACAGGCCGGGCCGGGATTCAGCGATCTCGGTGGCGGTCTCGATGCCGGTCAACCCGTCGCCGACGACCACCACACTCCCGCCCTCCCGCAGGCTGTCCAGGCGCTCGCGCAGGCGCAGCGCGGAGGGCCGGGCGGCGACGTCGAAGGCGTGCTCGGCGACAACCGGGAACGCCGCGAGTGTCACCGTGGCTGCCGAGCGCGTAGAGGAGCGTGTCGTAGCCGAGCTCGCCGCCACCGTCGGTGTCGGCCACGGCGACGACCTGGCGCTCGGGGTCGACGGCGGTGACACGGGCCACGCGCAGCCGTACCCCCGTGCCCGCGAAGACGTCGGCGAGCTGCGGAGCCTCGATCTCCTGGCCGACCGCGAGCTGGTGCAGCATCAGCCGCTGGACGAAGTCCGGCTCGGCGTTGACCACGGTGACCTCGGTGTCCGCCGGGGACAGTCGGCGGGCCAGCGTCCCGGCCACGTACGCCCCGGCATAGCCGGCGCCGAGGACGACGATGCGGTGCTTCATGAGGTGCTCCTGTCGGCTGTGCTCGAGCGGTCGGTGATACGAGGCAGGGGAAGCTGGAGTGACGATGACGATGACGAGGCGGCGGGCGTGAGGGTGGCGCCGCGGCGGGCGCGCAGGCCGCCGGCGAGACACAGCGCCCCACCGAGTACGAGCCAGGTCGCCAGGACGAGGACGGAGTCGGCGGCGCCGTGGCCGTCGAAGAACGCCGTGGAGCGCAGCAACTGACCACCCGCCCCTGGCGGCAGCAACTGGCCGAGCGCACCGGACCAGCCGGGCAGCATCTCGGGGGCGGTCGAGGTGCCTGACAGGGGATTGCCGATGAGCATCATGGCGGCGCCGCCGAGACCGAAGCCCGCGTACCCCAGCAGTGCCTCCAGCCCGAGGATGCTCAGGGCGATTGCCGCGATGGTCAGGGCGATGGCGCCGGAGTTGGCGAAGTAGGAGCCGCCCAGCGAGCCGAGCCAGAACTGCAGGATCGCCGCCAGGGCCAGGCCGCCGGTGATCGCGAAGGCGAGCGCTCCCGTGACCCGGCGTGCAGCGCCGCGAACGAGTCTGGTCAGTACCAGCGCTGCGAGCAGACCGCCCATGACCAGGGGCAGGGCTCCGGCGGCCAGGCCGACGCCGCGCGGGTCGTCGGCCGGCAGGGCGACGAGGTCACGGACGGGGGACGTCGTGCCGGCGCCCTGCGGCTGCGCCTGGCCGAGCCCCGCCGCGACGCTCTGCAGGGTCTGGGCGACCGCCGCGCCGGCGGCCGAAGCAGTGATGACCTGCGGGGTGCCGGAGCTGACGTCGATCGCCCCGTACACCTCCCGGTCGCGTATCAACCGTTCGGCGGCCGCGGTGTCGGCGACCTCGGTGATCGCGAAGCCGTCCGGCAGACGCCGGCCCAGCGTGGCGCTGACCTGCCGGGCCGCGGCGGGCGGCCCGGCGACGGCGATCGGCACATCGTGAACGTACGACCGCACCGACGGCCAGGCGAAGGCGGTGAGCAGCACACTGACGAGTGCCGTGAGCAGGACGACTGCCCTGGCCACCTTCGGCCAGGACGACGGCTGTATGTCGGCTGCGCGTGGGGCTGGAGTGTCCATGCCTCTTCCTCGGGTGGAGTGTTCACGTCTTTTGGTGGTGGTGGGGGGGCTGAGCCGGTGGGCATCCGGCGTGTTCATCGCAGGGTGAACGGGGTTTCGGAGGTGACCGTGTGTCGGCCTCTCGGGGTCGCGGACGAAGTAGCGGCCGGTGATGTGGGCGTCCTCGACGCGGTCGGCCTCGGTCCCCCTGTTCGAACTCTGGTCAGGCCGCCCGCTACGCGGTGGTCGACGCTGTGCCGGGCTTCGCCTGCAGCAGCTGCCGACGGTGGTCGCCCTTGGGCCAGGTGTGCGAACCGGGCTTGCTCGCCTCCTTCATGAGGTGCTTGACGCTGAACCGGCAGGAAATCTCCTTGAGCTTCGCGCCCGCGCTGCCGCTGACGTAGAGCCTCTTCGCGGTGTCGTCCTTGCCCGCGAGCTGGAAGACGGCGGCGTGGCGCCCCAGGCTGATGCACATGGCGGGGAACGACAGGTCGATGGGTGCGGGGCGCTTGCCCGCGATGCGGTTGAGCACCGTGTCGGCGGCGTGTGCGCCCAGGCAGCCCGCCGCGTAGGCACTCATCCGGAACGGCAGGTCCGACGGTGCGGCCGAGTCGCCGGCGGCGACGATTCGCTCGTCGTCGACGCTTGTCAGCGTCTCGTCCGTGAGCAGGCGACCGGCCGAGTCGGTGCTCAGCCCGCTACGCGCGGCCAGGTCGGGCACGCCGAATCCGACGGTCCAGATGGTGACCTCGCTCGGCAGCTCGCGGCCGTCGGCGAGGTGCACGGCGTGTTGCGTCACCGCCGTGGCCTTCGTGTCGGGGCCGTCGAGCACGGTCACCCCGAGCCGGGCGAGGCGCTTGGCAGCCGTGCGCCGGGCCCGGGGGTGCAGGTAGGGGCCGAGTACGCCTCCGCAGAGCAGGGTCACACGGCGGCCCTGCTCCCCCAGTTCGGCGGCGGTCTCGATGCCGGTCGGGCCGCCTCCGACGACCGTCACCTCGGCCGTCGCGGGCGCGGCGTCGAGGACCGACCGGAGCCGCTGAGCGGCCTCCAGGGTCGCGATTGGGTGGGCGAATTCGGCCGCCCCGGGCACGCGCGGTTCGGCGCCGACGCTGCCCGCCGCATAGACCAGGTGGTCGTAGCCGACCGTGCCGCCGCTCGCCAGCTCGATCCCGCGCCCTGCCGCGTCGATCCGGGTCACGTTGTCGACGACCAGCCGGATGCCGTCGGCGAGGATCTCTCTGTAGTCGACAACCGCGTCGTGAGATCCGCCCACCAGCTGATGCAGGCGCAGGCGCGGGACGAAGACCGGGCGCGGGTTGATCAGGGTCACGGTCACGTCGTCGCGCTGCGTCAGGCGGTTGGCCGCCATGACACCGGCGTACCCGCCGCCGATCACGACGACATCGATGTTCTCGGTCATGGTCTCTCCTTCGTTCTTCGGGGTTCGGCCTCAAGACACCGCGTCGTCGGCTGCTGTGACAGGGCAGGCCTGAGCCGGATCACTCCGCGGGCGTGGCCGAGTGATCATCCGTGATGTTGTAAGTAAGTGGTTACTTCTGTCAAGATGTCGCCATGGGAACGCGCAGCACGGCAACACAGCGACGTATCGAGGCCGTTGAGGCCGGCATGCGGGTGTTCGCCGACCACGGGTTGACGACGGCGGCGGTACAGCGGATCGCGGACGAGATCGGCGTGTCACAGCCGTACGTGTTCCGGCTGTTCGGGAGCAAGCGCGCCTTCTTCCTCGCCTGTATGGACGAGATGGAGGTTCGCGTTCGCGAGGTCTTCCGGCAGTCGGCGGCGGCCGCTCCGGAGCAGCCGTTCGAGGCGATGGGCGCCGGCTTCCGCGACCTCATCGCCGACGGCGTCATCAGCGGGTTGTGGATCCAGTCGTGCGCCGCGGCACGAGGCGACGAAGCGATCGCGGCGCGGTGTCGCACGTTCCTCGCCGGCGTCCTGGAGGAAGTCGACCAGGTCACCGGGGCAGGAGCGGACGCCTTGGCGCAGTTCCTCGGGACCGGCTCGCTGGTCATGGTGCTGCAGGCGGTGGGCGCAGATCTGACCGCGGGCAGCCAGGGGGCCATCGAGGTGCTCCGCGCGGAGGGGAGCTCTGCCGTGCCGGCGCCCGACGAGACGATGGACGCGGCATCCGCGGCCTCCGCGCCGTCCGCCGCCTCCGTTTCGCCGTCCGGGTCGGACAAGAAGGCGGCGCGATGAACCTCCCCCTCCTGACGCTTCCGGTCGTTGCGGCCCAAGCGCTGTGGGTGCGCGCCCGGGCCGAGCCCTTGCCCGCGCCCGGAGGCGCGGCCACGGGGTGCGCCGGAGCCGAGAACCGCAATCCTCTCCGCGTGGCCATAGTCGGCGAGTCCACCGCGGTGAGCTACGGCGCGGAAACCCACGACGAGGGCTTTCCCGGCGCGTTCGCTCGCGAACTCGCCGCCCGGACAGGCGCGTTCGTCGAGTGGGAAACGGTCGGGCGGTACGGCGCGACCGCCCGGCGCATCCGCCACCGCGTCGTACCGGAGCTCGGGGACGGCCTGCACGTCGCCGTCCTCCTCGCCGGCGTCAATGACGTGCTCGCGAGGCGCTCACCGGCCGATTGGGGCGCCGACCTCACCGCCATCGTGGACGACCTCTGCAAGCGCGCCGAACGCGTCGCGGTCGCGGGCATCCCGCCCTTCAGCGCCTTCCCGTCGCTCCCCGACACGCTGGCCCGCCACCTCACGCGGCGCGCCGGCGCCCTCGACGAAGTCTCCCGCCTGATATGCGCCGAGCGCCCGCAGGCGACGTGGGTCCGCTCCGACGACATCCCGGCCGACCCCGAGTTCTTCGCCCGCGACGGCTTCCACCCCGCCGCCATCGGCTACCGCCGTTGGGCCCAAGCCGTCGCGGACCGACTACCCCTGTGATCGCCGCGGCGCAACATCATTTTCACGAGCCCGGCCTACGTGGAGCCCTGCCTTCCATGAGCGTGACCGTCTGATCACGAACGGACCGAGCGATAACCGAGGAGGACGACCGGGACATGGACCAGACGCTCGCGGAGATTCTGGAAGCTGCGACACAGGGGCGGTTCCCCCCACCGGACGGACGCACAACAGTGGTGCCGCAACCAAGCCATCGCGACGCAGGGGTGATTGCGTTTACCGCACACTCCGTGGTGTTCACCGACGAGGACCCGGAGTGGGTTCGGGCAACACTGGCTTCCCTGGACTGCGACGACTTGGCCGCCACCATGAACCCGCGCTTCCTGGCAGCGTTCCTGGGTCGTACAGGCAGGTCGAACGACACGATCGACCTGCTCACGGTTGCCACCCCACTGCCGGGCGAGCCGCCGCTGGACCTCAAGGAAATCGCCGATCCGGACCATCCACGGGTGGTGAGGGCGCGCAAGCGCCGTGACGGCGTGCGCGTGTGGGCCACCGCCGGCGGAGTGCTCGTCCTCGGTCGGGGCGTCGCGGGCCGCTGGGAGGCGGCGATCGAGGTGGATGAGGAGATACGCCACCGCGGCCTGGGCCGAGCACTGGCCACTGCCGCCCGCCATCTCGTACCCGGCGGAGAACCGGTCTGGTCCCAGCAAGCCGCCGGGAACGCCCGCAGCATCCGCGCCTTCCAGGCCGCGGGATACCGGCCAGTCGGCGCCGAGGCGCTGCTCATCGCCTAGACGAATAAGTCCGATGTGTTCAGTGATCGAATGCGATGAGGGAGCGCATGGTGGGTGCTCCGGTCTTGTGGTTGCGCCAGATGGCCGCGGCCATGGCGAGGATGCGCTGGGCGACGCGGACGGCGACGCCCTCGGGAGTGCGCCCGCCGTGCTGTTCGAGGTCCAACTGGCCCTTGAGGGTGTCGTTCACGGACTCGATCAGCTGCCGCACCGATTTGAGCAGTCCCTCGCCCGAACGTTTCTTCTCCCGCTTGAACGAGGGCCGCAGCAGCGTGATGCCGCGCACCGTGAGGTCGTTCTCGAACTCCTTGGACGCGAAGCCCTTGTCGGAGATCAGCAGCAGTCCAGGCCGCTCTGCGACCAGGCCCGCGTCGATGTCGAGCATGGCCTGCAGCACCTCGCGCTCGTCCATCTTCGGATTGGCCAGGGCCCACAGGATCGGCATCCCGGTGGGAGTTCAGACCATGTACAGGCGCAGGCCCCAGAAGAACCGGGAGTGGGAGGCGCAGTACCCGTACCCGGCCCAGCCGACCATCTGGGAGCGTTTTACCGTCAGCCGCGACATCCCGCACGGCACCGGCGTGGAGTCGACGATCCAGTGGTTGTCGAACCAGAAGTCCGTATCGACGGCGAGCATCCGTATCGCCTTCTTCACCAGCGGCAACGCGGCTTTGAGTCGCTTGTTGTACCCGGACTGCTGCGGCAGATACGGAAACATCGAGGCTCGGCGTGTGCGCGCGTACCGCAGCCAGCGCGCCTCGGAATGGAACCCCAGCAACGCCTGCGCGACCGCGAGCGTGACCAGTTCGGCATCGCTCAACTGCGGCGGGCGGACAGCCCATCCATCGCTCTGTCTCCCGCTCGTCGTCGATCTTCACATACAGTGCGGTCAGCACGGCATCCAGTTCATTCGTCACAGAACGATCTTGAATGCCCTGTCCGCATTCCCGGATGGGTGTAGCTCTTCCAGAAGGACCGTGCCGATCAAGCAGTTAGGTCGGATCGGTGCTCGTAGCGGGCTTGGTGGACGCGTTCGTCCCCCACGATCGAGCTCCGCTGCCTAATGCCATTCGGTCATATTCGCCTCTCCGCTCAGTAGGCGTTCGGCCGCCCGAGCAGCCGCATTCAGGCGCTGCTCGGCGTCGGGGACGTGCGCCGCCAGCGCGGTGCCGGTCAGGAGCCGTGTTTCGGCTCGCGGCACCGACAACGTCGTAACTGCCAGTGGTGTCGGCTCAGATTGGGGCCCGGCGCCGGGCGGCGCGTTGGTGGTCTCGGCCGCGGTCCCGTCCTGGGAAAGCACTGGCTCCCCGCTATGCTCAGCGTCGTGATGGTGCACCGATACGTTGGGTAGCGATGCAACCGGTCCGGGCGGCTCCTGCAAATGGTCAGGCCACAGCCGCTCGTCGATACCACGCACAATAAGCCCCTCGCGCGGGTCGGCATCAATGCGTGCAATGAAGGCGAATATCAGCGCCAGTACATGGAGACACGTCATCTCCCGTTTGCTGCAGCTACAGTGATTGCGCATAAGATCCGCAGGCGTCGGCCGGAGCCAGGCTCGCAATCTCGCATCCGCGAGCCAATGGCGTATCTGTTCAGACGGTGGGTCGGTGCGGTCTACCGGTGCGAGCGCCTCGTGCAGCAGCAGCTGCGGGTCGGCCATGCCGTGGAACGGAACGGATATGCTCGCCTCGTACTCGATGCCCGGGAGCTCCGCGACACTCGCGGCAAGGTGCCCGGGGAGCACTCGCAGCTCTCGGACCGTGCCCTCATCCACGAGCTGTAGACCCCGGGCCTGAGGTGCCGGCTCCCAGCAGCAGGCGTGCAGCGCTCCGGCCCAGTCGCGTGCAAGAGGGTGAGCGAAGCGTCCAATGGCGGTGGTCATGCGACGTCCTCTCGTAGCAGTGTCAGGTCGTCCAACTCGGCATTGGTCAAGCGGGCAAGCATGCTCTCCCCGGATGCGATCACACTGCTCGCCAGTGCTCGTTTGCTCTGGATGAGATCGGCGATCCGCTCTTCGATGGTTCCGCGGGTGATGAAGGTGTGGACCTGCACCGGGCGGCTCTGGCCGATTCGGTGCGCACGGTCCGTCGCCTGGTCTTCGGTCGCAGGGTTCCACCAGCGGTCGTAGTGGATCACCTGCGTCGCCCGGGTGAGGTTGATGCCCACCCCGGCCGCCTTCAGCGACAGCAGGAA
The DNA here is from genome assembly GCF_036237315.1 of Streptomyces sp. NBC_01351. Lineage (GTDB taxonomy): Bacteria > Actinomycetota > Actinomycetes > Streptomycetales > Streptomycetaceae > Streptomyces. The sequence goes on along the minus strand of NZ_CP108356.1, from coordinate 8,077,939 downwards.
TACAGGAGCCTCGCCGTCCTGGAACCGGTCCGCGCGCCTGGCGCGCTCGGGCGCCGGGACACTGCCGTCTATGCGCAGGAATTCCATGCCCCGGCTTCGCAGATATGCGCCGATGAGATCGAGCATGGCCGTGTACTGCGAGAACACGAGGACCGACTCCCCGGCGCCGATCGCCTGCTCCAGGAGTTCGTCCAGCAGCTCCAGCTTTCGGGACTGATTCACATGCGGATAGCCCGAGCCCATGTAGTGCGCTGGGTGGTTGCAGATCTGCTTGAGCTTGGTGACCAGTGCCATGACTTCGAATGGCCGCAGATGTTCGTCCGCCCGCATTATTCGGTCCATGCCCTCGCGCCGCATCGCCTCGTACAGCGTCACTTGGCGCCGGGTCAGTCCGACCCTGTGCTCAGTCTGGGTCTTCGGGGGAAGTTCGGGTGCGATCCGAGGATCGCTCTTCAAGCGCCGCAGGACGAAGGCCCCGGTCAGGCGAGCCAGCCGATCCGTTGCGGCTGCGGCGGCTGCAGGGTCGTCACTGGATTCGATTGGATCAACGAACCGCTCTCGGAACGAGCTCCGCGAACCGAGCAAGCCTGGGGTCGTCCAGTCCAGGATCGCCCACAGATCCTGCAACCGGTTTTCGACGGGAGTACCGGTAAGTGCTACGCGCACCTGCGAGTCGAGCGCACGGATCTGCGTGGCCGCCTTGGCTCTAGGATTCTTTATCTTCTGGGCCTCGTCCGCAGCTACCAGACCCCACTTCGTCCGCCCGAGCTCACGGTCGGACAGCAGCCCGTACGTCGTGACCACGAGCTCGTCCGGACGCAGACCGCCCAGGTAGCGCGAGGGCCCGTGGAATCGGCGCACTGGAACCGCCGGCGCGAACCTGCGGACCTCCCGCTCCCAGTTGTCCACGACCGCAGCCGGGCAGACTACGAGTGTTGGTCCGGGGTCGGCAAGCTGACTGCGCAACTGCAAATGAAGCGCGATCAGTGTGATCGTCTTACCGAGCCCCATGTCATCCGCCAGGCAGGCGCCCAGGGACAGCCCACAGCGGTCGGCCAGCCACGCCAGCCCCCGACGCTGGTAGTCGCGCAATGATGCGTGCAACCCGGCGGGCTCAGGAAGCGGAACCAGCTCCGCGTCCTGTCGTCCGAGCCGGCGCAGCTGGTCCAGAGACGAACCCGCGGCAAGGCATGGCACGCTCTCCCCGTCGACCACCAGCTCACCAGAGAGCAGCGCGCTGAGCGCGTCCATCGGTGTGAGGCTGACGGCGACGCGGCGACGCGCCCGGCTCAGGGACTGCTCGTCGACCAGGATCCAGCGCTCGCGCAACCGGACCAGTGGACGGCGGGCCTCGGCGAGCTGATCCATCTCATCGTCGGTGAGCGGAACCCCGTCCAGGACCAACCGCCAGCGGAAGTCACGCAGGATCTGCTCCACTGTGGTTGCGCTGGGTCGCGCCTCGTCAGCGTCCAATCTCACAGTCAGGCTGGCGGCCCACTCGGCGGGCAGGTGGACCGCGATACCGGACAGTCGCAGGCGGCGGACGGCTGAGGAGAGCAGCTCATTGAGTTCCACCTCCGCCAATGCGATGGTGTAGCCCTCCACGCTGTTTAGTAGCCGACACAGTGGCGGCCACGGTTCGTTGAGATCGGCGACGGTTGCCCGTGCTTCCGCCAGCGGATCAGGCCCGAACCACTCGGCGAGTGCTGGCTTCGCCTGGAGCAGTTCGTCCGCGTCAAGAAGCAGCGAGGGGTCGGCCAGGCTACGGAGCTGAAGCACCAGGTCAGCGTGGATGGGAGTAGCATCCGCCCCGGAGCTGGGGGGTATCCCCTCGGCTGGCACAATACGGAGTTCCACCGCGACCGCCGCATCAGGGGATGATGGCAGGCCCGCGGTGATGCCCACGGTCAGCATCGTGTCCACGACGGCATCCATGAACGAGCTCACCAACTCTTCCGCGGACGGCGGCTCGCTATCGGCCGAGCCGGTGAGGAGACCGGTGCGAGCGTAGGGGGAGAAGGACGCGGTCAGCTTCGGCTGCGCTCCCAGCCGCCAACTGATCACACCATCCGTATCCTGGTAGGTACCGACATTGCGCTGCACGATCTGCTCGAGCGCCAGCCGCGCGGCAAGCGACCAGCTCACCAGACCAGGATGATAATCCCCGGGGCGCTCCCAGACCTGGGCCAGCACAGGCAACATGTCCTGCACCGACACTTCGTATGTCTCGATCGTGATCGCCCGGAAGCCCTTCGGCCCCAGCGCGACCACAGACAATGTCCGGCGGCGGTCGAACGGCACCGCGAGGTCCTGCCCGTCCGGGCGCCACAACGCGAAGGTGCTATCCCTCGGAGGAGTGGCCTCCAGAAACATCGCCGCTAGCCTGCGACAGTCCAGCTGCTCCGCCGCCCCAGGCATAGCGACCACACCCACGTCCCACTCCTACTCCTAAGGCTCCACCTGGACCTTGCTCACAGTGGTCCGGCTCACAAGATCCTAGGTTGTCCGGCTATCTACCCAGCAGCCGTGTCCGCTCCATGGACAGGCCGGAATGACGAGGCTCCGCGCCACGGCCCGCGATCACGGCGCGGACACACCACAGCTCTGCGCGAGTTCACGTGCGCCGCGAATACGAACGCGTCCACCAAGCCCGCTACCAGCACCGATACGACCTCACCGCTTGATCAGCACGGTCCCTCTGGAAGAGCTACACCCACCCCAGCCCGGAGGCCCATGAGCCACCGCCGTGGTGGAGCAAGGAGGTCCCGCTCAGCGCGCACGCCAGGCCGAAGCCTGCATACAGCACCGCCCACAGCATCGTTGCCCCAGGCCACCCAGCGCGGCCATCGCTGCCACCAGGCGCTCCAGAGCGCCTTCATCGTCCGTTCAACACTGGTCATGTTCTGAACGTCGCATCGACCGAGGCGGGGTGGCGTCAGCCGCCGGAACGATTCCCCCCTCCCCCAGCCGGCTGAATCACCCGTGCGGCCAAGGCATGGCCTACGGAGCGTGACGTCTCAATTGGCCGTCCGTGGAAAATCCGGACTGGCCGCTGTCACGTATTCCCAGTGTTGAAGCCGGAAGGTGCGGTCCGCTTCGCTGGCCACCCAGCCTTGCTTGCGTGCCTCGGAGTCACGTGTGGTCTGCCTGGGGGTGACGTCCACGAACGCCCGGCGGTCAGTCCGCACTGATGGGACCTACGTGCGTGGATCGGGTACTCAACGGGCCCGTCGCGCATGTCGCGCGACAGGCCCGTCACTTGAGTGGCCGGGGCGGGATTTGAACCCGCGACCTCTGGGTTATGAGCCCAGCGAGCTGCCGACCTGCTCCACCCGGCGACCTCCACCGTAAGACGGCAGTGCCCGCGGGCGCGAGCGATTATCCGGGTGGTTCCCGTGCCGTGGGCGGCTCGCGACTCGACGTACCCGCCGCGACCCTCACCCGCACCCTCGGCATCGGCATGGACATCGACATCACCGTCGTCGTGAAATGGCAGCGGGCCGCCGCCGGCGACTGGGTCACCCCCGCAGCCGACGTCAGCAGAAGGCTGTCAGATCAGAATTGAAGCCAAGAGGAGGACAGCTCATGGGCGTTTACGTGTCGATCAGAGGATGGCTGGAGTGCGACGAGACACAACTCGTCGCCGTCCGCAAGGTCATTTCGTCCTATGAAGACAATCACTACTCCAACGGGTGGGGCTCACCACGCCAGCACACCAACTGGACCCACTACGTCTTCTACGGGGCTGACATCCGTGCGTCGGCCCTGGACTGGTTCGTCGATCAGATCAAGGAGATCGCTCGGATCCCCGCTTCCGACGACGACGGAGACCTCGTCCAAGGTCTGTTCTTCGTCGGTCATGAAGTCGATGGAACGAGCGAATGGCAGGTCCGCGATGGCCGGCTATTCACATCGCCGGCCGACACCAGACACCGATTCCTCGACGGCTAGCCACCCATTACGAGAGTTCCAATACTCGACTCCACCATTAGCGGCGCGCCAGGACTAGGTCGTGATGTCATTGCGCAGGACGTACGGGATGCCCTGCAGACACAACGGTCCGCAACCGGCCGAGGCCCCGGCGACCGTTCCGGCCAGGGTGGGCGGCAGCGGTTCGATCAGAGCCCACAAGACGTCGTCCACGGTCCAAGACCGAGCACTCACGCCATCATGAACGGCCGAATCGTCACACCGGTCACGGCTGACCAAAGGACTTCAACAAAATCCTTTACGAGCTCTTATGTCTGGATCCACCGCCTCAGCGCCTCGACCGTGTTCTCAGGCCCCGTGTTGAAGCACAACCGGATCCCAGGCGCCGCCTCGGTGAGGACGTTGACCAGCCGCTCGAACAAGAGGGTGTTCTCCGGCAGCAGACGTATGCCACCGCCGATCATCGCCAAGTCGAACTCATGCTCCTGGAGATGCTCCCGGACCGTCGTCTCGGCGCGGTCCGGAGAGGTGTCGACCAGGCACAGGACAGCATCGAACCCTGCCTCCAGCAGCGCCGCGTTCCCAGCGGCAATCCGGGCGGTGAGCACCGCCTCGTCGAGACCGTCGGGCATCCGGCTGTAGTCCAGCGCACTCGGATGCAGTCCGATGGAGAGTAGCTTCGTGTCCCTCGGCATAGGGGTTGACGTCGTCGGCCTGCCCATGGGCGGTGCCCTCTCTGCTCGCATCGGTGGTGCTCTTTCCGGTGGATCAAAGAAGTCAGGCGGATGACCTTCTCATCTTCGACCAGCTGCACCGAATCCTGCTCGCTGAGCTGAACGCCGTCGGCGAGCTCGACTGGTGGCGCGCCCGCGCTCGCTGGGCTGCCGGCGCTACTCGGGCTTGGCCCCGCCCGGTCAGCGCTCGGGCGGGGCCTCCGTCTTGGCCGCCGTCTGAACGGCCTTCTCCACCTCATGCCGCGACAGACCCGCCTCCTTCGCGTACGCGGTCACCGCAGTCTGAACCGCGTTGACGGCGTCCAGCCACGGCTTCCACCCCTCCGCGCTGGACTCGCGGGTCGCCGCCTCCAGCCGCGCCAGGTTCGCCTCGCGCTGGAGCCGGATCAGTTCGTCAGGAAGTTCGATCGCCACCGCGCGATCCTACGAGCCGGCGTCCCGATCACCGGCGGGGCCCACGCTCCACACGTTGGCGCCGCCGCCACGCCACTCGATCGGCGGCCACAACTCCTCATCCAGCCAGCCCGCGCGTTGCAGGAACTCGACCACGTCCTCCATGCGGTACGCCTTGCCGAGCGGCCGGTCCTCGCCGTGGACGTGTGCGACGACCCGGCGGCCGCCGGACGGGGCGACCGGGTGGACGACGATCTGTGTAAGGTCCGGCATGCGTCCACGATGCGGCCGGACGACCCCGGACGCATCCGGACAGACCCACTGGGACGGCACACGCAGCTCGGCCACCGCCCACTGAACGCGGGCGGCCGGCCACGCCCCACGAGCGCGAGCAGCTCCAGGCCACGCCGCGGCCGTCCTAGTCGGCGAGATAGTGCCGATCCTCTCCGAGAGATCATCCTGCCTACCTAATGGCTGTCGTGCCCTGAACTCGGCGGACCCCACGTATCACGGGAGGGCTCGACGAGGTCACGAGTGCCATCTGACGCTGGGTGAGCCGTGGTGCCGGCCTCGTCGGACTCACTGCCTTCGACTGCGGGGCGGCGATCCACGGCGTACGACTTCCCTGGCCCGACGACGCGATCGGGACCACTTCCGCACGCTCTGCAGGAGGGGGCGCAGGGCGATCAAGAATTCGTGGACCTGCTTGATCAAGCCCTGGAGAACGAAGAGCAGCACCGAAGCGACACCGCCCCACGCGAGAATAAGAATTGTTGCCTGCGTATCCATGGGTCCGACACCTCATCCGCATAAGGGTGATCGAACCGAGGTCATACGCATGGCAGGTCTCAGCTCAACCACCATGCTTGTCCGCACAGGAACGTTGAGTGAGGCCCTGCCGACGCAGGCCGTGTATTCAGTTAGCCACTTGACACTGCCTGAGCAGTGCCCATCCAGCGGACGTCGGACCGCGCTCCCCCAAGCCGGGTTGTCGGTATGTGGACCGGCGTGAATGCAGAGGCCGACCACAGGGCCGGTGGCAAGAAGTGCCGACTGCCGATCCCTACCGATGAAACACCGGGCGCCCAGGCGTGACCCCAGGCACATCAACACCGTAGAGGCGGAACGAGTTTGATCGCAATGCCCGTGCGCGCTGTTGCCGCCCCGGGGCAGTCGAAGTTGTGCCCGGAGCGACGACTCGTGAAGAGAGGTTTGTTCTGCGCGGTCGCACTCGGGCGGCCGCGCAGAAGTCCAGGGCCTGCAGCGGCGCTCGAAGGGCCAGGCGGCAGGCGGCAGGGACCGGCTCGATCAACTCCCAGCGGGCGTCGGGCGGATCACTCGGCTACGCGGTGCGGGCTGCTGCCACGCGGGCTGGGCCCGGCATCGCTCTCCAGCGGTGCACGCATCGTCGCGGCCGAGCGCCCGGCGAACCGGCCGCGCGCTGCCGGCCAACGATCCAGATCAGGAACTGGGGCTCAGCGAGCGCAGTCTGTCGGCGACGTCGTAAACGGTCAGGCGCAGGGCGCGGATGTCGTTGATGAGGTCGCGCCACGGTTCGAAGGCGTCGTCCACGGTCTTGCCGGAAGCCCGGATGTAGGCGACGGCGACGCCGTAGCCGAAGTATTCGTTGCGGGCCGGCAGCGGGCGCAGGAGCACGATCTGCTCCAAGAGGGCTGCGGCCCGCCAGTATGCGTCGGGTTCGTCGGTGGCCAGCGCCGGGGTGTTCACGCGGTGGCGGGCGACGGCGGCGACCAGACCCGAGTAGTCCAGGACTCCCAGGTCTTTGCCGAGGAGTTCTTCCTGCCGGTCCAGGAGCCAGCGGATGTCGATGTGCAGATCCAAGGCTCAGGCCGCCCGGCGCGCGCTCGCGGCCGGCGGGAGTCCGCCGAACTCGGTGTCGAAGGCGTCGGCGATGCCGGGCCGGCGGACGGCTTCGCGGAAGGCGGCGGTGGCCCGGCCGAGGGCGAGCTGGTTCTCCTCCTCGATGGCGAGTTCGGCCAGGTAGGCGCGGACGCTCTTGCCGTGAGCGGCCGCGAGGGCGGCGAGGCGGTCTCGGGTTTCGGAGTCGATCTTCACGGTGGTGTCTGCCATGCCTTCGAGTATGCACCTATGCATACCTTTGCGAATACCCCTTCGGAGGTGTGACTGAGCGTCGCCGTTGGCCCGTCCGGCCAACCACGACGCTCACGGTCTGAGACGAATGGTGCGGGGCGCGGCCTGGATCGGATGTCGAGGCCGCCGACCATGGCCGCCAGGTCAGGGTGCCGCGGGTTCCGGGCAGGCGGAGAGGAGTACCCGGGCGCGGTTTCGGAAGGCTTCGTCCTGGCGGATGACGCGTTCTTCGACCCCCGAGCGGATCACCCGGGCGTCGCCGTCGGCGAGAGCGACAAGTCGGCGCACGTGGTCGCTGGTCAATGCGTCGGGGCCGAGTGCTTCCAGGGCGTCGCAGGCGCCCGTCGGATCGGCGTCCGATTCGGCCGACCGCAAGGCGGCCTCGGCGAGCGCGGTACGGTCCAGCGAGGCGGGTTCGGCCACGGCCGCGAGGGCCAGCACCGCGGCCGGCGCCTGTGCCGGATCGTCGAGGACGGCTTCCAGGCGGGCGGCGAGCGGCCGTCCCGCGGGGCCGAGGAGGACCGTCGTGCGGGCGGCCCGCACCACCGACCACCGGGACCAGGGGTTCTGTTCGGCGCGCGCGAAGACCGAGTCCAGAACGGCAACCACCCCGTCCGCGTCCCCCGTGACACGCCACAGAGCCTCAGCGAGGGCCGTGTCCGTATCCAGCGCGGGCGTGGTGTCGCCGTCCGTGCCGCTGAGCGCCTCGCGGAGGGCAGGCGCAAGCGCCGCTGCCCGGGGACCGAGCGCACCAGCCATCCTGGCGGCGTCCCTGAGCCGGCCGGCGCCCCGCCGGAGGTCCTGTTCGAGGCAGTGCAGCAGGGGCGCGATCTCGCCGTCGAGGTCGTGCAGGACCTTCGCCGCGGGGAGGGCTCCCGGCTCGGCCGCCACCGCCCGCAACGAGGTGACGGCCCGGGCGCGGTCCGCCGGGGCGCAGTCGGCGGCGACGGAAGCGATGGCTCGGGCGGCCTGGGCGGGAAAGTGCGGGAGTGCCGCGCACAGCTCGGGCAACGCCGGCGCTGCCTCGGCGCCCCACCCCGCCAGCAGGTTCGTCAGCTGCCAGGGTTCGTTGCCGCTGAGGGCCTCGGGCCGGGCAAGGCGGGCGCGGACCGCGTCGAGGAGCTCGCCGTCGTACGGGAAGGCGGAGTCCTCCGGGCTGCGGAACCCGGCGGCGGCGTCGAGGGCCCGCGGGCGCCGCCCGAGGCCGGCGGCCAGGAGCGGGGTCGACTGCGCGGGCGCGACGAGTACAAGCGCGGCCAGGGCCCGGTCCGCATGGTCGTCGTCGTGGTCCGGGTTCCGTCCGGCAAGGGGGGCGAGGATGTCCGCGGCCGGTGCGGCGACGCTGCCCAGCCGGCCCAGGAGGGACGACATGACGACCACCGACTCCTCGTCCACGGCCGCCGCTCGCAGGTTCCACACCAGTCGCCGCGGGGCACTGCGGGAAAGCATGCAGGCGCGGTCCGCCGCCCAGAGGCCTTCGGCCCGCACCTCGGCCCGAGCGTCGTGCAGGGCTGCGTCGATCAGTGCGAACGCCACCTTGCGCTCCTTGCGGCGACCCCGGCCCAGGAGTGCCTCGATGACGGCGGCCAGCGGCTCGCCGCGTTCGAGGTCGAGATCGGAGCGCAGGTGGTCGGCCGGCAGAAGGGACAGCATCGTCGTGTGCATGGGCTCGGTCCACGGAGCGCCCGCGTCGAGGGAGGCGAACACGGCGGCCATGCGCACCTCGGCCGGCTGGGACGGGTCCAGGACTGCGGCGGCCGCCGCCGCTCCGCCCTGCGGGTCGAGCCGCGCGATGCCCGCCAGGACCTCCGCGCGTGCGGCGGGTTCGGGTTCCTCCTCCCAGCGCGCGCGGAGGGCGGGGAGCGCAATCGCGATCGCGCGGGTGTGGGACACCGCCCAAGCCGCGATCCGGCGGACCTCCGGCTCCGGGGAGGCCAACAGGGGCAGTAGCAAAGGGAGCCGGTCCGCCACGGCCGCCCGGACCGCGCCCGGTGCCACGCCGTACTCGTCCTCGCTCTCTGCCATGCCGCCGAGCAGCGCCAGGACGTCTGCCGTGCGGTGGCCGGCTGCCGCGATCTCGGCCAGGAACGGCACCGCCTCCGCGCTGGCGGCGTAGACCGTCCCCTGGTGCAGAACGCTCCCGTACAGCTCGGACAACGCCTCATCCGCCGCATCCGCGTCGGCTCCGGTCAGAGCGCGCAGCAGATCGGGAATGTCCTCCGCGCTGCCGTACGCATGGGAGAGGGAAGACCAGTGGCGGACATCCAGACCATCGAGCAGGTGTACGAGATCCATGCGGAGCATCGTGCCGGCCACCTCTGACATCACCCGGCCACCCGCGGCGCTCCCCCGGGGGTTTGCGCGGGGCGGGCCACGGGCGTTCTTACGGCGCGGGAGTCGCGGGTACCTGCGGAGCACGAGTCGGGGGTTCCTGCCTGGCCGGTGGGTGGCATGCGGCGCGGGTGTCGTCTTCCTCCGTGCGCGGCCAGTACCGTCCTTCGAGGGCCTCGGCGCTGCGGTTGAGCCGGACCAGGACGTCCTCCAGCTCCCGCACTTCCTCAGGGGACCAGCCGGCGACCACCCGGGCCAGGCAGGACTGGTTGACCTCACGGTCTTCGGCGAGCCGGCGCCCGCCGTCAACGGTGATGCGCAGCTTGCGGGCCATGCCGCCTTCCGGGTCCGCGACGCGTTCGGCCAGTCCGCAGCGCAGCAGTGCGGCCGTCTGGCGGTTGACGGTCGAGGTATCGAGCCCGAAGGCCTCTGCCAACTGCCCTATGGTCATGGGGCCTTGTGTGTCGATCCGGCTGAGCAGCAGGTACGCCGACCGCTCCAGGCGTTCGGGGTCGCGCTCGCGCCGGGCCAGCACCTGGTGCCGCGAGAGCAGCATCAGCTCCCGCTCCAGTTTCTCCAGCACTGCGCCTCCCGCTCCTTTTGGCGCTCCATTATCGCGGACGTGTAACCCGGGGACCGGCGGACCCCTGCACGGCTCGGCCTGTGGGCAGCGCCTCACGACGGCCGGACGGTGCAATATGCATGATACATAGCATGTGTACTATGCACTTCTCGTTGTCATCCGACGAGCCACAGCCTCAACCCGGAGGACCCGCATGACCGTCACCACGTCCACCGCCTCCCGCGCGGCCGAGATCCTGTCCCGGCCCGTCAAGCTGAACGGCCTGACCGTCCCCAACCGCATCGCGATGGCGCCGATGACGCGGATGTTCTCCCCCGGCGGTGTGCCCGGCGAGGACGTGCAGTCGTACTACGCGAGCCGGGCCGCCGCGGGTGTGGGCTTGATCGTCACCGAGGGCACCTACGTCGGTCACGACTCCGCCGGGCAGAGCGACCGGGTGCCGCGGTTCCACGGCGAGGACCAGCTGGCGGGGTGGGCGAAGGTCGCCGCGGCCGTGCACGAGGCGGGCGGCACGATCGTGCCCCAGCTGTGGCACATAGGCATGGTGCGCAAGCAGGGCGAGGCACCGTATGCCGACGCCCCCGCCGTCGGCCCCTCCGGCATCCGCGTCGACGGCACTGAGGGGACCGGCAGGGCGATGACCCGCGCCGACCTCGACGACGTCATCGGCGCGTTCGCCGACGCCGCCGCGGCGGCCGAGCGGATCGGCTTCGACGGCGTCGAACTGCACGGCGCTCACGGCTACCTGCTCGACCAGTTCCTGTGGGAGCGGACCAACCGCCGCACCGACGCCTACGGCGGCGACGCGGTGGCCCGTACGAAGTTCGCCGCGGAGATCGTGGCCGCGGTCCGCGAGCGCGTCCCGGCCGACTTCCCGGTGATCTTCCGCTACTCCCAGTGGAAGCAGGAGGCCTACGACGCACGGCTCGCGCAGACCCCGCAGGAGCTGGAGGCGATCCTGGCCCCGCTGGCGGCGGCTGGCGTCGACGCGTTCCACGCCTCCACCCGGCGCTACTGGCTGCCGGAGTTCGAGGGCTCGAACCTGAACCTGGCGGGCTGGACCAAGAAGCTCACCGACCGGCCGACCATCACCGTCGGCTCGGTCGGCCTCGACGGCGACTTCCTCCGCGCCTTCGCCGGCGAGGGTGCGGCGCTCGGCGACATCGACAACCTCCTGGACCGCATGGAACGCGACGAGTTCGACATGGTCGCCGTCGGCCGGGCGCTGCTCCAGGACCCGCAGTGGGCGGCGAAGGTCCTCGGCAACCGCTTCGACGAGCTGAAGCCGTACGACGCGGCGGCGCTCAGGTCGCTCAGCCGGTAGCCGGTAGCCGGTAATCGGAAGCCGTCCGGACGGCCGGTCCGAGGACGCCCCGTGACCTCGGTCCGCCGAGGTCACGGGGCGTTCGCCTTCCGGCTAAAGATCCCCGAGCCTCGCCGGTGCCACCCATCGCCAATCCGCGGAAACCGGCGAGTGCCGTGCCGGACTGGGCATCCCGTCCGTGGATGGTGTGGTCCGTCTTCGATGTGCCGGCTGTGAGTGCACAGCTGCACCGTGACAGGACAAACCACAGCCTGATCCGTGATCATGTGTCGGGATCTTGGAGCCAGATGCGGATCGAGGCCACGCCAACGGTGCCCTGGCAGATGATCAGGCGTCCATCACCCCGCTCTAGGGCAGGCGGGCCAGCAAGTGGGCGTCGAGGAAGCCCCGCTCGGAGGCCGGGTCGTGGATCAGCCGGGCGACCGTGACGAGCCCAGCCCCGGCCAGCAATTCGGCGAACCGGTCCACCGGCCAGCTATAGGCAGGCGTCACCTTGTGGTCGAAGCGGACCGGCTCCGGTCCGTCGGTCGCGAAGAATGAGACCAGGAGCAGGCCCCCGGGCGCCAGGACACGCACCTGCTCGGCAAGCAGCGCGGGCAGTTCCCCGGGCGGGGTATGGATCATTGAGTAATGGGCCAGCACACCGCCGAGCGCGCCGTCCTCGACCGGCAGAGCCTCCATCCGCGCCTCGTCGAACCGCAGCGCCGGATGGGCCCGCCGGGCGTGGGCGACCATGGCCGGGGAGAGGTCCAGTCCGAAGGCATCCAGCCCCAAGTCGTGCAGCATGGCCGTCAGATGTCCAGGTCCGCACCCGACGTCGGCCGCCCGCGGGATTCCCGTCCCGCCCACCAGCTCGGCGAAGGTGCCGATCATGTTCCGCGAGAACGGCTGCGTCTCCAGCCGATTGGCAAACATCGACGCATACAGCTCGACGACTCCATCGTAGGCCACCCTGGTTTGTTCCTGGTGCTGCACCATGGGAAGGAAGCTAACACCCGTCCGTACGCGCGCCGCTGTCTTCCCCCAAAGCCTGACGATTACGCCGTCGGTGCTCCCATGAAGGCACACACCAGCCGCGACCGGTGACCGCCGCCCACCCGTTGCCGAACCGGCTGTGAGGTGCACGGACGGGGCAGTCTTCCTGAGCGGTTCGGTGGCCGGCATACGCGTGGACCAGCCCGAGACTCCGTGCGGTGCGGTCCCCCCGAGCCGCACCGCACGGAGGTCGTGGCTCCTAGTAGGAGGCGAGACGGAAACGCTGGTAGCCGGCGTACGGGCCGCTCTGGTTCTGGCAGTCGAAGTGCCGCAGGCCGACGTTGCTGTCATCGATGCACAGGCCTGTGGCCCAGTTCTGGAAGCGGGCGTTCCCGTCCGGGGCATAGGTCAGGCTGAACCGCTGGTAGTTGGCGTACGGACCGCTCTGGTCCTGGCAACCGAAATGGCGCAAGCCGGCGTTGCTGTCGTCCACGCACAGGCCGGTGGCCCAGTTCCTGAGGACGTAGGGGCCCCCGGACCATTGCTGGATGAGGTCGAACTTCTGGAAGTTGGCGTACTGACCCCATCGGTCCTGGCAACCGAAGTGGCGCAGGCCGGCGTTGCTGTCGTCCACGCACAGGCCAGTGGCCACGCTCTGGAGCCGGCGGGTGTAGACGGCCTGGGCGCCTGCGATCTGGGCAGTGCCGGACCGGGCGAGCGTGTCCGAGGACTGCGCCCCTGACGTCGTGGGCTGGGGAGGCGAGGACGCGGGCTGGCCGGGCTGGGAGACAGCCGCGGACGGCGAGGTTCCCGCCGTCGAGGTGCCCGCTCCCCCGAGTGTGAGGACGGATGCCGCGAAGACCGCCGCGGCGATCCGGAACAGCCGTCCTCCTGGCGTTCGACGTATGTGTGTCATGCAGAGTCCTCTCGTGAGAGACGGTCGAAGGGGCGGTTCCACTAGGCCCGGGGGTTGGCCCCATAGGCGGCTCAAGTGGCCGTTCCCGTTCGCTTCGCCTCAAGTCTTCGCAGGACAAGGGTTGTTGCGCAGCACGGATCGTCGGCCGAAACAACGAGTTCCTGCGAACGCTGTCGCACCAGATCACGTCAGTCACGGAGGGCCGGGGGGCCGGGCGCCCGGTCACGGCTCCCCTCGTACGCGGACGACCGCGAACCGAGCGGCGGACACCTCGGGGCGGAGAGGCGAGGTAGCGGGGCGAAGGCGCCGGTAGAGGGCGGGATTGCGCCTTGTGGTGCGCTTGAGTCCGATGGTGGGCTGTCGGACCGGGACGGTCCGAGGGATGCACAGGGGGCATGGTGGGGCGTCAGGAGAAGCCGCTCGACGCGGCGTCGGGACCGGTGGCCGGCTTCGCGTTCGCGTTGCGCAAGCTCCGGCAGGAGGCGGGCGGGCCCACCTACGGTGCGATGGCGCGCCGCAGCCCCTACTCGGTCGCCACGCTGTCCCGTGCCGCTGGCGGAGAGCAGCTGCCGACGCTGCCCGTCGTGCTGGCGTACGTAACCGCGTGCGGGGGCGACCCCCAGGAGTGGGAGGCACGCTGGCAACAGGTTTCCGATGAGCTGACCGCTGCCAGGGCGCAGGACCGGTCTGATGAGCGGGCTCCCTACCGGGGCCTGGCCCGCTTCGAGCCGGGTGACCACGCGCTCTTCTTCGGCCGCGATCGGCTGATCGACGATCTCTCGGTCCTCACGAACGAGCACCGGGTGGTCGCGGTTTTCGGTGCCTCCGGCAGCGGGAAATCCTCCTTGCTGCGGGCAGGTCTCATTCCCCGGCTGCGCGATGCCGGCTCGCACGGGCTGCCACGCCCGGCCGCGATCCGCATCCTCACCCCGGGGGAGCATCCACTCGCCACCCACGGCTCCGCCCTGGTCCCCGCGGATGCCGCCGATGCCGCCGGCGACACGTGGCTCGTGGTCGATCAGTTCGAGGAGCTCTTCACGCTCTGTCACGACGAGGTGGAGCGAGCCCAGTTCATCGACGCCCTCCTCGAAGCCGGGAACCTGGGTGGGCGGCTGCGCGTGGTGCTGGGAGTCCGGGCGGACTTCTACGCCCGCTGCCTCGATCACGCGGGCCTCGCGGCCTCGATCCAGGACGCGAGCCTGCCGGTCGGCCGGATGACTCCGACCGAGCTCCGCCAGGCGATCACCAAGCCGGCCGCCGCCTGCGGACTCGTCGTCGAACGCGCCCTGACCGAAGCCCTCGTCGAAGAGGTCGCCACCCACACCAGCGGGCTGCCGATGCTCTCCCACGCCTTGCTGGAGACCTGGCGCGGCCGCCGCGGCCGTACCCTCACCCTGGAGGCGTACGAGCGGGCGGGCGGCATGCGCGGCGCCATCGCCCAGAGCGCCGAAGCGGCGTACGAGGCCATGGACATGCACCAGGCCGAGACCGCCCGGCAGGTGATGCTGCGGCTGATCACCCCGGGCGACGGCGCGCCCGACACCCGCCGCCCCACCACCCGTGCCGAGTTCGAAGCCATCGGCAACAGCGGTCAGATGCCCGCGGTCCTGGAGATGCTGGCCCGGGCCCGCCTGATCACCCTTGGCGAGGAAACCGTCGACCTTGCCCACGAGACCCTGATCACGGCCTGGCCCCGGCTGCACGGATGGATCGAGGCGGACCGCGAGAAGCTGCGCCTGCATCGCTGGCTGACCGAGGCCGCCGATGCGTGGGAGTCCGTCGGCCGGGACCCCGGGGTGCGGATCTCCCCCATACGCCTGACCCAGCTGCGTGATTTCACGACGCCGGGCGGCCGGAGTGAACTCACCACTCTCGAGACCGACTTCCTCGCGGCCGGCACCGCCACCCATCGCCGTACCATCCGCCGCCGGCGGACGGCCCGGGCGACGATATCGCTGCTCGCGGTACTGGCTGTCCTTGCGGGGACCGTCGCCTGGCAGCAGAATCGTTCGGGCGTGGAGCGCCGGCTGCTGACCGCTGCCCTGCACGCGTCGGCCGTCGCGGACAGCCTGAGGGCCACCGACCCGGTCACCGCGGCCCGCCTCGGCCTCGCGGCCTGGAGCATCGCCCGTACGCCGGAGACGAAGGCGGCCCTGTACGCGGCTCACACCAACCGTGCGGAGCCCGACATTCAGCTCTCCACGGGCGACGTACAGCGGCAGAGCGGATGGCTCGGACCGGACGGCACCACCCTCATCCTGCACAAGGAGGGCGAGGTGGAGCAGTGGGACCTGCGCACGGGGCACCGTACCGCCACGCACGCGGTCGACGGTGCTCCCAAGCCGCTTCCGCCCATTCAGTCACGTGACTTGGAGAACCTGGACAACAGCGGGCGGTTACGGCCCAGTCCGGACGGACGGTGGGCCGTCGTGACGACAGCGGGCGGGCGCATCAACGATCAGCCCTTCAAGCCGACGGAGATCCGCCTGTGGGACATCGTCGCCGGTACCCGCAACACAATCGTGAGGGAGAACAAGTCGGCGGTGACCAGCACGTCGTGGGGCGACGGCAGCCGACTGCTGGCAGCGGCTGTGCAGGGGCGGGCGGAGGTGTGGGACGTCCCCACCAGGAGTCTGGTGCTCGCCGCCGACGCGGCCGATGACGGCTTCGATGTCGCCCTCAGCGCGGACGGGCGGCGCCTGGCCCTGTGCGCGCCCGGCGGCGGCGTCGAGATCTGGGACGTGACCCAGCGCAAGCGGGTCACGGCGCCCGATCCACACCTTCTGCGCCTTCCTGGCGGCGCATGCCCGAGGGGGACGCTCCACTTCAGTCCCGACGGGGGGAAGCTGGCCCTGAAACTCGCCACCGGCATACGGCTGATCGGTCTGGACGCCGAAGCGGACAACTCCGGCGCGGAGATCCCCGCACGCGATGTCACCGAGCTGTCCTTCAGCGCCGACGGGACCTTCCTCGCCGCACTCCGCAAGGACGCTGTCCTGCTCTGGCGGACCGACGACCACGGAAAGACTTCGCTCGTCTTCTCCCAGCCGCTGCCGAACGAGATGCCCACGGACATCCGCTTCGACGCCGCGGAGGGCAAGCTCCGCTACCTCCGGGCGGGAAGCCTGAGCGTGGCCACCATCGCACTCGGCCAGGCCATGCAGACCCCGTGGTCCCGGCTTCCCGCAGACCCCGTGTACACCAGCCCCGACGGCGCTCACACGATCACCATGCGCAGGGAGGGCGCGGACCACGTCTTCGAGCAGCGTCCCGTCACCGAGGGTGCGGCCGGACCGGGAGTACGGCTGCCGCCGTTGAGCCTGCCGCAGGTTCCGCCCGAGGGTCTCACCGATCTGGCCCGAGGCACGTTCAGCCCCGATGGAAGCCTCTTCGCCTACAGCTTGCGGGATGCACAGGACACGGCGGTCAGGCTGTGGGACGTCCGGGGCCGAAGGGCGCTGCCGGACCTGCCGGTGCCCGCCGGAGCCAGGGCGGTCCTGGCCCTCGAACCGGTCCTGCAAGACGGAAAACCGGTCGTCTACGCCATCCTCGCCGGGGATTCCTCGACATTGTGGGACCTCACGCGCCGACAACGGATCGCGGAGTTCCCCGGCGGCCCGTCCGCCATGGCGGTCAGGCCCGACGGGAAGCTGCTCGTACTCGGTGACGGAGCCGTGGTCATGCTGCCCGAGGGCGCCGTCCTGAGGCCGACATCGCAGCGAGAGCTCGGCTCGGCGCTGGCGTTCAGCACGGACGGAAGCCTTTTCGCGCTGTCCGACGGTGTCGGCCGCGTCACGCTGTTGAACGGCGTTCTCACCCAGCGGCTGGGAGTACTCAGCGACGGTCTGCCCACCGCGGCCGGCGAACCCGCGCCCGTTACCGCACTGGCCTTCTCCCATGACGGCACTACCCTCGCGACCGGTGACGAACTGGGCCGGATCCGCCTGTGGGACGTGGAATCCCGCAAGGCCCTGGGCACCACCCTGCTCGGCCCCGGGGACGAGGTCACGCGCCTGACCTTCGGACCGGACGACCGTACGCTCCGCTCCCAGAGCCGGTACACCCCGCCACTGGCACACCCGATCGCTCCGGAGGACGTGGCGGCGGCCCTGTGCTCCCGCCTCGGCGGCGGCCTGGACCGCATCCATTGGCGTGACCACATCCGCGAGGCGCCGTACCGGGAGACCTGCCCGCGAACGGCCCACGCGGCCAGGTGATCCCGCACGGGCTCACGCCGGACACAGGTGACGCTGCTCGGACTGTCAGAACCCCTGGGAGTGCGGGCAGGGCTGGGCTGGGCTCACGGACTCGGCGTCAGGTCGGTCAGCGGCCATGCCGTCGCGTCTTCCGGGGGGCGCGACAAGTGCAGCATCGTGTGGAAATAGCCGTCGGTCTCCTTCCCGTACGGGTCGTCGCCGGCCGCGGTCACCACTTGGACGGCGTATCGCTGTTCGTCCGCGTCTGTGAAACGTCGTTGCCGGAACGTGTGCGTGGCGGCCTTCTCGGTGACCAGGCCGTACGAAGCCAGGCATGCGGCGATGGACTCGTACGACGTGGTGCGCAGCACGAAGGCCGCGACCCACACCGGGTCCTGGGCACAGGCCAGGATCGGTTGGAAGGTGCGGGGGGACAGAAAGGTAGCCCCTCCGGTGATCGTGATCAGCCGGGCGTGCCGCGCGGCGCGGAGCAGGGCGGGAGAGGGAGGCGCGCTTTCGAGGTTCTCGGCGAAGCCTTGCTCCAGCAGGCCGACCTCGCACGCGTAGGAGATGGCGTTCGTGGCCATGTCCAGTCCGATCACCCGGGCCGGGTCATGGCGCCGACGAGCCGCGTAGTAGCCGCGATCCCATTCGATCAGTTCGGCTGTGGTCAACGCGGTGGCCTGCGGCGACGTGTAGTGGGCATAGAGGTCGTCCAGTGTCACCTCATGGTTGAGGAGGGCGGCGTTGATGCCGTACGAGCAGCAGATGTCCAGCACGGTCACCGGTTCCGCCGCGCGGGCTGTCCGCGTGCGGGCCGCGACCGCCCGCCGGAAGACACTCTGTCCGTGATGGGGCGCCTGGTACTCCAGTGGGCCCAACGCCCGGAAATAGGCCCGGGGATCCGGCTGATCGTAGATGCCGTCGAACGCCGTCATACCGTCGGGGACGGGGACCTCCGACGCCTGCGCGCCGCTGGCAGCGACGTTCCCCTGCCCCCTGTTGCCCATACCGCTCATGCCGGTTCTCCTCACTCGGCTCAGGTCCGCCATCCGGTCAGAGTCGGTGACCCCAGGGCGGTAGGGGAAGAAGGTGGGGACGAAACCGGCCACGCACCACAGCGGGCCGGGTGAAGATCGCCAACAGCATCCGGAATGCGTGCCAGAACCCGCAACTCGCCGGCCAAGCCATCGGACCGAGGTCGGATCCGACGTGGCATTGAGGCGCGTGCAGGTCTCGCCCGTACCTCGTTCACGTGGAAACGCCGGCGCCTGGAAGGCCGAACGGCCGCGCCGGGAACAGCCGGTCCGGTCGGCGCGGTTGTATCGACCGAGGGACCGGCGACGCACGGGCGGGGAACACGGGGACCACAAGGTCGCCCGCCCCGCCAGGATCCGGGCCCCGTGATCGCGGTACGCCCGCCGCGCACTCGGACCAAGAAGTATTTCTGCAGGAGGACCGTTTCATGGCTGACCGCCCATTGACGCTGATGGCAGTGCACGCCCACCCCGACGACGAGGCCACCGGAACCGGAGGGATCCTCGCGCGGTACGCGGCGGAAGGCATCCGCACGGTTCTCGTGACGTGTACCGACGGCGGTTGCGGTGACGGACCGGGGGGTGTCAAGCCGGGCGATCCCGGGCACGATCCGGCGGCCGTCGCCTTGATGCGCCGTCAAGAACTCAAGGAGAGCTGTGACGTCCTGCAGGTCAGCGATCTGGAGATGCTGGACTATGCCGACTCCGGGATGATGGGCTGGCCGAGCAACGATGCCCCCGGATCCTTCTGGCAGACCCCCGTGGAGGAAGGCGCTGCCCGACTTGCGGAACTCATGCGGCACTACCGACCCGATGTCGTCGTCACCTACGACGAGAACGGCTTCTACGGCCACCCCGACCACATCCAGGCCCACAGGATCACGATGGCTGCACTGAAGATGACCTCGCTGACACCGAAGGTGTACTGGACGACGATGCCCCGCTCGGGGATGCAGCGGTTCGGCGAGATCATGCACGAGTTTCATGAGGACATGCCGGAGCCGGATCCTGCCGAGGCCGCCGCGCTCGCCGAGATCGGCCTCCCCGACGACGAGATCACCACGTGGGTGGACACCACCGCGTTCAGCGGTCAGAAGTTCGACGCGCTGGCCGCGCACGCCAGTCAGGGCGAGAGCATCTTCTTTCTCAAGATGGGCAAGGAGAGGTTCGGCGAGTTGATGGGCACGGAGACCTTCGTACGTGTCCAGGACGCCACCGGCGCGGGCGTACCCGAGAACGATCTCTTCGCCGGACTGCGCTGATCCGCCCGTCCGACGGGTGCCCGGGAAGGCTCAACGGCCACACGGGTGGCATCTCGACCTCACCGTCGGCCGGGCAGTGAGCCGCTCCCCTTCTCCACGGCTACCGCGTGGAGAAGGGGTGTCGCTTTCCGGAAGGGGCCTGCCCACGGGGGCTGGCCTGGGCAAAGGGACAGTCGTCGGTTTGGGGGATCACACCTCCGGTCGCACCTGCGGTCCCCCGCTGGAGGCAACCGTCCCGGTCAGCGGCGGCCGGTGGCCAGGATGACGAGGAACTGGCCGCCGCCGGCCTGGATGTCGGCGGTCACCGGCAGCCCCGGTGCCAGTCGGGAGAACCGGTCCACCAGCCAATCCGCCGCTTCTTGGGCGTCCTTCCTGGTCGGACAACGGCCCACCATCTCGCGGCCGCCCTTGCGTTCCAGCCTCTCGGCCACGGCGATCAGCGGCGCGGGTTCGACTACGTACAGGCGCTCCGGCCAGGCGATGACCACCTTGACCGCGCCCTTGCGGCTGTTGCACCCGCGGTGCGCGAGCCGCTCGGCGACCTTGGCCTTCCGGTCGGCGGTCCGGCTGTCGACGCTGGGCCCCCGCGGGTCGTTCACCGACTCGTCGGGGTCGACGGGTTCATCACATACCCAGCACTGCCAGCCGTCGCGCTCGGCCACATCATCAAGGAGACTCACCCGAGCAAACTACCTGCTCGGCCGCCACCCCACGCACCAAGGCCCCGGCGATGTCTCAAACACCGGCCAACAGCGCCTGGCCGTTCAAGCCAGGACTTCGGCTGCGTCCTGCACCTGGTCGCCGAGGGCGGCGAGGTAGCGCTCGGCGTCGAGGGCCGCGGCGCAGCCGGAGCCGGCTGCGGTGATGGCCTGGCGGTAGGTGTGGTCGACGACGTCGCCGGCGGCGAAGACGCCGGGGATGTTCGTACGGGTCGAGGGCGAGGCGACCTGGATGTAACCGTCGTCGTCGAGGTCGACCTGTCCGGTGAACAGCTCGGTGCGCGGGTCGTGTCCGATCACGATGAACAGGCCGGTGACGTCCAGGGCGCGGAGCTTGCCGGTGAAGGTGTCGCGCAGGACGACCCCGGAGAGCATGCCGCCTGTTTCCTTGATCTCGGCGATCTCACTGTCGAAGGCGAAAGAGATCTTGTCGTCGGTGAACGCCCGGTTCTGCATGACCTTGGAGGCACGCAGGGCGGAGCGGCGGTGGACGATGGTGACCGAGCGGGCGAAGCGGGTGAGGAAGGTGGCCTCTTCCATGGCGGTGTCGCCGCCGCCGACCACGACGATGTCACGGTCGCGGAAGAAGAACCCGTCGCAGGTGGCGCACCAGGAGACCCCGCGGCCGGAGAGGTCGTCTTCCCTGGGGAGGCCGAGCTTGCGGTAGCCGGAGCCGGTCGCGATGATCACGGACTTCGCGCGGTGGACGGTGCCCTCGGAGTCGGTGACTTCCTTGATGTCGCCGGTGAGGTCGACGGAAACGATGTCGTCGTCGATCATCTCGGCGCCGAACTTCTCGGCCTGGGCCCGCATGTCGACCATGAGGTCGGGCCCGTCGACCCCGTCGGGGAAGCCGGGGAAGTTCTCCACCTCGGTGGTCGTGGTGAGGGAGCCGCCCACGAAGATGGAGCTGCCGAAGAGCAGGGGCTTGAGCTGTGCGCGGGCGGTGTAGAGGGCGGCGGTGTATCCGGCGGGGCCGGAGCCCATGACGATGACGTTGCGTACGTCATCGGTCGGGTCGCCTCGGTCACGTCGTGCGCCTCAGGCCTTCGACTTGGCGTCGATCTCGGCGATCAGGCCCTCGATGAGGCCCTTGATCTCGTCGCGGATGGGCCGGACGGCCTCGACGCCCTGGCCGGCGGGGTCCTCGAGCTGCCAGTCGAGGTAGGTCTTGCCGGGGAAGTACGGGCAGGCGTCGCCGCAGCCCATCGTGATGATGTAGTCGGACGCCTGCGCGGCCTGGGGAGTGAGGACCTTCGGCTTCTGGTCGGAGATGTCGATGCCCAGCTCGGCCATCGCGGCGACGGCCGAGGGGTTGATCTGCTCGCCGGGCACGGAGCCGGCCGAGCGGACCTCGACGCGGTCGCCGGCGAGGTGGCGCAGGAACCCGGCTGCCATCTGGGAGCGGCCCGCGTTGTGGATGCAGACGAACAGCACGGACGCGAGCGGGGTGGAGGACATCGTCTCTTCCTTCAATCCAATGACTCAGCCCGGACTGGTATCAGCCCCGAGTGATGTGACAGTATCAGCACATGATGACGTCAGTCGACACTGATCTGCTCCGGGTTCTGGCCGACCCGCTCAGGCTCCAGATCGTGACCCTCCTGGCCAAGGAGACGCTCTGCACCACCCACCTCGTGGAAGAGACGGGTGCCAAGCAGACGAACCTCTCGAACCACCTGAAGGTGCTGCGCGAGGCGGGGGTCGTGGAGACGGAGCCATGCGGGAGGTTCACGTACTACCGCCTGCGCCCGGAGGTCATCGAAGCCATCGCCGGTCAGTTCGCCGACCTGGCCCAGACCGCGCGCGCCACCGCCGAAGCGAACCTCAAGCGGTCCTGCCCGTAGCCCGTGGCCCGTAGCAGCCCGCAGCCCGTAGCCCGTAGCCCTTAGCAGCTCTTGTGCCTCACCTGCCCGAGGAGAACCCGCCTTGACCGCCACCGAGCCCGTCGGCACTGCCCCCGCAGCGGAGCCCGTCACAGCCGCCGACGCGCCCCAGCCCGCACCCGGCGCGACCCCACCTCGCACCCCGCTCGTCGCCCGAGCCGCCGCCGAGCTGGTCGGCACGGCCACCCTCGTGGCGGTCGTGGTCGGCTCCGGCATCCAGGCCACCGAGCTGTCCCAGGACGTGGCGCTCCAGCTCCTGGCCAACTCCACCGCCACGGTGTTCGGCCTCGGCGTGCTGATCGTCCTCCTCGGCCCGGTCTCAGGCGCCCACTTCAACCCGGCCGTCACCCTGGCCGAGTGGTGGACCGCCCGCCGCGGCGGGGCGGGCGTCAACGCCCGCGAGCTCGCCGTCTACGTGCCCTCCCAGATCGTCGGCGCGGTCGCGGGAGCGATCCTCGCGGACGCGATGTTCGGCGAGCCGCTGGTGAAGTGGTCCACCCACGACCGCTCCGCCGGGAACCTCCTCCTCGGCGAGGTCGTCGCCACGGCGGGCCTGATCCTTCTGATCTTCGGCCTGGCCCGCACCGACCGCCTCCGCTTCGCGCCCGTCGCGGTCGCCTCGTACATCGGCGCCGCGTACTGGTTCACCTCGTCCACCTCCTTCGCCAACCCGGCCGTCACCATCGGCCGCGCCTTCACCGACACCTTCGCGGGAATTGCCCCCGCCTCCGTGCCGGCGTTCGTCGGCGCGCAGCTGGCGGGTGCGGTCGTGGGCCTGGCCCTGGTCGCGGTCATCTTCATGCGCGGCAAGACCGACGACGGGCAGCCGGCGGCATGACGCAGCACGCTGATGTGGTGGTGGTCGGCGGCGGCCAGGCTGGGCTCGCCGCCGGCTACTACCTGCGCAGGGCGGGCATCGACTTCACCATCCTCGACGCCCAGGCCTCCCCGGGCGGAGCGTGGCAGCACGCCTGGGACTCGCTGCACCTGTTCTCCCCGGCCGCCTACTCCTCCCTGCCCGGCCGGCTCATGCCGGCGCAGGAGGGCAAGACGTTCCCGGACGTCTCCCACGTACTGGAGTACCTCGCCGACTACGAGAAGCGGTACGAACTCCCCATGCAGCGGGGCGTCCGCGTCGAGGCGGTCCGTGACCAGGCCCCTCTCCTCCGCGTCGAGACGGACTCCGGCGCCTTCACGGCCCGCGTCGTGATCAGCGCGACCGGCACCTGGTGGCGTCCCTTGCTGCCCGCCGTCCCCGGCCGTGAGCACTACCAGGGCCGCCAACACCACACGGTGGACTACCGCAGTCCCTGGGACTACGCGGGCCAGCGCGTGATCGTCGTAGGCGGCGGCAATTCCGGTGCCCAAATCGCCGCCGACCTCGCCCCGCACGCCACCGTCCGCTGGGTCACCCGGCGCTCGGCCCGCTACCTCCCGGACGAGATCGACGGCAGTGCCCTCTTCGAACTCGCCACCCGGCGCGTCCAGTCCGGCGGACCCCGCATCTCCGAACTCGGCGACATCGTCGCCGTTCCGCCCGTCCGAGCCGCCCGCGACGCCGGACTCATCCCGGACCACCGGATGTTCGACAGCCTGACGGCGGACGGCGCCCGCTGGGCCGACGGCAGCACCTGGCCCTGCGACGCGATCATCTGGTGCACGGGCTTCCGCCCCACGCTCTCGCACCTGTCTCCACTGCGCCTGAGCACCGAGGGCGGCCGCATCCCCACCGAGGGCACCCGCGCCGTCGCCGACCCGCGCATCCACCTCCTCGGCTACGGCGACTGGACCGGCCCGGCCTCCTCCACCCTCATCGGTGTCGGCCGTACGGCACGCGGAGCCGCCCGCGAGATCGCCGAGCTCCTCAGCGCCTGAAACCGCCCCGGGGGCGGGCTCCTCGGCTACATGATCGTGCGGGTGCTGCTCGTCCTCGCCCACGTCTTCGCGCGGCTGCCCCGCAGCGTCAGCGAGTCGGCACTGACTCCCTGCGCCGCCGAGTCACCCTGAACAGCGGGCTCAGCTGATCAGCGGGCTCCGGCGCTCGAGCAAGACCACATCGCGCCAGACACCGTTGTGGCGGCCGATGCGCTCACGTGTGCCGATGACCCGGAAGCCGGCGCGTGCGTGGACGGCGAGGCTGGCAGCGTTCTCGGGGAAGATGCCGGACTGGATCGTCCAGATGCCCGCCGCTTCGGTCGAGGCGATCAGCGCCTGGAGCAGAGCGCGGGCGACGCCACGGCCTCGCGCGGCCGGGTCGACGTACACGGAATGCTCGACCACGCCCGCGTAAGCGCATCGATCCGATACCGCGGTCACGGCGATCCAACCAAGGACGTTGCCGCCCTCGTCCGTCGCGGCGAAGCGGTGGTCCGGCAGCTTGGCGTCGTCGAATGCCTCCCAGGTCGGGGCGGTGGTTTCGAAGGTGGCGTTGCCTTCGTCGATCCCGGACTGGTAGATCGCCCGTACTTGCTCCGCGTGCGTCGGCGCCAGCGCCGCAATATTGATCTCAGCAGCCATTGGCCGGTACCTCTTCGCCGAGGATCGCGCGTATGGCGCGGGGGAAGACGGTCAGGCAGGTGTGGTTGACCGTATAGAGGGTGGAGGTGCCCTGCTTCTCGGCGAGCACGAACCGCGCCTCGGCGAGGATCTTGAGGTGGTGCGAGACCGTCGACTGGCCGACCTCGGCCCGCGTGACGATCTCGCCCACGCTCATCGCGCGGTCCTCGCCGGCCAGCAGGTGGAGCAGCCGTACACGGGTGGGATCGGCCAGGGCTTTGAACCAGCCCGCGTACGTGTGGGCGTCTTCTTCACTGAGCGGCAGGCTGGTCTTCATCGTTTATCGACGATAATCGATGAATGTCGCGGGCGCCAGTAGTACGCACCCCACACGCGGCCCTACACCAGATGTCACACACGCACGCTTCCCCGCTCTCGCGGGAGGCGACGGCGGAGAACAGGCGCAGGCGGACGGGACGCCCGAGGGCCTGCATACGCGGACGCCGGTCCCGACTGCCGGCCTCCCATAACGACGGCTTGCAGGTGCTCCACGACAACCCTCCAAGAATTAGATGAATGTCTATGTTGACGCCTGTCGATACAGAGGGCATGCTGATCACGCGAAGCCATCGACAAACTTCGAAACACCAGGGAGTCGTCATGAACGAGCCGGTCACCCCCACCAGCCCAAACCACACCGCGACGGCAGGCTCCTGTTGCGGCCCCTCCCCCGCACAGCCCGCCGCAGACGTGGCCCCCGCCCAGTCCTCACCGTGCTGTGGCACCAGCAAGGGCGCGGAAGCAGCCGGAGCCTGCTGCGACCCGCAGGCCAAGCGCGAAGCCGTCGCGACCGGCGCCGGCGCCGGCGCCGGCTGCTGCTGACCACCAAGCACCGCCCAACCGCCTGCCTGCCTGCCTGCCTGCAAGAAGACCCGGAGACATGCCATGAGCGAGACCACCACCGAGCTGCCCGTCGTCGTCATCGGGGCCGGACCCGTCGGACTCGCGGCCGCAGCCCACCTCGTCGACCGCGGCCTGGAACCCCTCGTCCTGGAAGCCGGCCCGGTTGCCGGGGCCGCCGTGCGCGAGTGGGCCCATGTGCGGCTGTTCTCGCGTTGGGGCGAGGTCGTCGACCCGGCCGCCGAGAAGCTCCTGGCCCCAACCGGGTGGACCAAGCCTGCCGAGGCCACCTACCCCTCCGGTGGAGACTGGGCCGACCTTTACCTCCAGCCGCTGGCCGACGTCCTCGGCGAGCAGGTGCGCTACGACGCCCACGTCACCGGCGTCTCCCGCACCGGCCGCGACCGCGTCGTCGACGCCGACCGCGAGGCCCAGCCCTTCCTCGTCCACTACGAGAGCGCCGACGGCCGCGAGCAGCGGGTCCTGGCCCGCGCGGTCATCGACGCCTCCGGCACCTGGTCCACCCCCAGCCCGGCGGGCGGCAGCGGCCTGCCCGCCGTCGGTGAGAAGGCGTTGACGGATCGCATCACCTACCGCATCCCGGATCTCAAGGACCCGGCCGTCCGCGCCCGTTACGCCGGAAAGCGGACCGCCGTCATCGGCTCCGGCGCCTCCGCCTTCACGGCCCTCGCCTACCTCGCCGACCTCGCCAAGTCTGCCGACGGCACGGGCACGCACGCGACGTGGCTCCTGCGCCGCGGGATCTCCGGCTCCACCTTCGGAGGTGGCGAGGCCGACCAGCTGCCCGCCCGCGGGGCTCTCGGTCTCGCCGCGAAGGCCGCCGTCGACGGCGGGTACGCCGACGCCGTCACCGGCTTCCGCACAGATGCCTTCGAGCGTGACGGCGAGGGCCGCATGGTCCTCGTCGGGGAGGACGGGCGTCGCCTGGAGCCGGTCGACGAGGTCATCGTCCTGACCGGCTTCCGCCCCGACCTCGGCTTCCTGGACGAGCTGCGTCTCGGTCTCGACGAGCGCCTCCAGGCGCCGGTCGAACTGGCGCCGCTGATCGACCCGAACCAGCAGTCCTGCGGCACGGTCTACCCGCACGGCGTGAACGAGCTCTCCCACCCGGAGAAGGACGTCTACCTCGTCGGCATGAAGTCCTACGGGCGCGCCCCGACCTTCCTCGCAATGACCGGTTACGAGCAGGTCCGCTCCATCGCGGCCGCCTTCGCCGGCGACCGCGGAGCGGCCGAACGCGTCGAACTCACCCTCCCCGAGACGGGCGTGTGCGGTGGCGCGGGCCTCTTCGACGAGCCGGAAGCCTCCGAGCAGAACGACGGGGGCGGCTGCTGCGCAGCCCCGGCCACCCTCACCATCGGCGCCGCGCCCGCCGCCTCCGGCGGCTGCTGAGGTGACCGACTTTCAAAGCGGCGGGGCCGCGACCGGGACGGGGGTCCTGTCGCGGCCCCGCGCCGTCCTGCCCGCCCTCTGCCTCACCCAGATCACCAGCTGGGGCATCGTCTACTACGCCTTCCCCGTCCTCAACCCCGCCATCACCGCCGATACCGGCTGGAGCACGGGCGCGACCACCGCAGCCTTCTCCTCAGCCCTCGTCGTCTCCGCCATCGCCGGGATCTACGTGGGCCGCATCCTGGACCACCGCGGGCCCCGCACCGTCATGACGGCAGGCTCTGTCCTGGGCTCCCTGAGCCTGCTGGTGATCGCCGCAGCCCCCAACCTGGCCGTCTTCTTCGCCGGATGGCTGCTGGCCGGAGCGGCGATGGCCGCCATCTTCTACCAGCCCGCCTTCGCCGCCCTCACCCGCTGGTGGGCCCCCGACCACATCCGCGCCCTCACCATCGTCACCCTCGCCGGCGGACTCGCCTCCACCGTCTTCGCACCCCTCACCGCGATCCTCGCCGACCACATGTCGTGGCGCGCCACCTACACAGTCCTCGCCGGCATCCTCGCGGTGCTCACCGTCCCGGCCCACGCCCTCGCCCTCAAAGCCCCCTGGCCGCCCGCCCCTCCGAGCCCGCCGCACCTCACCGGCGGCCACGAGGGGGTGGTGCGGAGCCGGGCGTTCTGGATGCTGGCCGTCACCTTCACCCTCTCGGCGTTCGCGATGTACGCCGTCGTCATCGGCCTCGTCCCCCTGCTCCTCGAACGCGGCTACACCATCACCGAAGCCGCGTGGGCCCTCGGACTCGGAGGCGCGGGCCAGACTCTCGGCCGCACCCTGTACGCGACCCTCTCGCGCCACTTCGGTGTCACCGCCCGCACCGTCACCCTGGTCGCGCTCGGCGCCCTCACCACCGCAGCCCTCGCCACCGTGGCCGGCCCCTACGCCCTACTCATCGTGGTATCCGTCCTTGCCGGGGTGATCCGGGGCAACCTCACCCTCCTCCAGGCCACCGCCGTCACCGACCGCTGGGGCACCACCCACTACGGCCGACTCTCCGGACTCCTCGGCGCACCAGCCCACGCCGCAGCCGCCCTCGCCCCCTTCGCCGGCGCAGTCCTGGCCGGACCCCTCGGCGGCTACCCCGCACTGTTCGCACTGCTCGCCGCGGTGTCGATCACTGCCGCAGTCACGGCCCTCGGGGCCCGTCCCCACAGCGAATAACCCACCTAACCGGCGATACACCACACCTGTTGCAGCGACTACGGGGAAACCGCTGCTGCTACGCGCGCGGCCTCTCCTGGTCGCCGCACGCCGCCGACCCTAACCTCTGCCGCCCCGGGTCTGGCGGTCCAGGAATTCGACCACTCGCCTTTCCGAACGCATGATCCTCTCTCGCTCATCGGAAGGGAGAGAGGCGAGGAGGTCGACCAGTACTCGCTTCCGCGGGACGTACACCATGTTTCCGGAGTAGATCCTGCAACTGGAACACCAGGCGAGTCCGATGCACCGCTCGAACATGGAGGACTCGGGCGGATAGAAGCGGTACTGGTACGAGCGGACGGGCGTTCCGCAGGCGGCGCACACCCATCGATCACCGTCGGGAACCGTGTCCCAGCTCCCGACCTTGCGCCAATGCTGTCGCCCGGCCGGTGCTCTTCAAGTCGTCATACCGAGCATTGTCCCTCACAGGGATCCGCCCGGACCAGCCGCCCGAGGAACCCACCTGCTGAACGGGCCTGTTCCAGCGCGATCGCGCCGGGGAAGGCCCCGGGCTTGCGGAAGAGGGCTTCGAGGTAGTGGTCCAAGACGAGTTGGGAGCGACGGGCGGGGGGGGAGCTGGAGTCCGGTGCCGGCAGACGCCCAGTCGGCGTCGTCCCTGACCGGGCACCAGAAGGCGAGGGAGTCAGTAGTCACGGTAAGGCAGGCCGATGTCCGGTTGCGGTGAAGGCCAGATCCTCCACGACCGCGTCGACTGTGGTGTAGCTCGGTACGGACCAGCTCTTGAACCGGCCGCCGACTGCACTCTCCACCAGCTTGGCCGCTTCCTCGCCCTCGATGCCGGTTGAGGAGAGGTACCAGGTCAGCACTCGCTTGCAGAGCCCGTACCAGCCGTCCTGGGCACACGTGCGGTCCACGGACAAGGTCACCAGTCGGCTCGCAGCTCGCTGCACGTGCCAGCTACGGTCCTCCGCACCCGCGTCGGCCGCCGGCGCGAGCTCGATGAAGCGCTCGGCCAGCTCCTCCAGCCAGTCACGCCACTCCAGGAGCGAGGCCGCGACGGTCGCGGCCGTGGCTTCCGGGCCGTCCAGGAGTGAGTGGAAGTCACAGCACCAGCTCTGGACGACGCCACCATTACCGCCCTCGCCGACCGCCCAGTGCCATCCGCACGCCCACCGTCCGTAGCGGGCCACCAGCAAGTCCGTCACCTGGACGACGAACTCGAACCGATCCGCCGAGTAGGCGCCCTCGGAGGGAACCAGCGCAAGGACTTCGGCAGTGACCTCAGCCGCCTCCTCGCTGCTCCAGGCGAAGGCATGCCGGTCAGGGGCAACCTCCGACCACGTCAGCAGGCGGGGCATCAGGTACGGGTTGCTGGACGTGGTGATCCTCCGATGAATCCGTCCGGTCGGTACGGCCGGCTGATGTTGCCAGGACCCCGCGACGTCTGTCATCTGAATATCCGGGGCGGTCGTTCCCGTCGACATGCCGCGAGTCGACCGCACCTACCGGTCAGCCACGCGCCTGGACAGCGAGCGCAATTGAGCACATTCATCTGGACGCATCGCTCGCCTGAAGGCCCTTCCCGCGCGGTTGCCGTCGAGCGCCCCAGCAGCGTCAGTCGGCCGACCGTGGCCGGGGACCCTCGGCGATCAGAAGCAGGCGTGCGTCGTCGGGGCCGCGGACCCCGCCCTAGAAGGGATCAGCGGCGCGCAGGAGACCTTGCGGAAGGTAGGGAGATTCGACGCGGATGTCCCAGCCCCGTCGGCGGGCGTGGCAGGCCAGAGCGAGGATGTCGAGGTTGCAGGACGCATCCGGATCGTCAGCGCGGTCGGCGACCTGAAAGTAGTCGCGGTGGGCTTCGAGCGCGTCGGCCAAGGCGAGGTTGAAGCTCTCCTCGTCGCCCTCCACGAGTTGCGAGAGCAGCACGGCCGGCGGCATGGCGAAGCCCCAGTCCTTGGCCTTCTCGGCCTGCTGCAGCGCGCGCCGCACGGCCGGTTCGGGATCAGTGCCCTTCAGGTAGGCGTGAAGAGCTTCGCGGTACGCGCTGAAGGCGGAGCCGTCCGGGCGGGCGAAGGCAGGGCCGGTGAGAACCAGCGGGACGAGGTCCTCGCGTACACCGGTGATCAAGGCAAGGGCAGTCGCCTTCTCCCAGTTGTGGGCGCCGGCTTCCTCCTTCCTCTCGGCCGGGTAACGCAGGTTGCGGCCGTCGATGGTCACCTCGGCCTCCGTGCCCGGCTCCGCGAGGGCGATGCGGAAAAGGGCCGCTCCCGTCTGGGAGGCCAGACGAAGGTTCGCGAGCTGTGCGTCAGTGAACCCGCCGCCGGGGCTTCCCGCGCGCCACTTGAAGAGGCGCTCCTGATCGTCCATGACGCTGCCGAGCCGCCAGACGGCGAGGGGTTCCCCGTCTGCGGGGGTGAAGGCCTCCCGGATGCCCTCCTCGTACATGGCCTCGATATGCGGGCCCACCGTCCAGTCGAAGGCCGGCCGCTCCACCACGAGCGGGCCTGCGGCGAGCGCGGCCACCGCGTCCGGCCGCCGGTCCCGGCCGAACCCCGCGACTCGCGGGCCTCGACTCTCGAAGCCGGTGATCAGCGCGTGCGGGAGGTAGTCGGAGCGGACGGCAGGCACCCAGCCAAGGGTCCGGTAGGCGAGCGCGGCGAGGGCGATGGGGACAAGCGGGAGAAGGGTGCTCGGGGAGGCGGAGGGGCTGTGGAGGGTGGTGTGCCTGACCAGGAGGTCGGCCAATGCGGCGTCGAAGGCCGCCCGGTCCTCGGCAGCCAGGGCACGCAGCGCGCTGAGCGCTACGCTGTCCGGCCTGTCCAGGAGGGGCTCGCCCGTCTCCCCTGCGCGGGTACGGATGCGCCCCAGGGCCGCGTCGACCGCCGCGAGCTTGGCCTGGGCGCTCGGTGGGTACTCCTCGTCGTCGCCGGTGTCGTCCAGGACCACGGCCATCAATCCTGTGGCGAGCTCGCCGGCGGGCGTTCCCTGTGCCTGCTCGGCAAACTTCTCCCGGGCGAAGTGGAAGGCCTCGCCGTGCCACTTGGCTTTGTCCCTGAGTACCGACAGGCACAGCGCGTCGATCCACTCCCCGGGCCTGATGCTCTCCTCGGGGGCATCCTCACCCGGGTCGTAGCTCATGCCGAAGTTCACGTACTCCAGGAAGACCTGGAAGCTGCAGTGCGGGTGGTACGCCGCATAAGCGACGGCGCCGGCCGCGGCTTCGGAGGCGTCCTTGAGGGCGGTCTTGGCCTCCGGGGTGTCGAGGTCGGGTTTCTCGACGGAGAGGGCGCCCAGGTAGTCGAGGAACTCGTCGGCGATCGACTGCCACTCGTAGGTGGCCATGCGACCGGCCCGCGACATGGACCGCACCTGGCCCCCGATCCGGTTCGTGAAGTCCTCGCGCGCTGCCGACACGGCCTGCTCGCCCACCTGATGACGCTCTATCCGCACTGCCCTACTCCTTGATCGAATCTCTGCGTACAGCCTAGGCGGGGGATCTGACAGCCCGGCGGCTGTGCGGTTGGCCGGCCGAGCTCGGTGGTTGGCCGCCTCCGCTCGTCTGGGGGAATGCGCCCGTCAGCCTGAAATCTCGTCGGTCTCATCGCGGGGTGTTGCCTACGCTGCTTTCATGCGTGATGCGAAGACCACCGCGACCGACTACGACCGCCTGGTACGGCTCGTGGCGCCGCCTGCCGGACCCGTGGACGCCGTCGGAGACTGGTTCGCGGTGGAGGCGGTGATCGGCACTCCGCTGCCCAGCGACTACAAGCGGCTCGTCGAAACCTACGGCTGGGGAGAGTTCTGCGATTTCCTCTACCTCCGGGCACCGTTCGGAACGAGCAAGCACAACGGCATCAAGTGGCAGAGAGCGCACTTCTCGGAATCTCCCGAACAGGACCGGGAGCGCTACCCGCATCCGCTGCACCCTGCTCCTGGCGGGCTTCTCGTCTGGGGCACCACCGCGAATGCCGACCGTCTGTGCTGGCTCACCAGTGGGTCCCCTGACGACTGGCCTGTCGTGGTGTGGAGCAGCGAGGGCTGGTACGAGACTCATCCCATGCGCGCGGCCGCGTTCATTGAGGGCTGGGCCGGCGGCCAGGTCAAATCCCATCTCCTCATGGACATGGAGAAAGGCCTGGCGCCGTGGTTCAACACCTTCCGCCCCCGTACCCACCGGTGCCTGCTCCTGTCCGATGGCCTCGCGGCCTACCCCGAGCGTCTGCGACGCCTGCGGGAGGCACTGGCTCCCACCACGGACCGGGGCTCGTGGCGCTCCGAGCACGACGAGGACGCACAGGACCACTTCGCGACTGTCCACAGCGACTGGCTGCTCACCTATGACGCGTCCTGCCCGCACCAGGTCCGGATCGACTTCCCGCCCGAAGACAGCGAATCGGTGCGGCAGCGACTCTTCGCCGCTGTTCGGCTCATGGGGTGTGAGGTTCGCGGGATCACAACCGCGGCCGGAACCTCCCTGCCGGCCTGGGACGCGGCCACGGACGAGGACGAGGACGAGTAGGTGGTCCGCAGGGTCGATGCCCTGACTCCAACAGGGCGCCTATGGCCCGCGGCCCAGGGGGAAGCCGGGGCCGTACTCGTTGCTGCCCGTCGGGCCACCGCCGTCCTGAGTAGCGCGGCCGTGCCGGGTCACTCCCAGGGGTCCGGGTCGTCGGGCGTGAAGATGCTGAGGTTGATCCGGACGCAGGGCGCCGGGCGCGAGGATGGGCTCCGCAACGCAGGTCGTGATGCGGCCGGGGCCGTGTACGGCGTGGCGGACCGGGAGTTCGGAGCCGTCCGCGAACGAGAGGGGGACCGCGGCGCCGTCACGGTAGAGCGGGCCGGCCAACGGGTCTGCGAGGACGTCCCGCTCCAGGCCGGCGAGTGCGGCGTTGTCGGGGCGCAGCTCAACAGCCTGCCTGAGGTGGGGCGTGATGGCCGGCGCCCAGAACACCGAGGCGAAGGGCATCGTCGTACCGATCTCGCTGACCGTGGACGTATCCGGCACACCGCGCTCCGGAAACAGCCCTGTGTTCTTCTTCGGTGACGACGCGGCCCAGGGCCCCTCACCGTCCGGTGCGAACGGGAACGGGAACGGGAACGGCGAACAGGCCGGGACCGGCGGCACAACGGCTGCCGCGATGGACGACGACTCACCTATGGGCAAGCCGGCGCTGCTGGTCGGTGCCGGCGCCGGGGTCCTCCTGCTCTGCGGCATCACCTTCTACGCCCTCGGGCGCCGCAGGGCAGTCGGACACCGTCGCTCGGGCAGGTGAGACGACCACGCCAAGCGCTCCGGAGTACGTCTGACCAAGACTCCTGGGCCCGGGCGTCGGACTCCGCACCACGCTCTTCGACCTCCAAACCGCAGCCACCCGGCTCAGCCAGAACTCGTCCTACCCCCAAGACCGTTGAGCGCGTCATTATGTGGGGATGTGTCAGAACCAATCAACTGAAGCACCGACCGTGGTGCGACTCCCCCGGTACACGAAGACGGAGCAGGCCGAAATCCTCGGCGACGGCGATGATCCCTTCGGTGTCGCCGCGACCGGCTTGACCTGGCTGCCCAAGGAAGAGCACTTCGGTATCAGACACGGCGACCGGCTCGTGGCACACGCCGGCCTGCTGCGGCTGCCGGTTGCGATCGGCGACGTCAGGACGGAGGTGGTGGGTGTCGGCGGAGTCGCCGTGGCGCCCGACCGGCAAGGTCAGGGGCTGGCTCGGCTCGTCGTCACAGCGGCACTCGACCACGCGCGCGCGATGGGCCCTGACCACGCACTCCTGTTCTGCCGAGCTCCCCTCGTGCCGCTGTACGAGCGCCTCGGATGGCTCCCGCTCGACGAGGACGTACTCGTTGAACAACCCGAAGCCCGCTTGGTGACCATGCCGCTGCGGACCATGGTGACGCCCCTGCGCGACAACGCGTACTGGCCTTCAAACCCAGTGCGCCTGTTCTCCCTCCCGATGTGACGGGCCCTGCCGCATCGGTCCGGAGAGGGCCGGACCCTACGGGGACACCCTGGGCGCCGGCCTGCGGTTCCACGGGTTTCCCCGCTGCCGACGGCCACCCCGCGCGCAGCCCGTACGCAGCATCGTCCCGCCGGATGGATCCGGCGGGACGGAACAACGGACACCGCTGCGGAAGGCGCCTTGGTCAGAAGGCGCTGCGGGAGACCTTGACGACCTTGCACTCAAGCTTGTCCCCGGGCTTCACGGCCTTCGCGACGTCGTAGGCGAGGGCTCCCGCGCTGTCGTCGGTGTACTTCTGACCCGGCGCGAGGTTCGAGGCCGTCGAAATGAGGTCTGCCTTCTTCTCGCCGTTGAGGAGGACCTCGCCCTCGGCGAAGTAGGTGAACCGGCGGTCTCCGCTGTTCGTGTACTCGATCTTGACGTCGAGTTCCTTGAGGCCGTACTCGCCGTTCTTCACCGCGCAGGAGGCGACGTTCAGGTCCTTGGTGATGTCCGGCTCGCCGGCCTTGGAGGTGTCCCCGGCCTTGGCCGAGCCGGAGGGGCCGACCACGGCGGAGTCGTGGCTCTTGTCCAGTTCCTTGCTGACGTCGTCGGCAGCCTTGCCGACGAGGGCGGTGCAGCCGCCGACCAGGATGAGGCCGAGGAGAGTCGGGATGCCGCAGCCGAGCGCGATCTTCTTCCCGGTACTCATGCCCGGCTTCGCGGGCGGCGGGGGCTGCTGTCCGTAGGGCTGCTGGGGGTAGCCGTAACCGGGCTGCGGGGGCGTGGACACGCGGGCACTCCTGAAAGCGGGGAAGGTAAACGCCGGTCAGCTTAAACAAAATGTCAAAGCATGCCACTTGTTGTACAAGGGGTGAGACAGGCATTCGGCACCTTCCCCCGCTCGCGGCGCGACGCGCGTCCTGTCGCCATCGCCGCCCCCTCGCGAGAGCGCCGTTTATGAGCGCGAAGACCGTCGTGGCGGCGGCGTTAGACGTCACCCCCCTTGGCTGAAACCCGTGCTGGTGAACGGCTTCGGACGGATGTCAGTGGGGCGTGAGAGCCTCCGGGGCATGAGTTACGACCTGACTGTCTGGGAAGGCGAAAGGCCGGCGGATGACAAGACTGCCGGCCGGGTCTTCACCGATCTGTACGACCGCTACATCGACGCCGAGGTGGTGGAGCCTCCGTCGGAGCGCATAGCGGCCTACGTCACCAAGCTTCTTGAGCGGTGGTGCGATATCACCGAGGACGAGGAGGACGCCTCGCCCTGGTCGACCGGCCCGTTGATCGGCGAGGCCAGTGGTCCTCTGATCTACTTCCCGATGCGCTGGAGCATGGCCGAGGAGGCATCGGCCTACGCGGCAGCCGTGGCGGAGTCCGTGGGGCTGGTCTGTTTCGACGTGCAACAGGATCGGCTCAGGCCTTGAGCAGGGTCGCCAACCCGCGGTAGACGATCAGGGACGCGGCTATGCCGACGAAGGCACGGAAGTGTTCGTTGCGGTGGTGGAGGTGTCGGCAGTCGGCCAGCCGGGAGACGGTTCTCGCGACTACCCAGCGATGGCGGCCCAGCCGTTGTGAGGACTCGACGCCCTTGCGGGCGAAGCGGTGGGGGATTCCACGATGGCAGAGCCATCGGCGCAGGTGGTCGTATTCGTATCCCTTGTTGGTGTGCAATTTCGTCGGCTGTCGCCTGCGGAGGCCGCGGCGGGACCGCCTTGATCGGCGGGTCGACGGCGCCGGCCGCCGACCCCCGGCGCGATCAACGTGGCCCGTACGCCTCCGTCGTCATCGGTGACGTCGAAAAATGGGATTCGGCCGCCCGAACCAGGACTCGCCGACGCGAGGTGGCGGTCCCGCCGCCCGTGGGAGGACACACTGTGGAGGGCGGTCATCGGACCGCTCCACACCTCCCCCGAAGGCTCAACCGGTGCCGGAGTGCGGCCGGCACGGGAACCCACCCTCGATCGGTCCCTCACATGCGCGAAGTCAACCTCACTCCTTCGAAGAGACTCGCGGCCGGAAGTCTCCTCTGGGTGTCCCTGATCCAGATCTTCGTCGTGAACTACGCGGTCGTCCTTCCTCGTGCGTCGAGCCAGAACCTGGTCAGCAAGATCATCTCGGCACTTGGAATCACGCGCTGCGGACTCGTCGGGGGGATCCGCTTCTGCTCGCCCTTGCACGAGGCCGCCAACACCGCCTGGATCGTCGGCGGGGTGTGTCTGGCCTTGGGTGCGCTGCTCAATGTGCCGATGCTTGCGCCGGATCGGCTGCGGAACCTGGCGTTCGGCGCGTTGGCAGTCAGTGGAGTGGGACTCATGTCCACCGGCATCAATCCTTACAATCTGCGTCCCGCGCTGCATCTGCTGTCCGCCGGCACCTGCTTCATCAGCGGTGCCACGGGCGTGTTGCTGCTGGGTTGGATCCTGCGGCAGGCGAATCGCCCCTTCTGGGGAACGCTCGGCATCGCGTGCGGTGTTACGTCCCTCGTCTTCACCACGCTGACGGCGCTCAGGCCGGACCCCGGGGTCCAAGGGTTGTTTGAGCGGACGTCCGCCTGGCCCAGTGTCGTGTGGGTCATGGGAAGCGGCGCGTACATCGTCCTCACCCTGTGGCGGGCGTCCCGCAGCGGCGTTGATAACCACCGAGCTCGCCGCGGCCCAGGGGTTCGCCGCGCCCGACGCTAGGCGGCGTGCTCGGAAAGCCCATGTACCCGGGACCGCATGATCCACGACTGCGAACGCCGGGCGATGCGTGGCCGGGGACGGCAACGGGGCCTGGCCAGGGCCGGAGCTGAGGCTCCCGATACCGGTGGGATCCGGTACCGGTGGCGCGGTCGTCGTACCGAACGCGCCGGTAACGGGGCGTGATCCGCCAGGATTTGATAGGTGTGGAGCAATTGCCGTGCTGTCGTCGACACGGGGCCGCCCAGGCCCGGAAGAGGGGGTTCTGATGGGGTGGCTCCCCACGACATCGCAGCGCTGCCGGGTATGCGCGGCGGACGAGGACAGTGGCGAGGCGCGCACCGTGACGATCGTCGGGGGCCATCTGTCGGTCACCTGGCATCTCGTACGTTGTCCTCACTACCGGGCCGACCGGATCCTCGTCGACCGCGAAAGCTGAGGAGGCGCCCGCATGATGGCGGCGGACGGTGGAGTGGGCCGGCTCGACCGAGGCCAGGACGATCCCGGTCCTGGTCGGGTGGGCAGGCCGGTCCCCAGCCGGCGCTGAGGCGCTTCCGCACGACCAGCTGCACCGGCAGGCCGAGGGTGAGGGATCGGTAGGACGGCAGTGGCCAGTGCGGGGTTTCCGGACACGAGGAGCAGCGGCACCGCCAAGGCGCGCTGCCGGCGACCGGGGTGTGTATCCGTTGGACCGGCAGGCTGCCGACCTTTCCCCATGCCCACGCCGGACGCCGCGGGGCATCGCACCGAGGGCCAGGGCGCTCCGCCACGCCAACTGGAAGCCCAGCCTCTACGCGCACCTCTCGAAAGGGATGGAGGGCAGGGCCATTGGCAGGCCCTGCTCCACACACCGTCTCATCGGGCGGAAGGGGGATGCATCGGGCGACACCGCTCCGACGAGCCGAGGCCCCGGACGCCCGCCTGTCGGTTCCACGATTCCGGGTGTGCGGCATGTGAAATGGCGCTACGTAGCGGCTTCGGCGTCCTTGGCGTCAATCTTCCGGGCGATTCCGCGAGGATGCTCCCGCATGGACAAGCGCCCAAACGCCACTACCTGACGACCTTCCACCCGAGCGCGAAAAGTGACCTCTGATCATGCCTTTTCCAGAGCCGGAACCTACTCCACCCGCACGGGTGGGAACGGGAAGTGACTTCGCCCAGCTGTCCAGAAGGATCCAGGCCGCCGGCCTGATGTGCCGACGCCCTGCGTATTACACACTGCGCATCGCCATCGTGACGGCCCTCTACTTCCTGGGCTGGGCGGCGTTCGTGCTGATCGGCGACAGCTGGTGGACGCTACTCGACGCCGCCTTCCTCGCCTTCGTGTTCGGGCAGGTCGCCCTTCTGGCCCACGACATCGCGCACCGGCAGGTGTTTCGGCTGCGTAGGGCCAGCGAGGTGTCCGGGCGTCTGTCCGGGAACCTCTGCATCGGCATCGGCTACAGCTGGTGGCGGGACAAGCACACCCGCCACCACACCAATCCCAACCACGAGGACCTCGACCCCGATATCGCTCCGGACTTCCTCGTCTGGACACAGGATCAGGCACGAGCCGCGAAGGGTCTGCCTCGGCGACTGGCCCGCTTCCAGGCTTTCCTGTTCTTCCCGCTGCTCACACTGGAAGGGTTCAATCTCCATGTGGCAGGGATCCGGTTCCTGGCGGACAAGTCCCTCAGGAACCGAATGTGGGAGGGAACCCTCCTCTTCGCGCACATCTTCGCCTATGTGGGCGCCCTGTTCCTGGTGCTTCCGCCCGACAAGGCGATCGCGTTCCTGGTGGTCCACAAATGCCTTTTCGGTATCTACCTCGGCTCCATTTTCGCCCCCAACCACAAGGGCATGCCGACCCTACGCGGCAAGGACCGTCCCGACTTCCTACGTCGCCAGGTGCTGACCTCTCGCGACGTGCGGGGTGGCTGGGTCACCGACATCGTTCTCGGCGGCTTGAACTACCAGATCGAGCACCACCTGTTCCCGAGCATGCCCAGCCCGCACCTCCGCAAGGCCCAGGCCATCGTCCGCAGCCACTGCCAGGAGCTCGGAATCAGCTATCTGGAGACCAGCCTGATCGACTCCTACCGGCAGACCCTCGCCAGCCTCCACCACGCGGGTGCCCCGATCCGCGATGCCCGCACCACCTAGTGCTGTGCCGCGTTAGTTCGTGGAGGCGTGCAGGTGAACCTCCGTGCGTCCGCTACGTCGGCTGAACGTGACGGTGCCGACGCAGACACCGTCCGCGCGGCCTGGATCTGCGAGCTGTGTGTCCAGGTCGTAGACACGATAAGGTCCGCTCGATAGTTCGAAGCCTTCCGGTCTGCCGGAAGGCTTCTCGCGTTCTCGAGGAGGATCAGATGGCAGACTTTGTTGTCCGCAGAGCGGGCGCCGAGGACCGCGACGTCCTGGAACGACTCTGGCCGCTTTTCCTGCACGACCTGTCGGAATTCTGGGGCGTCCTGCCGAACCCGGACGGAACATACCGCCGCGAGTGGCTAGAGTCGGCGATCGGCGATCCCACCTGGTCGGCTTATCTCGTATGGTCTGGTGACCGGCCGGTCGGCTTTGCGTTCGTACGCGCGCTGGACAGCGATGCGCACGTGCTGAACAGCTTCTTCGTGGTGCGTGGGGCACGCCGGTCGGGCCTCGGGTTGCGAGCGGTGCAGGCCGTCCTGGCCGCGCACCCCGGCCGATGGGAGATCGCTTTTCAGGAGGAGAACGCGGGCGCGGCACGCTTCTGGCGTCACGTCGCTTCCGAAGTCGCGGGCGAGGCCTGGACCGAGGAGCGGCGACCGGTGCCTGGGAAGCCCGAGCTGCCGGGGAACACATGGGTTGCCTTCGATGCGCGGCAGTCCTCCTTCGCGTTAGTTCGTGGAGGGGGTGTTGATCAGGGCGTCGGGTCGCCGAGGTAGAAGCCGCAGGCGCAGTCCAGGGCCTCTTCGGGTGAGCCGAAGGGTAGTCCGGTGGGCAGGAAATTGTCCTCGTACTTGGATGTGCACACCGGCGAGGTTCTCACCGAGATCATTGCCCGCAACGACGCAGCGACGTTCACTGCCTTCCTCGACCAGCTCGACACGGCCATCGCCCCGGACCAGGACATCCATGTCGTGCTGGACAACGGCTCCTCCCACACCGCCAAACACACCAAGGCGTGGCTCGCCGACCACTCGCGCTGGCACGTGCCGTGGACCCCGCCGCACGCCTCCTGGCTCAACCAGATCGAGCTGTTCTTCTCCGTCCTGACCCGCCGCGTGCTGCGACACGGTGACTTCTCCAGCCGCGATGACCTCATCGACAAGCTGGAGAGTTACGTCATCGGCCGCAACGAGACCGCGAAGCCGTACAGATGGACCTATGACGGCAGCCCACTCAAGACCGCCTGATCAGACCCAACACCCCTCCACGAACTTGCGCGGGGCAGCACTAGTGAGCGGTTCGCTCCTGCCTGACCGCCGCCGTCTCTGCCGTCTCTGTCGTCTCTCCCGTTACCCGTGTCCCCGGGTGTAGCAGTGTGCACAGGAACGCCATGCCCAGAGCGATGGACATCCCGTAGAAGACCCACTGGTTGGCCTCGGCGAAGTCCATGCGGATCGCCTGGCCGGCGCTTCGTATCGCTGTGGCGGTCTGGCCTGCTCCCGTGGGCTGGTGGTCGTCCGGGTGGCCGGTGATCGCTTCTGCGATGCCTCGGGCCGCGCCTTGGGCTTCGCTCGCCGACATGCCCTTCGTGACGAGTGTCTCCGTGACACGGCTGGTCATGGCATGGATGAGGATCGTGCCGAAGATCGCCATGCCTACGGCGGCCGCGTAGTTGCGCACGGTCTGGGTGATGCCGGTGACCTCGCCGTAGGAGGCGTCGATCGCCCGGTTCACGGCATCGGTGGATGCCGGGGAGAGCAGGAGGCCGAGGCCGGCTCCGGCGAGGCAGGCGTAGGGCCACTGGTCGTGGGGCGAGAGCTCCGTCAGCTTTCCTGCCCACAGGGCGAATCCCACGCAGCCGACGGCGGTGCCGAGCCTCATCGCGGGACGGGCACCGCGCTTGTCGAGGATCCGTCCGCCCCACTGGGCCGAGACGCCGAACCCCACGAAGAAGTAGAGCAAGTAGAGCCCGGCCTGGTCGGGCGACGAGCTGAGCGAGATCTGCGCGTACACCGAGGCGAAGAACATCACCGGGACGAACGCCAGCATCGCGAAGAAGAGCACCAGGACGTCGGCCGTGAACGCGCGGTCGCGGAAGACGCGCAGCTTGAGCAGCGGTTGGTCGGTGCGCAGTTCGTGCCTGCAGAAGAGCGCGAGAAGGACCAGCCCGCCGATGATGCACGCCCAGGTGGTGGGGGCGCTCCAGCCCCACGTGGAGGCCTGCTGGAGCCCGAGGACACTCATCCCCACTCCGGTGGCAACGAGCACGGCGCCCGGCACGTCGACGCGTTCGGGCCTCTGGATGTTGGGGATTCGGGCG
Source organism: Streptomyces sp. NBC_01351 (assembly GCF_036237315.1). Taxonomy (GTDB): domain Bacteria; phylum Actinomycetota; class Actinomycetes; order Streptomycetales; family Streptomycetaceae; genus Streptomyces. The sequence continues at coordinate 8,036,436 of NZ_CP108356.1, read as the reverse complement.
ACAGCGGTGAGGACGAGCGAGAGGACGGCGACGGGGACGTTGACCCAGAAGATGGCCCGCCAGCTCCAGGCGGTCAGCAAACCGCCGAGCAGCGGGCCGAGAGCGGTGAGTGCGCCGGCGAGTACGAAGAACACGGCCAGGGCCCGGCCGCGTTCGTCGACCGGGAAGGCGCCGATGACGACGGCGAGGGCAGCGGGGAAGATCAGCGCCGCACCCAGCCCCTGGGTGGCACGGAAGATGACGAGCCAACTCTGGGCGAAGTCCCCGGTCGGCACCGAGCCGCACAGCACGGACGAGGCGGCGAAGAGCAGCGTGCCGGTCATCATCACCCGGCGGTGCCCGAAGATGTCGGCGAGCCGTCCGCCCAGTGCGAAGAACGCGGCGAGCGCGAGCAGATAGGCGTTGACGACTCGCTGCATGCCTGAGGAGGAGAGACTCAGTTCCTGGATGATGTTCGGGGCGGCGATGCTGACGATCGTCTGGTCCACGAAGATCATCGCGACGGCGAGGAGCATGGCCGCGAGGGTGAGCGCCTGGTTCGGGGTTTTCCGCCTGCCGGACCCCTGCGGCGCTGAACCGCCCGGAGCACCGCGGGAGGCGTCCCCAGCGGCGCCCCTGCTGCCGTTCACAAGCCCCATCATCCCTGTCGGGGAGCCCTTCCGCACACGCGGCCAGGTGGTCACCGCTGCTGCGGGAGGGCCGCGGCCGACGAAGGGCCCACCGGCCTGCGCCGGCGCTGGTCGGGCGGGCACAGGCCGAGGCCGGCCGTGCAACCCCTCACCGCAGGCCGTGGCACCGCCGGCGGCGGCCGGAAAGCGGCTCATTAGGCCCTCTTGTAATGGACATGATGCCTCCTTCACCATGACCCGCGCACGTCACGCACACCCATCCCGCACAACCCGCACACGGCGTACGAGGAGACACCACGTGACACAACGGAACGGGCGATCCGAACCACCCCCGCATTCCTTACGCCCCGCACGGCCCTTACGCACGGCGCTCGCCGCCCTCGCCGCGGCCCTGCTCCTGCCCCTGGGGGCGGGGGTGGCCGCCGCCGCGCCCGACCCCGGACCCACCACCGGCACGGCCGAACGCAAGATCGAGCCCAAGCTGCGCGCCCAGCTCGACGCGTCCGCGAAGGCCGTCTTCTGGGTCTACCTCGACAGCGCCGCCGACCTCACCGCCGCGCGTGGACAGCAGACCCGCGCCGCCAAGGCAGAAACGGTTCTGCGCACCAAGAAGGACCACGCCGCGCGCAGCCAGGCCGAGGTCGTCAAGGCCGTCGAGGGCGCCGGAGCCGAACACACCTCGTACTGGATCGTCAACGCCGTACGCGTAATCGGCAGCCAGAAGCTCGCCGACGCCCTGGCCCAGCGGCCCGAGGTCGCCCGCATCGACGCCGACGACACGGTCGAACTGCCCAAGCCCGTCGAGGGCAAGCGGGAGCAGAGCGCCGCCGATGCCGTCGAGTGGAACATCGACCGGATCAAAGCCCCGCAGGTCTGGGACCAGCTCGGGGTGCGCGGCGAGGGCATCGTCGTCGCCAACATCGACAGCGGCGTCGATTACTCCCACCCGGCCGTGAACAACCAGTACCGCGGCAAACGAGCGGACGGCTCGTACGACCACGCCTACAACTGGTTCGACCCGGCAGGCGTCTGCGCCACCGCGGCCCCCTGCGACAACAACGACCACGGCACCCACACGATGGGCACGATGGTCGGTGACGACGGCGGAGCCAACAAGATCGGCGTGGCCCCCGGAGCCCGCTGGATCGCCGCCAAGGGCTGCGAGTCCAACTCCTGCTCCGAGGCCTCCTTGCTCGCCTCCGGCCAGTGGATCGTCGCCCCGACCGACGCGAGCGGTCAGAACCCGCGCCCCGACCTCGCCCCCCACATCGTCAACAACTCCTGGGGCGGCCCCGGCGGCGACTCCTGGTACCAGGAGATCGTCGACACCTGGCGGGCGGCCGGCATCTTCCCCGCCTTCTCCAACGGCAACTCCGGCCCCGGCTGCGCCACCAGCGGCTCACCCGGCGACCACGCGAGCTCCTACAGCTCCGGCGCCTTCGACATCAACGGCGCGATCGCGTCCTTCTCCTCGCGCGGCGCGGGCCCCGGCGGCATCATCAAACCGAACATCGCCGCCCCCGGTGTGAACGTGCGCTCCTCCGTTCCGGGCGCCGGTTACGAGGCCTTCTCCGGCACGTCCATGGCCTCCCCGCACACGGCGGCCGCCGTGGCCCTGCTCTGGTCCGCCGCCCCCGGTCTGAGCGGCGACGTGGCGCAGACCGAAGCGCTCCTCGACGGCACCGCACTGGACACCGCGAGCACCCAGTGCGGCGGCAGCGCCGCCGACAACAACATCTTCGGCGAGGGCAAGCTCGACGTCCTGGCCGCCGTCAACGCCGCCCCGCGCGGCCCGCTCGGCGCAGTCGCCGGCACGGTGCACTCCGGCGGCACGCCCGTCGCGGGCGTCGAGGTCACCGCGGACGGCCCCATCGACCGCAAGACGACCACCGCGGCCGACGGCACCTACCGCTTCGCCTCCCTCTCGGTCGGCGACTACTCCCTGACCGCCGCCAAATTCGGCTACGCACCGCAGACGGCGACCATCGCGGTCACCGAGAACACCACCGCCACCAGCGACTTCACCCTCACCCAGGCGGCCTCCGGCAAGCTCACCGGCACCGTCTCCTCGACCGCCGGACCCGCACCGGGCGCCTCCGTCACCATCACCGGCACCCCCGTCACCGCGACCGCCGACGCACAGGGCCGCTTCGAGGTCACCCTGCCGCACGGCACGTACGACGTGAACGCCACGCACCCCTCGCGCTGCCTCACCGCCGGTACGGCGAGGACCACCGTCGCCGGGGACACCACCGTCACGGTGAACCTGCCCGAGCGCACCGACGGCTACGGCTACGCCTGCGCCGCCACGGGCGAGCGCCCGTACCCCGCGGGCAGCAAGCAGCTCGCACTGTCCGGCGACAACACCACCGAGCGCGTCGACCTGCCCTTCCCGCTCCCGCTCTACGGCAGGACGTACGGGCAGGCCTGGATCGGCACCAACGGCACGGTCAGCTTCGGCGGCAACAACACCGCCGACGTCAACGGGGACATCCCGAGCACCGCCACGCCGAACGCGGCCCTGTACCCGTTCTGGGACGACCTCGTCGTCGGCCCGGCGGGCAGCGGCTCCGGCGTCTTCACCTCCGTCACCGGCGCCGCCCCGCACCGCAGCTACGTGATCGAGTGGCGCGAGGTGTCCCACTGGTCGGCGCAGGCCGACAAGTTCTCGTTCTCGGCGTCGATCGGCGAGGACGGCACCGTCTCCTACGCCTACAAGGGCACGGGCGGTATCGGGATCAGGGGCGGCTCCTCGGCCACCGTCGGCGTGGAGAACGCGTCCGGAACCGACGCCTTCAAGTACTCCTTCAACACCCCGGTCATCACGGACGGCCTGTCCATCGCCTTCCGCACCACCCGCAGCGGCGTGGTGACGGGCCGGGTGCTCGACGCGAACGACGGGGGCGCCGTCGCGGGCGCCACGGTGACCGTCGGCACCGGTGACACGGCCGTGTCGGCGACGACCGCGGCGGACGGCGGCTACGTCGTCCAGAGCCCCTCGGGCTCACGGTCCGTCTCCCTCTCCGCAGCGCAGTACGAGCCCGCGCAGACGACGGTCGACGTCAAGGCCGCCGATGTCACGGAGGTCACGCAGAAGCTGCGCACCGGCAGGGTGACGGCTTCCAAGCCCGCCGTGGAGGTGGTCCTCCCGCCGAACCAGCAGCGCACCCGCACCCTGGAACTCACCAACCCCGGCCTCGGCACGGCGTTCACCGTCTCCGAGGACTCGGCCTGGCTGGCGGTCACCCCGCCCGCCGGGGACCTCCCGACGGGGGCCAAGGTCCCGCTCACCCTCTCGGTGGACACCAAGGACCTGACCCCGGGGACGGTCCTCACGGCGGCGCTGAAGATCACGTCGGCGAGCGGCCGCACCCCGGTGCTCACCGTCCCCGTCAAGGTCGTCGTCCCGCGCTACCAGGTCGCCCTCGACGCGGGATCCGACCGCGCGGCCACGGACGCCCTGGGCGACGCCTGGTCCCCGGACCGCAAGTACACCGCCGGCTCCTATGGCTACCAGGGCAGCTCCTCGGAACGTTCGACCACACGCACGATCGCGGGCACGGACGAGCAGCGGCTCTTCCGCAACGCCCGTGAGGGCATGTACGAGTACCGCTTCGACAACGTGCCGAACGGAACCTACACCGTGGAGCTGGGCTTCGCCGAGCTCTCCTCCACCAAGCCGAACAAGCGCGTCTTCGACGTCCTCGCGGAGGGCGTCCAGGTCATCCCGTCCCTGGACATCTCTCTGGAGGCGGGCACGTACACGGCCCTGACCCGCACGTACACGGTGACCGTGACGGACGGCGTGCTGAACGTCCGCTTCGTCACGCACAGCGGATTCGGCAAGCCGCTGCTCAACTCCCTCCGGGTGACCGACCGCCCGGACCAGGGCTGAGCCCGCGGCATGGGGGCGGGGCGCCCATGGTGCCCCGCCCCCATGCCTGAGGCGCTTCAGCGGTGCAGGTGCCGCGTCCAGTCCGCGGGGACCCGGTCGGGCGGTCCCGGCGTCGGCTGGTCCGCGGGGTGGGCGGCCGGCGGCGCCAGTTCGGGGCCGGCCTCGAACGGCTCGCTGGTGTCGTAGTTCCAGAACCACTCCTCGCCCGGCTCGAAGCTCTGCACCAAGGGATGACCGGTGGACTTCCAATGTCCGGTGGCGTGTTGGGCGGGGGACGAGTCGCAGCAGCCGACGTGACCGCACTGGGCGCAGCGTCGCAGGTGGAACCACCATCCGCCCGCCTCGTCGCACTCGACGCAGCCGGGACCGGTGGGCGGGGCGCTGGGGTCGATTCCGTTGATGTCGGTCATACGGGCTCCTCGGCGGTGTCGGTCTCCGTGTCGGTCGCCGCGTCGGTCTCGGTTCCGGGCGCGGTCTCCGGTTCAGGGGCGGTCAGCGGCAACAGCACCTGGAAACGGGTGTCGCCGGGTGCGGACTCGGCCTGGAGGCTGCCGTGATGTTTGTTGACGACGATCCGCCATGAGATGTCCAGGCCCAGACCGGTGCCCTCGCCGACGGGCTTGGTGGTGAAGAACGGATCGAAGATGCGGCTGCGGATGTCCGCCGGGATGCCGGGCCCGGTGTCGCGGAACTCCACCAGCAGCCGGTCCCCTTCCCGTGCCGTGCGGACCGTCAGCGTGCCGTCGCGGCCGGTGCTTTCGATGGCGAAGACGGCGTTGTCGATGAGGTTGGTCCACACCTGGTTGAGCTCGGCCGGGTAGGCCGGCACGTCGGGCACGGATCGATCGTAGTCCTTGACCACCCGGACTCGGGGGCCGATCTTGCCGGACAGCATCAGGAGGGTGCTGTCGAGGAGTTCGTGGACGTCGACCACCCGGTGCGGGGCCCGGTCGAGCTGCGAGTACTGCTTGGCGGCGTCCACGAGGTGGGAGATGCGGGTGGTGGAGTCGTCGATCTCGTCCATCAACAGCTCGGTCTCGACGGTGTAGTTGAGCCAGCCGATCGCCCCCGGGAGGATGTCGTCGGCCACGGCCGCCGCGACCTGCTCCAACCAGTCCGTGTCCAGCCCGGCCTGCACGAAGGTCGGTGCGACCCGCCACCCCTCCGGGATGCCGTGCTCGTCGAGCCAGTCCACGAGCTCGTCCTCCCGGTCGGACGCTTCCAGGGGGCTCAGCACCGGTGCCTTCGCGACGCGTTCGGCGGTGCGCTCCTGGATCTCGATGAGGTCGGCGAGTGCCTCGCGGGAGTAGGGGCCGTGCGCGATGACGGCCAGCTTGTGCCGCATCTTGCCCACCCTTTCCCGCAGCGCCGCGGTGGCCCGGACGGCCGCCGCGGCCGGGTTGTTCAGCTCGTGGGTGAGCCCCGCGGACAACGATCCGAGCGCCAGCAGGCGTTCCCGTTGCCCGATCGCCCGCTGGGTGTTCCTCGAACCGAAGAAGAGCCCCTCCAGCAAGTGCGCGGCCATGGGGAACCATTCCGTCATGAAGTCCGCGAACGACTGCGCGGGCAGGACGAAGAACCGGGTCGGCTCGGTCACCCGCATCGAGTTGACGTACGTCTGCGGGACCCGGTCACCCAGGTAGGCCTGCATGGCCCCGGCGTACACCCCGCGCTGTGAGGTCCGGCTCACCTCCACGTCGTCGCCGCCGACCCTGCGGGACAACACGACGGTGCCCTCGATCATCACGAAGAAGCAGGTCGCCGGGTCGCCTTCGATGTACACCGGACCGGTCTCGAACCGCTCCACCCGCCCCTCGGCGCACAGCCGGCCGAGTTGCTCCGGGGAGAGCTTTTCGAAGAGGAACAGGGAGGCGATCTCCTTCGGGGCGCACGGTATGACCTGCCCGCTCATGACTGCTCCAGGTACCGGTGGACGAGCATCACGGCCATGGCTCCTTCTCCGACGGCGGACGCGACGCGCTTCGCCGACTCGGCGCGTGCGTCGCCCGCCACGAACACGCCGGGAATGCTGGTTTCCAGGTGGTAGGGCGGCCGGTCCAGCTCCCACTCGGCCGGCGGGCGGCCGTCAGGCGTGAGGTCCGGCCCGGCCAGGATGAAGCCGTGCTCGTCGCGCAGCACCGTGCCGCCCAGCCAGTCGGTCCGCGGGGCCGCCCCGATGAAGACGAACATCCATTGGGTGTCGACGAGTTCGGTGGCGCCGCTGTCGACGTTCCGCAGCGTGAGCTGCTCGAGGTGGCCGTCGCCGTGCGCCGCCTCGACGATGGTCCGGGGCCGCACGGTGATGTTCGGTGCCTCTTCGATCTGCTGGATCAGGTAGTGGGACATCGACGCCGTCAGGGATTCCCCCCGGACCAGCAGCGTCACCGACTTCGCGCCCCGTGCCAGATACATCGCCGCCTGCCCGGCGGAGTTGGCGCCGCCCACGATGTAGAGGTCCTGTCCCTGGCAGGCGGTCGCCTCGGTGAGCGAGGAGCCGTAGTACACCCCGCAGCCGGTCAGGTCGTCGCAGCCCGGTGCCTGCAGGTGCCGGTACGACACTCCGGTCGCCAGGATGACGCTGTGCGCGGTGACGGACGAGCCGTCGGAGAAGCGGACGACGCGCGCCGCGCCGTTGACCTCCAGCCCCGTGACCTCGCGTGCCGTGAGGATTTCGGCGCCGAACCGGCCGGCCTGACGGCGGGCCCGTTCGGTCAGCTGCGCGCCCGAGACTCCGTCCGGGAAGCCGAGGTAGTTCTCGATGCGGGAGCTCTGCCCGGCCTGGCCTCCGGTCGCCGACCGCTCGACCAGTACCGTCCGTAGCCCCTCGGAGGCCCCGTACACGGCCGCGCCGAGGCCCGCCGGGCCGCCGCCGATCACGACGAGGTCGTAGAAGTCGGCGGCCGGCGTCGTCGCCAGTCCCACGTGGGCAGCCAGCTCCGGCGCCTCCGGCTCGATCAGCGCGGTGCCGTCCGGAGTGACCACCAGGGGCAGGCGCTGTCCGTCGGCCCCGGCCGCCTCCAGCAGTCTCCGGCCCTCGGGCTCGTCGGAGGAGTACCAGCGGTACGGGACCTGGTTGCGGGCCAGGAACTCCCGCACGCGCGAGGAGGGCGCCGACCAGCGGTGCCCGACCACCTTGGTGGCGGGTACCGGCCGGTAGTCGCTGGAGCGCCAGGCCGCGAGCAGGTCGTCCACGACCGGGTAGAGCTTCTCCTCCGGCGGGTCCCAGGGCTTGAGCAGGTTGTGGTCGAGGTCGACGACGTTGATCGCGTCGATCGCCGCGTTGGTGTCGGCGTACGCGGTCAGCAGCACGCGCCGCGCTCCCGGATACACGTTCAGGGCCTGTTCGAGGAACTCGATGCCGTTCATCTGCGGCATGCGGTAGTCGGCCAGGATCACGGCCACCAGGTCGCCCCGCAGCTTCAGCTCGTGCAACGCCTCCAGCGCGGACTCACCGGACTCGGCGCGCACGATCCGGTAGGCAGCGCCGTAGCGGCGGCGCAGGTCACGGGCGACAGCACGGGATACTCCCGGATCATCGTCCACGGTCAGGATGACGGTCCGCGCTGTGTCGGTGACCTGTGCCATGCGTCTCCCGGGAACGGACTGGGCCAGCGGCGCGGTCAGCCGCCCGCACCGGTTCCCGCCCATCGTACGTTCGTTCGTCCGGGTTCGCGCCGGAATGCCACGCGTGCGGATGCTCGCGCGGTGCCGGCCCGGCCGCGCGCTCGGCGCCTTCCGCGTGGTCGCCTACGCTGCCTGACGGCTCGCTCAGGCTCCCGTCGGGTCCGCGGGGATCGGGTGCACTTCGACCGGATCGCTGCCGGGCTTCCCACCCGGTCCGGGGCACGCCGACGCCCGGGCGGCGATCTCCAGGGCACGGCTCTCACTCTTGACGTCGACCACCCAGTACCCGGCCAGGATGTGTCCCGCCTGGGCCGGCCCGTCAGTGACCTGCGGCTGTCCGTCGCTTCCGGCCCGCACCGTCTTGACCAGCGAGGGGCCGCCGAGGCCCTGCCCATCCACCCACTCCCCGGCGGAAGTGAGGTCGTCGTTGAGGGCATTCATGTGGGCGAACATGGCCTGCATGTCGTCCTGGGAGTACGACGACATGATCGCGTCCCATTCAGCGGCAGGCACGTTCATCTGGATCATGTACTTCATGTCTCTCACCCTTCCGGAGCGGCTGCTGGTGCTATTCGGGTCCTACGAAGCTGTAGACAGCCGGGCGCCGCGAAACTCATCGGCGCCCCAGCAACATATCGCCGGAAACAGCTGGGTGCGCCCGGAAAGCGAGTGAGCACCAGCGGCGCACTCACGCCCTCCCGGGCGCGAAAACGCCGCAGCGGCGGCCGACTGTCACTGTCGGTCCGCCGCCGCGGCGCGCGCCCTGATCAGGCACCCAGGTGGTGCCCCTTCGCCCACTCCGCCCCGGCGTCCGTGGCACAGGTCGAGCCGTAGACGGGGCCGGTGAACGCCGGGCGGCTGGCGGGCACCGCGGCGAACGAAGAGCAGTCCGACGAGAAGCCGGCGCGACCGCCGGAGAAGTAGTCGATGTCGACCCCGTCGTTGGCCAGGGCGGCACCGGCCCCGCCCAGCAGGATGCCGGCGGCCAGGACGGATGCGGTGACAGCGGAACGAATACGCATGACTCCCCTAAAGATCCACGGAAAGGCGCACTGGTCGATGTGTGCGTCGGCCGGTCCAACGCCCGGAAGCACTGACGGGAACGGCCGTTCACTCCAATGCCCGCAGCTGTATCGTTTCGACACCCCGAGCCGGGTGAAGCCCGGGAGGGCAGGCTGCGGCAGGGCGTCACCTGGACGGCCCCTCCCCGCCCCGGGCCGCTTTGCCGCCCCGGAGCTCGCGGGCCCCGAAACCCTTGGGCTGCACTCGACCGGCCGGTGGCGGACGCCGACCCGTACGTACGTGAGCAGGCAGCCGAGAGGTAACCTCAAGCTTCTCCAGGGCTCCTGACCAGCAAGGACCTGCCCGGACGACCGAAAGGCAAACGATGGACTACACGCTCAGCGGAGACAACGTCGAGATCACCGACGCGCTGCGCGCATTCGTCGGCGAGAAGCTGGCCGGGCTCAATACACGGGGCACCGAGACCACCAGCGCTCGCGTGCTCCTGAAGATCAACGGCTCGGAGCAGACCGCCACGGGCACCCTTGAGGTGGATGGCCAGGACCTCACCGCCATCACCGCAGCGGCCTCCGACATGCACACGGCCATCGACAGGCTCGCCGACAAGCTCTCCGCCCAGCTCAGGAGGCACACGCAGAGGCAGCACGGCCGCCCCAAGTAGTCGGCGACCTGCCGTTGCCGCGCACGCACTCGCAGGCCCGGGCAGGAGTCCGGGAGGGGACCGGTCCCCCGGACGCCGACCACGGCTGGAGCGGGTATTCCAGCGGTCCACCGCATCCGCCCGGGGCAACGCGGGTGGCCGGCGTGGTGCGGTCCTCAGACGGCGGGTTCGAGGTGGGCCCAGGGGCGGTCGGCCTCGATCTGGGCCGCGAGGGCGAGGAGGGTGGCCTCCCCGCCGAGAGGGCCGACGAACTGGACGCCCAGGGGCAGGCCGTCAGAGGTGCGGTACGTGGGGACGCTCATCGCCGGGCGGCCTGTGATGTTGGCGAGTTGGGTGTAGGGGGTGGCGGCGAGGTTCGCGATGACCGCCTGCTCCCATGCCTTCGTTCCGGCCAGCGCGCCCAGCAGCCCGAGCCTCTTGAGGACGCGAGCCACGGCCTGCACCGGGCGGGGGGTGTCCAGTTCACCGATCCGCACGGCGGGCCGGGCGATCGTCGGGGTGAGCAGGAGGTCGTAACGGCTGTGGTAGGAAGCGAGCTGACGGCTGTACGTGTTCCAGCGCTCGTGGGCCGCGTAGTAGTGCGGCGCCTTCATCGCCCGGCCGGCGGCTGCCAGCAGGTGGGTGTCGAGCTCGAAGTCGCCCGGGCGCACACCGGGCAGCTTGCGGATCTCGTCCATGGTGTGCGCGACCTGGGTGCACCACATGTCCAGGAAGTCGAAGGCGAGCCTGCGCTGGTCGATGTCGGGCTCGGCGGGCTCGACCTCGTGGCCGAGGTGGGCCAGCAGGCGGGCGGCGTCCTCGACGGCGGCGACGGCATCGGGGTGTACGACCGTACCGACGGGTGAGCGGGTGCTGAAGCCGATGCGGAGCCGCTCCGGTGCCCTGCGGGCGAGTTCGGCGTACGGAAGGTCCGGGCGGGCGTGCAGGTAGGGGCCGCCCGGGTCGTGCTGCGCGGTCAGCACGTCCAGCATCGCGGCGGAGTCGCGCACGCTGCGCGAGACGACGCCGTCGGTGGCGGCGCCCTGCAGGTGCTCGGCGGCGTTGGGGCCCGCCGGAACGACCCCGCGCCCGGGCTTGAGGCCGAACAGCCCGCAGCAGGCGGCCGGGATGCGGATCGATCCGCCGCCGTCGTTGGCACCCGCGACGGGCACGATGCCGGCCGCGACAGCGGCCGCCGATCCGCCGGAGGATCCCCCGGGCGTCCGGGTCAGGTCCCAGGGGTTCCGCGTCGGGCCGTTCACCTCGGGTTCGGTGATGCCCTTGGAGCCGAACTCCGGCGTGTTGGTCTTGCCGAACACGACCAGCCCGGCGTCCAGCCACCGGCTCACGACCGCGCTGTGCTCGCCGACGGCATGGTGCCGCAGCGCCCGGTTGCCGCTGCCGGTGGGCAGTCCTGCGTAATCCTGCATCAGGTCCTTGATCAGGAACGGAACTCCCGCGAACGGCCCGGCCAGCGGCTCCTTCGCCCGCTCGCGGGCGATTTCGTGCATCGGCCGGACGATCGCGTTCAGTCGGCCGTTGACGGCTTCGGCCCGGTCTATCGCGACCTCGAGCAGTTCGGACGGTGAGACCTCGCCTGCGGCAACCAGCTGAGCCAGCCCGACGGCATCGTGGCTGCGGTACTCGGCGTACTCCATCGCCCGCTCCTCGAATTAGAACCTGTAATTTTATGGCGCGGACAGTACCGTAGGCTGCGGGCTCCGCCAAGACCCCACAGGAGAGCACCACTTGGTCCCGGCCGGCGAGATACGGGCGGGGGACGCGTGCGCGAAAGGAACGGGACGATAGATGGGCAGGCCTCCGCGGCAGCTGGTCACACGCGAGGCCATCATGGGGACCGCGCTCGCGCTGGTCGACGAGGAGGGAGCCGACGCCCTGTCGACCACCCGGATCGCGGCCCGGCTGGGTGTCAAGGGACCGGCGCTGTACAACCACGTCTCCGGCCGCGACGAGATCATCGACGGAATGCGGGACCTCATCGTCGCCGAGATGGACCTCGCCCCCGGGATCCGCCCCTGGACGGCCGCCCTGGACAGCTGGGCCCGCTCCTACAGAGCGGCCTTCGCCGCCCACCCCCGCGTCGTCCCCCTGCTCGTCGGCCGGCCGGTGCGCTCCGTCGCGGCCCTCCAGGCCTATGCGGAGGCTTTCGCCGTGCTACGGGAAGCCGGCTGGCCCGAGGAGCACCTTCTCCCGATCGTGCGCTGCGTCGAGTACTACCTCATCGGCTCCGCCCTCGACCTCGCCGCCCCGGACCACGTACTGCCGCCGGGCGAGGAGCCCCCGCCCGGACTCGAACCCCTGCTGAACCCTCCTCCGGACCTCCGCGAGCTGGCCTTCGAGGCCGGTTTGGCTGCGCTGACCCGGGGGTTCGAGCGGACCCTGGCCGACTTGAGGGAGCATGCGGGCGGACTTCCGGGGTTGCGGCGTGAGCCAGACGCCGCACGGTCCGGTAGGTCGGTCTAGCTCTTCGTTCCCCAGTCGACCTGGCCCTGGTCCCGTCTGCGAACTTCCCTTGTGTGGGCCTACGGTGAGGTCATGCCTCGCGACATCGCGCACTTACATCACGTTGGCCACGTCGTCAGCGACATGACACGGGCCGTAGAGCTCTACCGGCGGCTCGGATTTCACGTCCCGCCGCCCAGTGTGCCGGCGCTGGCCCCCCGCGAGGCTGCCGCGCCAGAGCCCTTCGGTGCGGCGAACACCCATGCCGACCTCGCCCGAAATTTCATCGAGTTGGTGACCCCGGTGGAGCCCGGGATCACGAAGGGCCTCCCACCCGACGCCCGGATCGTTCCGCTCCAGGTGCCCGCGGACACACTCCCCCTGGTCCTGTCGCGGATCGAGGCGACCAGCGCGCAGCTCAGCGGATGGCGTGATCGCTTCGAAGGGCTTCACATCCTGATGTTCTCCTCGCCGGACGTGGACGGCGCGGCTGACCGGCTCACCGCTGCCGGCGTCGGACACGGCGGGGTGAACACCGTCGGCCGACCTGTCGAGACCCCCAACGGCATGCGCACTGAACTCGTCCGCTACCTGGAGATCGACGGTGCGCCGGAAGGCCGGGTCGGGGTCGTTGCCCACTTGGACCCGGAATTCCAGCACACCCGTCACCTCGAGCACCCCAACGGCGCCCAGGACCTCGTCGAGGCGGTGCTGTGCGTACCGGAGGGACAACTCCCCCTCGTTCGCGAGCGGTACGAGCAATATCTGGACCGCCCGATCTCCACGGAGGGGCCGGTGACCCTCCTGACCCGGGCCGACCTTTCGGATCTGCTGCCAGGTGAGGTTCCGCCCGCGCTCCCGGCGTTCGTCGCCTGCACGGTTGCCGTCCCCGACATCGCTCGCGTGCGCGCGCTGCTTGCGGAGAACGGACTGCCCGTACGCGAGACGGCGCGAGGGGAGCCGTTCGTGCCGGCCGAAGCGGCCCTCGGTGCAGCTCTGATCTTCCGGGAAATCTGAGAGGAGGCACAGGCCGCTGCCCCACCTGCAGTGTCTGGTCAGCAAGCCTGCTCCACGCACCCGCCGAGATGGACCCGGTCCCGTACGCAGAGAAGCCAGGGCCTGTCTGAGGCCAGGACCACTCCGGGGCGGTAACGGTCAGCGTCCTTGTCGAACCTGGTGGCGGTTGCGCCGAACTGCTTGAGGCGGGCAAAGCACCGTTCGACCACGTTGCGGTCGCGGTAGGGGACCTCGGTGGAGGACGATCGCCGGTGCTGTCAGACTGTTCGCTCCGCGCCGTAGTAGCCCCAACTCAGGCGGACTCGCATGGTGTCGGTGCCGACTGCCTGGATGTGCCCGATCAGCATGGACCTCTGCGGCTCGGGTAGCTGTCGGTCGTGTGCATTGGTCCATTCGAGCGTGCAGAACAGTTCGGACGCCCCGTCGAGTTGGGCCGGACTCGGGGGGCGCGCAGCGAGCGCGGTGAGGACGAGGTCGGGCGATTCGGCGTGGATCCGGCGCAGTACGGCCATGTCGTACCACATCGAGCCACCGGTGGACTCCCTGCAGCGGACTCCCGCCCATGCCAACAGAGCGCGGTTGCGCTCGATCGCATCGGGGTAGTGCTGCCGGATCAGAGCGGCGAGACGGCCCTCGGCTTCGTCCAGCTGCCGTGACCAGGCTTCGTCGTCACGGCCCGGTGGTCGGGACACATCCGCGGCTACGTCGGCCAGCCCGGCCGGTGCGGCCTGGATCCAGCGCATCCGACGCTGCTCGGCCTCGGCCTCTTCCTCGGCCAGCATCTCCTGGACGTCCTGCGATCCGGTCAGGCCTCGCTGTGCCAGCCACTCGGTAAGGGCCGGGCCGTCACGCAAGTCGGCGTCACAGCTACCGATCCCTCGCAGCCCGGTCTGGTGGTGCAGCGTCCAACAGGCCGTCAGTTCACCGTCCGGTCCGTGAACCATGATCGTCGGCCAGCCGTTGCACCGGCACCGGTCACCGGTCCCACCGTCCACGATGGCCAAGTGCCGGGCCAGGTCGGCGATCTCGTCACCGGTCACCACGAGCCGCCTCAGGTCGGTGGAGTCGACCTGGTCGGGCGGTCCCTCGACGATCAGTACGTGCGCGGCTCGGTTCAATACGTCCTGCACCCGGGCTGTTGTCGGAACGTCCTCGGTGGGCATCCTCACCGTCTCTCTGTCGATCACGTCCCGGGAGGATATCGGCGGCCCGTCCGTCGGTCGGATGATTATTTGTCAGACAAGGCCTGGTGCCCTGCCCTGCCCGGGCAGGTCACCGGGTTGTGGAGGTCGAGGCGCCAGTCAGCGAGCATCACATGGGGCGATGGGGCCTGGCCGGCAACCGTCTCCCGGACAGCGGTTTCGGCCTCAACTCGGACCCGCTTGTGCTGCGGTCCGTCCGTCGCAGGGGCTACGACGCGCCTGCGCCCGCTGACGTCCGTGAGCAGGCGTTCCCACGTCCCGCCGGCCGACCACAACCGATGGCGTTCATAGAACGCCTTCCACGGCCCGAACCGTTCCGGCAAGTCACGCCGGTCCGCACCCTGTGCAGAATCCCGTCGATCACCTGCCGGTGGTCCCGCCCCATGTCCACATCAACGGCCCTAGTCTCCGGAGAAGCCGAAAATTCCCAGGTGAGTCGGCCTGTCATCGGCGTGGAGGACGATGTAGTAGCCGGTCCATCGCATCTGACACTCGCCGAGAAGGCTCCGCTTGTACTCCTCATGACTCGCAGCCTCATTGGCACGGGCAGCGAGCTCTTTGTACTGCTCTACCGTCGGGCGGTCGGTGCCGAAGTGGTGCACCACGCGGCTGAGTGCCAGACGGCGCAGGGTTCCGTAGTCAGCGATACCGGACCGCGTCGGCGGGTCATCCGTGGCAACAACCCTGTCGATGTCGAGGATCGTATGGGTGCCTTCCGTGCCCATGAACTCCTCGTCCGCGTACAGGTCCTGCAGGCTTCGGTAGCGGGCACCGTCGCCGTACTCCTCCTGAAACACCTTGGCCTGCAAGGTGCCCAAGGCCGCCTCAACATCGCTGTCGTAGCTGGTGATGTAGTCCCATCCGCTGGCACCCATTGAGCCACCCTCCCTGAAGATCGTGAATGGCAGAACGGTAACGGCGGGGACTGACATCCCGCTGTTTCATCCCGGATTGCCGCGTTCGATGTGGTTCACGCTCCGCGCCATGTGGGGGTGGATTCGGAGGTGAGTCTGCGGGTCATGAGGTTGATCATCGCGAGGTGGATCATGACTTCGGAGCGGTGTGGGTGGGCTTCGTAGTCGCGGGCCAGGCGGCGGTGGTTCATCAGCCATCCCAGCGTGCGTTCGACGGTCCAGCGTCGTGGCAGGACGGTGAATCCCCTGGTGGTGGGGTCGCGGCGGACGATGTGCATGTCGATGCCGAGGGTGGCGGCGTGCCCGACGAGGTGCTGGCGGTAGCCGCCGTCGACCCAGGTCTTGCGGACGGTGGGATGCTCGGCAGCGATCCGCTCGATGAGGGTTTGGCCGGCGATCGAGTCCTGCACGCTTGCCGCGGTGACCAGGACTCCGAGGAGGAGTCCGACGGTGTCGATGACGATGCTCCGCTTCCGCCCCACGATCTTCTTGCCGGCGTCGATGCCCTGCCCGGAGGCGGGGGCGGTTGGTGGAGGTTTTGATGCTCTGGGAGTCGATGACGCATGCGGTCGGTTCGTCGCCTCGGCCCTCCTGCCTGCGTACTTGGCGGCGGAGCGGGGTGTTGAGCTGATCGAAGACGCCTTCCTCCTGCCAGCGGGCGAAGTAGGCGTAGACGGTGTTCCAGTGCGGGTAGTCGTGCGGCAGGTAGCGCCAGGGGATGCCGGTCCGGTTCACGTAGAGGACCGCGTCGAGCAGACTCCGAAGGTCGTGGTCGGGCGGCCGGCCGGTGTCCAGGCCCCGGCCGCGGCGCTCGGACCGCCACGCGGTCAGGACCGGCTCGACCAGCTCCCACCGGGCATCGGACAAATCACTCGGGTATCGGCGGCGTTCAGGCATGGATCGGGGCTACCCACCAACCGCCTGGCAGGCCCGGGCGCGGATACCGGCGCCCGAAGCACACGGCTCACAACCCCGCGTCTTGGGACCAAACAGGAGCAGCCAGGCCAACACGGTGTCGGAACCGCTACTTCTGCACCGTCATTCACACCAGCCTCATCAGCCCCAGACAAACCGAAGCCTTGCCTCCAGTGATCATGATCGGAGCAGGGCGGCGCTAGGGACTATGGGATCGAAGCTGTGCCATCGGACGACAGGTACCTTTCGACTCGGGGGCCATGGAACTCCCGGACCTCGCGTACATACGTCATCACCCGCATCGGCGAGTCCTTCGTATACGCGGATCTGATCACCGGCGACGAACCCGACGCGACCAAACCGGCGGCTGCCGTCGCCGCACTGCTGCGCTGAACTTCCCACCGACACCCGGGACCTGGCCGCCGGCGTTCTTCGCGCCGGAGACCGTGGCCGCCATGCAGTTCCGTCCGGACATGCGAAGCCTCCGGCCGGATGCTGCAATGGCTCTGGAGGTCGGTCCGTCGCCGTGTGTCGTGGCGAGCGCCCCTGGACCACGGGCTGTGGGTACGGCCCAGACCGCAATCCGCTCGTGAGGAGGGTCACGACGGCATCGGCGCCCAGTTGGCGGCGAACGGCCGCACCCCCGTCCGGGCCCTGCCGGCCTCGCCGGACGCGGCAGAGTCGACGACGGCTCCCGCCGAACCGGCCGTCGCCTGAAGACTCCAGCCGGGCGAACCCGGTCCGCTACGGTCCACCCGCACCCCCTGGGAGATGAGCGAACATGCCCGGACCCCCTCGTGGCATCGCCCGCACAGCCGTGATGACGTGCAGAACCGAGACGGGACACGTCGGATGACGGCGTCGGATCCGCGCCCCGCGGGGCCTGGCGGGGGGACACAACCCGAAGAGGCGGACCGGCTGCGTGAACTGCTGCGCAGCCCCGGCTATCTGAAGGCGCTCGTGTTCTGTGCCCTCATCGGTGTTCCGGTGTCGCTGGTGGCTTTCTGGTTCCTGGTCGCACTCCACAAGCTGGAACACCTGATGTGGGGCGATCTACCTGAGGCTCTGGGGTGGGGCGCCCCGCCGTGGTGGTGGCCGCTGCCGTTGCTGCTCGTGGCCGGCGCGGCCGTCGGGCTCGTGGTCACCCACCTGCCCGGCGCCGGAGGCCACATCCCCGCCTCGGGACTGCACACGGGCGGGATCACGCCGCGGGCCCTGCCCGGCGTGATCCTCGCCGCCGTGATCAGTCTTCCCCTCGGAGCCACGCTCGGACCGGAGGCGCCGTTGATCGCCCTCGGCGGCGGCCTGGCCCTGCTCTTCAGGGATCTGGCGCGGGTGCCGGCGACCGCCAAGAGCACGGCACTCCTGGGCGCGGCAGGAGCAGCGGCTGCAGTCGCGGTGATCTTCGGAAATCCGCTCATCGCGGGGGTGATGCTCATCGAGGTGGCCGGGGTGGGCGGGCCACAGCTGTTCGCGGTCATGCTGCCCGCGCTCTTGTCGAGCGGGGTGGGCTCACTCGTGTTCACCGGCTTCGGCCGCTGGACCGGATTCAGTGCGACCAGCCTCTCGGTGAAAGTGGGCGTGCCCGCTCCGCGGCTCGATGCCGGAGACGTGGTCTGGGCGGTCCTGATGGCAGTGGCCATTGGTGTCGTCGTTCATCTGATCATGGGAGGGGGCCGGATGACCGCGCGGTTCGTCGCGAAGCGTCCCGTCGTCCATACGACCCTGTCTGCCCTGGCAGCAGGCGCCTGCGCCGCTGTGTACGCGCTCACCACCGGCCGGTCGCCCGCGGACGTGGCGTCTTCCGGCCAGGCGACGCTGAGCCGGATGGCCGCCGATCCGCATTCCTGGGGGGTCGGGGCCCTGATCGCCGTACTGCTCTGCACGGGAGTGGCCTACTCGTTGTGCCTGGGCAGCCTGCGAGGCGGCCCGGTGTTCCCCTCGCTGTTCCTGGGCTGCGCCGTGGGCGTGCTGCTCGCGCCCCTGCCGGGCCTGGGGGTCGTACCGGGAATGGCCGCGGGCATGGCGGCCGCGACGACCAGTGCCTTGCGGCTGCCGGTCAGCAGCATCGTGCTCGTCGTCCTGGTGCTCGGCAGCGTCGCCATGGTTCCCGTGGTGATCCTGGCGGCCGTCGTGGCTTTTGTGACGACCCAGTTGCTGCCGCCCGGATCCGCCGTTCCACCGGTGGGCAAACCCGCGGAACCGCAGACCGCGCATCCCCCTGCCGCCGGCCCGTCCGGCTCCGCCTGAGGTCGCCCCCGCACGGTGGCCGAGGTGCGCCGCGGACTGCGCGTACCGAGAGTGGAAGTACCCGGCCGGAGACGGGACCGGCCGGTGGCACCGCACGAAGGAGGCCGCATGGCGCGTCACCACGTGCGCGAGCCCATGCGGGGACCGCCGCACGAGCCGGAAGCCCTCGGCACGAAGGTGCCCGCAACCGTGGTGCTCGTGACAGGCGTGGCGGGGTCGGGGAAGTCCACGGTGGCGCTGCTGCTGGCCGACCGGCTCGGCTGGGCGCACAGGGACGCCGACGACTTCCACACCCCGGCGAACCGGGCCAGGATGGCGGCCGGCGAGGCTCTGACCGACGAGGACAGACGCCCGTGGCTGGCTGCCCTCGAGGCATGGATCGACCGGCGGATCGCAGCGCGGGAACCCGCTGTCGTGGCTTGTTCCGCGCTCAAGCGCGCCTACCGGGACCAACTGGCCGGGGGACGGCCCGAAGTACGTCTGGTCCATCTGCACGGTTCACGGCAACTCATCCGCTCCCGGCTGCTGTCCAGGCACGGCCACTTCTTCCCCGCAGAGCTGCTGGACAGTCAGTTCGCCGACCTCCAGGAGCCAGAGCCCGACGAGCACGCCTGTGTGGTGGGCGTCGACCAGCCCCCGGAAGCCGTTGTCGCAGCCGTCGTCGCCCAGCTCTACGCCGTACCGACCGAGGAGCCGCACATGCCCCCCACAGCATCAGGAGAACAGTGGCGGCTGCGCCACGGTGCGCAGGCGGCGGTGGTGGTCGAGCTGGGCGGCGCCCTGCGCCACTACGAGGTGGGCGGGCGGCCGCTTCTGGACGGATTCGCCGCCGACGAGAGGATCACCGGCGGACGGGGGCAGCTTCTCGTGCCCTGGCCGAACCGGGTGGACGGCGGGCGCTATCGGTTCGGGGCTGAAGACCTGCAACTCCCGCTGACCGAACCGGAGAACAACAATGCGATCCACGGGCTCCTGAGGTGGGTGGCGTGGCAGCTGCTCGCCCGCAGCGAGGACGCGGTCACGGTGGGCACCGTCCTCTTCCCTCAGCCTGGATACCCTTACCAGCTGGAGGTCGCCGCCGAGTACCGGCTTGGCCGGGAGGGGCTCGAGACCACCGTCACCACCACCAACGTGGGGGACGCGGCCGCACCCTACGGCGTGGGCCAGCACCCCTATCTGACCGTGGGCACCGAATTGGTGGACACCGCGCTGCTGACCGTGCCGGCCCGCCACCGGCTCAGTACCGACGAACACGGCCTGCCGACCGGTGAGGAGCCGGTCGACGGCACGGCGTACGACTTCCGCATCGCCCGGCCCATCGGCGAGCAACGACTGGACACCGCCTACACGGGGCTCGACCGGGACCCCGCCGGCCACTGCGTGGTTCGGCTGGTGCACCCTTCGGGGCTCCGCGGCATCGACGTACGGCTCCTCGAGGGCATCCGGTACGTGCAGGTCTACACCGGGGACACGCTGTCGGAGCCCGGGCGGCGTCGGCGCGGCGTCGCCATCGAGCCGATGTCCTGTCCGGCCGACGCCTTCCGCAGTGGCACGGCGCTCACCGTCCTGGAACCGGGCGGCAGCCACGTCTTCCGGTGGGGCCTGGCCCCGTGGGGGTCCTGGTGACCCCGGACACCGGGCCGTCAACGCCGAGGCCCATGACCGATGACGCCTTTCGTGCGTTGTACGAGGAGCTGCGCGACAGGAGCCCGCGTCCCCCGGGCGACCGGCGCGGTACGCTCGGCCACCTGACGTCCGAGCGGGTGGTGGCCGCCGCCGCCGAGGTCCGCTCCGGACTCACGGTGTCCCTGGCCGCGCCCATCGAAACCCTGCCCGGCCCGGACAATCCCGACCCCGCACACCACCGGATGATCGCCCCCGCCGCCGGTGAGACCGGTGCCGGCGGGCTGCACTTCGCCCGCGACCGGTTCGCGATGAACGTGCACGGGGACGCGGACAGTCATCTCGACGCGCTGTGCCATGTGCTGTTCGACGGGGAGCTCTACAACGGCGTGCCGGCGAGCACCGTGACGCCCGAGGGAGCCCGTGCGCTCTCCGTCGAGGTCGTCTGGGACGGAATCGTCGGCCGTGGCGTGCTCCTGGACGTTCCGCGGCTGCGGGGCGTGCCCTGGCTGGAGCCAGGGGATCACGTGACCGCCGATGACCTGACCGCGGCTGAGGCGGCCCAAGGGGTCCGGATCCGGCCGGGGGACATGCTGTTCGTACGAGTGGGGCATCGCCTACGGCGCCGGGAGCTCGGGGCGTGGAACGCCGCGCGGGCCCGGGCCGGCCTTCATCCCACGGCCGTGCGGTTCCTGGCCGAGCGGCAGGTCTCCGTGCTGGGCGCGGACGGTAACCACGACACCGCCCCCAGCGCGGTGGCCGGGATCGACTTTCCCGTGCACGTGCTGGCCATGCATGCCATGGGACTGCATCTGATGGACTACCTGCAGTTCGAGGACTTGACCGAGACGTGCGCACGCACGGGCCGGTGGTCGTTTCTGTGCGTGATCGCGCCGCTCCGGCTCCCGTCGGCCACCGGCTCGCCCGTGAACCCGATCGCCGTTCTGTGACGCCCATGGGCGTGAAACCCTCCCGGTCGCCGCACACGGGAAGGGGGGATACGTTCGAAGAGGTGGGGTGGCTGCCGTGTCCCGGCAGCGCGCGGAGTCAGGGCCCGGCGAAAGGGCGGGGCCCACGAGCGCAAGGACGGTGGTCGTCGTGGGCGACTCCCCGCACTACGACGTCGTCATCATCGGTTCGGGCGCCGGCGGCGGTACGCTCGCCCACCGGCTCGCCCCGTCCGGCAAACGGGTACTCATCCTCGAACGCGGTGACTACCTCCCCCGCGAGCGGGACAACTGGGACTCCACCGCCGTGTTCGTGAAGGGCAAGTACCGTGCCCCGGAGTTCTGGCTGGACAAGCACGGCGACGAATTCCCGCCCGAGGTCAACTACTACGTCGGGGGAAACACCAAGTTCTACGGCGCCGCCCTCTTCCGGCTGCGGCCCGAGGACTTCGGGGAACTCCGCCACCACGACGGGCTGTCGCCGGCCTGGCCGATCCGGTACGAGGACCTGGAGCCCTATTACACGGAGGCCGAGCACCTCTACCTGGTCCACGGACGCCACGGCGAGGACCCGTGGGAAGGGCCGTACAGCGCGCAGTACGCCTACCCGCCGGTCGAGCACGAGCCACGGATCCAGCAGCTGAGCGACGATCTGGAGAAGCGGGGCATGCACCCGTTCCACCTGCCCATCGGCGTCAACCTGAGCCAGGACGAGAACGGGCGGGCGACCGAGTCCAGCGTCTGCATCCGCTGCGACCGCGTGGACGGCTTCCCCTGCCTGGTACGCGGCAAGTCGGACGCCCAGGTCATCTGCGTGGAGCCTGCCCTGCGGCATCCGAACGTCGAAATGATCACCAATTCCCGGGTGGTCCGGTTGGAGACCGACCCGACCGGACGTAGCGTCAGCACGGTCCTGACGCGGAGCGAGGACGGGGTCGAGGCCTCTTACTCCGCGGACATCGTGGTCGTCGCCTGCGGGGCGGTCAACTCGGCGGTTCTGCTGCTGGCCTCGGCCAACGACCGCCACCCCCGGGGGCTGGCCAACAGTTCCGATGTGGTCGGCCGGCACTACATGCGCCACAACAACCTTGCGCTGATGGCCATTTCGAAGGAGCCCAACGACACCAAGTTCCAGAAGACCCTGGCCCTGCACGACTGGTACCTCGGTGCCGACGACTGGGACTACCCGCTGGGCGGCATCCAGATGCTCGGCAAGTCGGACTCCGACCAGATCCATGGTGAGGCGCCCCGTTGGGCGGGTGCCGTGACCCCCGACATGCCCTTCGAAGTCATGGCCCACCACGCGGTCGACTTCTGGCTGTGCGGCGAGGACCTTCCCCTCCCCGACAACCGGGTCACCGTCGACGGCGACGGCACCATCCGTCTCGTGCTCGACGAGAAGAACAACATGGCGGGGCTGAAGCGCCTGCGGCACAAACTCCAGGGCATGCTCGGCCATCTGGGGATGCACGAGCACCAGCTCCTGTCGCGCAGCATCTACCTCCACAAGGGCATGCCGATCGGCGCCACGGCGCACCAGGCCGGCACCGTACGATTCGGCGACGACCCAGCCACATCCGCGCTGGACGTGAACTGCAAGGCCCACGATCTCGACAACCTGTACGTGGTCGACACGAGCTTCTTCCCGAGTATCGGCGCGGTCAACCCGTCCCTCACGGCGATCGCGAACGCCCTGCGGGTGGGCGACCACCTGGTGGAACGGCTGAGCTGACCCCGGAGCTTGCTCCGACCGGGGGGTGATGCTCGGCCGTGTGGCCCAAGAGCGCCTCGCCTGGGCCGCTGATCTCCGAAGAGGGTGCTTCCGTGACGTTCGGACTCTGTCGGGCAGCGGTCCGGCGGACCGCATCCGGACCGGGCAGTCGAGGAGGCAGTCGATCGTGAGTTCCACTGAGGATGTACCGCAGGGAGTGATCCCCGCTCATCTGCTCAAGGGCCAGAAGGCGCTGGTCACCGGTGCCAACAGCGGAATCGGAAGGGCAACGGCCATCGGCCTGGGCCGGGCCGGCGCCGATGTGGTCGTGAACTACGTGGCCGGCGCGGAAGAGGCCGAGAAAGTGGTCGCGGAAATCGCCTCGTTCGGCGTGCGCGCCGCCGCGTACGAGGCGGACGTGTCCCAGGAAGACCAGGTCGTGGCCATGATGGACCGGATGGTCCAGGAGTTCGGCACGATCGACATCCTGGTCGCCAACGCCGGACTGCAGCGCGACGCCCCGTTCGAGGAGATGACGCTCGCCCAGTGGCAGAAGGTGCTGGACGTCAACCTCACCGGCCAGTTCCTCTGCGCTCGCGAAGCGACGAAGGAGTTCCTGCGGCGCGGCGTCGTCCCGGAGGTGTCCCGTGCGGCCGGAAAGATCATCTGCATGAGCTCCGTCCACCAGGTCATTCCCTGGGCGGGGCACGCGAACTACGCCTCCTCCAAGGGGGGCGTGCAGATGCTGATGGCGACCCTGGCGCAGGAACTCGCGCCCAAGAAGATCCGGGTGAACGCGATCGCTCCCGGAGCCATCAAGACACCGATCAACCGGGACGCGTGGGAGACGGAGGACGCCCGGAAGGATCTGCTGCGGCTGATCCCGTACGAGCGCATCGGTGAGCCCGAGGACATCGCCCACGCGGCCGTCGCCCTCGCCTCCGACCTCATGGACTACGTCGTGGGCACCACGCTCTTCGTGGACGGTGGGATGACCCTCTTCCCCGGCTTCGCCACCGGCGGCTGACCCCGTCCGGCCAGTCATCCCGAGCGGCAAAGGAACGTATGCACACCACGGTCCATCTGCTGGCGGCAGACGCCCCCGCCCAACTGCTCCCGGCCAGGGAGCTCATGGCGTTCACCCTCGCCTCCCACATCATCCTGGTGCCGATGGGAGTGGCACTGCCGCTCATCACCCTCGTCATGCACTACCGAGGCCTGCGTCGGAACGACGCCACAGCCCTGCTGCTGGCCCGGCGCTGGTCGGCCGTGATGGCGGTGCAGTTCGCGATCGGCGTCGTCACCGGCACTGTGCTTTCGTTCGAGTTCGGCCTGCTCTGGCCGGGGCTGATGGGCAAGTGGGGCGATGTCTTCGGCATCGGGTTCGGCGTCGAGGCCTGGGCATTCTTCCTCGAAGCAGTGCTCATCGCCATCTACCTGTACGGCTGGCGCAGGCTGAAGCCACGCACCCACTTCCTGCTCGGGCTGCCGCTGCCGGCCACAGCGCTGCTCGGGGCCTTCGGCATCCTGGCCGCCAACTCCTGGATGAACACCCCGCAGGGGTTCTCGCTCGACGCCCAGGGCAATCCCGTCGACGTGGACGTCTGGAAGGTCATCTTCACCCCGATGTTCGGGCCCCAGTACTGGCATTTCGTGGTGGCGATGCTGGTGACGGCGGGCTACGTCGTGGCAGGTGTCTACGCCGTCGGATGGCTTCGCGGCCGTCGGGACCGCTACCACCGGCTCGGCTTCGCGGTCCCCTTCACCATCGCCGCTGCGGCCACTCCGGTGCAGCTCGTGCTGGGCGACTCGATCGCCCGGGCGGTGTTCCACAAGCAGCCCGTGAAGTTCGCGGCGATGGAGATCGTCTGGGAGACCGACAGCCACGTTCCGGAGTACCTGTTCGGCCGCCTCCACCCGGACGGATCGATCTCCGGCGGTATCAAGATCCCCCAGCTCGACTCCATCCTGGCCGGGTTCAGCCCGGACACCACGGTGACCGGGCTGACCTCCGTACCGGCGAGCGACCGGCCGAACGCCACTCAGGCCACGATCGCCCACTGGGCCTTCGACATCATGGTCGGAATCGGCACTCTGCTGGTGATCCTCGCCCTCTGGTACGGCCTGGTCTGGCTGCGCCATCGCCGGCTGCCCGCCTCGAAGTGGTTCTACCGCAGCGCCGCCTGCGCCGGTGTCGGCTCCGTCATCGCCGTCGAATGCGGCTGGATCACGACGGAAGTGGGCCGCCAGCCCTGGATCGTCTACCAGAACATGCGCGTCGCCGAGGCCGTGACATCGACCCGTTCCACCACCCTCTGGATCATGTTCGGCCTGGTGATCGTGGTGTACGTGTTCATCTTCGGGGCGTTCCTCACCGTCCTGCTGAAGATGCGCGACCGCTGGCGACTGGCCGACGAGCAGACGGACGGGCGGCCGGCCGAGGCACCGGAGGCTGTCACCCCGTACGGCCCCCGCCCTCCCGTCCCGGCCGGCGACACCCGCTCCTCGGGAGACAGCGGGCCCACTGCGTCCGGGGGTGATGGGCCGTGATCGCCGACGTCGTCGCTTTCGCGATGCTGCTCGCCGTGACCGCCTACGCCTGCGCCGGCGGAACCGACTACGGGGCCGGCTTCTGGGACCTGGCGGCCGGCGGAGCCGAGCGCGGCAAGCGCCCCAGATGGCTGATCGATCACGCCATGGCCCCCGTGTGGGAGGTCAACAACGTCTGGCTGATCTTCGCCCTCATCATCATGTGGACCGGATTCCCCGTGCTGTTCCAGACCGTGTTCACCGCGATGTGGCTTCCCCTGGCGCTGGCTGCCCTCGGGATGGTCCTGCGCGGTGCCGGATTCGCGCTGCGCAAGCCCAGCCGCCGACTGGCCCGGCGGCGCCTCTACGGTGCCGCGTTCGCCATCGCCTCCTTGCTCACCCCGTTCTTCCTCGGGGTGGCCGTCGGCGCCATCGCCACCGGCCGGGTCGCACCGGGCACCGAAGCCTCGGCGGACGCCTGGGCCACCTCGGCGTCCCTCCTGTTCGGACTCTTCACCGTCGCCGCGACCGCGCTCCTCGGCGCCGTGTTCCTGACCGCCGACGCCGCCCGCTTCGACGCACCCGACCTCGTCGGCTACTTCCGGCTCCGCGCCCTCCTCAGTCTCGTCGCGGTGGCCCTGGTGGCGGTGGGCGTGCTCCTCGTCACCCGCGGCGACGCCCCCCACGTCTGGCACGGACTCACCCACGGCGCGGGACTGGCGCTCGCGGTCGTGTCCGCCCTGTTCTTCGCCGCCACGGCGGTGCTCGTGCTGCGGAGGGAGGCCCGCTGGGCTCGCTTCAGCGCCGTAGGCCTCGTCGCCGCGGCCGTCTTCGCCTGGGGCCTCGCCCAGCGTCCCTACCTCATCCCCACGTCCCTGACCGTGGCGGACGCCGCGGGCGATTCCCAGACGCTGACCTGGCTGTCAGTGGTCAGCCTCGTCGCCCTGCTGCTCGTCGCCCCGGCAGTCTTCCTCCTCTACTGGATGGACACCCACGGCGAGCTGGAGCCCCTCACCGAGTCCGACCTGCGCCGGACCCGCCCCGCGCAGGGTGACGGAGCCGACGGCGACTGACCTTGCGGCGCCGCCCCGTTGGCCGCAGCCGAATCGGACGCCGACGGGGCAGCCGGCCTCCGGAACCCCGTCGAGTCCCCCATCGCGCCCGTGAGGCGAGAAAGGAAACCGCCGTGAGCGAGGACGACATCCTCCTCGGCATCGCCCTGGTCGTGGCCCTGGCCGCCGCCTGCCAGATCCTCGCCGGCAAACTGCGCGTCCCCGCGCTGATCCTGCTGCTGCCGGTCGGTTTCGCCGCGGGCGCCCTGACCGACGTCGTCCATCCGGACCAGCTGATCGGGGAGGAGTTCTCCGCCCTGGTGTCCCTGTCCGTGGCGGTGATCCTCTACGACGCCGGGCTCGGCCTGGACCTGCGCAACCTCACCGGCCACCCCCGCGCGATCGTGGGCAGGCTGCTGCTTTTCGGAGTCGCCCTTACCTTCCTCGGCGTCTGTGCCGTCGCCCCGGCCCTGTTCGGCATGTCGCTCAGGGTGTCCGCGATGGTAGGCATGATCCTCGTCGTGTCGGGGCCCACGGTCGTGGGGCCCCTGCTCCAGTACGTGCGGCCGACGGACAAGGTACGGCGCCTGCTGATCTGGGAAGGGACGCTGACCGACCCGATCGGCGCCATCCTCGGGGCCCTCGTCTTCCACGCCATCGCCACGACGCACCAGATCGACATCGGTCGCGGGTACCAGATCGGCCAGTTCCTCATCAGCATGGCAGTCGGCCTCGTGGGCGGAGCCGTCGGGGTCGCGCTGCTGTGGCTGACCCTGCGCGTGCTCCGGCTCGGTGAGACGCTCGGGACCCTGGCGCAACTGGCCACGGTGATCGCCGTTTCGGCAGGATGCGACATCGTCCGCGACGACACCGGGCTCATCGCCGCGATCGTCACCGGTATGGCCGCGGCCAACATCCGGGGCTTCGACATGCCCGCCCGTCGGCCCTTCTTCGAGACACTGGTCCAGCTGATCATCGGCCTGCTGTTCATCTCCATCTCGTCCAGCGTCACCCCGGCCTCCCTGACGCCCGTGCTCCTTCCCACGCTCGTCCTGGTCGCGTTCCTCGTCCTCGTGGTGCGGCCGCTTGTGGCATTCACCGCCACCATGGGCAAGGACATGACCCTGGGGGAACGGGCCTTCACGGGATGGATGGCCCCGCGGGGCATCGTCGCGGCCTCCACCGCGGCGGCCTTCTCCGCGACCCTCGTCCAACTGGGGCTGCGCGGCGCTTCCAAAATCCTTCCCATCACCTTCCTCGTGATCGTCTCGACGGTCGTGCTGTACGCCCTGACCGCCGGCCCCGTGGCCCGGCGGCTCGGCGTCGCCACGCCGAACCGCACACGGCCCCTCCTGGTGGGCGGCGCTCCGTGGGTGATTGCACTGGGAAGAACCCTGCAGTCGGCGGGGCTCGACGTGCAGATGTGGGCGGGACTGGACGAGGAGCGCGAACGGATCAAGGACGCCGGAATCAAACTGGCCAGAGGGGACCTGCTGGCGACGGCCACCAACCCCAGGGCGCGGCTGGAGGGAGTCAACGCCGTCTTCCTGCTCACCGATGACGACGACTTCAACGCGCTCGCCTCGGTGCTGGTCGAGGACAACGTCGAGGGACCCGTCTACCGGGTCGGACCGCCCCACCAGAGCCACGGTGTCGTCGCGCCCTACACGGGCGGCGCAGTCCTGTTCGGCGGTTCACTCGTCAGACACGTCCTGGCGGCACGGTACGAGCAGGGCGCCCGGTTCCTGGTGCAGCCCGCGTCCGATCAGCTCCCGCCGGGACATGAAACGCTGTTCGTGGTCCGCGACGACGGCCGGCTGGCGCCGGTGGACGAGACGCAGGCCGTCATCCCGCAAGAGGGCGACCTCGTCGTTCTCCTCGGCCCCGTACCGTCTCCTCCCGACTAGTGCCGTGACCCGGTGAACCTTTCCGGTCACGGACTAGCTGCTGCCCTGCCGCATGCGGTTCAAGGTCTCATCCAAGGTGATGGCCGCATCGATGAGCGCCAGGTGGGTGAACGCCTGCGGGAAGTTGCCGAGCTGCCGGCCCGTCAGGGCGATCTCCTCGGAGTACAGGCCCAGGTGGTTGGCGTACGTCATCATCTTCTCGAGCACGAGCCTGGCCTGATCGGCCCGCCCGGCCCGTGCCAGGGCGTCGACGTACATGAAGGTGCACAGGGAGAAGGTTCCTTCGGAGCCGCGCAGACCGTCGGGCGACGCCTCGGGGTTGTAGCGGTAGACCAGGCTGTCGCTGACCAGCTCCCGGTCCATCGCGTCCAAGGTGGACGTCCACATCGGGTCGTCCGGCGTGATGAAACCCACCGTCGGCATCCGCAGCAGCGACGAGTCGAGCACATCGCTGCCGTAGTGCTGGACGAAGGCCTTGCGGTCGGGGTCCCAGCCCTTCGCCAGGATCTGCCCGTAGATGTTGTCGCGCTCGGCGGCCCAGCGGCCGCTCTCGGCCGGCCGCCCGTGGGCGACCGCCAGCCGCAGCGCGCGGTCGAACGCAACCCAGGACATCACCCGGCCGTAGGTGAAGTGCTGGCGCCCGCCGCGGGTCTCCCACAGCCCCTCACCGGCCTGGTCCCAGTGGTCCACGAGCCAGTCCAGCAGGGTGCGCAGCGATGTCCAGCCCTGGATGTCCAGGTGGATGCCGTGCTGGTGGGCGAAGGAGATGCTGTCGAGTGCCTCGCCGTAGATGTCCAGCTGCAACTGGGTCGCCGCGCCGTTGCCTATGCGCACCGGGGCGGATCCCTGGTATCCCTCCCAGTGATCCAAGGTCTCTTCGTAGAGATCGGAGGAACCGTCCACCCGGTACATGATGTTCAGCGGTCCGGTGTCGGTGTTGCTGCCGGCCTTCTCCTTCACCCGGTCGCCCAGCCAGCCGATGAATGCCCTCGCCTCCTCCGTGAACCCCAGTCCCAGCAGCGCGTACACGGAGAAGGACGCGTCACGGATCCAGGTGAACCGGTAGTCCCAGTTCCGTTCGCCGCCCAACTGTTCCGGCAGGCCCGCCGTGGGGGCGGCCACCAGGGCGCCGCTGGGTGCGTACGTCATCAACTTCAGCGTCACGGCGGAGCGTTCCACCATCTCGCGCCATCGGCCCGTGTACCGGGACTGGTGGAGCCACGACCGCCAGAACTGCCTGGTGTCGTCGAAGAGCTCCTGGAACTCGGCGACGCGGATCTCGCGCGGCGGCCCCTGCGCGGCCGACTCCATGACCAGACCCCGCTGTTGTCCGGCCTCGAGCGCGAGCGAGACCCGCAGGTCGTGCTCGCCGGTGAGCCTGTGCACCACCCGTTCGTCCTCCGGCTCCCGCACCACGCTGAGGGTGAGTTCCAGGTCGTCCGAGGCGAACACCGCTCCGTTCGTGGTGATGTGCAGTGTGTGGGGCTTGCGGCCGTAGTCGAACCGTGGGGCGATGTCGATCTGGAACGTCATGCTGCCGCGTACGCACCGGAGCATGCGGACCAGGCAGTGGCGGTCCGTGGCTGTCGTTCCGGTCACCGGCATGAAGTCGACCACCTCGCCGGCACCGGACTCGGTCATGAATCGCGTCACGAGAATCGCGGTGTCCGGCAGGTACAACTGCTTCGTGGTGTACGTCTCGTCCGCCGGTCTGACCGTGAAATGCCCGCCCTTCTCCCAGTCGAGAAGAGCCCCGAACACGCTGGGCGAATCGAATCGCGGGCAGCAGAACCAGTCGATCGTACCGTCCGTGGTCACCAACGCCGCGGTCTGCAGATCACCGATCAGGCCATGATTTTCGATCAGCGGATAGTCAGCCATGGGAGAACCCCTTTCGACACCACCCAGTCAGGTTAAGCGCGGAATTCACGGCGAGCCCGGCGAGCCGGCTGCCTCTGCATCTGCCGGGAATCGCCTTTAGCATGGGAACGCACGAACTGGATGTTCAGGCCGCGTTGCACCGCCGAATCCGGAGGCTGCCCGTGCTGTCGAACCTTGCGCCGCACGCGAGCCGGCGATGATGTCCTGGGCGGCGCGCTTCCGGCTGCGGCAGTACGCCAAGGCAAGCCTGTGGATCATCCCCCTGATCGGACTCCTGCTGGGGGCGGTGCTCGCCGAGTGGGTTGCCGGTGTGCACAGGGCGGGCTGGCTGCCGGACGACTGGCAGTACTCCGCGACGACTGCGAGCACTGTGCTCAGCTCGGTCGTCGGATCCATGGTCGCGCTGCTGGGGTTCGTCGTGACGATCGGGGTACTCGTCGTCCAGCAGGCCACCGGAACGCTGTCCCCGCGCTACATGCGCCTGTGGTACCGCGACCGGCTGCAGAAGGCCGTCCTGGCCACGTTCACCGGAACGTTCGCGTACGCCTTTTCCCTGTTGCGCAAAATCGAGTCGGACACCGTCCCCGACCTGGGGGTGACCCTGTCCGGCGTGGCCGTCTCCGTCAGCCTCATGCTTCTGCTGATCTACCTCAACCGGTTCACCCACAACCTCCGGCCCGTGGCCATCGCGGACCTGGTGGGGCGCTTGGGCGAGAAGGTGCTCATCCGTGCGACGGAACGCATCCACCGCTCCTCGGCACGCGACGAGGCTTCCCTGGCGCCTGCCGGTCCGGTGACCCACATCCGGTCCGAACGGGGCGGAGTCATCCAGGCGTTCGACGCGGCGGGGCTGATCGCCACCGCCGTCCGCCACGACTGCGTCCTCGTCCTGGCCCACCAGGTCGGCGACTTCGTACCGCCCGGCACCACCCTCGTCGAGGCCCACGGCTCCGCGCGGGCGCCCGACCCACGGCGGGTGACCGGGCTCGTCGCCCTCGGAACCGAGCGCACCATCGAGCAGGATCCCGCCTTCGCCCTGCGCATCCTCGTCGACATAGCCATCCGTGCCCTCTCTCCCGCCGTGAACGACCCCACGACCGCCGTGCAGGTGCTCAACCACATCGACACGTTCCTGCACGTGGTCGGCCGGGCCCGGCTCCGCGGCCGGTACGTGCTCGCCGACGACGAGGGCCGGCCCCGGCTGGTGGTGCCGGGCCGCGGCTGGGAGGATTACCTGCTGCTCGGCGTCACCGAAATCCGTGAGTACGGGGCCACGTCCCTCCAGGTGTGCAGGCGGCTCCGCGCGCTGCTGGACGACCTGCTCGAAACCCAGCCGGCCGAGCGTCTGCCGGCGGTACGCGCGGAGCTTGCCCTCCTCGAGGAATCCGTCCGGCGGGCTTTCACCGACCCCGCCCGCCGCGCCAGCGCGCAGACGGCCGACCGGCAGGGTATCGGCGGTGGGCGGCGGCCCCGGAGCGAGCCCTCCCGATGAGCCGCTCACTCCTTCGGAAGCGCAACGCCCGCGTCGCGTCGCCGACCACGCTCGATGCCCCCGCCGTGACGTGCCTCGTCGTGGACGAAGCTGCGTGGCGGCCCGGCCGGCCCGTTCGTCCGAACAAAACCGCTCCGCGCCGCGGAATGCCCGTGGTGTCCGGATAATGGATGGAACGGCGAATGGAAGGGGACGTCTCGTGCCATCGGCTCGGCCGGGGGGCGAGAAGGCTCACGGCCCGTTCTGGTCCGAGCCGGGGACGCTGCTGGAGCATGTGCCCGTGGCCGTCTTCGGCATCGATGACCGCGACCACGTCTGTTACTGGGGGCCTGGCGCGAGGGACCTCTTCGGGTACGACTCCACCGCCGTCCTGGCGAAGCCCGGCGCCGTTCTCTTCGCCGACGGGCCGCCCCCTGGCGACTCCGATGCGTGCGCCCGGCTGACGGAGCGGGGCCGGACCCTGGGGTACTGGAGGGGCCGGCTGACGGCACGGCATCGTGACGGCACGGTCTTCGACTGCGGCTTCCGGGTGTTTTCCGTGACCGGAGCCGGAGGACCTTCGGTGGTGATGGTCCTCGCGAGCCGCAGCGACGAGCTTGATCGGGTCAAGACCAACCTCGCCTTCCTCGACGCCCTCTTCGAGACCTGCCCCATCGGTCTCGTCATGCTCGACCCGGACCTCCGGTACGTCCACCTCAACCAGGCGCTCGCCGACATGGACGGACTTCCGATCGAGGCGCACCTCGGGCTGCACATGGACGAAGTCATGATCATGTCCGACGGCGGCGAGTACCAGCGCATGCTCCGCGCGGTCGCCCTGGGCGGTGCGCCGGTCGTGGGGGCGCTGGTGGGTATGCGTCCGCGGGGGCATCCGGACCGTGACCAGGTGCGTTCGGTGAGCTTCTTTGCCCTGAGCCAGGCGGTCGGCTCGCGCCCCGGAGTGGGTGGGCTGATGGTGGATGTGACGGACCGGGAACAGGCCATCCTGGAAGCCACCGCCAGCCGTCGAAGGCTGGCGCTGCTGGACGGGGCCTCCACTCGCATCGGGACCACCCTGGACGTGAACGTCACCGCCCAGGAGCTGGTGGACGCGTCAATGCCGGACTTCTGCGACGGCGGCGTGGTCGAAGTCGTGGAGTGGATGGACGAGGCAGAGGATTTTGACCCGGCGCGGCCGCTGTTCACCCGCCGGATCGCCTCCGGGACGATCCTGCCCCCACCGGCCACCGAGCTTGTGAGCGGAGTGGAGACGGTGCGGTATCCGCCCGGCTCCGTCATCCACGACATGCTGCGAACCGGCCGTGCCATCTCCGCCGTGGTGAACGAGGAGTTCCTGGCCCGGACCGTCCTCATCGAGTCACGGGCACGGCTCTTCGCCGAGAGCGGGTTGGCCTGCGTCCTCGTCGCCCCGCTCATCGCCAGGGGCACGGTCCAGGGAATCGCCATGTTCGGCCGGTCCGCGGGCCGGCCGGCCTTCACCCGGGACGATGTCAGCCTGGCCAGTGAGCTCTCCTCACGTGCTGCGATCTGCTTGGACAACGCGCGTCTGTACAGCCGCGTCCAGGACATCGCCCTCACCCTGCAGCGGGCGTTGTTGCCCAGCGCGTTGGCGACCAGCCCGTACGTGGAAGTGGCCCACCGGTACGTACCCGGCAGTCGGATCACCGAGGTCGGCGGCGACTGGTACGACGTGATCAATCTGCCGGACGGCCGGGTCGTTCTCGTGGTGGGCGATGTGATGGGGCACGGGGTGTCGGCCGCCGCCGCCATGGGCCGCCTTCGTATCACCACCAAGGCTCTGGCCAGGCACGACAGCGAGCCTGCCGAGCTGCTCACCGAGCTGGACGCGTGCGCCCAGGAGGCCGGCATCGAGCTGGCGACGTGCCTGTACATCGTCTACGACCCGAACAGCGGACGCGCCCGCATCGCCAGCGCCGGCCACCCCCCGCCGCTGGTGCTCCGGCCGGACGGGACAGTGGAGACCATCGACGACGTCCTCGGAGTCCCTCTCGGCGTCGGCGGCTGTCCTTTCCGGACGATCGAGATCGAACTCCCCGAAAACGCGATCCTCGCCCTGTACACCGACGGCCTCATCGAGGCACGCGGCCAGGACATCGAGGCCGGCCTGGAAGCATTGCGCGCCGAACTGGGCAGAGCCCCGGCGGCGTTGGAAGCAATGGCGGACCGTATTCTCGCGAGCCTGCTCCCCACCCCGCCGGCCGACGACACGGTTCTCGTCCTCGCCCGCGTCCGCCGCGCCCCTCGAGAGCGTCGTCATTGAGCCGGTGAGTCGTCATGGCCAGTCCTCAGCCCGAGACGGCCTCGGCCCAGCCGCGGTTGACGGTCTCTCTCGCCTTCTCCGTCTGTGCCTTCGTCGGGAACGTCGGCGTGCCCTCGACCGTCGGCAGCTTCGCCGCGGCGGCCTTGTCGAGGGTGCCGTCCTCCCTCATGGCCTCCATGAGGACGGGGCGCGCGTAGGCGCCGAGCCGGATGTTCTGACCTTCCGGGCTGAAGACGTACTCCTGCCACAGACGCGCCGCCGCGGGGTGCGGGGCGTCCTTGTTCACCCCGTTCGCGTAGTACTCGGCGAAGCTGCCGTCGAAGGGGATGGCGGTCCGCCAGTCGACGTCCACGCCCTTCTTGCGGAAATCGTCGGCGTATCCGAGGTTGAGGAAGTCCCAGTCGATGCTGATCGGGGTCTGGCCCTTCGCGATCGTGTCCGGTGAGGATTCGACCGGGGTGAAGTTGCCGTTCTTCCTGAGCTCGGCGAAGAAGTCGATACCGGGCTGGATGTCGCCGAAGGAGCCCCCGTTCGCCAGGGCAGCCGCGTACACGCCGGCGAAGGCGGAGCCGGATTTGGTGGGGTCGCCGTTGAGCGCGACCTGGCCCTTGTACTCGGGCTTGCGCAGATCGGCGAAGGTCGAGGGGCAGGTCTTGACGCGGTTGGCGTCGCAGCCGATCGAGATGTAGCCGCCGTAGTTGTTGAACCAGCGGGCCTGCGGGTCCTTCTGTTCCTCGGGGATCTCGTCGTACGGGGCGACCTTGTACGGAGCGAGCAGGCCCTGCCGGGCCGCGGACTGCGCGAACGAGCCCCCCACGTCGATCACGTCGGGGGCGCGGCCTCCGCCCCTGTGCTCCTTCAGGGCGTTGATCTCGTCCTGGCTGGTACCTTCCGGGTTCTCCACCGTGACCTTGATCCCGTACTTCTTCTCGAAGCCGTCGATCAGTGCGCCGTAGTTGGCCCAGTCCCTCGGGAGCGCGATCGTGTTGAGCGCGCCCTCCTTCTTCGCCTCTGCCGTCAGTGCGGCCATGCCGCCGGCGTCCGGGGCGGAGGTGGCCACCGAGGGTGCTCTGGGCGCGGCTGCGGGCTTGTCCGCGCAGGCACCGAGGGGCGCCGCCGCGAGGGTCAGGCAGATGGCGAGGGAGGCTGTCCGGACACGGGGTGTGGGCACAAAGGCTCCATAACGGGCGGTCGCGTACTGATCGAGGCCAGCGTACGTTCGGCGGCCTCGGCAGCGCAGTCCCGGACCGTGGTGTCCGCCGTCTTCCCTGCGGCTGCCGTACCGGCGCGTTCTCAGAACCCCTCGTCGTCCCACCCGGCCAAGAGCGCCTCCCCGAGATCCATTGCGGGCAGTGCAGCCCCGTCGTGGAGGGCCTGCTCGCTCCAGATGATCTTGCCGCGGGCGGTGTAGCGGGTGCCCCAGCGCTCGGCGAACTGCGCGACGAGGAACAGGCCGCGGCCGCCCTCGTCGGTGTCCGCCGCCCGGCGCATGTGCGGGGAGGTGCTGGACCCGTCGGAGACTTCGCAGACCAGGCTGCGGTCGTACAGCAGCCTCACCCGGATGGGCTCGGTGCCGTAGCGGATGGCGTTGGTCATCAGCTCGCTGAGGATGAGTTCCGTGGTGAAGGCGATGTCCTCCAGGCCCCAGTCCGCCAGTCGGCGGGAGCAGGCGTTGCGCACCGGGGACACCGCCGCAGGTTCGGGGGACACGTCCCACTCGGCGATCCGCGAGGGGTCCAGTCGGCGGGTGCGGGCCACCAGCAGCGCGACGTCGTCGCTGGGCCTGGTGGGCAGCATCGCGTCGATCACCGCGGTGCAGGTTTCCTCCGGGGTACGGGCGGGCCCGGCCAGGGCGGCACGCAGCGCTGCCAGGCCCGCGTCCGGATCGCGGTCGCGGCTCTCGATCAGCCCGTCGGTGAAGAGTGCCAGCCGGGAGCCTTCGGGCAGGGTGACCGTCATGGTCTCCATGGGCAGGCCCGCGCCCAGGCCCAGTGGCGGGGAGACCGGCACCTCGGGGAAGGACACGGTTCCGTCGGGGCGGACCAGAGCGGGGCCCGGATGCCCGGCGGTGGCGGCAGCCACCTGCCCCGAGACGGGATCGTAGATGGCGCACAGGCAGGTGGCTCCGGTGATCCCCTGCCACTCCTGCTCGTCGGTGTCGATGTGCGTGACCAGCTCGTCCAGGTGGCTCAGGAGCTCGTCCGGGGGCAGGTCGAGGGTGGAGAAGTTGTACACGGCGGTGCGCAGGCGGCCCATGGTGGCGGCGGCGTGCAGACCGTGGCCGACGACGTCGCCGACCACCAGGGCCACCCGGGTGCCGGGCAGCGGGATGACATCGAACCAGTCACCGCCCACCCCCGCCTGAGCGGCCAGATAGCGGTGAGCGACCTCGACGGCGGACTGCTCCGGTACACCCCGGGGCAACAGGCTGCGCTGCAGGGTGACGGCCATGTTGTGCTCGCGGGTGTAGCGGCGGGCATTGTCGACGGACAGTGCCGCCCGGGCGGTCAGCTCCTCGGCGAAGGACACGTCCTCCTCGTCGAACGGTGGGGAGTCCTGCCCCCGCCAGTAGCCGGCCATCCCCAGCACCACGCCCCGGGCCCGCAGGGGCACGACGATCAGGGAGTGGAGGCCGTGGTCCAGGATCTGCAGGGCGTTGGCCTGGTTCTGGGCCCGCCAGTGATGGGTGGCGCGCAGGTCCGCCTCCAGGACCGCATGGCCGCCGGCCAGCCCGGCGGCCATCGGACCGGTGGGAGCGAACCGGATCAGCTCGCCGACGGGGGAGAGCGGGTGGTCGCCCTGGAGGCCGACGACGGCGGTGCGGCGCATCTCGGTGTTCGCTTCGGGCGGCTCCTCGCCGCGCAGCACCGGGTCCAGCAGGTCGACCGTGACCACGTCGGCGAACCGAGGGACCGCCACCTCCGCCAGTTCCTCCGCGGTGCGCTCCACGTTCAGCGTCGTTCCGACCTGCACCCCCGCGTCGTAGAGCAGCTTCAGCCGCTCGCGGGCCACCTCGGCCCTGCCGGTGAGGGCCCGCAGTTCGGTGGTGTCTCGCAGCGTGACGACGGTCCCGGCCTGCCCGTAGGGGGCGGTGGGCCGGATGTTCACCGCCAGAAGCCGATCGGCTGCCATGTGCAGCTCGTCGGTCGCGGAAAGGCCCGATGCGATCGGCTCGGCGATCCCCTCCTCCAGGCCCAGCCCCGTGACGGGGAGTCCTTCCGCGTCCGCCGGCAGGTTCAGCAGCCGCCGCGCCTCGTCGTTGGCCAGCAGCAGCCGTCCACCGCCGCCGACGATCAGTACGCCCTCTCGCACCGCGTGCAGCACCGCGTCGTGGTGCTCGTACATCCTCGTCATCTCGGCGGGTCCCAGGCCGTGGGTCCGGCGCAGCAGCCGACGGCTCACCAGAGCCGTCCCGCCCGCGGACAGGGCGAGCACCGCGGCTGCGCTGCCGAGGACGACCGGCAGCTGCCGGTTCACCATGCTCTGGACGTTCTGGACCGTGACCGGGGAGGAGACGATGGCGATGACGCGGCCGGTGGCGTCCTTGACGGGGACCACCGAGACCACGGACTGCCCCAGGGACCCCTCGAACGTCTCGGTGAAGGATGTGCCGGCCGCCGCCTTGGAGAAGGGGCCGACGACGTGCTTCCCGATCTGTCGCGGGTCACTGTGGGTGAGGGTGCGCCCATCGAGCGTGTACACGTTGATGCCGTCGACCCCGGCGATCTCCCGGGCCGCCTCGGCGCTCGGCTGTAGCACCGCGCTCGGATGGGGGCTGCGCAGGGCCGCGATGATGCCCGGAGATTCGGCGAACGTTCCGGCGGCGGCGAGCGTACGGTGCCGGGCGTCCAGCATGGCGTCGCTCCGGGCCTGCACCACGAGCGCCACCACCGCGGCGGCGACGAGAAGCACCACGACGGCCAGTTGCAGGAGGAACACTTCGCCGGCCACGCTGCGCACGCTCAGCAGGGAGGACAGACCTTGCGGCCGCCGCGCCCTTCCCTTGGGGGGCTGGGCGTGCTCCTGCTGCTCCTGGTGGTGTCCTGAGCGGGGACGCCGAGGGAGAGAGGAAGAGCTCGTGGTCGAGCCGAGCAGCCGACGCCGGAAATATCCAAGGAGGTCGCTCACTACTCCAGTTTCCAACCTCTATGGGCCGTCGGCAGCGGGGAGCGACGGTCGCCGAGCAGTAGCGATCCGGGCCGCCGTCACGCCGGTGTGGATCCCACGCCCACGTGCCGTGCGGGAAGGCATGCTGGTGAGGAGTCCTGCCCAGTTGGTGCAGGCCGCGTCCGCCGATTTCACCGGCCTCCCCCTCCGATGGTGTCCAGCAAAGCTCCCGCCAGGTGGATTCCACGAAGATTCACAAGGGCGGAGCCGGTTTCGCGGGACGTGGAAGGCGGGTGAACGCCTGCCCGGAGTGCCGTGTCCACCCGAGGCATCGCCGTAACGATGGCGCTGAGCACCCACTTGGCCGGACAGGCCAACTACGCTCAGTCACACCTCGATCGCGAAGCTGCTGGACGTCTGCCCAGGCACGCACTCCAACCACATCCCCGACCTCCGAGAACTCTGGGCGGGCTCAGTGCCCCGCCGGCTCGAAGCACCCGCCACCTAGTCACACCCGCCGAGCCCCGTGGGTTCGGCGTGAACGCGG
This sequence comes from Streptomyces sp. NBC_01351, assembly GCF_036237315.1. Taxonomy (GTDB): domain Bacteria; phylum Actinomycetota; class Actinomycetes; order Streptomycetales; family Streptomycetaceae; genus Streptomyces. Next base: position 7,997,787 of record NZ_CP108356.1, on the reverse strand, counting down.
GGGTGGACTGCGGTCAGGCGGCGGGCTTCGGCCGTGACCTCGGCGTCGATCTGGACTACTGCTGTGTCGCCGCCGTATTCGAGGAAGGCGTACTCGTCATCGAGTTCGGCGAGCCGTTCTGCGAGGGGCAGCTCATTCCCGTAGCGCTGGTTGATCCGGAAAGTGAGTTCCCAAGGTTTCAGCTCGCCGGCCAGCATGCGTCGTGCGAGCGCTCGCACGGCGGCTTCTTGGCCGGCCTCGCTGGTGGCCGGATGGAGAACGAGGCCGAGCTCATCAAGCGCTTCGGGGAGCAAGAAGTGCACGTCGTAGTTCGCCTCGGCGCGTGTGCAGGCTGCCAGCACCCGAAGTCCGGGGCTGTCCAGGCCGGCGACGAGCGCGTCACAGGCCGCGCTGACGACATCGCTTGCGGGGATCTCGCCCACGCTCCAGAGAGCGGCGCGGTCTTGTAGCTCGCTGGCTGCTGCATCGGTCGACGGCATCCGCCCATGATCCCTTCACTCTCGGGTCCCGGTCGAACAGGTTTCACTGGTGCTCGCCGTGGCGATCCATGAGCAGCTGGGTCCGTTGCTCCGTCCCCATTCGCTCAAGGTCACTCGGCTGACAGGTCAGGGGCGTGCGCTCTTGGGCGCAGGGCGGCGGCCGCGGCGGGTTTTGCCCCATGGCTTGTAGACGGACAGTGCCGTCGCCGAGACCAGCAGCGTCAGGGAGATGCTCATGGTGATCACCAGTTGCAGACTGACGGATTCAGGGGCCGTGCCCACCTCTGCCTGTTCGCGCAGCCAGTGCTGGATGAAGAAGTGGCCGTTCAGCATGAGGCCGATGTTGATGACGAGCTTGGTCACGATCCAGTAGTGCTTCAGCAGGCCCCACTGCGTCGCCGTCGCGAGCAGAAGGCCGGTCAGCAGGGTCGTCCAAGCGACGATGGCGATCAGTTCGATCCCGAGGATCTCCATGACGACGCGGGTTGCGCGGACGAGTCCGGCGTCGTCGGTGGAGAGGCCGACCAGCCCGAGGATGAGCTGGGCGATCTCGATTCCCACCCAGCCGACTGCCACCGTCACGTGGAGCGTGAGGATCGCCTTGCGCCATCGCTGGGACAGGCGCCGGACCCTGCCGGCAGCGGGCGGTGTCCGGGGACGGGGTGCCGGGCGGGCTGCCGGGGTGGAGGCAGCGCCCTCTGCCGCTGGGCTGCCCTCGGTCGCGACGGGCCCGGGGTGCTTCTTGCTCACGGTGTGCGTCATGTGTCCTGCCTCCGGTCGTCGTCCAGGCCGCCGGCGAGGGCTGCGTGGTGCGAGCCATGGGTGGGGACCCGGTTGCCGGGCGTGGTGGAACTGCGGTTTCCGCGCACGTCCGGCGATCCGCCGAACGCCAAGAACGCCAGTGCGGGGGCCATCGTGGCGCCCGCGCTCACCGCGGCCGTGGTGGCCGGGGAGGCGAAGGTGAGGCCGACCGCGGCCGCGGCGGTGACCAGCGCAACGCCGGCGCCGTACGCGGCGACGGTGATGCGGATCAGGCGTAGCTGCTGCGCCTCCGGTCGTCGGGTACGGCTCAGAAGCCAGGCCAGGGAGGGCAGCAGCAGGACAGCGTGCATGGTGACGGCATGGGCGGGGCGCAGGAAGCCCGCGGACCGGTAGGCCTCGGCCGCGCGGCCCGCGCCCTCCAGCGTCAGCCCGTAGGCGATCATCACTGCTCCGGCCGCCATGGAGCCGGTGAGCGCCACCAGTCCGGCGCGGAGCGCGAGCCGCATGCCGGGGGCGACTGTCGGGTTGGGGCGCAGCGCGAAGACGGTGAGTGCGACGACGACCGCGATGAGGGTGACGCCGCCGGCCGCGAGGGCGCGCGTGACGAAGGTGTCGAAGGTGGTCTCGGTATTGAAGTGCGAAGGGACACCGCGCCATGCCTGCAGGGTGATCAGACCGGTCTCCAGCAGGGACGCCGCGGTGAACGCACCGAGGAGGAGCGTGCGGGTGCGCGGGGCGAGCGGGAGGAGCCGGCAGATCCAGGTGACGGTCAGCACGCTGATGCCGAAGGACAGCCCGAAGGTGATCGGCTTCCGCCAGGAGACGGGTCCGTCCCACGGACCGTCGGCAAGCACGAGGACGACCGTGTGGAAGGCGGCGGATGCGAGCAGCAGAAGGCCCGCGGCGACGGGGATCTGTCGGGCCGAGCGCAATCGTACGGGCGGGGCGGCGGTCATGCGTCCGCCCCCGCTGCGGTCGGGCGCGAGCGGAACAGTGCGATCGCGGCCCACACCAGCCATGCCGTGCCTCCGAAGCGGACGACGGGCAACAGGTAGCTGAAGTCGAAGACGAGGAGCATGAGGGTGGCGGCCAGTCCGGCGGCGGCGATGATCAGCCCGGTGGTGGCGCAGGCGCGCGGCAGGAGCCCGCTCCTGCGGGCTGCCAGGCAGGTGCCTGCCGCCAGGAGGGCGAAGGACACGGCGTATCCGAGGCCGCCGGCGAGGAAGGACAGGTCTGCCAGGGCACGGGCCAGGGCTGCGGGTGCCTCTTGCGGAAGGCGGCCGAGGGTCCAGGTGAGTGCGGCGCTGGAGGCCAGCGCGCCGCTGGCCAGCAGCCCGCCGGCCAGGGCTGTCGCCGCCGCGGCGCCTTGGTCCTGTCCCTGCCCCTGCCCCTGTCCCTGCCGCACCAGCCGGGCCAGGTTGGCGGCGACGGGGACCAGGAGCACGGCGGCGACGAGCAGCAGGAAGGCGCCCAGGTTGATCGCTGTGCCGTGGTCGGGAACGTACTGGCGCAGGATGTCGTCGCCGGGGGTGTCGGGCTGCGGGGTGGCGCGGTTGGCGAGGACGTACGCAGCGGTGAGTACGGCGTAGGAGAGCGAGACGGTGAGCAGCGCAACGGCGCCGCGCGGGCGCGGGGCCGCGCCGCGGAGCGAGGCCGCGTGGGACTCATGTACTGATGTGGGCATGACATCTCCTCGATCATCGGTGAAGGGATACGGAGCAGACCCGGCGGGCGGTGTGGGCCTGGGGCCCCGGTGTCCGACAGCCAGAATGCCGCTGCGTGGCGTCGCGGTCGTCCCACAGCGGCAGGCGGTGCGGCTACTCCCTGGGGAGTAGCCGGGGACGGGTGCGAAGCCCCAGAGCAGCCACCAACTCAACTCGGACAGGTCCTCGGCTGTGCGCCGGCGGCGCGGGCCGGCGCATCGTCACGTTCGTGCGGCGGTAAGCCGCAACCGGCAGTTACGGGGCAATCCTCAGGCCCCAGGCGCTGCGTGGAGTGGCGAGCCCGCCAGGGGGGTGGAGTCGAGGTATCTGACCTCATAGACGCGCTCCGCGAACTTCCAGCCGTCGGGCGTGCGTTGGTAGCGGTCGTGATAGAGGGCGTAGTTCAGGTGGGAGCTGCCGTCGCGCATCCGCCCGAACTCCTGGATGTACACGCGCCCGACCGCGGTGTCGCCGTCGAGCCGGATGACGCCGGGGTGGACGTGCTGCACGAAGAACTCCCACAGTCCCTGCCCCCACTCGATTCCCGCGCGGATCTCCTCGCGGCCGATGAACTCCTTGTCGATGTGCGGCCATCGAATGGTTCCGTCGGGCGTGAACAGCGAGGCGACGCGGTCGAAGTCGCGCGTCATCACAGCGTCGGTGATCTCGGCGCACAGCTGCCCGATCTCGAAGCAATCGACGACGTCCTGCACAGCGCACATCGGGTTCCCCTGCCTTGTCGGTGCGTCGGTCAGGCGTCTGCCGCCTGCCCGGTGGGTGATGTGTCCAGCATTGATGCAGGTCAGCGGCGGAACAATGTAGAGTCCATGCAGCTATCCATAACCTGGGAGTTATGCATGGAGCTGCGCGACATCGAGATCTTCCTGACACTGGCGGAAGAGCTGCACTTCGGCCGCACCGCAGAGCGACTTCACGTGTCCCAAGCCCGCGTCAGCCAGGCCATCCGCACACAGGAACGCCGCCTCGGCGTGGCCCTGTTCGACCGCACCAGCCGACGCGTGGCCCTGACCCCTGTCGGCCGGCGCCTGCGTGAGGACCTCCAGCAGGCCCTCGACCTCCTCCACGCAGGACTGGCACGCGCCCAAGCAGCCGGCCCGGGCGGCGCGGGCGCGGGCCGGACCCTGCGGCTGGGCGTCTTCGGTCACGCCGGGCACGAACTACGGCCGCTCGTCGACGCGTTCCGCAGCCGCTACCCCGGCAGTGACATTCAGTTCGGCGAAATCAACGGCGCCGACGCGTTCACCGCCCTGCGCGCCGGAGAGCACGACGCGCACGTGCTGTGGCTGCCCGTCGCCGAACCAGACCTCACCGTCGGTCCCACCGTGCTCACCGGAGGCCGCGTGCTGGCCGTGGCCGCAGACCATCCACTCGCCCAACGCGGCACCGCTTCCCTGGAGGACCTCGCCGACAACCACGTCGTCGACCTCGGCCCCGAAGCCCCCGAGTACTGGGTCGCCTCCATGGTCCCCACCCGCACCCCCCTCGGCCGCCGTATCCCCCGCGGGCCCGCCGCGCGGACCTTCCACGAGATCCTCACGCTGGTCGCTGCCGGACGCTGTGTCCACCCGCTGGGCGAAGTCGCCGCGCGCTACAACAAGCCTCCCGGCATCGTCTTCGTTCCCCTCCATGACGCCCCCACCGTCGAATGGGCGCTGACCTGGCGCACCACCGCCGACAGCCCCACCATCCGCGCACTGGCCCAAACCGCCGCCGACCTCGGCCCCATCGCCATGTGACAGCGGCAGCGGGTAGCGGCCCTGACGGACGACCAGGCACTGGTGCGGATGGCCCTGCGCGTGCTCACGGCTGAGCGCCGTCGCCATCTCGCTTGAGGTATCCACCCATGGGGCAGCCTGCGTCCGGATCTCGGGTGGGGCACATGGCGGGATCCTCGCTACCGCCATAGAGGTAGACCCACACCGTGCAGTTCGGGACGTCAGTGAAGGTCAGGCTGAGGTCGTGGCCACGGGTGACGGTCTCGTCGGGCCTACTGGCGGAGGACCCGTCGGCGCTGCCGTAGAACGCCCACCGGCCGGTGGAAAGTGCGCCGGGGTTGCCACAGCCGGCCAGGGCCTCGACCTGGTCGAACCCCGTACCGGCAAACGTATGGTCCTTCGAGAAGGTCAGGGACGTACCGGCCGGGCTGGTCCAGCGTCCGACGAGTTGCCCCTCGGATATCTCCGCAGCGTGAATGGCCGCGGCATAGCCGCACGACCCCGTCAGCAACACCGCCACCGCACAGGCGGCCGCCCGCCACACACGCCGATCCACACACACCACTCCCCCACCCCGTGCATTCCCACGACCCAGGCAGTCGCACGCTCACCATATTTGAACACGATCAAAAAACACATAGGTCTCGGTGCACGGCGCCCCTGAGATGCGATCCCGAGCACCGCAGGAGGCCCCACGCCTACCGCCACGGATCGAGGGCGTGCTTGCCCTGGGTCTGGCGCGCCGGCGAAGCGGGCCGTCGCCGGGTGGCACCGATGGCGAGGGTGGCCGGGGCCGCGTCGCAGCGGCCGCCATCCTTGTCCACCACAACTGTGGGCGCCGGCACGTGTCGTGACGCCTCATACCCTCCACGAGCGGTGCTCGGCCGACGTGCTCCAATGGTCGGGCGGGACAGGGACCTGCGGGGGAACGAGGGGAAGGCGGGGGCCGGTGCAGAGCAAGGCGATACAGGTCGTGGGCTGGTTGGTGATCGCTCTCGTGGCGCTGCTGGCGGGGGTGGTGTCGGCGCTCGAAGTCCGCGGAGCGCTGGAGCGGGAGCGGGAGTTCCTGGCCGCGCCGGTGTGTGCCTCCGCGCCGGTGAAGGCGTCGGCATGCGTATGGGATCAGAAGTTCACCGTCCGCCGGGCCGACACACATCGGGGCGAGGAGGGGAAGGCGCCGGAGGCGGAATTGGTGCTGCCGAGCGGCAAGCCCTGGACCGTGACCTTCCGGAGCGCTGATCCGCTCGTATCGGAGATGAAACCGGGCGACGCGGTCGTCGGGGTGATCTGGCACGGGCAGGCCGTCGAGGTGCGGTACGCCGACGGTCGGCGACAGCAGACGGAGTTCGGCCCGGTGGGGTGGCCCGCGGACCGGCTCGGGGGCGCGCTCGCCTGCCTCTCGTTCGGCCTGACCGCCCTCGTCGGATCGCTGTGGGCACTGATCGTCCGCCGCGACCGCCGGCACGCGCGCGCGGCGGCCATGGTGCGGTGGCACGGCGTCGCACTGGGCCTGACGGCCCTCCTGACGCTGTGGGCGCAGTCGAACAACGACTGGCCCCTATGGGCGATCCCGGCGATCTGGGGACCGCTCGCGCTGTTCCTCCTCGCCACGATGGTGGTGTCCGCCATCGCCGCGCTCCGCAGCGATGTGGCGGACGACCCCGTGCTCACCCTGCCGACGGGCCCGTCACCGGTCGGGGTCAGCGGGCTGGTCGTGGGGGCAGAGGACCTGCCGCGTGAGTACCGTATGAGCCGGGGCCGGAGGAACGGGCTCTTGGCCGTCCTCGTCGCCAAGATGGCCCTGCTGCTGTTGCTCGTATGGACCGAGGAGATCGCCCCCTCCTGGATGCGGCTCGGCCTGAGCGTGCTACTGCCGCTGGTCCTGGTGGTGTTCTTCGTCCGTGTGCCGCGATCCGGCACGCTGGTGAGCGGCACCGGCATACACATCCGAGGGTTCACCCACACGCGACGGGTGGCCTGGGAAGACATCCGGGACATCAGGGCAGAGCCGCTGAGAGGGGCTCATCTGAACGCCCTCCTGCCCAATGTGATCGCATACGCGTACCTGACGGGTGGCCGGCGCAAGCTGCTCTTGAACCTGAACAGCGCGGATTACGACATGGACCACGAGATCTCCTTCCTGCGAGCCGCCTGGGCGGAGCTGCGCGACACGGAGTTCGTACCGGAGGCGCCGGTCGCCTGACGGGGCGCGGGACGTGGGACGTGGCCAGAGCGGGTTACGGGAGGGCTTGTGTCCGAGCTGGTGCGAGCGGATGAGTTCGACGTGGTGGTCGACCACCGGTTGTTCGGTCTGGTGGATGTGGAGGGGCAGGCTGGGCACCGGCCGGCCGCGCCCGGTGCGCAGGGGCTGGTCGCGGCGAACGCGACGATGCTCTACCTGCAGACGCCTGAGGACGTGCTGGACACCCGGCTGCGGCTGGAGTTGTGGGACGGGCCGGCCGAATTCGAGGCCGGGGAGTGGGCGGTCGAGGGGGAGGCTGTGATGGATCTGCCGTCCGGCCGGTTCGTGGTCGATGAGATCGCCGCTGGAGGCCGGGCGGTGGGATTCACGCTGCCGGCGGGTGGACGGTGGCGGGTACGGGCCGCCTGGCGACCGGGATCCTTCGACGGAGTGGCGGGGCCGGAGGGGTGGGCGCTGGTGCAGTTCTGGCGTGGTGGATGACGGAGGAACGGTGAGGCGCCCCGGGGGGGGAAGAGTCCCTCCGGGGCGCCGGTGTTTCAGTGGGGGTGGCGGCTGCGTCGATCGTTCGGGCGAGGGCCCTCAGACTGGGTCGAGGCGCCGCTTGAGCAGGCAGAACTCGTTGCCCTCCGGATCCGCGAGGACGTGCCAGGACGCCTCCGCGGGCTGATCGATGTCGACGAGTGTGGCCCCGGCGGCCAGCAGGCGCTCGAGCTCGGCGTCCTGATCGCGGTCGGTGGGGTTGACGTCGATGTGCAGCCGGTCGAGCCCGTTCCTCGGATCGTCGTTGCGGATGAGGAAGATCGTCGGCTGCGGGCCGCCGAACCCCTCGCGCGGACCGATCTCGATGCAGCCCTCGGCTTCGCGATCGAGCTCTACGAAGTCCAGGACCTCGCACCAGAACCGTGCCAGCACCTCGGGGTCGCGGCACTTGAGCACGATTTCACTGATACGGCATGCCATTGACGAAACCTACTCTCCGTACGGGAGCTGCCAGGGCGGGCGCGCATGGATCTCATGGGCTCCCCTGCAGTGAGAACAAGATCGCGACCGTACCGGTCGAGGCGAGCGGAGGCGAATGGATTTTCAGGACCTGGCCTGGGCAGGTCCAGGTCACCGAGGCGCCGAGGCGCCGAGAAGATCCGGACGTTCCCGCCAACTACCCCTGGGAATCGGGTAGTACGCGCCGCCCAGATGCCCGCCATTCACGGCCGGCCTCCTGGCCCGGGAACCTTGTGCGCAGATTCCGGCCGGCCTACTCTCCTGGCGTTGCTTCTCTGTTCATCCGGGACAACCGAAGGCCCTCCGCCCGAAACCCGATCACCGGGAATCGGAGCCACCGTGTCCAGTCATGACATCCCCTTGCTCCCCGACATCGTCGGGCCGTTGCGGTCCGTGCTCGGGTCGAGGGTGCGCGCGCCGGGAACCGCGGGGTACGAGAACGCTCTGGCCAAGGTCTTCTTTCCCGAGGCCGCCCGGCGGCGGCCTGCGTGCGTCGTGGCGCCCCGCGCGGCCGACGACGTCACGGCCGTGATGAGGGTCGCGGCGGAGACGGGAGTCCGGGTGACGGTGCGTGGCGGCGGTCTGAGCTCGAACTGCGTCGCCGACGGGGCCGTCATGCTGGATCTCTCGGAGTACTGGGACGCCGCCCGTCCGGTCGGAGACCGCGTGGTCGTCGCCGGTGGGGCGACCATGGCCACCATGCTCGGGGTCCTCGCCCCGGCAGGTCGTGCGGTGCCGGTGGGCGTCGTCGGTCACGCCGGTCTGGGGATGGCCACCCGAGGGGGCGTCGGCTATCTGACGAGGTCCCTGGGGCTCACCCTCGATCATCTCGTGGGGGTCGAGCTCGTGCTCCCGTCCGGTGATGTCGTCCGGCTCTCGGAGAGGAGCTCTGGCGAGGAGGCCGACCTGTGGTGGGCGGTCCGGGGCAGCGCGCCCTGCGTAGGGGTGGTCACCTCCGCGGTGTTCCGGACCCACGAGATCGGCTCGGTCTGGGTCGACCGGGCGGTGGTGGGGCTGGATGCGCTCGCCACCTATTTCCGGGTCGCTCCCGAGCTTCCGCGGGACACCACCATGAGCGCGGTACTCGGCTACACCTCCCTCTCCCCGGACGAGCCGGTCGTGTTCCTCTACACCGCGTGCGCGAGCCCGCACGACAGCGCCATCGGGCGGGCCCGGTCGGCGGCCTCCGCCGTCGTCGCCGGATCGGGCTCGTCGCCGCTCCATCGCTCGGAAACGTCCGGCCGATACCTGGCCGGACTGCCCGAGTTCGCCATCCCCGCCGCCGGCGGCACCGAGCCCGAACCGATCCGGCTGCCGCAGCCGGGTGACGGTCCGCGCGGCTCGTTCTTCGGCAAAGCGGCCTTCACCGGTCCCACTCTCGACGCCGCGGTCGCCGACGCCCTCGTGGACCGGATCCGCGCGGCACCGACGAAGGCTTGCCGTATTGACTTCCAGCACACTGGCGGGGCTCTGGCCGACGTCGACGACACCGCCACCGCGTTCTGGGGCAGAACCGCCGAATGGAGCATCCCGCTGAACGCGATCTGGGACGACGACGCCGACGCCGACGCCTGCAGGATGTGGGCCCGCGACACGCTGCAGGCCCTGGCTTCGCACACCGTCGGGGTCTACAGCGTCGAACTGCGGCCGGGCCTGCCCGAGACCGAGGCCGAGACGCGGGCGGCATACGGCGGCAACCTGACCCGACTGCGGGCGCTGCGACACCGCTACGACGCCATGGGAGTACTCGCGCCGCTGCTCCCGTGAGCCGGCGTTCGGCCGGTGGCCGTAGGCCTGTCGGCTCGGCGTTTCCGGAGCCGTGACGGCAGGTCATCATCCCCTTTCGCGAGGGGCGTTGTCAGTGGTGGCGGTTACGTTCGGGGTATTGAAAAGGGCCGCTTCCCGACAGGAGTGACGATGACCGAGAGCAGTGTTCAGCCCGCGCTCAGGGTGGTGCTGACAGACGTCAACGAGCGTGTGGTGGAGGCGTGGCGGGCGGCGTTCGCGGACACCCCCGGCATCGAGATCCGCAGGGGCTCGATCCTCGACGAGGACGTCGATGCCTGGGTCACGCCGACGAACTCCCGGGGCCGGATGGACGGCGGGGTCGACGCCGTCATCAAGCGGTACCTCGGATCCGGCATCCAGCTCCGTGTGCAGCGGGCGATCCGCGACCGGTTCGCCGGCTCCCTCCCGGTGGGCAGCGCGGTCTGCGTCCCGTCGGGGGCGGCCGTCCCCCGGTATCTGATATCGACGCCGACCATGGTGCGGTCCTCGCAGAACGTGAGTGCCACGATGAACGTGGCCCTGGCGTGCGCCGCCGCGTTCCAGGCCGTCCACCGGCAGAACCGGAAGGTGCCGGGCAGCATCCGCTCCGTGGCGCTGGTCGGGATGGGTGCGCAGACCGGTCGGGTCCCGGCGAGGGTCTGCGCCAACCTGATGTGGACCGGCTACACGCTCTTCCACGACCACTGGTTCGAGGACGACGACGAGCTGCGCACCACGATCATCACGCAGCTCAACGGCATAGAGAACGTCCCCGCCGAGGAGCGGGTGCGCATCGTGCCGCCGCAGGCCGTCACCCCTGTTGCTGTCCCTGTCCCTGCGCAGCACCCTGCCGGCCCCGTTCATTCCTCGACCGCGACGAGCGAAAGCCACTCCCCCATGACCGACGCGACCAACGGCCCAGCGCCTACCCAGCCCGAGGCGAACGACCCCCTGGCTCTCACCGAGCTGTTCAACGGCGGCGGTGAGCCCTGGCTTCCGCTGCTCAAGCCCGTCATCGAAGCGCTCCCTGACGCCGCCCGGTTCATCGGGAAGGGCCGCAGCCCCGAGGTCGTCCCGGTCCGTGAGCTGACCTTCCAAGCGCTCAAGCCCAACCCGCCGCACAAGTGGAAGGTCGTCGCCTTCGGCCAGAACCCGTACCCGCGGCCGGAGAGCGCCACCGGCATAGCCATGTTCGACAACACCTTCAACGACTGGAAGGACAGCCAGTTCGGCAGGGTCGTCAGCATGCGCTGCATCATCAAGGCGGCGGCGATGTGGAAGTACGGCATCGCCAAGAAGACGCCCGTCGCGGACGTTCGCGCGCTGTTGAAGGAGCGGGACACGGTCCAGCCTCCGGAGTGGTTCCAGGCGATGCTCACGCAGGGCGTGCTGTTGCTGAACGCCTCGCTCACCGCGAGCGGCGACGGAGCGATGGGGGCCGACCAGCACACGGCGTTCTGGCGGCCCGTCGCCGAACGGATCGTCGAGGAGATCCTCAAGGCCAAGCAGGACGCCGACGAGGAGGACCGCGGGGTCGTGTTCGCCTGGTGGGGGGCGCACGCCCGCAGTCTGAAGAAGGTCGTGCTGCGGCTCCAGGAGAAGTACCCGGACGTCGAGGTCCGGCACATCGACCACGCGAACCCGGCGGCCCAGGGCGACATCTTCTGCGAGGGCGACCACTTCGCCATGGTCAACGAGGCCCTCGCGTCGCTGGGTGCCGACGGGATCGACTGGCTGCCGAGCAAGGGGTGGAACGAGGGGGCGGCGGCCGGTGCGGGCGGCGCGGACGGGGGTGTCGCGGCACGCATGGGCGCCTTCATCGAGTCGACCATGAACCTGCACCAGCTGTACCTGGAGCGGCTCACCAGCGTCAAGGACGAGGGCCTGGTCCTCCCCTCGATCACCGGCGTGTTCGACACCCCGCTGATGGACTTCCAGGACGCCGTCGCCCCGGTCGCCGAGACGCTGTCCGGGCTCGCCGGACACATCCAGCGGTCACGCGACTTCGGCAAGCGGCGGGCGGACGAGACCTCCGGCAACCTGTCCGCCGACGCGATCGCCGCGCTCTATCTCTACACCTGCGAGTCCGCCTTCTACCGCGAGATCAACGCCGTCCTCCGCTCGCCGGACCGCACCAGGGTCAAGCCCTATCTGTCGTACCTGCGGTTGCTGTTCTCGGCGGTGTCCGGGCTGCCGGCCCACACGCAGCCGCTGTGGCGCGGGGTGTCGCTGGACCTGCGGGCGCAGTATCCGGTGGGCCGGACGGTGACCTGGTGGGGCGTCTCCTCGTGCACCTCCGAGCTGAACGTGGCCCGGTCCTTCCTGGGCAGCCGCGGCAAGCGGACGCTCTTCGAGGTGACGCCCGCTCAGGCGGTCGGGATCAGGAGCTTCTCCGCCTTCACCGGGGAGGAGGAGTACATCCTCACGCCGGGCACGCAGCTCAAGGTGACGGACGTGAAGAGCGAGGGCGGCGGTCTGTGCACGGTCAGGCTGACCGAAGTGGACGCCCCTCCTGTGGTGTCCTGAAGATTGAACCGGAGGCCTCGGGGGCGCCGGAAATAGGGTCGGAGACGGCCTCTGCGAGCCCCCGGCCGCCCTCCGATCGCGGTCCGCGATCCCTGGGTCGAATGCCTCCGGGTAGCCGCTCACCAGCCCGCTCGCGCCCTCGGCGAATAGGCTCTGACCTGGCGTTTTTGGCCGATCCGCCTAGGCTGGAGGCTCCGCTGGACACCATTGGAGGGGGACTTCATGAGTGACGCCGCCAACGCGTACGACGCCAGCCACATCAAGGTGTTGGAAGGGTGGGAAGCCATCCGGAAACGGCCCGGGATGTACATCGGCTCGACCGGCGAACGCGGTCTGCACCAGATGGTGTTCGATGTCGTCGGCCGGGCGGTCAACGTGGTCCTGGCCGGCCATGCCGGCTCCGTCGAGGTCACCCTCACGCCCAACGGTGGCGTACGCGTCGCCGACGACGGGCCGGGGGTGCCCGTCGAGGCCGCCGGGGACGACACCGGCGGTCCCGGCCTCGAAGCCCTACTGACCGGGATGCACCCCGCGGCGGAGCCGGATGGCCGCCGCTATGTGGCCACGAGCCTCTTCGGCACGGGGCCCTTCGTCACCAACGCCCTGTCGAGCCGCCTGACGGCCGAGGTACGGCGCAAGGGGGTCCACTGGGTCCAGGAGTACGCGCGCGGCGTCGCGCTCACCCCGCCCATCGCCACGGGAGCGACGACCCGGAGCGGGACCACCATCGCCTTCCGGCCCGACGCCGACATCTTCGGGACGGCGGAGTGCTCGTTCGACGTGCTGGCGGAGCGGTTCAGGGAACTCGCCTTCCTCAACCGGGGCCTGGACATCTCGATCACCGACGAACGCCCCCCGGGCGGGTCCCGATCGGTACGGTTCCGGTCCCCCGGCGGGGCTCGGGACCTCGTCGCCTTCCTCGCCGCGCAGGCTGGAGCACCCGTTCACCCGGACGTCGTCGGCTTCGAGTGGGAGGATCCGCGGATGGCGGGGACGGTGGAGGTGGCTCTGCGGTGGTGCGGCTCCCCCGAGGAGCGGGTCCGGAGCTACGCCAACTGCCGATCCACCCCCGAGGGCGGCACGCACGCCGCAGGATTCCGCGACGGGGTGGCGGCCGCGATCAACGCGCAGGCGCGGGAGCGGCGGCTCCTGGCCGAGGCAGCCCCCGATCTCACGGCCGACCGGATCGGCGACGGTCTGACCGCGGTCGTGTCGGTGAAGCTGGATCGTCTCGAGTTCCTCGGCGCCACGCGGGGCGAGCTCGGCGGCGACGCGGTGCGCGCCTGTGTGGCGGAGGCCGTCCGCGAACAGCTCGGCATGTGGCTGGCGGAGCACCCGGAGCAGGCCGCGGCCGTCATCGGCCGGATCATCCGGGGTGCCCGCCGGGACTGAGCGGTCGCGAACCACCCCGCCGGGGATCTGTGACTCCTGAGCCACAGCTCCCCGGGGGGCGGGTCACATGGCGTTGGCGGAGGCCAGGGTGCCCGTGGCCTTGTCGAGGACCGCGGCGGTGCCACCGCCCCAGCCGCGCAGGTCGTTGCCGGTGATCCAGGTGCCGACGCAGCCGGGGAGCGCGACGATGGCGGTCTCGGCGGGGACCGGGCCGTCCCCCTTGCGGACCACGTTGCCCTGGCAGGAGGCGTTCGCCGCGTTGCCGCCGAAGCGGATGCCGTACGTGGCCGTCGCCCCGGCCCGGTTGGCGCCGGTGATCTGGTTGCCGCGCAGGGAGATGTCGTCGGTCCCCGCCGCGATGCCGTGCCCGGTGGGGTTCAGGACGGTGTTGTGGGCGATCAGGACGCCGGCCGCGTCGGTGTCGACTCCGATGCCGTCGCCCTGGGCGTCGGTGACGGTGTTGCCGCTGATGACGGCGTGCGGGGCGTACCGGACGTGGATGCCCTGGGAGTTGCCGCCCGCGCGTGCGGTCCCGGTGACGGTGTTGCCGGAGATCGTGACGCCGTCGCTCTGGGCGACGTAGATGCCGGCTTCGCCCTTGACGGTGCGGATCGTGTTGTCGGTGATGGTGATGCCGTTGTGCCGGTCGCCGGCGCTGGAGACGACGATGGCGCCGCCGGTGGAGGTGTCGGTTCCGGTGTTCCGGATGATGTTGCCGGTGATGGTGATGTCGTTCAGGGAGTTGCCGGCCGGGGAGCTGACCTGGACGGCGGTGACGCCGACGGATTCGATCGTGTTGCCGGCGATGACGGCCTGCTGCCAGTCGGTGGTGCGGATGCCGTAGGCGGCGCTGCGCTCGATGTGGTTGCCGATGATCCGGATGTCCCGGTGGACCACGTTCTTGAGGCCGCCGTGGTCGCCGACGAGCGCGCCGAACGGGCGGCTGCCGTCGGGGGCCGCGCGCAGCGTGCAGCCGGTGATCAGGATGTCCTGGCAGGGCGTGTTGTCGTATGCAGGGGCCGGGAGGCTGGCTGCCGAGATGGCTCCGGTGATCTGCACGGCCTCCCGGTTGGTGGGGGTGTCCGTGCCCTCGCCGGTGACGTGCAGGCCGTCGAAGAGGCAGTTGACGATGCGGGCGCGCCGGACGGCGTTGAGTTCGACGGCGTGGGCGGAGGGCGTGTCGAGGACCGTGCAGTCCTGGACGAGGATGCCGTCGGCGTGGGCGAAACCGATGGCGTCGCTCTGCTGCTTGTACGCGCTGCCGCGCATGTCCCAGGTGCCGCCGAGCAGGGCGATGTCCCCGGCGCCCTCGTAGGCGGAGACCGGGGTGACCGAGTCGAAGTTCTTGATCAGGGCACCGCAGTCCTTGGTGCGGAAGACATGGGCGCCGTACGCGGACACGGTCATCCGGGGGCCGAGGACGAGGCCCTTGGTGAGGGGGTAGCGGCCGGGCGGGACGAGCAGGGTCGCGCCTCCGGGCACCGCGCGTGCGGCGGCGAGGGCGGCCTGGAACGCGGCGGTGTCGTCGGTGGTTCCGTCGCCCTTCGCTCCGTAGGCCAGCACGTCGTGGACGCTGCGGCGGTCGTCGGCTGCCGCGACGGCCGGGCCGGCGGCCAGCGCCTGACCGGCGCCGAGGGCCCCCACGAATCCGCCCGCCGCAAGTATCACGCCACGTCGATGCACTTGCTCTCCCCTGGATTCGCCCTGTTCAACGGGCCGCTCGGGGCCCGAAGGGGAGACTATCGGCCGGTCCGCTGCCATCGGCGGGCAGGAGCGTACCTTCCGCCGACGGGGCAGCCCGTCGGTCCGGGTGTTGCCCGGTGGTCCCGAGGCATTTGCCCTGCGGCCGGGGGCAGTTGACGTCGGAGCACGCGAGAACCAACAACCCCCGCTGCCAAAACCTCGTACGCTGCGGGCATCGGGATCGTCGCAGAGGGGGGACCCACATGTCCTTACAAAAGGGTGCCAACGTCCCAGTGCCCAGTGCCAGGGTCCGGGTGGAGCTGGGTTGGCAAGGGGGACCCGGAGCCCCCGACGTCGACGTGTCGGCCCTGTTGCTGACGGCGGCCGGCAAGGTGCGGTCGGACGACGACTTCGTGTTCTACAACCAGCCCGTGCACGGCAGTGGTGCCGTACGTCACGAGGGCAGGCGTCAGGACGGCACGGGCGTCCTGGAGACGATCGCGGTGGCGCTGGCTTCGGTGGAGCAGGAAGTCGGGACCGTGGTGGTCGCGGCGTCCACCGACGGCACGTTCGGTCAGGTGGCCGGCCTGTTCGTGCGCGTCGTGGACGCGGAGAGCGGAGCCGAGACGGCGCGGTTCGACGCCACGGGTGCCACGTCGGAGACGGCGTTCGTCCTCGGCGAGCTGTACCGGCGCAACGGCGCATGGAAGTTTCGGGCAGTGGGCCAGGGATACGCGTCCGGCCTGGCAGGACTCGCCACCGACTTCGGCATCACCGTCGACGAGCCCGCAACGCCTCCACCGGCAGTGCAGCAGGCCGCCAACCCGCCGCGGCCCCCGGCGCCCGCGCCGCAGGTTCCGCCGCCCGCACCTGCCCAGCCGGTGCGACTGTCGAAGATCACCCTGACGAAGGCGGCGCCGACGGTGTCGCTGACCAAGCAGGGGGCCACCTCGGGGGCGATGCGGGTCAATCTCTCGTGGAGCGCTGCCAAGCCGCCGCGCGGCTGGATGAACAAGGGAAAGAACGCCGTCCGGCTGGAGGACGTCGACCTGGACCTCTCCTGTCTGTGGGAGCTGCAGAACGGGGCGATGGGGATCGTCCACCCGATCAACAATCAGTTCGGCTCTTTCGAGCACGCGCCGTACATCCGGCTGGACCAGGACGACCGGACCGGCTCGAGCGAAGCCGGCGAGAACCTCATGATCAACCTTGATCACGCGGCCGAGATCAAGCGCCTCTTGGTGTTCGTGTCCATCTATTCCGGGGCGTCCAGCTTCTCCGGGCTGCACGGGGTCGCCACGCTGTTTCCGCCCATCGGTCCGCCGATCGAGGTGCGCCTGGACGAGTGCACCGTGCCCTCTCCGGTCGCGGCGATCGCACTGATCGAGAACCGGGGCGGGGAACTGACGGTCCGGCGTGAGGCGAAGTACCTCGTGCTGCCGCCCGGCATCTCCAAGCAGCAGGCCGTGGACATGGAGTACGGCTGGGGAATGACCTGGCACGCCGCCAGCAAGGACTGATCGACTTCCCGTACGGCCCGGGGCCGGCTACCGCCCCGGGTCGACGTGCCCCTCGGGGCCCGTGCCCGGCGGGCCGTCCCCCGACAGCGGTGGAGGGGTGAACTTCGTGAGGATCAGCAGGGTGTCGACGAGGTCCTCGGCGGGGGCGCCGGTGGCCAGGCGGCGCAGCTGCTGCCCGAAGACCAGGGCGACGGCCACGCCGGCCAGCCGTTCGGGATCCGGCACGCCGAGCCGGCTCAGGATCCGGGTGGCCAGCAGGTCGTAGGCGGCGAAGCAATCGGCCGCGGCGGCACGCAGCCGTTCGTCCCGGCCGGCTTGGACGTACAGCTCGAAGGGCGCGATGTGGCGGCTGTCGAAGTCGTTGCCGCCCGCGACCTGCGCCACCACCTCGGCGGCCTGCCCGATGTCGAAGCGCTCGTCGGCGCATTCATCGGCGAGCGCGGTGAAGTGCCGGGTCTCTTCGGCCACGAAGTGCAGCAGGCTCTCGCGCAACAGCTCGTGCTGGGTCGCGAAGTGGTAGGTGACGGAACCGAGGGAGACGCCTGCCTCCTTGGCGATCCGCCGGTTGGTGACGGCGGCGATGCCGTCCTGCCCGATGATCCGCAGTACGGCGTCGATGATGCTCTGGCGGGTCTCGGAAGCATGGGACATGGCCGCATTCTGCCCCATTGGCGGACGCGACCGCCCGGGCGGGGCCGGGGAGTTGGGGACGGCCTTGGTGTGGACAGGGGGCGGGGAGATCCCTACTGTTCGTTCGAACGAACAACCGAGCGACGCTGCAGGGGAGTTGTGATTGTGGACATATCCGGATCGAACGTTCTACTCACCGGGGCCACCGGAGGAATCGGCTCCGCCCTGGCCGCGCGATTGACCGCGCAGGGTGCCCGCCTCACGGTCACCGGGCGGCGGGAGGACGCCCTCAAGGTCACTGCGGACTCCTGCGGAGCCCGCACGGTGGTCGCCGATCTGGCCGTCCGGTCCGACGTCCTCCGCCTCGCCGAGACCTGCGCCGAGACGGACGTCCTCGTCGCGAACGCCGCCCTGCCCGCCAGCGGCGACCTCCTGGACTACACCGAGGAGCAACTCGACCGCGCCCTCGACGTCAACCTGCGTGCGCCCCTCCTGCTGTCCCGGCTGCTCACGGAGCAGATGGTGGCCCGCGGCCGCGGCCACATCGTGCTGGTCGGTTCCATTTCCGGCAAGGCGGCGACCAAGTCGACCTCCCTGTACAACGCGACGAAGTTCGGGCTGCGCGGATTCGCCCTCGCCCTGCGCCAGGAGCTCAGGGGCACGGGCGTGGGGGTCTCCCTGGTGCAGCCCGGCTTCGTCCGCGACGCGGGGATGTTCGCGGCCACCGGGGCCACGACGCCGAACGGCATCAGGACCGTCACGCCCGGCCAGGTCGCCGACGGCGTCGTACGAGCCGTCCGACGCGACCTGTGCGAGGTCAACGTGGCGCCGCTGGAGCTGCGGCTGCTGAGCGCCATCGCCGGGCAGTTCCCCGGGTTCGCCGAGCGGGTCCAGGCCCGGTCGGACGTCGACGGCTCCGTGCGACAGATCGTCGAGGCCCAGCGCTCGCGCCGCTAGGCCTCGGTCGTCGTGCCGCCGGTCGCGGCACCGCCGGGCCCTGGCGCCGGGCCCGCGCCCGCGGTCCCTCGTCCCCGGGGCGGAACCGGGGCGCGGCCCCCGCTCCCCCACCTCCTCGTACGGATGCCTCCGCGCCCGCACCCGCACGGCCTCGCACACGCACCTCCTCGCACCTGCCCGCGTTCCACGCCACCTCACGTGAACGGAGAGCACCGCTGTGCCGAGTGAACACCTCCCGAGCGCCGCGCCGGACCCCGGCCCCGGTGTCGAGCGCAGGTCCCTGCTCCGGTTAGGGGCCCTGCTGGCCGCCGCCGGAGCCTCCGCACTGGTTCCCGCACCGATCGCGCACGCCGCGACGCGGGGCCAGGGCAGCGACACGGTGACCACCACCTACCGGGGCCGCGCCCCCCAAGGCAACGACCAGTGGGCGTACGTAGCCTTCGACATCCCCTCCGGAGTGCAACGGATCTCCGTCTCCACCTCCCACGACGCCGCGGCCGGCATCCTGGATCTCGGCATCTTCGGCCCGTCCGGCTTCCGCGGCTGGTCGGGCGGCGAACGGTCCGGGTTCACCCTCTCCGCGGCCGACGCCACTCCCGGTTACGTGCCCGGGCCCGTCGAGCCCGGAAGCTGGTCGGTGATCCTGGGGCCGATGGTCGGCGCCGCCGGCGGCATGGCCTGGCAGGTCGACGTCACGCTGCACCACGGAGCTCCGCTGCCCCGGACCCCGTACGACATCCTGCCGGCCTCGGTGGCGGGGCGCGGGCCCGGTTGGTACCGGGGCGACCTGCACCTGCACAGCGTGCACTCCGACGGGAAGCGCACAGTGGACGAGATCGTCGCGGCCGCCCGCCGGGAAGGGCTGGACTTCATCGCCACGTCTGACCACAACACCAGCTCCACCGGGGTGACATGGCGCGGCAACGTCCCGACCGACCTGCTGGTCATCAACGCCGAGGAGGTCACCACCCGCCACGGCCACTGGCTGGCCGTCGGCCTCCCCCAGGGCGAATGGGTGGACTGGCGCTACGGCCCCGCCGACCAGGGGGTGTTCGACGGCCACGCCAGGCGCGTGCACAGTCTGGGCGGACTCACGATCGCCGCACATCCGCTCACTCCGGCGGCGGGATCCTTCTGGGAGTTCGGCCTCGACCGCGTGGACGCCCTGGAGGTGTGGAACGGACCGTGGACCCTGGACGACGCGGCCAACATCGCCGCCTGGCACGTCATGCTCTGCCTCGGCAAGCGGGTCGCCGCCGTCGGCAACAGCGACGCCCACAGCCACTCGGACGCCGTCGGGCGGCCCCACAACGTGGTGCGCGCCACCGGCCTGTCGACGCCCGCCGTGCTGGATGCGCTGCGCCTGGGCCGGTCGTACTCCGTCGAATCCGCGGCCGTGACCGTGGACTTCACCGCCCGCGCCGGCGCGGCGGTCGCTGGACCCGGCGAGGAACTGCCGCTGTCGTTCTTCGACACCGTCGACGTGACCTTGGACGTGACGGGCGCCCCGGACAGCATCGCCACGCTGTACACCGAGTGGGGCATCATGGCCGCCACTTGTATCGACGGCACCGGCAGGGGGCAGTTGCGCTGGCGCGGCTGGGGCAAGGCGTCCCTGTTCGCCCGGGCCGAGGTGCGCCGACCCAAGCCCGCGTCCACGACGCTGGACCAACTGGTGGCCATCACGAACCCGGTGTGGTTCTACTCCGCGCAACTGCCCCCGTACGACGTGGAGCGGCGCGCGCTCTTCCACACCGAGCGCCGCCCCGACGGATCGTGGAGCAGTATGCGTACGCTGCCGGGTGCCGCCGTCGGCGCCGCCTCGTTCGCGGGGGTTCAGAGTGCCGCGGCCGGAATGGCGGACGGCTCCGTCGTGGTGCTGGGCATCGCGCCCGACAACGGTCTGTGGCTGACCGCCGTACGGGGTTCGGCCACGCTCCAGCCCTGGCAGCGCGTCGCAGGACCGGACGGCTCGACCGCGTTCACCGTCCGGGAGGCGGACATCGCCGCCTTTCCCGACGGCACCTGCCAGATCGTGGTGACGGCCACGGACGGCACCACCTTCCACCAGCAGCGCCGTGCCGACGGCACATTGCCCGGGTTCCGGGCGGTGCCCGGCTTCACCGCGACGAGCCGGTGGGGTGCGACGAAGGTGTCGATCGCCGCCATGCCCGACGGGTCCGCCCAGCTGCTCAGCTACGGCACCGACGGCGCCATGTACCACCGCGTTCGCGGGCGTGACGGTGCGTGGACGGCCTGGGGACGCCTGGCCGGCTACGGCGGGGCCCCGACGTTCTCCGGCCCCGCCCTGGCGATCACCGGCTTGCCCGACGGTTCCTCCCAGGTCCTCGCGATCGGGCTCGACGGGATGGTGTATCACCAGCAGCGGCGGCCCGACGGCTCCTGGGCCGGTTTCCAGCCCCCGCGGGGCGTCACCACCGCCACCATGGGGGCCAGCGCCATCGGCATCGCGGGGACGCCCGACGGATCCGCCCAGGTCGTGGCGGTCGGGCTCGACGGACGGATCTGGCACAACGTCAGGAAACCGGACGGCTACTGGACGCCGTTCGCACAGGTACCCGGCCCGAACGGGAGGGACCCCTTCCCGGCGGGGCAGGTCCGCATCACCGCCCTGCGTGACGGCACGACGCACGTGACGGCCATCAGCGCCGGCTAGGCCGTCCGGCCGGAGCAGTGGCACGGCTTGCCCTGTGCCGCTCCGGTTCGCGCCCTGGGTGCAGTGCTCCGGCGAGCGCCGTCCGCGGGAGGACAACGGCTGACGGCCCGTCGGAAAGCGCCCGGACCTCCGCGGAACACGTTTGACGCTCGGAATGCGGGTCATACGCGTAGGGTCCAGCGGCCCCGCACGGCAACTGCACGGGCACGGCCACGGGCAGCGAGGGGTGCCGGACGACACGATCCGACGAGGAGGCGACATTCATGGCCGGCATAGGCGGTTGTATCGCGCTGATCGTGGTGGGGGCCGTCCTCACCTTCGCGAGCGACTGGCAGATGGAGAGCGTCAACCTCGACGTGGTCGGGCTGATCATGATGGGTGCGGGCCTGCTCGGCCTCGGGGTGTACGGGAGCGTCCTCCGCAGGCGCCGCGTCCCGGCTGCCCTCCCGGTGGTCGACGGAACGCGCGACCGCACGTGACCCGCCCTGCTCTGATCGGTTGAACCGGCGGGAGCCACCACGTTCTTCACCGCACAGCCCGGCGGGCCGCGCATCCCTGCCGCGGGGAGGTCACAGCCGCCAGTACGTGCCCGCACGGGAATCGACGTGCACCACGTGCCGGCCGACGCGCACCACGTGGTGGTCCGGACCGGACCAGGAACCGGTGGCACCGTCGGCGCCTTCTGCGCCGGGCAGTGGGGTCCAGATCTCCAGGAAGGTGCTGCCGTCCGGGTTGGTGCCCCGTTCGACGAGGTTCGCGCCCTCCCACCGGAACGTGCCGGCGTCTTCGCCGGGCTCGCCCGTGAGGTGGTGGAAGTGCACCCGGGAGCCGTCGAAGGACGTCGTACCGGCGAAGCCCCGGCTGTCGGCGTAGTACGGGCCGGCCTGGAGCCACACCACTTCGCGGTCTTCGAGAAGGGGTCCGCCGTCGCGGCTGATGCCCCGCCGCAGCCAGGCGCCGTGCTCGGGCACCGGGATGCCGGAGCCGTCAGGGACGCCGGGGCCGCCCGGGACGCGGCCCGCCGGCCGGGGCTCAGGCGCGGTCATCGGTGGCGGGGTGGTCCACGGCCAGGAGCGTCAGCGGTACGTTGCCGCGCACAGCCTGCGAGTACGGGCAGACCGCGTCCGCCCGGTGCAGCAGGGGCTGGAGGTCCGCCGCCCGCCACCCCGGCAGGCTGACGGTGAGGGCCACCGCGAGGCCGTACCCCGCGGGCGTGTCCGTGGTGCCGAGCTGTACTTCGCAGGCCACGCGCGCGGCGGAGGCGTCCGCTCCGAACTCGGCGGCGACCTCCGCGAGCGCGGAGGTGAAGCAGGCGGCGAAGCCGGCCGCGAACAGCTGCTCGGGGTTGGTGGTGCCGGGCACCTTCTTGCGCGGCGGGGCGAGACGGACGTCCAGGCGCCCGTCGTCGGTGCGGACGGATCCGGTGCGGCCCCCGGCGGCGTGTGCGGTCGTCCGGTACAGGCTGCGGGTGAGTGGCACGGTCATGGCGTTCTGCCCATCTTGCTCGACGAGGCCGCTGCCCGGGTGCGGACAGCGGAGGGCGCTGCTCGTGCAGCACCTCGCGCGTCGTCGTGCGTAACCGGGTACGGCGCATCTCGTCCGGGGCCTCGGATCACCACGGATCCGGCCGCCGGACAATCTAGCAACGGAGGCGGCCGGCCGGGACCTCGCCGGCGGTGACCCTCCTCACCCGCTGCCGGCACCGCCGCGATCCGGGGTCGCGGGCCGGTGCCGGCTGCGGTACGCCCCCGGAGGCATGCCCTCCCACCGGGTGAAGGCGCGGACCAGGGCCGTCGCGCCGCTCAGGCCGACGAGGGGGGCGATCCGGTCCAGCGGCAGGGCCGTGGTCTCCAGCAGCCGCCTGGCCCGGCCGTGGCGGGCGGTGTCGAGGAGAGCGCGCCAGGACGTGCCCTCCGCCTGCAGGGCCCTGCGCAGGGTCCGGACGCTGAGGTTGAGTTCCCTGGCGGGGCCCTCGGGGCCCGCGACCTCGAGCGCGGCGTGCTCCAGCCACTGCCGCACGCTCTCGGCCACGGTCCCGGCTGCGGACAGCTGGTGCAGGAGCCGGTCGGCGTAGACCCGGTGCAGGGCGTTGAGCTCCGGATCGTAGAGGGGGCGGCGCCTGTCGAGGTCCTCGTTGGCGACCGTGATCGCGTGCTCCGGAGCGTCGAAGGTGACGGGGCACCCGAGGACGCGTGCGTACGGCTCCGCCGAGCCCGTGCGGGGGTGGGCGAACGAAACGGCCAGGGGCGCCCAGTCGTCGCCGGCGATCCAGCGGGCCGCCCGCACCATGCTGCTGACGATCGCCTCCACCTGCTGGGGGTGCATGGCCCCCGGGTCGACGGTCGGCCGGTAGTGGATCCGGCTGACGCCGTCGCCACGGTCCAGGGTCATCGTGCCCGCCTGGCTCACCAGGGGGTGGTAGCGCTCGGCCGCCTGTGCGGCGTCCGCGAGGCTGGCGCAGGTGAGGACGAGGTGGCCCAGGATGTGCAGGCCTTCGGGCCGGATGCGGTCGCCCACGAGGAGCCCGGTGTGCGGGTCGGCGTCCCGGGCGCCGAGCACCCTGTCCCACAGGGCGCGCATCTCGCCGAACTCCA
The DNA here is from genome assembly GCF_036237315.1 of Streptomyces sp. NBC_01351. GTDB lineage: Bacteria > Actinomycetota > Actinomycetes > Streptomycetales > Streptomycetaceae > Streptomyces. Next base: position 7,974,159 of record NZ_CP108356.1, on the reverse strand, counting down.
GCCGGTCCGTGGGCAGGGCCCAGGAAGCGGCCCCGCCGGTGCCCTCCGCCGTGGCGTTCAGGAGGGCGAGGGCGTAGCAGGCCGTGACGGAGGGCGGATCGATGGCTGACACGTCGGTCAGTCAATGCGGGCGCGCCACCCCCGTCAACACCGTCGCCGGACCGGCCGCCGCAAGCCGGTCCGGGGAGTCAACGCAATGGCCGCCGGAGTGAATGACGGCGCCGCGGGCCGCTCCTAAGGTCGGCCTTCGGACCACCGATGGGATCAGGGGATCAGGGCCCCGGAGCACCGGGGAAGCGTGCTGCCCTGATCACCACCGCTCAGAGGAGTACGCCGTGATTCTCTTCCTGCTCCCCGCAGGTGACTACGACCCGACCGAGGCGGCGGTGCCCTGGGCCGCCCTGCGGGACGCCGGCTTCGAGGTGCGGTTCGCCACCCCCGGCGGGAAGGTCGCGCTCGCCGACCCCCGGCTCACGGACCTCGGCTTCTCCTGGCTGTCGCCGTGGCTGATGACCCGGCGCGCCGAGCTGGCCGCGTACCGGCGCCTCACCGACGACCGCTGGTTCCTTGCCCCCTCCTCGTACGCGGACGTCGACCCGGCCGAGGTCACGGGTCTCTTCGTACCCGGCGGCCACGCCGCGGGCATGCGGACACTGCTGGAGGACGCCACCGCCCAGCAGTTGTTCGCCCGGATCTTCACCCGGGGGCTGCCGGTCGGGGCCGTCTGCCACGGCGTGCTGCTCGCCGCCCGGGCCAAGGATCCCGCCACCGGGCGCTCGGTCCTCCACGGCCGGCGGACGACGGCGTTGACCTCCCTGCTGGAGCTGACGGGATGGAACCTCACCCGGCTCTGGCTGGGGCGCTACTACCGCACGTACCGCACCACCGTGCAGCAGGAGGTCACCGCCGCCCTCGCCGATCCGAGCCACTTCCTCGCCGGCCCGCCCCTGCCGCTGCGCGACACCGCCGCCCGGCCCGGACGCGGTTTCGCGGTCAAGGACGGCAACTACGTCTCCGCGCGGTGGCCCGGGGACTGCCACCGCCTGGCGGCGGAGTACCTGGCCCTGGTCCGCGCCCATGCGGCGGGAGCGGTGCACCTGTCGGGCTGAGTCCGGCCGCACCGCGCGCGGGCCGGCGACCGAAGACCATCTCCGAAATGTCATGAACGCATCGTTGAAAGGGATGGTATGAATCGACGAAGAGCCTCAGGACGACGCCGGTACCGGTTAATCGGCCTGGTCCTCGCGATGGTCACCCTGGTATTCGGCCCCGCGGCCGCGGGCGCGTCGGCGGGCCCTCAGTGGTGGGAGCCCGTGGCGCGCCCCGCCCCGGACTCGCAGGTCAACGTCACGGGCGAACCGTTCACCGGGACCGACGCCCAGGGCCGGGTCCGCGGATACGTCGACGGACACGTCCACCTGATGTCGAACGAGGGCTTCGGAGGACGGCTGGTCTGCGGAAAGGTCTTCTCCACGGCCGGCGTGGCGGACGCCCTGAAGGACTGCCCCGAGCACTACCCGAACGGCGTCCTCGCCCTCTTCGACATGATCACCAAGGGCGGTGACGGCCGTCACGACCCGAACGGCTGGCCGACGTTCCACGACTGGCCGGCCCATGACTCCGCCACCCACCAGCAGACCTACTACGCCTGGGTGGAGCGAGCCTGGCGGGGCGGCCAGCGGATCCTGGTGAACGACATGGTCACCAACGGCGTCATCTGCTCGATGTACTTCTTCAAGGACCGCGGTTGCGACGAGATGACCGCGATCAGGCTCCAGGTCCAGAAGACGTACGAGCTCCAGGACTACGTGGACGGCATGTACGGCGGCGCCGGCAAGGGCTGGTTCCGGGTCGTCACCGAGCCCGACCAGGCCCGAAGGGTCATCGAGCAGGGCAAACTCGCCGTCGTCCTCGGGGTGGAGACCTCCGAACCGTTCGGCTGCAAGCAGGTGCTGGACGGCGCCCGCTGCACCATGGCCGACATCGACCGCGGTCTGGACGAACTGCACCGGCTGGGCGTGCGCAGCATGTTCCTGTGCCACAAGTTCGACAACGCCCTGTGCGGCGTCCGGTTCGACTCGGGTACCCAGGGCATGGCCATCAACGTCGGCCAGTTCCTGTCGACGGGCACCTTCTGGAGCACGGAGCCCTGCGCCGGCCCCGAGCACGACAACCCGATCGGCTTCGGGCTCGCCGCCGAGGGCCATGCGGAGGCGGGGACCACGAGAACCAGCGAGGACGCCGGCACCTCCCAGGCGGAGGCGGCGGAGGCGGAGGCCCGGATCCGGGGCGCCCTGCCGGAAGGCGTCGAACTGCCGCAGTACGGCGCCTCCCTGCAGGCGGCGCAGGCGCAGTGCAACCGCCGGGGCCTGACCGCCCTCGGCGAGTACGCGGTGCTGGGCATGATGAAGCGCCACATGATGCTGGAGATCGACCACATGAGCGTCAAGGCGGCGAACCAGGCGCTGCGCGTGCTCGAAGCCGAGCAGTACTCCGGCGCCCTGTCCACCCACGGCTGGATGGACGACAACTGGACCGAGCGGGTCTACCGGCTGGGCGGCTTCATCACCGGCCACATGTACGAGGCCCCCGCCTTCGCCGCCGAGGCGCGCAGGCACGCCGCGCTGCGCGCCAAGTACGGCGCCGGGTACGGGATCGGCACCGACATGAACGGCTTCGCCTGGCTCCCCGGCCCCCGGGCCGACACCGGGAACCCCGTCCGCTATCCCTTCCGCAGCCCCGACGGCGGCTCGGTCCTCGACCGGCAGGTCACGGGCTCGCGCGTCTGGGACGTCAACACCGATGGCGGCGGCACCCACTACGGCCTCGTACCGGACTGGATCGAGGACATCCGGGTCACCGGCGGCCAGGACGTGGTGGACGAGCTCATGCGGGGCGCCGAGGGCTACCTGCGCACCTGGGAGCGCGCCCGCGGCCACAACACCCCCTACGCACCTCTGGTCCGCGGCTACCGCCCGCACGCCGGGCACCTGGCCTCGTCGCGCCCCCTGCCCGCCGGGTTCACCCACGAGGGGGTCTGGAAGGTGCTGCGGGACCCCGCGCCCGGCACGGTCCGCCTCTACGAGTGCAAGGTGGCGAACCACTCGCTGCTGACCGCCGACCCGGGGTGCGAGGGCCAACAGCCCCTCGGCGCGGTGGGATACGTGTACACCAAGGCGGTGCCGGGCTCGGTGCCGCTCTACCGGTGCTACATACCGTCCGTGTTCGACCACTTCGTCTCCCCCCGCGCCGACTGCGAGGGGCCCTACACGAGGGAGGGCCTGCTCGGCTACGTCATGCCGGTGACCGCGCCGTAGCGGCAACGGCAGGGGTGCTCCCGGCGCGTGCGACCCGGGGGCACCCTTGCTTCGATCACCCAGGCGCCGGCGGGCGCGCGGCAGGATCAGGCCCATGCGGGCAGGCCTGCCGCGGGGGCCGGTGCCGCACGACGGGAGCGCGGGCTCGGCGGGCGCGTTCGGGTGGCCGCGGACGTGCGGGGCGTCCAGGAAGGACCCCGCTGCACGTCACGTGGCGCCGGGACGTGCGGCACCGTCACGGCGGTGCCGACCAGACCTCGGCCGACCGTCCACCGTCCCTCGAAGTGTCCGAGGCGGCGGCCGGCCACGACCGGTCCGGGAACGAGGAGTTCGGCACGGAAGTGGCCGTACGACGCCGTTCCGGGCGACAGGGAGATCTCGATGTCCGCCTCCTCGAAGTCCAGCCATCTCCCCGTCAGCGGGAACCAGGCCTTGTAGACGGACTCCTTCGCGCTGTACAGCAGTCGGTCCCAGTGGACTTCGGGCCGCCGGGCGCCCAGCAGCGCCAGGCGCTCGCGTTCCGCGGGCAGTGAGACGGAGGGCAGGATGCCGTCCGGGAGCGGGCCGTGGGGTTCGGCGTCGATGCCCAGGGAGGCCAGGTCGGCGGCGCGGACCAGGGCGGCGGCGCGGTAGCCGTCGCAGTGGGTCATGCTGCCGATCAGGCCCTGCGGCCATTGCGGGGCACCGCGCTCCCCGGGCAGCACGGGAACCGGCGGTACACCGAGCTCCGCCATGGCGCGACGGGCGCAGCCGCGCACCGCGGAGAACTCCCGGCGGCGCTTGTCCACCGCCCGCGCCACGACCTCCTGTTCCTCGGGGTAGAGCGGGGCCTGGTCGGCCTCGTCGTCACCGTGGGTCTCCACGGCCACCACCGAGTTCGGGAGCAGCTGATCGATCACCGGTTCCGACCTCCGTCGGTGAATTGGGGGGCAGCTGAGGATCAGAGGTGAGGTGAGGCGGGGGCTCCCCCGAGGCGCAGGTCGCCGACCCCGTCGAGGATCTTCTCCGAGGACGCGACGTGGCGGCCCGCGGTGATGAGGTCCCGCAGGCATCGGTCGAGCGGGGTGCGCTCGGTGTAGACGGCGGCCGATCCCACGGCGTCGTACAGGACCTGGACCGCCTCCCGGCAGGCGCGGTGCGCGAACCGGCGGGCCAGCGCGGCCGTGCCGCGTTCGGGTGCCAGGCCGGCCGCCTGTGCGGCCCAGGCGTTCTCCAGCGTGGAGTACACGTAGGCGTCCGCCGCGCCGATCAGCGATTCGGCGTGCGCGAGGTCGGCCGGGACGCCTGGCCAGGGCAGCGCGGAACGCCGGGGAGCGAGGATCTCCTTGGCGGCGTTCAGCGCGGACCTGCCGATGCCCAGCGGCAGGCCCGCCATCTTGAGGGCGAGGTTGTCGGCGCGCAGGTGGAGCGGCTCCTGCCGGGTGCCGGACGGCGCGAGCGCGAACGTGTGCCGTTCCGGGACGAACAGGTCGGCGACCTCGAAGTCGTGGGAGCCGGTGCCGCGCAGCCCGGTGGTGTTCCAGGTGTCGAGCACGCGCACGTGCACGGCGTCGAAGACGGCGATCCTCGGGGCGCCTTCCGGGGTCTGGAACCCGGCCATCACCCGGTCGGCGTGGGTGATGCCGCTGCCGTAGGTCCAGCGGCCCGACAGGAGGTACCCGCCGTCCCGCCGGACCGTCCGCCCGGCCGGCGGCAGCACCGTCGCGGTGATCAGGTCCGGGTGCGGGAACAGCTCGGTGAACACCTCCGCGGGCAGCGAGACCACGGCGAGCGCGGCGTTCAGCGCCACGGCCGCGCACCAGGCGACCGAGGCGTCGCCCTCGGCCAGCAGGTCGACGGCCCGCGTGATCTCCGGCGCGGTCATCTCGACACCGCCCAGGTGCGGCGGCAGGGCGGCGCGCAGCAGCCCGGTGGCCTTCAGGCCGTCGAGGACGTCACCGGGGATCCGGCCCAGTCGCTCGATCTCCGGCGCGTACGCCGGGAGGCCCGAGGCGTACGTCCGTACGCGGTCCATGACCGATGCGGCGGTGAGGCCCGTCTCGGCCCGGGTGGGCAGTTCCATGGTGGTCATCCGGTGCTCCTGGTTCGGCTGCTTCTCGTGGTGTGGGGGTTCTGCAGGCGGATTCGGCCGACGGGTTCGGCCGGTGTGGATCACAGGTCGTTCAGGGCCTTGTCGAGCTCGGCTGCCAGCGTCTGGAGGTACGGGGAGCGCATGACGCTGTAGTGGTCGCCCGGCACGTCGATGCTCTCGGCCCGGTCCCCGAGGAGGGCCAGCCACTGGCGGGTGGTCGACGCGGTGGCCCCGTCCATGGCCCGCAGGAGCCGGACCCTGCCCCGGTACGCGGCGGGCTCGTGGTCGGCCAGTGCGCGGCTGAGGCGCAGGAACCGGCTCGCGAGGCGTTCGAGGGTGGCGGCGTCGATCTCGTCCGGCAGGACGGCGGCATGCCGGGCCCGCGTGAGCAGTTCCTCCATCGGGGAACGGCCGTTCGTGGGCTCGAACTCGGCCGGCTCGGGGTGCCAGGTGCTTCCCGCCAGCCCGGCCAGGTCGCGTGCGAACCGGGCCAGCAGCGCCGCGTCGGAAGCGGGTTCGGCGCGGCCGGGCGGTTCGAGCAGGTCCACGGCCGCGACGAGCTCGACCGTCCGGCCCCGCCCGGCGAGCAGGCGGGCGATCTCCAGGGCGATCACGCCGCCCATGGACCAGCCACCGAGGCGGTACGGGCCGTCCGGGAACCGGTCGGTGATCGCGTCGGCGTAGTGCGCGGCCAGGTCCGGCACGCTCTGCCGAGCGGGTTCGAGGTCGGGGTACTGGAGGGCGTGGAGCGGCTGGTCCTCGTCGAGGAGGGCGCCGAGCCCGGCGTAGCAGAGCACGTCGCCGCCGACCGGGTGGACGAGGATCAACGGCGGCCGTGTCCCGGTGTCCCGGACCGTGACCAGGGCCGCCCGTCCTTCGTCGCCGGGCTGATCGCGCAGCACCTCGGCGAGCGACTCGACGGTCGGCCGGGCGAGCAGCGTGGCGACCGGCAGTGACCGGCCGGTGTGCTGCCGGATCCGGGCCATCATGCGCACCGCGAGCATCGAGTCGCCGCCGAGGTCGAAGAAGTTCGCGGTGACGCCGACGGTCCCGTCGGCGGTCCCGTCGGCGGCCCGGAAGAACTCGGCCCAGATCTCCGCCAGGAGCCGTTCGGTCGCGTCGCGCGGTGCGACCGCCTCACCGGAGCGCGGGGCCGTCTCCTCGGGCGACGGCAGGAGGCGGCGGTCCACCTTGCCGTTGGCGGTCAGCGGCAGCTCGTCCAGGAGGACGATGCGGGCGGGCACCATGTAGCCGGGCAGTTCCCGGCCGAGCGCCTCGCGCAGCTCGTCCTCGGAGGCAGCCGACACCGCGTACCCGACGAGCCGCCTGGGGCCGCCGCGCTCGCCCTCGGCCACGGCGGCCGCCGCGCGGACGTCCGGGCGGCGCAGCAGCGCCGCCTCGACCTCGCCGAGCTCGATCCGATGCCCCTGGATCTTCACCTGGGAGTCCGCGCGCCCCAGGAACTCGATGTCGCCGTCCGGCAGGTAGCGGCCGAGGTCACCGGTCCGGTAGAGCCGCTCCCCCGTCACCGGGTGGCGCAGGAACGCCGCGCGCGTCTTCGCCTCGTCGCCGAGGTAGCCGCGGGCCAGGCCGGTGCCGGCGATGTACAGGTCGCCGGGGACCCAGGTCGGGCGCGGCCGCAGTGCCTCGTCCAGCACATGGAAGTACTGGTTCCGCATCGGCTTGCCGTACGGGATGCTCGACCAGTCCGGCTCGACTCGCGTGATCGGGTACCGGATCGACCAGATGGACGCCTCGGTCGCGCCGCCCAGGCTCCAGATCCGCGCGTTCGGCAGGACCGAGGCGATGGCTCCGGGGAGCGTGACGGGGATCCAGTCGCCGCTCATCATCACCACGCGCAGCGACGGCGGGCCGGCGAGGGACCGTACGTGTGCGACGAACATGTCCATCAGCGCGGGGACGCTGTTCCAGATCGTCACACGGTGCCGGTTCACCAGTTCCAGCCAGGCGGCCGGTTCTCGCTGGGCCGACGCGTCGGGCAGGACCAGGGCTCCGCCGGCCGCGAGCAGGCCGAACACGTCGTAGACCGAGAGGTCGAAGTTGAGTGCGGACAGGGCCAGGACGCGGTCGCGTGCGGTGACGCCGAACCGGTCGTTGACGTCCTGGATCGTGTTGACCGCGCCGGTGTGCTCGATCATCACGCCCTTCGGCACCCCAGTGGAACCGGACGTGAAGATGACGTACGCGAGATCGTCGGGCCTGGCCGGGGAGAGCGGCAGGGGGCCGCTCGTACCGGTGTCCTCCGGCTCGGTGTCGACGTGCAGCGAGCGGGTGCCGGCCGGCAGATCGAGCTCGTCCGCGACCGCGGACCGGGTCAGCACCAGCTCGATTCCGGCGCTCTCCATGATCATCCGAAGTCGGCGGCCGGGCGTGGCGGCGTCGACCGGCACGTAGGCGGCTCCGGATTTGAGGATGCCCAGCGCCGCGACGACCTGCTCCCAGCTCTTGTCCATCACGATGCCGACGAGCACGCCCGGGCCCGCGCCGCGGTCGATCAGCCACCGGGCGATTTGGTCGGAGCGGCGGTCCACCTCGCCGTAGCTGAGGGTCCGGGCCGCGGTGATGACGGCGGGCGCGTCCGGCCGGGTCTCCGCCTGCCGCAGGAACGCGTCGTGCAGCAGCTCGCAGGGGACGGGGGCGTCCGTGGCGTTGGCGGCCTTGCGAACCTCCAGGTCGGCAACCGGGGCGAGCACGGACGGCGGCCGGCGCCACGCCCCTTCGCCGCACAGGTCCCGCACCAGGTCCAGGTAGGCGTCCCACATCCCGTCGACGACGCCGTCGGGGAACATCTCCTCCACCACGTCCCAGTTGAGGACCAGTTCCCCGGCCTCCTCCAGGGCCTGGTGGTCGAGCCACACCTGCGGCGTCCGTACCGAGCTGGACGCGAGCCTGCCGGAGGCGCCGAGCGTGGTCAGTGCCGTGAGCGCGCCGCGCTCGCCGTCGCCCTGTCCCGCGAAGCCGATCGTGCTGGTGAAGACCACGGGCATGCTCGCCAGGCCGGTACCGCCCCGGGTGCGGTTGAGCTGGCGCAGCACCTCCACGCCGCTGACGTGCCCGTGTTCGAGGTCGGTCAGCAACTGGTCCTGCAACCGCGCGGCGCCCGAGGCGAAGGCTTCGGCGGGGGCGGCGTCGACCTCCAGCAGGGTGGTCGCGCTGAGGTTTCCGATGACCCTGCCGACGTCCTCGTGCAGCGGCCGCCGGTTGAACGCCAGCAGGTTGAGCGTGAAGCGCGGCGAGGCGCTCCAGGCACCCAGCACCTGCGCGTACGCGGTGCACAGGGCGGCCGAAGGCGAGATGCCGGCCGCGGCGGCGTTGTCCTTGAAGCGCTGCCATGCCTCGGGCTCGATGCGGGCCGTGCGGTGGGTGAACACCGGCTGCTGCGGCGCGGGTCCCGGTCGCAGCGGCAGACTGGGCGCGGGCGGGAGGGAGCCGACACGTGCCTGCCAGTACGCGAGCGACTTCGCGCGCGGCCCGGCATCGGTCTCGGCCGCGGCAAGCACGTAGTCGCGGTAGGTGACGGCCGGGGCGGGCGCCGCGGGCGTACCGGAGCGGTAGGTCTGCGCCCACTCCCGGAACAGCAGTCCGGAGCTCCGGCCGTCGATGATCAGCGCGTCGAAGTTGAGGTGCAGCCGGGTCGTGCGCGCGTCGAGCAGGGTCGCCCGGACGTCGAACAGCGGCCAGACCTCGGTGTCGAAGACCTGGTCCCGCATCTCCTCGTGGATCTCCGCGAGGCGGCGGTCCCGTTCGGCTCCGTCGTACGCACGCAGGTCGACCGTGGTGATCCGGTAGTCGGGAACCTCGGCGAGCACCCGCTGGTGCCCGTCCCGGGACACGACCGCGCGGAGCATGTCGTGCCGGCCGATGAGGTGCCGGAGGGAGACGCCGAGCCGGTCGAGATCGGTCTCCTCCAGGTCGATCTCGACGAGGAAGGAGGTGGAGACGTTGCCGAGTTCGAAGGCGTCGGTCCGGCCGACCAGGTAGGCCTGTTGGAGGTCGGTGAGCGGGAACGGCTCGTGGCGGGCCGCCGGATCGGCGACCAGCGTCGCACCGGGCTCCTCGGTCCGCTGCGTGGCGCCGCCGCGGGCCGTCTGGACGGTGCGCGCGATCTCGGCGACGCTCCGGCCGTCCAGCAGATCGGGCAGCGGGAGGTCGACGCCGAGCCGCCGGGCGAGGGTCTGCCGGATGTCGATCGCGATCAGCGAGTCGACGCCCAGGCTCCGCAGCGGCAGGAGCAGGTCGTCGCCGGTGACGGCCGCGCCGCGCGCCCGGCCGACGATGCCGACCACCAGCTCGGCCACCTTCTCGGTCTCCGGTGCGGCGTGCTCCGTCGCGGTCTCGGTCTCGGCCGCGACGGGCCCGGCCTCCGGTGCGGCGTTCCCGGCCGCGCCGGGCACCGCTTCCAGGCGTACGCCGTCGGCGAGTGCCACGGGCGTGCCGTCGGCGCCGACGAGCCGTACCTGCGCGACCAACTGCCCGCCGTGAGCGGGTGCCTGATCCCTGCGGGGGCCTCCCGTCCAGAGCCAGTAGCGCTCGCGCTGGAACGGGTATCCGGGAAGCGGCGCGGGCGGCCCGGAGGACTCGCCGTGCACCCGCGTCCAGTCGATCCGGACGCCTCGGGTGTAGAGCGCGCCGAGACTGTCCAGGAGAGTGCGCCGGGCGTCCTCGCCCTCGCGGAGCGACGGCAGGAACGTGGCGGGCCCGGCCGTGCGGACCTGGTCGAGGAGCGGCGAGGCGGGCCCGATCTCCACGAAGGTCCGGTGTCCGTCCCGCAGCAGCGCGGCGATCTCGTCGGTGAACCGCTCCGGTCCGGCGGCGTTCTCCGAAGTCCGGGCCGATGCCGCCTTCAGCGCGGCGTCCTCCAGGCTCATCGTGCCCGTGACGCACGCGGCCACCAGCTCGCCGGTGCCGTGACCGAGGACGGCGGCGGGCTCCACGCCCCAGGACAGCCACAGCTCGGCGAGCGCGTACTGGACGGCGAACGGCGAGGTCCGGCCGCCGGACGCCTCGGCGCACCGGTCCAGGGCGCGGCGGAAGACCGGCTCGGCCCCGGCCAGTTCGGCGGCCGCGTCAGCGTTCTGCGCGTCCAGGCGGCCGGTGAAGAGGAACACCGGGCCCCGGCTGGTTTCCGGGGTCCGGGCACCGGCGCGGACGCCGCGCGGCGGCGCCTGGTCCCGGCGCGTCCGGATGAGGAGGTCCCGCAGCTCGGCGCGCGAGGACGCGACGGCCGTGAGCCGGTGTGTGAAGTGCGCCCGCCCGAGGCTCGTGGTCCGGCAGATCGCCGCGAGCGGCTCGACGCCCTCGCCTTCGCCGCGGTCGCCTTCGCCGGCGAGCAGGTCTGCGTAGCGCGCGGTGAGTTCGGCGAGCGCGGCCGGCGTCTTGGCCGACAGGGTCAGCAGGCGTGGCCCGTCCTGCTCGGCGGGCCGGACCTCCTGGCCGGGCGGCATCTCCTCGGGGACGACCGGAGCTTCCTCGATGATCACGTGTGCGTTGGTGCCGCTGATGCCCTGCGAGGACACCCCGGCGCGCCTGGGACCCGGCGTCTTTGGCCAGGTGGTCTCCTCGGCGACGAGCTCGACCGCGCCCGCCGACCAGTCGACGTGCGGGGTGGGCTCGTCCACGTGCAGGGTGGCCGGGAGCCTGCCGTGGCGCATCGACAGCACCGTCTTCATGACCCCGGCGACGCCGGCCGCCGCCTGGGAGTGCCCGATGTTGGGCTTCAGCGAGCCGAGCCGCAACGGCTGGTCCCTGTCACGCCCGTAGGCGGCCAGCAGGGCGCGCGCCTCGATCGGGTCGCCGAGCGTGGTGCCGGTGCTGCTCGCCTCCACCACCTGGACGTCACCGGGCGACAGCCGCGCGTCCGTCAGCGCCTGCCGGATGACCCGCTGTTGCGCGGAGCCGCTCGGTGCGGTGAAGCCGTTGCTGGCGCCGTCCTGGTTCACCGCGCTGCCGCGCACCACGGCCAGTACGCGGTGGCCGAGCCGATTCGCGTCCGACAGCCGTTCCACCAGCAGCACGCCCACGCCCTCGGAGAACCCGCTGCCCGCGGCGGCGGCCGAGAACGGGCGGCACCGGCCGTCCGGCGACATGCCCTGCATGCGGCTGAACTCGGTGAACAGCTGCGGTGTGGACATGATCGTCACGCCGCCCGCCAGCGCCATCGTGCACTCGCCGCGGCGCAGCGACTGGACGGCCAGGTGCAGCGCGACCAGCGAGGACGAGCAGGCCGTGTCCAAGGTGATCGCCGGGCCGCGCAGGCCGAGCGTGTAGGAGATCCGGCCGGCCGCGGCGCCGCCCGCCGTCCCGGTCGTCAGGAAGCCCTCGGCCTCCTCGGGCACGTCGCCGCGCCCCAGCCCGTAGTCGCTGCAGGAGAGCCCGGTGAACACGCCGGTCTCGGTGTCGCGTACCGAATCCGGGTCGATCCCCGCGTCCTCGAAGGCCCGCCAGGCGGTCTCCAGCAGCAGCCGTTGCTGCGGGTCCATGGCCAGGGCCTCGCGCGGGCTGATGCCGAAGAAGCCCGCGTCGAAGTCCGGCGCGTCGTAGAGGAAGCCGCCGGAGCCGGTCAGGCTCCGGCCGCCGTTCTCGGGGTCGTGCAGACCCTCGTCCCAGCCCCGGTCGCGGGGGAACGCGCCGACGGTTTCCCCGCCCGAGGCCAGCAGCCGCCACAGGGCGGCGGGCGAGTCGATCCCGCCCGGATACCGGCAGGCCATGCCGACGATGGCGATCGGCTCCCGGTCGCCTTCCTCCAGCTCGCGCAGGCGCTCGCGCGCCTGGTGCAGGTCGAGGGTGAGGCGCTTGAGGTATCCCAGCAGCTTCGTGTCTGATTCTGTTGCCATGACGGATCGTCCCTCCGTGGGGTGGTCAGGAGCGGGAGAGCTCGCGGTCGATGAAGGCGAGCAGTTCCTCGGCGGTCGCGGCTTCGACGAGCGCCGTCACGTCCGCTGCGATCTCCCCGGAGGCGGTCTCCGGAGCGGCCGGTGCCTGCTGGGGCGGTACGAGTTCGGTGTCCAGGACGGCGACGAGCTCGGGGAGCGTCGGCGCCTCGAACAGCAGGGTGAGGGGGAGCTTGAGGTCGGTCGCCGCGTTGAGGCGGTTGCGGAACTCGACCGAGGTGAGCGAGTCGAATCCGAGCTCGCCGAACGGCCTGTCGTCCGGGATCGTCTCGGGCCGTGAGCCCAGGACGGCGGCCATGTGGGTGCGGATCAGGTCGGACAGGATCCCGGCGCGTTCACCGGCGGTCAGTCCGGTCAGCTCGTCCCGCAGCGGCCGCTGCCGCCGGTGTGCGGTGACGTCCCCGGGCCGGCCCGCTCCGGCTTCCTCCACGACCTCCCGCAGGACCGGCGGAAGGTGCGTTCCGAGGTCGCGCAGGATCTCGCGGTCGAGCCGGGCGAGCACCAGGACGGCCTGCGGTGACGGCAGCGCCGCCTCCAGCAGGGCCAATCCGTGATCGGGGGCCAGCTCCACGAGCCCGGCCCGGGCGAAGCGGGCACGGTCGGCGTCGGTGAGGGCGCCGATCATGCCGGCCGGGTCGTCCCACAGGCCCCAGGCCAGCGCGAGCGCGGGCAGGCCCTGCGCGCGGCGGTGCCGGGCGAGCCCGTCGAGGAACGCGTTGGCGGCGGTGTAGCCGCCCTGCCCGGCGCCGCCGAGGATCCCCATGATCGAGGAGACCAGGACGAACGCGGTGAGCGGGTGGCCCGCGGTCAACTCGTGCAGGTGCCAGGCCCCGTCGGCCTTGACCCGCATCACCCGGTCGGTCTGTTCGCGGGTGAGCGAGGTGATCGGCGCGTCGTCCACCACGCCCGCGGCGTGGATCACGGCGGTCAGCGGGTGCCGGTCGGGGACGGCCTCGATCATCGCGGCGACCGCGTCCCGGTCGGCGACGTCCACGGCCGCGAACCTCACCTCGGCGCCGAGCCCGTTCAGTTCGGACGCCAGGTCGGCCGCTCCCGGCGCGTCGGCGCCGCGGCGTCCGGCGAGCAGGAGCCAGCGTGCGCCGTGTTCGGTCACCAGGTGCCAGGCGATGGCCCGGCCGATGGCGCCGGTCCCGCCGGTGATCAGGACGGTTCCGTCCGGGTCGAGGATCGGCGGGACGGTGAGCACGACCTTGCCTACGTGAGTGCCCTGGCGCAGCAGCCCGAAGGCTTCGGGTGCGCGGCGGACGTCCATGTCGGTGACGGCGGGCCAGGTGAACGCGCCCTCGGCGAACAGCTCGACCACCCGGTTGAGGAGGCCGGCGAGGTGCTCGTGCGGCAACTGGAGCAGGTTGGACGCCTGGTAGCGCACACCGGGATGCGCGGCGGCCACCTCGGCGGGATCGCGCGGGTCGGTCCTGCCCAGTTCGACCAGGAGCCCGCCGGGGCGCAGCAGCCGCAGCGACTCGTCGACGAGCTCGCCGGTGAGGGAGTTCAGTACGACCGCCATGCGCCGGCCGCCCGCGCCGAAGCGTTCGCCGAATCCGCTCTCGCGGGACGAGGCGAGGTGGTCGTCGTCGAGGCCGAGGGCACGGAGTGCGGGCCACTTGGCGGGACTCGCGGTCGCGTAGACCTCCGCGCCCAGGTGCCGGGCCAGCTGGACGGCGGCCATGCCGACGCCGCCCGCCCCGGCGTGGATCAGGACGGGATCTCCCGCGACCACACCGCCGAGTTCGCTCAGCGCGTGCAGGGCGGTCATGTGGGCGACCGGTACGGCGGCGGCCCGGGTGAACGACCAGCCGTCGGGGATCTTGACGAGGGTGCGGTGGTCGGCCTGGGCCACCGTGCCGAACGCGGCGGGGAACAGGCCCGTCACGCGGTCGCCGGCGGTCAGGCCGGTGACACCGGGCCCGGTCGCGGTGACCACGCCGGCGCCTTCCAGGCCGAGCGGGCCGGGGTCGCCGGGGTGCATGTCGAGTGCGCCCAGGACGTCGTGGAAGTTGAGCCCGGCGGCGCGGACCGTGATCCGGACCTGGCCGGGGCCGGGTTCGGCGGCGGCCTCGGGGCAGGGCCGGAGCTCCAGGGCGGAGAGGGTGCCGCGTTCGGGGATGTCCAGCCGCCAGGCAGCCGCGCCTTCGGGGAGCCGGAGCGCGGGGTCGCCCACGCCGGACACGAGCCGGGGCACCAGGACGGAGCCGCCGCGGACCGCCACCTGGTTCTCGTCCGGCGCCAGCGCCGCGGCCGGAACCTCGGTGGCGTCCGGGGCGAGGTCGACCAGGGCGAACCGGCCCGGGTGCTCGACCTGTGCCGTGCGCACCAGGCCCCAGACGGCCGCCTGCGCGAGGTCCCGTACGGTCTCTCCGGGCCGGACGGCAACGGCCCCACGGGTGACGAGCACCAGCCGGGACCCGGCGAGCCGGTCCTCGGCAAGCCACCGGCCGAGCAGGTCCCGCGTCCGGTGTACGGCCTCCCTGGCCGCCTTCGCCGCGTCGGTTCCGTCCTCGCCGGCCGGGCCCAGCACGGACGGGCACAGTACGACGGCGTGCTCGGGTACCTCGGCCTCCGCGAGCAGCCCGTCCAGGCCGAGGGCGTCCCAGGAGACCGGCACCCTCCCGGTCGGCGATCCGGCCTTCGGCTCGGGCAGCGCTGCCCAGTCCAGCGCGAACAGGGAGCCGCGCACCACGGCGGCGGGATCGGCCGGGCGGCCCATTGCGACCGGGCACAGCTCCAGCGACTCGACCAGCCCCACCGGGTCTCCCGAGGCGTCGAGCAGCGTCAGGGGGTGGCCTCCGTCCACGGCGGGCGCCGCGTGAACCCGCAGGGACGTGCGGCCACCCGTACCGAACAGCGACACTCCGCGCCAGCGCAGCGGCTGCATGCACTGCCCCTCGCGGCGCGGGGCGTCGGCGATCAGGCCGTGCAGGGACGCGTCGAGCAGGGCGGGGTGCAGGCGGTAGCCCCCGGCGTTCGCGGCCTCCGGCTCGGGCAGGACGGCCTCGGCGAACTGCTCGCCGTCGCACCGCCAGGCGGCGCACAAGCCCTGGAACACCGGCCCGTACTCGTGGCCCCGCAGACCGAGGTCCTCGTACATGCGTGCCAGCGGCACCGGCGTCGCGTCGGCCGACGGCCAGTCCGCGGGGACCGGGACCACGACCGGGGCGGGGGCCGTGTCGGGGCCGAGGGTGCCGGTGGCGTGCTCGATCCACTCCCCGCCCGTGGCCCGGCCCGATATCCGGCAGGCCCGCAGCCCGTTGCCGTCTTCTGCCGCCACCCGGACGCGCAGGTCGACGGCGCCGTCCTCCGGGAGTTCCATGGGCGTCGAGACGGTCAGCTCCTCGATCCGTGCCGTGCCGGCCTTGGCACCCGCGTGCAGGGCCATCTCCAGGAAGACGGTGCCCGGCACGACGATCGTCCCCGAGAGGGCGTGGTCGGCCAGCCACGGGTGGGCGCGGGTCGACAGCCGCCCGGTGAACACCGTCTCGCCGTCGCCGAGATCGACGGCCGCGCCGAGCAGGGGGTGGTCTGCCGGGGCCTGGCCGAGATCGGCCGTGCCGGACGGCCCGGCCGTTCCCGTGAGCCAGTAGCGCCGACGCCGGAAGGGATAGGTGGGCAGGTCGACACGGGCGGAGGCCGTTCCGGTGAGCCGTTCCCACGCGACGGGCAGGCCCTGGACGTAGGCCTCGGCGGCGGAGGTGAGGAACCGGCGGAGGTCGCCGTCGTCGCGGCGCAGCGATCCGGTCACGATCCCGTCGGTCCCGGCCTCCTCGAGGATCTGGCCGATGCTGCCGACCAGCACCGGGTGCGGGCCGACCTCGACGAACGTGGTGTGGCCGGACGCGATGAGCGCTTCGACCGCCTCCCGGAACCGCACGGTGTGCCGTAGGTTCCGGTACCAGTAGGACGCGTCGAGCTCGGCGCCCTCCTGCCAGTCGGCGGTGACCGAGGACATCAGCGCGATCTCGCCGGTACGCGGCGCCAGCGGAGCCAGTTCGGCCAGGATCTTCTCGCGGATCGGTTCGACCGCCGGGCAGTGCGAGGCGAAGGCCGCCGGGATCACGCGGGCGTTGACGCCCTCGGCCTGGTAGCCGGCGACCAGTTCGGCGATGGCGTGCGGGGCTCCGGCCACGGCGGTGGCGGCCGGTCCGTTGATCGCGGCGATGCTCAGCGTGCCGAGTCGTTCCCGTACCCGCTCCGCGGGCAGCGGGATCACGGCCATCGCCCCCTTGCCCATCAGGTCGACGGCCACGCTGCTGCGCAGCGCGATGGCGCGGGCGCCGTCGTCGAGGGAGAGCGCCCCGGCCACGACGGCGGCGGCGATCTCGCCCTGGGAGTGGCCGACCACGGCGTCCGGGACGACCCCGGCCGACCGCCACAGCTCGGCCAGCGACACCATCACGGCCCACAGCGCGGGCTGCACGACGTCGATCCGGTCGAGCAGGGGCGCACCGTCCAGGACGTCGGCCAGCGACCAGTCGACGTACGGGGCGAGCGCCCGCTCGCATTCGGCCAGGCGGGCGGCGAAGACGGGGCTCTCGGCGGCGAGCTCCGCTGCCATGCCCCGCCACTGGCCGCCCTGTCCGGGGAAGACCAGAACGGTCCGGCCGGGCTCGCCGGCGCGGCCGGTGCCGACGCGGCCTGTGACGACGCCGGGGGTCTCCTCGGCGCGGGCCAGTGCGTCCAGCGCGCGGTCGGCTTCCTGCCGGTCACGGGCGATCACCACGGCGCGCTCGTCGAGGGAGGTCCTGGCGGTCAGGGCCGGTGCGGCGGCGACCGGGTCGAGGGGCCCGGCGGCCAGCATCCGGGCCCGGTCCCGCAGCGCGTCCGGTGTCCGGGCCGACAGGACGACCGGCACCACGGGCGGCCGCACCGGTTCTTCCGCGGGCTCTTCCGCGGGTTCGGCCTCGGCGGGCGGCTCGGCGAGGATCACGTGCGCGTTGGTGCCGCTGATCCCGAACGAGGAAACGCCGCCGCGCCGGGGCTCGCCGGTCTCCGGCCAGGGACGGGCCCGTTCGAGGAGGGCCACCGACCCCGCCTCCCAATCCACGTACGGGGACGGCTCGTCGACGTGCAGCGTGGCGGGCAGGGTCGCGTTCCGGATGGCCTGGACCATTTTGATGACACCGCCGACGCCCGCCGCCGCCTGCGCGTGTCCGATGTTGGATTTGAGGGATCCCAGCCACAGCGGCCGGTCCCGATCGCGCCCGTAGGCGGCCAGCAGGGCGTTGGCCTCGATCGGGTCGCCGAGAGCGGTGCCGGTCCCGTGCGCCTCCACGGCGTCGACCTGCTGCGGCGCGAGCCCGGCATCCGCGAGAGCGTCCCCGATGACGCGCTGCTGGGCGACGCCGCTCGGCGCGGACAGGCCGTTGGAGGCGCCGTCGGAGTTGATGGCGCTGCCGGCGACGACCGCCAGCACGGAGTGACCGTGGCGGCGGGCGTCCGAGAGCCGTTCGACCACGAGCATGCCGGCACCCTCGCCCCAACCGGTACCGTCGGCCTGGGCGGAGAAGGCCTTGCAGCGGCTGTCGGCGGCCAGCACCCGCTGGCGGGAGAGCTCCACGAACATGCCGGGGGTCGCCATGACCGTGACCCCTCCGGCCAGGGCGATCGAGCATTCTCCGGACCGCACCGACCTCACGGCCTGGTGCAACGCGACCAGCGACGCCGAGCACGCGGTGTCCACGGTCAACGCGGGCCCGTTCAGGCCAAGGACGTAGGCGATCCGCCCGGAGATCACGCTCGTGCTGGTGCCGGTCAGCAGGTGACCCGCCACGCCGTGCCCGGCCGCTTCCATGCTCGGCCCGTAGCCGGAGTGCATCGCGCCGGCGAACACGCCGGTCCGGGTGCCCTGCAGCAACGCGGGGTCGATCCCGGCGTGTTCCAGCGCCTCCCAGGTGACTTCCAGGAGGAGCCGTTGCTGCGGGTCCATGGCGAGGGCTTCGCGCGGGCTGATCCCGAAGAACTCCGCGTCGAAGTCCGTCACGTCCGGTACGAAGCCGCCCTGGCGGACGTAGGACGTCCCGATCCGGTCCGGATCCGGGTGGTGGAGCGTCGCCAGGTCCCAGCCGCGGTCGTCGGGGAAGTCGCCGATGGCGTCGGTTCCCGTGTCGACCAGGTTCCACAGGTCATCGGGCGAGCGCACCCCGCCGGGGAACCGGCAGGCCATGCCGACGATGACCACGGGGTCGTCGGCGTCTGCATCGTCGTGGCCCGCCCGCTCCTGCTTCCGCACGCCCGCCGGGGAACCGCCGGTGGACGCGCCCGCCTTCAGCTCGCCGATCGCGGCGGCCGCGGCGGCCGGGCTCGGGTGGTCGTACAGGACGGTGCTCTCCAGCTTCAGCCCCGTGGCCGCCGACAGCCGGTCGCGCAGTTCGAGCGTCATGGCCGAGTCCAGGCCCATCTCGCGGAACGTCCGGCCGGGCCGGACGTCGCCGGCCGAACCGGCGCCCAACACGACCGCCGTAAGGCTTTGGACCAGCTCAAGCACCGATCGCGCGTCCAGGGCCGGGACCGGGGCCGGGGCCAGGGTCGCGACCGCGTCGGGCACCTGCTCGGTGGCCCCCGGCATACCGGCCGGCCAGCAGGAGCGGCGCTGGAAAGGGTAGGTCGGCAGGTCGGCCGTCGGCGCCGAACCGGGCAGCAGCGCGGCCCAGTCCACCGCGACTCCGCGTACGAAGGCCTCGGCCGCGGCCGTGAGGAACCGGCTGCCATCCCCGTGGCCGCGCCGGAGCGTGCTCAGCGCGGCGCCGTCCCCACCGTGCAGGTCGATCGCCTGCCGGATGCCCATCGTCAGCACCGGATGCGGGCTGACCTCCAGGAACGTCGAGTGGCCCGAGTCCAGCAGTTCCTCGACGGCCTGTCCGAAGCGCACCGGCTCGCGCAGGTTGCGGAACCAGTACCCGGCGTCCAGCTCGGCGGTGTCGACGGGCTGGGCGGTGACGGTCGAGTAGAACGGCACGCCGGTGGAGCGCGGGGCGATCCCGGCCAGGGCCGTGAGCAGTTCCTCCCGCAGTTCCTCGACGTCCGCGCTGTGCGAGGCGTAGTCGACCTGAAGCCTCCGCGTCCGCACCTCCTCTCCGTAGTGGGCGGCCAGCGCATCGAGCGCCGCGCCCGGACCCGCGACCACCGTGTGCGCGGGGCCGTTGACCGCCGCGATCGACAGCGCAGGCTCCACCAGCGCGAGGTCCTGCCCCACCCGTTCGGCCGGGAGTTCCACCGACAGCAGCCCGCCGCGTCCGGCGATCCGGCTCAGCGCCCGGCTGCGCAGCGCCACGATCCGCGCGCCGTCCGGGAGCGACAGGGCGCCCATGGCGGTGGCAGCGGCGATCTCGCCCTGCGAGTGGGCCACCACGGCGGCAGGCTCCACCCCGGCCGAGCGCCAGAGCGCGCTCAGCGACACCATCACCGACCACAACGCGGGCTGGATCACCTCGTCGCCCTCCAGCGGCGGCGCACCGGGGACGCCGCGCAGGACGTCGATCAGCGACCAGTCCACGTACGGACGCAGCGCGTCGGCGCACTCGCCGATCCGGTCGGCGAAGACCGGGGAGGTCTCGATCAACTCCGCTGCCATGCCCGCCCACTGCGAGCCCTGGCCGGGGAAGACGAAGACCGGCCGGACCGGCGGCCCCTCGTGACGGCCCTCCACCACGGCCGCCGACGGCTGCCCGCCCGACCGTGCCAGCAGTCCGGCGAGGAACTCGTCCCGGCAGTCCGCGACGACGACGGCGCGGTGTTCGAACGTGGTGCGGGTGACGGCCAGCGACCGGCCCACCGAGGCCGCGCCGAGTTCCGGACGCGCCTCCACATGGGCGCGCAGCCGTTCGGCCTGGTCACGCAGCGCAGGTTCGTCACGCCCTGACAGGACCCAGGGCAACGCGCCTGCAGCTCCTTCGCCTTCACCGACGGCACGCTCCGCGCCCTGCCAGTCCGAGAGGATCACGTGGCAGTTGGTACCGCCGATCCCGAACGAGCTGACTCCCGCGACCAGCGGCTCCTCCGGCGACGGCCAGGGCCGGGTCTCGGTGTTGACCCGCAGGTGCAGTTCGTCGAGCGGGATCCGCTCACCGGGCCCGGAGTGGTTCAGGCTGGGTACGAGTTCGCGTTCGCTGACGCACAACACGGCCTTGATGAACCCGGCGATCCCGGCCGCGCCCTCCAGATGACCGATGTTCGTCTTCACCGACCCGACCAGAAGCGGGGCGTCCGACGCGTGGGCCGCACCCAACGTCGCGCCGAGCGCGGCCGCTTCGATCGGGTCGCCGACCCGCGTCCCCGAACCGTGCAGTTCGACGTACCGGACCTCGCCCGGCTCGACGCCCGCGTCGAGACAAGCGGCCAGGAGCACCCGCTCCTGCGCCGCACGGCCCGGCGTCGGCAGCGTCTCGGTCGCACCGTCGTTGTTCAGGGCACTGCCGCGGATGACGGCATGGATGCGGTCGCCGTCCCGGACGGCGGCTTCCAGGAGCTTGAGGACGACGACCCCGCCGCCCTCGCCCCGGACGTAGCCGTTCGCGCGGGAGTCGAAGGTGAAGCAGCGCCCGTCCGCCGACAGCGCCCCGGCCCGTTCCAGGGCCAGGGTGCTCTCCGGCGCGAGGATCAGGTTCACGCCGCCGGCCAGCGCCAGGTCGGACTCGCCGTCCCGCAGGCTCGCGCACGCCAGGTGCACGGCGGCCAGCGACGACGACTGCCCTGTGTCCACCACCAGACTCGGGCCGTTCAGGTCCAGCGCGTAGGAGATCCGGTTGGCGATCACACCGCGCTGCGATCCGGTCAGCGTGTGCCCGGTCACCGCGTCGGGACCCAGTCCGCGCAGCAGCGTCGCGTAGTCGTCGGCGATCACCCCCAGGAACACGCCCGCGCGGCTGCCCTTGAGGTCGCCCGGCAGGGTCCGGGCGTCTTCGAGGGCCTCCCAGGCCAGTTCGAGGGCCAGCCGCTGCTGCGGGTCCATGGCCACGGCCTCGCGTCGCGAGATACCGAAGAACTCGTAATCGAAACCGTCGACCCGATCGAGGAACCCGCCGCGCGCCGGCCCCCGGCCACCCCGCCGACCGGTGATCGCGTCACCACCGCCGCGCAGGAGCCGCCAGAACTCCCCCGGCCCGTCCGATTGGGGAAACCGACAGCCGATCCCGACGACCGCGACCGCGCGTGAAGGGAGATCACGCACGCCATGAGCAGCAATATCCATCATCGATACACCCCGAAGTGAAGCCAGACAGCCGGATGACAAATGACCAGAACGGACCCAAGAGGCCGGCTCGCCGGCCCCGCATCCGTGGGGAATTCGCCGACGATGGAGGCGCGACCTTCAAGAAGCGAATGTGCCCCCCAGGACGGTTACTCGGGCATCCACCGGTGCCGATGCCCGCATGAAGAGGGTGCCCCTGGGCGGAAGGTCGCCGGAAGTCAATCCGGGGTTCATGATCATGCATTGCTGGATCCCGAAGGGTCCGGCGCATGCGCGACCTCTTGGGCTCCGGCCGAGCCGGCACACCGTGAGGCGGGCGGGCGAGCGGGGGCTGAGATACGTACGGGGATGGCCGAATAGGCCGATGTGGCAATACGCGCCACCTGCGCATACTCTCCCTGATACCGCACGCGCCCACCAGGCCGACGGCGTGCGCCCAGGCGGGTAGAGGACACCCACTCTCCGCTCATTCCCCCGGCGGCGGCAGAGCCGCTCCACACCCATCCGGCGTCCCCGCACAGGGCTCCGGACCCCAAGCGCGCCCGCACGCCCTTAGCGGGGCGGAAGCGCACTCCCAGAAAGAAGCGCATGAGCGACCAGCGCGGCTACGGCCCTCCCCAACAGCCCGGCCGGCCCGGAGGCTACGGCTACCCCAAGCCGCAGCCCGGGCCTGCGGCATGGAGCCCGCCCGCCCCCGTCGGCATCAGCGGATGGAGCAACGGCAAGAAGGCCGGGGTCGGTTGTGGCGGCGCCCTCGCCGTCCTCTTCGTCCTCGGCCTGATCGGGGCCGCGACCGGCGACGGTAGCGGTGGCACCGCATCGCCCGCACCCACCGTCACGGTCACGGTCACCACGACCGTCCCGGGCCCGGTGGTCACCGTGACCGCCGCCGCCCAGCCTCAGGCCGCCGTGGAGGCGAAGCCGTCCGACACCCCCGCCCCGGCGCAGCCGACGGCGGAAGCCACCGGCGCCCTGCCGAACTTCGTGGGCAAGGAGTTGCAGGCTTCCCAGGACGGGGCTCAGGCCTCCGGCTTCTACCTGCTCGGCAGCACCGACGCGACCGGCGCGGGCCGCATGCAGGTACTCGACCGCAACTGGAAGGTCTGCGCGCAGAGTCCGGCCCCCGGCACGCACCCGCTCACCACGAAGGTCGTCTTCGACACCGTCAAGCTCGAGGAACGCTGCCCGTGACCGGCCTCTAGAGGACGGCGGTACCAGGCATTCGCGGCCCCCGCCGCCCCGCGTTCGGCGGGCGGCCGCCCCCACACCTTCCCAGCAGGAGACGATCATGAGCAGCGACCAGCCCCAGGGTCAGGGGCAGAACCGACAGCCCGGCCACGCCGCGTGGGGCCCGCCCGCGGCCGCACCGTCCGCACCGTCCGGCCCGGCAGCCTGGAGCACGCGCAAGAAGGCGGGCACGGCGTGCGTCGGCGCCGGCGCTCTCTTCCTCCTCCTCGGCCTGACGGCTGCCGCGACCAGCGACGGCAGGGGCGAGGCCGAGCCCGCCCCCACCGTGACCGTCACGGCCACGGCCACGGCCACGGCCACGGCTGCGGCCACGGCTGCGGCCACGGCTGCGGCGAGTACGGCCCCCGGGAAGGCCGCCACCGCGAGCCCCACCGCCTCCACCGCGCTCGATCCGACCCTCTTGGCCGACCTCGCGGCCGCGATGGTCTGGTCGGAGAAGTCTCCCGAGGACCAGAGGACGATGTGCGAGGGCCGCGAGACGCTCGGGGACGACGTCACCCGGTCCCTGATCACCAAGGACTACGACGAGACGGACGGCGTCACCGAGACGATGATGGGTGACGCCTTCCTGCGCACCATGGACAAGAACTGCCCGTAAGACCCGCGCGGCGCTGCCCCGGGAGCTCCGGTCTGTGACTCCGCCCACGCTCCCTTGACCCGGCAAGCAAGGGTTACCTAAGTTCAACGCCATGGCCCCCCACGACCCCACCCCTTCCCCGGACCAGCCCGACGCTTCCGGCGCCTCCGCGCTGGTCGACTTCGATGTGGACCTCACCTCGCAGGAGGTGCTCCGGCGCGCCCAGGTGATGGAAGCGCTCGGCCCGGACTGGAATCCGGTCGAGGTGCTGCTCGGCGAGGAGGCCGCGTACGACCTGTTGTACTCCGGACTCGACGCGCAGCAGCAGCGCCTCTACGACGATCTGGTGGCGGCCGGCGTGCTGCCCGCGAGGGGAGACGGCCGTGCTGCCGCTTGATCCGCAGGCCGATCCCGGGCGCCGGGCCTGGGTGGCCTGTCCCAAGTGCGAGGACGCCCGGGGGTGCGGACCCTGCGAGGAGCGGCGGACCTGCTCCGTCCACTGGCGGTACCTGCTCACCAACACCGGCAGCCTGCTCCACCTCCAGTGCCCCTCGTGTACGCACGTCTGGGTGCACGAGAGCGGTTTTGGCGCCACCCGCTCGGTGTGGAACCGCGTCGCCGCCGCTCTGCCCCGGTTCTGAGGCGATCGCCGCCGATCAGCGCCCCCGCCGCCCCCGCACCGTGGCGTGAACGAGCCATCCCGCTCCCGCCCCGACCGCGTACCAGAACAGGTCGGGTGCGTTGAACGTGGACCCGAGCACGAGCCGGGCTATGACGCTGCGCTCGGCGAGCTCCGCCGGCACCCCGCTGAGCTGGAGGAACTCCACCGCACAGCTGATGGCCAGGGCGCTCGCGGCGGCCCGCAGGGGCGTCAGCCGAGGGGCGACCAGGACCACGAGGGCCAGGATCAGGACGGTGTACAGCGCGTCCCCGCCGTACTTGGCCACGCTTCCCGTCGTCGCCGCTCTGAGCCCCAGTCCCATGGCCACGGTCACCAGTGCGACCCCGGCTGCCGCCGCACGGGTGCGCTTCGGGGTGGTGGCGCCGATCAGAGCGGGCCTACGTAACCGGGGTCCTCGTGCCGGCGGGGGTTCCACCACTCGGTGAGGCCCCACGCGGCGAGGGCGAGCGCCGCCGAGGCGGCGACCCGGGCTCGCGGAGCCGCGCCCTCGGGCCGGCCGTCCAGTGGATTTTGCCTCATGTTCACGACAGACGCGGGGGCGCGGTACGCGGTTCCCGGGCTCGGCCGGGCACTTCCTGGGGCCGGGGCGTCAGGCCTCGAGCGACCGGAAGAAGGTGCGGACGTCGGTGACGAAGGCCTCCGGCTGCTCCAGTGCGAGGAAGTTGCCGCCCCGCTCCAGTTCGCTCCAGTGGGTGATGTTGTGGTCCCGCTCGGCGAAGCGGCGGATGGCGATGTCGGTGTGCAGGGTGACGGCCACGCCGGTCGGGACGGTGCCGCGAGGCTTCGGGGCCCAGGCGCTCGGGTCGTGGCCCGACTCGTAGTAGAGGTTCGCCGAGGAGCCGGCCGTGCCGGTGAACCAGTACACGCTGATGTTGGTCAGCAGGCGGTCGCGGCCCACGGCGTCCTCGGGGAGCTCGGTGGCGGGGTCCGTCCACTCCTTGAACTTTTCGGCGATCCAGGCGAGTTGGCCGACCGGCGAGTCGTGCAGGCCGTAGGCGAGGGTCTGCGGGCGGGTGGACTGGATGGCGTTGAAGCCCATCTTGTCCTGCTGGAACTCCTCCAGCCGGGCGAGGCGCACCTGCTCGGAGGCGGTCAGCCCCTCGAACTCGGCGGGGTCCCCGGAGGGGAAGGTGATCAGGCCGTTGACGTGGATGCCGACGATCCGGTCGGGCGCCCGGCGTCCCATCTCGGCGGCGATCCAGGCGCCGCCGCCCGTGCCCTGGACTCCGTAGGAGCCGTAGCCGAGCCGGTCCATCAGCTCGACGAACGCGCCGGCGATGCGGCCGGTGTTCCAGCCGGCCTCGCCGAGCGGGCCGGAGAAGCCGGTGCCGGGCGTGGAGGTCACGATGACGTGGAACTCCTCCGTCAGCGGCCGGATGACGTCGACGAACTGCACGAACGAGCAGGGCCAGTCGTGCAGCAGGAGCAGCGGGACGGCCGCCGGGTTCTGCGAACGGACGTGGAGGAAGTGGATGTTCTGGCCGTCGATCTCGGTCGTGAACTGGGGGAACTCGTTGAGTTCCGCCTCCGCCTTGCGCCAGTCGAATCCGTCGGCCCAGTACGCGGCGAGGGCCTTGAGGTAGTCGGTGGGAACACCCCGGCTCCAGCCGGCGCCGGGGATCTCGCTGCCCCAGCGGGTGCGTGCCAGCCGGTCGCGCAGGTCGTCGAGCTCGTCCTGCGGGACGTCGATGCGGAAGGGGTGGATCCGGGCGTCGGTGTTGCTGTTGGTCTCCATGGGTAAGACAGTATTCTCGATATAGGTACGTTGCCTTCCTAATGGCAGAACAGGCTGGCCCCATGCTCGATACTTCCGCACGGCTGCTGCGCCTGCTCTCCCTGTTGCAGACTCCGAGGTCCTGGCCGGGATCCGAACTGGCGGAGCGGCTGGGGGTGAGCGGCCGCACCGTGCGCAACGACATCGACCGCCTGCGCGAGCTCGGCTATCCCGTGGACGCCACCCGCGGATCCACGGGCGGCTACCGGCTGGGCGCCGGGGCGGCGATGCCCCCGCTGCTGCTCGACGACGAGGAGGCCGTCGCGGTGACGATCGCGCTGCGCACCGCCGCGCAGGGCGCCGTCCCCGGCACCGAGGAAACCTCCCTGCGGGCGCTGGGCAAGCTGGAACAGGTGCTGCCCTCACGACTGCGCCGCCGGGTGCGGGCCCTGACGGCGTACACCGTGGCCGTATCCACGGACCGTCCCGCGCCGGCCGTCTCCGCGGAGGTGCTGACCGTTCTCGTGTCCGCCTGCCGCGACCGGGAGCGCCTGCGGTTCGACTACCTGGACCACGCGGGCTCCCCCACGCGCCGTGTGGTGGAGCCGTACCGGGCGGTGAACTGGGGACAGCGCTGGTACCTGGTGGCCTGGGACGTCGAGCGCGAGGACTGGCGTACCTTCAGGGTCGACCGAATCCGTCCCCGTACCCCGACCGGACCCCGCTTCGCCCCGCGCGAGCCGCCCGGCGGTGACGTTTCCGCATACGTCTCCCAACGGGTGTCGAGCGCCGCCTGGCGCTACCGCGCGCGGGTCGTCGTCCACGCCCCGGCGGCGGCGGTGATCGAGCGGATCAACCCCGCGGTCGGCACGGTCGAGGCGGTCGACGCCGACAGCTGCGTACTGGTCACCGGCGCGGACTCGGTGCAGACCCTCGCCGTCTACCTGGGCATGCTCGACTTCGACTTCGACGTCACCGAGCCCGCGGAACTGGTCGCCCACCTCCATCGCCTCACCGACCGCTACGCCCGCTCCACGCCGCCTGCCCCCTGACGCCCCGGGACCTGCCCGGGCCGGCGGGGGTCTTGTTCAGGCCTGCTCCCCGGCGGTGAAGAAGTCGGTCAGGGCGGGGGCGATGCGCGTCGGGTCGATGTTGTGCTCCTGGCCGGGGAAGACGCGCAGGGCGAAGTTGTCGGCCAGTGCGGCGAGTTCCCGAGCGCCGCTCAGCATGTGCGGCGCGCCCGCGTCCCCGCTGCCGACGAGCACCGGCACCGTGACGGACTGCCAGCGGTCGGCGGGAAGGGGGCGGCCCGACATGGTGTCGCCCATGACCATGCCGTCGTAGGGCAGGGTGCGGGCGGTGGTCTCCATCCCGGCCCAGAAGGGGGCCTGCCGCATCCCGTTGACGACCTCGGCGGGCAGACCCACGGCGGCGGTCATGAAGTAGGCCACGGCGTCGCCGTACGCCTCCCGCTCCACGAGCTCCGTCAGGTGGGCGACGTAGT
This sequence comes from Streptomyces sp. NBC_01351, assembly GCF_036237315.1. Lineage (GTDB taxonomy): Bacteria > Actinomycetota > Actinomycetes > Streptomycetales > Streptomycetaceae > Streptomyces. The sequence continues at coordinate 7,946,930 of NZ_CP108356.1, read as the reverse complement.
CGGCGGGCAGCGGCGCGCGGCTGTCGTCGGTGACGAAGGGCGGCTCGTAGAGCGCCAGGCGGGAGACGGCGCTGCCCCGGGCCGCCGCCTCCAGTGCGAGCACGGCACCCGAGGACATGCCGAAGACCATGGCCTCGCCGCCCGCGTGCCCGATCACCGCGTCCAGGTCCTCGACCTCGCGCTGCACGTCGTACACCGGACCGTCCCCACTGTCGCCGCGGCCGCGGCGGTCGTACGTGAAGACGGTGAAGTGCTCGGCGAGCAGGGCCGCGAGCGCGGCGGAGTCACCGCGGGTCATGAAAGCGCCGCCGACGAGCACCACGGCGGGGCCCGAGCCCCGCTGCTCGTAGGCGATGGTCGTGCCGTCGGCCGAGAAGACCTTGTCCATGTCCATGCGAAACCCCACTCCGATGCGTGCGCCGTGTGCAGGGCCGGAAGCCCTGCCGCTGGGAACTGGACCGTACAGTACTGGTTCGAGTACTGGTCAGTCCAGTACTCTTCGGTGAGAAGGCAGCACACAGGACGGACGGAGAGAGGAAGTCGACGATGGACACTCGTTCGGCGCGCAAGCACCAGGCGATCCTGGAGGCCGCGACCACCGTGTTCCTGAACAAGGGGTACTCGGGGACGAGCATGGACGACATCGCGAAGCTGGCCGCGGTGTCCAAGCAGACCGTCTACAAGCACTTCGCGGACAAGGAGAAGCTGTTCGCCGCGATCGTCCTGGCCACCACCGACCGCATCGACGGCATGATCGACCTGGTGACCGACGTCCCGGCGGACGCCGACGGCCTGGAGGAGGCCTTGACCCGTCTCGCCCGCCGGCTCCTGGCGACCCTCACCCAGCCCCAGGTCCTCCAGCTGCGACGCCTGATCATCGCCAACGCCGACACGTTCCCCGAACTGGGAGCCACCTGGTACGAGCAGGGCTTCGAACGGGTGCTGGCCACCCTGGCGGCCACCTTCCGACGCCTGACCGACCAGGGGCTCCTCAAGGCCGACGACCCGATGCTGGCCGCACACCACTTCGCCGGCCTGCTGCTGTGGATTCCGGTGAACCAGGCCATGTTCCACGGCAGCGCCCAGCACAGTGACGCCGACCTTGAGCGCTACGCCGCCGGGGGCATCCGCGCCTTCCTCGCGGCCTACCGCTGACCGGGCGGTCGAGCCGCAGACCGGCACGCCGACCGGCCGGGCCGGCCGCGGTGTGGCCGCCGTCACGCCGACCCGTTGTCACATCCGGAGCCGCCGCCCGGTCCTCTCTACGCAAGCAAGCGAGCGAGAGAAGGGATCGTCGGATGAAAGCCGTCATCGTGTGCGTCTCCGTGTCACACGGCAATACGCGTCGTGTCGCCGACACCATGGCCCGAACACTGGGAGCGAAGGTCGTTACCCCCGAGGAGGCCGACCCGAGGGAGCTGGCCGACGCCGACCTGGTGGGGTTCGGCTCGGGCGTCTTCCACGGCAGGCTCCACCCCCGGCTGACCGGCTTCGTCACCGCACTCCCCGCCGGGCGGGGACGGGCGTTCGTGTTCGCCACCAGTGGACTCCCCGAGATTCCGCCGGCGCCCTTCACCCGCCCCCTGGTCCGGCTCCTCGAAGGCAAGGGCTTCGAGGTGACCGGGAGCTTCTCGTGCCGGGCCTTCGACACCTGGGCGCCCTTCAAGCTCGTCGGCGGCATCAACAAGCAGCGGCCGGACACCGCCGACCTGGCCGCCGCCCGAGCGTTCGCCGAGCGGCTGCGCCAGTGACGCTCCGGCTTCACGACGTGGCCGCCGGCGCCAGACTTTGCATGATCATGCGAAACGTTGCATACTCTTCCTATGTCTAAGGTCCTCACCTCCCTTCCCGCCGGCGAACGCGTCGGCATCGCCTTCTCGGGCGGCCTCGACACGTCCGTCGCGGTCGCGTGGATGCGCGACAAGGGCGCCGTCCCGTGCACGTACACCGCCGACATCGGCCAGTACGACGAGCCCGACATCGCCTCGGTGCCCGGCCGTGCGAAGGCCTACGGCGCCGAGATCGCGCGCCTGGTCGACTGCCGCGCGGCGCTGGTCGAGGAGGGTCTGGCCGCGCTCACCTGCGGGGCGTTCCACATCCGCTCGGGCGGGCGCGCCTACTTCAACACCACTCCGCTCGGCCGCGCCGTCACGGGCACCCTCCTGGTCCGGGCGATGCTCGAGGACAACGTCCAGATCTGGGGCGACGGCTCGACCTTCAAGGGCAACGACATCGAGCGGTTCTACCGTTACGGTCTGCTCGCCAACCCGCACCTGCGGATCTACAAGCCCTGGCTGGACGCGGACTTCGTGACCGAGCTCGGCGGCCGCAAGGAGATGTCGGAGTGGCTCCTGGCCCACGACCTCCCGTACCGCGACAGCACGGAGAAGGCGTACTCCACCGACGCCAACATCTGGGGCGCCACCCACGAGGCCAAGACCCTGGAGCACCTCGACACCGGCGTGGAGACGGTCGAGCCGATCATGGGCGTGCGGTTCTGGGACCCCTCGGTCGAGATCGCCACCGAGGACGTCACGATCGGCTTCGACCAGGGCCGCCCCGTCACGATCAACGGCAAGGAGTTCGCCTCCCCCGTCGACCTCGTGATGGAGGCCAACGCGATCGGCGGCCGCCACGGCATGGGCATGTCGGACCAGATCGAGAACCGGATCATCGAGGCCAAGAGCCGCGGCATCTACGAGGCGCCCGGCCTGGCCCTGCTGCACGCGGTCTACGAGCGTCTGGTCAACGCGATCCACAACGAGGACACCCTCGCGCACTACCACAACGAGGGCCGGCGCCTCGGCCGGCTGATGTACGAGGGCCGCTGGCTGGACCCGCAGGCGCTGATGGTCCGCGAGTCGCTCCAGCGCTGGGTCGGCGCGGCCGTCACCGGCGAGGTGACGCTGCGACTGCGGCGCGGTGAGGACTACTCGATCCTCAACACCACGGGCCCGGCGTTCAGCTACCACCCGGACAAGCTGTCCATGGAGCGCACCGAGGACTCGGCGTTCGGCCCGGTGGACCGGATCGGCCAGCTCACCATGCGCAACCTCGACATCGCCGACTCGCGCGCCAAGCTGGAGCAGTACGTCGGGCTCGGCCTGATCGGCACCGGCCACCCGACCGTGGGCGCCGCGCAGGCGGCCGCGACCGGGCTGATCGGCAGCATGCCCGAGGGCGGCGCCGAGGCCATCGCGTCCCGCGGCGAGGTCTCCGAGGACGAGGAGATGCTGGACCGCGCGGCGATGGAGTCCGGCACGGACTAGCCGGGCCGGTCGAGCGGAACGCTCGGCACGCCGGAGGGACGTACCGGCGGAAGGGCCGGCTCGACAGCGAGAGCGTCGAGCCGGCCCTTCCGCCGTCTGCGGCCGCTGCCGCGCTCAGGAAATGCGGCGGAGTCCGCGGCGACGGCTCGTGCAGCTCAGGGCTCAGGGCTCAGGGCTCAGGGTGTGTCCGGTCGCCCGGGCGTCGGGTTCCCGCGCGACGCGCGGTCCGCGAGACGGCGGGCCATCTCCGCACGCCGCTGGACCGCGTTGCTGCCGTCCAGCTGCCCGGCGAACGCCTGACGAGCCGCGGCGACCAGCTCGTCGGGGACGTCCGGACGGGCTCGGATGATGGCCCACAGCGCCTTCTCCGCCTGCTGATCGAGCCCTGTCTCCGTACGCACGCCACGCCCCTCCAGGGCACCCGCCAGCGCGGACTCGAAGTTGGCCCTCAATTGCCCCTCGCTCGGGCGGCCACGGCGCATACTCGTCCTCCTCTCCTACGAAACGGGCCCGGTCCGGCCCAGTGAACGTTCGCCCATCTTCGAGGAAGTTCCGTCCCGGCCACAGGGCAGCGGACCGCGGAGAGGCCGAGGGCCCGCGCGCGGGAATCGGAACTAGTAAGTCCGGGTGTGTCGGTGACGGACCGGAAGCATGCCGTCCGGCACGGTGGGGCCCAACGTGCAGCCGTCCGCGCGTGGCGGCGCCCGAGGGCACCTGTGAGGGGTTCGCATGGCCGAGAACGACACCTCCCGGACCAGCCGTCGTACCGTGCTGCTGGCCGCCGGATCGGCCGGGGCCGCCGCACTGACCGCGGCCTGCTCAGGCCCCGTCGCGACCCGGGGTGCGGCCGGCCAGCCGTCGGCCTCGCCACCCCGGCCCTCGGGCACCGGCAGCACCCCGGCCTGCGTCCTGACCACGGAAGCGGGCGCGGGCCCGTACTACCTGGACCTGGACCGGGTCCGGTCTGACATCACCGAGGGCCGGGGCGGGGTGCCGTTGCGGCTGGACCTAACGGTGGTCCGGGTCTCCGCGGGCTGCCGGCCGATCGCGGAGGCCACCGTCGACGTGTGGCACGCCGACGCCTCGGGCGACTACTCCACCGGCACGGCCACCTTCCTGCGCGGCTCGCAGGTCACCGATGGCACCGGCCGCTGCGTGTTCCGAACGATCGTGCCCGGGTGGTACGCGGGGTTGGCGCCGCACATCCACTTCAAGGTGCACCCCGACACCCGTACCGAGACGACCTCTCAGTTCTTCTTCCCCGAGGGCTTCCTGGTGAAGGTGTACGCGCGCCGGCCGTACTCGCGGCGCCCCGCACCGGAGCACCCCAACCAACGGGACAGCCGCTACAGGTCCTCCGGGGCCGCCATGACACTGGCCCCCTCGCCTGACGGCGACGGCTACCGGGCCGCGTACACCGTGGGAATCGCCTGAGCCCTGAGCCCAGCCGACTCCAGCTCTGCGCTACGCGAAACGGGCCCGTCGCGCATGTCGCGCGACGGGCCCGTCACTTCAGTGGCCGGGGCGGGATTTGAACCCGCGACCTCTGGGTTATGAGCCCAGCGAGCTGCCGACCTGCTCCACCCGGCGACCTCCACCGTAAGACGGCAGTGGCCGCGGGCGCGAGCGAATTACGGGGCAGTGCCGTCAGCGACTACGACATGCGCCCGCATCGCGGATTCCGAGCCCCCCACCCCCGTGGGGGGGCTCCGCTCCTTGCCCCCGGCGCTGTGCGCACCCTGTGGGAACGATCACCACGCTATGGCCGAGAAGAGCTGTCGGCCCAGGGCAGCAGACGCCAGCCAGGGGACCGCACGCGCCACAGGGGACTCTCCGCGCCACGATGGGGACAACAGGCCCCCAGATCCCGCGATGATCTGGTAATGCACGCTGGACTATGCTCTGCCCCTGTGGTCTCGCATGCACATCAGGGAACAACCTCCTCCGCCCTCACCCGTCTCAGCGTCAATGCCGCGCGCGCTCTGGGCGTACCTCCGCAGGGATACGCGGACTTGCTGGGCGTGGCGCCGGAGCACCTCCACGACGACCTGTGCCGGACCCCTTCGGGCACGAGCATCCGCATCGCGGAAATGACGACCACCCGCAGCCCCTGGACCGACCTTTCCGTGGTGCTGGCGCAGCAGTCGAGCATCGGCACGCTCGGGGTGTGGGACTACCTGATCACCTCCGCGCCCACCCCGCTCGAAGGGATCCGGGACGCCTCGGCCTACTTCGCCAGCGTCGCCGACACCGGTACGGAGACCCTCCGGATCACCGAGGACGGCGAACACGTCACGATCAGCCACGTCAACCAGGCCGACATGGCCTACGAGGCGGTCTGCGCCATCCGCGCCTACGCACTCGGCCTCTACCGGCGGCGCCTCAGCGAAGCCGCGCACCGTCGCCTCGTTCCCCTGCACGTCACTCTGGCCGCCAAGGCGCCCAGCCGGCACGACGGGTTGGCCGAGCTCTACGGCACCCGCACCATCGACTTCGAGGCCGCGGACAGTTCCATCACCTTCCTCGCCGCCGACTTGAGCGCCCCGAACCCGCACGCCCAGCCCGGCCTGTCGACGGTGCTGCGAAGACACGCCGAGCAGACCCTCGCCACCGCGATCCCGCTGCACGACTGGCTGGCCCTCTTCCGCACCGCCCTGGCCTCCGCCGCCCACGACGAGGCCACCCCGACGCTGACCAGCGTGGCGCGGCGCCTGACCCTCAGCGCGCGAACCCTCCAGCGGCGCCTCGAAGAACACGGCACGACGTGGAGCGGCGAGGTCGAAACCGTGCGCCGCGCCCACATCACGCGGCTGCTCCACGACACCGACCTCGGCATCGACGCGATCGCCGCCCGCAGCGGCTACGCCGACGCCCGCGCCCTGCGCCGCGCGGTCCAGCGCTGGTACGGCACCACCCCCGGCAACCTGCGCCGCACCGGCCGCCTCGACAGCGGGGCACCCGCCCTCGCCTGAGCCGGGGGCCGCGCGGATCAGAGGGAGGCGGACGGGCCGTCCATGGTCCAGGCGGAGTTGTGGGCGGTGAACCCGATGTGCGGGTAGTAGTCCACCGCCGCCGGGGCCGACAGCAGGATCAGCTTGGCCTGCGGCGCGGCCTCCCGGGTGGCGCGGATGAGGTCGCGACCCACGCCCTGGCCCTGGTAGGCGGCGTCGACCGCGAGGTCGCTGAGGTAGGTGGCGTAGGCGCCGTCGGTCATCGAGCGGGCGATGCCGATGAGGCGGCCGTCTTCGTCGCGGGCGACGACGACGAGGTTGGCGCCGGCGAGCATCCGCGTGAAGCGCCGGGTGTCCTCCACGGGGCGGCGCTCGGCGAGGGTGGACGCCCGGTAGAGGGCGGCCGCTTCCTCGACGTCGAGGGCTCCGCCGATGACCTGTTCACCCGATTTCTCGCAGGATGCCCCGCCCTTTAGAGCGGGGAGGAATGGGTCCATGGGGCAGAGCGGCGGAGTTCTCTGCGTATCTGTTCTGACCTGTGTTCTCTTCCGTTGTCAGTGGCGGCTGTTAGGTTTCGATGGTGACGACAGCGGCGATGGCCGATGAGGTGACGGGCCACGCCCGGTACACCTACCGGCTGCGCTTGTCATCCATGGCTCGGACTGCTCTGGAAGTGGAGTGGGGGCGTAGTCGTTGGGTGTGGAACGAGTGCGTGGCGATGTCCCGCAAGGTCCACAAACTCAACAAGGACGCAGTGACGAAGACGACGTGCGGGCCGGCGCAGCTCGACAAGATGCTGACCGAGGCCCGTGCCGCGATGGCGTGGCTGCGCGAGGGCGCTTCGGTCCCGCAGCAGCAGATCATCCGGGACTTCGCGAAGTCCCGGGCGAAGGCGCTCAAGGACATCAAGGCGAAGCTGCCGATGCGGCAGCGGGCCGGGATGCCCCGCATCAAGCGGAAGCGGGAAGCGGCTCCATCGCTGAATTTCACGCGGCGCGGGTTCCGGTTGAAGGACGGCTGTCTGCATCTGGCGGGCGGGATCGTCTTGACGGTGGTGTGGTCGCGGGAGCTGCCCAAGCCGCCGTCGAGCGTGCGCGTGTACCGCGACAGCCTCGGGCACTGGTACGCCAGCTTCGTCGTCCCCACCCTGACCGAGCCCCTGCCGCAGACCGGCGCCGTGATCGGGATCGACTGGGGTGTGAAGGAGACCGCGACCACCACCGGCGACGCCCACGACCTCCCCCATGCCCAGCACGGGAAGACGGCCGCCGCGAAGCTCGCGCACTACCAGCGGGCCATGGCCCGCCGCCGCACCCCGAAGAACCAGTCCGACACCGCCGGGTACCGCAAGGCCCGACAGGCGGCGGCGAAGGTGTCGAAGAAGACCGCCCGACAGCGCCAGGACAGCGCCCGTAAGTGGGCCAAGAGCGTCGTCCGCGACTTCGACCACCTCGCCGTGGAGGACTTCCGCCCGAAGTTCCTCGCGAAGACCACCATGGCCCGCAAGGCGGCCGACGCCGCGATCGGCGCCACCAAGACGGCCCTCATCGAGATGGCCCGCAAGCACGGCAAGACCGTGTACTTGGTCCACCCCGCGCACACCACCATGGACTGCGCGCACTGCGGAGCGAGAGCCAAGCACCGCCTGCCCCTCTCCGAGAGAACGTATACGTGCACCGCGTGCGGAACCGTGTCTCCCAGGGACAAGAACTCCGCCCGCGTGATGCTCGTCCGGGCTGGTCTCAACCCGGCTAGTGCTGATCTTGTAAGCCCCGCCACCTGCTAGGTGCCAGGCGAAGTGAGCTAGGAATCCCCCTCCTTCAGGAAGGGGAGGATTCAAGGAAAGGCAAGCCACTTTGCGCAGACTCGCTGCGGTGGGAGCGGCGATATCCCTCGCCGCCCTCACCCTCCTCTCCACCCCCGCACTCACCGCTACCCCTCCACCCGCTCCACCCCTCGGCGGGCCGCAGGACGAGCACGCCGCCGCTCCCCCGCCCGCCCCGTTGGAGCTGCAGCGTCAGGCGCTGCGCCGCCAGGCCCTCGAAAGCGTCGCGGCGGGCGGCGGCGCCGGGCCGCGCGCGGCGGCGGACGGCACACTCCCCCGCACGGCGAAGATCGGCAAGCGGTACGTCGAGCTCGCCTAGGAACGCTAGGACAAGGTCTTCGTCATCCTCGCCGAGTTCGCCGATCAGACGCATCCGCGCTTCGGCGGCACCCGGGGCCCCTGCACAACAGCATCGGGAAGCCCGCCCGGGACGACAACCACACGCTGTAGCGCAGCGACTTCGGACGGGCTACTACCAGCGACAGTTCTTCTCCCCGAGCAGCGCCGTTCTCGCAGCGGGCGAGTGACCGCATCGTGCTCCACAAGGCGGGCTCCCCCGTGGTGATCCCGTCGCGGCCGGGGGTCGCGGTGTTCGACGACCGCCACGGCTCCTACTGGAACGCCGAGCTGCCGCAGCTCGGGGTCCGGGTCCCCGACACCGGGACGCGGATCACCGTGGAGAAGGAAGCCTCGGGCGGTGCCCGCACCACCCTCCAGGTCAGCCCGTCCCCCTGACGCCTCGCGTCACGCCGGCGGCGGTGCAGGTCGTAGACGCCGTCCGGCCGGGGCGGGGCGCCCACGTAGAGGCGTTTGGTGGGCAGCGTGTCGAGTTCGACGGCGGTGGCCCGGGTACGGAACGCGAGCCGCACGCCGGAGGGTTGGGCCTCGACCATGGCCAGCTGGCCGTCGGTGCACTGGGTGCGGGCCCGGGCCGGCAGCCGGTGCGGCAGCAGTCCGTGCGCGGTGCGCTCCAGCTCGATGGCGCCGCGCAGCAGCTCGGCGGTGATCGGGGTGGTGATCCAGTGCGGATCCGTGGTCATCGTCAACTCCTGCGGTGTGGAACGGGCGTCGGGTGGGGCGGTCAGGACGGGGGCCAATTGCGCAGCAGGGAGTCGAGGGCGTCGACGACGCGTTCCCAGCTCTCCTGGCTGTCGGGGGCGCTGTGGCTGAAGCCGCCGGCGTTCTCGAGGCTGACGTAGCCGTGGAAGAGGCTGCCGAGCAGCCGGACGGCGTGGGTCTGCTCGGTTTCCACCAGGTGGTAGCCCCGCAGAATGGCCCGGGTCATCCGCGCGTGCCGTACGCCGGCACTGGCCAGAGCCGTCTCGGTGTCGAGCGGGAACTGTGTCGAGGCGTAGCGCCCGGGGTGCTGTCGGGCGTAGTCGCGGAAGACGCCCGCGTAGGCGGCGAGCGCGTCCTTGCCGGACCGCCCGGCCACGGCGTCGGCGGCTCGGTCGGCCATCTCCTCCAGCGAGAGCAGCGCGATCCGGGTCTTCAGCTCGTGGGAGTTCTTCACGTGCGAGTACAGACTCGCCACTTTCACGTCGAAACGCCGTGCGAGCTCCGACAGCGTCACCCGCTCGAAGCCGAGCTCATCCGCCAGCTCCGCCCCGGCGCCCACCAGCCGCTGCGCGGTCAGCCCTACCCGTCCAGCCATCACCACTCCTCCATCTACCTCCATGGAGTATGGATTCACCTAAAGTCTTTAGGCAAATGGATAGGAAAGTGCGAGCGGGCGGAACGGACCAAAAATCCTTTCCAACTTCCCTCCCGTCACAGGAAATTGGTCAAGCCGCAGCCAAGGAATCCCGTCACTCTTGCCGCGGACGGCCACCCACGCTTCACTGTCGATCACCCCACAGGAGGACCCCGACCCCACGACTTCGAAGGGCTTCCCTTGACTGCCGTACCCGTACGCCTGAGTGCCGTCACCGCCGCCGCCTGCGCGCTCGTCCTCGGCGCGGCCCTGCCGTCCTCGGCGATCAACTCGTACAACGCGACTCCCGCGCCGGAGCGCACCGAGGTGGGCGCCCTCGTCGCCACCTGGGACAACGACGACGACCCCGCCACCCCCGACCGGGTCGACTGGGTCTGCTCCGGCACCATGATCGACGCGGACACCTTCCTGACCGCCGCGCACTGCACCACCGACTGGCCGGCGAACGTGAAGTTCTACGTCTCCCTCGACCAGGACGTGCAGACCGGCCTCGACGAGGCCGCGGCCGAGCACCCCGGCGACCCGGCGGCCGTGGCGGAGGCCGTCGGCGTGGCGGGCGCCGCGTACAACCACCCCGAGTACCCGGGGCCTGCGTCCGATCGTTACGACATCTCGGTGATCGAGCTGCCCGCCGCCCGGGTCGGAGCCCGCTGGACCTTCACCCCGGCCGTGCTCCCCGAGGCCGGAGCGCTCGACGCGCTGGGTCCCCAGGGGCTGCGCGACACCCCGTTCGCCGTCGCCGGGTACGGGACCCAGGAGGCCGTACGCGGCCCCGGCGGGCACACGCACCCCGGCGGCGGCGTCCGCATGAAGGCTCCGGTTTCCTTCAACGCCCTCAACGGCGCCTGGGTGCGCCTGGGCATGACGGCGCCCCAGGGCAACGGCGGGGCCTGCTACGGGGACTCGGGCGGCCCCAACTTCGCCACCCTGGGCGGCAAGCGCACCCTGGTCGCCACCACCATCACCGGTGACGGCCCGTGCTACGCGACGAACGTCTCGTACCGCCTGGACACTCCGGGAGCGCGCGCCTTCCTGTCCCCCTTCGCCAAGCTCCCCTGACCGATGGCCGGAGCACGCCCGGTGCTGAACGGCACGGCCCGCCCCCGTATCGCCCCGACCGGGCCGGTACGGGGGCGGGCGGCTCACCCGGACGTGGAGGCCGTCTGCTGATCGGGCCGTCGGCTTCCGGGGAGCGCGGCGCCGGCCGGGGCGTGGTCCTGGGACAGGCTGCGCCCGCGGGTCTCCTTGGCCACGAGGACGGTCAGGGTGGTGATGACGACCGCGGCCGCCAGGTAGATCGAGATGGGCAGGGAGGCGTCGTACTCCTTGAGGAGTTCGACCGCGATGATCGGGGCGAGGGCGCCGCCGACGATGGAGGCGAGCTGGGAGCCCATCGAGGCGCCGGAATAGCGCACGCTGGTGTCGAACATCTCGGAGATGAAGGCCGCCTGCGGGCCATACATGGCTCCGTGGAACAGGAGTCCGATGGTGACGGCCGCGGCTATCGCGGGGAACGACTTCGTGTCCAGCATCGCGAAGAACGCGAACGCCCAGCCGGTCATGCCGATCGAGCCGATCAGGGTGACGGGGCGGCGGCCGATGCGGTCGGAGAGGGCTCCCCAGGCCGGGATGGTGACGAAGTGGACGGCGGAGCCGATGAGGACGGCGTTCAGGCCGTCGCTCTTGGACAGTCCGAGGTGGGCGGTGACGTAGACGAGGAGGAAGGCGGTGAGGATGTAGTACGAGACGTTCTCGCCGAGACGGGTGCCGATCGCGGTGAGGACTCCCCGCCAGTTCGTCCGGAACACCTCGGCCACCGGGAGCTTCTCCTTGACGCCCGCGGCGGCCTGCTCGGCGGCCTTGGCCTGCGCTTCGAGGAAGAGGGGCGATTCGGAGACCGATACCCGGATCCACAGGCCGATCACGACGAGGACCCCGGAGAGCAGGAAGGGAATGCGCCAGCCCCAGGCGAGGAAGGCCTCGTCGGACTGGACGGCGGCCAGCAGCGCGAGGACGCCGGTGGCGAGCAGGTTGCCGCCGGGGGCGCCGGCCTGGGGCCAAGAGGCCCAGAAGCCGCGGTTCTTGTCGTCGCCGTGCTCGGAGACGATCAGGACGGCACCGCCCCATTCGCCGCCGAGCGCGAAGCCCTGGATCAGGCGGAGCACGGTCAGCAGGATCGGGGCGCCCACGCCGATGCTGGCGTGGGTGGGCAGCAGGCCCATGGCGAAGGTGGCGCCGCCCATCATGACGAGGCTGAGGACGAGCAGCTTCTTGCGGCCGATCTTGTCGCCGTAGTGGCCGAAGACCACGCCGCCGAGCGGGCGGGCCGCGAAGCCTATGGCGTAGGTGAGGAAGGCGAGGAGGGTGCCGACGAGCGGTTCGCTGCTGGGGAAGAACAGCTTGTTGAAGACGAGCGCGGCGGCGGAGCCGTAGAGGAAGAAGTCGTACCACTCGACGGTGGTGCCGATGAGGCTGGCGCCGATGATGCGCCCGATGCCCGATCGTGCCGGCGCAGCCGTTGCTGGGGAGACCATGTGCACCACTTCCAGGTGATCGCGGAGACGTTCCGTGTCGCCACACCGTAGGAGCCCGCAGGTCAGGCGGCGTATGTGCCGGAGCATCACAATCGCGCACCCCGTTGTGTGGCCAACCACCACACCGCCGACACGAACCTCCCCGGCGTCACCCAGACACTCCGCCTGCAGGTCTTCCTCCTCGAGGACACCACAGAGGTCGCAACCTCCCTTTCCCTGCTGCTCCTCGTCATCGCCGTGGTCGTCCTGATCGCCCTGCGCGGACGCCGGACCGCGGGCCACGCCGTGCGCGAGGTTCACCACGCGGTGTCCCCCGGCAATCCCGTCGCAGGCGAACGTATGCCGACACCGAAAGCTGCACCCGGCCGAACTCCGGCTCGGCGGCTCGCTGCGCTCGCGCGCGACCGCATTCGGGAGCTCCCGCCCGCCTCGTGCTTCCGGGCCGACTCGGACCTGGCGTGCCCAACGGGTCGGCACAGTCCATGCGACTCTCCCGGCTTTTCACGCGCGGGAACGCCCCGCGGCGCGTGGCTGCGGGGCGCCTTGTGGGATTTAGTCGACTTGCTCCCCGTCGTACGTACCGCCCTTGCAGTAGTTGCCCGCCTCATTGATCGCGGGCGTTCCGCCGCCCTGCTTGCACTCAGAAGGGGTGACTACGGATGGGGCACCCTGTGCGGTGGCGGTGGCGGCGCCTGTGAGGCCGAGTCCGGCGAGGGCCACCGTGGCAATGACGGCGGCTAGGATTCGTCGAATGCGCATTTAGTTCCCCTTTCACGGATTGCCTCGATTGGGGCACTAGTCAGCTTCTCACCCATGTGGGTGGCACGTCATGTTGGGTCACTCGGGTGAATGCCGGCACCCGAGAGTCTGCCCCTACACGTTCGTCTGGCTCGACGCCCTCACCCAGAAGGTCCGCGAAGGCAGCCGGATCATCAACGTCCACGCGCTCGTCGCCGTCGGCGCCGGCGTCGGCGTCGGCGTCGGCGTCGGCGTCGGCGTCGGCGTCGGCGTCGGCGTCGGCGTCGGCGTCGGCGTCGGCGTCGGCGTCGGCGTGAACAGCGGCGGGCAGCGCGAGATCCTCGGGGTCGATGTCGCCACGGCCGAGGATGACGCCTCCGGTCGCCCGCGGCCTTACCGGAGTCCAGCACGTCATCTCCGACTCCCACACCGGCCCCGTGGACGCGATCGGAGCGGTCCTGCCCGGCGCGTCCCGGCAGCGATGCCGCACCCGCTACGCCCGCAACCTGCTCTCCCAGGTCCCCAAATCCGCCCAGCCCTGGGTCGCGACCCTGCTGCGGACCGTCTTTGAACAACCCGACCGCGAAGCGGTCCACACCCAGATGGCCCACGTCCGCCCACGTCCTGAACACTCTGGAAGCCAAGTTCCCCGACAACAGACCGGCATGGGCCGCGCCGCCCTCGCGGCCCTGCCGGGCTTCGCTCTCCCCGGCCGAGCCGCAATCGCAGTTACTCAGCGCGGCCGCCCCCCGGGTGCCCAGGACGGGCGGGAGAGAGGATGCGACGCTGGAGTGAGGGGCCCGCGAGTGGAGGTCCGAGTGCGTCCCATCCGGTCCGCGACCCTCTCCTCCGGCCTGGCGACCATGTCCCGGCGCGGCTCAATGGAAGCGACGCAGAAGCGTGCCGTCAGCTTGTGGGCCCGCTGGCCGGGGCACCGCTCACCGAGCGTAGCCAGGCGGCCTTACCGCGTGGATCCGGCCCGCCGGAACCAGGACCGCGCGACCAACCCGGAAGGCAGGTGCGTCCCATGCGCACGTCGACCCGTATCGCCGGTGCCCTCACCGGCCTGACCCTCACCCTCGGCGGTGCGGTCCTCGCCGCTCCCGCGGCCCGGGCGGACATCCCCGCCTGCACACAGATGGCCGAACTGGCCGGTGCCACCGCTTCCGACTCCGTCACAGCGGCCTGCAGCCGTGGCGTGGTCGGAGACCTGCAGAGTTGTGTGACCGGGCTGACCGAGGCCGGAGTGGCGGGCGGCGCCGCGACCGCTGCCTGCCGGGCCGCGGCCGGCGAACCGCGTTAGAGGACCTTGGTCGGCAGCCGCCCGCCGGCACCGGCCGGAGGCAGGTACGGCCGGCCCGTCTTCTCCCCAACCCCCGGCCTGCCCGGACACAACGCGGCCCCGGTGGGCGGTCTCGACGCCAAGGAAATCGACGTCGCCCCGCTTCTACCGACGCGCACGCAGCGTACCGATGCGGCCCGTCGCGGCCGGTGACGTCATACCTCTCCGGGGCCGGGCAGTGCCCACCCGGGCACGGCGCCCAGCCTCGCCTCGCGGGCCTCATGCGGAGCGCCCATGCTGAGTAAGAGGGCGCCGTCGTCCTGAGACTTGTCCTTCCCGAAGGCCGAACGAAGGCGCCTGAGAGGAGGAGGAAGTCATGCGCATGCGAAGAATCCTGGGCCTCGCCCTGGCCGCGGCAACCCTTGCCGGCGTGAGCGCCGTCGGCGCTGTCAGCGCCGGGGCCGCCTCGTCTCCGAACATCTCCAGAGACGACTGCACGGCCGCCGGCGGACAGGTCGTTGCACGCCCCTACGCCAGCTACTACTGCGCGCTGCCTGACGGGACCAAGCCGGAGATCACTTGACCGGTCGGCGCACGCCTGGGCAACCAGTCCGGCCGGTGCACCCGGCGCGGTGCGAATGGGGTGACGGCCCCCGGTCCACCGTTGGGTAGATCGCCCGCGCCCGTCCCGACACCGCGGCACTCGATGGTGGACGCCGACCGTCTCGAAGCCAAGACCGTCACCGCTTCGAGACGGTCCACGCCGTCCTGAACACCGCGCTCGCCGCCGTCCTGAATGGCCTCGTCCATGTCGTCATACAGTGACCGACGAGTTCGTTCGCATTTCCTTCGCCAACCGGCACGCGGCCCGCGGCCCTCTCCGGGGACCTACGAGAGCGCGCCGTAACAGCACGACCAAGGAGCCGACCGGCACGGTGCACCCGCCGGTCGGCTCCGCCGTGCTCCTCGACGACCCCGGGGGCGCCTCCGTCGTTCGGCCCATCAAGGGCATCGGCTGCAACGCCGAAAAGGACCAAGCGGAGTCGCCCCACCCTCGCGTTCCGGTACGCCTCCGCGCCCCAGGCCGCCCCGATGACGGCGGTCCCGTGCCCCGGCCGACAGGCCCGGAGGAGATCCCGCATGCGCGTCTTTCTGCCCCTGACCGCCGTCACCACCGCCGCGCTCCTGCTCGTCACGGTCACCGGCACGACCCCTGCCGCAGCAGACCGGAACCCCGACGGCACACCACTGGTCAAGGTGTCCCACGGAGACCCGTACGCGGACTGCACCATCGGCGCGAGGTCCCCCGACAGCGTCGTCTACCCGGGCACCGAGGTCGAGCCGTACCTGTCCGTCGATCCGCGCGACCCCAAGCGCGTGGTCACCGTCTACCAGCAGGACCGCTGGAACGACGGCGCCGCCCGCGGTCTGGTGGCCTCCTGGACCACCGACGGCCGCACCTTCCACCGGAGCACGCTGCCGTTCAGTCTGTGCGCCCCCGGCGGCGCCGACTACGAACGGGCCTCCGACCCCTGGGTGAGCACCGGCCCGGACGGCACCGTCTACGCGAGCGGGGAAGGAGTCGACTTCACGAAGAGCACCCGCAGCGCCCTCCTGGCCGCCACGTCCCACGACGGCGGCCGCACCTGGCAGAACCTCACCACCACCCACGTCGACGAGCAGCCGTTCTTCAACGACAAGCCCTCGCTCACCGCCGACCCGATCCGCGAAGGCACCGCCTACCAGGTCTGGAACCGCCTCGACAACGACCCGCCCGGCCCCAGCTCCCTCGACGGTCCCGGCTACATCTCGCTCACCCGCGACGGCGGCCGCACCTGGAGCGAGGCCCGGCGGTTCGTCGACACCGGCGCCGTGCCCAACACCCAGACCATCGGCCATGTGATCGTCGTAGACCGGCGCACCGGCACCCTGTACGACTTCTTCGACCGGATCACCTACTCCGACGACCTGAGCACGGTCACCGCAGCCCACTACGAGGTGGTCACCTCTACCGACGCCGGAGAAACCTGGAGCGCCCCGTCCACCGTGGCCCGCGACACCTCCGTACCGGAGGTCCACCCGAACGACCCCACCAAACTGCTGCGCGCCGCGGCCACCCTTCCCAGCCCGGCCGTCGACCCCAAGTCAGGCACGCTGTACATGGCCTACGAGGGCTCGGACTTCTCCGGCGGCAGGTTCGACTCCGTGCAGCTCGTGCGCTCCACCGACGGCGGACGCACCTGGGGCACCCCGGAGCTGATCAGCCCTGAGGACGTGCCGGCCTTCTCCCCGTCGATCGCGGTCGACGAGCGGGGCACGGTCTCACTCACCTACTACGACCTGCGCTTCCTCAAGCCGGGCAACACCACCACCCTGCCAACCGCCTATCAGCTGGTCACACTGCGGCACGGAAACCCGGAGCTCCGGACCGAACGACGGATCTCACGGGTCTCCGACTGGCTGCAGGCGCCGTTCGCCGGGGGCTACTTCCTCGGCGACTACCAAGGCCTGGTCGCAGACGGGAAGGGAGTGCGGGCGGTGCTCACCGAGACCAACTTTGACGCACCACAGAACCGTACGGACGTGTACACCGGCAGCTTCCCCACCCGGTGACCGACGCGGACGCCGTCGGCCGGCCCGACCGCCGACGGCTGCAGACGGGGCCTCGGCCCCGGCAAGCCCCAACCTCGTTCCCGGTCGGGCCTCGACCCGTTCGATGGTGTCGAAGTACACCTCTCCACTGACGCCGAGGAGTTCGATCGATACGGTGTCTCCCGTGTCCCCGGTTTCCACTTCGCGAAGGAGCGGCCGACAGGCAACGGCCCTGCAGAGGGGGCCGCCCACCACCCGGCGGGCCTCGCCTACCGGGCCTTGCGGGCGTGCAGGACGTACGCCTCCAGGGGGAGGGGGGTGTGGTCGAGCAGCTCCAGTCCGGCGTCGGCGAGCAGTCGGGCGTAGTGCTCGCCGCGGCGTTCACGACCGCCGACGTTGCACATCATGTGGAGGTCCAAGGCCGTGGCCAGCGAGGGGGAACCGTCGGCGGGCAGCAGCCGTTCGATGACGAGCAGGTCGGCGTGGGCGGGCATCGCGCGGGCCGCGGTGGTGATCACGGGGTGGGCGGGGAGCGGTTGGAACATGCGCGAACTGGCGGCCATGGAACGGTCGAAGAGGTCGGCGAGTTCGGGGTCGCGTGCGAAGTGGTCGAAGTGGTTCTCGCCGAAGAGGTGGTCGAAGGCCGGCTGTCCGGTCCGTACGGTGTGGTCGAGGGCGGCGAAGGACCGGTAGAAGGGGCCCGCGTACATCAGGGCCAGCGGGCGCATCGTGTCCGGGGAGTCCGCGCGGAGCAGGGCGCCGAGCTGGGTGAGGCGGAAGCTTTCCTCTTCCTCGGCGTCTTCGGCGTCCTCGGCCACGACGTCGAGCATCGTGAGGTAGCGCAGGAGCGTGGCGAGGTTCTCGGGGCGGGTGGCGGTACGTCGGGCGAGTACGCCCGAGCGGTAGCGGAGGCGCTTCGCCACTGCTTCGCCGGGCCGGAACAGCGCAGTTATCCCGGCCTCGACGGCGACACCCGCCTCCACCTCACCGTGGACACGGCAACACCCGCCGGCCCCGCCCGCCCCTGGCTGGCCGCCAGCAGGACCCCCGTCGGCGCTGGCGCCCACTCCGACGAGACCTGAGAGCCCCGGCCCCGAAGCCCACCCTGCACACGAAAGGACGCGGTCATGGCCACACTGCGCGAACGCAAGACCTACCGCGACCAGGTGCTCCGGGTCTTGTACGAAGCCGTCGAAGGCAACCGCCTCCTCGGCATCACCGGAGCACAGCTGCGACGCGACCTCCACGTACCGGAACAGGACCTGGCCGCCGCCTGCACCTACCTGGCGGGCGAAGGCCTGATCACCGTCGACTGGGAACCGGGCAACACCCCCGCGATGGTCACCCTCACGCACGAGGGAATCCGGCGCATGGAGGCCGAGGAGGAAGAGCGCGGCCTAGATACGGGCGCACGTCTCGGTCTGCTGGGCGAACTCCTGGGCCATCGCGGCGCTGACCGTGGGTTTGGTGTCGCCGATGGTGGCCAGGTAGTCGTCGGTGGTGGGGCGGGTCCGGGTTCCGGTGTCGAAGGTACGCTCGAACTGGACCTGCGACACGGTGCGCGCCACGTGGGCGATGTCGGCGGGAGTGAACCCCTCGCTGGCGGACGCCAGCGCCGCGCTGTCGGCCTCCGCACCCGCTCGGACCAGGTAGCTCTCCCACAGCGCGGTCCTGGCCCGGTGGTCGGGAGGGCCGATCGGCAGCACGTAGTCGAAACGGCCGTGCCGAAGGAACGCGGAGTCGAGGGTGGTCACGTTGTTCGTGGCGCAGACGAGCAGCCGGCCGTCCTGGCTCCGGAACCGGACGATCGCCTTGAGCAGTTCGTTGACGACACCGACCGCGGTCGCGTCCGCGCCGCTGCGCGTCCCGGCGATCTCCTCGACCTCGTCGATGAAGACCAGTACGTGGTCGAGCTGGGCGATCTCGTCGAAGCGCCGGCTCAGCCCGCTCGCCAGCCCGTACTCGGCGGCCAGCCGGGCGGGGAACAGTTCGAGGAAGGGCCAGCCGAGGCGGCTGGCGATCGCGTGCGCGAACGTGCTCTTCCCGGTCCCGGGCGGCCCGAACAGCATCACCGCCCGCGGCGGCTCCACCCCGTGCTGGGCGGCCAGTCCCGGGTGGGCCAGCGGCAGGACCAGGCGCCGCTCGATGAGCTGCTTCTCCCTCTGCATGCCCGCGACCTTCTGCCACAGGCCCCCGGGCGGCAGCTCCGCTCCGAGCGAGGAGAGCATGCCGACCGCCTGCGGCGTCACCTGCCCGCGCTTCTCGAAGAAGACCAGGCCCGGGCGGGCTCCGAAGCCGCAGTTGTCCAAGGCGGCGGCGCCGGTCTCGCCGTCGGGCAGGACCGCGTGCACCGTACGGACGCCCCCGGCGAACAACCGGTGCTCCAGGGCTGTGATCAGGTCGCTGCCCAGGCCCTGGTGCCGCCAGGCGGGCGCCATGCAGATGCGCAGGATCCACGCCCTGTCACCCTCCACCCTGCTCACCGCGGCGCCGACCACCACCTCGTCCGCCGTGGCCACCACCGCCGGATGGAGGGCCTGGAGGGCGGCCACGGCGTCCGAGAGCGGAAAGAGCGGTGGCTCCTCGGCCGTGCCGCTCTCCGCGTCTACTCGGATCACCGCTTCGAGATCGTCCTGGGTGTAGTCCCTGACACGCCAACCCGTCATGATCAGCTCCGCGCGTTCGCCCGTACTCCCATCATCAACCGATCCGCTCAGGACGCGCGCGACGGGGCCACACGCCCGATCAGCCGGCTCCGCGACACGGATTGAAGTGACCGAATCCATGCGGGGTGGACGCTGCCCGTAGCCACTGACAGTGCAGCTGAAGGCAGCGCGGCAGGACGAGGGTTTCCCGAAAATGGCGGAACGGTTCGGCGACTGGTCATGTGCCGTAGCTGTTCGTGCAGGTCAGGAGCGCATCGTCCCCGCACACACCAGGTGCCCCCGATGACCGCCCGACGAGCCATCCGCCCCGGCAGACGAGCGGCCCGTCGAGTCTCACAGGGTGCTCCGTGACGAGCGAGACGCAGTGCCAGAGGTACATCTCCAGACGCAACCGGGTGTCCCCCCTGTCGAACAGCTGCAGGGCGACCAGACAGCTGACGATCCACTGGGCCTCGTCCTCGTCCTCGTCCTGGATCTGGACTACCACAGCGGTCACTGCCTCCTCCCCGTCGAACGGCCCCTCCTTGAAGGCAGGGTTCCACCTCCGCCGACCAGGACCGGATCAAGGCGCCCGAGAGCTTCCTTCCCGCCCGCACCGTCAAATGCGGGCCTGGTTCCCACGCAGACCGCAAGCCGGCCGCAGCCTCGGGCGAGAGACCACCCAGAGCCGTCCGTGACAGCCGGAGAGTCCAAGACCTGGCGCCTCGCCGTAGCGTCGCCCTGATGGACGACACCCCCGAGCTTCCGATTCATGACCGTACGTGACGATCGACAACCCCGGAAGCACTGCCCACGGTGCACCAACACAGGGGCATCAGCCGTCGAGAACCAGCGCTCTCCACTCCGGTGCTGGTTCGGTGCTGGTTCTCCCGCCTCCAGGGACGGGAAGGCACAGGTCATAGCGCAGACCGGATGAGTTGTCGTACCACTCGACGGTGGTGCCGATGAGGCTGGCGCCGATGATGCGCCCGATGCCCGATCGTGCCGGCGCAGCCGTTGCTGGGGAGACCATGTGCACCACTTCCAGGTGATCGCGGAGACGTTCCGTGTCGCCACACCGTAGGAGCCCGCAGGTCAGGCGGCGTATGTGCCGGAGCATCACAATCGGGCACCGCCTTGTGTGGCCAACCACCACACCGCGGACACGGCCACCATGAAGACTCGGAGGCCTCCGACAGGCCCTCGCCGGAAAGGCGCAGTTCGGCCTGCTTTGCAGACCGCGTGCGAGGGCTCGCTGGAGGTGAGTACGGCCGAGGTGCACCGCTAGCTGGACCGCCCGGTCAACGCCCGGGCGGCGGTGGGTCTGGAGACCGGGCTGTTCCGGGAGTCCGGATGGTCGCCGGCGTCGCGGTCCTCGGAGCCCGTACGCCGCCTGAGCGCACCCCCCTGGGGGCACGCGGAAGCCGTCGCCGCGGAGGGCGGCGACGGCTTCCGGAGTCGAAGGGTCGTCAGGGGCAGCTGATGCGGATGTCGCCCGGGTCGGTGGTGCAGGTGTCGGAGCCCATGCCGCCGTTGGCGGTGTCGTTGCCGGAGACGGCGTCGGTGGTGGTCAGGCGGTCGTTGCCGTAGTAGCCGGTCAGGGTGTCGTTGCCCGGTCCGCCGTTCAGGGTGTCGTCGCCGAATCCGCCGTCGATGTTGTCGTTGCCGTAGCCGCCGTGCACGGTGTCGCTGCCGTAACCGCCCCGGAGGGTGTCATTGCCGCCGAGGCCGCAGATCACGTCGTTGAAGTAGCCGCCGTTCAGGGTGTCGGCGCCGCTGGTGCCGATGATCGTGCAGCCGCGGGAGTTGTTCACCGAACTGGTCGCCACGGCCGTGTTGTTGGAGGTCGCCGGGTCCTGCTGGGTGGCGGTGGCCGAGGCCGTGTTCGTGAGCGTGCCGGTGGCGCGGGGCTCGGCCGTCACCGTCACGATGACGCTCGCGCCGCGGGCCAGGGAGCCGAGGGCGCAGTTGGCCTGGGTGGCGGTGGTGGTGCAGGTGCCCTGGGAGGTAGTGGCGGAGATGAGGGTCGCGCCAGCTCCGGAGAGCGTGTCGGACAGCGTGACGCCCGTGGCGGTGGCCGTGGAGGTCGCGGAGTTGGAGACCGTCACGGTGTAGGTGGCACGGTCGCCGATGCTCACGGTGGCCGTACCGGTCTTCGTCACCGACAGGTCCGCGGTCGCCGGCGGCGGGGGCGGAGGCGGCGGGGTGCCGTCGCCGCCCTGGTAGCGGGCGAGGGCGAAGGCGTAGCCCGCCCCGTAGCCGGCCGCGACGATCTTGCCGTCCGGCTGTACGAGTACCGCGCGGGCCTCGTCGAAGTCCCCGAAGCCGGTGACCGCGAACCCGTCGCCGCCGAAGCCGGTGTCCACGGTGCCGTTCGGGTTGAAGCGGGCCACGCCGAAGTCGTTGGCCTCCTGGCTGTTCGGGTCGTCGGCCCGGCCGGCGAGGACGATCTTCCCGTTCTGCTGGAGCGCCATGCCGTACGCGATTCCGCCGTCACCGGGAAACGCCACCGAGGTACGCCCGCCGGTGCCGAAGCCGCTGTCGGGGCTGCCGTCTGCGTTGTAGCGCAGGAGGGCGAAGCCGGCGCCGCCGGCACCCGAGGCGACGACCTTGCCGTCCGGCTGCACCGCCACGGCGTGGCCGAACTCGTAGCTGCCGAAGTCCGCGGTCACCATGCCGTCACCGCTGAAGGTGGTGTCCAGCGTGCCGTTGGGCAGGTAGCGGGCCACGCCGATGTCGAAGGAGGTGTCGCCCACGTAGCCGACCGCGAGGATCTTGCCGTCCGGCTGGAGGGCCATGCCGCGGGCGA
This sequence comes from Streptomyces sp. NBC_01351, assembly GCF_036237315.1. GTDB lineage: Bacteria > Actinomycetota > Actinomycetes > Streptomycetales > Streptomycetaceae > Streptomyces. The sequence goes on along the minus strand of NZ_CP108356.1, from coordinate 7,924,571 downwards.
TGCCGCTGTCTTGCTGGGGAAAGACCCCCGTGAAGCCCGCGACCACCGCGCCGTCGCCGCCGAGGCTCGGATCCAGGTTTCCGTTCGTGTCGACGCGGACCAGCGCGAAACCGCCGCCACCGGGCTTGCCCGCGGCGATGATCTTGCCGTCGGGCTGTACCGCCACGTCCGCGCCGTCCGCCGACCCGCCGAACTCGGCGACCCGTACCAGGCCGCCGTCGCCGAAGCCCGTGTCCAGACTGCCGTCGGTGTTGTACCGGGCCACGGAGAAGAAGCAGCAGCCTCCGCCGTCCTCGTACACCGCGGTGGTGCCCGCCACGACGATCTTCCCGTCCGAGGGCTGGATCGCCACAGCGTTGGCCACGTCTTCGCCGCCGCCGCTGAAACTGCTGGTCACTGTGCCGTCGCCGTCGAAGGTGGGGTCGAGGCTGCCGTCCGCGTTGTAGCGGGCGAGCGCAAAGCCGACGTCGCTCGCGCCCACCACGACCAGCTTGCCGTCGGCCTGCCGCGCGATGTCGTGGCCTTCCGCGTACCCGCCGACGACAGTGGTCACCCGGCCGTCGGACCCGAAGGTCGGATCCAGGTCGCCGGGGGCGGCCAGCGCCGTTCCGGGGAGAGCGAGTACGAGCGCCAGCGCCGCGGCGGCCGGAATCCCGGCCCGGGAACAGCGTCTGCGATGTGGTGTCGGACGGGCAAGGCGCATGGGCGTACGAACCTCCGGGTCGGGCGGTCAGCGGGAAGCACTCGCAGAGCTTCGTACCGCCCCCGCCCGCCGCGGGCCCGCGGGCCGTGCCGTACTGCGCCCACTGGCCCCCGGGAACCACCCCTACGAGGGAACGCGCGGGACCCCTGGGACCCGCAGCGGCCTACGTCCGCGACAACCGTGGTGTCCGACAGGCGAGTTACCCACTCCCGTGAGACCAAGCGGCTATGGCATCACTCTGCGAGGGCGGAGGAACGGCTGGCCCTCGGTGTTTTGTTGCCGGGCCTTCGCTGGGCGCCGCGGTGGGGGCGGTCGGGGTGCTGTCCGAGCACGGCGTGCAGGCGTCGTGATCCTGTCGGCGACAGCAATCCTGCTCGCCGGCAACGGCACAGCAGTCGGGCGCTACGCCGCGTTCCCCGGCGGCGACTTCCCGTCGGCCGACAGGGCGGATCGCCTTCTGGCGCTGGTGTCCCTGGAGGCACAACGTCTCACCCAGCCAAGGTGGGTGACGACCATGGGCCTCGTTCTCAGGGTTCCGCTTTCACGCCCTGTTCCTGCGCGGGTACGCCAGGTCAGAGTGGGAGGTGCATCGCGAGTTGCTCCCACTGCCGTACGGCCGGGAAGTCGGGTGTGGTGGTCCCGAGGTGGAGGCTTACGTGGTCGGCTCCGGCGTCGAAGTGCTCTTGGACGCGGTGGGCTACGTCCTCGGCACTCCCGTGGGCCACCAACGCGCCGACCAGTCGGCCATCGAGCGCGTCCGGATTCCCGTATCCGAGTCCTGGCAGCAGGTCGCGGCGGTTCGGCAGGGCGGCCGCGGCTGTGGTGCGTGCCAGGTCAGCGGTGTCCGAGTGGTTCTGGCTGAGCACGCAGAGCTGCGTGACGGCCAACAAGCCCTCGTCTCCCAGGACGGTCCTGGCTGCGCGGGTGTACTCGACGGGCATGCCCAGCACCGTTGCACCCCTGGCGCGTTCGGCGGCGAGGGCGAGCATGTCGGGGTCCAGGGCGGCGAGTACGCGGTTCCGTGAGGCGGCCGTGCCGGGCGGCCCGAACGGAGCGGTGTCCAGCACGTCGAGGTAGGAGCGCATGGTGGCCAGGGGCGGGCCGTAGCGGTGGCCGCGGATGTCCTGGGCCAGGCTGGGGTGGCTCTCCCACAGACCGAGCAGGAACCGTCCGGGGAAGGCCTCCTCCAGGGTGCGCTGGGCGGCGGAGGTCGTGACCGGGTCCCGGGCGTAGATGTCGGTCATGCCGGAGGCCACGGTGATGTGTCGGGTGGCCGACAGGAGGATCGCGGCCTGGGCCATCGCCTCGCGTCCCGTGGTCTCGGGGAACCACAGGGTGCCGAAGCCGAGGTCCTCGACCGCGGCGGCCGCCTTGCGAACCTCGGGTGCGGAGAGGTGGTCGAAGTCCGCCGCCCAGATCCCCACGCGCCCGAGGCCGTGAGTCCGGGCGCTCATGCGTCCTGCCCGGCTGCGCGCGCGGACTCGAGGAACTCGGCGATCCGGGACGCGCCGGTGCGCTCCAGCCAGGTGTGGAAGTCCATCGTGCCGGGGTGGACCGCTCGGGTGGCGGGAATGTCCGCGCGGTAGCCGAGTTCGTTGAGCCACTCGTTGGCGTAGGCGAAGTCCTCGCTCAGGGCCCGGATCCGGTCGATCGGGATCCGGACGTAGGGGAGCGGTCTGCCGAGCGCCTGTCCGATGGCCGCGGCGATCTGAACCGGCGTGAGTTCGTCCCCGGCCAGGGAGACGGCCCGGCCGATCCACTCCTCGGGTCGGGAGAACGCCAGCGCGGCCACGGCGCCGACGTCGTCGACGGCCATGATCTGGTGGGGGGCCTCCGGCGCGAGACCGGTGGACAGGTTTCCGTCCCGCAGCGCGTATCCGCCGGTGAAGTTCTCCATGAAGGAGACAGGCCTCAGGATCGTCGCGGGCAGGCCGAGCGCGGCGATGTGCTGCTCGATCCGCCACTTGGTCACCAGGTTCACCGGCAGCTTCTCCTCGAGGTGCCGGTCCGCTTCGGCGACCGAGGTGAAGACGAAGTGCCCGATGCCGGCAGCGTGCGCGGCCTCGGCGACGTTGACACCCCAGCGCACCTCGTCCTCGGCGGTGAAGTCCGGTGCGGTGCCGGGCGAACCGACGGTGGGCTGGACGCTGAACAGGCCCCAGGCGCCCTCGGCCGCGGCCTTCAGGGAGCCGACGTCCTCCATCTGTGCCCGCACCACCTGTGCGCCGGCCCGAGCCAGGGCCGCGGCCCGCGGTCCGTCCGGGTCGCGCGTCAGCGCGCGGACCTGCCAGCCGTCGCGGAGCAGGTGGTGCGTCACGGCCCTGCCCTGCTGGCCGGTCGCGCCCGCCACCACAACGGTCTTGTGCGTCAGCTTCACGTTCTTCTCCATGGAGTCCGTGCGGAAGGGGAGCCGTCCCATAAGTGGGGTGGCCCTCCGTTTCTCGTTCGCTACGATATGGAGGGCCACCCCGTTTATCAAGCTTTCAGGAGCACCCGTGCCGAAGGACGCCGCCGTCCCGCCCCGCCGGCCGCTGCGCGCCGACGCCCGCCGCAACGTCGAGAAGATCGTGGCCGCAGCCGGTGCGCTGATCGCCGAGTACGGCGCCGACGCTTCCCTGGAGGAGGTCGCACGCCGCGCCGAAGTCGGATCGGCCACCCTGCACCGCCACTTCCCGTCCCGGCAGGCGCTCTTGGAGGCCGTCTTCAAGGACCGGGTGGAGGCCCTGTGTGCGCGGGCGGACGAGCTCCTCGCCGAACCCGACCCGGGTCGGGCGCTGGCTACCTGGCTCCGCGCCGTCGGCGCGCACGCCGTGGCCAACCGGGGCCTGGGGGCCTCGCTGAAGCCCGACGCGGAACCGGCGCCGGGCGAGAGCTGCCACGACATGATCACCACCGCCGGGGACGCCCTCCTCGCACGCGCCCGCGCGGCAGGCGCCGTACGCCCGGAGATCACCATCACCCGGCTGCTGAAGCTCGTCGGCGCCATCGCGCTGGCCACCGAGCAGGACGTCGACGGCCCGGCCGAAGCCGACCTCCTGCTGGCGATCGCCATCGACGGCGTACGCACGCGCTGACCCCGGCGCTCAGCGATCGTTCGCGAGCAGTGGGGCGCAGCGTCCGGGGCTGCGACCGCACCAACGAACCTGGGTGGAAGGGGAACGAGTCGGGGCTGAGCATCGCCCCGATCCCCAGCGTCCGCCCGGACGAGATACCAGAACGTCGGCGTAGTCGCGTGCAGGGCAATCGCCGACGCGGTGCGCGCCAACAAGGACTGTCGTTGCCAGCACCGGCTCAGCACTCCCGAGGAGAACCCGGGTGTCCGCTGAGCGGGTAGGGATGTGCGGTGCCATGGACGCGAAGGGAGACCTCGTCGCCGACGGCGGGCGGGGCCGCGGTCGGGTCGAAGATCCGTGCGGCCACGGAGGTTCCGTCGGCCAGGCGCAGGGCGAGCACCGCGTCGTGGCCGTAGAAGTCGCGCCGTGCGACCGTCGCGGCGACCGTGTCCGGAGCCCCGGCCGGGGCAAGTGCGATCTGCTCCGGTCGCAGGAGCACGCGCAGCGGACCGGGTGGCAGGGCGGCGCCTTCGGAGTTCAGGACCGGTAGGGCGCCGAGCGCGGTGTGCGCCCGGTCGCCGTCCAGTACGGCGGGCAGCCAGACCGCGTCGCCGACGAAGGAGGCCACCCACGGGTTGGCCGGCGCGTGGTAGAGGCGTTCAGGCGGTCCGCTCTGGACGATCCGGCCGTCTCGCATGACCGCGACCTCGTCGGCCATCGACAGGGCTTCGGCCTGGTCGTGGGTGACCAGGACGGCGGTCGCCCCGTCGGCGCGCAGGGCCTGCCAGACGACCTGGCGCAGTTCGGCCCGCAGGGCGGCGTCGAGTGCGTTGAAGGGCTCGTCGAGGAGCACGACCGGTGGCCGGGGCGCGAGAGCGCGGGCGACCGCGACGCGCTGCTGCTGGCCGCCGGAGAGGTGGTGCGGCATCCGGTCCTGGAAACCGGACAGGCCGACGAGGTCCAGTACGGCGGATGCCCGGCCGGCCCGGCGGGCGGCCCGGTCCAGTCCGTAGGCGACGTTGCCGAGGACGGACAGGTGCGGGAAGAGCGCGCCCTCCTGGGGGACGACCGCGATCCGTCGCCGCTCGGGCGGCACCGAGATGTCGGCGGTGGCGACCCGGTGGCCGTCGACCCTGATCTCGCCCTCGTCCGGTGTCTCGAAGCCGGCGATGCAGCGCAGCAGCGTGGTCTTGCCCGAGCCGGAGGGACCGAGTACGGCCATCAGTTCGCCGGAGCGGACTGTGAGGTTCACACCGGCCAGCGCCTGGATGCGACCGTAGGCCTTGTGGACGTCGGTGATGCGCAGTTCCGCCACGTCAGCCGCCTCCGCGGGTGAGCACTCCGGTGCGCGCCGACAGCCACCAAGTGGGCACGGCGGCGATGAGCACCAGGAGGGCGGCGTAGGGCGCAGCTGCGGCGTACGCGGCGACCGAGGTGTGCGTCCACAGGCCGGTGGCGAGTGTGTCCAGTCCGGTGGGGCGCAGCAGCAGTGTGGCGGGCAGCTCCTTCATGCAGGTGAGGAAGACGAGCGCCGCCCCGGCGCCGATGCCGGGTGCGGCCAGGGGCACGGTCACCGTGCGCAGTACGTACGCCCGCCCGCGGCCGAGCGAGCGCGCGACCTCCTCCAGGACGGGTGGCGCCTGCGCCGCGGCGGCGCCTACGGCCGCGATGGCAAGGGGCAGGAAGAGCGCCGCGTACGCCAACGCGAGCAGCCAGACGGTCTGGTAGAGCGGGTAGGCCACGTTGATGCCGAAGAACACGAGGGAGAGGCCGATGACCAGGCCGGGCAGAGCGTGCGAGAGATACGCCAGGCGGTCGAGGCCGACGGCGAGCGGGCCCGGTAGGCGGGCGGTGAGCAGGCCCACCGGCAGGGCGAGCACCATGGTCAGGCCCGTGCCGAGCAGCGCCACTCCCAGTGAGTTGCGCGCCGCGGTGGCGACTTCGGCGAGAGACCCGGCCCGTGAGACGCCCTCGGCGGACCACCGCAGCAGGCTGGCCGCGGGCACGCCGAGGGCCGCCGCGATCACACCGGTGAGGCCGAGCACCGCCGGCCACCGCAGCGGACCGAGGCGTAGCCGGGCCGGCGGGCGGGGCGCGCCTCCGCCGAGCCGGGCGTAACGGGCGCCGCGCCGCCGGGTGACCTGCTCGGCCACGAGCAGGAGCACGGTGAGCGCGACGAGGCCCGTGGCGAGCACGAGCGCGCCGGTGCGGTCGAAGCCGAGGTTGATCGCGGTGAAGATGGCCCGCGTGAAGACATCGACGCGGACGATGGAGACGGCGCCGAAGTCGGAGAGTACGTAGAGCGCGACGAGCAGCGCGCCCGCGCCCACCGCGGGGCGTACCTGGCGCAGTGTCACGCCGACGGCCGTGCGCCACGGCCCGCGCCCCAGCGAACGCGATACCTCCTCCTGTGCCGGGTCCACGCCGATCAGCGCGGCCGCGACGGGCAGGTAGACGTACGGGTACGAGACCAGCGTGAGGACGAGTGCGGCGGCCCAGAACCCCTCGAAGTCCCGGACGGTGGACACCCAGGCGAAGGCGGCCACGTAACTGGGGACGGCGAGCGGCAGCGCCGCGAGCACCCCGAACAGCCTCCGCGCGGGTACGTCGGTACGCGTTACCAGGAAGGCCGCGGCCACGCCGAAGACGGTGCACGCCACGGTGACGACCGCCGCCAGCGCCACGCTCCGAACGGCCAGAGCCGCGGTGCGCGCCGTGAACAGCTCATCGGTGATCCGGCCCCAGCCCGCTTCGCCGACCCGCACGCCCAGGTACACCAACGGGATGAGCGCGACGCCCACCGCGAGCGTCGCGGCGGCCGCAAGCATCGGACGCGGCACCAGCCGCCGCACCCGACGTCGGGCGAGGGCCGACGACGACGCCATGCTCAGACCAGCCCCGATCCCTTGATCATTTTGATCGTGGTCTCCAGATCGGCCAGGTCGCCCAAGTCGATGTCCGGCGCGTTCAGGGAGGACAGCTTGGGCAGGCCGGGTGCGCTGTCGACTCCGGCCACCAGCGGGTACTCGTACGTCTTCTCGGCGAAGTAGGTCTGCGCCTCGCGGCCCAGCAGGTAGTCGACGAAGGCCCGCACGTCCGGATCCCCCGCGGACTTGTCGAGCACGCCCACGCCGGAGACGTTGACGAGGGAGCCGATGTCTCCGTTCGGGAAGAAGTGGTTCTTCGCCTTCAGGGCGTCGACGGTGGTGCCCTTCTCCTTGGCCAGCTCGTAGACGTAGTAGTGGTTGACGAGCCCCGTGGCGAGCCTGCCGGCGTCGACGTCCGCGACGATGGGTGCGTTGCCTTCCCGGATCTGGGCGTCGTTGGCCTTCAGCCCCGCCAGGAAGCGCTCGGTCTTCTCGTCGCCGTGCTCCACGCGCATCGCGGTGATGAACGCCTGGAACGAGCCGTTGGTCGGCGCGACGCCGACCTTGCCCTTCCACTGGGGCTCGGTCAGCTCGAAGACCGACTTCGGCAGACTGGCCGCGGGCACCTGGTCGGTGTTGTAGACCATGACGCGGGACCGGCCGGTGACTCCGACCCACTCGCCGTTCTCCGCCCGGTACTCTTCCGGCACCTTCTCCAGCACCTCGGCCGGCAGCGGGGCGAACAATCCCTTCGCCGTCACGGCCCCCAGTGCCCCGGCATCCTGGGCGAGGAACACATCCGCCGGGCTCCGCTCCCCCTCCTCCAGCAGCTGGGCCGCCATCTGGGCGGTATCGCCGTACCGCACTTCGACGGCGATACCGGTGGCCTTCCGGAAGTCCTCCAGCACCGGCTTGACCAGCGATTCGCTCCGGCCGCTGTACACGGTGATCTTCTTGTCGGAGCCAGCGGCTGGGCCGGCTTCCGCCTGGTCGCCCTCTGCCGATCCGCACGCCGTGACGCCCAGGGCCAGCAGGCCGCCAAAGGTCGCTGCAAGGAGGCGCCGCATTCCGGGGGTACGCACGATCCCACTCCTCCGCTGCCGAACAAACGGCTACAGATTGGGCATATCGCCTATATAAGGACAGCCTAACCTTAGATGTAGGGGAGGGTTGGATTCACGCGGCGCGCGGGTGAATCGACGCGGCGGGTCAGCTCTCGGGCTGGTTGATCAACTGTGCGATGTAGAGGGGCTCACCCAGCTTCTCGACGAGCTCCAGCTGCGCGTCGAGGTAGTCGATGTGATGCTCCTCGTCGGCCAGGATCGATTCGAAGAGATTCGCCGAGGTGACGTCACCCTTGGCACGCATGACGTCGATGCCGCGCTTGAGTCGATCGATCGCCTCGACCTCGACCTCGCGGTCCACCTGGAACATCTCCGTGACCGTCTGCCCCACCCGCACGTGGAAGAGCCGCTGATAGTTGGGCAGGCCATCGAGATGGAGGATGCGGTCGGTCAGGGATTCCGCGTGGTTCATCTCGTCGAACGACTCGTGCCTCGTGTACGCCGCGAGCTTCGTCCAGCCGAAGCTCTCCTGCATCTTGGAGTGGAGGAAGTACTGATTGATCGCGGTCAGTTCCGCGGTCAGCTGCTCGTTGAGGAATTCAAGGACCTCGGGGTCGCCCTGCATGACACGCCGCCCTTCCAGAAAGGCCGACTCCCCACTGCTCCTCGCATCGGCCCAGGACTCCATGGCCACCCCTTTTTCGACGATAGCCCCTGCCGTTCAAGGCGCCCAACGCCCCTACCGGCCGGTATCTGCGCGTTACGAGCGCCGCACTGAGCGCGGCGCGAGTCCGGGGAGCGGGAGCTGGGACCACGTCGGTCATCCGGTCTGCGCCGGCGACGGCCGCGGGCGAGGCCGAGGCCGAGGCGCCGCTCGCGGCCCCGCCGACGAGGCTGGGCTGGACCAAGTCCACCACCCGGTCAGCCGGCGAGGGCCGCGCGGGGCATCAGGCGCCGGGCGAGACGTCCGCGCGGACCTGGTGGGCCGCTTCGACAAGAGCCTCCAGGGACGCACGGGTCTCGGGCCGGCCGCGGGTCTTCAGGCCGCAGTCCGGGTTGACCCAGAGCCGTTCGGCGGGGATCGCCTCAAGTCCCTTGCGCAGGAGAGCCGCCGCTTCCTCGGCTGAGGGGATGCGGGGAGAGTGGATGTCCCAGACGCCCGGGCCGACCTCGCGTGGATAGCCGGCGCCGGCGAGCTCGTCGGCGACCTGCATGTGGGAGCGTGCGGCTTCCAGGCTGATGACGTCGGCGTCGAGGTTCTCGATGGCTTCAACGATGTCGCCGAACTCGGCGTAGCACATGTGGGTGTGGATCTGGGTGTCCGGGCGGACGCCGCTGGTGGTGAGGCGGAACGATTCGGTGGCCCAGGCGAGGTAATCGGCGTGGTCGACGCCGCGCAGTGGCAGCGTTTCACGCAGCGCGGGCTCGTCCACCTGGATGACGGAGGTGCCGGCCGCTTCGAGGTCGGTCACCTCGTCCCGCAGGGCGAGGGCGACCTGGCGGGCGGTCTCACCGAGGGGCTGGTCGTCCCGTACGAACGACCAGGCGAGCATGGTGACCGGGCCGGTCAGCATGCCCTTGACCGGCTTGGCGGTCTGCGCCTGGGCGTAGGTGGTCCAGCGGACGGTCATCGGGGCGGGGCGGGAGATGTCGCCCGCGAGGACCGGCGGGCGGACGTAGCGGGTGCCGTAGGACTGGACCCAGCCGTGCTGGGTGGCGAGGTAGCCGGTGAGCTGTTCCGCGAAGTACTGGACCATGTCGTTGCGTTCGGGCTCGCCGTGGACGAGGACGTCGAGGCCGGTCTTCTCCTGGAAGGCGATGACCTCGCGGATCTCGGCGGGCCGCCGCCCAGCGCGCCCACCTCGGACTCCCGGTGCTCCCCACCACGGCCATCGGTTCCTTCCCGCAGACCGGCGAACTGCGCACGGCCCGCGCCGACCTGCGCGCCGGACGCACCGACACCGCCGGGTACGAGGAGCGCATCAAGACCTGGCGCTCGGCCTCGCGGCACGCCCCGTGCTCGTCGGGCCGGTCACCTACCTGCTGCTGGCCAAGCCCGCGCCGGGCGTCGAGGAGGACTTCGTACCGCTGACCTGCGAGAGCCACCCTAGGTCGCCCGACCGGAGGATGAGTACAGCGGTCCACGTATCGGACGGGGAAATGAGACGCGCCGTGGGTGCGGCGACACCACTCGCCCCACCCACGCCGCTCTCTCGTCTCCGGCGCACCCTCTGCCCCGGAGACGTGCCGGAACCCCTCAGTCCCGGCCGTACGTGTGGAACCCGCGGCCGCTCTTGCGGCCCAACAGCCCTGCCTGCACCATCCGCTGGAGCAGCGGGGGCGGGGCGTACAGCGGTTCCTTGAACTCTTCGTAGAGCGACTCGGCGATCGCCGCGACCGTGTCCAGCCCGATCAGGTCGGCGAGCTTGAGCGGCCCCATCGGATGGGCGCAGCCCAGTTCCATGCCGGCGTCCACGTCTTCGGCGCCGGCGAAACCGGATTCGGCCATGCGGATGGCCGAGAGGAGGTACGGGATCAGCAGCGCGTTGACCACGAAGCCGGCCCGGTCCTGGGAGCGGACCGTGGTCTTGCCCAGGGCGTCACGGGCGAACGCCTCGACGGTGGTGAGGGTGTCCGCCGAGGTGTGCAGGGAGCTCACGACCTCCACGAGCGGCAGGACGGGGACCGGGTTGAAGAAGTGCAGGCCCACCACCCGGTCCGCGCGGCGGGTGGCCATGCCGAGCCGCATGATCGGGATGGCGGAGGTGTTGGTGGCGAGGATCGCCTCCGGATCCTCCACGATCTTGTCGAGGCGGGTGAAGACGTCCGACTTCGCCTCCGGGTTCTCGGTGACCGCTTCGACGACCAGCTGCCGGTCGGCGAGATCCTCCAGGTCACCGGTGAACACGAGCCGGGCCAGGGCGTCCTCGGCGGAGGTCCGGTCGAGCTTGCCCCGCTGGACGGCGCGCTCCAGAGAGACCGCGATGCGCTCCCGGGCGGCGCTGGCGGCGGGCGCGTCCGCCTCGGCGACAACGGTGTCCAGGCCTGCGCGGGCGCAGACTTCGGCGATACCGGCACCCATCTGGCCACCGCCGACGACGCCGATGCGCTGGACGAGGTCGCTCATGACCGCACCCGGGCAGCGGCGACGGCGTGGCGGACGAGGTGACGGGAGTACGCGTCCGGGGTGAAGAAGGCGGGCAACTGCGTCGTGAGGGCGGTGCGCTCGAACACCTCGCGGGCTTCCGCGGCCAGAGAGTCCGCGTCCTCGGCGGCCAGCGCCGCACATTCGGCGTCCAGCAGGCCGGTCACGGTGGCCCGGTCCACGCTGCCGTGGCGGAGCCACTGCCAGATCTGGACCCGGGCGATCTCGGCGGTCGCCGCGTCCTCCATCAGCCCGTACAGCGCCACCGCGCCGCTGCCGCGCAGCCAGGCGTCGAAGTAGCGCAGCGCGACGGCGACGTTGGCGCGGACGCCCTCGGGGGTCGGCGGTGCGGCGATCCGGCGGACGGACAGCAGGTCCGTCCGCTGCACCTCGACGTCGTCCCGCGTGCGGTCGAGCTGGTGGGGTCGGCCGCCCAGAACTCCGTCGAAGACCTCGCGGCAGACGGGGACCAGGCCGGGGTGGGCTACCCAGGAGCCGTCGAAGCCGTCCTCGGCCTCGCGTTCCTTGTCGAGCCGGACCTTGGCCAGGGCGGCGGCGTTGGCCTCGGTGTCCCGGCTGGGCACGTGGGCCGCCATGCCACCGATGGCGTGGGCTCCGCGCTTGTGGCAGGTACGGACGAGGAGTTCGGTGTAGGCGCGCATGAAGGGGGCGGTCATGGTGACCGTGGCGCGGTCGGGCAGGTGGAAGTCAGTGCGGTGGCCGAAGGTCTTGATCAGGCTGAAGAGGTAGTCCCAGCGCCCCGCGTTGAGGCCGGCGCTGTGCTCGCGAAGCTCGGAGAGGATCTCCTCCATCTCGAAGGCGGCGGTGATCGTCTCGATCAGGACGGTCGCGCGTACGGTGCCGCGCGGGATTCCGAGGAGGTCCTGGGCGAGGACGAACACGTCGTTCCACAGCCGGGCCTCGAACGCGTTCTCCAGTTTGGGGAGGTAGAAGTACGGGCCGTACCCGGCGTCGATCTGCCGCTGTGCGCAGTGGAAGAAGTACAGGCCGAAGTCGACGAGGGAGGCGGAGACGGGGCGGCCGTCGATCTCCACGTGTTCCTCGGTGAGGTGCCAGCCCCGCGGGCGGACCATGATGGTCGCAAGCTGCTCGCCGAGGCGGTACTCCTTGCCCTCGGGGGTGGTGAAGTCGATGCTCCGCTCTATGGCGTCGAGCAGGCTCAGCTGGCCCCCGATGACGTTGTCCCAGGTGGGCGCGGTGGCATCCTCGAAGTCCGCCATCCAGACGCGGGCACCGGAGTTGAGGGCGTTGACGGTCATGCGGCGCTCGGGCGGTCCGGTGATCTCCACCCTGCGGTCGCTGAGACCTGGACCGGGAGGTGCGACCCGCCAGTCGGGGTCCTCGCGGACGGCGCGCGTGGCGAGTGGGAAATCGAGTGGCTTGCCTTCGGCCAGGCGGGCGGAGCGGCGGCGGCGCTCCTTGAGGACGCCCAGGCGGCGGTCGGCGAAGGCCGAGTGGAGTCGGCCGATGAACTCCAGGGCCTGGGGCGTCAGGATCTCCTCGTGGCGCTCGCCCGGTGCGCCGAGAACCTGAACACTGCTGGACGGGGGTTTCAGGGGCATGCGGTTCTCCTCAGCGGGGCAGTGGGTGCCCGACGGGGTACGGTCGGCGGGCACCCACCCGGAATCTGGCCGGCGGGACGGTCAGTCGAAGGCCTAGTGGAACTGCTCCTCCTCGGTGGAGCCGGTGAGCGCCGTCGTGGAGGAGGCCGGGTTGACGGCGGTGGAGACGAGGTCGAAGTAGCCGGTGCCGACCTCGCGCTGGTGCCTGACGGCCGTGAAGCCGTGGGCCTGCGCGGCGAATTCGCGCTCCTGGAGGTCGACGTAGGCGGTCATGCCGTGTTCGGCGTAGCCGCGGGCGAGATCGAACATGCCGTGGTTGAGGGAGTGGAAGCCCGCCAGGGTGATGAACTGGAAGCGGTAGCCCATCGCACCCAACTCCCTCTGGAACTTGGCGATCTGGTCGTCGTCCAGCGCCGCCTTCCAGTTGAAGGAGGGGGAGCAGTTGTAGGCGAGCATCTGGTCCGGATACCGCGCGTGGATGGCCTCGGCGAACTCGCGGGCCTGGGCGAGGTCAGGGGTGCCGGTCTCGACCCAGATGAGGTCGGCGTACGGGGCGTAGGCCAGGCCGCGGGCGATCACGGGCGCCATGCCGTTCTGCACCCGGTAGAAGCCCTCTGCCGTGCGCTCGCCGGTGACGAACTGCGCGTCGCGCTCGTCGACATCGCTGGTCAGCAAGTTCGCTGCGAGGGCGTCCGTGCGGGCGATGATCAGGATCGGGGTGTCCGCGATGTCGGCGGCGAGGCGGGCCGCGTTGAGGGTGCGGATGTGCTGGGAGGTGGGGACGAGCACCTTGCCGCCGAGGTGGCCGCACTTCTTCTCGGAGGCGAGCTGGTCCTCGTAGTGGATGCCGGCCGCACCGGCCGCGATCATCGCCTTGGTCAGCTCGAATGCGTTCAGTGGTCCGCCGAAGCCGGCCTCGGCGACGATCGGCGCCAGCCAGTCGGTCGTGTCGCTGCCGCCCTCGGCGGTGGCGATCTGGTCGGCGCGCAGCAGCGCGTTGTTGATGCGACGCACCACCTGGGGAACGGAGTTGACCGGGTACAGGCTCTGGTCCGGGTAGGTGTGACCGGCCTGGTTGGCGTCCGCCGCCACCTGCCAGCCGGAGAGGTAGATCGCCTGGAGCCCCGCCCGGACCTGCTGGACGGCCTGACCGCCGGTGAGCGCGCCGAGCGCGTGGACGTAGTCCCGCTCGTGGAGCTGGCGCCACAGCCGCTCGGCTCCGCGCCGGGCCAGGGTGTGCTCCTCGCGGACGCTGCCGGAGAGCCGCACCACGTCATGGGCGGTGTAGGTCCGCTCGATACCGGCCCATCGCGGGTCGGACGCCCAGCGCTGCTCCAGCCGTTGGGCCGCTGCTGTCGTCGTGTTCGCCTCTGCCATGACCATCACCGTTTCCGTGATCGCTGGGTCTGCGAATGCTCTGATCAATCGCTCAGCGCATTGGCACCCTGTGCCTAAGTAGTTGATCGGGTCGCCGACCCCACCCGTGGGCCGAACTGAGCAATGTTGCCGGGCTGCCGGGGCAGGACGGCCGGTTCATCCGACATCAGGGCGTGAATCAGGCCCGGATCGTCTGCCTCGGCCGCCGGGTCCGGCGGGCCGCACCACAGACTCTGACAGTGGCACTGAGTGCCCTCAAGAAGGGACGAGTGCCAAGTTCTGCGAATCTTCGACAGCCGTTTTGCCAACCTTGCGAAGGTCGGCAGCAGCGCAATTCCGCGTAGGCTCCCCGGGTGTGTGTCCCAAAGGGGAGGAATGCGGTGAGCAAGACGTACGCGGGAGCCAGGCTGCGGCGGCTGCGCGAGGAACGGCGGATGAGCCAGGCGGAGTTGGCCCGGGTCCTCGGGATCTCGCCGAGCTACCTCAACCAGATGGAGCACGATTCGCGCCCGCTGACCGTCCCCGTGCTGCTGAGGCTGACCGAGGCCTTCGGCGTCGACCCCGGCTTCTTCTCCGAGCGGGACACCAGCCGCCTGGTGGCCGACCTGCGCGAGGCGCTCGCCGGTGAGGTCGCCGAGGCCAGAGTGTCCCCCTCCGACCTGGCCGAGCTCGCCACCCGGATGCCCGCCGTGGCCTCGGTCCTGCTGGACCTCGGCCGGCGCAGCCAGCTGCTGGCCGAGCGGCTCGCCGAGGCCGCCGACGGCCGGGACGGGGGTTCGGTGGATGCGCCTCGCTCGCCGCACGAGGAGATCCGCGAGTTCTTCTACCGCCGCCAGAACTACCTCCACGACGCCGACCTGGCCGCCGAAGAGCTCGCCGCCGAGATCGGCATCCGCCCCGGGGACGTCCTCCACGCCCTCACCCGCCGGCTCGCCGAACGCCATCGGGTGAGGCTCGCCCCGGACTCCGACCGGCTGCACCACTACGACGCCGCGAGCCGGGTCCTACACTTGTCGAACCGGCTGCGGCCGGGGCAGCAGGCGTTCCGGATGGCCACCCAACTGGCGCTGCTCGAGTACGGCGACGAGCTCGACCGGCTCGCGGCGGAGGACTTCCCCTCCGGATCCCCCGCCCACGGCCTGGCCCGGATCGGCATCGCGAACTACTTCGCGGCCGCGCTGATCCTCCCGTACCGGGCCTTCCACAGCGCCGCCGAGGAATACCGCTACGACATCGAGCGGCTCACCGACCACTTCGGCCTCGGCTACGAGACCGTCTGCCACCGTCTCAGCACCCTCCAGCGCTCCAGGCTGCGCGGGGTCCCGTTCTCCTTCGTCCGCGTCGACCGCGCCGGAAACATGTCCAAGCGACAGTCCGCCACCACCGGATTCCACTTCTCCCGCGCGGGCGGCACCTGCCCCCTGTGGAACGTCTACGAAGCCTTCGCCGCACCCGGCCGCATCCACGTCCAGGTCGCCGCCATGCCCGACGGGCAGCGCCACCTGTGGACCGCCCGCGCCATCACCCGCCACCGCGGCGGCTGGGGCGAACCCGGCAAGACCTTCGCCATCGGCCTGGGATGCGAGATCCGCCACGCCTCCCGCCTCGTCTACTCCGACGGCCTCGACCTCGACAACACCGCCGCCGCCACACCCATCGGCATGGGCTGCCGGCTCTGCGAACGCCTCGACTGCCCCCAGCGCGCCGTCCCGCCGCTCGGCCGGGCCCTCGCCGTCGACGAGAACAGCAGCACCTTCATCCCCTACCCGGTGAGCGGGAACTGACCACTCACGTGCGTCTGCGCGCCTCGGGGCGATCCGCTCGGGTACCCAGTGCCCGGCGGGCCACAGTGGGTGCAGGCCCGTGCCGACCGTGAGACCCCGTCGTACCGGGCCCCGGGCGGCTCCGCCCCGGTGAGGTGGGGGTCACGTGCGAGCGGCGACCGCTCCCGCGAAGGCGTGGCCTAGGGTGTGGGGTGCAGCTGGTTCGCCCCGTCCACCAGGCGGGATGCGTCGTAAGAGGGAACCCGGCGGGAATCCGGGACTGCCCCGCAGCGGTGAGCGGGAACGACCGCCGTCATACGCACTGGACCCTCCGGGTCCGGGAAGCGACGGCCAGTAGATGCCCCCGTACGTGCCATGCGTACGTCGGCGTGCCCGCGAGTCCGAAGACCTGCCGCTGCCCGTGCGCAACGGATGCGCACGGAGACCTCGGTGGCCTCGTGGGCGGGTCGGCGGCAGCGGGCACTCTCGTGCCCGCCGTTCCTTCGCGTCCGCGGTACGTCACCGGGCTCGCCCCACACGACTCGCGAAGGAGAGTTCCGTGACCGCGGACATCACCACAGGCGCCCGGGCCCACAAGGTGCCGACCGACTCCCGTGTGACCCTCGCCCACATCATGAGCGAGCACGACACCAACCTGTACGGGACCATCCACGGCGGAGTCGTGATGAAGCTCATCGACGACGCCGCCGCGGCATCGGCAGGCCGACACGCCGACGGCCCCGCCGTCACGGTCTCCGTGGACCGGATGACGTTCCTCGCCCCGGCCCGCGCGGGAGACCTGCTCACCGTCCACTCCACGCTCGAACGCGCGGGACGAACCTCGATGACCGTTGCCGTCCGGGTCACCGCGGAACGCTGGAACGCCACCACCAGCCCCGCCACGGAAGTGGCCACCGCACGGCTGAGCTTCGTCGCCATCGACGCCGACGGACGGCCGCGCCCCGTCCCGGGCCTCCTGGAGCCGTAGCCGGTGCGAGGGGCGGGGGACGTGACTCCCGCCCAGCGGCACGCTCGCCCCGGCTCCCCCTCGGCCGGCTCGCAGCCGCCGAGGCGGACGTCGGTTCGCCGGTGCTACCGCTTCGTGTAGTCCTCGCGGAGGGCGTCCAGGATGTGGGCGGCTTCCGGGAGGTCGGCTGCGCGGCAGCGGGCGGCGGCCGTGGTCAGCCGGGCCACCGCCTCCTTGAAGCGGGCGAGGCCGTTGCCCTCGATGAGGGCCGCGATCCGGACCGCTTCGGCGCGCGGTACCTCGCCCTGTTCCCCGCCCTCCTCGTGGGCGACGATGGCGGCCTCGGCCTCGGCCAGGGCCTGCTCGAAGCGTTCGGCCTCCGCGAGGACGCGGGCGCGGCGGTAGTGCACGTTGCCGCGTTCGTACCAGACGGCGAAGTCGTCGGTGTCCTGCGGTACGGCGGCGAGGAGCGCGTCGGCCAGCGTCAGGTGATCGAGGGCCGTATCCAGGCCTTCGGGTCCCCTGGCCTGGAGGGTGAGCCGGGCGAACTCGCACAACATGCGGATGATCAGGGGCGGGTTCGGTGCCTCGGCGTGCGCGGCGAGGGCGCGGTCGTACGCCGTCGCCGCTTCCTCCCACCGGTCGGCCATCGCCAGTGCGCCGGCCGCCTCCGCCGCCACCAGGGTGAGGACCTGTCGGTCGTCGTCCTCCCAGGTGGCGACGGCGTCCGCGAGCCGCAGGAACTCCTGGGCCGCGGGCAGGTACTCCCCCAGTTCCCGCAGGCCGCGGGCCAGCGTCAGACGGGCCTGGGCGAGTGCCCGCTCGTCGCCCGAGGCCTCGGTCTCACCGGCGAGGACCGATTCCAGGACGGCGACCGCGTCGGCCTGTCGGCCGGCCCCGGCCAGGACGTCGGCGAGCTGGAGGCGTGCGTCGGTGGCCCCGTCGTGCGCGCCGTCCTGGTCGAACCGTGCGGCCGCCTCCGACAGGTGGCGCACCGCGCCGTTCACGTCGTCGAGGTGCGAGGCCGCGTGCCCGAGGAGGGCGTACGTCGGCGCCACCGCGAAGTCGGTGTCGTCGTACCGGGCCGTGTCGGCGAGCGCCCGGTGCAGGAGTTCCGCAGCCTCGGCCGGCTCCCCCTTGCCGAGCATCAGCTGGGCGAGCAGGGCGCGCGGGCGCGAACCGCGCCAGGGCCGGTCAGAGGCGTCCACGGCCGCGAGAGCGGCCCGCAGGCCCTCCTCGGCGCGTTCGGGGTCACCGCTTCGGGCAGCCAGGTCCGCGGCGAACTGGAGCGCGTTGGCCACCTGGTGGGGCACCGACAGGCGCTCCGCCTCCGCCCGCAGCGTCCCGGCGTGCTGCTCGAAGCGTTCCGTGGCGGGGCCCGCCGGCTCGGGCAGGGTCCGCGCCGCCTCCTGGTAGGCGGCGAAGGTGGCGGCGTAGAGCACGGTGAGGTACTCCAGCTCGGCCTCCTGCGCAGAGGACGTCAAGGGGGCTTCGGCCTTGAGGAGTTCCGCCTCGGCCAGGACGGCGTCGAGGCCGGTGCGGATCGACTCGTGGTCGGCGTCGTCGGAGGCGCTCAGCCAGACGAGGCTGCGGGCGCGTGCGGAGAGCGCGTGCCAGGGCATGCCCAGTCCCTCGTACAGTCCGGCGGCCCGCTTCAGCTCGGCGGTGCTCTCCGCGTCGCAGTCCTCCTTGGCCAGCCGGAACGCACGCTGCTCGGCGAGCTCGGCTTGCAGCAGTTCCTCCGGGCCGAGTTCATCGTCGTACGTGGCGCTGCCGTCGGCGAGGCGCTCCTCGATGCGGGTCCAGAGCCGGTTCTCCCCGGGATGCCCCGCGAGACCCAGGCGGCGTGCCTCGCGCACCAGGGCCACGAAGTCCCGGGGGATGTCCGTTCCGGTGGAGGTGGAGGTGGCGGTTGAAGCGGGAACGGCGGTCGCCGCGGAGGGACGGGTGAGGGACGTGCGCAGGCCGAGCGGCAGCGGCTCGGCAAGCAGCGGGCGCTGCGCGAGGCGCTTGCGGCGCGCGTCGCCCACGGCGGTGCCGGCATTGCGCGCGTCGAACGCGGTGGTGAGCGCGTCCGCTTCAGTGCGGACGTGGGCGAGGAGCCCGCCGACGGTCCAGTTGCGTCCGGGCGGGCCCGCGACGGCCGTGTCGGTGTGTCCGTCCTCGGCGAGGCGGGCGAGCAGCACTTCGGCGCCGGTGAGGAAACCGAGGTGGGCCAGGGGGGCGCCGGTGGCCTCGAACAGCGGGCGGTTCTCCGCGAGGATCTCCAGCCCCCGCCCCTCGTTGCGGGAGAGGGCGCAGAACTCGAGGTGGAGGCCGACCTCGTCCTGCATGCCGGTGTTGCCCCGGACCGGGCGGTAGCCGGTGAGGTGGTGGGAACGGGCCTCGTCGGTGCGGTCGGCGCGCAACAGCGGCAGGAGGGCGCGCGCCTGGCTCATCTGCGGTTCCTCGGTGCAGCTCGTGCCCCCGTCGAGGACCGGCTGCCATGTGTCGAGCGCTCCGGCATCGTCGCCGGACGTCACCCTGTGCTCGGCGAGGTGAGTCATGGCGTTCGAAGCGGCCCGCGGCAGGGCCGCGAAGCTGTCCCGGACCCGTCCTGCCCCGCCGCCGCAGGTCCATGGGATGGCACGCTAGCTTGATCTTCAGCCTCTGGCGTCGAACGGATGACCGGCGGGCTGTCGCCGGCTGACTGTCGCTCGTGGGCACCGGTAGCCTTCCCTTCGCCGGTAGCGAGGGCGCGACCAGCCGGCCATCCATTTCCGCTCGTTTCCCAAGAGGACGCAACGCACATGTTCAAGGTCAACGAATACTTCGACGGCACGGTCAAGTCGATCGCCTTCACCCAGGAGCAAGGCCCGGCAACCATCGGTGTCATGGCTGCCGGCGAGTACGAATTCGGCACGGCCGCCCCGGAAATCATGCACGTGATCAGCGGCGCCCTGACCGTCAAGCTCCCCAACGCCGCCGATTGGGAGACCTTCTCCACCGGCAGTCATTTCAAGGTCCCGGCCGACAGCAAGTTCCAGCTCAAGGTCGCAGTCGAAACCGCCTACCTCTGCGAATACCGCTAAAGGGTTTACAGAAGGCTCAGTCTTGGGCATTTTGCCTGTACGGGTGGGGTGTTGCGGGCTGACCATGCGCCGGCTCGCCGCATTCTTCGGGATCTCCCCGGTCACCGTCTGCCGGGTCATCCAGCGCCTGCGGCCAATGCCGGCCCTGGAGGCGTCAGCCCGTGTCAGACCTGGCGGGCGCCGCCGTCCACGAAGAGTTCGATCCCGGTGATGTAGCTGCTTTCGCGTGAGGCGAGGAACAGCGCGGCGGAGGCGACTTCCTCCGGGCGGCCGAGGCGGCCGAGGGGAACGCGGTCCGTCGCCTCCTCGACGACCTCGGCGGGAGCCCGGGTCAAGGACGGGGTGGCGATGGGGCCGGGGCTGAGGGTGTTGACGCGGATTCCGCGGTCGGCCAGCTCCAGGGCCATGCTGCGGGCCATCGAACGGACGGCGGCCTTCGTCGCAGCGTAGACGCCGAAGCGCCTGGACCCGGCAGAGCCGGCGGCCGAGCCGAGCAGGATGATCGAACCGCCATCCTTGAAAAGGGGCAGTGCGCGCTGAACGGTGAAGAAGGTCGCCTTGAAGTTCAGGTCCGATGTGAGGTCGAACTGGTCCTGCGTGAGATCGGCGAGTCCGGCCGACCGACCACCTCCGGCGTTGGCCACCAGGATGTCCACGGGGCTGCCCGCCGCCGCCACGGCCGTGTAGAGGCGGGCGAGGTCGGCCTCCCGGGTCACGTCACCCGGGACGGCGATCACAGAGCTTCCCAATGTGGTTGAGGCCGCGGCGAGTTCCGCCTCCCGTCGGCCGGTGAGGAAGACCCGGGCGCCCTCCTGGACAAAGCGAGCGGCTATCGCCAGGCCGATGCCGGCCGAACCGCCCGTGACCACCGCGACCTTGCCGTCGAGCTGTCCCATACGTCCTCCGCACTGTTGGGCCCCTGACGAAGCAGGCGGGGGTGCGCCGAGGGTCGATCAGCGGACGAACGAAGTCAAGGAATCCGTAACGTGACACCGGGCAGAACGACAAGTTGAGAGCCTGTCGCGAAGTCCCCGGACCGCCATGGCCCCGCGAGCCGGTGGGCTTGCGGGGCCGCGGCCGTACCCCCAGAAGGCGGCGTCGTCCGTGTGTGGTGCCGGGTGCGGTCCGGGGGTCAGGGACAGGTGGCCAGGAGGACGGAGACGACCGTGCAGGTGGCGGTCGCACTGTCGTTGAGCGCGTTGGGGTCGGCCGGAACGGACACCGTCCGAGTCGCGGTGACCGAGACGCGGCCCAGCGAGAGCAGGCCCAGCGGCACCCGGAACGTCTTGGTCGAAGCGGCGCCGCCGGCGATGGTGCCGTAGAGGCAGGTCACCGTCGTCCCCATGACGGTGCACCCCGGGGACAGGGCGGTGGCGGACGAGCCCGGCGGCAGTGTCGCGATGAGCGTGGCCGAAGTGACCGTACCGGGGCCGGTGTTGTGGGCGGTCAGGGTGTGGGTGAGGTACGGGACAAGGAGGCTCAGGCCGGGCTGCACGGTCAGGTCCACGTCGATGTCGGCGGGCGGGAGCTGGTACGTGTACCGGCCCGCGCCGACCACGGCGCTGGTGCCTCCGGGCGTGCTCACCTGCACGTCGACGGGGCCCGCGGCGTGCGCGGGTGCGGTGGCCGTGCACGCGGTGGCGGTGCAGGACAGACCGCCGGCCGGGTTTCCGGGGCCGAAGGTGAGCGAGGTGGCGCCGCTCAGGCCGGTGCCGTTGACCGTGATCACGGTCCCGCCGTCCGTCGTGCCCGCGGACGGGCTGAGCGAGGTCACCACGGGTACGGGAATGTAGGTGTACCGGCCGGCGGGGGACGCGGCACTGGTGCCGCCGGGCGTGGTGGCCTGTACGTCCACCGTCCCACTCCCGGCCGGTGCGGTGGCGGTGCAGGAGGTCGGGGTGCAGGAGACGCCGGTAGCGGGGTTGCCCGCGCCGAAGGTGATGACGGCGCCCGCCAGATTCGTGCCGGTGACCGTCATCGCCGTGCCACCCGCCGCGAGTCCGGTGTCCGGGCTGATGGCGGTGATCGTGGGCGCGTCCCGGTGGAAGGCGAACACGATCAGGCCGTCCCCGGCGTTGGCCCCGTTGGCCAGGGTGACCGGTGAGCCTTGAACCGTGCCGGAGACCAGGCTGGATCCGCCGCCCCCGCCACCGCCTGCGCCACCGGTGGTTCCGTACCGGCCACCGGCTCCGCCCCGGCCTCCGCCGCCGTACCCGGCTCCGCCGCGCCCGCCTGCACCGGTCGGACTGAAGACTCCCTGCGCGGCGGAGCCGCCGGAGCCGTTCGGGTAGGCGCCCGGGGAGCCGTTCGCGCCCTCGTTGTCCGCCCCGGGCCCTCCGGTCCCCGCCGTCCCGCCGGCGGTGTCGGTGCCCGGGCCTCCGCCCGTACCGCCCTGCGCGTCCGGGACCAGACCGTTGCCGTCGGCGCCCGCGTTCCCGCTGTCACCGCCGGCCGCTCCCGGGTAGGCCGGGGAGCCGATGCCGGGTCCGCCCGCGCCACCGCCCGAACCCGCAGTCAGCAAAGGGGTGCCGGCGGCCGTGGTCACCGCGACGAGGGCACCGCCGGCCCCGGGCGCGCCGAACTGCGGGTTCGCGGCGGCGTTGGCGCCACGTCTGCCGACGGTGACGTTGTACGTCTGCCCGGGAGTCGCGGGGACGGTCGCCACGAGGTGCGCGCCCTTGCCGCCCGGTGTGCCGTCGGAGGCGTTCCCGCCCCCGGCGCCGTCGAGAGTGACCACACCGCTGGACACGCCGTCGGGCACGGTGAGACTTCCGGAACCACCCGCCGTGCAGGTGATCGTGGTGACCGCATCCGCCACCACCGGGGCGGCGCACACCCCTTCCGCCGCCGCCGGAACCGCCAGAGCCGTCAGGCCGCCCGCGGCCAGCGCGGACGACGCGGCCACCCCCATCAGCCGGTTGCGCCACCGGGATCTTGGTCCGCGTAACACGCCATTCGATGACATCGAAGTCTCCCCCTCTCAGCTCCGCCCGGCGGCGGCCGGAGGCGAAGACTCCTGAGAAGCCGCGGCCGGACGCTCCGGCACGACGAACCGGAGCGCCGTTCCGCACGACGCCGCCGAACGTTCGCCGGTATCGAGGACCGCTCGCGGGAGCGACGGCCCGGTGATACCGGCGGAAGCATCGCAGCGGCTGACGCGCGGCGCGCGCGAAATGCCGGATCGTCACGCCGGGCCTGTCGAAAACTCCGACCTCCAGACCGAGTTCGCACGAACGTGCGATGGTTCGCACTGAAGGCGAGGGGTCCGGACGAGGCCGGGCCCCTCAGCAGGGTCGAGGAGTGTGCGCAACTGTGCGTGGCGACCGGCAAACCGGCAAGCCCTGCCTACGGCGCACCCGCACAGAGGCATCCGCCGTCGAGAACCAGCGCTCTGCACTCCGATGCTGGTTCGGTGCTGGCTCCTCGCGTCCAGGGACGGGAATGCGCTGGTCATAGCCGCGTGAACGTGAAGATCAGAGACGGTGCGGTGGCGAGGGCGCCACGTACCGGCAGAACGTCCTCGCAGGACTTACGGCAGACCGGGGTTGAAGGAACCGGCTCCTACGGGGCATCGAGTTGCACCGCTTGTGTGGCAGTCGTTCGCGTGGCTGTGGCGGCCAGGTAGGTGATGCGGAGGGCGCCGGTGGTGTGTTCGCGGTCGACGAGCACGTTGACGCCGTAGACCGACCGGATCAGGTCCGGGGTCAGCACGGCCTGCGGGGTCCCCGCTGCGGCGACCTGTCCGCGGTTGAGGACGACGATGTGGTCGCAGTATCGGGCGGCGAGGTTGAGGTCGTGCAGGGCGACGACGCAGGTGACGTCCAGCGATGTCAGCAGGTCGAGGAGTTCGAGCTGGTGGCGGATGTCGAGGTGGTTGGTGGGTTCGTCGAGCAGGATCTCCTGGGGTTCCTGGGCGAGGGCGCGAGCGAGTTGGGTGCGCTGTTTCTCCCCTCCGGAGAGGGTGTGCCAGCTCCGGTGTTGCTTGTCGGTGATGTCGGTGCGTTCCAGCGCCGCGTCGACGATCCGCCGATCGCGCTCGGTCAGCGCGTCGAAGCGGCCGCGGAAGGGTGTGCGGCCGAGTTCCACGACCTGGCGGACGTTGACGTAATTGTGGGCGGACACGTCCTGTTCGACGACGGCGAGCCGCCGGGCCAGCACCCGGCGGCCGAGCTCGTCCAGACCGGTGTCGTCGTAGCGGACGGTTCCGGTGTCGGGGCGCCGCAGTCCGGCGAGCAGACGCAGCAGTGTCGACTTGCCCGAGCCGTTGGGGCCGAGGAGGCCGACGACCTTTCCGTCGTCGGCCGCCATCTCGATGTTGTCCAGTAGCCGGTGGCCTTTGACCGACCAGGAGAGTTGGGTGCTGGTGATGCGGCCCATCAGGACTCCAGACGCTTCAGGACCAGCGCGAAGGCGGGCGCGCCGAGAAGCGCGGTGATGACGCCGGCGGGCAGCTCGTGGGGGGAGAACGCTGTCCGTGCGAACGCGTCCACCCAGATGAGGAAGATGGCGCCGACGATCGCGGACAGGGGAAGCAGGGTGCGGTGCGTCGGGCTCGCCAGAATGCGGACGGCATGCGGGATGAGCAGCCCTATGAAGCCGATCGCGCCGGAGGCCGCCACGGCGGCCGCCGTGATGACCGAGGTCAGCACCATCAGCCAGATGCGGGCCGCGGTGACATTGATCCCCAGGGCGGCGGCGGAGTCCCATCCGAACGTGAAGGCGTCGAGGGCGGGCGCGAAGAACTGGACGGCGACCACCCCGATCAGGATGATCACGACGGTGACGGTCACCCCTTCCCACCGGGCGCCGCCGAGGGTGCCGAGCAGCCAGTATGTGAAGCCCCGGGTGGAGTTCGCGTCCCCGCTGACCATGAGGATGACCGAGGTGACCGCGGCGAAGAACTGGGACACGAGTACGCCGGTGAGCACCACCCGGGAAGGGCTGGCGACGCGCCCCCCGCCGAGCAGGAGCAGCAGCAGGCCGAAGGAAACCAGGCCGCCGACGAAAGCTCCGGTCGACAGCGAGATGCTTCCACCGATGCCCAGTAGGAGCACGGCGACCGCGCCGGTGGAGGCACCGGAGGAGACTCCCAGCAGGTAGGGGTCGGCCAGGGAATTCCTGGTGACCGCTTGCAGGACCGCGCCCGAGACCGCCAGGGCCATGCCGACGGCGGCGGCCAGCAGCACCCGCGGGAAGCGCGACTCCCAGATCAGGGCGTCCAGCAGCCCCGGCAGGGGCGGAGTGGGGGCGATACCGCCTAGACCGACATGCCGGAGGATCGTGGAGACGACATCCAGGGGCCGGATGTCCGCGCTCCCGAACAGCGACGCGGCGACGACCGACACCACCAGTCCGGCCACGGCCAGGAAGAAGAGCGCCACCGTCGGGGCGCGCCGCCGGCGCACCGGAACGGTTTCACGGCTGGTGATCGTGTTTCCGGTGGGCGCGGCAGTCTTGTGTGAATTCGTCGTCATGATGATCGGCCGGTCAGCCGAGCCTGTTCAGGCCGTCGACCAGCGCGGGAACCACGGACGCGCTGCCGTAGCCGGGATCCATGTGGGAGCCGGGGATGGAGATGAACCGGTCACCCTTCACCGCGTTGAGCCTGCTGGTGAGGGGGTCCTTCTTGAGCAGGTCGATCTTCTCCTTGGCCGTGTCGTTGGGTTCGCCTCGGGTCAGGTCGGCCAGGATGATGACGTCGGGATTCCGGGCGGCGACCTCGTCCCAGCTCACCTCGGCCCACTTGGTCTTCGCGTCGGCGAAGATGTTCTGGACACCAACGAGGTCCGAGATGTGCTGCGGCAGACCACCGGGGCCCGCTGCCCACGGAGTCCCCTCGTAAGTGGAGTAGAACCACATCACCTTCAGCGGAGTGTCCCGCTTCTTGACGGCGCCCAGCGCCTTGGCCACCACGGCCTGCTGTTCGGTCGCCAGCTTCTCTCCGGCGGCGGGCACGTCCATGATCTTGCCCAGCCGACGGTACTCCTCGTACATCATCTCGAAGTCCGCGCCCGCCACGCTCTCGTGGAACGAGCAGTCGAACTCCGTCAGGTAAGTCGGCACGCCCAGGTCGTGCAGCTGCTTCCGGTCGCCGGACTGCTCGGCGGTGAACATGCTCGCGAAGGAGCTGTAGACGAAGTCCGGCTGCGCTTCCAGCAGCTTCTCGTGTTTGATCTCCTGCCCGTGCGCGGACAGGAGCGGAATCTTCTTGTACTGCTCGGCGATCGCGTCCGGCGTCTTTTCGATCTCGTAGCCCGACCCGACGATCCGGTCACCCACGCCCAGGTGGATGAGGATCTCGGCGGCGGTCTGGTTCAGGGTGACGACCTTCTTCGGAGCGGCCTTGTAGGTCACATCGGTGCCGCAGTTCTTCATGGTGAACGGGTAGGTCGTCGTCGCGCCCGTCCCCGCCGTCGCTGCCCGCTCGCCGGCATCGGTAGCGGTGTCGGCCGTGCACCCCGCAACCGCGAGCACCGCCAGGGCCGTCACTATTCTGATTATCGTTTTCGTTTTCATTAGCCGGAAGGTACCAGTTCGTAGGAGAGGACAGAAGGTCGGGTCGGGCGCTACCGCAGCATCGCGGAGAGCCGGTGGACGACATGAGCGTCGAACAAGTCGTTGGCCGCCATCCAGTCGTCGTTGAACACGGTGTCCAGGTACTTGTCGCCGCCGTCGCAGACCAGCACGACGATGGTGGTCTCAGGCCCCGCGCTCTGCGCCTGCTCCAGAGCCTTGTAGACCACGCCCCCCGCCGAACCTCCGATCAGGATGCCGAAGTTTCTGGCCAGGTAGCGGCAGGTCTCGAAGGCTTGTGCGTCACTGGCCTTGACACCCTCGTCGATCAGTTCGTAGTCGACGACGCCGCCGATCTCCGAGCCTTCAGGGGTGCCGGTGCCGGACTGGTGGTAGGGCGCGCCCTTTCCGCCGAAGACGACGGACCCCACCGGCTCGACGCCGATGATCTTCAGGTCCGGGATGCGTTCGCGCAGGACACGGCCGGTTCCGCAGAGCGAACCACCGGTGCCGACGGCCCCGTACAGGTAGTGGATGTCGTCGCCCAGGTCGTCGTGCAGTTCGCGGGCGAGCGGCCGATAGCCGTTGGGGTTCCCCTGATTGCGGTGTTGCGCAGTCCAGTACGCGCCGTGATCGGCCGCGAGTCGCTCGGCCACGGTGTCGCGTTCGGCGGTGGCGAGGCCCTCCTCGTCCCCGGCGACGTTGAGTATGTCGGCACCGTAGGCGAGCATGCCGCGCAGCTTGTCCGTACTGGAGTGGTTGTCCACCACGGCGGTGAACTTGTATCCGCGTTCGGCGGCGATGAGCGCCAGGCCGAGCCCGGTGTTGCCGGAGGTGGACTCGACCAGCCACCCGCCAGAGGTGAGCAGCCCCGCCGCCTCCGCCTCGTCCACCATGTTCCTGGCCATCCGGATCTTGGCGGTGCCGGTGGGGTTGTACTGCTCCATCTTGAGCAGGACGGTTGCCCCGCCTTCCACAACTTGCAATTTGAGAAGGGGCGTTCGCCCTATCAGGTCAGACATCTTGCTTTTGATCACGGCTTGTCCTTCGCGCAGATCTCCGTCAGACACCGCACGAAGACGTCGTTGTCTCCGGGGGTCGACAGTGAGGCTCGGATGTAGTTCTCGTATCCCGGCTCGCGCCACGCCTTGACGATGATTCCGGCGCGGTGCAGCTCCTGGGCGACCCGGTCGGAGCGACAGCCGGTGTCGATGAAGAGGAAGTTGGTCGAGGACGGGACCACGCCCAGTCCCGCGTCGCGCAGCCGGTCGGTGACCCTGGCGATCTCCAGAGCGGTCCGGCGGACCGTGTTCGCCAGGTGCGCGTGGTCGCCCAGCGCGGCGACGGCGGCCTCCTGGGCCGGCTGATTGACGTTGTACGGAGTACGAACCCGGTCCAGTGCCTGGATCAGGGCGGAGTCGGAGGCGATGCCGTACCCCACCCGGACGCCCGCCAGCCCGTAGGCCTTGGAGAAGGTGCGCAGCACGATCCACGGCCTGTCCTGGCCGCGCAGAGCCTCCAGCCCGTCGGGGTATTCCGGGTTGGGCCGGGCGAACTCGCCGTACGCCTCGTCGAGCACCAGCAGGGCCGATTCCGGGATGGCGGCCACGACTTGCTCCAGTTGGCCGGCACTGAGCATCGCGCCTGTGGGATTGCACGGGTTGGCGAGGAAGACGAGTTTCGGGCCTGCGGCCAGCGCGGCACGCCAGGCGTCCGCGTCGAACCCGAACTCGGCGGTGACCGGGACCTTTTCGACCCGGGCGCCCATGACGCGCGGGAAGGTCTCGTGCAGGCTGAACCCGGGCGCCTGGGTGACCACCAGGTCACCGGGATCGAGTACGGCCTGGCACAGCAGCTCCAGGATGTTCTCCGAGCCGTTGCCGAGCACGACACGCTCGGCAGTCACGTCCAGGCTCTTCCCGATGGCCTCGGCCAGGCGTTTGCCGGTGGGGTCGGGGTAGCGGGAGACGCCGTCGGCCAGGCCCAGGCGTACGGCTTCGGCGACCGCCGGAGAGATGCCGAACGGGCTCTCGTTGTTGGAGAGTTTGATCACGCGGCGGGAGCCGCTGAGGGCGGCCACCTCGTCCGGGTCGGCGCCGGGATCGTAGAGGGGCAGGCCCGCCACCTCCCTGCGGATCAAGGAGGCCGAAGCGGCCGGTGCGAGGGCATGGTTCATGACGACTCCGGTTCCGGGACGGGTGCGCTGGACGTCGCTCGGTGGAGCCGGTCGACGCGGCGCAGGAAGGCGACCAGCAGGATGGCGGCGGTGGCCGCGAGGCCGATGGTCTGGCCGATCCAGACGCCCTCGACGCCCCAGTCGGCGGTCACCCCGAGCAGGTAGCCCGCGGGCAGCCCGATCAGCCAGTACCCGACGAGGGAGATCCGCAACGGCCCAACGGTGTCGCCGATGCCGCGCAGGATGCCGTTGCCGATGTTCTGCATGGCGTCGAAGACCTGCATGAGGGCGGCGATCAACAGTCCGGTCACGGCCAGGGCGATGATGTCCGAGTTGCCGGCGTGCTCGGCCGAGATGAACAAGGATACGATCGGGTTCGGGATCGCCAGGTACACGACGGCGACCACCAGCGTCGCGATCACTCCCCAGGCCGTGCCGAGGAGCCCCATTCTGCGTGCTGTCACGTAGTCGTTGCCGCCGTCGGCCTCGCTGATGTGGATCGACGCCGCGTGCGACAGCCCGGCGGAGATCATGAAGACGATGTAGACGATCTGGTTCAGCACCGTCTGCGCGGCCAGGGCGTCGACGCCCAGGGAGCCGATGACCAGGGTGAGCACACTGAAGAACCCGGCCTCCGAGGCGTAGGTACCCGAGATCGGCAGGCCGAGGCGCCAGACCGACCGGACCGCGTCCCCGTTCCAGCGCCGCGCGTCGGGCGAAGTGAGGTACGGGCGCAGGACACTGTCCCGCAGGATCACGGCGATGAACGCCAGGAAGGACAACAGGAACACCGTGACGGTGGCGATCGCGACGCCGGCGAAGCCGAATGCGGGCAGGCCGAACTTGCCGTGGATCAGGACGTAGTTCAGGCCGATGGTCGCGCCGATCGAGGCCAGCGTGATGGCCAGGAGCGGGCCGGGCCGCTTGAGGCCGGTGGTGAAGTGCCGCAGGTTCTGGAACCACAGGCAGGGCAGCATGCCCGGCGCCAGGATCATCAGGAACTCGCCTGCCTTGTCGACCACCGTCGGGTCCTGACCCAGCAGGACGAGCAGTGGGCCGATCAGCAGGAGTACCGCGCAGAACACCACACCGCACACAGTCGCCCAGAAGAACCCCGCGAACAGCAGCGCGCCGATACGTTGCCGGTCGCCCTGCACCCGCGCCTCGGCCACCAGGTTGCTGACTCCGGTGACCAGGCCCGTCCCGGTGGTGCGCAGCTGGTTGAACAGCGCGATGGCCAGACCGGCGGCGGCGATCTCGACCGCGCCGAGCCGGCCCAGCATCACGATGTCCACCGTGGTCAGTGCGACGTAGGCGAAGTTGGTCAGGATCAACGGGAACGCGAGCTTGAGCAGCGTCCGCGAGTTCTTGACCCACCAGCCGACGCCGGTCTCCGTCGTGCCAGTTGTGCCCGTCGTGCCGGTCGTGCCGGTCGTGCCGGTCGTGTCGGTACTCACCAGAATCTGACCTTCTCGCCGCGCCCGCCCGCCAGCGCGAGATCGGCTATGTATCGGCCCAGCGCGGCGTCGGTGACCGCCATTCCGCTGTTGTAGGCGAAGACCACATCGTCGGGATGCCGGCGGGCAGGTGCCCTGCCCAGCAGGATGTCCGGCAGCTGGGCGTCCACCGTCGGGAGGCTGCCGTCCTCGCCCCGCAGGTCGTCGCAGGTGGCGTGCATCTGGGCGGTATCGGTGGCGATCCGGTAGTCCGCGCCGTGGCACACGTCGGCATGTACGCCGTACCCGAGGAGTACCGCGACCGAGCCCGGCTTCAGCCAGTCACGCCGGACCTCTTCGGTGGCGGACAGGCCGGAGGCTCCGATCACGATGTCCGCCTCACGGGCTGCCTCCCGGAGGTCCTCGACGATCTCGACCTTGCGGCCTTCGGCGCTGTCCTGGACGGCGCGCAGGCCCTCGGGGTAGGTCCCGAACACCTGCAGCCGCTCCAGTTTCGGCAAAGCGGCGAGCAGCATCGGCAGTGCCGCCTGGCCCTGCACACCGGTGCCGACGACCAGGGCGCTTCGTGCGCCGGGGCAGGCCGCACGGGCGAACAGCGCGGTGGTGGCCGAGGACCGCAGCGGTCCGAGCTTCACCACGTCCATCAGTGCGATGGGTGCGCCGGTGGTGTCGTCGACGAGGAAGACGAACGAGTGGAACCGGTAATCGTCCCGGCTGCGGCGCGGGTCGAACTCGTAGACCGCCTTGAAGCAGACGGTGCCGCTGCCGGCGTCCCTGGCCACCATCGAATAGCTCAGAGAGTGGTGGCCGGGATCGTCGATGATCGTCTTGACCGGGTTGTTCGATCCGCCCTTACGCAAGGCGCGGTAGGCCTTCTCGACGACCGCGATCACCTGTCGGCGGTCGAGGTCCAGTCCCTCTTGCTGGGACTGCGGCAACAACCACAGCTGCCCGGGCAAGGCGTAACTCTGTGACATGCGAGGCTTCTCCTTCATTGGCTGTCGCATCGGATTGGTTCGAAGTCGCATCAGATTCCGTCCAGACGCCAGCGGGGCGGGGCCCCGTCGCCACCGAGCCGGAGAACAGCCTTCAACGGCAGTGCGGCGTCATGGAACGGTGACTCGTTGGAGTCCATCTGGTAGCCGGCGGTGTTGAGGTAGACCAGGTGGTCACCGCGCCGTACGGGCCGCGGGAAGCCGATCTTCCGCCAGGTCACCAGGTCGCTTTCCAGGCAGGTCGAGCCTGCGACGCAGGCCGGGAACATCTCGTCTGCGGTGGGATGGGCGGACATCAGCAGCGGGTCGGGGAGATAGTCACTGTTGAACCACTGCTCGGAGAGGCTGAAACTGCTGCCCGCGACGGTGACGATCGCGTACCCGTCGATGTCCCGTCGGTCGTCGACCTGCTGTACGCGGTACATCGTGAATCCGGCCTGGTCCAACAGGGCCCGGCCCGGCTCGACGACGAACCGGATGCCGTTGCGTCCCGCCTTCGCCGACAGGCTCTCGCCACCGTCGACCGGGTGCGCCATGAGCGCGCGCACTGCCTGGATCGCGGGCTGCCCGCCGTACGGATAGAAGTCCTTGAAGTTCTTGGCCGCGTGGTAGTGGGCCGGCTCGTTCTGCTCAAGGAACTCGTCCCAGAGCCGCGGCTCGACATAGCGAACCGGCAACCCGCCGCCGATGTCGACCAGTTCGGCGCAGAGCGAGCCGCGCCGCCTGGCGTCGAGGCAGTGCTCGATCATCTCGTTCGCCGCCGTCGCACGTTCCGCCGCGGAAT
Source organism: Streptomyces sp. NBC_01351 (assembly GCF_036237315.1). Lineage (GTDB taxonomy): Bacteria > Actinomycetota > Actinomycetes > Streptomycetales > Streptomycetaceae > Streptomyces. The sequence goes on along the minus strand of NZ_CP108356.1, from coordinate 7,893,053 downwards.
AGCCGTTCAGGTGAAAGGAGAATCCCCGGAGACTGATATGGGCGGCGAGTTCCGCGCACAGACCGACAGCGGCCTCACGCTCAGCGGCAGACAGCCCGAAGCGGCTTCCCGGTTGGCCGGCCGTCCGGGACCGCAGCAGCACGGTGGCCTGCCGCCGCGCGAGCCGCGCGGTTGCCGCCAGCCGGCGGAGTTCACTGATCGAGTCGACGGCGACCAGGCAGCCGTGCTGAACCGCGAGAGCGTGCAGCGTGTCGTCCTTCTCCGGGCCGGATATGCCGATCCGGTGTCCGGGCACTCCACCGGCCAAGGCCTTGACCAGTTCGGGGGTACTGGCCACATCCATCCCGACACCGAGCGCAGCGGCCGAAGTGACATAACAGTCCGCCTTGTTCGCCTTCTTGGCGAACAAGATGTCGGCGGGTGCGCCCGCCTCGGCGAACGCCCGGCGGAGTCTGACGACGTTCTCCTCGAAGATCTCGGGCAGCACGACATGCAGCGGTGACCCCAGGCCGTCGAGAAGGTCGGCCAGCAGCACGCGGTGATCTGCCAGCAGGGTGGAGACCGTGGGATGTCGGAGTGCGGGGAGCGCGAAGGGCCGGACTCCGGCCATCGGGCGCTCCACCACCTGTCGTGAGATGAGCACCCCGTACTTCTATACGACTATGACACTCATTTTCAATAGCAGCTTTGGGAGAGTGCCCTTCAGGGAGGGCGCAAACGGTGGGAAACCGACACACATCAGGCGACCTGTCCAGCAAATCCATCGAGCTGCGACGCGAGGAGATGAACGCAGGGCGCCGCCGAGGGCGAGAAGCTCGTCATGGTTCCGCCCGTTCCAAACCTCCCCCCGACTCCCCCGGCGGCCAGTCCTCCGTGGCCGCCCTCTTCGAGATCGGGGGCGCCCGGCTGGTCTGGCAGGGCATCCGCGAGCACATGGGCTGAGCCTGGATCGGCGCCGATCTTCGTCGCCGGGTCCATCGCCCGGGACATGGTCGCGGACGGGCACCGCCCCGACCGCCACGACGTCATCGGCGCCCTGGTCTGCATCGCCGGCATGGCTGTGATCATGTACGCACCCCGCGGGAACTGATCTGCCTCAACCGCGTCGCAGCCGTCTGACGCCTTCCGGATCACGGGGTCAGCTCCCGCGAGTCCAGGGGGATTCTCCAGAAGTTACGTTGGTGCGCCGCGTCGAGCTCGTTCTGCAGGGGCGAGGGCGGCACGACGAGTACGGGGCAGGCCGTCACCCGGATTCCGGCCGGCCTCAGCTCGAACTGACCGGCTTGCACTGCCACATCGCCGTGACGGCGCCCATGCACGACGCCACGATCGACCGAGGGAAGGCGAACCGAAGGAATCCTGTCAGCCTCCTGAAGCCGACCCGGCGGATGGACCTCGTGGCCACGGCGTCCGGCGAGTACCGTGAAGGGGTACTCCAACCGCCCGTGCAACCGGTGAGGCAACGGCATCGAGTGATGGATGAGGCCGAAGAGGAGGGCAGCGGCAGCGGCCCCTCGTGCGGACCCGGCGGTGCCCCGTGCTCCGAGTCGGCCGGCCACACGTTCCACGGACCCACGGCGGTCCAAAACGGTGCCCTGAGCACGCAGATCAACTATTTCGGCGGCCGGCGCCACGACCCGCACGAAGGTCTACTGGCCGAGTACCTGGTGGCCGCCGCCGACGCCTCGAAGGAGCATCCCTATCCCACGGTGTTGGCAGGGTCCGGGCCGTCGCTGGACGACGTCTACGTCCCCCAGCGTCTCGGCAGCCTGGCGGAGGGCGAACTCCCGCCCGAACCTGCCGCGATCGAAAGGATCCTGACGAACAGTTCGACGTGCGCCGTGCTCGCGGGGGCCGGCGGCGGCAAGTCCAGTCTGCTGCGCACCCTCTTGGCGATGGGCGTGGCCCGGCAGCTCAGCGGTGCCGATGACGGACCGGTCCCGGTGCTCGTCCCCGCCGCGGCGCTGGAGGGTCGGTCGCTGTCCAAGGCCCTTGCCCTCGCTGTCCAGTTGGAGTTGAAGGGCCTGGTACGGACTCTGCCCCCGGACCTGTTCCAGGTTCCGCCGAAACCGCGCGCCTACTGGCTCGTCCTGGTCGACGAACTGGACGAGATAGCCGATCCCACGCGGCGCCGGGGCGTCCTCAGCGCTCTCATGGCGATCGAGCGGAACCAGAGGGAACTGCGACAGGGCCCGACACAGAAGGCACCGCAGTACCGCTTCGTCATCGCCACACGCCCTCTGCCCGACGGAGAGCTGGATGTGCTCGGCCCCGAGGTTCCCCGCTACGAACTGGAACGCTTCCAGCTCACGGATCTGGAGGATGTCGCCCACCGCTGGTTCGGCGCCTACGGCCTGAGCGAGCCGTCCCGGCATGCGCACCTGTTCGTCGCGGATCTCAACCGGTCGCACCTGGCGGGACTGGCGCGCATTCCTCTCACGGCTTCGCTGTTGTGTCAGCTCCGCGCGGCGGCGCCCGCGGACCCGCTGCCCGGAGTCCGTGGCGAGATCTACGCCGAGTTCGCCGGCCTGCTGCACAAGCGGCAGTACAGCCCGGCAGAGCCGGGCAGTGCCCGTGAGCTCTCAGCCGGGCTCCGACGTTACGGCGAGGCAGCCGTGGCCCGGGCCGAGCACACGCTCGGCCGCCTGCCGGGCCTCATCGACCACCTGGCGGCACAGCGCCGCGACGGAAGCCGGCTCAAGGCGGTCGAGATCGTGGGGTCCCATCCGGACGCGGAACCCCCGCCGTACCCCGTTCCCCCTGACGTGTGGCAGGAGTTCCTCGCCACCGCCCTGAGCCACAGCGGATTCCTCACCCTCCACGCCGGTGACCACGTCTTCGCCCATCAGACACTGATGGAGTACTGCGCCGCCCGCCACACCACGCGAAGCCCACGAGCCCGCCCGCTGCAGCGGATTCTGGCTCAGTGGCGCAGCGCCGATCCCTCCTACGTCGGCTTCGTCATCGACACCGCCTCGCCCAAAGCCAGGCGCAAGGCGATGGCGAAGCTGTACCGAATGACGCGTCGGGGCGGGCTCGACGGCTGCCTCTTCCTCGCGGAACTCGCCCGGCTCGGTACGGGCCTGCCGGGCGATCTCCTCGATCGCGTGGCTCGCGGGTTGACGAACGCCGCCCAGAACAGAAGGGAGCAGAGCGACCGGACGCGGGCCGTCGTGGCCCTGACTCGGCTCCCCGGCCGCGTCGTCCGGGAGGCTCTCCCCCATCTCGTCCAGTCCGGAGCGCTGAACGGGACCGCATTGGTCGCCGCCATCGGGGAGCTGCTGGAACTCGGGGATCCGCAAGTGCGCGAGATGCTCCACAACCTGGCCGTCAGCGACGCCCAGTACTCCTCCCAGCGGCTCTGGGCGGCCGAACACCTGGCCGCCCTCGACGACCCGCGGCATCCCGACGCGCTCTACGTCCTCGCCGTCAGCGAGCGTGCCGGTGGCGCTGATCGGACCGTCGCGGCAGAGCGACTTGCGGCCCGGCAAGACCCTCGCGCTGCCGACGCCCACCACGCCATCGCGACCTGCACGTCCGCCGGCGGCGTATACCGCGCCGCGGCAGCTGAGAAGCTGAAAGGACTCCAGGACCCCAGGCTGCCCGATGTGATGTACGCACTTGCGCGGGACCCGCGGGTGGACTCCTCCTCGCGGCAGCGGGCCGCCCGGCGAGTGGTCGCGGCTGGCGACCCCCGGATCGCAGACCTCCTCCTCGTGCTCGCCCGCGACAGCGATCTGGGGGAGAGCTTCCGCAGATGGGCAGCGCGGGAACTCTCGGCCATGAGACATCCCTGCCTGCCGGACGTGCTCTACTCCCTGGCCTGCGACACCGGTCTCGACGGTCGCGCCAGGGTCATGGCAGCCTGGGATCTGGTGCGTACGGGCGATGACCGGGGCCGGGAGCTGCTGCGCTCCATCGCGCTGGCGAAGCCGGGGCGCACCGCATTCGGAGCCTTCTGGGAAGAGGAAACGCGGTCCAGTGCTGCCTCCGCTCTGGCTGCGCTGGGCAGCCCGGACGCCCCGGAGATCTTCCGCACCCTGGCCCGGGACGGAAGCCGCAGCTACATCGACCGTCGTTTCTCCGTCCGGCAGTTGGCCGATCTCCCGGACTCCCGTGCAGCCGACGTACTCCAGTCGCTCGTGGCCGACGTCGCCCTGCCCTCCTCCGTCCGCACCGAAGCGGCCTTCGAACTTGCCGACTTGGGCGACCCGCGGGGAACCGACGTACTCCAGTCACTCGTGCTCGACACCACGCTGGAGGTGAATGTGCGGGCGTTCGTCCTACGTCAGCTCTGGGAGCACGCCGACGAGCGTGTGCCGGAGGTCCTCCGCAACCTCGCAGCGCGGGAAACCCTCGAGGACGTCTACCGGTCCCGGGCCGTCGCCGCCCTGGCCAAGCGCAAGGAGGCCTGCGTACCGGACCTGCTGTTCAGCGTGGCAGCAGGTACCGGCATCGACGAGTCCACCCGGACCATGGCCGCGAGAGCGCTCATGGCCCGGGGTGACGGACGGGCCTCCGAGCAGCTGCGCGTTCTGGCCGCCGACTCCACCTTGCGTCCCGGAACCAGGGAGACGGCCATAGCCTGGCTCGGCCGCGCCGACCTGCCACGCGCCCGGGCGGTCCTCTACGAACTGGCCTCCTCCTCCGACCTGGAATCCGATCTCCGGTACTCGGCCGCGCGCACTCTGGCGCTCCACGACGCCCGTTTGGCTGCCGGAGCACTCATCGCCCTCGCCCTCGACGCCGATGCCCTGCCACGGGTCCGTTCCGCTGCGGCCTACAACCTGACCGACCAAGGCGATCCGCGCGGCCTCGACCTGCTCTGCTCCTTGGCCCGGGACGGCATCATCGATGACGAGCACCGTTTCGAAGCCGCCCAAGACCTGGCGGACTTGCGCGATCCCCGCGGTCCGGACCTGATGTACGAACTCGCCCTGGACACCGGCCTCAGGTCCTTCACCCGACGGGCGGCGGTCAGGAGGCTGGCTCGTCACAAGGACCCGCGGCTCCCGGCGCTGCTGCGCGCCCTGGCCGGTGACCCCACGCTCGACGGCACGTCCCGCCTTGTGATGGTCCGCCGCCTCACACAGTCCGGGGACCCCGCCGGTCCAGAGCTGCTGCGACGCCTCGCCAACGACCCCGCGCTGGACGCAGAGGTCCGCTCGGAAGCCGCTAAGGAGGTCCCCTCCCCCACCTCGCCTGCCGCGCTCCCCGAACGGAAGAACACTGCCCCGGCGCCCGGGAGGCAGACGGAGGTGAGGCCGGAACGGGCGTGATCACCGGATGCGCCCGATCACTCGTCCTCCTGCTGCAGTTCCCGTGCGACGCTGCTGCCCGCGGCGGCCAGGACGTCGACGATGACCTCGTAGTGGGTGCGTGCCCCGGCGTCGAAATGGGGGGATGCACGCAGCGCCGACAGCCACTCGTTGATCAAAAGGCTACCAAGGCCGACAGTCGTCGTCCCTGGAAGGACGAGGGCGCGGACCCAGGGCAGGCCGAGTGTGAGCTGCTGATCGACCGGTGAGGCCCGGAGGAACCCGATGAGGGTTTCAACTGCTCCCCGCACTCCGACGGCCCGCGCAATCCACTGCGGCACCAGATGCGCAAGGCTGGACGCGGTGGGCCAGCCGTCCTGGGCCCGCTCGATCGTCGCGGCCGTATCGCCGTCGGAAATGACGGGTGCGGGCGCGGGAATGAGCGCTGCCACAAGCCGGTCGGACCCGAACGTCGACCCGCCCTCGGCACGGGGGTGTTCCGAGAGCGCCGGCACGGATTCCAGCAGCGCGGGCCAGATGTTCCGCAACCTCGTCCTGCGGTCCTTGCAGTACGTGGCCGCGGTACAGGCGGCACGCAGCAGATCGGCGGCGGCCTCCGACCGACCACCGAGGGCGGTCACCATGTCCTGGAGCACGCCCGGCGTGGTCTCCGTGGCGGCCAGGAGCGCGTCGGCGACCAGGGCGTGCTCCTCCGGACGGACGGCGACGCGCCTCTGTGCCCAGTGGGTCGCAGTGCGCGCGTATGCGTCGAGGAGGGCGTCACGGAGTGCTGCCGCTCCCTCGGCTACGCAGGAGGAGCTGGAGACGGCATCGAGTGCGGCAACCAGGGCCGCGGCGATCCGGGGCAGCATCAGGTCCGCTGCATCGGCCGTCCTGAGCTCTGCCGCGAGATCGCCATCCGGCGGGGTGAACAACCGGCGTCCCGCTCCCTCCCCGGCAGTCACCGCGACGTCGCGCGCCCCGCTCTCCACGGCCTGCCAGGCGCGCTGGTGCGGACACGGTCGCCCTGCCGGTCCGCACGGCGCCGCCCAGACCCGGCGCAGGGCGAGCACCACGCACCGGCGGACCTCGTGGGACGTGCTGGTCATGGAAGCCGTGACAGCGGCTGCCGCGTCCTCGGCGGTGCCCGGGGCACCATGGGCCGGGTCCTCCCCGGGATCCCAGGCCGGCTGGAACAGGGAGGGCGACGCGAAAGCGGCCGAGCGGTCCGCGCTCAGGCTGTAGAGCGTGCCCTCGTACGTGTGGATGTCCGCCGGAGCGTCAACAGCCGCCACCACCGTTCCGTACGCCCACCGCAGGTCGTCGCCCGTCAGTTCCGGCACGCTGACGCCGGCGCCGACCATACGGACGACGGCGGCGGCCACCGCCACGACGGTGTCGTACACCATGCGGTCCGAGGCCGTCGGCGGGTCGTCGAGAAGTCCGCGGGCCCTGGCCACGTCCGCAGCCAGCAGATCGCTGTCGAGGGACGGCGAGCCCAGTGCGAAGGGCGGTGTGAGCGTCAGCCTGTAGCGGTTGGCCAGTTCGTACACCACTCCGGTGCGTGAGAGTTCACGGCGTGTCCCCTCCAGTTCCTCCGCCAGATCAGCCGGTTCCACGTACTCCAAGGCGAGACCGTTCCCGGACGGCACCCGCACGTAGTTGCGCGTGTCGAGGATCGCCGCACGGAGCCGCGCGCGCCTCGCGGGACGGCCGTCGGCATCCGCAGGACAGGCCGTGAGAAGCCGCGCCCCGACCTGTCGTAGCCGGTCGGCGGCGGTCTCGTCGTTCCCGAACACGGCCCTTGCCGCGAGAGCTGCCGCTACCTCGCGGAACGGCTTCCTGCGCCACTCGCGGCCGGGGAGTCCTTCCTCGTCCCGGATGGCCAGTCCGGACATCTCGTGCACGGTTCGAGCGTCCTCGAAATCCCACAGTTCCGGAACGGCCAGGAACTCGTCGAGTTCGTCGGTGACATGGGAGAGGTGCCGGACCAGGAACCCGACGATCACACCCACCGCAGCAACACTCTTCGCGCCGTGGAGCAACGACAGTGCGGTCTCGCGCAACGAGAGTCCCTGGGCCAGCAGTTGGTCCGCCGCGCGCTCCCATGCCAGCAAGGCGCTGGTACAGGGCGCCGGTCCCACCGTCGAGCCCCGGTACCAGGCATACACGTGCGAATCACCCGCGTAGGCCCGTGGCCCGAGCCCCAGAAGGTCCAAGTCGACCCGCAGGACCTCCGCTGTCGTTGAACCCCGGCGACCGATCCTGCTCAGTTTCCCGCACCGGACAGACGTCGCGTGGTGCAGCAGCGCATTGATGACGAGGAGCCCCGCAGCCGGCCGCCCACACAGCAGACTCCAGAACGGCCCGTAGTACGGGGCAGCTCGCGGCACGCCGATCTGATAGCCGATCTCGTGATCACGGACGCCGTCTCCGGCCAGCAGCAGGTCCCCCCGGGTACGCTTCCCGGGCTGGTCGACGTAGTAGGCGAGGGCGAGTTCGGCCAGTAGATCCACGTCGTTCTCGCGCAGGCTCATGACGGCGTACGGGCTCTCCACCACCGGTCGCAGGGTCGCGGGATTCACTTGCGCGACCTGCCGCAGCCGGGCGCGTGCGTCCTCGTCCAGATCGGATCCCAGGGTGGCGAGCGCTTCGAGCACGATGTCGTCGCGCCGGACGTCCCGTGTCAGCAGCACGGCGCGGACCGCTTGCCGTACCTCCCGGGTCGTCGGGTCCTTCTCGGCCCCTTCGTCCCACTGGGCGCCGCGCAGCCATTCCCGGACGACCCGGTCCGCACTGTGCACCACGTCCCGCGGGACGTCGAGTGTGTGCCAGGTCTGTTCGGCGAGCCAACCGACCAGCCCCTCGACCGGGAGGACCTCGGCTCTGCCTGCCGAGACGAAGCGCTGCTCGGCCACACGCAGCAGCTGTGCCAAGTGGGCGCCGTCGTCACGCAGCAGGAGCGGCGTCGCCGCACGGATCAGCCGCCGGGCCGAACCGGTCGACAGCACCGCCTCCCACGGGACGTCCGTCCAGCGTGCACCGAACGCCGATGCCAACTCGTCGAACACCGCCGGCAGTTCGGACAGCGTCAGGCCAACCGCGTTTCCTTCCAGCGCTTCGATCAGCCTCGCCTGGCAGGCCACCACAGCCGCGCGCGTCGTCCACCGGGGCGCTCCCGCATCTTTGAGCGCGCTCAGTCCGTCGGTCAGCAGGAGGCGGGCAACGGCAAAGTCGCGGACCACGTCACCCACGAAGGACTCACGGCTCCGAAACGACGAACCCGGGCCGAACGAGCGCACCAGGCCGTCGGATCGCAGCGACGGCAGTACGACGGGGTCGGGACCGCCCCATCGGTGCGGAAGTCCGAGTTCGAGGCGCGCCACTTCCAGCAGAGCGCGCTCCCGCGCATCCGGGGACTGACCGTCGCCCACGCCGCGGCCCTGCGAGCGGACCCAGCGCCTCCAGCACACGTCGAACACATCCGCCTCGGACAGCCCGCCGTCACGCAACGGCACGACCGCCTCCGCTCCCAGCAGCAGGTCGACCAGCCCTACCCGCCGCAGCAACCAGCGAGAACGCCTCCCCCGCAGCTGCCCCAGTGCGGGAAACCGGCGCACCAGTTCACCGGCGGCGCCGTCGGGCAACGGTTCCACCCTGACCTTGGTCAGGTCGATGCCCGGCAGCATGCCGAACGCCTCCTCGACTGCCGCCAACGCGTCGTCGCGGACGACGGTGACCACACCCAGACCTGCGTGTCGGGCCGCATCGGCCAACGCCAGGAACCTGTCACGGGCGCCTTCTTGCACGACTTCCGCTCCGTCGAGCACGAGCAGGCGCTCTGCGGACGCCGGTACTCGGGCGAACAACTGTGCCAGCGGTACCCCGGCGGCCGACGCCGGCGCCGGCAGCGGCGGGCTGCAGTCACGGAGGTCCACCACCACGACTTCGGCACCGGCCTCCCGGAGCCGGTCCACGGCCTGCAGACACAGCACGGACTTGCCGACGCTGGGTTCCCCGTGCACCAGGAGCCCTCCGCCGCTCCCGGCGGCCCGCGCCATCGCCCCCGTCACCTCACGCAAAGCAGGCGTCCGGTCCACGGTCGCCCGCTCGACGATCGCTCCGTTACGACGGACGCGCAGTTCACATGGCGTGCGGAGTCTCAGCTGCCGCTCGAACTCGCCGAAGGTGTCCGACGGCGTTCCCGCGGTACTGCCGTAGGTGCGCTGGTCGTAATAGTTGTTCTGCCGATTGCCATGGCCGATCTGCACGGCCGTGGGGCCGGAATAGGTGGCTTCCCGCTCCGGGACGGCCCCGTCACCGGTCTCGGCTCCCTCTGCGTTCATGGAGGGCTGCCCCGGTCAACCGAAATTGTTGGTCTGGTGATTGTGGTCGCCCATCTGCACCGCCGTCTGCCCGGTGAAGGTCCATCCCGCAGGGATGGCTCCGCCTCGGGGAGCCGCGGTCCGCCCGTCCCGGGGCGGCAAGTGGGGACGGGAGCCGAGCGCGGGCTCGGTCTCATAGGGCTGCCCGGTGAGGTAGCGCAGCAACTCCTCCGCGCCGACGGAGTCGATCGGATCCACGGTGTAGTGGGTGACGGTGTGACCGCCGAGAAACGCCGGCAGGTCCTCGCGACTGCCTTCGGGGAGCACGACCCGCAGGATCCGCTCGTACCAGGCAGTGGGGTTGCGGTAGACGACGTCCTTGATCAGCCCGGCTTCCCAGGCCACGCCTTCTCCGACCCCAGGCTCCTCCCACCCCTCAGCCCTGCGCTTGTAGGCGGGTGAGGCAATGGTCAGCACGTAGTCGGCCGCCTCGATCTCGCGCTGCATCCACGCGGCCCAGTCCTGGGGCCGCTCCGCGGCCGACCGGTCGAGCCGCGCGTCGATGCCATGGCTTCGCAGCAGAACCCACAGCGCACGCACCCGCTCCGCGTGCACACCGCCGTCGGCCTCATGGGCGTAGGAGATGAAAACTCGCGGGACGCCGGCCGAGACGCTGCTGGTCCCCGACTCCGCTGACGTGTTCGCCATCTTGTGATCCTCGTCGGTTGCGTCAACTGGGCTGAACGGCAAGGGGCGCGGGCGGAGACGACTTGCGTGAGTGACCTCAAGCCCACGCAATATCACCATAGTGGAGAAGGCGGGTCGCCAGGGTTCGTCCATCGTCCCTCCGGACATCGGACATCGGACATCGGGCACCGCCCAGCACCATCAGGCCTGCGTCCGAGGCCGCCCGCTGTAGAAGTTCGGTGCGGCCTCGGTCGACGCAAAAGATCAAGCCCTGGAGCCTGGTGGATGCCGTCGAAGCACAGGGCTCGCCATCTACTCACTGCGGCGCACTGCGGCACGACAGGCAGCGGCCCTTGCAGAGGGGGCCACCGTCCGGCGGGCCTCGACTACCGGGCCTTGCGGGCGTGCAGGACGTACGCCTCCAGGGGGAGGGGGGTGTGGTCGAGCAGCTCCAGTCCGGCGTCGGCGAGCAGTCGGGCGTAGTGCTCGCCGCGGCGTTCACGACCGCCGACGTTGCACATCATGTGGAGGTCCCAGGCCGTGGCCAGTGAGGGGGAACCGTCGGCGGGGAGCAGCCGTTCGATGACGAGCAGGTCGGCGTGGGCGGGCATCGCGCGGGCGCAGTGGCGCAGGATTTCCCGGCATCGGTCGTCGTCCCAGTCGTGCAGGATGCGGGAGAGGACGTACACGTCGCCGCCGTGCGGTACGTCGGCGAAGTCGCCGCTGCGGTAGTCGCAGCGGGCGCCGCAGCCCGCGGCGTCGAGCGAGCGGCGGGCGGCCTCGACGGCGTGCGGGCGCTCCAGGAGCGTGCCCCGCAGCCCCGGGTGTGCGGTCAGAATGCGCCCGAGGAGTTCGCCGTTGCCGCCGGCGACGTCGACGACGGTCCGCGGGGTGGATGCGCGGGCCGCGGTGGTGATCACGGGGTGGGCGGGGAGCGGTTGGAACATGCGCGAACTGGCGGCCATGGAACGGTCGAAGAGGTCGGCGAGTTCGGGGTCGCGTGCGAAGTGGTCGAAGTGGTTCTCGCCGAAGAGGTGGTCGAAGGCCGGCTGTCCGGTCCGTACGGTGTGGTCCAGGGCGGCGAAGGACCGGTAGAAGGGGCCCGCGTACATCAGGGCCAGCGGGCGCATCGTGTCCGGGGAGTCCGCGCGGAGCAGGGCGCCGAGCTGGGTGAGGCGGAAGCTTTCCTCTTCCTCGGCGTCCTCGGCGTCCTCGGCCACGACGTCGAGCATCGTGAGGTAGCGCAGGAGCGTGGCGAGGTTCTCGGGGCGGGTGGCGGTACGTCGGGCGAGTTCCCGGGTGCTGGTGGCCGCGTACGGGTCCATGGCGTCGGGCAGGCCCAGGCGTGCGAACGCGGCGAGTGCCTGTGTGGTCCATGCTCCGGTGAGGAGGCGCAGGAGCGTCTCGGCCGGCCGGCCCGCGTCCGGGCGCTCCTGCGGGTCCGGGCAGAGGTGGTCGTCGAGGGCGTCCCGGTGGTCGCCGGGCGTGTAGAGCTCCAGGCGGCGGTAACCGCACGCCCCGGCCGCGGGGGTGGTGAAGTAGAGGACGGTGCCGTCCTCGTGCGGGTTGTACCCGCCGCCGTCGGGGCGGGCGCCGTGCCGGGCGAGCACCGCGCACAGGCCGCGCAGCACCAGTGGGTCCGGGTGCTCCAGTTCGAGGGCCAGGTGGGCCTCGTGGCCCCGGGCACGTTCGTGCGCGGCGATCGCTTCCAGGTCCGAGTGCTCGGGCACCGTGAGGGCGAACACCTCCACCGCGCGGCGCTCTCCGGCCGGACCCTGGACGCGGGGGCGCAGGATCCGGACGTCGAGCTCTGCCAGGTCACGGCGGTGGCGCCGGGCGAGCCGTTCCCGTACGACGACGCTGGGTTGGGACGGAGTGTCGACGGCGAGCCCGCAGTCGGCGAGTTGGCGGCGCAGGTCCTGCGGGTCGGTGGGGAAGAGCAGCAGGCCAGCGTGGGCGAAGCGGCAGTGCGGGGCCAGGGACTCCAGTTCCGGGCCGCGCAGACCGGGCAGCAGGAGGGGCAACAGGGTGGCGCTGTCGTGTTCCCGTACGAAGGCAACGGCCACGCGCAGGCGGGCCGTGTCGTCGGGAAGCATCGTTTCGCCTCGAAGCGGCGGTCCGGCGGGGCGCGTCGCTTCGTCGGGGAGGGTCGTCGTCATCGCGGAGGTTCCTCGGGCGTTGCTGGGGCGGGTGCTCTGGCGGGTGCTCTGGCGGGTGCTCTGGCGGAGCGGAGCATGGTGGACCGGTTGTGCGGTGGTCGGGCGAGGGGGACGGTGCGGGGAAGAGCGGTGGTCACATGCCGACGTAGTTCTCGGCGAACCAGTCCTGGTGTGCTCGGGAGGTACGCAAGGAGTCGAGGCGGGCACGCCGCAGGGAAGCCTGGAAGAACGACCCGTCTGACTGGTCCCGGGCCGGGATCTCGTGCAGGAGTCCGGTCATCCACTGGGTGAACTCCTGCGCGCGCCAGATGTGCGCCAGGGCCTGCGCCGAGTAGCGGTCGAGGGCCGTACCGCCCCCTCCCGCGAGGGTCTCGGCGAGGGCTCCGCCCAAGATCTCCGCCTCCAGTACGGCGAGGTTCGCGCCCTTCGCGGCGGCCGGCGCGGTCAGGCTCGCGGCGTCGCCGGCGAGCAGGAGCGAGCCGTGGCGCAGCGGTTCGACCACGTCGCACGCAAGGTCGACGACGCCGCGCTCGATGATCGGCCCCCTGCGCAGCGGACCGTGCTCCGCAGCGCGCATCCGCAGGTCGAGTTCGTCCCAGATCCGCTCCTCGGACCAGGCGTCGGCGGGAGCACCGCGCCGGTACTGGAGGTAGTACCGCGTGACCTGCGGGCTGCGGGCCATGTGGCCGGCGAAGCCCCGGTCGTGGACGGCGTAGCCGACGGCGTCGAGGCTGGGCGGAGCTTCGGCGAGCAGGCCGAGCCAGCTCACTCCGTGGTCGTGGTGGTGGCGGACCGCGTCGGGCGGTAGCGAGCGGCGGGACGCTCCGTGACGGCCGTCGCAGCCGGCGACGTACCGGGCGTCCCATCGGGTGGGGCGGCCGTCCGGCTCCTGGGTGGTGACGTACGGCCGGTCGCCGTCGGCGTCATGGACCGCCAGTGCCTCGGTCGCGAAGTGGATCCTGCCACCGGCGTCGAGGTAGTGCGTCAGGAGGTCCGTCACCAGGTTCTGCTGCGGGTAGACGGTGTGCCGCTCGCACCGGCCGAGTGAGCCGTAGTCGAGGCGGAAGCGGCCGTCCCCGGTACGGAACTCGCACGTACCGTGGGTGCGTCCGTGCCGGTGCAGCCCGTCGGCGAGGCCGTGGCGGTCCAGGATCCGTACGGTGTTCGGCGCGAGGAAGCCGGCCCGAGCCCGGGTCTGGACGTGTGAGCGGTCGGCGCGTTCGAGAACGACGCAGTCGATCCCGGCGGCGAGCAGGAGGTTGGCGAGCACCAGGCCGGCGGGGCCGGCGCCGAGCACGACCACATCGGCCGAGGCGCTTAAGCCTCGACAATTCTGACTTTCTGTCATAGCGCGGGAATCATAAGCACGGAAAAACCGGAGGAAGATCACCAGTAACCCGCGTGCAGCAATAGAGCGAAAATCATCGGATCGCCCCGTCGGTGACCGGCGGCGGTGCGGAGGAGGGCTTCGGAGGCCCTCGACAGGCACGCGCCGGAATCACGCACTTCGGTCCGCTTTGGAGAGGAAGTGCCTGCTGGCCGCTGCCGGGCAGCAGGCGGCTGGCGCGCCTCCGACCACTGCCGCGGCGCGTCTCGGTGCCCCTGCTCGACGTCCGCACGAAGCGACCTCCGCGATGCCTGCACAACGCTGAGACCGTGCGGGCCCCGATCGCGATCGGGGCCCGCACGGTCTTTACCGCTGCCTGCTGTTCACGCCCGGCGCAGTGCGGAGCGGCCCGCGTAGCGTGCCGAGTCGCCCAGCTCCTCTTCGATCCGGATCAGTTGGTTGTACTTCGCCGTGCGGTCGGAGCGGGAGAGCGACCCCGTCTTGATCTGACCGCAGCCGGTCGCGACCGCCAGATCCGCGATGGTGGTGTCCTCCGTCTCGCCCGAGCGGTGCGACATGACGGCCGTCCAGCCCGCCTGGTGAGCCATGGCCACCGCGGCCAGCGCCTCGGTCAGGGTCCCGATCTGATTGACCTTGACCAGGACCGAGTTGCCGACGCCGGTGCGGATGCCCTCGCGCAGCAGCGTCTCGTTGGCGCAGAACACGTCGTCGCCGGTGAGCTGGCAACGGTCGCCGACGCGGGCGGTCAGCTCGCGCCAGCCGTCCAGGTCGTTCTCCGCCATCGGGTCCTCTATGGAGACGACCGGGTAGGCGTCGATGAGCTTGGCCAGGTAGTCGGCGTTCTCGGAGGGGGTGCGGCGTACGCCCTCGCCGGCGTAGTCGTAGACCCCGTCGCGGAAGAACTCTGACGACGCCGGGTCCATGATCAGGCAGATGTCCGTGCCGGGGCGGTAGCCGGTGCGCTCGATGGCGGCCATGACGAAGTCGAGCGCCTCCTCGGCGGTACGCAGCGCGGGTGCGAAGCCACCCTCGTCGCCGACGCCCGTGGAGTGGCCGGCGGCCAGTAGATCGCGGCGCAGGGTGTGGAAGACCTCGCTGCCCATGCGGACGGCTTCGGCGAAGGTGTCCGCGCCGACTGGCGCGATCATGAACTCCTGGAAGTCCAGCGGATTGTCGGCGTGGGCGCCGCCGTTGACGATGTTCATCATCGGCAGCGGCAGGAGGTGGGCGTCGGCGCCGCCGAGGTAGCGGTAGAGGGGCTGGCGGTGGGCCACCGCGGCGGCTTTGGCGGCGGCGAGGGAGACTCCGAGGATCGCGTTGGCGCCGAGCCGAGACTTCGTGGCGGTGCCGTCGAGGGCGACCAGCGCGGCGTCGAGACCCGCCTGGTCCGCCGCGTCCCGGCCGCGCACGGACGCCGCGATCTCCCCGTTGACGTGGGCCACCGCGCGGTCGACGCCCTTGCCGTGCCAGCGCGCGGGGTCTCCGTCGCGCAGTTCCGCGGCCTCCCGGGCACCGGTGGAGGCGCCGGAGGGGACAGCCGCGCGCCCCAGGGACCCGTCCGCCAGAACGACGTCGACCTCGACCGTGGGGTTGCCCCGGCTGTCGATGATCCGGCGGGCGGTGACGGTCTCGACGGCGGTGTTGACGGTTCCGACTGCCTTTGTGGACATGGTGGTTCCTCCCCGTGGTCATGTGCCGCGGCCCCGGCTGCGACAGCGCTGGCGCTGAGCCCGACAAGCCCAAACCCTACAGCAATGCTGTTCAGTTTTGCTGTACAGCATTGCTGTGCAGGTCAGGCGCACAGCAATGCTGACCAGCGGGGTAAGGTGCCCTATGCCCACCTCGGAAGCCGCCGCCATCGCCGCCGACCTGCGCACCTCGATGGGCAAGCTCCTCCGACGGGTGAAGCACGAGGACCGCATCCCGCTGGGCCAGGCCGCCGTACTGGGTGCGCTCGACCGCAACGGCGCCATGACGACCAGCGACCTCGCCGCCGATCAGCGGGTACGCCCCCAGTCGATGGCCCGGGCGGTGGGGCTCCTCATGGAGCAGAACCTGATCACACGCCGGGCGCACCCCACGGACGGCCGCAAGTCGCTGGTCGAGCTGTCGGACGCGGGCCGGGCCGCACTCGAAGCGGAACGCGGCCGCAGGGCCGGCTGGCTCGCGCAGGCCATCGAGGCCGAACTCACAGATGAAGAGCGGGCGTTGCTCGCCCGGAGCGCGGCCCTGCTGGAGCGGCTCGCCACCCGCTAGTGTGATGCGCCAGAAATCCTGATGGTTATTCACTATCCTGTTGCCATGTCGCATTCGGGTCCTTCTGCTGTGGAGATCACGCTGTCCGGGGCCGAGCGCGCCGAGTTGGTGCGCCGGACGGGTATGCCGCACCGGCGCTCGGCCGAGAAGGCCCGCATCATCCTGGCGTGCGCTGATGGCATGTCAAACGCGGGTGCCGCACGGATCGTCGGCGTCCAGGCCAAGACGGTTGGCAAGTGGCGTCGGGCTTTCGCCGCAGAGCGGCTCGCCGGGCTTGAGGACGCCGGCTGGATCGGGCGGCCGAAGGCCGACCTGGTCCTGGACGAGGCTGAGCGGAGGCAGCTGACGCAGTGGGCGCGGAGGGCGAAGACTGCCCAGTTCCTCGCGTTGCGGGCCAAGATCGTGCTGCGCTGCGCGGAGGGTGGGACGAATCAGCAGGCCGCGGCCGACCTCGGCATCGACCAGTCGACCGTGGACCGGTGGCGGGCCCGGTTCATTGCCAAACGCCTCGACGGCTTGCATGACGAGCCCCGCTCGGGCCGGCCGCCCTCGATCCTCCTCGACCAGGTCGAGGAGGTCATCGTGGCAACCCTGGAGTCGTCCGCGGGCAGGGACACGCACTGGTCACGAGCCTCGATGGCCCAGCGCACCGGCCTGTCGAAGTCGACCATCGGCCGGATCTGGAAGAAGTTCGACCTCAAGCCCCACCTGCAGGATTCCTTCAAACTGTCCACCGATCCGCAGTTCGTCGCCAAGGTCGTCGACGTCGTCGGCCTGTACCACCACCCGCCCGAGAAGGCGGTAGTGCTCTGCGTGGACGAGAAGTCCCAGATCCAGGCTCTGGACCGCTCCCAGCCGGTCTTGCCGATGATGCCGGGCATGCCCGAACGCCGGACCCACGACTACTACCGGCACGGCATCACCAGCCTGTTCGCCGCCTTCAACATCGCTGACGGCACTGTCATATCGGCGCTGCACCGCCGCCACCGGGCGATCGAGTTCAAGAAGTTCCTGATCCGGATCGACAAGGCGGTGCCCGCCGAGCTCGAGGTGCACCTGGTGTGTGACAACTACTCCACCCACAACACCGCCGAGATCAAGACCTGGCTCGGCAAGCACCCGCGTTTCCACGTCCACTTCACGCCGACCGGTTCCTCCTGGATGAACCAGGTCGAACGGTGGTTTGGCCTGCTGACCGACAAACTCATCCGCCGCGGCGTCCACCGGTCCGTGAAGGCCCTGGAGGACGACATCGCCGCGTGGATCGACACCTGGAACGAGAATCCACGGCCCTTCACCTGGACCAAGACCGCCGACGAGATCCTCAACTCCCTCGCCGACTACCTCAGCAAGGTCGGAACCGCCAACCAGCAAACAGAGCAGAACTAACCATCAGGATTTCTGGCGCATCACACTAGCGCCACGACGGGCAACGGCCGCCCCGTCGCGGCGCCCGCCCGACACGCATCCCGCATCCGCATCCGCAAGGGCACGTGAGCCGACCTCAGCCACCCGTTCAAGGCTCGCGCACCATCGGCAGCCGTTCCGGATGGGGTGGCCGGGTTACGGTCCGTTGCCGAGGAGTTCGGCGAGGCCTTGCCGGGTGGCGGCGACGATCACTCTGTCGTCTGGGCCGAGGACGTGTCCGGGGTGGAGGTCGAAGAGGAGTCCGCTGACGTGTGCTTGGCCGTCGAGGCGGGTGGCCCTCAGGTCGGGGCGTCGGTCGGCGGGGTCTGCGGTGTCGAGGGCGAGCACACGCCAGTGGCCGGGCCTGGTGGTGTCGGCGACGGTCCTGCCCTCCAGGTGGTGAAGGCCGACCACGTCCACCGCGGCGAAGAGCAGCACCCTGCGTTCGACGGAGAGCGCGCCGAGGATCTGGCGGCCCATCATGGCGCTGGCGAACGCGGGGGCGGCCAGGGAGGTCACGCTGCGACTGCGGGTCACCGCCTGGGGGTGGGCGGTGCGCAGGGTTCGGTGGACGGCGGTCGCGAACTCGTCGTCGTACAAGCGCAGTGCGACGCGGAGGTCCGGTGTGCTGGTGCGGGCGCAGAGGATGGCTTCGAGGTTGGTGGTGTCGGAGCTGGTGAGGGCGAGGAGGGCGCGGGCGCGGTGGATGTGGGCGGCTTCGAGGACTCCGTCCTGGGTGACGTCGCCGAGGACGGCGGGTACCCGCAGGCGGCGGGCGAGTGCGATGCCCCTCGCTTCGGGGTCTTCCTCGACGCAGACGACGGGGATGCCGAGTTCGCGCAGGCGGGCCAGGACACGGGTGCCGACCTTGCCGAGGCCGAGCAGCACGATGTGGTCGGCGGTGCCGCGCGGTGGCCGGCGCAGGCTGGTGGCCGAGCGGAAGGATCCCAGGGCTTCGAGGACGGCGGCGACCAGCACCGGCAGGAGGAGCAGGCCGACGAGACCGGTGAAGAGCTGGAGGAGCTGGCGTTCGGTGGGGTCGCCGACGG
Source organism: Streptomyces sp. NBC_01351 (assembly GCF_036237315.1). GTDB lineage: Bacteria > Actinomycetota > Actinomycetes > Streptomycetales > Streptomycetaceae > Streptomyces. The sequence goes on along the minus strand of NZ_CP108356.1, from coordinate 7,874,564 downwards.
CGGGGTCGTTGATGGAGAAGAGGTCCAGGAGGGTGATGTAGGCGGCGTGCGCGAGGGCGTCTCCGGTGGTGATCCAGGAAGTGATGGCGATGGCGAACACGGCGGCCGTGAACGAGGCCAGGGCCCAGCGGACCCGGCGGGAGAACAGTTCCATCACCGGGAGCCCGGCCGGGCCGATCCTCTCGCGCCGAGTGGAGTGGGCGGTGTTCGGGACGGCCTCGAGGACGATGGCGCCGCGCTGCGCGGAGTGCGCGATCTCCATGGCGGCCGGGAGCAGTTGGGGGCCCGCGGGCCCGCTGCGGTCCGAACCGTCGGCTCCGGCCGGGTCGTCCGTGGTCGAGGACAACAGGGCCAGCGTGCACAGTCCGGGCGTCGTGGCCTCCCGGCGTTGCCGCGGGGTCCGTTCGCTCGCCCGGAAGATCAGTCCGTCGGCCTGGAGGACCTTGCTGGTTCCGGCGACGACGGCGGCCACCAGGGCCGGGGCGGCGGTGTCGGCGTCGGAGAGCACGGTGGTCGCCGAGTCGGCGCCTTCCGGGACGCCCGCGACGACCGCGGCCTGGTCGAGGAGTTCGGCGAGGTAGCGGCCGAGCTTGCGGTTGTAGAGGCGGATGACCAGCCGGATGCGCGGGTTGAGGCGGCGGGCCGTGAGCGCGCCGCGGATGTTGGTCTCGTCGTCCTCGTAGACCAGGGCGAGCGCGGCCGCCTGCGGTACGTCGGCCTCGCGCAGCGCGGCGGCGTCCGGCGCCGGTGCCTCCACCACCCTGGTGGACGGCGAGGGTTCGGGGCCGATGCCTTCCGCATCGGGCAGCACGAGCGTGACGGCCTGGCGGTAGATTTCACGGAGCTCGCCCGCCAGCCGGACCGCGAGCGCGTCGTCACCGCACACGACCATCAGGCCCGCACCCGGGGACTCCCGGGGTATGGATCCCATCTGCCCTACCGTCCCCGGACAGGGCGGCGCCGACAGGACGGCCGCTGGGCCTGCGCGGCCGGGAGCGGCGGTAATCCGTTCCGTATGCGATGGCTTGGGCGCCGTCGGCTCCCGTGGGCGCCCACCGCTACGTGATCACAAGACATTTCTTCTCCCCCATGAGATCCCCTTTACGGCAGGTCCGTGCGGCCCAACCAGGAGGGCCGGAGCGGTACGCCGTCCTCGTCGCGTCCTTGGACCGCCGGCGGTGGCGCCGGCGCTGGTGGCAGCGGCGCCGGACGCGGCGCGGGCGCGGTGTCCCGGGCAGGTGGCGGCTCGGCGGTGTCCTGCCGGGACGGCTCCGGGCGGTCGGTGTCCTCCAGCAGCTCGGCGACGCTGAAGCGGGTGGCGTAGGACTGCCAGGCGCCGTCTATCACCAGCAGGAACCCGTCACCGCTCCGCAGGAGACGGCGGCGCTTGGGACTTCTGGGGTGCTCGGGGCTATAGGCGCGGGCCCGTATTTCCAGCTCCGCGAGTGCCGCCTCCCGCGTTCCCTCCACCTGTGCGAGGACGTAGGCCTCCGTGTGCTTGCGCTCCCCCAGGCCCACCGTGGCCTCGACGATCAACCCCCATGTCGCCATGCCCACCTCATTGGTTGCGATGCGATACACGGCCGGCACCGTCACCCGAGACCAGCCTGCATCCCGTTGATGATCTTGTCCATACATGCTGACACCCATGTGCCGCCCGGGTGAGCGGGTTCCTCTACGGGGGGCGGGTCAGGGTTCGATGAGGCCGGCGCGGATGGCGTAGCGGGTGAGTTCGAGGCGGTCGCGCAGGCCGAGTTTCTGGAGAAGGTTGGCGCGGTGTCATTCGACGGTCTTGGGGCTGATGACGAGGAGGTCGCCGATCTCCTTGGAGCTGTGGCCCTCCGCGACGAGCTTGAGGATCTCCTCCTCGCGCTCGGTGACGGGCCGCTCCGGCAGCGGGCCGCCGCTGCGCGCTCGGTCGAGGTAGCTGCGGATGAGGGCCGTCTCGGCTCCCGGGTAGATGAAGGGTTCGTCGCGCAGGGCGGCGCGGCAGGCTTCGACGAGGTCGCGGTCGGCGACGGACTTGAGGACGCACCCGGAGGCGCCGGCGCGCAGGGCTTCGAAGAAGTACTGCTCGTTGTCGTACATGGTCAGGATCCGCAGGCCGGGCCGGATGCGGGCGAGTTCACGGGCGGCTTGCAATCCGGTCTGCCGGGGCATGGCGATGTCGAGGACGGCGAGGTCGAGGTCGAGGCTGCGGGCCTGGGCGACGGCTTCGGCGCCGTCGGCGGCCTCGGCGACCACGGCGAGGTCCGGTTCGGCGTCGAGGATGAGCCGTACGCCGCGGCGGACGAGCGTGTGGTCGTCGGCGAGCAGGATGCGGGCGGGCCCGGCCGCTGGCTGGCTCATGGCGTTGCCCCCCTGTTCCCGCCACGGGGTGCGGAAGGGCAGCAGGCAGGCGGCGACCGAGACGGGGCGGGCGATCAGCAGCAGGACGAGTCCGACCGCGAGGCCGGGCAGGATTGCGGAGGGCAGTTCGCTGGGGTCGACGAGCAGGCCGAGCATGACGAACAGGCCGATCTGGGCGAGCCATCCGGTGCCCTCGGCGAAGGAGCGGGTCGCCGCGCGGTGGGGCAGGCGCGAGTGCCCAGGACCAGTCCGGCGAGATAGGCGGCGATGATGCCGCTGGCGTTGACGAAGCCGCCGGCGGCGAAGGCGATGATGCTGAACCCGACGGTGGCCAGCGGGTACATCCCGGTGGCCGGCAGCGCGATGTGGCGCAGCGCGGCCACCCCGATCCAGCCGGCAGCCAGCCCCAGCAGGCTGCCGACGGCCAGCTGCCTCTCGGTGGCGATCAGCACGTAGACGGTCGCGAACACCGCCACGGCCAGCCATGCGGTGACGCTCATGACGGGCCCACCCGGCAGATCCGGGAGTGAGGCGGCGACGGGGGCGGGGTCGTCATCGGCGCGGCTCCGTTCACAGGTGCTGCCGCGAGCACCCGTGCCCCGTAGGGGCCGCCCCGAACCGAAGGTGCTCCGGACCCCCACCATCACCTGACGCCCCCGCCCGGCGCATCGGGGCCGGCACCCATCTTCACGGCCCCGGCGGGAGGACGGCGGGAGCGGTCGTCGCCTTCGGCGACTCTCTCAACGCAGGCGTTGGCGGCGAAGACGGTCCGGAACTTGTCGGCCTCCACGTCGACGGCCCGACCGCCCTGTGCTCCTCCGGCAACTGTCCCAGAGCGGCCGTGTCACCGAGGAGGGGCCTGAAGACTCCGGTGTCAGCGAGCGGAGGGCACGGGCGAGATCTGCTGCATGAGGCTGATCATGTCGGGAGCGACCCACTCCTCGGCGATGTGATCGCCCTCGATGCGGTAGATCTCGATGCTCCGGAAGCTGACCGGCCGGTCCGTAGGCGCGATCCCTTGGAAGGTGCCCCGGTGCGTTCCGCGGAAGTGGACCCGCACCGCCACCTTGTCGTCGACACCGAACATGTCCTCGACGTTGATCCGCAGGTCCGGGAATCCGTCCAGCATGGCCTGAGCCCCCAGCCGCCAGACCTCCCGACCGCGGAGCGGTTCGGGCACCCCGGGGAGGTTCGCGATGAAGTCCTCCGTCAACATCTCGACGCACGCGTCGAGATCACCCCGCTCCAGCGTCTCGTAGGCGGTGCTGAGCAGGGCCAGGTTCTTCTCGGTGATGCTGTCCATTGCGGTGTCCTTTCAAGGGGATCGCCCCGATGAGCGCAGGGCACGCTCCGATCCGCATGGCCCTCAGTACAAACCCTGCCGCCGCGTCAAGGTCAAGGATGCCCGGGGCCGGTTCGAGCAGAACGTGGGCTCCTGTGCGCGCCTGCGTCTGCGGGTACGGGCACGCCCGGAGCCCCCGCCGGCCCGCCCGGCCCCGTGGACCGTGGACCGTGGACCGTGCGAGGCTGGTGTCATGAGGCCGTCATGAGCACGGGAGCCGCCAGCCGTCTGGTGCTGCTGCGCCACGCCAAATCCGCCTGGCCGGACGTCGCGGACCACAAACGGCCACTGGGTCCGCGCGGTCTGCGGGACGCGCCCGCGGCGGGCCGCTGGCTGCGCGATGCCGGCCGCGTGCCCACGCTGGTGATCTGTTCCACCGCCCGGCGGACCCGCGAGACCTGGGCGCTGGCGGCCGGACAGCTCGGCGCCGAGGTCCCGGTGCGCTTCGACGAGCGGGTGTACGCCGCCGAACCGGAGGATCTGCTGGAAGTGGTGTCCGAGGTACCGGCGGAGGTACGGACACTGCTGCTCGTCGGCCACAACCCGGGCCTGGCGGATCTGGCCGTCGAACTCGCCCGGGAGGCCGAGGACCCGGCGGAGGCCGCGGCGATCGAGCGCTTGTCCGAGAAGTTCCCGACGTCCGCCATCGCGGTGCTCGTCTGCCCCGGTCCCTGGCACGAGCTCACACCGGGATCGGCCCGGCTGACCGACTTCGCCGTCCCCCGGGGCGCCGCCCTCTGACGCAGAAGTAGCCGCGAGACCCCGGGAGTTGCCGCACTCGACCGTGGGTCAGGCGCGCGCGCCGTCGAGGATCAGGTCGATCAGGCGCGGGACCAGGGTGTCCTCCAGCGGTTCGCCGGTGAGCAGTACCCGTGCGAGGAGGGGGCCCGTGATGGCCTCGACCAGGAGGTGGGGGTCGGTTCCGGCGGGCAGTTCTCCTCGGGCGACACCGCGCCGGACGAGGACTTCGGCACGCTCCAGGCGGGCGCTCCAGTAGGAGCGCCGCCCCTCCTCCAGGTCGCTCTCACCGCGCACCGTGCCGAGGTGCAGCAGCGCGGCGCCGGCCGGCGTCGAGAGGTATTGAGCCAGCGCCGCGAACAGCCGGGACAGGTCCTCGCGCACGTCGCCTGTGTCCGGAGCCGGGAGTGCCGCGTCGGAATGGCCGGCCAGCGCGTCGAAGATCAGATTCTCGCGGGTCTTCCAGCGCCGGTACACGGAGGTCTCGTGGACGCCGGCCGCACGCGCGACGGCGGCAACGGTGGTCGCGGCCAGCCCTTCCGAGGTGAGCAGGTCGACCGTGGCCGCCAGAACCGCCTGCCGCATCCGCTCACCGCGGCGCCTGAGCGGCGGCGCTTCTCTCTCGCCCGTCATGGCGGCAGCCTAACGCAGGGATCCTTGCGATATGAACCCGGCGAGCGTACGTTGTAAAGCAAGAGGACTTGCGATAGCCCGCAGGTCGCCGATCTGAACGGACGAACCGCCATGGCCCTCATGCGCGCCGCACGGCTGCACATTCCCTCCCGCACGCTGGCCGTCCAGGACGTGCCCAAGCCGGTGCCCGGTCCGGGCCAGGTACTGGTGAAGGTCGCGGCGGCGGGCGTGTGCCTGTCCGACGTCCACCTGATCGACGGCACCCTCACGCCGGCCCACCTGCACGGCGACACCGTGACCCTCGGGCACGAGGTCGCCGGGACGATCGCCGCGCTGGGACCGGAGGTAACGGGCTGGACGGTCGGGCAGCGGGTCGTGCTGCAAGCGGGCGAGGTCCGGGGCGACCGTCTCCTCACCCGAGGCGTCGACTACGACGGCGGCTGGGCGGAGTACGCGACGGCCAGTGTCGACACCCTGTTCGCATTGCCCGACTCGATCCCCTTCGAGCAGGGAGCGATCATCCCGGACGCGGTCTCCACCCCCTGGGGAGCCGTCACCACCACCGCCGGGGTCCGCCCGGCTCAGGCCGTCGGCGTCTGGGGCGTCGGCGGGCTCGGCGCCCACGCCGTCCAGCTGCTGCGCACGGTCGGGGCCCATCCGATCATCGCCGTCGACCCGGCACCGGCCGCCCGCCGGCGGGCCCTGGACTTCGGGGCCGATCTGGCCCTGGACCCGGCCGACCCCCGGCTGCGCGTGCGGATCCTGGAGGCCACCGGCTACCGGGCACTGGAGGTCGCCTTCGACTTCGCCGGCGTCGCCGCCGTCCGCGAGCAGGCCCTGACCGTCCTCGCGCCCCAGGGACAACTGGTCCTGGTCGGACTGACCATCAAGCCGCTGACCGTCGCCAACGGCACGCTCTTCAGCTACCTCCAGCACCGGATCCTCGGCCACTACGGCTCCGAGGACCACGCCGTCCCTCAGCTGATCGCCCTGGCCGAAGGCGGCCGGCTGGACTTCTCCCGCTCCATCACCGACGTGCTGCCGCTCGCCGAAGCCGCCAAGGCCGTCCAGCGCCTGCGCACCAAGGAAGGTGACCCGATCCGGCTGATCCTGCGCCCCTGACCCCCGTCCCCCACCCGCGACGGCAGGGGCGGCCGCTGCTCGCCCGCCTGCCTCCGGAAGCAGCAGTCACGCCATAACCGCACGGCCGCCGACGCCGCCGTCACCGAGCTGTACGCCGAACTCAAGGAACGACTCGGCTGACCTCCACCGCACCGGTGCGGATCGCCCACCGGTGTGGTGCCCGGCGCGGGCCGTCCCTCACTCGAAGGCGGCGGCGGCCTCGCCCAGCGCACGGGCCACCACCTCGGGGGCGTACGGGGCCCCGGCACCGGGCGTGTACGTCACGGAACCCAGGCCGCCGGTGTAGCGGAAGCTCCGGTGGCGCTCGTACACCGGCCAGGAGACCGGCGACTTGCGGTCCACGCCCACGCTGATGCCCTGCAGCGGGGCCATCCCGATGAGCTGGTGCACGCCGTGGTCCAGCCGACCCGTCTGCGTGCCGTCGACCAGGAGTCGGAATTCCCAGCGCAGCCCCTCCACCGCGGTGGCCGACAGGGTGACGGTCCGCCGTCCCGCGGGCAGCGGCCCTGCGTCGGCCTCGTGCAGCCTCCCGTACTCGTTGTAGGCGAAGCGCAGCCGCCCGTCCTCCACGTACAGGCTGTAGCCGCCGCCCTGGTCGCCGTGCGACACCAGCACGCCCTGGTCACCGATGCCGTGTTCGTCGAGCTCGACCGTGACGTCGAAGGAGCGGAAGGAGATCAACCGGGAGGACCGGTAGCGCTCCAGCTCCGGTGTGCCCGGCAGGAGGGTCAGCGGGCGGTGGAAGCGCTCCTCGGCGGGATGCCGCCGGGCCAGCGCGCCGCTGCCGTCGCCCAGCGGGAACACGCCGTTGCGCCAGGCCGCCGCCTCCCAGGCCGCGGCCAGCTCCTTCACCACCTCCGGGTGGTCGGCGGCCACGTCGGTGGTCTCGGTCGGATCGGTGCGCAGGTCGTACAGCGCCCACTCCCCGTCGTCGTACGCGTCTCCCGGCCGGTGCAGGGTCACCAGCTTCCAGCCGTCGCGGTAGAAGCTGCGGTTGCCCGACATCTCGCAGTACTGCTCCCGGTGGGCGCTCTCCGTCCGCCCGTCCAGGAGCACCGGCGCGAAGCTGACGCCGTCGGGTTCCTGGGCGGGCCGCTCCCGCCATCGTTCGGGCCGCGGTACGCCCGCCAGGTCCAGCAGGGTCGGGGTGACGTCGGTGACGTACTGGTACTGGTCGCGCACCCCGGGGTCGTCCTCGGCCCGCGGGAGCCCCTCGGGCCAGGAGAGAACGAACGGGACGCGCACTCCGCCCGCGTAGGTCTGGCCCTTGTACAGCCGGAACGGGGTGTTGGAGGCCATGCCCCAGCCGCGCGGGTAGTGCACCAGGCTCTGCGGGCCGCCGATGAGCTCGGTGTCCCTGTCCACGTCGCGGTCCCAGTCCTCGGGGACGGGCTGGTGTACGAAGCGGCTGAAGTAGCTGCGGGTGCCCTCGGCGCCGCCCTCGCCCGTGCCGCCGTTGTCGGAGGTGAACAGCACGATGGTGTCGTCGAGTTCGCCGAGCGCGGCCAGTGTGTCGGTGAGCCGGCCGAGGTTGCGGTCGATGTTCTCGACCATCGCCGCGTACACCTCCATGTAGCGGGCGTAACGGGCCTGTCGGTCCGGTGTCAGCTCGTCCCACGGTCCGACGTCGAAGCCCGCCTCGGAGTTGCGTTCCGGGAGCGCGGTGCCCTCCGGGAACAGGCCGTCGGCGATCTGGCGGGCGAAACGGTCGGCGCGCAGCGCGTCCCAGCCGCCGTCGTAATGGCCGCGTTGCCGCTCGATGTCCTCGGGTTTGGCCTGCAGCGGCCCGTGCACGGCGTTGTGCGCGACGTACAGGAAGAACGGTTTGTCGGGGTCGTGTGCCCGCAGCGACTTCACCATAGAGATGGCCTCGTCGGTGATGTCGTCCGTGTAGTAGTAGCCGTCGGGCAGTTCGTCGATGTCCAGCGGGCTGTTGTCGCGGACCAGCTGGTGCGGGTGGAACAGGCTGGTCAGGCCCTCCAGCACGCCGTAGTACCGGTCGAAGCCCTTCTGCAGCGGCCAGTTGCGCCGGTCGTCGGCGGCATGGGACGCCGAGTCGCGGGTCAGGTGCCACTTGCCGACCGCGTAAGTGGCGTACCCCGCGTCGTGCAGTACTTCGGCGAGGGTGGGGACGTCCTCACCGATCTCCATGCCGTAACCGGGGAAGCCCGGGTCGAAGTTGGCGACGGTCGAGTATCCGACGCGGTGCGGGTTGAGCCCGGTGAGGAGGGCGGCCCGGGCCGGGGAGCACAGCGGCATGGTGTGGTAGTTGGCCAGCCGCAGGCCGCGCCCGGCCAGTTCGTCGAGCACGGGAGTGGCGATCTCCGAGCCGAACGGGCCGATGTCGCTGTAGCCCATGTCGTCGACGAGCACCACGACGATGTTCGGAGCGCGTCGGCCCGGGGCGCCGGGCGTGCGCCGCGGCGGCCAGGCCGGTTCGGACTCGGCGAAGGTACGGCCCACGCGGCCCGCGAAACCTTCGTACGGGTCGCGGCGGGCCGGACCGGTGATGCCCGGGGCCCCGGATATGGCGGTCATGCCCTGTCCTCCGCGCCACGGCGGTTGAACGGCAGCCGGCTGAGCAGTAGCGCCAGGCCGCAGGTGTTGGTGACCGCTGAGAAGACGAGACCGGCCCCGATCGCCCCGGCCAGCAGCTGGAAGGCCGGGTGCACGAACAGCCCGAGGAGCAGGCCGAGCAGCACGATGCCGCCGGCGGTGAACCGGACCTGCCGTTCCATCGCCCAGACGGCCCGCGCGGGCCCGGCGGGATGTTCGAGCCGGTGCCCGGCGGCCACCCAGGCGCGGGTGCCGCCGGTGAGGCTGGAGGCGGCAATGCCGTGGACGGCGAGCTCCGTGACGGCACGCTCAGAGCGCCCCCCGGAGGCGCACACCACGAGCAGGGGCCGCTGCTCGGCGACCTCCCGCAGCTCCGGCACGCTCCGCGCGAGCCGGACGAGGGGAACGTTGAGGGCGTCCGGCAGATGGCCGGTGGCGAACTCGCCGGGAGCGCGGACGTCGACCACGGTCAGCTCGGCGAGGCGCGGCTGCGCCTCGGTGACTCCGATGGCACGGGAAACTGTCATGGCGGAACGCGTCCTTGCAGAGAGCGGAGGGCGGAGGGTGGAGAGCGGAGGGGGAAGGGGAAGAGGTCGAAGGGGGCAGCGCCGGTTTCGGCCCGGTCGCCGGGCCGAGGCACGACTCACGAGCTCAGGGAGGCCTGCCGGGGATACTAGGCACTGCGGACGCACTCGTCACGGGACCTGGCGCACCTGCCACGAGCTCGCCATGTTGCGGCAACAACCCCCACCGCGATCACGGCCCTACGCGGTGCGCAGGGCTTCGGTGGGCTGCATCCGGGCCGCGCGCAGGGCCGGGAGCAGTCCGGCGACCGCACCGATCGCGACGGCCGCGCCGAGTCCGCCTCCCCAGGCCAGTACCGGAACGACGGTCGCCCAGCCCTTGACGTCGGCCTAGACGGCGGTGGCGATGGTGCCCAGCGCCACTCCGGCCAGGCCGCCGAGGGCGGCGAGCAGGATCGCCTCGGTCAGGAACTGCAGACGGATGTTCCCCTTGGTCGCACCGAGGGCTCGTCGCAGGCCGATCTCGGAGCGGCGTTCGAGCACGGAGATGACCATGGTGTTGGCCACGCCGATGCCGCCGACGAGCAGCGCGGTGTGGACGGGGAGGCCGCTCACTGGAAGGACGCACAGCGGGCCGTGGCACCGGCTCCCGCGCCCTGCGACGACGTGCAGGTCATCGTGTAGCTGGGCGCCGGGACTGTCGACATCCCGCATCAGTGACGGCCACCCGGCAGGAGGGCCGGCCAAGGCAAGCCCGAAGGCCGCCGCCGGATGGCGCTCCGTTCAGTGCGGTGGCGGTGCCGGGTTCAGGGCGTTGTTGACGGTGCAGCCGCCCTCTCCGGGCATCCGCTGGATCCGGGACGGAACCCACACCTCGGTGGCGCCGGGACCCACGCGGGCCAGAAGGCAGTCCTGCGCGTCGAAGCCGTTGCCCTTCACCAAGAGGAGAACGCCGACCCGGCCGCCCTCCGCCTTCACCTCGGTACGGATCGCCGGATCCAGGTCCAGGGCGGCGAGCGTACGACGCACCTCGGCCTCGTCCACCCGGCCGCCCTCCGCTACCCGGGGAAGCTTCGCCCGGAGGTCCTCGGACGGGAGCCGGGGCGGGGCGGGTGGCGGGGCGAAGGTCAGCGCAGGGCCGTCCGGGCAGTCCACGTCACGGGGATCCTCACGCCACTCCGACTTGGGCGACACCCGCACCGCGAAACAGCGCCGCACGACGATCTCCTCGGCGACGCGCCATCCGTTGTACGCCTGGGCCGAGCCGGACGTGCGGACGACCACACTTATGCCGTTCCCGTCGTGTGTCGAGGTACCCGTCACCCGCATGACCTCCACGCCGTCGATGCCGGAGGCGGAGCGCCCGACGTCCTCCGCCGTGCGCGGACGCTGGCCGTAGAGCCGCTCGCCCGCCTTCCTGGCCACCTCGCGTGCGGCGTCCGTCGCCTCCCCCTCGGAGGACTGCAACGCCCCGCAGCCGAGGGTGAACAGCAACAGCGGGGCGAGCAGCAGCAGTCGGCGCATGTGTCCACCCTTCCGGCGCCGCGCACGGAGGAAATTGTTCACGTACTCAGCGCGGCGAGATGATCCTACGCAGCCGGCGCGGCGACCGCGGCGGACCGGCGACTAGGCTGATCACCTGTTCGAACGGTGGGGGGAGCATGATCGACGTCCACGGGTATCTGGCCGTGCTGGGGGTGGCCCGGCCGGCGGCACCGACCGCCGAGGCGCTGTGGGCGCTGCATCGGGCGCAGGTGGAGCGGGTCGCCTACGAGACCCTCGACAACCAACTGGGACGGCGGACGGGCATCGGCGCCGCGGAATCCGTGGCCCGGATCCTGCGCGGGCGCGGCGGCTACTGCTTCCACCTCAACGGGGCCTTCGGCGCGCTGCTGACGGCCCTCGGCTACGACGTGACCCTGCACCGGGCCGGGGTGCAGGGCGAGGTCGAGGACCCCGAGGGCCCGGGCGGCGACCATCTCGCGCTCACCGTGGGGCTCGACGGCGAGCGGTGGCTGGTCGACACCGGGCTCGCCGGCGGCATGTACGAGCCACTGCCGCTGCGCGAAGGCACCTACACCCAGGGTCCGTTCACCTACGCCATGGCACCGTCGGTGGTGGTGCCCGGCGGCTGGCGGTTCGCCCATGACCCCCGCGGCGCCTTCACGGCGATGGTCTTCGCGCCGGAGCCCGTGGAGCTGTCCTCCTTCGCTGCGGAGCACCACCGGCTGTCGACTTCCCCCGAGTCCGGATTCGTCCGGGTCCTCCAAGCCCAGCTCCGCGACGCCAAGGGCGTGGACATGCTGCGTGGCTGTGTGCTGCGCCGGATCGACGCCGAAGGCACGCACGAGCGGACCATCGACTCGGCCGACGAGTGGTACGACGTACTGGCCGATGTGTTCCACCTGGACCTGACCGACATCGACGCCCCCGTACGGGCGGCGCTGTGGCACCGCGTCCACACCGCGCACCAGGAGTGGGAGGCCGCGGGGTAGCGATCTGGCTTGAACGTCTGCGATGACCCCGACCCGGCCGGAACGCCGAGGCGGGCGACCGGGATTCCGGTCGCCCGCCGGTCTACTGGCGGATCGTCAGGCGAACTTCAGGCGGGACGGATCCGTCCAGCCCGTCGACACGACCCGGGGCGTGCCCCAGCTGCCGCCCGCTCCCATGACGTTGCCGTTGGGCCAGGCCCGAACCTCACCGTTGGCGTCGGCGCTGATGGCCTCCTCGAGGCGGTCTCCGTCCAGGTCGGCGAAGAACGTACGCGTGTGATCGGTCCAACCTGAGCCGATGACCACGGGTGCCGCCCAGTTGAAGTTGAGGCCGTCCACGTTGGCCCACGCGCGCAGCTGGCCGTTGGTGTCGATGCTCACCAGTTCGTCGCGGGCGTCTCCGTTGAGGTCGGCGAAGCGCACCCGCGCGGGGTCCGTCCAGCCGGAGCCCACCGTGCGCTGTGCACCCCACACGTTGTCGATGCCCCTGACGTTGGGCCAGGCCTGGATCGTGCCGTCCGCGTCGATGCGGATCAGGTCGTCGCGGCCGTCCCCGTCGAGGTCGGCGAAGCGCAGCCGCGCCGGGTCCGGGAAGAACTCGCCGACCTTGCGGCCGGTGCCGTAGACGTCGTTGAGCCCGTCGATGTTGGGGTAACCGCGCAGCACGCCGTCCGTCTTGAGGTAGACGAACTCCTTCTTCCCGTCCCCGTCGAGGTCGGTGAAGAACGCCCGCGCCGGGTCGGTGGAGGTGCCGGCCGAGTACCGCTCCGGGCCCCACGCCCCGTGCACGCCGTCGATGTTGGGCGCGCCCCACAGCGAGCCGTCGGACTTCACCCGCACGATCTCGGCCCGGGAGTCCCCGGTCAGCGAGGCGCCCTTGCCGGAGACGCCGAGTCCGGCCGTCACCCGGCCGTCCCAGCGCAGGGTGCGCGTGAAGGCGGCGCCGTCGGTGGTGCGCAGCGTCCACAGGTTGGTGCGGGACGCCGAGGCCCGGTCGACCAGGATCACCTCGTCGGGGCCGGTGTTGTCGGTGTTGGCCGCCGACGGCTCCAGGGCGTTCCAGTCCAGCGCGTCCGTGGAGCGCTGCACCTGGGTGGCGAAGGCATCACCGGCGACGTTGCCGTTGCCGGTGAGCGTCCAGAAGGTGGTGGAGTTGGTGCCCGCGTTGTAGAGGTGGCCGAGGTCGTCGCGACCGTCGCCGTTGAAGTCTCCCGCGACGGGCATGAGCCGGTTCCAGTCCGAGCACCCGGTGTCCTTCTGGCCGGATGTCGCCTTCGCGAACGTGCCGCGGGCGGTGCCCGGCTGGCGGAAGGTGTCGACGCTCCAGTCGCAGTTGGTGTCCCAGCGGTAGAACCCGGCGATCTCCTGCCGCTTGTCGCCGGCGGAGTTGTCGAAGTCGCCCACCACCGGCTTGATCCGGTCCCAGCAGAAACCGCCGGCGCCGCTGTCCCAGGCGGGCGGGGCGGAGAAGTTCGTGAAACCGGTGCCGGTGGAGTAGAACGTCCACAGCTTGGTCTGGCAGTTGGCGTAGCCGTAGAACAGGCCGAGGTCGGCCTTGCCGTCGCCGTCGAAGTCTCCGGCCACGGACTTGATGTTGCTCAGGTTCCAGCCGACGGCGCCGGCCGAGTCGAGCGCGGCGCCGGTCGGCGGCTGGTACGTGGTGCCGTCCGCTCGGTAGATCCAGGCGGTGATCCGGTGCCCGGCCTCCTGCCGGATCATGGCGACGTCGGTGCGCTTGTCGCCGTCGAAGTCGCCGCGCACGGTCTGGACGGCGGACGTGGCGTATCCGTTGTTGATCTCGGTACCGACGGGCGCGTAGCTGCCCGAGGTGTTGGCGTGCCAGGTGTAGACGGAGTTCTGCGTGGCGCCGTCGGAGAAGACCGCCGTGGTGTCGGCGAGGCCGTCACCGTTGGCGTCGCCGCGTCGCCCGGTCGGGGTGTTGGTGTTGTGCGCGGCTTGGACGTCGAAGGACGCGGTGCCGGTGCTCTCCTGTCCGGCCCGGTTGATCGCCTTCACGTACAGCCAGGTCGGGTCGCTCGTCCACTGCGTGACGGGGACGGTCGCGGTGCCGTCCGGACCGGCCGCCACCGTCATGGTCAGCGCGCCCTGGCGGGTGCCGTACCGGTACTTGACGATGCCGGTGTCACCGGCGGCCGGGCTGAAGGTGACGGGCCGGGCTGTGCCGAGGGGCGGACCGAACTCCCCGCACACGGACGGCTCGCACGGCGAGCTGACCAGCGGGGTGCTCGCGGCGCCCAGGTCGATCTCGAACTCGCAGCCGGGGGCGGTCGCGCCGGACCAGGCCAGGCCGTCCCAGGTGGTCGCCCGGTAGGTGTAGACGACTCCGGCCGAGAGCTTGCCGGCCTGCACCGGAGCCCAGGTCTGGCTGCCGCCACTGGCCACCGACAGGGCCGGATTCTGGCCGGCCGGCGGGTCTGAGTGCACGACCTGGCCGTCGCTCTTGCGGACGATCTCCAGCCGGCCGCCGACGGTGTCACCGTTGGGGTCGGACAGCTTCGCCGTGAACTGCGGCGAGGTGCTGGTGAGGTACGTCCGCTCGGCGCCGGTCGCGCAGGGCTTGGCCGGGACCATGCCGAGGCTCGTGGGTGCGTTCGGCGTGTGGTTGTACTCGATCACCAGGCGGGTGTCGCCGGGGGTGAGCTGCTTGTAGACGCCTGCCGAGGCCGTGTTGATCCCGAAGGTGATGCCGTTGCCCCAACGATTGGTGGCCGCCTCCTGAACCTTCCCGCGGAAGGTGTCGTTGGAGGGGAAGTACAGCCCGTTGCTGTCACCGCAGCCGTACGCGGAGGACATCCAGCCGCCCCAGCCGGAGTTCGACCAGGTGGCGTTCTGCGGGTACTGCGAGCTGATGTGCAGGTTCATCGCGGTCGACGCGTCGCAGCTGGACGCGGAGTTGACGGCGACCTTGAGCCGCGCGCTGCGGATGTCCGCGCCGAAGACGGGGTCGATCCAGAAGCGGAAGATGCCCCGCCACTCGCGCGAGCCATCGTTGCCGACCTTGATGTTGCTGCCTTGCGTGCCCCAGTAGTTGGTGGTGGTGTGCTGGCTCTCGAACAGGTTCCAGTCCCACATGGGGCGTTCGAGGAACGTCGGGTCGATGACGAGCGGGAAGCGGGCCTCCGGGTCGTCGAGCATCGCGGGGGCGGGTATGACGTCCATCGCGTTGCCGGAGACCTTAACGTCGATCTTCGCCTGTTTGGCGCCGCCGGCCGGGACGGTAAGGACGTCGGCCTTGCTCGCGGCCTCTGCCTTGCTCGCGGCCTCGGCCTTCGACACGGCGGGGGCCTTGTGCACGGCCCCCGCGGGCGTGTCCCACATGGCCGGGGGCGCCGAGACGAACACGGCCTTGCCGGACGCGTCCTTCGCGGTCAGCGCGCCGGAGGCGTCCGCGGTGGTGGTCAGGCCCTTGCTGCCGTCGAGCCCGAAGCGGATCGTGCGCAGCGCCGGGTTCTTGGCGGCGGTGGCGTTCTTGACGACGAGCAGGTGGCTGAACCCGGTGGGCGTCGCGCGCAGCACGAGGTCCGTGCCGGGCAGCACGTTCGCGTAGGTCGCCGCGTCACCGTCCAGGGACGGCTTCGGCAGCGCGGACGGCCAGCTGAGCGCGAACTGCTTGCCGTCCTTGGTCATCCGGGCCAGCGGGCCGCTCCCGCCGCCGGAGAATTGGAGGTCGGCGGCGGCCGCCTTGGGTGCGACGGTGCCGTCGGCGCGGGCGGCGAGCATGGTGTCGACGGGTGCCCAGGTGCCGTTGTCCTGCTTGACGCGGACGGCGGTCGGCGCGAACTCGGCGGTCAGGCGACCGTCGGGGTTGGCGAAGACCTGGGCGGCCTCGGTGCGGTGGCTCAGTATCTCCACCCGGTGGCGGGACGTCTTCGCCGCCGCAACGGCGGCGGGTTCGGTGGCGGCGACGGTGATGTCGGCGCGGGGGGCGGAGGCGGAGGCCGGTGCTGCCGCCGGTAGTGCGACCAGCGCGGAGCTCGCGGCGATCACGGACGTCACGGTCGCGGTGATCGCGCGCGCCCCGCGTCGCGTTCGTCGGATGGGCATGTCGTCTCCAGGGAGCTGTGGCGATGTTCTGGTCGAGGAAGGCGGACCGAGGTGGCTTCGGCCGCCGCCTTCCTCGCCTTCCGGTGGTCTCACGTGTGCCATTTGCCATCACCGCCCAGCCATTTAGGGACGTACCACATGGTTTTTGACACGGTTCCGCTCACGCCCGCGCCGACGCCCACGCCGCCACCAACGGTGAACGCGCGGCCGCCCTCGAGGTTCGTGGTCGCGCCGACCTCGACCTCGCCGAGAAAGCCGCCGCCGGCGGAGACGCCGTAGTCGGTGCCGCCGAGATCCTCGGGCCTCTCGGCATTGTTCAGGCCGATAGACCCGCCTGCTCCGACGCGTGCTCCACCCACCCCGACCTTGCCGGCGACGGTGAAGACAACGCCGGCGGTGCCCATCACCATGCAGCCCTCAGCGCCTCTGGCGATGAAGGACTGCACTCCGGCACCGAGGCACAGTTGGAGGTTGAGGCCGTTCTTCTGTGCTTCCAGCGCCTTCCTCTCCGCCTCTTCTCTGGCCAACTTTTCCCGGAACGCCTTCGAATCCTCGGGGGACATCTGGCTGATTTGCGGCGGCGGCGGTGCGGTGTCGCAGCCGACACCACCGCCCAGCCACCACGGCTTCTGGACTTCCCTCTTCACCGGTGCGGGTACCGGCCGTGCCACGGGGCCCGAGCAGTACGGACCGACACCCGGGGTGCAGGTCGCCACCGGCGGCCTCATGTAGTCCCGGCTGTAATCCATCTGATCCTCGTCGTGATGCGACTCGTTGACCGGGCGGCCGGTGTCCGGGTCGAGCGGGACGAGGCCGGACGGGTCGCTCAGCGTGGCCGGGTTGTTGCTGGAGTACGCGTAACCGTTGAGCTGCTGCGGGTCGTTGGTGTTGAGGACGGGGTCACCGGACACGAACCGCCCCAGCGAGGCGTCGTATTCTCGGGCGTCGAGGTGGGTGAGGCCCGTGGATGCGTCCCTGGACTTGCCGAGGAAGCCGTGGTCGTCCGGCCAGGTGACCTTGGGCCCGCGCTCCTCACCGAAGGGGAGCGATCGACGGCGGGTGACGGCGAGCGTGTCGGAGGCGAACGCGAGGGTGGACGTGCCGTGGTGGTCGGACGACAGCCAGGTCGGCGCACCTCCGCCCGTTCGCATCGCGATGATGCGGTCGCCGTGCCCGTAATAGCGCGTACCAGTCACCGTCCCGCCGGAGAGCCGCAGTTCCATGCCGCCGGCGTAGAGCGTGGTGCCGGTCGGGTCCTTGCGCAGCAGGCGGGTGCCGTCCGCGTCATAGACGTACTCCGTCGTGGCGGCTCCGGCCGTGACCTTGGCGAGCCTTCCCTCGGCGTCCCACGTGAGCTGCTGCCCGGGACGCGAGGTGCTGCTGCCGGTCTGGTCGTAGCCGTAGGTGTCGGTGCGCTGGGTGCCGTCGGGGTTGGTGGTGGTCACCGAGCCGGGCAGGTCGGGGCGCGGCTGGCCGGCTGCCGGGTAGGCGAGGACCTGGCCGGTTGTACCAGAGCCGAGGCGCAGTGTGTGGCCAGTGCGGTTGCCCGCCTTGTCGTAGACGAACGACTCCCAGTACTTGACCGGGTCACCGGCGGCCGGGGCCACCGGGTTGCCGCACGTCGCCGTGGAGGGCGTCCACGCCTCGGTGGTCCGGGCCAAGTAGTCGTTGCGGAAGCACTGGTGGTCGGCGGGGACGCCCGTCGTGGCGCCGGGCTGGTCGGAGATGGCGGTGACGTTGCCCGCCTGGTCGTAGGTGTAGCGCGCGTCGCCCTGGGTCTTGCCAGTGACCTCGCGGTCGGTGACGGACCGGGTGAGGCGGCCGCTGGCCTGGTCGTACTCACTGCTCAGCCACACCGAGCGGCCCAGCGCGCCCAGGCTGATCTGGGCGGTCTGGCCAAGCGGGGTGTAGAGGGCGTTGCGGACGTACGTCGTGCGGACGGTGTCGGCGCCGTCCTGGGCTTCCAGCCGCAGGGGGTTGCCGAAGGTGTCGTGGGTGTGGAAGAGCTTCTCAGCGGGCAGGCCGCCCACGGCGGGCTGGCTGGAGGTCGCGACCTGGCCGGTGGGCGTGTAGGTCATCGTCACCGGGTACGTCCCGGCGAGCGCGCCCTCGGTGGCGG
The DNA here is from genome assembly GCF_036237315.1 of Streptomyces sp. NBC_01351. Lineage (GTDB taxonomy): Bacteria > Actinomycetota > Actinomycetes > Streptomycetales > Streptomycetaceae > Streptomyces. The sequence goes on along the minus strand of NZ_CP108356.1, from coordinate 7,856,600 downwards.
GGATGGTGACGGAGGTGCCGGTCGGGCGGTATCCATCGTCGTAGCCGGTGGTGCTCAGGACGTACTGGGCGCTGCCCACCTGGCGGGTCGTGGAGGTGAGCTGCCCGAGTGCAAGAGTGTCGTAGAGCCAGCTCGCGCGAAGTGTGCCGTCCCGAGCGCCCTCCCGCAGGGTCTTCTTACGGCCCATGTCGTCGTGGCCGTAGTGCAAGGACCGGTTCTCGGCATCCGTGCTGGACAGCAGCTGTCCGGAGTCGTCGTAGGTGAACGTGATGGCGCCGCGGTCCGGGTCGGTGGTGCGGGTCTTGCGGCCGCGCACGTCGTACTCGGTGGTGAAGACACGTCCGGCGGGGGTGGTGACCGAGGTGAGACGGTCCGCGCGGTCGTAAACGTAGCGGGTGATGTCAGCCGGGCCGGTGGGGGCCGGCGCCTGGTACTGGTCGAGTTCGGTGACCAGGCCCCGGGCGTCGCGGACCGTCGTGGTCGCGGTGCCGCCGGCCGGGGGGGTCACGCTGACCTTGAAGCCGTCATAACCGGACAGCGTCTCCCACTTCTTGACGGCGGAGCTGTAGAGCGCGGAGGCCGTGACGCGCCCGACGCCGTCGTAGGTGGCGCGGGTCTGACTGGGCACCGCCGAGTCGGCGGCGACGACCAGTTCGGACCCCGCCGGCGCGCTGTTGAAGTACGCGGCGTTGGTCTTCACGGCCTGGCCGCGCGAGTCGTAGACGGTGTCGGCGATGGTGCGTCCGCCCGCGGGCGTCGGTGCCTGCGTCTGCCGGGAGCGGGCCAGGCCGTCGACAAGTGCGTACGACGTGCGGTAGCTGCCGTCGGGGGCGAGGGTTCGTGTGGTGATCACGCTCGCCTTTCCGCTGTTCAGCGCGTATTGGAACTCGCTGTTGGGTCCGTCGGTGCCCTTGGTGCGGCCGGGCAGCCACACCTTGCGGACGCGGCCGAGCGGGTCGCTCTCAGCGTCGGTGCGTTTGCCGTTGGCGTCGGTCTCGGCGGTGGTCGCCCCGCGCGCGTCCTTCTCGACGGTGACGGTGTGCCCGAGCGGGTTGGTGACCTTCACTCGGGTCGGGCCGGTCAGGTACGCGGTGGTCGTGGTGCGGCCGAGCGCGTCGGAGACCGAGGTCGGGCGGCCGAACGCGTCGAAGACCGTCCGCGCCGTCGTCACGTAGACGGGCGTGCTTCCGTTCCAGTCGGACAGCGTCTCGGTGCGCGTCGGGTCGCCGGTCGTCGGCGAGGCGGTGAGCGTGGTGGCGTCGTCGTAGTACGTGCGGGTGTCGGCGAGGACGTCCGCGCCGGCGGGCATGTCAGTGCAGGCGCCGGCCATCGTGACCACACGGCTGGGCAGCATGACGAGCCAGATCCCGGCGTTGCGCACGTATTCGGTGCGGGTGCAGCGGTCGTCGGCGGTGGTGGAGAGGTCGCCCTGGTCGAGCTGCTTCAGGACGCTGCCGTAGGCCGGGTCGTAGGTGGTCTCGGTACCCGTACGGCGCACGACCGTGCCGGCTGCGTCCGAGGTGCGAGTGCGCGTCTTCGCCACACCGCTCAGGCGGGCCTCCTGCGTCCCCCAGCTCTGCGTTCGCGTGGCCGTCGGGGCGGACACCCACCGGTCGTTGATGGTGCCGAAGACTTCCTTGCCGCCGACCCCGTTGTACGTCACCCTCTCGCGCACGGCGCCGGCCAGTGCGGCGGCGTCCGCCACGGCCGTGCCCTCGGAGTCGGTGACGGTCACCGATCGTGTGCCGGACGGCAGTTTGTCGCCGTCCATACCGCGGAAGTACGTGGTCTCGGTCAACGAGCGTGCGCCTTCGGCCGCGTTGCCGCCGATCGTGCGGACCTTGCCGTAGCCCCGCCACTGCGACCAGGTCTTGCGCGAGGCGGGCACGAGGCCGTCCTCGCTGTCGTAGTGCCAGGCGGGCGCGCCGACGTACTCGTAGGAGGTCTCCGCGGGGGTGGAGAGGTCGCCGGGCAGGTTGGCGTTCTGAACGACCTTGTTCACCACGTACTTGTGGAAGTACTCCAGCTTCGGTTGGCCATCCCTCTCGTAGACGGCGGGCAGGCAGCGGCGGGTGTTGCTCTCCGGAGAGGCGGGCAGGCTACCGGCCGAGCAGTCCTTGTCCGAGTAGGTGACGGTGGTGGTGCCGCCGAACTCATTGCGGATCGACTTGATCCGCCACCAGTTCATCAGCGGGCCCTCGGTCTCGTTGACCCGGTTGGGCATCTGTACGCCGTCGAAGACGATCTCGGGCATGGCGAGCGTGCCGCCGACGTGCCCGGTGTGGGTGACGCCGTCCAGCCAGAGGGCGGGCGGGGTGCCGTCGCCGTTGCTGGGGAAGGAGTGGCGCAGCGTCCAGGAGTCGACGTCCGTGTAGGCGGTGCCGTTCCACTTCTGGGCGACGACGCGGGACAGCCGCTTCCGGGTCCAGAAGGACGGGCCCGTCTGGGTGCACGCGCCGGGGGCGCAGTTGAGTTGCACCGGGGTGTCGGGCAGTGAGCCGCTGGGGTTGGTGCGCTCAGCGGTCTCGAAGACCACGCGGGCGGGGGCGGTGCCGGCGACTCCCTCGCGGGTGCCGTATTCGATGCGCTCCAACTGGCCCCCGCGTATGTAACTGGTGCCGGAGGCGGTGTTGTTGTTTCGCGCGTAGTAGTTGGTCTCGGGCGCGTAGGTGTACGTCATCGTGTTGTGGTGCGGGTCGACGACGTAGTCGAGGTTCCACTTGTAGGCCTGCGCGCAGGACGAGTCCGCGAGCGCGGGCTTGTTGCAGGGTTCGCCCGCGTTGTTGCCGAAGACCGGTGCGGAGTAGACCGACTTCGTCGCAGAGCGGGAGCCGAAGTGGTATTGGGTGCCGTCCTGCGAGGTGACGATCCAGGATTCGCCGTTGTCGTCGCCGTTGGCCGCGCCGGTCAGGCGCTGCACGCGCATGCCGTTGTCGTTCTTCAGCCGCCAGGTGGTGCCCTGGGCATCAACGGGGATCAGCTCGCCTGCGGCGCCGTCCATGGACAGGGTCGCGTTGTCGGTGCCCCAGCACAGGTCCTGGGTCTTGGTCTGGCCGTTGTTGCCACCAAGGTCGTCGGCGCAGCTCTTGTAGCGGCGCTCGATGCTGCCGGGCGCGAAGTTCCAGCCCTGACCGGCCCAGGAGGGCTGGTTGTTGGTGGCGGCGGTGCGGCCGTCGACACTCTGCGAGGAGTAGCCGAGAGCCAGGCGCGGGGCGAGGGCGCCGTCCACGGCTGGGGCGGGCATGGCGTAGCTCCAGGTGAAGGCACCTGACGAACCACCGGAGTTCCAGGTTGAAGAAGCGGCTAGGGGCGTGACTGCAAAGCTTCCTGACGGTGCGCCACCTCCCGTCGTAGCAGACGATGCCGCCGCCACGTAGAGGTTCTCGGTACGGAGCTTGACGGGCTTCTCCGCGGTGACGTGCTTGGACACGTCCGTGCGCTTGGAAAGCTTGGTCGCACCGGGCGTGGTGACCGGCACCGACTTCGGCGCCGGCGCCTTGTGCGGTGCCAGGTCCTCCCCCGCGAGCGCAGGGGCCGTCTGCAGCACCATCGCGGGCAGGACGAGCGCCAGGACCGCCGCACTCGTCCTCATCGGTGATCTCCGGCGTTCCGGCACCGGTTTCCTTCGTGGCAACGCATCTCCTCGAGCCAACGGACCCCCAGGGCAGGGTCCTTGGCCCCGAGGTTCGGGGAGCGGTGTTGCGCAGCCGTTGCCACGGGCTTGCGCGAGATCATGTACATGCCGCTAACGTGGCGCTCGTGGAGTTTCGGCTACTGGGTGCCGTCGAAGTACTGGACGGCGATACGGGTGAGGCGCTGGCCGTCCCACGGAAACGTGAACGGCTCCTGCTGGCTGTGCTGTTGCTCGAAGCGGGGCGCAGCATCAGCGACGAGCGGCTGACGGACCTGCTGTGGGACGGTGAGCCTCCGCCGGGCGCGCCGGGCGCACTGCGCAGCCACGTCAGCAGGCTCCGCGCCCTGCTGCCACCGGAGATCGCCTCGCTCGACCGCCAGGGCGAGGGCTATCTGCTGCGGACCGAACCCCGGCGGGTGGACGCCCACCGCTTCCAGGCACTGGTGCGGCGGGCGGGTTCGACTCCGGACGCCGCCGACCGGTCGGAGCTGCTGGGCTCGGCACTACGGCTGTGGCGCGGCCCGGCGCTGGCCGACGCCGCCTCCGACCTGGCCCGGGCCCGGCTGTGCGCGGGGCTGGAGGAGCTGCGCCTGCAGGCGCTCGACCAGCGCATCGCGGCCGATCTCGCCCTCGGCCGGCACCGCGACCTCGTCGCGGAACTGACCGACCTCGTCGCGGAACACCCGGTGAAGGAGTCGCTCGCGGCCCACCTCATGCGCGCTCTCCACCTCTGCGGGCGGCAGGCGGACGCACTGCGGGTGTTCGAGACGGCGCGACGGGCCGTCGCCGATGAGCTCGGGCTCGATCCGGGACCGGAACTGCGGGCCGCCCACGCGCACGTCCTGCGCTCCGATCAGGGCCTGGGAGCCGCGAACCCGTCCGCAGTCCCGGCGCAGCCGGAAGCGGTGCCGCCGGGGGAGGCGGCGCAGGCCGCCGACGGTCCGCGGGCGTCGTCCGGACCGTGCACGCTCCCCTACGACGTGCCCGACTTCACCGGCCGGGCGGCGGAGTTCGCCCGGCTGCTGTCCTGCGTCGCCGACGAGGCGCCCGCCGCGCTGGTCGTCTCCACCGTGGACGGCATGGCGGGCGTCGGCAAGACGACGCTGGCCGTCCACGCGGCCCACCACCTCGCCGCCCGCTTCCCCGGCGGGCAGCTCTTCCTCGACCTGCACGCCCACACCGCGGGCCGCGGGCCGCTGGAGCCGGCGGCGGCGCTGGCGGGCCTGCTGCGCACGATCGGCGTGCCGCCCGAACGGATCCCGCACTCCCCCGACGACCGGGCGGCGGTCTGGCGGGACGAGTTGCGCGACCGCCGCGTCCTGTTGGTCCTGGACAACGCGGCCACCGCCGAGCAGGTGCGGCTGCTGCTGCCCGGTACCGCCGGGTCGCTCGTCCTGGTCACCAGCCGTCGCCGCCTCGCCGACCTGCCCGGCGCGGCCACGCTCTCCCTGGACGTGCTGCCCGAGGCCGAGGCCGTCGCGCTGTTCGCACGGGTGGCCGGTCCCGGCCGGACGGACGACGGGCCGGCCGAGGTGGCGGAGGTCGTCGCGCTGTGCGGCCATTTGCCGCTGGCCATCCGGATGGCCGCGGCCCGGCTGCGCCACCGTCCGCTGTGGACCGTCGCCGATCTGGCCGGGCGCCTGCGCAGGAGCGAGCGGCTGGCCGAACTCGCGGTCGGTGACCAGCGGGTGGCCGCGGCGTTCGCGCTCTCCTACGACCAGCTCGATGTCGTGCAGCGGCGGCTGTTCCGGCTACTGGGCGTCTGCCCCGGCTCGGACGTCGACGTCTTCACGGCGGCCGCGCTCGCCGGGATCCCCGTCGCCGAGGCCGAACGGCTGCTGGAGAGCCTGCTGGACGTCCACCTGCTCACGCAACGGCTGCCCGGGCGCTACGCCTTCCACGACCTGGTCCGCGACTACGCCCGCAGCTTCGCCGACGGTGAAGGTGACGGTGACAGCACGCGTGAGGCCGTCCACCGGCTCCTCGACTACCACCTGCACACCACCGCCCTGGCCCGGGAGGCCTTCGCCCCCGGCCGGCTCGCCACCGAGCCGAAGCTGACGCATCCGCCGCTGGACGTCCCCGAGTTGAGCGGGGTCCCGGCGGTCATCGACTGGTGCTGCGCCGAACGCGCCAACCTCCTCTCCTCGGTGCGGATCGCCGCCGCCCACGGCCTGCCCGCCCACGCCTGGCAGATCACCTTCAACCTGGCCGACTACCTGCGGGTCGGCGGCCACCACGACGAGTCCGTCGCCGCGCACACCGCGGCCATCGACGCCGCCCGCGGCGCCGGGGACCGCGGCGCCGAGTCGTTGACCCTGCTCAACCTCGGGGTGGCGCACTGGGGTGCGGACGAACCCGGGGCCGCCCTCGACTGCGGCGAGCGCGCGCTGGCCCTCGTACGGGAACTCGGCGACCGCCGCCGGGAGATCGTCACGCTGACGCGCGTGGCGCTGTTCCGTCAACGTCTCGGCGACTATCCGGCGGCCCTCTCCGGGGTGCAACAGGCGCTCGCCGCGGTGCAGGAGGTGGAATCGCCCCGGGAGGAGGGCGTCGCCCTCTGGCTGCTCGGTCACATCCGGTACATGCTGGGCGACTTCGCCGGGGCAGTCGAGGCGTCGGCCGGCTCGTTGGCGATCGACCGCCGGATCGGCGACCGGTACGGCATACCTCTTGCCCTCATCGGCATCGGCGCCGCCGAGGGGAAGCTCGGACGGCACGACGAAGGGCACCGGCACCTCCAGGAGGCCCTGGCGGCCGCCCGGCAGCTGAACGACCCGGCCATCGAGGCGAAGGCCTTGGTGGAACTGGCCGAAATCAACCGTACGCGCGGCCGCACCGACGACGCGCTCGTCTTCCTCGGCCAGGTCTTCGACCTCCTGAGCGCCGTCACCCGGCCCGAGCCGGCCGGCCTCGCCCACCTCGTCGCGGGCGCCGTGCACCTCGACCGCGGCGAACCGGCACGCGCACTCGACCACCACGGCAAGGCCCTGGAGATCGCCGCCGCCATCGACCACAGGTGCAACCAGGCGTTTGCACTGGACGGCATCGGGCGGGCGCTGGCCGCCCTGGGACGGGCGGACGAGGCCGCCGCGCACTGGCGCCGGGCCCTGGACCTCTTCACCCGCATGGGCCTGCCCGAGGCCGACACCGTCCGGGAACTGCTGGAATCGCCGGCGCCGCCCGGCCCGGCGGTGCCCGTGACCCCGGCGGGACAGTCCGGGTAACCGCGCTAAGCCGGAGGGGCGGGCAGCCGGCTCTGTCCGTCAGAGCGCTATGCCCTCATTACGCGGATATTCTGGGACGTATGATCGAGTCCGGACGGCCGCGGCTCCATAGGCGCTCCGGCCCGGGAAGACTTGTGCGGCTGTCGCCGGTCATCCTGACCGTCGTCATCGCAAGCCTGGCCTACACCACTCCGCCGGAAATGGCCTTCAGCCGCCTTCTGCCCGCGGCGCCGGCCCTCGCCGCCGCCATGTGGCCGGTGCTCCCGACCGTCCTGCTCGGGACGGTCTGCCTCCTTCTGATGATCGGCCTCAGCCTCGTCTTCCCCGATCTGGGGACGTGGTGGACGGCCGCGGGGATCATCGCGGTCACCGTGGCCGCCGCGTACGGCAGCCATCTGCGGCTCCAGCGGGAGCGCACGCTCTTCCAGGTGCGGCTCGTCGCCGATGCAGCGCAGCAGGTGGTGCTGAGCCCTCTGCCGCGTCGCATCGGCTGCATCGAGATCGAGTCGCTGTACCTCGCGGCGGCGGCGGAGGCCCGCATCGGCGGGGATTTCTACGAGGTGGTCGACACGCCGTACGGGGTCAGGCTGCTCATCGGTGACGTGCGGGGCAAGGGCCTGCCGGCGGTGGGTGCGGCCGCGGCGATCGTCAACGCGTTCCGGGAGGCGGCCTACGGCGAGACCGACATGGTCGACGTCGCACGCAGGCTGGACGCCAGCAGCACCCGTTACAACTCCGCCTTTCCCCCCGAGGGGCCGATGGAACGTTTCGCCACGGCCCTTCTCGTCGAGATCCCGCACGCGGGCAGCCGTATCGACATCCTCAACTGCGGACACCCCCCGCCACTGCTCCTGCACCACGGGAAACTCCGTGTCCTCGAGTCGACCGATCCGTCTCCACTGCTCAGCCTCGCGGAGCTGATCGGCGATCAGTACACCGTCGACACCTTCGATTTCGCCCCCAACGACCTGCTGCTCCTCTATACCGATGGGATCGCCGAGACCCGCGCCCGCGACGGCGAATTCTTCCCGCTGGCGGCCTGGATGCGTCGACAGCCCCCGACAGCACCCCGCGAACTGCTCAGCGCTCTGCACCACGATCTCCTCCGCTACAGCAGAGGACGCCTTGACGACGACATCGCCGCCCTCGCCGTACGCCTGTGCGAGCCCTGAGTACGGCGCCCCCTGCGCGCCGGCCGTTCGACGCCGCGCGCCGCGCCGTCAGCCGTTGAGCGACTTCATCAGCTCGGGGGCGTAGCGGTCGCCCGCGGCCACGCCGTGCGGGGCCACGGCGTCGATGGCGGCCAAATCCTCGTCGGTGATCGTCACGGCGGTGGCGGCGATGTTCTCCTCCAGGTAGCCGCGGCGCTTGGTGCCCGGGATGGGCACCGCGCCCTGGCGCAGGGTCCAGGCCAGGGCGAGCTGCGAAGGCGTGACGCCCTTCTCCGCGGCGAGGCGGCGCACCTGGTCGACGACGGCCAGGTTGCGGCGGAAGTTCTCGCCCTGGAAACGGGGGTCGGTGCGGCGGAAGTCGTCGGCGGCGAAGTCGTCCGGGCTGGTGATGGCGCCGGAAAGGAATCCCCGGCCCAGCGGGGAGTAGGCGACGAGCCCGATGCCGAGCTCGCGCAGGGTGTCGAGGACGCCGTCGTGCTCGATGCCGCGCTCGAAGAGGCTGTACTCGGTCTGCACGGCAGTCAGCGGGTGGACGGCGTGGGCGCGGGCGATGGTGGCGGGCGCGGCCTCGCACACGCCGATGTGGCGGACCTTGCCGGCGGCGACGAGTTCGGCGAGGGCGCCCACGCTCTCCTCGACGGGCACGTCCGGGTCGATGCGGTGCAGGTAGTACAGGTCGATGTGGTCGGTGCCGAGGTGGCGCAGGGAGCGGTCGGCCGAGCGGCGGATGTACTCGGGGGTCGCGTTGTGCCCGCGCAAGGCGCCTTCGTCGGTGAACTCGACCCCCGTCTTCGTGGCGATCACGGCGGCTTCGCGGCGGCCGGCCAGGGCCTTGCCGAGCAGCCGTTCGTTGTGGAAGGGGCCGTAGCCCTCGGCGGTGTCGAGCAGGGTGACGCCGAGCTCCAGGGCTCGGTCGATGGTGGCGAGCGATTCGGCCTCGTCCGTGGCTCCGTAGTGGGCGCTCATGCCCATCAGCCCGAGTCCCTCGGCGCCGACCTTCAGTCCGTTGCTGCCCAGTGTGCGGATGTCCATCGCGGTCTCCCTGATAAGTAACTAACTGGATAGGTAGACCATGCACCGCCCCCGCGGTGGATGTCAATAACCAGATAGTTACTTGCTAGGCTCGAGACATGGCACGGGATTCCAGCGCGACCAAGGCACGCCTGCTCGATGCGGCACTCGCAGAGTTCGCCACGCACGGCATCGCCGGGGCGCGGGTCGACCGCATCGCCGAGGCCGCACAGGCGAACAAACGGCTGATCTACGTCTACTACGGGAACAAGGAGCAGCTCTTCGACGCCGTGCTCCAGCGGGCGCTGGAGACCGGCTCGGAGTCCGTACCGTTCGACGCGGACGACCTGCCCGGCTACGCGGGCGCGATCTTCGACCACCTCGTCGAGCGGCCACCGCTGATGCGTCTGGTGCTGTGGAAGCGGCTGGAGCGTCCGGGGGGCACGGCCACCGAGGAAGCCGCCTACGAGGCCAAGATCGCAGCAGTGCGGAAGGCTCAGCAGGCAGGCCGGATCACCGCCGGAATGGACGCCGCCGACCTGCTGGCGATGGTGGTGGCCACGTCTCAGGCGTGGTTCGGCACGGTGGGCGGACCGGCGGCCGGCCGGCCGGGCGGCGACTGGGTACCGGAGCAGCTCGCCCGCCACCGGGCGGCGGTGGTGGAGTCCGTACGCCGGATCACCGCACCGCCCGGGACCGCGAGCTGAGGCGTGAGCTCGCCGGACACTGCGGGCCGACGCCCGAAGCGGTACCGGATGGCGTAACGCCTCTGGCCCCCGCCGCGGACATCGACCAGCATGAGGACAGCGGGACCGGCGGACGAGATGGGCACGCATGCGCGCCACCGAGAGCAACCAGGACTATCCCTTCGCTGTCACGAACACGGCCGCGGCGCTGCTGGACCATGCCGGGACGGTCATCGCCTGGACACCGGCGGCCGAAATCCTCCTGGATCGCACGTCCGCAGACGTGTGCGGCCGACCTGTACGGGACCTCCTGGCGGACGCGAGCAGCTGGGAAGCGGTTCTGGCCCAGGGCAAGCACGGGGCCCGGGAAGGGTGGGAGGGCCGGGCCGCGCTGCGGCACGGCTCAGGACGCGAGCTGGAGATCGGCTTCCGCGTCATACCGCTGGACGACGGCGCGCACGGGGACGCGGCCCGCTGCTTCGTCATCGGCTCGCCCCTGGGTCTCGTGGCCCAGTGGCGGCAGGACCACGCCTTCACGCACGAACTCTTCCTGCAGGGCCGAGTGGGCCTGGCCGTCTTCGACGCGGAGCTGCGCCTGCTGCGGACGAACACGCACCTGTTGCCCTACACCGGGGTGCCCGTCGACCTGACCGGCCGACGGCTGGCCGACTTCCTGTGGGCCGAGGACGCGCGGATCATCGACGACCGGCTGCGGGAGGTCCTGCACAGCGGGAACCCGCTGATCGGCTTCAACGCGACCGCACGCACCCTGGACGACCCGAGGGGCGGCCGGGTCGTGACCATCCAGGCGTTCCGGCTTCAGGAACCCGACGGACATCCGATGGGTGTGGCGGCGGTGTTCACCGACGTCACCGACCACGAGCGGGCGCGTGGACGCCTGGACCTGCTGTACCGCGCGACCGGAGCGCTGGGCGGTTCGCTGTCCGTCCTGCGCACCGTCGAGGACCTGGTCAAAGTCCTGGCGCCCGCGTTCGGCGACTGCGCCGCGGTGGATCTCGCGGAGACCGTTCTGACCGGCGGCGAACCACCCGCCGACGGGCATCTCACGCTGCCCCTGATCCGGATGGCCGTCGCCGGAGCGGAAGCGGACGCGCTGCCCACGGGTACGGTCCACTTCACGGCTCCCCTCGCCGAAGCCGTTCCCCACCCTCCGAACCCGACCGCGCCCGGGGCGCGGGAGTGCCGGGGAGAGCTGGTCACCGGCCTTAGAGCCCGGTCCACGGGGCCCGGGAACGGCGCGGCCCCGCAGTGGGCCACCGCGGTACCGGGTGCGCATGCGGCGATGACGGCGCCGCTGTGCGCCCGGGGCATCAGGTTCGGCAGGCTCACGCTCTGGCGCACGGGGGACGCTCCCCCGCCGGACGAGGACGACCTGGCACTTCTGGAGGAGATCGCCGCCCGTGCGGCCATCGCCGTGGACAATGCCCGGCGGTACACGAAGGAACGCCGCACCGCCGTGGGCCTGCAGCGCAGCCTTCTCCCGCCGGCCACCTCGGAAAGGCCCGCGCTGGAAGCCGCCGGCCTCTACCTGCCGGCCGACGCGGACAGCGGCGTGGGCGGCGACTGGTTCGACGTCATCCCCCTGTCGTCGGCCCGGGTCGCCCTGGTGGTCGGCGATGTCGCCGGTCACGGACTGCACGCCACGGCCATGATGGGACGCCTCCGCAGCGCCGTACGCGCGATGGCGGACCTGGAACTGGAACCCGAGGAACTGCTGGCGCACGTGGACGACATGGTTCTGCAGGTCGTCACCGAGGCCGAGAGCGACGACTCGGAGGACGGCGACGCCGGCACGCCACTGCCCGCCGGACCGGCCGGGGCCACCTGCCTGTACGCCGTCTACGACCCGGTCACCCGAAGTTGCGTCATGGCGAGCGCCGGACATCCGCCTCCGGCCGTGGTCAGCCCGGACGGCACCGTGGAGTACGTCGACCTGTCCCCCGGCCCGCCCCTGGGGGTCGGCGGATGGCCGTTCGAGCCGGTCGAACGCGAGCTGCCGCCGGGAAGCGTCCTCGCCCTGTACACCGACGGCCTGATCGAACGCGGAGAGGGGGACATCGACCAGGGCATGGACGATCTGGCGGCCCGCCTGCTGCGCGCGGACGTACTCGGCCGGCCGCTGCGCGATGCCCGGCACGACATCGTGGAAGGGCTGCCGCCGGGCAGGCTGAGGGACGACGTCACCCTCCTGCTCGCCCGTACCCGGGTGGTGGATGCCGGCTCCATCGCGACATGGCGGCTCGCCGCCGACCCGGCGGTCGTCGCCGACGCGCGCCATCTCGTCCTGGACCAGCTGACCGCCTGGGACCTCGACGAGCTCGCCTTCAGCACGGAGCTCATCGTCAGCGAGCTGGTCACCAACTCCATTCGGCACGCCGGGGGCCCGGTCCGACTCCGGCTGATCCACGCGGACACCCTGACGTGCGAAGTCTCGGATTCGAGCAACACGCAGCCGAGGATGCGGCGTGCGAGGAACTCCGAGGAGGGTGGTCGCGGTCTGTACATCGTCGCCCAGCTCTCGCACCGCTGGGGCAGCCGCTACACCAGGGGAGGCAAGACCGTCTGGTCCGAACAGAGCCTGCCCCCCGCCTGACGGGCGGGTCCGGTGTCCGGTCCCCTTGCGGGGCGGTGACCGCAGGCTCATAGTCCAAGGTATGGACGCGCGCGAGGCGGCGCTCCGACAGGCACACAGCCATGCCATCCGCTGGCTGGCGAGCCTGAACGACCGCCGGGTTCCCGCCCGCGCTTCGGTCGATGAGATCGTGCGCGCGCTCGGTGCCGAGCTGCCCGACGCTCCCGGCACGCCCGCCGACGTCGTCGACCTGCTCGCCACGGCCTGTGAGCCGGGGCTCACCGCGTTTCCCAGCGGCCGCTTCTACGGGTTCGTGGTCGGTGGCACCGAACCCGCCGCGCTCGCCGCGGACTGGCTGGTCAGTGCCTGGGACCAGAACTGTGTGATGCGCGCCGCCTCTCCCGCGTACGCGGCGGTTGAGGAGGTCGCCGGCGCATGGTTGCTGGATCTGCTCGGCCTACCGGGCGACAGCGCCGTCGGCTTCACCACGGGTGCCACGATGGCCAACTTCACCTGCCTCGCAGCCGGGCGCGACGCGGTGCTGCGGCGGGCCGGCTGGAACGTCGCCGGCGATGGCCTCGCCGGCGGGCCGGCCGTACGGGTCATCGCCGGCGAGGACCGCCACATGGCCATCGACCTGGCACTTCGCTACCTGGGACTCGGCCGGCCCGAACTGGTGACCGCGGACGGGCAAGGCCGCATCGAGCCCGCGGCCCTGCGGGACGCCCTGGCGGCCGGCGGGCAGCGCCCCACGATCGTGATCCTGCAGGCCGGGGACATCCACTCCGGGGCCTTCGACCCCTTCGTCGAGACGATCGGTGCCGCTCGCGAGGCGGACGCGTGGGTGCACGTGGACGGCGCCTTCGGACTGTGGGCGGCCACGTCCCCGAGGTACGCGCACCTGACGGCGGGCTGCGCCGACGCCGACTCCTGGGCGACGGACGCCCACAAGACCCTCAACGTCCCCTACGACTGTGGGCTCGCCATCGTGCGCGACCCGTCCGCGGTCCGGGCGGCGATGGGTCTGCGCGGCGACTACCTCATCCACGACGAACAGGGCGACCCCGTCGACAAGGTTCCCGAACTCTCCCGGCGCGGCAGGGCCTTCCCCGTGTGGGCGGCGCTCAGGTCCCTCGGCCGGTCGGGCGTGGCCGACCTCGTCGAGCGGCTGTGCCGGCACGCCGCCGCGTTCGCCGCCGGCATCGCCTGGACGGACGGCGCGACCGTGCTCAATGACGTGGTGTTCACCCAGGTCTGCGCCGAGTTCGGCGACGACGAGCGCACGGAGCGGGTACTCGCCCGGCTGCTCGACGACGGCACGGCGTGGATCAGCGGCTCCACCTGGCACGGGCGGCGCGTCATGCGCATCTCGGTGAGCAACTGGTCGACGACCGACGACGACGTGGCGCGCGCACTCGAATCGATCCGGCGCGCGTCCATCAGCGCCTGACGCGCATTCCGTGACCTGCCCCTTTAACCGCGCCGCTGTGATCGAAACCCCAGATCGGCCGACGAACACATCACATTCAAGTGGCAAAAATGAGACAGGACGAAGACGTTATCCGCTCGTTATAAACCCGAGGGTCGGGTGGAAATGTCGGCATTTCTCATAGAGATCCGGGCTCATCGCCGGCACTTCACGACCCCGCGAAGGCGTCTGCATGTATCAACTGCCACACCAGTCCCACAACCCCTTGGGGCCATGCATTTTGCTCCGGCCCTGGGTAACTTCGGCCCGCATGACTGCCCATGCAGAACTGGCCCATTACCGAAAAACCGTCCCGAACGCCCCGACGACGCACATCGACCGCCCCCGACCGGGTGACGGCCCCCTGCTGTGGCGCCTCGCTCGCGACTCCAGGACTCTGGACCTCAACTCGTCCTACAGCTATCTCCTCTGGTGCCGTGACTTCGCCGGCACCTCCGCGGTGGCCCGCGACCCGTCCGGCCGGGCCGTCGGATTCGTCAGCGGATACCTGCGGCCCGAAAGCCCCGGGACCCTGTTCGTCTGGCAGATCGCCGTCGACGAATCCGTCCGCGGCCTGGGCATCGCCGGGGCCCTGCTCGACGGCCTCTCCGCCCGTGTGGCGGCGGAACACGGTCTGAGCGCCCTGGAGACCACCATCTCCCCCGGAAACCTCGCGTCGGAGCGACTGTTCGCCTCGTACGCCGCACGGCACGGCGCCACGCTCACGCGCGAAGTACTGTTCGCCGCCGAGGAGTTCCCGGACGGCGGGCACGACCCTGAGGTCCTGCACCGCATCGAGCCGCTCCACTTCTGATCGGGTCCCGCCCGGCCCCACTCCGGGCACCGCGTACCGAACACCCCCACGTTCACTGGAGAGTTCCCTTGACCATGACCGAGCCGGTCCTGTCCGTCTTCGAGACCCTGGAGTCCGAGGTGCGCAGTTACTGCCGCGCCTGGCCCGTCGTCTTCGACCGCGCCACGGGAAGCCGGCTGTACGACGAACACGGCCGCGGCTACCTGGACTTCTTCGCGGGCGCCGGGTCCCTGAACTACGGCCACAACAACCCCGTCCTCAAACGGGCCCTGCTCGACTACCTGGAGCGGGACGGCATCACGCACGCGCTCGACATGTCGACGACCGCCAAGAGGGCCTTCCTCGAGACCTTCCGGTCCCGCGTCCTCGAACCCCGCGCCCTGCCCTACAAGGTGATGTTCCCCGGGCCGACCGGGACCAACGCCGTCGAAGCGGCGCTGAAGCTCGCGCGCAAGGCCAAGGGCCGCGAGTCGGTCGTGTCCTTCACCAACGCCTTCCACGGCATGTCGCTCGGCTCCCTCGCCGTCACGGGCAACGCCTTCAAGCGGGCCGGCGCCGGCATCCCCCTGGTCCACGGCACCCCGATGCCCTTCGACAACTACCTCGGCGGCAGGGTCCCCGACTTCCTCTGGTTCGAGCGCCTGCTGGAGGACCAGGGCTCCGGCCTCAACCATCCGGCGGCGGTCATCGTCGAGACGATCCAGGGCGAGGGCGGGATCAACGTGGCCCGCGCGGAATGGCTCCGCGCCCTCGCGGACCTGTGCCGGCGCCGCGACATGCTGCTGATCGTCGACGACATCCAGATGGGCTGCGGCCGGACCGGCGAGTTCTTCTCCTTCGAGGAGGCGGGCATCACCCCCGACATCGTCACGCTGTCCAAGTCCATCAGCGGCTACGGACTCCCCATGTCCCTGTGCCTGTTCAAGCCCGAACTGGACCTCTGGGAGCCGGGCGAGCACAACGGCACCTTCCGCGGCAACAACCCGGCCTTCGTCACCGCGACCGCGGCCCTGGAGACCTACTGGGGCGACGGCGTCCTGCGCGAGCGGACGCTCATACAGGGCAGGCGCGTCGAGAGCGCGCTGCGCGAGCTGTGTGCCGAACACGTCCGGCTGGGTGCGACGTACCGCGGCCGCGGACTGGTCTGGGGCATCGAGTTCGCCCACAAGGAGCGCGCCGCGGAGGTGTGCCGAAAGGCCTTCGAGCACGGTCTCCTCCTGGAGACCTCGGGCCCCGAGGGCGAGGTCGTGAAGCTGCTCCCGCCGCTCACCGTCACCGGCGACGAACTCGACGAGGGTCTCGGCATCCTCGCCCGCTCCGTCCGCGAAGCCGCCTGACCGGACCCCCGCACCGAACCCCCACACCACGAAGGGCACCACCATGATCGTCCGCTCGTTCCGGGACATCGAGGGAACCGACCGCCACGTCAGGGCGGCTTCCGGCACCTGGGAGAGCAAGCGCATCGTCCTGGCCAAGGAACGCGTCGGCTTCTCCCTGCACGAGACCGTCCTGTACGCCGGCACCGAGACGTCCATGTGGTACGCGAACCACGTGGAGGCCGTGGTCTGCACGGAGGGGGAGGCCGAGCTCACGGACGAGGAGACGGGCCGGACCTACACGATCACGCCGGGAACCATGTACCTCCTCGACGGGCACGAGCGGCACACCCTCCGCGTGAAGCAGGAGTTCCGCTGCCTGTGCGTCTTCAACCCGCCCGTGACCGGCCGGGAGGACCACGACGAGAACGGCGTGTACCCACTGCTGACCGAACCCGACCACAGCTGACGTACGCACACGCGCAGAGAGGAGAGGCAGGCACCACCATGACCCACGCATCGACCCGCACTGTGAACGACCTGTATCCGACCCGGGGCTCCGAGGAGGTGCTCACCGGCCGGGCGGACCCCGTCGTCTGGTCCGAGCCCGGCACGCCGGGCCCGATGTGGGCCCACGAGCTGGAGAGCTACGAGCGCGACGGCTTCCTGTCCGTCGACGAACTCATCACGCCGGACGAGGTGGACGGCTACCGGGCCGAGATGGACCGGCTGCTCCGTGACCCTTCGACGCTGGCCGACGAGCGGTCCATCGTGGAGCCGAAGTCCCGTGAAGTGCGCTCCGTCTTCGAGGTCCACCGGATCAGCGAGGCGTTCGCGGCCCTCGCCGCCGATCCGCGCGTCGTGGGGCGCGCGCGACAGATCCTGGGCTCCGAGGTGTACGTGCACCAGTCCCGGATCAACGTCAAGCCCGGGTTCGGCGCCAGCGGCTTCTACTGGCACTCCGACTTCGAGACCTGGCACGCCGAGGACGGCCTGCCGCACATGCGCACCGTGTCGGTGTCCATCGCCCTGACGCCGAACTACGCCACCAACGGCGGCCTGATGATCATGCCGGGCTCCCACCGGAGCTTCCTGGGCTGTGCGGGCGCGACGCCGAAGGACAACTACAAGAAGTCCCTCCAGATGCAGGACGCCGGCACGCCGTCGGACGAGGCGCTGACGAAGTTCGCCTCGGCCTGCGGCATCAAGCTCTTCACCGGCAAGGCGGGCTCGGCCACCTGGTTCGACTGCAACGCGATGCACGGCTCGGGTGACAACATCACGCCCTACCCGCGCAGCAACGTGTTCATCGTCTTCAACAGCGTCGAGAACCGCCCGGCGAAGCCCTTCGCGGCCCCGGTGCGCCGACCCGGATACATCGCCTCGCAGGACTTCACCCCCCTGCGCTGACGCGACCGACCGGCCGACCCTGCCGGGCACCTGCCCGGCAGGGTCGGCCGCTCCCCGCTCTTCCGCCCCGCGATGTGATCGGCCGCACGGGACGCGGATGCGGTCAGGCTCGTGGGGGACTCGGGGCAGTGGCCCGGATGGCGCGGCAGGCCGGGCCTTGGGATCATTGCCCCGGAGGACAGCCATGACTCATGACCCACCAGCGTCTCCGCCGTCTCCGTCGGACGGGCCACCGTCGCGCAAGGACGACGGCCGGGTGGACCGGCCTGGCGGCACGGAGGCGGCCGGGTCCGGGGACGACGCTCCAGGGGATGCCGAGCGCGTCGAGCCGTCCCCCGGCTCCGGAAAGCGACGCCGGTTGCCCCACGCCACGCTGCCCGGCTGCTGGGGCGCGCTCGTCCTGGCGTGCTTGTCCTTCACTCCGTCGCTGCTTCCCCGCGGAGGCATCCTCCAAGGACTGGTCTGTGGCATCAGCGCGGCCATCGGCTACGGGCTCGGCGTGATCGCGGCCTACGTGTGGCGCGCTTTCGCCGACCGGGACGCGCGGAGCCCTTCGCGCAGGTCATGGCTCCTCCTGCTCGTCTGCACGATCGTGCTGTTCGGCGTCGCGTTCGGGCTCGGACAGTACTGGCAGCACGAGATCCGCCGGCTCATGGGGGTCACCGACTACAACGTCCTCACCACCATCGCCTGCCCGTTCGTCGCCGTTCTCGTCTTCTACCTCCTGCTGATGGCCGGGCGGGGGCTCCGGCGCCTGTACCACGGGGCCGCCGGCCTGCTCGGGCGCTGGATCGGCCGGCGGGCGGCGCGGGTGGTCGGCTGGCTCGTGGTGGCGGGCCTGGCGTGGTCCGTGTTCAGCGGGGTGCTGCTGGGCGGCTTCGTGAACGCGGCCAACGAGGCGTTCTCGCTGCGTGACACCGAGACGCCGGAAGGCGTGCATCAGCCGACATCGACCCTGCGCTCGGGCGGGCCCGGATCTCTCGTGCCGTGGGACTCGCTGGGCCGGCAGGGCCGGGCCTTCACCGGCAGCGGACCGACGGCCGCGGACATCGGCGCGTTCAGCCACCGCACGGCGCAGGAGCCCGTCCGGGCCTACGCCGGGCTGTCGACCTCCGACGACGCGGAGACACGGGCGGCCCGAGCCGTCGCGGACCTCGAACGGGCGGGAGGATTCAAGCGCGCGAACCTGCTCGTGACGACCACCACGGGAAGCGGCTGGGTCGATCCCGCCGCCGTCGACTCGTTCGAGTACCTCGGCAACGGCGACTCGGCCACCGTGGCGATGCAGTACTCGTACCTGCCGTCGTGGCTGTCCTATCTCGTCGACCAGTCAAAGGCGCGCGAGGCGGGCCGCGAACTCTTCGACGCGGTCTACGACGTCTGGTCCAAGCTGCCCCAAGACGAGCGTCCACAGTTGTTCGTGGCGGGCGAGAGCCTGGGGTCGTTCGGCGGTGAGACGGCCTTCAGCGGGGAGTACGACCTGCGCAACCGCACCGCCGGCACCCTGTTCGCCGGCCCGCCCAACTTCAACACCCTGTTCCGCGAGTTCAGCGATCAGCGCGACCCGGGGAGTCCCGAGATCGGCCCCGTCTACAAGGAGGGGCGGACCGTCCGGTTCACCGACGACCCGGCTGCCGGGATGCCGCCGGCGGACCTGCCGTGGGACGGCACGAGGGTGCTCTACCTGATGCACCCTTCGGACCCGATCGTCTGGTGGAGCCCGAACCTGGCCCTCTCCGAACCCGACTGGATCGGTCAGGCGCCCGGGAAGGACGTGCTCGGCGCGATGGTCTGGATGCCCTTCGTGACCTTCTGGCAGGTCACCGCCGACCTGCCGTTCTCCACCGGCGTACCGGACGGCCACGGCCACACGTACAAGGCCGCGTACGTCGACGGCTGGAATGCCGTCATGCGGCCGACCGGATTCACGGCGCAGGACCTGGACCGGCTGAGGGACATCATCCGGCCGGAAGGCTGAGCCGCCCGACCGCCACGGGGCCTTTGCCGCCGCGCGGTCAGCCCAGCACGAACCCGGCCACGTAACCGAACGCATTGACCGCCCAGTGCAGGCCCATGGGAGCCAGCAGACTGCCACTACGGCGACGCAGCTCGCAGAACAGGACGCCCGCTGCCGCCGTGAACAGCACGGCCGCCACGACCGCCAGGGCGCCGCCGAGCTCGGAGTCTCCGAAGACCGTGGTCAGGGCGGGCTTCGCCGTCGCCAGGTGCAGGGACGGCAGCACGTGCCACAGGCCGAACAGCAGGCTCGACACGGTGGTCGCCCATACCGCCCCGCGGTCGCGGCACACCAGACCGTAGAGCACGCCGCGGAAGGCGATCTCCTCCACCAGGACGGTGCCGACGGGGACCAGCACGAGAACACGCAGCATCAGCTCGCTCCCGCTCATCCCGTCGTACCGCCGGTCCTCGAACAGCGTTCGAGTGGCCGGCAACAGGGCCCCCACGAGGTAGACGGCGCCGACCAGGCCGATGAGGACCAGCGCCCAACGGGCACCGCGGGCCAGTGTGCCGGGCGCCAGGCCCGCGTCCGCCCGGGTACCGCCGGCCCAGCGGAGCACACCGAGCAGCAGGACGCTGACCACGACGGCCGTCATCAGGCCGAACAGGCCACTCCAGACGTGCATGACCAGGTTGGCGGCGACGAGAACGGCCACCGTGAGTCCCACGGCCGGCCAGGTGCCGATCCGTCTGAGGCATCGGCTCCGCGGTATGCCGCCCGCGGCGCGGCGCCCTGGTAGCCGGCGCCGCTCGGCATCGTCGGGGTCGCGGCAGGGCATGGGGGTCTGTCCTTCGGTTTCGCCCACGGTCCGTCTCACCCTCCCCTGGCCCCACGCTACCGGGCACCTCCCCGAGGCGCTCGATCGCGAACGCCCGTGTCAGACGGGCACGGCTGGGTGAGGCCTTCACGTCATCGGCGGCGACATCATGGCGGCCCCCGCCATGGAGGAACCGCGCCGGCCTGCGTGTGAGCGGCTTGGCGCGCGCACCCTGGTGGCCTCGGGCACGCGGGGCCCGTCCGGCAGCATCTGGATTCCGGGCGGACCAAGATCCGGGCCATTCGCGGACCAGCGTCCCATCACCCGGCACAGTCTGTGGCCTTGTAACTGGTCAGCAGCGCTGCGAACCCTGCACGACCAGCAGACCAAGAACACCCTGATCCGGTAGGGATCCGATGCGGGTCCACCGGGCGGCTCCCCGCCGGAGCTGTTCGGGGTGAGTTCATCGGCTGCGCTCGGCTGCGGCGTCTCGCGATGCCGGTGCCGGGCCCAAGAGGACGCGCGGCAGGGCGTCCGGGTGCTTCTCGGCGATCCAGGCGATCAGCTGCTCCCGTACGGCGCAGCGCACCGTCCACAGATCGTCCGGGTCCTTGGCCGTGACGACGGCCCGCACCACGATGGTGGAGGGCGTCGTCTCCGTGACGGCGAGGTCCCAGCCGCGGCCGTCCCACTCCCGGCAGCTGTGCAGGATCTCGCGGACCTTGTCGCGCATGAGGTCGACGGGCGCGGTGTGGTCGCAGTGGAAGAACACGCTGCCGGTCATCTCGGCGCCACCACGGGACCAGTTCTCGAAGGGCCGCGTGGTGAAGTACGAGACGGGCATGGTGATCCGGCGCTCGTCCCACGTGCGTACGGCGAGGAAGGTGAGGGTGATGTCCTCCACCACTCCCCACTCGCCTGCGACCACGACCGTGTCACCGATGCGCACCATGTCGCCGAAGGCGATCTGGAAGCCGGCGAAGAGGTTGCCGAGCGCGGACTGGGCCGCGACGCCGGCCACGATTCCGATGATCCCGGCGGAGGCCAGCAGGGAGGTGCCGAGCGCGCGGAAACCCGGGAAGGTGAGGAGCATGGCAGCGACTGCGACGACTCCCACCACGACCGCCACCACCCGCATGATCAGCGTCACTTGGGTGCGGACCCGGCGCACCCGGGCAGGGTCTCGGGTACCGGTTGCGTAGCGGGCGTACCCCGACTCGACGACGGCGGAGGCCACCGCCACGATCAGCCAGGCCCCGGCACCGATCAGGGCGAGCGAGAGGATCCTGCCCACGGTGGCCGCGTTGTCGTGCACCGGCGGCCATGCGATGTGCCGGTAGGCGCCCTTGAGCAGCGCGGCGAGCAGCACGATGTGCAGGGGGCTGCGGCAACGGCGCAGCAGGTTCCACAGGGGCGTTTCCGGGTGTCGTGCGTCGGCCCGGCGCAGCAGCAGGTCGGCGGCCCATCCGGCCACGACGGTGGTGAGGATCGAGCCTCCCAGGACGGTCGGCAGGAGCAGAGCGCTGTTCATGACTCCCCAAGGGATGTCGGCGACAAGGGCGTTCACTCGCATGCCCCGTGGGAGCGGGCTGACGCGGGCGCGGCGCCACCGCGGACACCGCGGGCGACTCGGCCTCGTGCATGGGGTCCTCAAAGGCGGGTAGCCGGGCCTCGATACGTCCTGACGGCAGCCCGTACCTCAGGGTGCGGGACTGCCGACGACACGGAAGGGGTGTACATGTCGCACGTCGAGGAGTACGTGGAGGTCAACGTCCCCGTGCGCACGGCGTACAACCAGTGGACGCAGTTCGAGGAGTTCCCCGCCTTCATGGAGGGAGTCGAACGCATCGACCAGCGCACGGACACGCTCACCCACTGGGTGACGAACGTGAACGGTGTGCGGCGAGAGTTCGACGCGCAGATCACCGAGCAGCTCCCGGACCGGCGCGTCGCGTGGATGACGGTCGACGGGGAGGCCCTGCAGGCCGGGCTCGTCACCTTCCAGCCGATCGACGCGACCGCCACCAAGATCGTCCTGCACATGAACTGGGTGCCCGAAGGGCTGGCCGAGACGGCCGCCGACAAGCTCGGCTTCGTCCGGCGTCAGGTCGCGGGTGATCTGAAGCGGTTCAAGCTGTTCATCGAGTCGCGCGGGGTGGAGACGGGCGCCTGGCGCGGCGCGGTCTGACCGCCTGCAGGAGCTTGCAGGGCCGGTCGGCGGCCACTGGCTGCGGCTGCGTCGGATACACGTAGGCAGAGCCGACCGCAGCGGCGGACACGGGATGGGCCCGAACTCGTCGAGTTCGGGCCCATCCCCCGGTACCGGGTCAGACGAGGCGGTGACCGAACGGGCCGCCGGCGGAGTAGTACGCGCCGAGCTCCTCTCGGTACGCGATGTCGCCGAGGTGCTCGTGGCGGTGGAACGCCGGGGCGTTCTTGATCTGCTCCTTGGTGCTGTCGACGTAGACCTTTTCCTCGGCCGGGTCGATCCGGAACACCGTGCCCGCCGGGAGCAGCACCTCCTTGCCGAAGATCCACACACCGGTGTCGACGACCAGGTAGGCGTCACCGACCTCGTAGGAGTGCTTGTCGACCTTGCCGATGCTGCCGTCGGTCGCCTCGACCTTGTATCCGGTCAGATCGGTGCCGGCCAGGTGGCCCGCGGTCGGCCTGTAACTCCACACATGCTCAGTCACGCGAAAACAACTCCTCCATCAGACAGGGGAGGGCACGGGTTTCCCCACCGCCCCTCCCTCCTTCGATGCCGTACGGCGCAGCATTCGTGCCCCGTCCGCACTCGTGTGCCCGACCCTCCGCCCTTCATTCACCGGGGCGCGGGGCGAAGGCGGTGCGGCCGCCGGCGGTGTCGACTCGTACGTGCCCGCTGGACTACAGCCGCGCCGGGGTCACCGTGAGGGGCCCGCCCCACCTGGGCGCGCGCCGAGGGCGGCCGTGCCATGCTCAAAGGATGAAGGGCGATGCCGCGCCTGCGGGCGAGGGCGCCGCACCCGAGGTAGTGGCGCTCGCCAAGGTGGTGGCCAGGCTGCGATCGGAAGTCGAGGACCTGGCGGGCCTCGCCGCGACCGCGGCCGTCGTCGAGCGGGCCAAGGGCGTACTGATGGCCCAGGCGGGCGTATCCGCCCACACGGCCCACGAGACGCTCCTCGGCCGCGCCGAGGAGCAGGGCCGCACCCTGCTGGAGGAGTGCTGGATCACCCTGGGGCAGATTCACCCGCGCCCGCCGCCCGGAACCACGCCCCCGTCCGCAGCCCCCGCAGCCCCCGGCGCGGGGAGGAAACCGGCCGCCTCGGCGTTCGGTGCCGGACACCGTCCCGTCGGACGTCCTGTCGGGCGTCGCGTCGGCCGTCGCGACCACGAGGCCGTGCCGCGCCCGCTGCCGGCCCGGCTCGCCGACGGCCTGACCTCGGCACACAGCGGTGACGACATCGCGGAGCTGCTGCGGACCCTGCTCGGCGGGGATGCCGGGGTGGACGCGGTGATGATCTACGCCCTGACCTCCGCCGGAAGCCTGGAGCTGACCGGCCACGCCGGCATCGACGACGAGCTGGCCGAGCAGTGGCGCCGGATCCCCCCGCTCAGCGGCGTCGCCGCGCACGAGGCGATCGCCGAGCGCCGGCCCGTGTGGCTGGAGGACCCGGCGCAGGACGCGCGCCGCTACCTCCTGATCGGGGACCCGCCGGACCGGTGGCCCTCCCGCGCCTGGCTCCCCGTCCCCGCCGACGGGCCCCCGAACACGGCCATCGGCTTCCTTCGGACCCGGCCAGGCCCCTTCGCGGCCGACGTCCGGGCGCTGCTGCTGCGGGCGGCCCGGTTGTGCGCGGGCCCGCTGGGGATGCCGGAGGGGCCCCGGTATGCCGGCCCGGAGGGGGCCCGGCCCGATGTCGACGTGACGGCCGTCCAGCGGGTCCTGGACGCGCTGGCCGGGCCCGCGATCCTGCTGACCCCGCTGCGCTCGGAGGCCGGTGAGGTGGAGGACTACCGCATCGACGCGGCGGCGCCCGAGTCGGTGGACGTCGCCGGGCGGCGCGGCAAGGAGCTCGTCGGCTGCCGGATCCTGGAGACGTACCCGACCGTGGCGGGCACAGCGCTGTGGGACGGATACCTGGAGACGCTCACGACGGGAACCCGGTACGAAGGCGAGCCCTTCACCTACCAGGAGGTGGCCGCCGGTGCCCCGCGGCAGTCCGTCTACTCGGTCCGGGCCTCCAGACTGGGTGACCGCCTGGTCGTCTCCTGGATCCGCCACGACACCGACGAGCGCCAGGCACGGCGGCTGGCCGACATGCAGCGGCTGGGCAACCTCGGCTGGGCGGGATGGGACCTGGCTGCGGAAACCGTCACCTGGTCCGATCAGGTCTACGCCATCTTCGACCGTGACCCGGGCGACGGGCCGCTGACACTAAAGGAACTGCCGCGGCACGTGGTCCCGGACGACCTGCCGAAGCTGGGCTCCGCCGTCCAGCGGCTCCTGGCCAAGGGGGTGGCCATCGACCAGCCCTTCCGGATCACCACCGGCCACGGCGCACGCCACCTGCGGATCGTTGCCGAGGCCCAGACGGACGTGGACGGCACCCCGGTCGAGGTGCACGGCTTCTTCCAGGACCTCAGCGCGCAGCGCGGCGCGGAGCTCGCCCTGCGCGAGAGCGAGCGCGCCATGCTCCTCCAGCGCGGCATGCTCCAGGCCGAACGGGCGCTCGCCGCCAGCCTCCAGGACACCCTGCTGCCGATCCCCGACCAGTCCCTGGAACTCGCCGGCTTGTGCGTCGACGTCGCCTACGTTCCCGCCGACCGGGGAGTCAATGTCGGCGGCGACTGGTACAGCGCCATCGAACTGCCGGACAACAGTGCGCTGTTCGTGGTCGGAGACGTGGCCGGCCACGGTCTCGCCGCCGTCGGCACCATGGCCCAGCTGCGGTTCACCACGAAGGGCATGACCGTCACCGGCTCACCCCTGCCCGACGTCCTGAACCGGCTCAACACCCTCCTGCTCCATACCGCTTCGGACCCGTCCAGCGGCGGTGCCACGGCCACCATGGTCATGGCCCGCTATCAGCCCTGGGATCGTCGCCTGATCTGGGTACGGGCCGGACACCTGCCGCCCTTGCTGGTACGCGGCGACCGGGCGACCTTCCTCGAACAGCCGCCGGGCCCCCTCCTCGGCGCCAGCTTCTCCGCCTCCTACGGGCAGGCCGTCATCGACCTGACGCCCGGCGACCGCCTGCTGCTCTACACCGACGGGCTCGTGGAGGACCCGGGTGAGGACATCGACGTCGGACTCGACCGGCTCGCCTCGGCCACCCTGCGGCTCCTCCGGGAGGGCCACGGCGAAACCCTCGCCCGGACGCTCGCCGCGCTGCGCCCGGGCAACCGGGACGACATCTGCGTACTGGACATCCACGTCCCGGACGACCCGACGCGCCCGCGTCCGTAGCGGAGGAGCACGCGCGGCCCCCGCTCCTCGCCGTGGCGGCCCGCTTCGTACGCCGGGCGCCGCTACGCGGCCACCCGGTCGCGCGAACCGAGGTCGGGCGCCATTGGTGTCACCGGACGCAGCGGGCGGGTGACCCTGGCCCCCGGGTGGTGGCGTCGGCGCGCGGGCGGGCCGTGGTCCGTCGAGGATGGGCGGCGTACCGTCCGCCCTGCCTTCAGGAGCATCCCCATGCTGGAGCGCACTCTGCGCAAGGACCGCACCGAGGTCACCTTCGTCCTCCCCGCCCACACCCCGCCCGGTCCGGTCAGTGTCGTGGGCGACTTCAACGACTGGCAGCCCGGTGCCCACACCTTGAAGCCGCGCAAGGACGGCAAGCGCGCCGTCACCGTCGAGCTGGCCGGCGAGCGCACCTACTCGTTCCGCTACCTGGCTGCCGGTGACTACTGGTTCAACGACGACACCGCCGGCGACCAGGACGGTTCCAACAGCCGCCTCCACACCTGATCCCCCCTCCCGCCGCCACCGGCTCCGGAGGACGGCGAACGTGTCGCCTCCCCCGCCCCGGGTAGGGGCCCGGTGCGGGGTGCGGTCCTGGCCTCATGGCTGCGACGGGGGCCGCATCCCGCCCGGCCGGCGCCCGGCGGCCACACGCTCCCCGGCCCGCGGACGGACGCAGGATTCCGGTCTGGCGAAACCGGAATCGTGGATCGTATAATTCGGGCATGGAGCCTGTCGAGCCGCGAACCAGCTGGACGTTCGTCACCAACCACGCCCGGATCCTCGCGATGATCCAGCGCAATCCGGAAACCCGGCTGCGCGACATGGCCGCGGCGTGCCGGCTGACCGAACGCGCGGCCCAGGCCATCGTCACCGACCTGGAGAGTGCCGGCTACCTCACACGGGCCCGCCACGGCCGCCGCAACCGCTACCGGATCACGCCCGGCACCCTCTTCCGCCACCCGGCCGAAGGCCGCCACGAGGTCGCTGATCTCCTGATGCTGCTTGCCCAGCTCGACCCCTCACCGGGCGATGAGACCCGGCCCGCCCCGGCCGGGCGCCGGGCGGGGTCGGATCGCACGAACTCCTGAGATGGCTTTGAAGGGAGACAGGCCATGCCCGCCCACTTCCGGTACACGCCTCCCGCAGCTTCCGCGAACATCGGCGCCACCAGGATCCCGGCCACCGTCTCCGTGGACTTCGAACCGGGTCCCCAGCGGGTGCTGGCCCGCGTGCACGGGGAGATCGACATGGACCACGCGAGCGCCCTGCGGGAGGACCTCACCTCGGCCCTGGAGGCCGGCCGTCACGGCCTCGACATCGACCTCTCGGACGTCACCTTCTGCGACAGCTCGGCCCTGCACGTGCTACTGGACTTGAACAGGATGGCCGCCGAGACCGGCAAGAGCCTCGTGCTCACCGCTCTCAGCCGCCGCGTCTCCCGCCTCTTCGAGATCACCGGCGCGCACCACGTGTTCACCACCGTGGACGGCCCGCGCGGGGCAGCCGCATCACCGTAGGCCGACGTGCCGGCCCCGGCGGGTAGGCGGCGGGCCTCAGGTGTCCGGCTCGGCGGCCGAGATTGCCGCGAGAGCCGACCCCGGATCCCGTTCGACCTCCAGGTCGCCCAGGGTGACCACTCCGACGAGTTCACCGTCCTCGGTTTGCACGGGCAGACGCCTCAGCGCATGCCGGCGCATGAGATCGGCGGCCTGGTCGACCCCGTCGCCGGGACTGACGGTGACCGGTTCAGAGCTGCAGATCGCCTGCACCGTCGTGTCGGCAGGGTCGCGATTCTCTGCCATGGCGCGTATGACGAGGTCCCGGTCCGTGAGGATGCCGCAGAGCCGGCCCTCGTCGACGACCAGAACATCCCCGATCCCCGCGTCCCGCATGACGCGTGCCGCTTCGGCCAGTGAGGTCAGCTTCTCGACGGTCACCGGCTTCTCGGTCATCACCTCGTGGACTCGTCGGGTCATGGCTCCTCCCACTGCTGGAAGCGGTTCCTACCCGGCGCCTACCCGCCGCGGCGAGCCGTACGCCCACGCGTTTGGGGTGCCGGGAACGGGTTAGACGCTGCGCAGGACCGATTCCGAACGAGGGGAGTGACATCGTGTCGGGCGAAGAGAAGATGCGGGCCAAGAAGGAACAGGCCATGGGCAAGGCCAAGGAAGCCACGGGCCGCGCCGTCGGCAACGAGCGCCTCACCACGAAGGGACGCGCCGAGCAGGTCAAGGGCGAGGCGCGCGAGGCCAAGGAGAAGATCAAGGACGTCTTCAAGAAGAAGTAGCGGGGCGTATGCCCACCGCGTGCTTACCCGTACGAAGGCCGCGTCCGGACGCCGTCCGGAGGCGGCCTCCCCCGGCCCGCCGACCGGCCGCCTGCCTCCCGGTCCCGGCCACGGCCGCGCCCGGCCGTTACGGTGGCGGGATGGAACAGCGGATCAGCCTGGTCACCCTGGGGGTCTCGGACCTCGCCCGCGCCAAGAGCTTCTACGCGGCGCTCGGATGGCGCGGCACCGAAGTCGAGGAGACGGTCTTCCACCAGGCGGGCGGTATGGCCATGGTCCTGTGGGACCGCCGGAAACTGGCCGCGGACTGCGGGCTGCCCGACTCCCCGCCGCCCGCCGGGTTCGGGGGCATCGCCCTGGCGCACAACGTACGTACGGACGCCGAGGTGGACGCCCTCCTCGGCGTCGCCTCGGAGGCCGGCGGCACCGTCACCCGTCCCGCCGCCGTCAACGCGATCGGCTTCTACTCGGGAGTCTTCACCGACCCCGACGGCCATGCCTGGGAGATCGCCCACAACCCCGGCTTCACCCTGGCCGAGGACGGCTCCCTGATCCTGCCCGACTTCGCCGCGCTCACGGCCGGAACACCGGGCGATGCACCGCGGGCGGTGGACATCTGAGGCG
Organism: Streptomyces sp. NBC_01351; assembly: GCF_036237315.1. Taxonomy (GTDB): domain Bacteria; phylum Actinomycetota; class Actinomycetes; order Streptomycetales; family Streptomycetaceae; genus Streptomyces. The sequence goes on along the minus strand of NZ_CP108356.1, from coordinate 7,828,129 downwards.
CCGCAGGCGCCCCGCTCCCGCTCGCTCAGCGCGCGTGGAGGATCCGGAAGCGCTCGGGTTCCGCCGGATCGCGATCGACGACCTGGACCGGCGGCCAAGCCCATTGCCATACGCCGATGCCCGGCGTGCGGGAGAACCGGATCCGCCCGCGGGTGCCTTCGACCGCGACGCTCGGCCAGGACGCGGCGGTGCGCGCCCGGTCCGCGCCGTGAGAACGCAGCACGTCGGCGAGGACGGCGACCGTGTCGTAGCCCTCGAAGGCGACGAAGGAGGGCGCTTCGGCCAGCCGCTCGCGCAGGGCCGTCCCGACTCGTGCACCGAGTGGGGTGAGGCGCTCGGGCAGGTAGCGCAGGAACGGGATCGCGGCGCCGTCGTCGCCCAGCAGCGTCGCCCATTCGGCGAACTCCGGTTGCCCGGCCGGAGCTCCGATCGTGATGTCGGCGAGGCGCCGGTCGCGGCGGACGGCCTTGACGATCGGCACGGCCGGCTCCGGATGGCCGACCAGGAGGAGCAGGGCTGTCGCGCGACGGGCGACGAGTTCGTCGCACACGGCCGTGGGGGCGAGTGCGCGCGCGTCGAGTTCGACGACGGTGCCGCCGCGGGGCGCGAGGTGGTCGCGCAGGATGCGGGTCCCGGATGCCCAGTACACGCTCTGCTCGGCCGCCACGGCGATGCGACGGTGGCCCGCGCCGAGGAGGAAGTCCGCGTAGATCCTCCAGCCGTGGGACTGCGCCGGGGCGAGGCGCGCGACCCGGTCCGTCGGCTGGTCGGTGAGCGCGTCGAGAACCGCCGACGAGCAGAGGAACGGCAGGCCGAGGGCGTCGGCCCGGGCCGCAGCGGCGCGGGCGACAACGCTGTGGTACTCCCCCGCCAGGGCGGCCACGCCCAGGCGGGCCAGCTCGTCCACGGCCGCCGCGGCCCTCTGCGGATCGGCCGCGGTGTCGCGGACCAGCAGCTCCAGTGGCCTTCCGGCGATCCCGCCGGCGTCGTTGACCTCGCGAACGGCCAGTTCGAGGCCGGCGAGCAGGTGTCGGCCCGCCTCGACCCAGCCGGGCCGGGTCAGCGGAACGAGAGCGCCGATCAGGACGGACGAGCCGTCGGTCCGTCCCGCTCCGGGTGTCGATGGTGGCGTTTTCGTGGTCATGTGTCGGCGTCTCCCGTGTGACGGACTAGTCCTGCCAGTAGAAGAGCAACGTCTGGACGTCGAGCGGGCCTCGGCCGCCGAAGTAATAGACGCCGAGGTCCGTGACGCGGACCGATCCGGTGGCTCCGTCGATCCAGCGGAACCCGGCCGCTTCGAGGGCGGCGCGCGCGGCGGGATCGTCCTCGTGGTCGCTCGCGAACCTCCCCAGCGTGCTGATCAGCACCTCCTGCCCGGCCCCTCCGTACCCGATCACGTGGTACGTGCCGCCGCCCTGGCGATGGGCGTCGCCGCAGGACAGCGGAGGGCTCGGGGCCAGCCCCGCCGCCGTCAGCGCGGCCGTGGCCAGGGCCAGTTGCCGCTCCTCGTCCGGCGGTGGCGGAGGCTCCGTGCACAGGGCCTCGACCCGCCAGCGCGGGTCGCTCTGCTTCTCGCACTCGGGCCCGTACTCGTGCACGATCGCGCGGCGCAGCTCCTCGTCCAGGCCGGCGACCTCCACCCGGGGCCGCCCCAGCGCCTCGTACACGGCCCGGGTCTCGGCCACGTCCCCGGTCAGCCGGTTCAGGGCGTACGCGGCCCACAGCTGGGCATCGGCCGTCGGCGCCTCGGCCAGGTAGGCGCGGACCCGGTCGGGGCAGGTCAGCAGTGATTGGGCGAGGTGCGCCACCTGTGGGTCGGGGTCCGCGAGGGCGTCGGTGACGTCCCCGCCGGCCCGGTCGCGCAGGCGCACGGCGACGGCCCGGTCCTCGGGCCGGGCGCCGTCGAGCTCGGCGAGTACCGCCTCTACGCCGTACCGATCCGTGAGTGCCTCCAGCCCGGCTTCCCCGACCGCCCGCTCGGTCCGCCAGTGGCTGAACGCGAGCGTCGCAAGTCCGGCCGCCGCGGTGCGGTCCCCGAGGGCCGCGCGAGCTCGGAGGACCGCCTGGGGCATGCCGTACGCGTCCTCGCGGAGCCGGTCCTCGTGCCGCAGCCAGGGCAGGAGCTCCACGCGGTCGGAGAGGAGGACCAGCAGGGCCTGCCGGACCGTCCCGGAGTCACCGGTGTCGCGGACGCGGTCGAGCAGTTCACCGAGCCCGCTCCGCGGCACCCGGCCGGTCAGCGCGTCCACACAGGCCGTCCGGCGCCACCAGGGCTGGGCGGGGTCGACGGCGCACCGCACGAGCAGGTCCGCGTCGTACGCCCGCAGTCCTGCGGCGTCGGCCGCGCCGGCCTGCGGTGTCAGGGTCTCGATGGTCGGCATCCGGGGATGCTACTGCTCACCCCCGCGCCGCCCGAAGCCAATTAGGCCGGGGGCAGTCCCTTCCGAGTGCTGCCGGGTGCGGTCGGCCCCTCCCGGGACGGATCCGGGTCGAGGCGGTCGACGAGGATGACCGCCACGTCGTCCGCCAGGGCGCCCTGGGTGTGGCGGAGCAGCGCCTGGCGCAGGCCTTCCAGGAACGCGGGGCGGGTGTGGTTGCGCATCGAGGCCATGGCTTCGGACAGGTCGAAGAAGGTGCGGTCGGCGTCGCGGGCCTCGATGACGCCGTCCGTGTACAGCAGCAGCCGGTCCCCCGGGGCGAACGGATGGCGGTCCGGCCGGCCGGGAGGGCCGCTGATGAATTCCTCCAGGCCGAGCGGCGGCAGCGGGCCGGTGGGCGTGAGGGCCCGGACCGTACCGCCGCTCATCAGCAGCGGTGGCGGGTGGCCCCGGTTGATCACCTCGATGTCGGGGCCGTCGGGGATCTGCGCCACGAGCGCGGTGACGAAGCCCTCCAGGAGGGTGTCCTCGCTGTCGGCCAGCGCCGCACCGACGCCCGCGTCCGCCAGGGCGGCGTCCCGCCGCAGGGCCTCCGCGCAGTGGTTGACGACCTCCACCAGGTCGTCCTCGTAGTGCACGGACTCCCGGAACGCACCGAGCACGACCGCGGCGGCCCGTACGGCGGGCAGCCCCTTGCCCCGGACGTCCCCGACGATCATCCGGACCCCGTAGCGGGTCTGGACGGCCTCGTACAGGTCGCCGCCGATCTGCGCGCCCGTCTCGGCGGCCAGGTACATGCTGGCCGCCCGTACGGAGCCCAGCCGGTCCGGCACGGGCCTCAGCAGGACCTCCTGGGCGGCGGCGGCGATCCGGCGGACCTGGTTGAGCTCGTTCTCCCGGCGCGTGCGCACGGCGCGGCTCGTCATGACGCTCGCCACCGACACCAGGGACAGGGCCAGGAGGTTCGTGTACACCTGCTGCCCGCCCCAGGCCTGGTTGTGGGTGGCGGTGGTCACGCTGACCGCGAGGGCCACCCCGGCTGCCGCGAGGGTGCCCTTGGGACCCATCGTCACGGCCGCCAGCGCGGGCGTCGCGACCAGCAGGGGGCCGGTGTAGACGAAGTGGACGGGCGTGAGCTCGACGAGGAGCACCAGCAGGGCGATCGCGAAGGGCACGCACTCCGCGAGAGTGAAAAGGACCTGGTGGTGGCCGCCGGCTCCCGTCCCCGGGGGCGAGCGCACGGGCGCTCTCATGTGTACAGCCTGCCCTGCCCGGGCACAGGGCCGCCACTCATCGGCGCATCCGGCCCCCGGGACCGTCCGGCCACCGCCCGAGCGGGTATGCATGCGGAAAGCGGCGGGCCGCCCCGCCTCCCCAAGGGCTTGGAGGGCACGCACTCCCATGAGCACCGACCCCGCGGAGGTTCCCCGGGTCTCCCGTGCGGAATTCGACGCCCTCTTCGCCTCGGTCCGTACGTGGGGCCGCTGGGATCCGGCCGACCGGGGCGCCTGGAACCGGGTCACCCCGGACCACGTGCGCCGGGCCGCCGCCCTGGTCCGGGACGGCAGGACGGTGCCGCTGGGGCTGCCGTGGAACACCCGGCCCGGCCCCGACAACGGCAAGCCCGCCCTGCACCACATGACCGACCTCGGCGACGTGGAGCCGCCCGAACCGGCCACCTACAAGGACTTCCTCGCCGTCGACTACCACGGCAAGGCCGTCAGCCACCTCGACGCGCTGTCACACGTCGCCTACCGGGGGCTGCTCTACGGGGGACACCCGGCGCGCGGGGCCATCGACGCCGGCGGCGCCCGCTTCGGCTCGGTGGCGGCGCTCGGCCCGCTCGTCACCAAGGGCGTGCTCCTCGACCTGCCCGCCGTCCTCGGGGCCCCCTGGCTGGAGCCCGGCCACGCGGTGCGCGCCCGTGACGTCATCGCCGCCGAGCGGGCGCTCGGCGTCCGGATCGACGACGGGTGCGCGGTACTGCTGCGCTCCGGCCGGTTCCGGCGCCGCCGCGAGGTGGGCCCGTGGGACGCCGACGCCGCCTGCGCGGGCTTCCACGTCGACGCGGTGCCGCTGCTGGCCGAGCGGGCGATCAGCCTGCTCGGCGCGGACGGGGACAGCGACGTACGGCCCTCCCCGGTCGAGGGCCTGCACTCCCCCGTCCATGCCCTGGCCGTGGCGGCCATGGGGGTGCCGCTGCTGGACAACCTGGATCTGGAGGCGCTGTCCGCCGCCTGCGCGGAGGCGGGACGCTACGAGTTCATGATCGTCGTGTCCCCCCTCGACGTCCCCGGCGGGACGGGCTCACCGGTCAATCCGGTCGCTCTCCTGTGAAGCCGGAAATGATCGGGAATATACTCAAAAGGGACTTATTTAACGTATTCAACTTTCACCGCACGGCACCGCACGACACCGCACCGCACGTCACCGCACGGCAAGGGGAGTGATGCAGATGGGGGTCACGGGAGAGCAGATCGGTCCCGCACGCTCCCGTGAGCGATTCCTGGTGGGCGAGCCGGTCGAGACCGGGGTGCGGAGCCCGATCCTGAACTCGTGGCTGCGCTGCCGACTGTTGGGACTGTCGCCGGACCAGACCGAGCTGCCCTACCGGGACGACTTCGATCCGGACAGTCGGCTCGTACGGGCCGCCGGACCCGTCCTCGACCAGCTGCAGTCCCGGTTCTCCGGCAGCCGCATGAACATCTCGGTCGCCGACGCGAACGGCACCGTGCTGCAACGCCGCTTCGGCGAGCCCTCCTTGGCGTGGAGCCTGCCCCCCATCCAGAGCGTGCCCGGCTTCGTCTTCGCCGAGCGGTTCGCCGGGACGAACGGCATCGGCCTCGCCCTGGCCGAGCGGGGTCCCATCCAGGTCTACGGCGCGGAACACTTCGCCGAACGCGCCCAGTCGAACGGCTGCTGCGCCGTCCCCATCCGCGACCAGCTCAGCGGACGCATCGCGGGCGTGCTCTGCTTCGGGTACCCGCACGCCTACGAGCACCCGGCCCTCCCCGTCCTGCTGCGGCGGGCGGCCGAGTCGATCGAGCGGCGGCTGATGGAGCACAGCTCGGCGCGCGAACGCGGGCTGCTGCGGGCGTACCTCGATGCCGAACTGCGGGCCCGTACGCGCGGGGACGCCCAGGACGGGCACCACATGGGGCCGACGCTCCCCGTCGAGTCGGCCGAGTCGGCAGACCCCGCCGAGCTGGACGCACTGGGCGAGCTGGAGCTGGACCCGCACGATCAGATGGTCCTCAAGGAGAAGGCGACCGAGCTGATCTCCGCCTCCCGGCGGGCCGCCGTCGACGTTCCCCTCCCCCACGGCCGGGAGGCCACCTTGCTGAGCCGCCCGGTCACCAGCCGCTCCGGGGTGCGGGGCATGGTCGTAGAGGCCGTGCTCAGCAGCGACACCGCGCCGGTCCACCACCTCTCCGTCTCGCCCCGCTCCGGGCCCTCCCGCACCGGATCGCCGCCCGCCGGACCGACGCCGGCGTCCACCGGACCCCGTCCCGGCACGGTCCGCGGGCTGGTGCTGGTGGGCGAGCCGGAGGTCGGGAAGTACGCCGTCGAGGCGCGGCGGCGCCTGGAGCTGCTGGCCGAGGCCAGCACCCGTATCGGCACCACCCTGGACGTGACCCGCACGGCCCGGGAACTCGCCGAGATCGCGGTCCCGGCCCTGGCCGACTACGTCACCGTCGATCTGCCCGAGGCCGTCCTGCGCGGCGACGAGCCCGCCGTTCCCGGGAGGGACCTGCACCGCACGGTGGTCCACGGCATCCGCGACGACTGCCCCTTCTACCCGGCAGGCCGGCACGTGGAGCTCCGCCCCGGGAACCCCGTCAGGCGCTGTCTGACCGAAGGGCACACGTTCCTGGAACCCGAGCTGGCTTCCGCGGCCGGCTGGATCGCCCAGGATCCGGAGCGTGCCCGGCGGATCATGGCGCTCGGCGTGCACTCCCTCATCGCCGTCCCCCTGCTCGCCCGCGGCGTCCTGCTGGGCATCGCGAGCTTCTACCGCGCGCAGGACCCCGCCCCCTTCGGGGACGACGACAGCCGGCTCGCGCAGGAACTCGCGGCCCGCGCCGCCCTGTGCATCGACAACGCCCGCCGCTACACCCGGGAGCACACCCTGGCCCTGGCGCTCCAGCGCAGCCTGCTCCCGCGCGGCCTGCCCGACCAGGGCGCCGTCGAGGTCGCGCACCGCTACCTGCCCGCCGAATCGGGCGTGGGCGGCGACTGGTTCGACGTCATCCCCCTGTCCGGCGCCCGCGTCGCCCTCCTCGTGGGCGACGTCGTCGGCCACGGGCTGCACGCCGCCGCCACGATGGGGCGGCTGCGGACCGCCGCACGCAACTTCGCCGAACTCGAACTCGCCCCCGACGAGCTCCTGACCCACCTGGACAACCTCCTGGTGCGCCTGGACCGGGAGGAGGGGGACGACCACTCCACGGGCAGCATCGGGATCGTCGGCGCCACCTGTCTGTACGTCATCTACGACCCCACCTCGCGACAGTGCACCATGGCCCGGGCCGGCCACCTGCCGCCCGCCCTGATCCATCCCGACGGCAGCGTGCGCTTCCCCGATCTGCCCGCCGGGCCCCCGCTGGGCCTGGGCGGCCTGCCCTTCGAGACGGCCGAGATCGAGCTCCCCGAGGACAGCACCCTCGTCCTCTACACCGACGGGCTGGTCGAGGACCGCCACCGCGACATCGACGTCGCCCTCGATCAGCTGAGCCGCGCCCTGGCCCACACGGACCGGAGCCCCGAGGACACCTGCCAGGCGGTCATGGACGCCATGGCGCCCGAGCACCCCACCGACGACATCGCCCTGCTCGTCGCCCGCACCCACACCCTGCCCGCCGACCGGATCGCCGTGTGGGACCTGCCGGCCGATCCCGCGCGGGTCTCCGACATCCGCGCCGCCGCCACCCGGCAGCTGGCCGACTGGGGGCTGGAGGAACTCTCGTTCGCCGCCGAGCTGCTGCTGAGCGAGCTGGTCACCAACGCCGTCCGTTACGGGACCGAGCCGATCCAGGTGCGCCTGATCCACGACCGCGCCCTGATCTGCGAGGTCTCCGACGGCAGCAGCACCGCCCCGCACCTGCGGCGGGCCGCCACCACCGACGAGGGCGGCCGGGGGCTGTTCCTCGTCGCGCAGCTGGCTCAGGCCTGGGGCGCCCGCTACACCCCCCGGGGCAAGGTCATCTGGGCCGAATGCGCCCTGGAGGCCGCATAGGACCTGTCATGCCCGGATTTGCCCTGTGAGTGCCAGTAGCATCCTGCCTGTCCCAGCCTCCCGACAGGGGGATCCGAGGCCGGCCCCGGAGACGTCCGTGCATGACGCCCATGACCCTTCCGACACCTCGACGAGCCACCCGCCCCGGCGCTCCGCCGGGGAGCCGCTCGTACGGATACGCGGTCTGGGCAAACGGTTCGGCGGCACCGTCGCGCTGGACGCGGTCGACCTCGACCTCCACCGCGGCAGCGTGCTCGCCCTCCTCGGCCCCAACGGCGCCGGGAAGTCCACCCTCATCAAGGTGCTCGCCGGGGTCCATCGCGCCGACGAGGGCGAGGTCACGGTGGCCGGGCACCCGCTCCGGTCCGAAGCGGCCTCCGGGAAGATGTCGTTCATCCACCAGGACCTCGGCCTGGTGGAGTGGATGACGGTCGCCGAGAACATCGCCCTGGGGACGGGCTACGCGCGCCGCCACGGCCTGATCTCCTGGCGGCGGACCCGGGAGCAATGCGCCGAGGCCCTGCGGATCGTCGCCGGGCACCTGGACGCCGACGCCCGGATCGTGGACCTGGCGCCCGCCGAGCGTTCCCTGGTGGCCATCGCCCGGGCCCTCGCGCGGCGGGCGGAGCTCTTCGTCCTCGACGAGCCGACCGCCACGCTCCCCGCCGCGGACTGCGCCCGCCTCTTCGACGTGCTGCACGCCCTGCGCGACCGGGGGCACGGCATCCTGTACGTCAGCCACCGCCTCGACGAGGTGTACCGGGTCGCCGACGCGTTCGCCGTCCTGCGCGACGGCCGCCTGGTCAGCGGCGGGCCGCTCGCCGGGTACGGCCCCGCCCGCCTGGTCCGGGACATCGCGGGCGGGCTACCGGCCGGGCGCGGACCGGCCGCCGCCGTGCCCGCGGGCCGTCCTCCCGTACTGCGCCTCGACGCCGTGACGACGCGGCGCACCGGGCCCGTCAGCCTGGATCTGGCGCCCGGGGAGATCGTCGGCATGGTCGGGCTGACCGGCGCCGGCCACATGCACCTGGGCCGCGCCCTCGCGGGCGCGCTGCCGCCGCTCGGCGGACGGGCACTGCTCGACGGCCGGCCGTACCACCCCCGCACCGTGGCCGCCGCCCTCGGCCGGGGCGTCGGTTTCGTGCCCGCCAACCGCCAGGAGGAGGGCTGCGCCCCCGATCTGACGGTCCGGGAGAACCTCCTGGCGAACCCGCGGGCTGCCGGTGTCCCCGCGTGGCGATGGCTCGGTCCCCGGCGCGAGCGGCGCGAGGCGGCCGGTCTGATCGAACGGTTCTCGGTGCGCCCCCGCGACAGCGAGGTGCCCCTCGCCACCCTGTCCGGCGGCCACCAGCAGAAGGTCGTCCTCGGCCGGGCCCTCCGGGGGCGGCTGCGGCTGTTGATCCTCGAGGAGCCGACCGCGAGCGTGGACGTGGGCGCCAAGGCGGCGATCCACGGGCTGCTCGACGGGGCGGCAGCCGAGGGCGTGGCGGTCCTGCTGGTGTCCACCGACTTCGAGGAGGTCGCGGACCTCTGCCACCGCGCGCTGGTCTTCGTACGCGGATCGGTGGCGGCCGAGCCGGCGGGCGCCGCCCTGACGCCCGTGGAACTCACCCGCGCCGCGTCGGCCATGCCTCCGATCACCGGAAGCGCGACGGCCCCGTGACCCCCTGGTCCCCGCGCGGGCACATCATCGGAAACTACGGCCTGCCGGCCCTCGCCGCCCTGCTCTTCCTGCTCTTCTCCGTCGCCCTGCCGGACACCTTCCCGACCCGGGACAACGTGTCCTCGATCCTGTCCAACCAGTCGATCCCCGCCCTCCTCGCACTCGGTGCGACGATCCCGATCGCGACCGGCAAGTTCGACCTGTCCATCGGCTACGGGCTGGGCCTGGCGCACGTCCTCGTGATGTACCTCGTCGTCGACGGGGGGACGCCCTGGCCGCTCGCCTGCCTCGTCGTCGTCCTCGGCGGGGTGCTGGTCGGCGCCCTGAACGGGGTCGTCGTCGAGTTCGCCCGGATCGACTCCCTCATCGCCACGCTGGGCACCGGGAGCATCATGTACGCCCTCACCGGATGGCTCACGGACGGCAGCCGGATCGTGCCCGGTCCGGAGGGCCTGCCGGCCGCCTTCACCGGACTCTACGACGCCCGGTTCCTTGGCCTGCCGCTGCCCGCCTTCTACGTCCTGGCCGCCGTCGTCGTCCTGTGGGTGGTGCTGGAACGGCTGCCGTTCGGCCGGTACTTGTACGTCGTCGGCTCCAACCCCCGCGCCGCCGCGATCATCGGCATCCCCACGCGCAGGTACTCCGTCTACGCCTTCGCCGGATCGGGCCTGGTCGTGGGCATCGCGGGGGTCCTGCTCGCCGCGCAGCAGCAGATCGGCAACCCGAGTGTCGGACTGGACTACCTACTGCCCGCCTTCGTCGGCGCGCTGCTCGGCTCCACCACGATCAGACCCGGCCGCGCCAACGCGCTCGGCACCCTCGTCGCCGTCAGCGTGCTCGCCGTCGGGCTCGCCGGGATCGGCCAGCTCGGCGCCCAGTTCTGGGCCACCCCGCTGTTCAACGGCGCCACGCTGCTGCTGGCGGTCGGCCTGGCCGGCTACGCGGCCAGGCGGCGGCTGCGCACGCGGCCCGCGGCGGACGGCCACCCTCCGAACGCGCAGCCCGGGCCGTCGGCGCCGCGGGCAGCCGACGCCCCGTAGACCCCCAGCGCACCCCCGGTCAGGAGCACCGTGTACCCGAACCGCACCGGCACCCTCGCGGCCGCGGCCTTGTGGGCGGCCGTCGCCACCCTCGCCGCGGGCTGCGGAGGCGGCTCGTCCGAGCCCTCCACCGCGGCCTCGCCCCCGTCCGCCGGCTGCCCGGCCGTACTCGCGCGGGCGAAGGAGGCCGTCGCGCGGGCCGAGCGTACCGACACGTCTTGGAACGGGCCCACGACCGGCCCCGGGGCGGTTCCAAGCAAGACGATCGTCTACGTCGCGCAGACCATGACCAACCCCGGTGTCGCCGGAGTCGCCAAGGGCGTCCGGGAAGCCGCGGCGGCCATCGGCTGGCAGGTCCGGGTGATCGACGGGGAGGGGACCCCGGCGGGCATCCAGGCCGCGCTCAGTCAAGCGGTCACGCTCAGGCCCTCGGGCATCGTCATCGGCGGCTTCGACCCCCTGCTCACGGCGCAGCAGACGACGCGGGCAGAGGCCGCGGGGATCCCGCTGATCGGCTGGCACGCGGTCGGCGCCCCCGGACCGAGCAGGAGTCCCCGGCTGTTCACCAACATCACCACCAAGGTGGAGGAGGTGGCGGGGATCAGCGCGGACTGGGTCATCGCGCGGTCCGAGGGCGACGCCGGGGTCGTCGTCTTCACCGACGACTCCATCCCGTTCGCCCGCAACAAGTCCGAGCTGATCAAACGGCGGCTGGGAACCTGCCCCGGGGTGAGGCTGCTGGCGACCGCGAACATCCCCATCCCGGACGCGAGTCAGCGCACGCCGCAGCAGGTCTCCTCCCTGGTGTCCCGCTTCCGGGACCGGTGGACCCACTCCGTCGCGATCAACGACCTCTACTTCGCCGATGCCGCCCCGGCGCTGCGTGCCGCCGGGCTCCCCGGCGAGGGGCCGCCCTTCAACATCGGTGCGGGCGACGGTGATCCTTCCGCCTTCCAGCGCATCAACAGTCGCCGTTTCCAGGCCGCCACCGTCCCCGAGCCGCTGACCCAGCAGGGCTGGCAGATCGTCGACGAGTTCAACCGGTCCTTCGCCGGCCGGCCCGCCAGCGGCTACGTCGCGGCCGTTCACGTGGTGACGGCCGAGAACAGCGACGGGGCCACGTCCTGGGACCCGCAGGGCTACCGGGAGGCTTACCGGCGTGTCTGGCGCGGGGAGTGAGCCTCGGCGAAGTCCCGCCCGATTCGCAGGTGCGGCGCTGTTAGGCGCACGCGCGACCGGGCAGGCGCCAGGAGACGAACCACCGCGGACCACGAGGGAGTGCGGACGATGACCTCCGCCCGCGATGCTCCCCGATCGGGACGCTCTCCCTGAAGGCAGGTGAACGTGATGACCCTGGGCCGAACGGCGTCGCGGGCAGTGCGGCGCGACAAGTGGCTGCTGAGCGTGGGCGCAGCATGCGCCGCGTGGCTGGTGGCCCGGCAGCTCACGGAACGGAGGCACCGGTGAAGGCCTCGCAGGTCGCCTACAAGCCCGTGGGCCTGGCCCTCGGCGCCATCGGAGGCGCCCTGGCCGGCATCGCGTTCAAACAGGTCTGGAAGCGGCTCGGTCATGAGGACGACGCACCGACCGCCACCGACGAGGACCGCTCGTGGCGGGAGGTCCTCGTCGCCGCGGCGTTGCAGGGTGCCGTCTTCGCCGCCGTCAAGGCCCTGATCGACCGCAGCGGCGCGGTGGCCACCAAGCGCCTCACCGGCACCTGGCCCGCCTGACCGGCGACCACGACGGCGCCGCCCCGACTGCCTGAGGTACGGGCCTGCCCCGGGCAATGTTCAGTGGTCCGCGTCGTCCCCCACCCCCTCAGGCCGCGGCCCGGCAGGGGCAGCGGGTGGAGGAACGGGTGGCGGAACGGGTGGGGGCGCCGGTTCCGTCGCGCTCGCGGCAGGATGCGCGCGGAGGTAGCCGACCACCGTGTTGCCCACGGCCACGAGCGGGACCGCCACGACGGCCCCGCCGATCCCCGCGACGATGCCGCCCGTGGCAACGGCCAGGACAACCGCCAGCGGGTGGAGCCGCACGGCTCGGCCCAGGATGAAGGGCTGCAGGAGGTGTCCTTCGATCTGCTGCACCACGAGGACGACCATCAGAGCCATCAGCGCGGTGAAGACCCCCTCGGTGACGAGCGCGACGACGACGGCGAGCGCTCCGGAGACGACGGCGCCGACCAGGGGCACGAAGGACGACAGGAAGATCACCACACTGATGGGAAGGGCGAGCGGTACGCCGAGGAAGTAAATGCCCACGCCGATGAAAACGGCGTCGATCAGCGCGACGATCATGGTGCCCCGGATGTATGCGGTGAGTGTCCGCCAGCCGCGCGGGCCGGCACCAGCGACCCCGGGACGGGCGGCCGCGGGAACCAGCCGGAGCGTCCACAGCCAGATCCGCTTGCCGTCGTACAGCAGGAAAAGGGTGGCGAACATGGCCAGCAGCAGACCTGTGATCACCTCCACCAGCACCGTCACGCCTTGCAGGCCGGTGGAGGTGATCTCACTCGTGCTGGTGCCGATGGAGTCGCTCAGGCTGTCGGCGATGTCGTTGATCTGCTGTTCCGTGACGTGGAGGGGGCTGTCGATGAGCCACCGTTTGAGCTCCTCGATACCCTGCTGAACCCGTTCGGAGAGGTTGCCCAGGTTGTCGAGCACCTGCCAGACGATGAACCATCCGACCAGTCCGAGCAGCACGAATCCGCAGGTCGCGGTGAGCGCCGTCGCCGCGCCTCGTGAGAGTCCGCTCCGCTGTAGCCGGGCGACCGTGGGCTCCAGAAGCGCGGTGACCAGGAGCGCGACGACGAAGGCGAGCACGACCAGCCGTACCGCCCCGATGACCCGCATCAGCACCCAGAGGGTGGCGGCGAGCACCAGGAACCGCCATCCGGCTTCCGCGGCCACCCTCACCGACCAAGGCACCGCCCAAGCGGGCTCCCGCGCTCCGGGACCGGCACCGGGTGCCGCGTCCGACGGCGCCGGCTCCTCCCACTCTGCGGCGTCCTCCGCCTCCCGTCGGCTCTGGAGCATCGCACGGCGCTCGCCGAGCCCCGCGGCTCCCTTCTTGAGGCGTTCTCGCCATCCACGGAAGCCGGGCAGTCGAGTCAGGTCCACCCCACGGTCCCTCCGAGTGGTTTGCGTACCAGCACTCCCTCCAGGCTGGCGGCTGATCCGGGCTTCGGCACCCCGGGCGCCCGGGCGTGGAACGGGGCCTGGGGATCCGACGCGGGTCCGAGGGCGACGAAAGGCCTCCGCCTGCCCTACGCTCCGCCCATGGAACGCGCGGAGGTTCTCAAGCGAGTGATCGGCATCCTCACCGAGGCACAGGAGATCCGCCGGATGGCCGAAGCCGGGGAGGAGCACGACGACGGGGCGACCGCCGGAGTCGCGACCCAGCTCCTGAACGAGATGCTGCCGTCGATCAGTGTTCCCGCCGACGCGACGCCACAGGAGGTGGCCGGACTCGTCGCCGTGGCGCTCGGTCCGGCCCTGCACACGATGGTCTCCGGGTTCAGTCTGGCGTTCACCAGCCTCGCGATGGCGCACGACGCCGGCCGGACGGACATCTCCGCGGTGGAGGTCCTTCAGGAGCTCGCCCTCGAAATCGAGGCGGGAAACTACGACTGAGGGGACTCGTGGGCCGGAGTGCCCAGGTCAAGGCAGCTCGGGGATGAAGGGCACGTAGTCGGCTCCGTCGGCCGACGGGATGACGGTATAGCTGGCTTCGGGGAGCTCGTTCCAGATGCCGGGCAGGTCCCCCAGCGGCTCGGAGACCACGATGCGGGTGATGTCGGACACGTTGCTCAGGAAGTCCAGTTCCGGATACAGCCGTCGTACGGTCTCGGCCTTGCTGCTGTAGAACAGGGACCGCGTCTTGCCCTGGCTCGAGTAGCGGAAGGCCCATACGCGGGTGCCGTCGCTGACCGCCACCGTCATCTGGAGGGGGTCGGCGACACCGTGCTGCTTGCCGAGGCGCTCCACGAGGCCCGCCATCCTGGCGACCGCGCCCGGCACGTCCTGGTCCAGGCCGAAGGTCACCGCGAGGTAGAACATCACCTCCGAGTCCGTGGACCCTTCGATGGAGGGGAACAGGGCGGGGTCGACCGCCATGCACAGGTCTCGTTGCAGCCGCTCGAATTCCGCGATGGAACCGTTGTGCATCCACAGCCAGCGGCCGTGCCGGAACGGATGGCAATTGGTCTGCTGGATCGCCGAGCCCGTCGAGGCACGGACGTGCGCGAAGAAGAGCGACGAGCGCACGTGGGCGGCGAGCTCTCGCAGGTTGCGGTTGTTCCAGGCCGGCCCGATGTCCCGGAAAACGGCCGGCGTGTTGTCGCCCTCCGCGCTGTACCAGCCGATCCCGAAGCCGTCGCCGTTCGTGGGTTCCGCACCCATCCGGGCGCGCAGGCTCTGGTTGATCAACGAGTGCTCCGGGCGGTACAGCAGCGTGTCGAGGAGCACCGGCGAGCCGTAGAACGCCAGCCAGCGACACATGCGCATCATCCCCTTCGTCGCTGACTTCGAGACTAACCCCGCAGGCGCCCACGTCGCCGCAGGTGTGCTCCGCGTCGCGACCCGCGCGGTTCAGGCGGCCGCGGTGGTCTCGGCCAGGGCGTCCACCACGGCGCGCAGGTCGCGCAGGCGACGATGGGTCAAGCGCTGACGGCCGGCACCGCCACCGCGGGCCCGCAGGCCGTCGAGGAGGGTGATCGTCATCGGCAGGTCTCCGGCCGCGTGCAGGCCCGGGGCGGCCCGCTCCACGAGCGCGGTGACCAGGTCCCAGGCGGGTACCCGCCGGCCGCTGCGCAGGTCGAGTCCGTCTCCCTCCAGGCCGTGGCGGGCCGCGGCGCGGTGGGCGGTGTACAGCTCCCTGGGCCCGACGTGCGGCGGCTGGAGACCGTCCTCAACGTCCCGAAGCAGGACCGTGGCGAGTCCCCGTACGAGGACCGCGAGCAACACCGGCACGTCGAGATCGGAGTTCACGTCGGCGACGCGGATCTCCAGGGTGGGCACGTGCTCGGAGGGACGCGCGTACCAATAGAGCATCCGCCGGTCCATGAGCCGGCCGGTGAGCAGCAGCGCGGCCACGGTGCGTTCGTACCGGGCCTCGTCCAGGACCGGGGCGGGCCCGACGGTGGGCCACACGGCGTGCTCCACCCACCGCCAGCTCGCGTACCCGGAATCCGCGCCCCGGTCGAACGGAGAATTGGCGGCGAGGGCCTGGAGCACCGGCAGCCAGGGGCGCATGTGGTTGGCGAGGGCCAGTGCCCGGGCCCTGTCGGGCATGCCGATGTGGACGTGACAGCCGCAGACCACTTGCCGCAGGTCACCTAGGACGTATGCGTAGCGGGCGGCCATCCGCTGGTAGCGCGGGTCGGGTGCGACCTCCAGGGGCGTTTGCGGCGGGATCACCGGTGTTCCCGAGGCGACCAGCATGCAGCCTTCGTCCGAGGTCGCGCGGATGACGGTGTCCCGCAGCTGGGCGAGTTCTGCCCGTAGTTCGGCGCTGTCCGAAGTGGGGCGGGTGCAGGTCTCCACCTGAGCGGTGTAGAACTCCTGCTGCACCTGCGCGCCGAGGGCTTCCCTCGTTGCCGCGATGACCTGTGGCGCGCGGCCGACCGGCGCGCGGCTGTCGCGGTCGACGAGGAGGAACTCCTCCTCGACCCCCATCGTCAGCAGGGTCCGGTCGGGCGTGCGTACCGACCGGGCAGGGGCCTTGCCGCGTTCCGGGCCGTCCGGGGTGCCGTCTGCCCTCGCGGACAACGTCGTCGTCATGTGCGGTCCCTTCGTGAGGACAGGCAGCTCTCGGCGCGCGGGCCCGCTCCCTTCCTTCGCCTCTCTTCATTCGTCCTGCGGGCTCACCCAGCGTGTCCCCTTCTCCCGCGGCTTCCCGCTCTGCTTCTCGGGCTGCTGCGGGCGGTCGATCAGCTGATCGGACCGCTGCGGGCGGTCGAGACGGCTGGCTTCGTCCGTGTCGGCCGCCGCCGTCTTCCCGTCGTCGTGGCGATCGCCGTGCGGCTTCCGACGCCGGGCCTGCGCCCCGTCGTCGTGAAGCGGCACTCCTCCTGCTCCGCCCTGCTCGTCCATGGCAGCACTCCTCACTCCCGGTCCGGACCCCCATGTGGCGGCTGCCCTCCTCGCGGCCGCCGAAACCGTGCGTCGCCCGCTGCGCTCAGAGCATGACGTGCTTGGCCTGGGTGTAGTCCAGGAGACCGGACAGGGAGAGGTCGCTGCCGTAGCCGGAGTGTTTGACGCCGCCGTGCGGCATCTCGGAGACCGTGGTGCCGTGGGTGTTCACCCAGACGATGCCGGTGTGCAGGGCGCGGGTGGCGCGCATCGCGCGGTCGTGGTCGGTGGTCCATACGCTCGCGGCGAGGCCGAAGCGCACGCCGTTGGCGAGGTGCAGGGCCTCGGCCTCGTCGGCGAAGGGCTGGACGGTCACGACGGGGCCGAAGATCTCCTCCTGCACGATCTCGTCGTCCTGGCGCACTCCGGCCACGACCGTCGGCTCGTGGAAGAAGCCGGGGCCCGGCAACCGGCCGCCGCCGGTGACGATCTCGGCGTGGGACGGCAGGCGGTCCAGCAGGGCCCGTACCGAGGCGAGTTGGGTCGCGTTGTTGAGGGGGCCGAAGTCGACACCCGTGCGGAGCTTGGCCGTTGCGCCGGCGAAGGCCGCGAGGAAGGCGTCGTGGACGCGGCGGTGGACCAGGAGCCGGGTGGGTGCGGTGCAGTCCTGGCCGGCGTTGTAGTAGGCGACCGCGGCGAGGGCGGCGGCCGTGGACTCGACGTCCACGTCCTCGTGGACGACGGCGGGGGCGTTGCCGCCGAGCTCCAGGTGGACCCGTTTGAGGTCGGCCGCGGCGGCCGCCGCGATCTCCTGGCCGGCGCGGACGCTGCCGGTGACGGCGATCAGGGCGACCGCCGGGTGGGCGGTGAGGGAGCGGCCGGTGTCGCGGTCTCCGCAGACGACGTTGAGCACGCCCGGCGGCAGGTGCCGCGCGGCGATCCGGGCCAGCAGCACGGACGAGGAGGGGGTGGTGTCGGCGGGTTTGAGCACGGTGGTGTTCCCGGCGGCGATCGCCGGGGCGATCTTCCACGCGGCCATCATCAGCGGATAGTTCCAGGGGGTGATCTGCGCGCAGACGCCGACGGGTTCGCGGCGCAGCAGGGAGGTGCGGCCCTCGGTGTACTCGGCGGCCGCGGCGCCGGGGAGGTTCCGCGCGGCTCCGGCGAAGTAGCGGAAGGTATCGACGATCGCGGGCAGTTCCTCGGTCCTGAACTGGTCCGCGGGCTTGCCGGTGTCGCGGGTTTCGGCGGCCGTGAAGGCCTCCGCGTGCGCCTCGACGGCGTCGGCGATGCCGAGGAGGGCGCGCTGCCGGGCTGCCGGGGTGGTGGTGGACCAGTGCCCGTACGCCGCTGCCGCGGTGAAGCAGGCGGCGTCCGTGTCGGCGGGGCCGGAGCGCGGGGCGTGGCCGTGCACCCGGCCGGTGGCGGGGTCGGTGAGGGGCATGGTCGCGCCCGAGGCGGCGGGGCGGTCCACTCCCCCGATGTGGTTGTGCAGGTCGTCAGCCACGGCGCAGCGCCTCCTTGGCGGCGTCGCGTCCGGTGCGTACGGCGCCTTCCATGTAGCCGGCCACCCATTGGTCGGATCCGCATATGTAGAAGGGGGGTTCGTGGGTACCGTGCCTGGGGCCGACGGCCATGACGTCGCCGGGGGTCCACTGGGTGACGTAGCCCTGGGTCCACGGGTCGGTGCCCCACATGCGGACGTACGTGGCGAGCGGGTGCCGTGCCTCCTCGCCGTAGAGGCGGGCCATGTCGGCCAGCAGTTCGGCGGTGCGCAGGGGGGCGGGCGCGGCGAGCAGGACGCCGTAGCGTTCGGGCGGGACGAGGGCGGAGAGGACGCCTTCGCTCTGCGGCCAGGTGCTGCCGAGGAGTCCTTCGCATTCGGACAGGCCGCTGAGGCCGCGGTCGCGCCAGAAGGGTCTGGCGTAGGCGGCGGTGAACTTGGCTGCGAGGGCGTGGCGTTGGCGGTGCAGGGAGGCGAGGCGTTCGTCGGAGACGCCGGTGACGGTGACCGAGCGGAGCGGGCCGACGGGGAGGGCGCTGACCACGGCGGCGGCGGTCAGGGTTTCGCCGCCCGCCAGGCGTACCGTGCAGCGGCCCGGCCCACGTATCTCGACGGCCCGGACGGGTGAGCCCGTACGGATCCGGCCGCCGAGGGCCTCGGCCATGCGCAGGGCCACGGTGGCGGAGCCTTCGGCGACCCGCAGGCCCTCCCATGCCTCGTACTCGTAGTGGCCGCTGCCGGGGACGGCGGCGTGCTTGCGGAGGGCGGCGAGCAGGGAGGTGCGTTCGCAGGAGCCGTCGGCGAGGGCGAGTTGGCCGATCTCCCAGAGGCGTCCGACGGCCTGGGTGGCGCCTTGGGAGCGGAGCCAGTCGCCCACTGACAGGCCGTCCAGGTGTGCGGCCTCGGGGTGGGACCAGGGGTCGGCCGGGTCGACGGTTCCGGCGAGCGCGGTGAAGGCGGTGGTGACCTTGGCGTGGCAGGCCTCGTCACCGGGGCCGAACCAGTGGGGCGGGTCGCCGGCGGAGATCCCCTCGGGGGTGGCGCGGATGAGGGCGCCGGGCTCGGCGACGTAGCTGGGGACCAGGGTGAGGCCCAACTCCGCGGTCAGGGCGGTGTACGCGGTGTGGGCGCGGCCCACCACCTCCCCGCCGAGCTGGACCAGCCGGCCGTCGGGGAGGGCGGTCTGTTCGACGCGTCCGCCGACCCGGTCCCGGGCCTCGACGACGAGGACGTCGGCTCCGCCGGCGGCCAGGTCGCGCGCGGCGGCGAGACCGGCCAGTCCGGCGCCGAGCACGATGACGTCGTGGTTCATGGGGGGTGCCCTCCGGTCAGGCGTCGGCGTGGTCGAGGACCAGGCAGTGTTCGGGCTTCCAGGCGATCTCGACCCGCTCGCCGCCGCTCCAGCGGTCCTCCATGCGGGAGCGGACGGTGTTCTGTTCGAGCACGGACAGCGTGATGCCCGGGGCCAGTTCGATGAGGTAGGTGGTGGTCGGGCCGCAGTAGACGGTCTCCCGGACGACTCCGCCGACCTGGGCCATGCCCGGTTCGAAGTCGGAGAGCCAGATCTTCTCGGGGCGGATCGAGAGGCTCACCCGGCTGCCCTCGGGGACGCCCGAGCGGGGGCCCACGGGCAGGGCGGGACCCTCGTCGAGGAGGACCCGGCCGGAGCGGTAGGTGCCGGGGACGAGGTTGGAGGTGCCCATGAAGGAGGCCACGAAGCTGCTCGTCGGGCGCTCGTACACGTCCTCGGGCGTGCCGCACTGCTCGATGCGGCCCTCGTTCATGACGGCGAGGCGGTCCGACATGGTCAGGGCCTCGTCCTGGTCGTGGGTGACGAAGACGAAGGTGATGCCCACCTCGCGCTGGATCTGCTTCAGTTCGACCTGCATCCGGCGGCGGAGTTTGAGGTCGAGGGCGGCCAGCGGCTCGTCCAGCAGCAGGACTTGGGGCCGGTTGACCAGGGCGCGGGCGAGGGCGACGCGCTGCCGTTGGCCGCCGGAGAGCGTGGCCGGCTTGCGGTCGGCCAGGCCCCCCAGCTGGACGAGGTCGAGCATGTCGGCGACCCGTTCGCGGATCTCGGCGCGGGCGACGCCCTTGCGCTTGAGGCCGAAGGCCACGTTGTCGGCGAGCGAGAGGTGGTCGAAGAGGGCGTAGCTCTGGAAGACGGTGTTGACGTTGCGCTTGTTGGGCGGGAGCCCGGTGACGTCCTGGCCGTCGAGCAGGATGCTGCCTTCCGTGGGGTCGGCGAAGCCGCCGGTCATGCGCAGCAGGGTGGTCTTGCCGCAGCCGGAGGGGCCGAGGAGGGAGAAGAACTCGCCGGCGGCCACGTCGAGGGTGACGTCGCGGACGGCGTAGGTGTCGGCGTTGCGGTACTGCTTGGCGACCCGGTCGAGCCGGACGGCGGGGTGCGGGTGGACAGGCGAGGGGTGCATGGGGGTCACTTCCCGGAAAGCAGGTCGAGGCCGCCGCGGCGGCCGAACAGGCGCGGGATGGCGAGCGCGAGCACGATGAGGCCGATGGATCCGAGGAGCATCAGCGTGCCGACGGCGTTGATGGTGGGCTGGACGCCGAACCTGATCGCCGAGTAGATGCGGACGGACAGCGGCTGTGGGTCGACGCCGGTGGTGAAGTAGGCGAGGACGAAGTCGTCGAAGACCAGGGCGAAGATCAGCACCCCGGAGGCGAGGATGCTGGGCAGCAGTGCGGGCAGGGTCACCAGGAACAGGGCTTGGCGGCGGGTGGCACCGAGGTCCCTCGCGGCCTCCTCGACCTCCGGGTTGAGGGCGGCGATGCGGGAGCGCAGGATGACCGTGACGTAGGAGATGGAGAAGGTGATCTCGGCGAGCATCACGGTGGTGGTGGACAGGGTGACGCCGAGGCCCTTGAAGAGCATCATCGCCGCCACGCCGGTGACGATCTCCGGTGTGATGAGCGGGACGAGCATGACCAGACCCGCGAAGGAGCCGAGGCGGCCGCGGCCCCGGACCAGGCCGAGGGCCAGGGCCACGCCGAGGACGAGCGAGCCCGCCATGGCGACCAGGGATACCCGCAGGCTCATGCCGAGCGAGTCGATCAGCGCGTCGTCGTGGAGGAACGCCGTGTACCAGCGGAGGCTGACGCCGTCGAAGACGGTGAGGGACTTCTGCGCGTTGAAGGAGAACAGGACGACGACGGCGACGGGGAGGTAGAGCAGGGCGAAGAAGGCCGCGGTGACGGCGATGGCGAAGCGGGGCCGGCGATCGGCTCCGCGGCGGCGACGCCGGAGCGGTCGGCGGGCGGCGGGCAGGGCCCGTGTTCCGTCGGCGCCCGCAAGGGCGGCGTGCTCGGGCGGGTCGGCCAGGTCGGCCTGGTCGGCCGGCGGCCAGGGCTCGGCGCGGGCGGCCCGGCGGGGGGCGGGACCTGGGGTCATCGGGCCGCCTCCGCCTCGTCCTTGCGGGTGCGCCGCAGGTAGCCGAGCATCCCGAGGAGCAGGACCGCCATCAGCAGGATGGTCAGGGCCGAGCCGAGGGGCCAGTTCTGGCCCTGGAAGAACTTGTCCTGGATCAGGTTGCCGATCATGATCTGGTCGGGGCCTCCCATGAGCTGTGCGCTGACGAAGTCGCCCATGGCGGGCAGGAAGACGAGGACGCAGCCGGCGGCCGCTCCCTGCCGGGTGGCGGGGACGGTGACGAAGAGGAAGGTCCGAAGCGGGCCTCCGTACAGGTCGCGCCCGGCCTCGATGAGCGAGGTGTCCATGCGTTCCATGGCCGCGTACAACGGGATGATCATGAAGACCACGAAGCCGTAGACGAGCCCGGCGATGACCCCCGGTCCGGTCTGCAGGATCTTGGTGCCGTCGTCGGCGATGCCGATGGCGCGCAGGGCGTCCAGGAGCGGTCCGTCGTCGGAGAGGACGACGGACCAGCCGTACATCCGCACCAGGTAGTTGGCGAAGAACGGTACGACGATCGCGGCGATCAGCAGGTTCTTGAAGCGGCCGCCGCGCAGCGCGATGGCGTAGGCGACCGGGTAGGCCACGGCCAGGCAGATGAGGCAGGTGATCAGCGCGTAGCCGAGGGAGCGCAGCAGGACGGTGCGGTAGGCCGGTTGGGCGAGGGCGGCGAAGTTGTCGAAGTTGAGGCCGAAGCGCGGGTTTCCGAGCGGGTCGGTGGTTCCGAACGCGAGGGTGGCCACCAGGACGAGGGAGGCGAGGAGGAATCCGGTCATCCAGAGGGTGCCGGGGATCATGAGCCGGGTCCAGAGTCTCGCCTCCGCGCCGGCCCGTCCGCCGTGCGGCGGACGGGCCGTTGCGGATCGGTTCGGTCGAAGCACGTCAGCCGGCCTTCACGTCGGTCCAGGCGGTGTCGCGCTGCTGTTCGCCCTTGGCCGTGCCGTTGCGGAAGTAGAGGTCGTCCTTGAGGTCGGCCGCCGTCACCAGGCACTGGGGGAAGGGCTCCACGAGCGCGGTGTAGGTGTCCTCGCTGCCGCGGACGGGCATCGGGTAGCCGATGTACTCGATGTTCTTCTTCACGTTCTCGGGGCGGAGCATGTAGTCGATGAAGAGCATCGCGGTGCCGGGGTGCTGTGCGTCGGCGGGGATGGCGTAGCAGTCGGAGTTGACGGGGGCGCCCTCCCGGGCGACTTCGAAGCCGAAGACGGCGGGGTCCTCCGCCTGGGCGAGCATGGCCGCCATGTCGCCGCTCCAGGCCTGGGTCATGTCGGCGTTGCCGTTGAGCAGGTTGTTGTAGCTGTCGCTGGAGAAGCCGCGCAGGTGGGGGCGGAGCGAGCGCAGGGTGTCGGTGACCCGTGCGAGGTCCTTGGGCTCTTCGGTGCTGAGGCCGAGGCCGAGTTTGAGCGCGCCCATGCCGAGCACCTCGTCGCGGTCGTCGAGTACGAAGACCTTGCCCTTGGCCTGCTCGTTCCACAGGTCGTCCCAGGATCCGGTCAGGTCCCCGAGCCGGTCGCGGCGCCAGCCGATGCCGGTCTTGTACATGGTGAAGGGGACGGTGTGCCGGGAGCCGGGGTCGTACCAGGGGTCGGCGAAGTAGTCGTAACCGCCGAACACGGCCTCGGCGTTCTTCAGCCGGGTGTGGTCGATGGCGCGCAGTTTGCCTCCGGCGGCGAGGCGCTGCGACCACTTCGCCGTGGGGAAGATGATGTCGTACCGGTTCCCGGAGTTGAGCTTGGCGGCCATGCCTTCCATGGAGTCGTAGTTCGACTGGACGACCTTGACGCCGTACTCCTTCTCGAAGCCTTCGAAGACGGCCGGGTCGATGAAGTCGGCCCAGTTGAAATAGACCAGGTCGCCGTCGACCTTGACGTCGATGGGCGGCGTTTCGGACGCCTTGCCGGCCGGGTCGTCACCGGATGCGAACCCGCAACCGGCGGCCGTGAGGCCGAGGGTCGCGGCGGTGCCGGCGCGGAGGAAGGAGCGCCTGGACAGGGAGTGTGCCTCGGGGGACATGCGGGGTCCTCTCCGTGGGGGGTGAGGGGCAGGGCGGGCGGGGCGTGGGGGGTTCGTCAGTGGGAGGGGTTCAGCGCCGGCCGGCGTCGGCCTCGGCGTCGAGGTCGGCTCGGATGCGGCCGGCGAACCAGCCGACCGCCGACTCGCGGCGGGACAGGGGCCCGGGTTCGAAACCGGGGGTGGAGAGCCCCTGTTGGACGCGGGCGACCAGCTCGGCGTCCTCGTCGTTGGTGATCCAGCCGATGTGGATGTTCAGGCGGCGGGCGAGGCGGGTGCGCAGGCCCGTGCCGCGCCGGGTGTAGAAGGCGCCGGGTACGGCCACCCGGTCCACCGCCGTGGGGATCGCGGTCCAGGCCAGCACGTGGTCGGGGTAGAAGTCGATGAGGGTGTTCGGGTAGATCACCGCGTACCGCCAGACCCGCCGGTCGGCTTCGGCGAGGCCGGGCATCGGGGCGGCGATGCGCTGGTAGAGGCGTTCGGCCCAGTTCGAGGAGGGTTTCTCCCGCAGGGGCGAGGCGAACAGCGCGTAGGACTCCTCGATCTCGCAGGTGTAGCCCTGGTAGTCGAGCAGCCGCATCAGACCGGGATGGGCCACCGGGACGTGGTAGCCCTCCAGGTAGTTGTCGACCGCCACCTTCCAGTTGGCCTGCTGTACTTCGGCGCCGGCCAGGTCGTGGATCCGGCTGCGGCCGACCGGTACGAGGTCGGCTCCGGCATAGTGGCCGACCGCTTCGGCGAGTCCGGCGCACTGCTTCGCCAGCGGTACGGCGTCGAAGTCGAGGTTGACGAAGACGAAGCCGAGGAAGGACTCGACGCGGGCCGGGAACAGGCCGAGCGCGGGCTTGTCGAGGCAGGGGATCTGCCGGGCCTCAGGGGCGCCGACAAGGCTTCCGTCGAGGCGGTAGGTCCAGCCGTGGTAGGGGCAGCGGATCGCCTTGCCGGCCGGTTCGGGGGCGGTGACCAGGCGCGTTCCGCGGTGCCGGCACACGTTGAGGTGGGCGGCGAGGGCGCCGTCCTCGGTACGGACGACCAGCACCTCGCGGCCCGCGACGGTGGCGGCGAGCCGGGCGCCCGGGTTCGGCAGGTCGGATTCGTGGCAGACCAGCTGCCAGGCCTTGGCGAAGACCTCTCGGGTCTCGGCGGCGGCAGTATCGGGATCGGTGTAGTAGCGGGCTGACAAGGCGGGCCCTGGTGCGTCCGGGACCGGCTGGTCGACCGGGGGTTCCTCAGGGGCTCTGGAGTGCATCGGGTGACTCCTCCGTGCCGGCGGTGCGGCGATCGGTCTCGGCGATGGACATCGAGACGACCCAACGGTGGGCAGCGGGCCGGGGCGGACGCCGAGGCCTTGCTGACCGATTGGACAGCCAGATTGCTGGCTGATTTCCGCCGGGTCAAGACTTGTACGCTGACCGATCGGTCAGCTAGCGTAATTCTCGTCGCTGCAACGAGGTTCATCCACTTCTGCGCCCTTTCGGGCCGGACGCAGCCCCGCCCGAGGCCAGCCCCGGGCACCCCATTCCCCTGCTCTCTCCCCCGCCCTCGGCTCCCGTCACCGGCCCCGCCGGCCGCGGCGACCCACCCCTCCCGGAGGCACGCATGAGCGGTCGTCGGCGTCTGGACTGGCTCGGGCTCACCCCCGAACCCGAGCGGGAACTGCCCGCAGCGGTAGCCGCCCTGCGCGCCTCCTCGCACGATCCGCCCGCTGCGGCGGCAACCGCAGCGGCAACAGCACCGGCAGCAGCAGATGGCGCAGAGCTCGCGGAGCCGGCGGCCGCCGAGCGGCGCCGCGTGGAGCGCCTCGTCCTGCGGGGCGGCCGGCGCGACTGGCTCCGCTACCTGGCCGAGGTCACCGCGCTGGTGACCTCGGTGGCCGCCGACCCGGAACGGGGCGACCGCGCGGCCGCCCTCCTCGCCGGCGAGGTGGTCCTCGACCACCACCGCATGCTGATCGGCCTCCCGGGAACGGGATACGCCCGCACCGCCGGGGACCGCGCCGCGCTCGAAAGCGCCGTACGGACCCTGCGCGCCGACCCCCGGACAGGAAGCACCCCATGACCACGATCCGACTTCCGACCACCCCGCCGCCCGGCGGCGTACTCGGCGCAACGCCGGGCCTGACGGAGGACGCCGAGGCCTACCGCGCCACCGGCGGCTACGCCGGCGCCACCTGCCCCGACGAACTGCTGCAGCACCTTTCCGCATCCGGCCTGCGCGGGCGGGGCGGGGCCGGCTTCCCGGCCGCCGTGAAACTGGCCGCCGTCCGCGACCGCGGCGGCGTCCCGGTGGTGGTGGCGAACGGCGAGGAGGGCGAGCCCGGATCGGTCAAGGACCGCTGGCTGCTGCGGGCCCGGCCCCACCTGGTCCTGGACGGGCTCGCCCGCGCCGCCGCGGTCACCGGCGCCGTACGCGGCTACGTCTACCTCTCGGACCCGGTCGCGGCAGACCGCGTCCGCCGGGCCCTCGCCGAACGGGAGCCGCGGCTGCTCGTCGAGGTCGTCGAGACCGCCCACACCTACGTCGCCGGGGAGGAGAGCGCGGTCGTCCGCCGCATCGACGGCGGGCCGGCCCTGCCCACCGCCAAACCGCCCCGCCCCTTCGAACGGGGCGTCGGCGGCGCACCGACCCTGGTGTCCAACGTCGAGACCCTCGCCCGCATCGCCCTCACCGCCGCACGGCCCGACCTGCGGCAGGCGATCGCCCGCTCCACCCTGGTGACGCTCTCCGGCGGGAGCGCGGCCCCCGTCCTCACGGAAGTCGCCTACGGAGTCACGCTGCGCGCCCTGGCGGCCGCGCACGGCACCCCGGACGCCGCCGGGGCCCTCATGGGCGGGCTGTTCGGCGGGCTCGTCGACGCCCTCGCCCTGGACCTCCCCCTCGAACCCGAGGCACTCGCCGCGGCGGGCACCGCGCTGGGCTGCGGAGCGATCCGCTTCCTCACCGCCGGCGCCTGCCCGGTGCGCACCGCCGCCGACGCCGTCGGCCACCTCGCCGCCGAGAGCGCACGCCAGTGCGGCGTCTGCGTATCGGGCACGGCTGCGATCCGCGACGCCGTGCACGCGCTCACCGCGGGCACCGCCGGACCCGACACCCCCGCCCGGCTGGACCGGTGGGCACAGGGCCTGCCCGGGCGCGGAGCGTGCGGCCTGCTCGACGCCGCCGCCGGCATCGCCGGCAGCCTCCTGTACGCCTTCCCCGAACACGTCCGGTCCCACCTCGGTGGCCCGTGCCCCGACCGCGGCGCCGCCGCCCCGACCGCGGGCGGTCACGGACGCCGCCTCGCCGTCCCTGTTCCGGAGGTCGCCACCGCGGCCGAGGACGACCGGACCGCAACCCGCACGCCCGTGCTGAAGGGAACACCGTGAAACTCCTGCTGGACTCGACCCGCTGCCAGGGCTACGGACTGTGCCAGGAACACGCACCCCACCTGGTCGAACTCGACGAGTGGGGCTACGCGAAGGTCCTCGCCGTCGCCGTCCCGCCCGGCTCCGAGGAAGCGGCGCGCGCCTGCGTCGAAAGCTGCCCCAACTCCGCGCTCCGAGTGGAGAAGTGACATGGAACGCGATCTGACCGCCCTGTTCGACCCCCGCTCGGTCGCCGTGGTCGGCGCCAGCGACGACCCCGCGAAGTACGGCCACGCGGTGGCCTCCCAGGCGCTGCGCGCCGAAGGGCGGCGGCGGCCGGTGTACCTGGTGAACCGGCGCGGCGGCACCGTCCTCGGCAAGCCGGCGGCCCCGTCCCTCGCCGCGATCGGCGAACCCGTCGAGCTGGTGGTGGTCTCCGTCCCCGGCAGCGGCTTCGAGGCCGCCGTGGAGGACGCCCTGGCCTGCGGGGCCAAAGCGATCGTCGGCATCACCGCCGGCTTCGCCGAGGCCGGTCCGGCGGGAGCGGCTCGGCAGCGCGCGGTCGTCGCCCGCGTCCGGGAGGCCGGAGCCGTGCTCGTCGGACCCAACTGCCTCGGCATCGCCGACAACACCACCGAGCTGTACCTCGCCTCGGACCGTTTCGCGCCCGGCGGTGTCGCCCTGCTGAGCCAGAGCGGCAACCTCGCCCTCGAACTCCAACTCCGCGTCGCTCCGCACGGCCTGGGCTTCTCCCGGTTCGTCTCCCTCGGCAACCAGGCCGACGTCACCCTCGTCGACCTCGTCGAGGACTGCGCCCGCCACGAGGCCACCGCGGCGATCGCCGTGTACGCCGAGGACTTCGGCGACGGCAGGGCCTTCGCCCGGGCCGCCGCCGCGGCGGGCAAGCCGGTGGTGCTGCTCACCGCCGGGCGCGGCTCCGCGTCCGCCCGCAGCGCCCAGTCGCACACCGGGGCGCTCACCACCTCGGCCGACGTCGTGGCCGCCGCCTGCCGCGACGCGGGGGTCGAACTCGTGTGCACGCCGAGGGAGATGACCGTCGTCCTGGCCGCCGTGAGCAGCCGACCGGGGCCTCGTACGGGAGGGACCCGGACCGCGGTATTCACCGACGGCGGCGGGCACGGCGCGATCGCGGCCGACGCGGCCGAGGACGCCGGGCTCGACGTACCGGAGCTCGGCGCGGCGACCCAGGCGGGGCTGCGGACCGTGCTGTGGGAGCAGTCCGCGGTCGGCAATCCGGTCGACCTGGCGGGGATGGGCGAGCAGCAGCCCCTCTCGTACGCCGACACAGTCGCGCACCTGCTGGGCGCCGAGGAGGTCGACGCGGTCCTGATGACGGGCTACTTCGGCGGGTACGCGGCGTCCGAGGGCGGCCTGGGCGGCGGCCAGGCGGGCGGCTCCGTGCTCGCCGAGGGCGAGACGCGGGCCGCCGAGAAGATCGTCGCGCACCTCGCGGGCTCGCCGAAGCCCCTGGTGGTCCAGTCGATGTACCCGGGGTCGCCGAGCTGCCGGGTGCTGGCCGGGGCCGGGATACCGGTGTTCGCCGCAACCGAGGACGCCGCTCGCGCGCTGGCTGCCATGACCGGCCG
This sequence comes from Streptomyces sp. NBC_01351, assembly GCF_036237315.1. Classification (GTDB taxonomy): domain Bacteria; phylum Actinomycetota; class Actinomycetes; order Streptomycetales; family Streptomycetaceae; genus Streptomyces. The sequence goes on along the minus strand of NZ_CP108356.1, from coordinate 7,799,846 downwards.
GGCGGCGCGCTCCGCACCGGAGTTCGCCGCGCTGCCCGCCGCCGCCGCGCCGCTGCGGGACGCCGGGTACCACGGGGTGCGCGGACTGCTCGCCGCCGCCGGTGTGCCGTTCCCGGCCGCACGTGAGGTCACCGACGAGGCCGGAGTGCTGGCCGCGGCCGGGGAGTTCGAGGGCCCGTACGTGCTGAAGGCGCTGCACCTGCTGCACAAGTCCGACGCGGGTGGCGTGGCGCTGCGCCTGGCCGACCGGGACGCGCTCCTCGCCGCGTACCGGGACATGCGCGCCCGGCTCGGCGCGGGCTCGTACTCGGTGGAGGCGATGGCGGACCTCTCGGACGGCGTCGAGCTGATCGTGGGCGTGAACCGGGACCCCCGGTTCGGACCGGTGGCCATGGTCGGGCTCGGCGGGATCCTCACCGAGACCCTGCGGGACGTGGCCTTCGCGCTGGCGCCCGTACCGGCCCGGCGGGCCGAGGAGCTGCTGCGGGGGCTCCGTTCCGCCGCCCTGCTCGCGGGAGTTCGCGGCCGTCCGGCCGTGGACGTGGCCGCCGCGGCCGCCGTGATCGAACGCATCACGACGGTGGCCGCCGCCCATCCGGAGATCGCGGAGCTGGAGGTCAACCCCCTGCTGGTCCGCCCGGACGGCGCCCTGACGCTGGACGCCCGGGCCGTCCTGGGCTGACCGGCCCGCCCTCCCGAACCCAGAGTCCCCCGTCCTCTTTCCGTCTTCCCGGAGAACACCATGGACTTCCGCTACACGCCCGAGCAGGCCGACCTCAAGGCCCGCGCCGCCGCCTACGCCCAGCTCCTGATGGGGTACGAGGACCAGTCCGAGGAGGCGGGCGGCCCGCTGCCCGCCGAGACGGTCCGCGAACTGACCCGCGCCGCGATGGACGCCGGCGTCTACGCGATCAACATGCCCGCCGAATGGGGCGGGGCCGGCCTGTCCCTGCTGGACCAGGTCATCGTCGAGGAGGAGTTCGGCAAGGTCACCAACTGCCTCTGGGACATCCCCTGGCGGCCCGCGAACGTCCTCGCCCACGGCACCGAGGCACAGCGCGAGAAGTACCTGCTGCCCGTCATCCGGGGCGAGCGGTTCGACGCGTTCGCGGTCACCGAACCGGGTGCGGGCTCCGACCCCGGCTCGTGCACGAGCACCGCGACCCGCACCGAGGGCGGCTGGCTCGTGAGCGGCGAGAAGTGGTTCGTGACCTGCGGCGACATCTCGGACTTCCTGCTGGTGCAGGCCGATGCGGGCCCGGAGCGGGCCCCGACCCTGTTCTTCGTGGACAAGCAGGCACCGGGTGTCGAGATGACGCGGGTCCCCCGGTTCATGCACTCCGCGGTGAACGGGCACCCCGAGTTCACCTTCACCGACGTCTTCGTCGCCGACGAGGACGTGCTCGGCGGGGTCGGGAACGGCTACGAGCTGACCAAGGAGTGGTTCACCGACGAGCGGCTGATGATCGCCGCCCGGACCGTCGGCGCCGCCGAACGGGCCCTGGAGCTCGCCCGCGACTGGGCGGTCCGGCGACGCCAGTTCGGCTCGCCCATCGCCGACTTCCAGCTGATCCAGGGCATGCTCGCCGACTGCGCCGTCGACATCGCCGTCAACCGCGCCTACACCCACCAGGTCGCCTGGGAGGCCGACCAGCCGCACACCGATCCAAAGACCCTGCACGCCAAGGCGTCGACGGCGAAGCTCGCCGCGAGCGAGGCCGCCGGACGGGTCATCGACCGGTGCGTGCAGATCTTCGGGGGCCGCGGCTACGACCGCTCGTACCCCGTCGAGCGGATGTACCGCGAACTGCGCGTCGACCGCATCTGGGAGGGCACCTCCGAGATCCAGCGCCTGATCATCGCCAACGAGCTCGTCAAGCGGGGTACGCGGGCACTCGCTCTGCCCGGCCACTCCTGACGGGTCCCCTCGCCACACCTGCTCCCGTAACCACGATCACGATCACGAGGACGAACAAGACATGGACTTCCGCCTCACCGCCCGTCAGGAAGAGCTCCGGGACTCGGCGCGCGCCCTCACCGGATTCATCATGAAGTACGAGCTCGACTGCGAGGAGAACAACGGCCTGCCCCCGCAGGCCCACACCGAGATCCGTGACGCCGTCCTCGACAGCGGCCTCCAGGCCGTCAACATGCCCGCGGAGTGGGGCGGCGCCGGCCTCACGATCCTGGAGCAGGTCACCGTCCAGGCCGAGCTCGGACGGCTCACCGGCGCCCTGTGGGACATGGTGTGGCGGCCGGCCAACGCACTGTCCTTCTGCACGCCGGAGCAGCGCGAGCGCTACCTCGTCCCGGTGATCCGGGGCCGGCGCCGCGACTGCTACGCGGTGAGCGAGCCCGAAGCGGGCTCCGACCCGCAGAGCCTGCGGACCACGGCGACGCGGACCGGGGACGGCGGATGGGTTCTGAACGGCGAGAAGTGGTTCGTCACCGTCGGCGACCACGCGGACTTCATGATCGTGCTCGCGGCCGCCGGGGAGGAGGGGGCGCCGACCCTGTTCCTCGTCGACAAGGACACCCCGGGCATCGAGATGACCCGGGTGCCCCGCTGGATGCACACCTTCGTCTACGAGCACCCCGAGTTCACCTTCACCGATGTGCGCCTGCCCGCCGACGCGGTGCTCGGGGAGGTGGGGACCGGCTACGACATCACCCGCTCCTGGTTCACCGAAGAACGGCTGATGATCGCCGCGCGCACGATCGGAGCGGCGGAGCGGGCCCTGGAACTCGCCCGTGACTGGGCGGTGGAACGCCGCCAGTTCGGCTCCCCCATCGCCGACTTCCAGCTGATCCAGGGCATGCTCGCCGACTGCGCCGTCGACATCGCCGTCAACCGCGCCTACACCCACCAGGTCGCCTGGGAGGTCGACGAGGGCGTCCTCGACCGCAAGACGCTGCACGCCAAGGCCGCCATCGCCAAGCTGTCGGCGAGCGAGGCGTCCGGCCGGGTCATCGACCGCTGCCTGCAGATCTTCGGGGGCCGCGGCTACGACCGCTCGTACCCCGTCGAGCGGCTCTACCGCGAACTGCGCGTCGACCGCATCTGGGAGGGCACCTCCGAGATCCAGCGCCTGATCATCGCGGGCGAACTCGTCAAGCGCGGCACGGGCGTGCTGCGGATGCCGTCCTCCGTGTGACCCGGCGCGGCGGTCCGGGCCACACCCGCGGTGCGGCCCGGACCGCCCGCCGCCTCCGTCCGTACGAGAACCGTCCGAAAAGGGAGAACCGATGACCGATGTCGAACGCGTCGGGATCGTGGGGTGCGGCCTGATGGGCTCCGGTATCGCCGAGGTCTGCGCCCGCGCCGGGCGGGACGTGGTGGTGGTGGAGACGAGCAGACCGGCCGCGGACGCCGGCCTGGAGCGCATCCGCCGTTCCCTGGCCCGCGCCTCGGCCGCCGGGAAGCTGACGGACGCCGAACGGGACGCGGCGGTCGGCCGGATCGCGATGACCACGGACATGGAGCGCATGGCGGACCGGGACCTCGTCGTCGAAGCGGTCGCCGAGGACGAGCGGGCGAAGCTGGAGGTCTTCGACCGGCTCGACCGAACGGTGGAGCGCAGGGACGCGGTGCTCGCGACGAACACCTCCTCCATCCCGGTCATCCGGCTGGCGGCGGCCACGTCCCGGCCGGAGCAGGTCGTCGGCCTCCACTTCTTCAATCCCGTCCCGGTGCTTCCCCTGGTCGAGCTGGTGCCGTCCCTGCTCACCGCCGAGGAGACGGTCCTGCGCGCCCGGGAGTTCGCCTCCGGCGTGCTGGGCAAGCAGGTGGTCCGGGCCGAGGACCGGGCGGGATTCGTGGTGAACGCGCTCCTCGTTCCCTACCTGCTGGCCGCCGTACGGATGGCCGAATCGCGGACCGCGTCGGCCGAGGACATCGACCGCGGCATGACCCTGGGCTGCGCGCATCCGCTCGGACCGCTGGCCCTGGCCGACCTGATCGGGCTGGACACCGTCCAGGCCATCGCCCGGTCGATGTACGCGGAGTACCGGGAGCCGCTGTACGCACCGCCGCCGTTGCTGGCGCGGATGGTGGACGCGGGCCTGCTCGGCCGGAAGACCGGCCGGGGTTTCCACACCTATTCCTGACCGCACGTCTTGACCGACCGTTTCCTGACCGTCCGTCGCCTGACCATCCGTCGCCTGACCATCCGTCTTCCGACCGCGGTGCCCCGACGGCGGGACCCCGTAAGCCCCATGCGCGAGGATGGGGGTCCGGCGGGCCGGGCCTCCCGGGCCTTCCATCCACCCACCCACCCGATGCAACGGGCGCCGACAAGGGGAGCAGCCAACGTGACCAAGGCCGAGCGCGCACTCGAAACGCGTGAGCGAATCCTCACGGCCGCGTGCGAAGTGATCGCCGACATCGGTTTTGAACACGTCAGCATGCGCAAGGTCGCGGAGCACGCCGCCGTCTCCAAGGCGCTGCTGCACTACCACTTCGACACGCGGGAGAAGCTGTTCGCCGAAGCGATGACGCACTCCTTCGCGAAGACCGGTACGGACACCGGCAGCGAGGACGATTCGCTCCCGGCCGCCGCCGTCCTGGCCCGGATCGTACGGAGCATGCTGCCCACGGACGCGGAGCTGCGCCAGGACTGGAAGCTGTGGCAGGAGCTGTGGGTACGGGCCCAGCGCGACGCGACGGCCCGGCACCTGGCCGTCGACCTGTACGACCAGCTGCACGCGTGGGTCGGCGGGGTCGTGGAACGGGGCGTCGCTTCGGGTGAGTTCACCGACTGCGACGTCTCCTCGATCAGCACGCTGGTGCTGGCGCTGTGCGACGGCCTGGGCATCCGTCTGATGCTGGAGGACCCCCGGGTCGACCTGGCCACGGCCCAGTCGACGGTCTGGCGGGCGATCGCGCCGGCCCTGGGGATCGCCCCGGACTTCCCGGAGGTCTGAGGGCGTCGTCGGCGTGTCCGCCGAGCAGCCGGACGGCGGCATCGGGACGCACCCGTGCCGCCGCCCCACGGCAATGCCCTACCGGCGGCTGCGGACGAGCAGGTAGAGGAAGTACGGCGTGCCGATCACCGCGGTCATGACGCCGGCGCCGAGCTGGGCCGGGGCGATCACGGTTCGGCCCACCAGGTCCGCCGTGCAGACGAGGATGGCGCCGAGGAGCACCGCGACCGGTACCACCCGGGCGTGCTGCCGTCCCACGAGGGCGCGGGCCGCGTGGGGTGCCACGAGCCCGACGAAGCCGATGGTTCCGGCGGCGGCCACGGCGGTGGCGGTGAGCAGGACGCCGAGGGCGAGGAAGCCGAAACGTCCGCGTCCCAGGCTGAGTCCGAGCAGCCTCGGGGTGTCCTCGTCGAGCGATACGAGGTCGAGTTCGGTGCGCCGCATGACCGCGACGGCCACGCCCACGGCGAGGACGGCCGCGAGGGGCGCCACGTCGGTCAGGTTCCTCCCGTAGGTGGAGCCCGACAGCCAGGTGAGCGCCTTCGTCGCGTTGAACGGGTCGGTGAGGATGATGAGGAGGCTGACCAGGGCGGCCGACCCGGTGGCGACGCCGAATCCGACGAGGACCAGCCGGTTCTGCTGGAACCCGCCCCGCGCGGCCAGCCCGAAGACGAGGACGGAGGCGCCCGCGGCGCCCGCGAACGCCGCACCGGCCACGCTCCACGTTCCGGCCAGGGGCACGGTCGTCACGAGGAGGACGGCGCCGAGCGCGGCGCCTCCGGAGACGCCCAGGATGCTCGGTTCGGCGAGGGGGTTGCGGGTCACGGCCTGGATGAGGGTGCCGGCGAGGGCGAGGGCCGCACCGGCGAAGAGCGCGGCGAGGACCCGGGGCACCCGGGTGTCGAGGACGAAGGTGACGGTCCGGCCGGCCCGTCCTTGAGCCCAGTTCACCACGTCGCCGAGCAGCAGTTTGCTGTCTCCGACCAGTACGGCGGCGATGATCACGCCGACGAGCACGACCGCCAGGACGGCCGTGGTGGTGAGGAAGACGCCGCGGGTCCTGATGCGCAGCCGGTCGGGCGCGGTGGATCCGGCCGTGTCCCGGACCCGTACGGCCATGACGATGAGGAAGACGGCGCCGACCAGGCTGGTGACGACACCGGTCGGCACGGCGACGGCCACGTCCGACGGTACGAGGGCGCGCAGCAGGACGTCGGAGCCGATCACCAGCGCGGCGCCGGTGAGCCCGGCGACCGGCAGGCTCCCGCGCGTCCGGGTGAAGCCGCGGAACCTCCGGGCGAGGGGGCGGACGAGGGCGGGTGCGCAGAGGCCGACGAAGCCGATGGGGCCGGCGAGGGTGACGGCGGCCGTGGAGAGCAGGGCGGCGAGTACGACGGCGGTGACCCGGGTCGAGCGGACCGGGACGCCGAGGCCGCGGGCGGCGTCGTCGCCGAGGGCCAGGGCGTCGATCCGGCGGGCGAGGAGCAGCAGCCCGATGAGGGCGACGACGCCGATCGGTGCCACCTGCAGCACGCCGTCGAACCCGTGCTGGGCGATGCTGCCCTGGTTCCAGTGGTAGACGCCCTCGGTGTCCTGGGGGAACAGCAGGAGCAGGCCCTCGGTGAGGGCGGTGAGGCCGAGGGTGAGGGCGCTGCCCGCGAGGACGAGCCGGACGGTGCCGGTGCCCAGTCCGGACAGTCCGAGGACGACGGCCGCGGCCGCGAGGCCGCCGGCGAACGCGATGCCGGAGGAGGCCAGAAGCGGGAGCGAGACGCCGGTGACGGCGGCGATGCCGAGGCCGAAGTAGGAGCCGGCGTTGACGGCGAGGGTGTCCGGTGAGGCGAGGACGTTGCGGCTGACGGCCTGCAGGGCGGCGCCCGCCATGCCGAGGAGGGCGCCGACGAGCAGGCCGGCGGTCATCCGCGGCAGCCGGGAGGCGATGAGGACGGAGGAGTCGGCCGGATCGGACCGGCCGGTGAGCGCCTTCCAGACCTCCGGCGCGCCGACGGCGGCCGTGCCCTGCGTGATGTCGACGGCGGCGAGCGCGGCGACGAGGAGGACCAGCGCGGCCGCCACCGCGGCCGCCCCCGTCCGGGTCCTGACCGCGGACGCGGTGATGGCGGGAGTGGTTGCGGTGACGGCCATGGTGCTACTTCTTCAGGGCGGCGACGACCGCGTCGACGTACTTGCTCATCGACTCGGGACCGCCGAACATCCAGATGCCGTCGGGCAGTCGGTGCACGTTGCCCTTCTGCACGAACGGCAGGGAGGTCCACACCTTGTCCTGGGCCAGCGCGCCTGTGAACGGGTTGCTGTCCTTGTCGCCGTCGTTGCCGATGTAGGCGAACTCGACGTCGCCGAGCTTGGTGAGGCCCTCGACGTCGGTGGTGCCGAGGCCGTAGGCCGGGTCGCCCTCGACGGTCCAGGCGTTCTTCAGACCGAGCTTCTCGTTGACTCCGCCGAGGAGCGAGCCGCTGGTGTACGGGCGGATCGAGACCTGGTTGGAGACGACGTAGCCGTCGGCGAAGGCGAACGGGGTGCCGGCGCGACCGGCGTCGGCGAGCGCCTTCTTGCCCTCGTCGAGCTTCGCCTGGAACTGCTGCTTGAGCGTTCCGGCCTTCTCGGTGGTGCCGGTGGCCTGGGCGATGAGGTCCAGGTTCTTCGTCATCTGACCGATCGGGTCGGACGCGGCGGCGGCATGGACCGTCAGGACCGGGGCGACCTTGCGCAGCTGCTCGATGGCGGCCGGCGGCAGGTCGGTGGTGGCGAGGATGAGGTCCGGCTTCAGGGAAGCGATGGTGTCCATGCTCGGCTCACCGCGCGTGCCGACGTCCTTGGGCTCGTTCTTCAGCGGGACCGCGGTGTTCCACGTCTTGTAGCCCTTGACGTCGGAGACGCCGACCGGGGCTACGCCCAGGCAGATCAGGCTCTCGACGACGTTCCACTCGGTCCCGACGACGTTCTTGGCGGGCCCGTCGAGCTCCACCTTCGTGCCCGTGTCATCGGTGAGGGTGATGCGCTCGGCGGTCTGCTTGGTGTCGTCGGCGGCGGGCTCGGTGGTTCCGCAGGCGGTCAGGGTGAGGGCCGCGGCGGTGGCGGCCGCCGCGGTGAGGAGGAGTCGTCTCATGAGGTGGTGCTGAGCCTTTCGGTACGCGAGTGGTGCCGGCCGATGGCGCGGGTGCGCAGCCGGCCGGTGAGCGGGTCCGTTTCGACGTGGATGGGGATCCCGTACGTGTCGGTCAGCCGCTGCGGTGTCAATACGTCGGTGGGGTCGCCGTCGGCGATGACGCGTCCCGTGTCGAGCAGGACGATCCGGTCGGCGACGGCCGCGGCCTGGTCGAGGTCGTGCAGGACGACGCCGACGGCGATGCCGTGGTCCTCCGCCAGATCCCTCATCAGGTCGAGGAGTTCGACCTGGTACCGCAGGTCGAGGTAGGTCGTCGGCTCGTCGAGCAGGAGCACACCCGTCTCCTGCGCGAGGCAGCCGGCCAGCCAGACGCGCTGGAGCTGCCCGCCGGAAAGGTGTTCTGCGCCGCGCCCGGCGAGTTCCGTGACCCCGGTCAGGGCGAGCGCGCGGTCCACCGCGGCCCGACCGCCCGGGTCGTCCCTGCCCCAGCGTCCGCGGTACGGGTAGCGGCCGAATTCGACCAGGTCCCGTACCGTCAGCCCGCTCGGCGTGGGGCGGCCCTGCGTGAGCAGGGCGACCCGGCGCGAGAACTCACGGGGACTCAGCGCGAGGCCGTCGGTGTCCCCGTCGATGACGAGCGTGGCGGTCCTGGGCCGCTGCAGCCGGGCGATGGTGCGCAGCAGCGTCGACTTGCCACTGCCGTTCGGCCCCACCAGAACGGTCACTTCGCCGGGTCGCAGCGTCAACGAGGCGTCGTGTACGACGTCGACGCCTTCGTAGGCCACGGTGACGCCCCTGGCGGACAGTTCATGACCGTGGGGGCGGCAGGCCGCGGCGGTCTCTTCAGCTCCTTGCACGTTGGTTAGGTTAGCCTAACCTCACTGATTGCCAAAACCTGCGCCGCCCGCGAGTGCTCACCGCCCGCGCGGCCATCCCGTACGCCTCCGGGAACCGCGCGGCCCGCGGCCCGACGGCAGGGTTGCCGCGAGCGCGAAGACGACGGTGATGCGCGCGCCTCCCCGAGGGCCGCGAGCGATGTGCATCGAGCCGCCGGTGACGGTCGCGGCCCTGCGCGCGATGTCGAGGCCGAGCCCCGATGAGCCCGTACTGCTCCCGCGGGAGAGGGCACGGTCCGGTTCGGGGATGCCCGGACCGGCGTCCTCCACGACCAGTTCCACGGCCAGGGCGGTACGGACGACTCGGACGCCGAACGGGGTGCCGGGCGGGGTGTGCCGGAAGACGTTGCCGATGAGCGCGTCCACCACGGCGGCGATGTCGTCGTCGGAGAGGCCGACCGGCGACGGCTCCTGGGTGACCTCCACGGAGCAGGGCCGGCTCTGCTGCTCCGCCAGGACCTCCCAGAACGCGGTCCGGCGGCAGACGACTTCGGCCGCCTCGCAGCGGGGTCCGGCGGGGGCCGCGCTCGTGCTGCGGGCGCCCGCGCCCTTGCCCGTCGCCTTGCCCGCGTCCTTGCCGTCGCCCGCTTCCGCGCCGAGCATGCCCTGGCCCATCGGGCCCACGGCGAGCGGGGTGCGCGCCGCGGTGATGATGGCCTGGAGTTCCGTCTCCAGTGCGCACACCGCGGCCTCGACCCTGGCCGATTCCGGTGAGCCCGCCATCCGCTCCGATGCCAGGTGCAGGGCGGTCAGCGGGGTGCGCAGCCGGTGGGACAGGTCGGCGACCAGTTCCCGTTCGACGGCGAGCAGCTCGGTCATCCGGTGGGCCATGGCGTTGAACGCGATGCCCGCGTCGCGCAGTTCCCTGGGGCCCATGGGGTCCACCCGGGCCTCCAGGTCGCCTTGGCCCAGCGCCTGGGAAGCGTGGGCGAGGCGCTTGGAGGACCGGACGACCTTCGCGCCGAGGCGGTCGGCGACGAGTACTGAACCGCAGACCAACCCCACGGCGAGGAGGAGCATGACCGCCCAGGAGGCCTTGACCCCGCGGGTCAGCTCCTGCTCGGGGACGAAGTTCTCGATGACGGCGACCCGGTCACCGGGCAGCACCACCGGCTGCAGGCATATCCAGCCGCTCGGAATCTGCTGGGAGATGGACTCGCGCCCCCGCTGCGCCCGTTCGAGCAGCGCGGCGGGGGCCCGGGAGCTGCCGAGGGGTGCGGCGTCGGGCAGATGGACGACGACGTACTCGGCCGCGTCCAGACTCGCGGCGGATTCCCGCAGGGCGGACGGATCCGCGGTCAGCGTCAGTACGGGGGCCAGGGCGGCGGCCCGCTGTTCGGCCGCGGTGATGCTCTGCTCCTTGACGAGCGACATCACCAGGGCGGCCAGCGGTATGAGGAAGGAGAGGGCGACCATCGACGTCACGGCGAGCGCCACCCCTGCCAGGGAGCGTCTCACCGCGGCGCCACCAGCTTGATGCCGACGCCGCGGACCGTGAGCAGGTAGCGCGGGGCGGCCGCGCGTTCGCCGAGCTTGCGGCGCAGGGACGACAGGTGCACGTCGACGGTCTGGTCGTCCACGTACGGCTCGCGCCAGACCTCCGTCAGCAGCCGCCGTTTGGAGACGACCTGGCCGGTGTGGTGGGCGAGGAAGGCCAAGAGGTCGAACTCCCGGCGGGTGAGGTGGAGCTCCCGGCCGGCCAGGTACGCGGTGCGCGCGCCCGGGTCCACCGCCAACTCGCCCACGGTGGTGGCGCGCAGCGGCTCGGCCGCCGCCGCCGGCCGCGGACCCTGACCGGCGAGCGCGGCGTGGCCGGCGGGTATGTGGCTGGTGCGCCTCAGGACGGCGGAGAGGCGTGCGATCAGTTGTCCCCCCGAGAAGGGCTTGACGAGGTAGTCGTCGGCGCCCGCGTTGAGGAGCCTGATGATTTCCGCCTCGTCGTCGCGGGCGGTGGCCACCAGTACGGGAACGGAGGAGATGCCCCGGATCATGCGCAGTGCGTCCCCTCCGTCCAGATCGGGCAGACCCAGGTCGAGGACCACCGCGTCGACGGGCATCTGGGTGACCTCGCGCAGGGCGCCGAAACCGTCACCGGCGCTGCGTACGGCATACCCGTGCTCCGCCAGGACTTCGATGAGTGACTGGCGGATGCTGGGGTCGTCTTCCACGACCAGGACGCTGGGCATGCGCACACCTTAGGTGAACGATCGTTCCTATCGGTCCGCGAAGGCCGGACCGTCGTCGGTGATGCGCAGGTGCACGGGACGGTCGGACACCGGGATGGTGCAGCCCTCCCGCTCGTTGCAGCTCGCGTACCCGAGCAGGACGGTCGCCTCCCCGTTACCGTCCGCGCGGACGGGCAGGGTGGTGGTGACGGGCCCGTCCGGGTAGACGGGGACGGGGGCGTCGACGCCGGGCAGGCTGATCGTCCGCACCTCCGCCGCGGCCGCCAGTTTCCCGCCCGCCTTCAGGACCCCGGTGACGTCCATCGCGGTCGGTCTGCCCACGCCCTCGATTCCGGTGGGCGGCAGGTCGGTGCTGTAGAGGTGGAACCCCTCCTCGGGGGTGAAGACCGCGGTCAGGGTGCCGTTCCTGGCCTGCCAGTCGGACAGGGAGAGCGTGACGGTGACCCCGTTCTCGGTGAAGCTCGTCGTGGGCGCGGCGTCGGCGCCCCCGGCGGGCTGCTCGCCGCATGCCGTGAGCGCGGCCAGGGTGAGGAGGGCCGTCGCGATGCGGGCCTTCCGGGGACGCCTCGTGAACCGGGAAACAGCGGAAACGTTCATGTGTGTCTCTGGCCTTTGGATCGATCAAGGGGAAGGGGTGGGGACTAGAGGGCCGTGGTGAAGTTCGCGCTCCACAACTGCAGCCGGTACACCAGGTCGTTCCACACGCCGGTGGCCAACAGCACCCCGACGAGCACGAGCATCCCGCCGCCGATCCGCAGGACCCACTGGTAGTGGCGTTTGACCAGGCCGAAAGCGCCCAGGGCGCGGCGGAAGGCCAGCGCCGCCAGGATGAACGGCAGGCCCAGCCCGAGGCAGTAGGCCGCCATCAGCAGGGCTCCGCGGACCGCGCTCGCCTCGCTCCAGGCGAGCGCCTGCACGGCGGCGAGCGTCGGGCCGATGCACGGGGTCCATCCGACCGCGAACACCGCACCCAGCAGGGGGGCGCCCGCCAGGCCGAGCGCGGGCCGCCGGTGGATGCGGAACTCCCGCTGCGTGAAGCCCGGCAGGAAACCCATGAAGGACAGCCCCATCAGCACGGTGAAGACACCGAGGGCCCGGGTGACCACCTCCTGGTGCGCCAGCAGGGTACGGCCGAAGTACCCGAACAGGGCGCCCCCGGAGACGAGGACGGCCGTGAAGCCCAGGACGAACAGCACCGCGCCGAGCGCCATGCGCCCGCGTTGCCCGCCCCGGGCGTCCGCCAGGTCGGAGACCGACAGGCTGGTGACGTAGCTGAGGTAGCCCGGCACGAGCGGGAGTACGCACGGCGAGAGGAAGGAGACGAGTCCCGCGAAGAACGCCACCGGAACGGCGACCGCCGGCGCCCCCTGGAGGAGGGACGGGGCGTCCGCGGCGAGGAGCGTGATGCCCGTGGGCGTCGTCATGGGCCTTCCTCCGCCACGCGTGCGATCAGGGGGCCCAGCTCCTCTTCGGTGACCGCGCCCCCGATGCTGACGGCGACGCGTCCCCGGCGGTCGATCACCAGGGTCGAAGGGATCGTCTGCGGGTTGAGGAGGGCGGGAGGGAAACGGAGCAGGAGCTCCCCGTCCGGGTCGTGGAGGCTGGGGAAGCCGAGGCCGTGCGCGCGTACGAAGGACTGCGCCGCCGCGCGCTCCCGGTCACGGGTGTTGATCCCGAGGAACCGGACCCCTTCGGCCCGGGTCCGCCCGCTGAGCCGCGCGAGGTCGTCGGCCTCGGTCCGGCAGGGGCCGCACCACGACCCCCACACGTTGAGCACGACGACCTGCCCCTGGAACCCGTCGAGGCCGACCGGCTCTCCGTCCAGGTCGACGCCCGCCAGCGCGGGCGCGGCCGGCCGGGCGCCGGGGGCCACGACGGTGGCCGCGGCCGCGGCCCTGACGGAGACGCCGGCGGGCCGCGTGTTCGGCCCGCCGTCGCCGGCGCCCCCGGAGGCGGCGAAGACGCAGCCCGCGGCGGCCACCACGAGGCCGGCACCGGCCAGGACGGCCGGCCGCAGGACAGGTCGTCTCACGACGCCCACTGGCGCAGGAAGGAGTTGATGCCGTCCGAGGTCAGGGCGGGGTTGCCGGTGGCGTGGGTGTCGGTGCGCACCGTTCCGGACGGCGAGACGACGATCAGGACGGGCATCTTGTAAGTGCCGCCCGAGGGGCTGTACTTGCGCAGGAGCGCGGAGTTGGCGGAGCTGTTGCCGCCGATGTCGACCTTGACCAGGTGGTAGGAGGCTCCGAGGATCGCCGCCGTCTGCGGCTGGGCGAACACCTTGTCGGCCGCCTTGCAGTTGCCGCACCAGTTGGCGCCGAAGTCGAGCAGCACCATCCTCCCGTCGGCCTTGGCCGCGCGCAGGGCCGCGTCGATCGCCTTCTGCGCATCGGCGGAACTGTCGTAGCCGGGCCCGGGGATCTTGGCCGGCGCGGGCGCGGGCGCGGCGGACGTACGGGAGGGTTTGGGCGTGGCCGGAGCCGCCTGGGTACGGGAAGGGGTCGGCGCGGAGGCGGACGGGGTACCGGCGGACGCCGACGGCGAGGCCGAGGCCGTCGGGGACGCCTCGGCGGACGCGGACGCGGACTCCGTGCCGGCGGGAAGGCTCTGCGACGGCTCTCCGACCGCGGAGGGGGAGGAGGAGGCGGCGCCGGCCGACTGGGAGGACGGACCGCAGGCCGCGGTCAGCCCGACGGCGACCACGGCTGCGGCGACGAGCGGCAGGCGCACCCCCAGGGGCGCGGCGGTGCGGGCGGGTCGGAGTATGCGAGGACTCATGGCGAAGACACCCCAAGGCACGGTTCGGGACCACGGGAAGGGCGGAACGCCTCCCGGATCGGTGAAGCCGACGGCCCGACGCGTCTCCGGGGCATTACGCCCGGGCGCCGGTGGCCGTTCGGCTGACGCGAGCATAGGACCGCCCGGGGCCGCCCGAACGGCCTGAGCGCGATCTTCAGGTTCCCCTAAGGAACAGCTCACGTTCCGCTTCGCCGGCACGCGGGCGATGGGCACACACAAGGAGGTGAAATGCCCAAACAGGACAGCGGAGTTACGAGGTGCGCAGCGGCCGGGGCGACCGGAGCGGCCGGAGCCGCCGCGGCGTCAGAACGACGACTCGCGGACCGTGGCCTTCGCCGTCGGCTCGATCGTCGCCGTGATCACGGAGCGGTGGTCCGCGCTGGTGAAGGTGACCGTCAGGGTGTCGTCCGCGGTCTGTGACGTGGTGGCCTTGAACCCGCGGCTGGGTATCGCGGAGATCAGACAGACGCCGACCTTCCCGTACCGCACCGTGACCTTGCCTCCCTGGGAAGGGACGGTGTGCAGGCCGTATCCACCCCCCTCACAGTCGACGGGGGGCTTCGGCGCCGTCGTCCGGGGTGATCCCGTCGGGGCCTTCGTGGGTGTGGACGTCGGAGCCGAGGGAGACGGTCGCCCGCTCTCGGAGGGCGAACCGCCGGCGGACGCGCTCGGGGACTGCGGGCTCGGTGACCCGCCCTGCCCCGCCTGCCAGGCCGGTGGCGAGTCGAAGACCATCGGGGCGGACCGCGCCACCGGCGGCGTGTGCCTGGTCGAACCGACCACGAACTGGACCGTGCCGAGCACGGCGGTCACGCTGGCGGCCGTGCAGGACAGCCATATGAGCAGGTAGCGCGGAATTCTTGGCACGGCCCCATAGTGACCGACGCACGGAGCCGCCCGTCACCACCTCCCCCCGAACGGACAGGGCCGCCCCCGGATCCGCGGGCGAACGCCGACGTCCTCCTGACCCGGGTGCGGGTCGGAGGACGTGTGCCGCGCTGCGGGAGGGCCGGCGCGGGACCTACTTGGGCGTCCCGAAGTTCTGCGTCCACCAGGGGCCGCCGTCGCCCTTGTGGACGCCTATGCCGATCTCCCGGAAGGCGCAGTTGAGGATGTTCGCCTTGTGGCCGGGGCTGTTCATCCACGCGTTCATGACCGCGTCGGCGTCGGCCTGCCCGCGGGCTATGTTCTCTCCGAGCCGGGACCAGCCGTATCCGGCGGCCTCAACCCGGGTGGTCATGGTGGACCCGTCCGGTCCGGTGTGGGACATGACGCCACTGGCGGCCATGGTGTCGCTGTACGCCCGTGCCGCGGCGCTCAGCTTGGCGTTCGCGGTCAGGGGACCGCACCCCGCCGCGGCCCGCTCCTTGTTGACCAGGGCGAGGACCGCGGACTCGGACTCGGACCCGCCGGAGCCACCGCCGGAGGAGCCGCCCCCGGCGGTCGCGGCAGTCGTCCGTGCGGGCTTGGCAGGCTTGGCCGGTGCCGAGGCGGCCGGGCTGCTCGCCCCCGCCGCGGACTTCGTGGGAGCCGCGGATCCCGTGGCGTCGGCGCCGGGCGTTCCGGACGGGGTCGCGGACGGGGCGTCGGTGGTGGGCGCGGGGAGGGTGGGAAGAGGGGTGGCCGTCGCCGCCCCGTCACCGGAGCCCGCCGCCGCGGACTTCGGTCCCGTGACGCCGTCGGCCCGCTGGTCCCCGCGCGGACCGCCGTCGGAATCGGCCACCGCGACCCCGACCGCCACGGCCGCGGCCGCCGCCGTGAGGGACAGCACGATGCGCGTGCGCACCTTCTTGTTGCGTCGTGCTTCGACGCGGGACGGCGTTCCGGGAGTTCGGCTGCGGCTCATGCCGGTAGCACCTCACAGAGAGAGGGGGAGGAGGGTCCGACCGAGCCTAGGGCCGTGACCAGCGAAAAGAGCGTCCCGGAGGCGTTCTTCAAGGTCCCTTAAGGAAGCCCGCAGGATCGGCGCAGGAAGGAGCCGGGGCCACGGCCACAAGGCCCGGCTTGACTGCTGCGCGGCGCGACGGGTAGGGAGAGGCTGTTCATTGCGCACGGTGTGAAACGGGGGACCCATGAAGCCGCTCGAAGCGGGCGATCCCACCTCGGTCGGCGAAGGCCGCTACCGACTGGTAGGGCGGCTCGGCCAGGGGGGCATGGGTGTGGTCTACCTGGGCCGGTCCCAGTCCGGCCGCGCCGTGGCCGTCAAGGTCGTACGTCCCGAGCTGAGCAACGAGCCCGGCTTCAAGCGAAGGTTCGCCGACGAGGTGGCGGCCTCGCGGCGGGTCGGCGGCTTCCACACCGCACCGGTCGTCGACGCGGACCCCGACGGGGAACCGGCCTGGCTGGTGACGGCCTTCGTACCCGGCCCCACCCTCCAAGCGGTGCTCGCGCGCGTCGGATCCCTGCCGCTGGACACGCTCACCGTCCTGGCCGCCGGCCTGGCCGAGGCGCTGGAGGCGATCCACCGGGCGGGGGTCATCCACCGCGACCTCAAGCCCGCGAACATCATCGTCGCGGAGGACGGGCCGCGCGTCATCGACTTCGGCATCGCGCGCGCCCTGGACGGAACGGCCCTGACCCAGACCGGGCTGCAGATCGGCACGCCGGGATTCCTTGCCCCCGAGCAGCTCACCGGCGGGGCCGTGACCCCCGCGGTCGACATGTTCGCGCTGGGGGTGGTGCTCACGCAGGCGGCGGGCGGCACGCCCTTCGGCGACGGCCCGTCCGCGGCCAGGCACTACAAGGTCGTCCACGAGGAGCCGGACCTGACCGCAGTCCCCGGCGAACTCCGCGAAGCGGTCGGTGCGTGCCTGTCCAAGGATCCGGCTGCCCGGCCCACCCCGACCGCCCTGCTGGACAGTCTGACCGTCCGCCACCCGGCCGGCGACTGCTGGCTGCCGGACGCGGCATCGCAGCTGCTCCCCCGGCAGGAGCCCACGGCGCATCCCACCGCGCCGGACACCCCGTACGACTCCCCCGCGGGAGCCCCTCCAGGCGCCGCGCAGGCCACCCCTCATGACACCGCGCCGGCCACCCCGGACCTCCGGGACACCCCGGCACCGCCCGTCCCCGGTCCGGTCGGCGCCGAGCCCTGCCCGGAACAGCCGCACACCGAGACCGGGCCCTCGGGACCCGCGGGGCTCCACTCCCCCGGCCCCGCCGAGGTGGCGCCGCGGCCGGCCGGCGCGCGGCCCGGCCGACGCCGTGCGGTGGTGGCGGCCGTGCTCGTGGTCTCCCTCGCGGCCGTCGGCGTGCTCGTGTGGCAGCCCTGGAACCGCTCCGCCAAGGACGACGCCAAGACGGGCGCCGTCACGCCCACCGGCTCCGCGTCCGCCACCGCCCCCACTCCGGCCCCGTTCCCGAACGACCCCCTGCTGGTCCGGCTGGACACCGCCCCCGGCTGGCCCGGGACGTGTCACGGCGTCATCGCCCGCCGGGATCCGGGCAAGGAGACTCCCGTGCGGCTCGTCGCGGGGGGCGCGTGCGACATGCTGCCCCAGTGGTCGCCCGACCGCAGGTCCTTCGCGTTCACCCGCACCACGCCTGAGGGCACGGCCGTGTGGACCGCCGACGCCGACGGGTCGAACGCGCGGCGGGTCGCCCCCATCGCCGGCGGCAGGGTGTCCTGGTCTCCGGACGGCAGCCGGCTCGCCGTACTCCGCAAGAAGGACGGCGTGCAGCAGTTGTTCGCGGTCAACGTCGCCGACGGTGCGGCCGTGCAGCTCACCTCGGGCGGGGTCCCGGTCGAGGACCCCGCGTGGTCGCCGGACGGCAAGCACATCGCGGTCTGCATGGAGAAGACGGAGCCCGGGAACTGGCAGATCCACCTGGTCGACCCCGCCTCCCCCGGCCGCGCCCCGCAGCAGGTGACCCAACTGCCCCATCCGGCGCTCGACCCGGTGTGGTCCCCGGACGGCGCGACCTTCGCGTACACCTCGGGTACGTACGGCACGGGCACCCAGGGCGACATCCGCCTCGTGGCCGCCGACGGCACCGCCGATCGCGCACTGGTCTCCGGCTCCGCCCACGAGATGGACCCCGCCTGGTCCGTGGACGGCACCTGGCTGGCCTTCGTCCGCGGCCCGTACGAGAAGCCCGTGGTCTGGGCCGTACGCGCGGACAAGACCGACGAACGCCGGCTCACCGCCGACGGCTCCGCCGAAGGCCATCCCGCCTGGCGCTGAGACCATGCTGATACGTGACGTACGTGGTGCGGGGGTCGGGGCGCGGCAGGAAGAGGGGTGGCCGGTGGCCGGAGGGACGGCTTTGGCCGGTCATGGAGTCGAAGTGACCCGGCTGGGCGGCCGGTGGCGGGTCACGCGACCGTGGCCGCCCCATCTGCGCCCGATCGTGCACAGCTACGCCGGTTACTGGGATGCGGCGGCAACGCCCTTCCGGGTGCGGGTGGTTCCCACAGGCCGGGCCGTCGTGGTGATCAGTCTCGGTGAGCCGTTCGCCCAGGTTCGCCGGCTCGGGGACGCGAGCCCGGGCAGTCAGGTCACCGGCTCGCTGGCCGTGGGTCTCGAAGACGGGCCCCGGGTGTGTGACCATCCCGGCGGCCAGGAGGCGATCCGGCTGGAGTTGACCCCGCTGGGGGCCTACCGGCTGTTCGCCGTGCCGATGGGCGAGTTGACCAACCGGGCGGTCGAACTGCGCGACGTACTCGGCCCCGGGGCCGGCGTGCTGGTGGAGCAACTGGCGGCCACCGGTGACTGGGGAGCCCGGTTCGACCTGCTGGACCTCGCGTTGTCCGCCCGGCTCGAGCGCGGCCCGCTGCCCGCGCCCGAGGTGGGGCACGCCTGGCACCTGCTGTCCCGCGCCGGCGGGGCGATCCCGGTCGGCCGGATCGCGGCCGAAGTGGGCTGGAGCCAGGGGTACCTGATCCGCCGGTTCACCGAACAGGTCGGCCTGACGCCCAAGATGTCCGCCCGGGTCCTGCGCTTCCACCGGGCGGTGCGGCTGCTCACCCGCGAGGGGGCGAGTCCCACCCAGGTGACCGCGGCCTGCGGCTTCTACGACCAGGCGCACCTCAACCGCGAGTTCCGCGCCCTGGCCGGCACCACCCCCGGCCGGATGGCCTCCGCTCGTGTCGCGGAGGGCGCGCTCGCCCTGTGAGGGGCGAGGTCAAATTTGTCCAAGCCAGGCCGTCCGCGCGTCGCTAGTGTCCCCGTTCGTAGTCGATCAAAGGGGAGTACTCGATGGATGACCTGCTGCGCACCCTCGTGTCCGGCGCGATCGCGGGCGGCTTGATCGGTTTGGCGGCGGCCCTGGGCCGACGCCGCCGCAACCGTCGCGAAGGCGGTGACCCGAACGGCCAATGACCTGCCGCTCGCGGCCGGATTCTCCCCGATGACGGGCGGTCAGGCTGCGCTCCAGCCCCCGTCGACGGGGAGGGAAGCACCGCTGATGTAGCCGGTGTGCGGGCCGCAGAGCCAGACGGCGACATCGGCGACCTCCTCCGGTTCGATCAGCCGCTTGATCGCGGAGCGGCTGAGCAGCACCTCGCCGACCACCTGCTCCGGGGGGATGCCGTGGGCGGCGGCCTGCGCGGCGATCTGCCGTTCCACCAGGGGCGTGCGGACGTATCCGGGATTGACGCAGTTGCTGGTGACACCGTGCGGGGCGCCTTCGAGGGCCGTGACCTTGCTCAGTCCTTCGAGGGCGTGCTTGGCGGTCACGTATCCGGCCTTGAAGGCGCTGGCGCGGAGGCCGTGCACGCTGGAGACGTTGACGATGCGGCCCCAACCGCGTGCGTACATGTGCGGCAGGGTCTGGCGGATGAGCAGGAACGGGGCCTGGACCATCACCCGTTGGAGGAGTTCGAAGCGGTCCACCGGGAAATCGGCCAGGGGCGCGACGTGCTGCAGTCCCGCGTTGTTGACCAGGATGTCGATGCCGGTGGGGAGTTCCGCCACGAGCCGGCCCTCGGCGAGGTCCACCACGTGGGCACGCCCGCCCACCGCCTCGGCCACCGACTCGGCCGCCGCGGCGTCGAGGTCGACCACGTGGACGAACGCGCCGGCGGCGGCGAGCGCCCGGGCACAGGCCCGGCCGATCCCGCTGCCGGCGCCCGTCACCATGGCCGTGCGTCCCGAGAGGTCGACACCTGCGGTTGCGCCGGACGGGGGTGTGATTCCGCTAGTCATGCCGGGAATCATCCGTGACGTGCGGGCGCCGCTCCCATGTGTCCGCCCCCCACAGTCGTGACGGGTGAGGTGGTGGAGTTCACCGGCAGGACCTACGGGTTCAGCAGGCGGCTCGTCAGTGGGTTCTCGCTCCTGGCGGCGCCGGCACGGAGCACGTGCGGCCGGGAGAGGACGGTGACGGCAATGGACGCCGCGGCCAGTGCGGCGATCACCGTGTGGGGGCTGAGGTACTGGGCGAGGCCGCCCGCGATCGCCGCACCGATGCCCTGCCACGTCATCCGGCCTGCGGACTCGACTCCCTGGACCTGGCCTCGTACCGGATCGGGGGTCAGGGCGAGGAGCTGTTCCTGGAGCGGCAGGGTGGCGGCGAAGCCGGCGCCGGCGACGAACACCGCGGCCATCGCGACCGGGGTGGGCGGGTGGAAGGCGAACACCAGGTAGGGGACGGCGAGCAGCAGCCGCAGGACGAACGCGTAGCGGTGACGCCGGTCGGCGGTGAGCAGTCGCCCGACCGCCAGGTCCCCGAGCAGCATGCCGGCCGATCCGGCGGCCAGGAGGACGCCGGCCTGTTCCGGGTCGTAGGAGATGAACAGGGCCTCGCAGCCGACGATCAGGCCGTTGGGCACCCACAGGTTGAGCAGCAGGGCCCGCCGGCCGGGGTGGGAGAAGAGCGCGGTGTTGGTGGTCCAGGTCTGCCGGAGCCCCGGGCGGCGGGTCAGCCGGATCGAGCGTTCGCGGACGGTGGTGGCGACGGCGACCAGCCCGAGTGCGGTCAGCGCCGTCGCGACGACGAAGACGCCTTGCGGGCTCAGGTGCCGCAGCAGCAGGGCGCCGATGGCGTAGCCGAGGATCGCCGTGCCGCCCGAGGTGATGTTCATCAGCGAACGCGCGAGCGCGTACGAGGTGGTCGGCACGACTTCGGCGAGCAGCCCCATGCGCGTGCCGGTCCCCAGGGACTGGAAGAAGCCCAGCACCAGGAGGAGTCCGAACCGGACGGCCAGCGGGAGCCCCGGAACGGCCTGGGCGGCGACGCCCGCCAACGAGACGCACTGGAGTGCGACGAGGGTCCGGCGGGGGCGCTTTCCGTCCGCGACCGACATCAGCGTCAGCGCGCCGAGCACCATCGCGAAGGTGGCCCCGTACATGCTCACGGCGGTCAGGAACGGGGACCGGGTCTGCTGGTTGACCAGGGTGCCGAGCGCGAAGCCCGACAGGGTGGTCGCGGCGACGGTGAGGGTGAAGCCCGCGTACAGGCCTGCGAATTCACGATTGCCGAGCAGTGCCCGGTAGCTGCTGGTGGGGGGTGTGGCGGGAGTCAACGTGTCAGAAGGCATGAAAAAAAGCCTCCGACGCACACCCGGTGGGGCGGCTCCGAAGGCCAACGCAGTGATTTTAACACACAGCCCGTCTCGGCACTCGGCTCGGCGTCTCCACCGGGCGGGGCGAGGTCGCGCCGATCGGCGCGTGATCGGGGCGGGAGGCCCGACAGTCGGCGGATGACCTCGGGGGCGGCACCCCGTGAGGATGGTCCTCATCGATCCCGAACTCGAAGCGTTCATCCCCTTCTTCCCGCAACTCGACATGAACGATCCGGTGGCCGCGCGCAAGGAGGTCGCCGAGCGGGCCTCCGCGGCGCCGCCACCGGATACCTCGAACATGGAGGTCGAGGACCGCACGGTCCCCGCCGACCCGGGCGTGCCCATACGGCTCTACCGTCCGCACCAGGCACAGGGCGCCATTGTCTGGCTGCACGGCGGCGGTGGAGTCTTCGGCGACCTGGACACCGAGCACCCGTGGGCCGCCCGGATCGCGGACCTCTCCGGGGCGGCAGTGATCTCGGTGGGCTATCGCCTCGCGCCCGAGTACCCCTTCCCGGCCGCCCTGGACGACGCCTACGCCGCGCTGGCCTGGACGGCCGAGCACGCTGCCGAACTGGGCACGGACCCGGCGCGGATCGCGGTCGGCGGACACAGCGCCGGCGCGAACCTCGCGGCCGCGGTGGCTCTGCGGGCCCGCGACGAGCAGGGGCCGGCGATCCGCTTCCAGCTCCTCAACCAGCCGGGACTGGACGACCGGCAGGAGACGTGGTCCGCGCGGAACTTCACCGACACGCCCTGGTTCGACCGCGGCAAGGTCACCGCGGCGTGGCGGCACTACCTGGGCTCCCGGCCCGCCACCCCGTACGCCGCCCCCGCGCGCGCATCCGACCTGTCGGGGCTGCCACCGGCCTACATCGCCACCGCGGAGTTCTGTCCGAACCGCGACGAGGGCATCGAGTACGCGCTGCAGCTGATGCGGGCGGGCGTGTCGGTCGAGCTGCACCAGTGGCCCGGCACCTTCCACGGGTCGCAGGCGCTCGTGTTCGCCGAGGTCTCGCAGCGGCAGAACGCCGAACTCGGCGCCGTCCTGCGCCGCGCCCTGCGCGCGTGAGCCGCGCACGCCGAACGGCACGGGGAGCGTCCCCGTCGCACGCGCTCATCGCCCACGAGAGGACGGCCTTCTTGAGGATCCGACTGATGATGTGCGCGAGCGTGGCCGCGCTGAGCGTCTGTGCGGGCACGGTGGCGGCAGCTCCCGTGCCCGACGGGACGAGGACCGCGGCGGCCGGCAGCGCGAGCCGGTCGACCACCTTGCATCCCGCCGGGCTGAAGTCCGCCATGGACGGTGTCCACCGCGCGGGGATCCCGGGGGTGTACGCCGAGGTGCGCGATGCCGGCCGGACCTGGCGCGGCGCTTCGGGAGTCGCCGACGTCACGACCGGCCGTCCCGTGACGCCCGACATGCGGCAGCGCGTCGGCAGCATCACCAAGACCTTCACCGCCGCCGCCGTCATGCAGCAGGTCGAGCAGGGCCGGATCCGGCTCGACGCGCCGATCGGCGACCACCTGCCGCAGCTCGTGCCGGGAGAACGCGGCCGGAAGATCACGGTCCGCATGCTGCTCAACAACACCAGCGGCATCCCCGACTACATCCCCTACGCCTTCCCGTCCCTCCGGACTCCCTCGCCCGAGAGCCTGGACGACCACCGGTTCAGGCAGTTCCGCCCGGCCGAGCTGATCGAGCTGGGACTGGCCGCGCCTCCCACCGGCGAGCCCGGAGGCCCCCTAGGGGTGTACTCCAACACCAATTGGCTGCTCCTCGGCGAGCTGCTGGAGCAGGTGACCGGTACCCCGGCCGAGGAGTACATCACCCGGAACGTCATCGAGCGTGCCGGGCTCCGGCACACCGAGTTTCCGGCCGGACCGCGCATCAAGGGACCGCACTCACGGATGTACGAGGCCCTGTTCGGCTCGATCGACCCGCCGCGCGACTACAGCGTCTACAACATGTCGTGGACCGGGACGGGGGCCGCTCTGGTGTCCACGATGGACGATCTCAACCGTTTCTACGGCAAGTTGCTCGACGGCAGGATCGTCAGCCGGTCGTCGCTGGCGGAGATGCAGCGCACGATCCCGGTCATCGCTCTGGACGGATCGACGATCCAGTACGGCCTCGGTCTGCACAAGGTCGACATCGAGGGGTGCGGCACCTTCTGGGGCCACGACGGCACGGTATGGGGCGCCGGAACGATTTCCCTGACCCGGGACGACGCCAAGCGCCAGATGTCCGTCGCGGTCAACCTCCAGAGGTGGAAGAAGCCGGACTCGTCGGGGACACCGCAGCACCACCCCGTCGACGACGCGCTGGAGACGCTGTACCGGCAGGCGATGTGCGGCGGCACGGCCCCGCAGGGCCCGGCCTTCGTCTCGTAGCCGGAGTCCACGGCATCGATCCGTCGCGGAGGAGGATCGTCTCCCCCGCGACGGTTCAGCGTCGGGGCCCGCGCCCGGCCGCCGCCCGGCCGAAGAGGGCGATCAGGTTCGCCACGGCGCCGGTCACGGCCAGGCTCCCGATCAGGACGAGGGCGACCCCGACGCCGAAGAGCCCGGTCGCGTCGTCGGACCAGTCGTAGGCGGCGGCGATGGTCAACCCGGCCGTGGTGCCGACCACCGCGGCCGCGACGTGGTTCCGGAAGGCCGCCCAGGACACCGGGACCAGCAGGGTCAGTACGAGCCCGATCACCTGCCACGCCTCGTAGGGACCGGTCGTCGAACCGTCGGGGTGCACGTCACGGTGCTGGTCCCAGCCCAGCCAGGCGGCCCATGCCGCCATCGCGACACCGGCCAGCAGGGCCGTCAGGAGCGGGGGAACGGTGTTCCGCGGTGCGTTGCTCATGCCATGAGTGTGCTGGACCGTCGGAACGGTGGGCAGGGCGCGGGTACTCACTCCCACCTGAGTAGCGGGCCCGCGTCAGGCCGTGCGCTTGACGAGCTTGCCGTCCGCTCCGATCACGAACCACTCGTCGTCCAGGCCCTGGCCGCTGACGTCTCCCGGGACCGCGTCCCCCACGTAGTAGTAGAGCGGCCAGTCCCCGTACCTGGCCTGCGTGGCGCCCTCGGTCAGAGGGGTCTTGTCGACGAGCTTCGCCTCGGCTCCCGCGCCCGCCGAGACCTCCGGAGCGATGAGGGCCGGCCAGACGGCGACGCAGTCGGCGTCGCAGTTGCTCGCACCGGCCTTGTCCTTGGTGAAGCCGTACAGCGTCCGGCCGGCTCCGTCGACGAGGATCGGGCCGAGCTCGGAGTCCGCGACGCGGACGGAGGCCGGCGGGGCGGCCGCGGCGGGCTTGCCGTCGTCCCTTGCTGCGGAGTCTCCGCCGCCGCAGGCCGTCAGGGCCAGCACGGTCAGTGCGAGCGCCGGGGCGAGCGCGGTGGCGGTCTTGGGGGCACGCATCGTCTTCATCTTCCTTCTGCAGTGGGTGCGGGACCGGGTTTTCTCGGTGGTCACGGGTCCCATCCGGCAGACGGTTCAATGGAAAATCAGTAAATCCAATATTGAACAAGGGGCTTGGGCGATCCGTATGTCCTGTGACCGGCCACCGAGGGCCGGGTTCTCAGGGAGGAACGACTCACATGACGAAGATGCGGCTTCTCGCGACCACGGCCTGCCTGCTCGCGGCGGGTGCCACCACCATCGCCCCGGCCCACGCCGACGACGGGCACGGCGCGCACGGTGCCGCGCCGGGAACCGCCGGGGCCGACCGGTCCGCCGGGTCGCCCGCGGCGTTCAAGGCTCCTTCGTCCGGCCGCGCCGTGACACTCGTCGCCCGCCTCGACGGCAACCAGGAGGTGCCGGTCGCCGGTGGACCCGCCGTCGACGACCCGGACGGTGAGGCGGTCGCGTTCGTACAGGTGCAGGGCGACCGCGTGACCTTCTCGCTGAACTGGAAGGGACTCACGCCCAGCCTCGGCCATGTCCACGAGGGCGTCGCGGGACAGAACGGAGCGGTGAAGGTCCCGCTCTTCGGCACTGCCATGCCCTCGAGCGTGCATTCCGCCGCCGGGCAGGTGGCCGTCACCGACGCGGCGCTCGCACAGCGGCTGCGGACCGACCCGGCCGGTTTCTACGTCAACCTGCACAGCGCCGAGTTCCCCGGAGGAGCGGTGCGCGGCCAACTGGGCGCGCTCAACCGGCCCGTCAACCCGCTCTCCATCCTGAAGGGCGGCAAGCTCCGCGCTCTGTCCAACGGCGCCCAGGAGGTACCGAAGAACGACACCTCCAAGGTGGGTGACCCCGACGGCTTCGCCGCGACGTTCCTGCAGCCTTCGGGGACGAACGTGGACTACTCACTGGCCTGGGTCAACATCAAGAGCCCGACCCTCGGTCACATCCACCGCGGGCCCTTCGGCAAGAACGGCGACGTGGTCTTCAACCTGCTCGACAAGCCCGTCCCCGAAGGGATCTTCGCCGTTTCGGGCAAGCTGACCGGACAGAAGGCCGAGGACGTCCGCCGGCTCCAGGAGAACCCCCGCGATCACTACTCCAACATCCACACCGCGGAGTTCCCCGACGGGGCCGTACGCGGCCAGCTGTTCCGCTGATCCGTGCCGGCCGCGCAACGGACGGGCCCGTCGCACATGGGGTGCGGCGGGCCCGCCGCTGTCGCGCGCTCAGCCGGCGGGCGCCCGATCGATCCGCGGGCGCCCGATCGATCCGCGGGCGCCCGATCAGCCCGCGGCGGCGCCGAACCACTTCGTGAGGTGGGCGAGCAGCTCCTGCTGATCGTCACCGACCCACGCCACGTGGCCGTCCGGCCTCAACAGCAGTGCGGGTGCGTCCGGTTCCTCTCCGGCGTCGATCACATGGTCGACGCGATCCGCCCATCCCTCCACGGAGAGCAGCCCGGTCCGGTCGAGCAGCAGCCCGCGGCCGCCGTGCATCAGCCCGTAGAGGTGCCCCTGCTTCAGCTCCACGTCCCGCATGCGCAGGCCGAGCAGTTCATGGCCCTGACCGAAGTCGTAGCGGACCCCGACCGCGGTGATCATCTCGGTCACGTACCGGTTCACCTCCTCGAAGTCCATCAGCTTCGAGAAGAGCTCCCGCAGTGCGGTCGCACCCGGGTCGGTCCCCAACAGCGCGATCTGTGCCCGGGTGTTGTCGAGCACGCGGGCGCCCACCGGGTGCCGTTCGGCGTGGTAGGTGTCCAGCAGTTCCTCGGGAGCCCACCCGTCGACCGCCCCGGCCAGCTTCCAGCCGAGGTTGAACGCGTCCTGGATGCCGAGGTTGAGCCCCTGCCCGCCGGTCGGCGGGTGGATGTGCGCGGCGTCGCCGGCCAGCAGGACCCGGCCGACCCGGTAGCGCTCGGCCTGCCGCGTGGCGTCGCCGAACCGGGACAGCCAGCGCGGCGAGTGCACGCCGAAGTCGGTGCCCGCGTGGGCCCGCAGCTGCTTCTGGAACTCCTCCAGGCTCGGCGCGCTCGCCCGGTCCTCGGCCACTCCGTCGGCGGGCACGACGATGCGGTACGTACCGTCCGGGTTGGCGGCGGCGCCGAACCGCAGCTGGGTCTTGCGGACTTCCTCGACGACGGCAGCGATCGTCGCCGGGTCCTCGGTCACCTCCATGTCCCCCAGCAGCGTCTCGACCGTGGCGGGTACGCCGGGGAAGGCGACACCGAGCTGCTTGCGCACCGTGCTGCGTCCGCCGTCGCAGCCGACGAGGTAGCGCGAGCGCAGGTGCGTACCGTCGGCCAGCTCGACGCTCACGCCGTGTTCGTCCTGGCTCAGCCCGACCAGCTCGCAGCCGCGCCGGATCTCGGCTCCCAGTTCGAGCGCACGCTCGTTGAGCAACCGCTCGGTGACCGGCTGCGGGGTGGCGAGGCCGTACGGGTGCGCCGTGTCCAGCCGCTCCGGCCAGGGCTTGAGGATGCCGCCGAAGAGTCCGCCGACCTGGAACTTCTCGCTCACCGCCTGGAACCGGTCCAGCAGACCGCGCTGGTCCATCATCTCGACGCTGCGCGCGTGCAGGCCTTGCCCGCGGGACTGCTCGGTCGGCTCGGTCAGCTTCTCCAGGACGACCACGTGCACGTCGTGCAGCCGCAGTTCGGAGGCCAGCATCAGACCGGTCGGTCCACCGCCGGCAATGATCACGTCAATCATGAAAGCCCATTCCCCCTGGTTCTGGCTCAGGTCGACGATTCTGCGGCACGAAGGGGATCTTGCCGCAAGCCCCCCTGTGCGCTATATGTTGAGAGTGGCAAGGAGTGGTTCACCTCCTTGCCTTTCTCTTTGGTCCGCCTCTCCCGCGCTCCTGCCCTGTGCAGCGCACGAGGCGTCCGCCCCTCGGTCCGAACGTCTCGTCGTGGATCATGAGGCAAGACCTGAACGAGGGAGCCGTCGAGACCATGACCGAAACAACGCCCGCGCCGGGAGACGGCGAGCCCGATCCGGGCCTGACGTTGATCATGAGCGAGCGCCGGCAGCTGACCAATCTGGCCTACCGGCTCCTCGGCTCCCTGGCCGAGGCCGAGGACGCCGTGCAGGAGACCTACGTACGCTGGTACGCCATGTCCCGGGAGGAGCAGGAGGCCATCGAGTCCCCCGGCGCCTGGCTGACGAAGGTGGCCGGCCGCATCTGTCTCGACCTCCTCGGCTCGGCGCGGGCCCGGCGCGAGAGGTACGTGGGCGAATGGGTCCCGGAGCCGCTGCCCGACCGTACGGAGTGGATGAGCGGGCGGCTGGACCACGGCGGGGGCGATCCTGCCGACCGGGTCACCTTGGACGAGTCGGTCGACATGGCCTTCCTCGTCGTGCTCGAGTCGATGACTCCGGCCGAACGGGTCTCCTTCATCCTCCACGACGTCTTCCGTTACCCCTTCACCGAAGTGGCCACGATCGTCGGCCGGACGCCGGCCGCCTGCCGGCAACTGGCTTCGTCCGCGCGGCGTCGCATCGGCGCGGCCCGGACTTCCATGGCTCCGGCGCGCGGACAGGCCGGCGTCGTACGGGACTTCAAGCAGGCGTGGGAGGCCCAGGACATCGCCGCCCTGGTCGGCCTGCTCGACCCCGATGCCACGATGATCGCCGATGGCGGCGGTCTGGTCGGCGCCGCGCTCCGCCCGGTCTCGGGCAGCGGCCTGATCGCCCGCTACCTCATCGAGATCGGCATCAGGGCGCCCGGTATGACGCTCCTGGAGCGTTCGGTCAACGGCCGACCGGGTCTCGTGGCCCAGATCCGCGGGGCCACCGTGACGGTCGCCGCGTTCGCGCTCGACGGTGACCGGATCACGCGTATCTGGGCGGTCCGCAACCCCGAGAAACTGCGCCCGTGGACCCCGGACGACGACCCCGCGGCGGAGTCCGGCAGACCGGCGGCCCCGCCCGCGCCCGCGCCTCTGCTTTCTTCGGACTCCGCGGCGCCGGACCGGGGGCCGGCCGTCTGAGCACGACGCCCGCGGCGTCGCGGTCACCCGGCCGCGCGCCGCCGGCTCATTCCCGCTCGCGCAGGTACGCCTCCAGCTCGGCGGCCCCGGCCAGCATCGCCCGCCCACGGGCGGACAGCCGGGCGCGCCAGTCCCCCAGTGCGGCCTCCAGCGGCTCCAGCCCGCCGGCGGCCCGCACTTGGGCGATCAGCGGGGCGATCTGATCCAGCAGATAGCCGCCCCGCCTGAGCTGGTGGGCCAGCCTGGCGTCCCGTACGTCGGCCTCTTCGTAGACGCGGTACCCGGTCAGCGGGTCGCGGCGCGGGTGCACCAGCCCGGCGCGCTCCCACTTGCGCAGCGTCGCCGGCCGGATGCCGAGCTGCGCCGCCAGCGGTCCGACGAACGTACCGCCCGGCCCGGACAGCGCCGCGCCGGGTTCGGTCGCGGTCTCGGTCGTCGTGGTGGTGGGCGGTAGGTCGCGCAGGGCGTTCTCCACGGCCTGAAGGGTCCGCCGGTCGTCGAGCAGCCGGGCGTGGCTCTCGTCGACGAGCCGGAGCGCCTCGTCGACCCCGCCCTGGTTCACGGCGCGCATGATCGACGTCGCCGTCGGGTGTCCGTGGCCGGGCACCAGGGCGAGGAAGGCGCGCAGGGCCCCGGCGTGCACCGAGGTGTAGGTGCGGTAGCCGTGGGGTGTGCGACCGGCGGCCGGAAGGATGCCGGCCTCCTCGTAGTTCCTGATCGCCTGCGTCGACAGACCGTGCCCGCGCGCCAGGTCAACCGGCCGGAGCCGACCACCGCTTTGAAGGTTTGGCGCCATGAGACCGAGGATATCGCGGAAAAGTTTCAACCGAAGGTTCAACGATAGCGTTGAAGGCATGGCGACCGACATCAAGGACACCGCCCGTTCCGTCGACGCTGCCTCCGTCATGAGGCTGCTCCCGAACCGGCCCCGGCTGCTCGCCCTCGGCGAGCCCACCCACGGCGAAGACTCCCTTCTCCACCTGCGCAACGAACTCTTCCGGCAGCTCGTCGAGCAGGAGGGCTACCGGACGATCGCGATCGAGAGCGACTGCCTGCGGGGCCTGGTCGTGGACGACCACGTCACCTCGGGCAAGGGCACCCTCGACGAGGTCATGGAGCACGGATTCAGTCACGGCTGGGGCACCTCCGCCGCCAACCGCGAGCTCGTCCGCTGGATGCGCGCCCACAACATCCGCGCGGACAACGACGGCCGCCCCCCGTCCGATCGGCTCCGCTTCGCCGGTTTCGACGGTCCGCTGGAGATCACCGGCGCCGCGAGCCCGCGGCGGGCCCTCACCGCACTCCACGGCTACCTGTCGGCCCGGCTGGACGCGGACCTGCTCCCCTGTACCGCGGAAGCCCTCGACCGGCTGCTCGGCACCGACGACCGGTGGACCGATCCCGCCGCGATGATGGAACCGGCCCGGTCCGTGGGGCAGTCGGCCGAGGCCGGGCAGGTGCGGCTGCTCGCCGACGAACTGGTGGCGCTGCTCGACGCGCACACGCCGCAGCTGCGCACGGGGACCTCGTACGACGCATGGGACCGGGCGTGCCTGTACGGGCGCACCGCGATCGGCCTGCTGCGCTACCACCACTGGATGGCCGACACCTCACCGGCCCGCTTGTCCCGGCTGGCGGGCCTGCGGGACCTGATGATGGCGCGCACCCTCCTCGCCGTGGCCGCTCGGGGCCCGGCGTTCGTCCACGCCCACAACTCCCATCTCCAGCGGGAGAAGAGCACGATGCGGATGGGCGGGATGCCGCTGGAGTGGTGGAGTGCCGGTGCGTTGGTGAGCGCCGAGCTCGGCGAGGAGTACGCCTTCGTGGCCACGGCCCTCGGCACGATCCGGCACCAGGGAGTGGACACGCCGCCGCCGGACACCGTCGAGGGACTCCTGTACGCGCTCCCGGAGGACCGCTGCGTCGTCGACGCGGCGCGGCTTGCCACCGCCCTGGGCGGCACGCGGCCGGAGCCGCGCGTATCCCCCTGGTTCGGCTACGCCCCGCTCAACCCGGCCCACCTGGCGGACAGCGACGGGCTCGTGTTCGTCAAGGATGTCCCGCGGAGCTAGCCGGCGCCGTGCCCTGCCTCCACTCGGCGCACCGGGTCGCCATCGCGCGGATCACGTGCGGCGGGATGCCCGGGTTGCAGGCGGCGTCCCGGACCGCCTCGGGATCGCGCAGCCGCGCCGTGAGCACGCTCGCGGGAAGGCTCCGCTGCCGCAGGACGACGGTTCGGACGGAGTCGTCCGGGTCCTCGGTCAGCCGGGCGGCGTCCTCGATCGGCAGGCGGGGGTCCTCGGCTGCCCGGTGGCGCACCTCCGGGTCTCGGTCCCGGGCGAACCGGGCGACGAGTTCGGGGGGCGAGAGCGGGTCGTCCAGGGCGAGCCGCCGCATCCGCCCGTGCGGGTCGTCCGCGTACCGCAGCATGCCTTCGCGGGGGAAGTTGGGGTGGCTGCGGGGGCGCCCCGGGGAGGACAGGCTGCCGGTCCACCAGGTCCACACCCGCAGCAGCATCTCGGCGGGTGCGTCCTCGCAGGATTCGGCGAGGAACAGCTGGACGACCCGGTCCGGGTCCCAGGCCAAGCGGTGGACCACGTCCGGCGGGAGCCTCCGGGCCCGGGCCACGCTCCGGCGGACCAGGTGGTGGGAGGAGGCGGCGAGCCGTCGCATCGCGTCCGGGTCCTCGTGGAGCTCCGCGACCCACGGCAGGGTGTGGGAGCGGGAGCCCGGATCGACGTCCACCCGGATCGCGGCCCGCTGCTCCTCGGTGAGATCGGCGCGAAGGGCGACGGTGTGGCGGACCCCTTCGTCGGTGTCCCCGGCGAGGCGGGCCACGGTTTCGGGGTCGAGCCGGGGGTTGGCCGCGAGTGCCGTGCGCAGGCGGGCGTCCCCGGTCGCGAGGAGGTGCTCGACGAGGTCGGGGCCCAGGCGGCAGTGTTCGAGGGCGCGCTCCCCCGGCTCCTCGCGCGCGTAGGCCTCCCGCGAGAGCGGCTCGTCCTCGTGGTGCCGCAGGAGCGCCTCGGTCCGTACGCCGGCCGCCGCGTCGGTCCGCAGGGCCTCGCGGCGGTCGGCCGACAGTACGGACCAGGCCGTGCGGCAGGCCGCTGCCCGGACCCCGGCGTCGGGGTCCTCCGCGAGCACGGCGGCGTGGCGCGGGGGCAGGCCCGTCAGTCTGGCGGCCTCGGCCCGGACGCGGGTGGACGGATCGGCCACCAGGGTCGCGTACGTCTCTTCCGCCAGCGCGGTGCCCCGGTCGGCGGCGAGCATGGCGAGGATCCAGCGTTCCCGTTCGGTGTCGGCCGCGCGGATCAGCCGGGACCAGTGGGCGGGGGTCAGGTGCGGCTGCATCTCCGCGGCCTGGAGTCGGAGTTTCGGATCCGGCTGCGCCAGCACCGCCTCCACGAGCTCGTCCGGCGGGAGCCCTCGCAGCCGGTGCGGGGAGCGCAGGAGCAGGTCCCGGCGAATGTCCTCCGGGGTGCTCCTGTTCGCGGTGAGGCCGTCCGTCCAGGCTTCGAGGACGCGCGGGTCCGGGTCGGACCCGGCCAGGAACCCGGCCCAGGCGGCCGTGGCCTCTTCGGCGCTCTCCCCCGCCGCGGACTCGGCCGCCGCGTCGATCCGCGCGCCGACCCCGGACAGGACGAGCAGCCGTGGGGCCCCGCCGACGCCGGGCACCGTACCGGCGAAGGTCTCGCCGTCCGGGGCGGACAGGAGCAGCCCGCGCGGGTCGGGGTCGGCCCCGGTGAGCAGACCGGCGAGG
Source organism: Streptomyces sp. NBC_01351 (assembly GCF_036237315.1). GTDB lineage: Bacteria > Actinomycetota > Actinomycetes > Streptomycetales > Streptomycetaceae > Streptomyces. Next base: position 7,767,254 of record NZ_CP108356.1, on the reverse strand, counting down.
GCTCCGACCGGGTCGGTCGCGAGGATCCGGACCCGGCGCCACGCGTTGCCCACGCAGCCGCGGGGGGCGTGCGGGCCGGTGAAGGCGAGCAGGAACTCGTGGCCTCCGGCGAGTACGAGCCCGGCCGCCTCGTCCGGCCCGACAGCGGGTACGCCGTCGGCGGCGGCCAGCAGCCGCCGTGCCGTGGCGGCCCTCCGTATCCCCGGAAGCCACCACGTGCCCACGGGCTCCAGCCCCATCGTGGCGAGCAGCGCCTCGTAGCTCTCGCCGTCCCGCCGTCTGTAGTCGTTCACGTCCGCCGTGTCCCCTCCCCCTCGTGCGTCCCGGCATCATCTCCCGGAGCCTTCGGTTGCACGGTGGGCGGGGGTGTCGCCGGTCGGCCCGGAGCGCCGCTCAGTCTTCGGGGATCACCTGGCCGTCCTCGTCGAGCGCGAGGTGGATGCGGGTGGGTTCCTGGCTGTTGACGTCGGACGGGCGCGGTCCTTCCGGTCCGTCGGGGCCCCACCGCAGCAGGCGCCGGGTGCGGACGATCTGGTAGACGGTGCCCTGGAACTCCAGCCGGTGGACGCGCCCGGTCCGGAGGGAGTCGGCGGCCTCGACGTACGCGGCCAGTGCGGCGGCCGCCCGCTGGTCGGCCGGCGCCGTTGCGTGGGTGCGCGCGTCGGACCGCGGGTCGGCGCCCTCGGGGATGAGGCCGTGCATCCGTGGCCACATCCACGTCAGGGAGAAGTCCAGGGACTTGCGGGCGGCGTGCGCGGTCGGGTGCGGGCCCGCGACCGGGCTCCAGCCGCGCGCGGCGGTCTGCTCCACGACCGTGAACGTCGCCGGGAGCAGGAGGACGTCCGGGTGGGTGTCCAGTGACCGGTGCGCGTCGGCCCGTACGTCTTCGGGGAACCGCTCCCCGGTGTAGTGCAGGGTGCGCAGCGCCAGCTGCTCGACGGCCTGGGTGGGGGTGACCGGTGCGTCGGGGTCCAGGAGCAGGCCGTCGTCGATGCCCGGGTCCCTGGCGGCGCGGTCCCAGTTCGGGACGGGGGGCTCCGGGTCGGTCGGGCGGGGCTGCTCGATACCGTCCGGGCCCGCGACCGCGTACTCCTCGGCGCGCACGATCCGGTACCGGGTCCCGGCGGCCGTGAGTGCGTCGACCCGCTCGCTCTCCAGCCTGGCGACGGCGGCCAGCAGGGAGCGCCGCTCCTCCCTGTCCTTCGCGTCGTCCTTCGCACGGAACCAGAGCATCGAGTTCAGCGAGTCGCGGGCCAGCTGCGGGCAGCCGGACGTCACTTCGAGCACCACCCGCCACCGCGGCCCGTCCCCGGCACCCTGCGCCGCCACCCCGAACAGCGGGCCGCGCACGACCACGTTGCCCGCGCGCGCCGCGGCGTCGATCGCGTCGGCTTCGATCGCCGCCTCCACCGGCTCGACCGGCACCCGCACCACCACGGGCCGCGCCCCGCCCGGCCCCACATCCCGAGGTTCCATGACCTCATCGTGGCAACCGCTGCGCGCCGCCGCCCCGAATTCGCCGATTCCCCACCCTCGGGTGTCTCCGACGCTCTTCGGGCCGACGGGGGTCAGGGGCGGCCGTGCGCGGCCTTGTCTAGACTTCCGCCGTGAACGACAGCACGAACGACCGTACGAACGGCAGCACGAACGGCATACGGATCAGACCGGGCAGCCTGGCCGACGCACCGGCCGTTCTGGCCATGCTCGACTCCGCGGTGGCCTGGATGAACGCTCGCGGCAACACCGAGCAGTGGGGCACGACACCGTATTCGCAGAAGCCCGGCGGGGTGGCTCGGGTCGAGCGGTACACCACCGAGAACACCCCGTACATCGCGGAGTTGGACGGAACGCCGGTCGGAGCCCTGGTGCTGGACACCGGGCCGAGCCCGCAGATGCCGATCGCGCCGGCCGGGGAACCCGAGCGGTACGTCCGCCTGCTGGTCTCCGACCGCCGGTACGCCGGCCTGGAAGTCGGGGCGGCGCTGCTGGCCCACGCCGCCGAGGAGACCCGTCGGGCCGGCGTGGAGCTGCTGCGCGTCGACTGCTGGGCGGGCGGCGCGGGCGAGCTGGTGGCGTACTACGAGCGCAACGGATTCACCCGCACCGACCGCTTCCTGTCCGAGGCGTGGCCGGGACAGGTACTGGCCCGTCGCGTCGCCTGACGAGGACCTCACGGCGCTGCCGTTCCGGCGGCGGGCGTGTCGTAGGGAGTCGGTCGCCCGGGGTGCCGGCGGTGCGGGCCAGCACCGCCCGGCTCAGGGAGTGGCCGGGTCCAGCAGGTGGGGGCCGTTGTTGCGGACGCTGTTGACCGCGGTGGACACCGCCGTCACCGCGAGGCGGCCTCCGGCCGGGGTGTGGAGGAGGGCGCGGAGGTCCGCCGTGTCCTGGTGGGCGGGGTCGAGCCAGGTGTCGTAGTCCCCCGGGTCGAGGGCCAGCGGCATGCGGGGGTGGACCCGGCCCGCCTGGTCGGTGGCCTCGGTGGTGATGATCGTGGCCGTGGTCAGCCAGGCCGAGGGGTCGTCGTCGTCCTTGACGGCCGGGTCGCGCCAGAACTCGTACAGCCCGGCCATGGCCATCACCCCGGCGTCCTCGGGGCGGATGAAGTACGGCTGCTTGTAGGCCTTGGCCGAGCCCTCGGCGGGCACGGCGACCCATTCGTAGAAGCCGTCCGCGGGCAGCAGACAGCGCCGCCGGGTGAACGCGCGCCGGTACGCCGGCTTCTCGTGCACGGTCTCGACCCTCGCGTTGATCATCCGCGAGCCGACCGCCGGATCCTTCGCCCACGACGGCACCAGACCCCACCGCACCGGCCGCAGCCGCCGCGCCACCTCCCCGGTTTCCCGGTCGGCCCGCTCCAGGACCGCCCACACGTCATCGGTGGGAGCCACGTTCCACGAAGGCCCGAGTTCCCCGGCGCCGGAGTCCTGCTCGGCGTCGAAGAGGCCTGCCAGGTCTTCCGGGGCCCGCGAGGAGGCATATCGACCACACATACCCCCACCCTGCCACCCCGCCGACGGAAACGGGCCGATAACCACACCCGGGCGGGCGCGGCACCGCCGCGGAAAGCCGTACGGGGATCCCCGGCGCGTGTGAGGTGCCTCGGCAGCGGGAACCAGGCATGCGACGCGGCGAGTTCGTCCCGGCACGAGGGACCGCGGCCGAACCGTCAACGCCCTCCCGCTCGTTGATCCGAGACAGCGGCCGACGCCGCTGCCCTGCCCGTCCCCCGGCCCTGCCGTCCGACACCCCGAGGAGCCCTCGTGTCCGTGCTCCCCACGATCGCCGTGGTCCTCGCCGCCTGGTTCGCCGCCGGGCTCGTCGTCGCCGCGCTGTACGCCGCCGTGCGCGGCCGCCACGTCCGCCGCCAGCGGGCGGCGGCGTCCGCGCTCGACGGTGCGGCCGCCGGCGGCCCGTGCGCGCCGGCCGAGGAGCCGAGCGACCTGAGTGCCTCCGCCTGACGCGTCAGCGGAGGTCGAGCCGCATCAGGATCCGGGGATGCCCGGCCAGCACCGAGGTGGTGTCGGCGGCGTGGACGAATCCGGCGCGTTCGAAGTTCTTCCGGATCCCGGCGTACGCCATCGTCAGGTCGACCTTGGCGTCACCGTTGTCGAGGGGGTATGCCTCGATCGCCGGTGCGCCGTGGGAGCGGGCGAACTCGACGGCGCCGGTGATGAGGGCGTGGGAGATGCCCTGCTTGCGGTGGCCGGGTCGTACGCGGATGCACCACAGCGACCAGACCGGCAGGTCGTCCACGTGCGGGATCTTCCGGCTGTGCGCGAAGGAGGTGTCCGCGCGCGGCGCCACCGCCGCCCAGCCGACCGGCTCGTCGCCGTCGTACGCGATCACTCCCGGAGGCGGCTCCGCCCGGCACAGCTCGGCGACGTACTCGCCGCGGGCGGGCCCGCGGAGCTCGTTGTTGAGCTTGGACGGGATCCGGTAGCTCAGGCACCAGCAGACGTTGGACGCGGGTGACTTCGGTCCGAGCACCAGGCGGACGTCCTCGAAGGCCGAGGCCGGACGAACTTCGATGGTCATGACACCACAGTGGCACGGAGCCCGGTCCACGGTCTGCGGGCCGCGTGAGGTCCGGCGGTGTCGTGTCTCGTCTTCCGGTACCCACCACACCCGGCGGCCGGCCCGCCCGCGCGGACCGCGGCGGCGGCGATCGTGGCGTTCGACTGCGCGAGTCCGGCGGGGCGTTCTACGCTCGCCCGGCCGCGCCGTTGGGGAGGAGTCGAGCGATGACGGAGGCCGTGACGCATCCAGGGGCCGCTCCGCCGGAACCGGCCGGGCCGGCGGTCGTTCCGCTCGCGCCGTTCCGTGGCTGGCGCTTCGCTGCGGAGGCCGCGGTGTACCGGCGCGCGGTCGAGCAGCTGCTGACCGAGCAGGCCATCGTCGGCCGGCTGCAGAGCCGCCCGGAGGTGACGGCCGACGCGGTGCGCGCCGCCATGGAGGCGCCGGCTGCCGTGGAGCGGGTGCTCGCGCTCGGGGCGGATGCCCACGTGGCGGTGTGCCGGGCCCTGGAAGGACGGACGCGGACGCGGCGCCGGCTGGCCAGGGCGCGGGCCCAGATCGGTTTGGAGCCGGCCTCGGTGGCCGCCCTGTTGACCCTGATCGCGGTGCTGGCCGTTCCCGGGGTGTACGACGGGGTGCCGATCGGTGTGCAGTTGGCGGAGTCCGGGCTCCTGCTGGCGGTGGGCGCTTGGCTGTGGCGGCGCCCCCTCGCCCGCCGTCAACTGCGCGCCCTGCCCGCGTACTCCCGATCCCGCCTGCAACTGTTGCTGCTGGACGACAGCGAGGTCGACCGCACGCTGCGGGAGCTCGCCACCGATTTCACCGCGCGCAGTGCCCGCCAGGTCTTGTTGGAGGTCATCGAGGCACTGCTCGGGGAGGACCCGCACTCGGTCCTGATGTACGACGGCTACCAGGGCCTTCGGGCCCGCGGCGACGCCCGGTTCTTCGTACGCAGTGCGTGCGCGACCCAGTTGGCGCGCAAGCTGAGCCTGATCGACGGCGGGACCATCGCGCTCAGCGGGCCGCGCGGCGTGGGCAAGACCACCCTGCTGGACGCCGCGAGCCGGCTGCTGCGGCACGAGCCCCCGGAACTCGGCACGGAAAGCGTGCCCGAGCCGGACCTGGTGATCAAGGTCGCCGTACCCGCCGCCTACACCCCGTACGACTTCCTGCTGACCTGCCTGATCGGGGTGTGCGAGCGGTACTTGTGGCAGAACGGCCAACCGGTTCCGGACTTCAGCCGCTTGTCGGGGCTCGTACGACTGCGGCGCCTGGCCGTCGGGCGGGTCCGGCGCGGCGTCCGCTGGCTGCTGTTCGCCGTGCCGACTGCCGCGCTGCTGGTCCTGGGCACGGCCGCGGCGGTGCGCGGATGGTGGGGCGGCCACGGCAAGGGGCTGCTGGGCCCGGTCACGGAGGCGGGCCACGACCTCGTCCAGACGGTGATCCTGATGTGGCGGGGCCAGTCCGTCCTCTTCTCCCTGACGATCGTGTACGCGGGCTACGCGGTGTGGCGCCTTCGCGCACCCGGCCGGCTCCGCCGCCTCCTGGGGGTGGAGAAGGAGGACCGGGCCGGCTGGGTCCTCCTGTGGGCCGTCGGCTGGCTCGTGACGGCCGTACCACTGGTCGACGGCTTGGCGAACTGCTACCGCGCCTTCCCTCCCCTCGGCGATCTCAACGGCTCGGTGGCCGAGGTCGTGCCCATCGTCGTCACGTTGGGCGCTCCGCCGTTCGTGTTCCTGCTCGTCGTCGGCTCCCGCTTCCCGCGCCGGCTCACCGGAGGCGACCGTTCACTCATGGGCGCGGCGTTGAGCGGCCTCTCCCTCATCGCCCTCATGTCGGCCTTCTCGATCACCCGCCCGATCGTGTACGACGCCGAGAACCCCGCCCGACTGGGGCTGCTCATGGTCGGGTTGGCGCTGGTCGCCTTCGCGGCGCCGCGGCGCAAACGGCGCTCGACGCAGACCGATCTCGCCCGGCGCTGCCTGGACCAGCTCTACCGGCTCCGCACGGTCCAGGGCACGTCCGCCGCCCTCAACCTGGCCCCGGGAGCCCTGTTCGGGAGCGCACACGCCTCCACCCTTTCCAGCATGCCGCCGAACTTCCCCCAACTGGTGGCGGAGTTCCGGGACTTGGTGGGGGCGATCGCGGACGAGCTGACCACGAAGAGCAGCGGCGGTCACGTGTTCCTGTGCATCGACGAACTCGACCGGATGGGGACGCCGGAGCAGGCGCGCACGTTTCTCGGCGAGATCAAGGCGATCCTCGGCATACCCAGGATCTACTGCCTGGTGTCGGTGGCCGAGGACGTCAGCGCGGGGTTCGTGCGTCGGGGGCTGCCGCACCGCGACACCACGGACAGCACCTTCGACGACGTGGTCCACGTGCGCCCGATGACGGTGACGGAGTCGGTGGCGATCCTGGCCGAGCGCGTGCCCGGGCTGCCCCGCCCGTACGCCGTCCTCGCCCACGCACTGTCCGGCGGGATCCCGCGCGATCTCATCCGGTGCGCGCTCGGCCTGGTCGAGCTGCGCCAGAGCACCGCGTACGTGGAACTGCCCGACATCGCTCTGCTGATGCTGGCGGAGGAACTGTCCGATACCCTGGCCGGGTTCCGGACCCTGCTGGCCGCCCAGTCGTGGACGCCGGAGAGCGCGCCCGTGATGGTCGGGCACCGGCTCCTCGCCGAGCGGCTGGACGCGGCGACCCCGCAGAGTGCCGACCAACTCATCGCGGTGCTGGGGGCGTTCGCCCGCCACCCGGCCGTGGGCGAGGCGGCGCTTCCCGAGGGGACCCGCTCGCTGATCGCCGAAGCCCGGTCGTACGTCGCGTACGTGCTGACCCTGCTCCAGATCTTCACCCCCACCGGCTTCGACCAGCGCAGCGGGGTGGTCGAAGCCGGTGAGCCGGACGGCTCGGCCCAACGTCTCGCCGACATGCGGCTGGAGCTGGCCGTTTCCCCGTACAGCGCCCTCGTACTCATCGAGCGGGTCCGACGCGCCTGGGGGCTGCCGAGCCTGTCCGCGTGACGGGCGTGCCGGGGACCGCGGCCGGCCACAGTCCCCGGTCGGGCGTGGGCCGCGACGCGCGGTGGCCGCTCACGACCCGCCTCCCGTCCGGACGACGGGCCACCGCCCGCCGTCTGCACCGAGCGGACTCGGCTGCACCAAGAGGGAGGCTGCCTCCAGGCGTGCCCGCTCCAACCAGGCCGCGCGTTCTTCCTCGGCCGAGTCGGTGACCGTTCGGAAGACGACCCGGCGCACGTCGGAGACGCCGACGTACGGCAGGACGCACGCGGACCAGATCCGCTGCAACGGGTCGCCGAACTCCCCCTCTTCCCGCTCGGCGGGGGTGTCGGAGGTGTTCAGGACGAGGGCCCTGCCCGCCTTGAGGAGACCGGCGGGTTCACCCTCCGCGGTACCCAGCTTGTAGGCGACTCCGGGCACGAGTACGCGTTGCACCCAGCCCGTCAGGACGGCGGGCGGCATGCCCCACCAGTTCGGGTGGACGAACACCATGGCGTCCAGTGTGGCCACTTCGCGTCGGTGCAGCGCCAGTTGCGCGTCGTGGGCGGGTGCGGCCGACTCGACCGTTCCCGTCTCCTCGGCGGTGAGCAGCGGTGCGAAGCCCTCGGCGTAGAGGTCGTGCGCCAACACCTCGGCCCCTTGCCCGCGCAGCTCCTTCACGACGGCGTCGAACACCGCGTGGTTGAAGCTCCCCGGACGCGGATGTGCGAGATACACGCCTGTACGCATCTTGTCCCCCTGTCGACACGGCCGTGATCGACACTACCCGCTGCACTCGTCTCCCCCGGTTCAGGAGGCCGGACGGAAGGCGGTGGCGTGGACGCTGCCGCCGCACAGGGCGAAGTTCCCGCCGTCGTCGAGTGCCAGCTGGAACCGGCCGCCTGCGATGCCCACGACCATCGAGGGCGCGACGAACGGCTCGGCGTCGCGGGAGGCGCAGTATCCGTCGGCCTCACCGAGGACCGGGGTGAACGAGACGAGGGCTTCCGCGACACCTCCGACGGCCAGCTGCACCGGCCGCGCGACGCCCTCCCTGTGCACGGCGAGGGGCCTGTTCCGGTGCGGGGAGCCCTGGCCGGCGAGGGCGAGGGTGGGATGGCCTTGGAGGGCGCAGGGCTGCGGGCCTTCGTTGACCACGGTGATCCGTATCCGGGTCGCCCCGAGACGCTGGGCACCGTCCGCCACGAGCCCGCTGCCCTGGCAAGGGGGTACGGAACCCGCTCGTACGTCGTCGCGTCCGCCGGCAGCCGCGGCCATCGGGCCGCCTGGCCCGGCGAGCAGAGCACAGGCCAGGAGGGCCGAGGCCAGCGGCATGCGCGAGGCTTGCGCCGCCGGATCACGCGTGAGTGCACGGGCCATGGCTCTTCTCCACGGGAAGACTGCATGTCCAGCGTGGCACCATCCCGGCTCGGGTGCGCGCCAAGGGCCGGCGGACCGGCTAGTCGACGAAGTACGAGTCGTGCCTGATGAAGAACTCGGTGCGCTCTTCGTCGGTCGCGTCGGCGAGCTGTGACAGCCCCTCGAAGTACTCCTCCCGCGGCGCCCCCGGCGCGAACAGCATCAGCATCTCCGCCGGCGCGTCCGAGTCGTTGCGGAAGGCGTGCAAGCCGCCCTGCGGCACGTACAGGAAGTCGCCCTTCTTCGCGTCTATCCAGTCGGCGCCGTTGAACAGCCGTACCGTCCCGTCCAGGATGAAGAACGACTCCGAGATGGTCTTGTGGAAGTGCGTCTTCGGACCGCCGGCGCCGGCGCTCATCTCGACGCGGTAGAGGCCGAACTCCCCGTTGGTGGACGCCTTCGTGGCCAGGTAGTGCGTGGCGTCCCCCTTCGGAGACGACAGCTCGGCCGGCGTGTCCACCGGCCTGAACACGGCGCTGGCCTCACCGTTGTCCGCGAAATAGCGGGGCTCCGGGTACGACATCTCTTTCCCCTCCCGTGTCTTGTGTGCGCATGCGTGCGCACACGTAGCCATGTTCACAACCTGCCGCCCCGCGTGGTTCTTCCCCGGGGGCGGCGACCGGTTGCGCACGCCATGGATCGAGCGGCTACCGATCGCCTCCGGCTCGCAGGGCCTCGGTAGTCCGCCGGGCTCCCGCCGAGCTGTGGGGATAGCGTCTGCGCATGGACGACGTTCGGGCGATACGGGAAGACAGCGAGATCGCGGCGCAGTTCGGCGCCCTGGAGGACGGCCGGGGCCAGTCGGTCCGCTTCACCGTCTGGCGCAGGGCGGTGGACGGTAGCTGGCTCGTGGAGATCACGCCGCACCTGTTGGGCGTGGCGCGCGCGGAGGACGTACGGGGCTTCGCCCGCGGCATCCTCGACACCCTGGCGGCCGGGGCCGGCGAGTCCGACTCCCTGCCGCTGTACGACGACGGCTACGCCCGGGTGGACGCGGTGGTCGGCTTCGACCAGTCGGAGCCGTACGTCATCGTCGACGCGTACTTCGGTTCCCGCCGGGACGGGGTCCCGCACATCGAGGCCGTCAGCGCCTCCCGCGCCGACCTGGCGGCCCTGGCGAACGGGGCACGGGCGCTGCTCGACGCCCTCGACTGACGCGGGTACCGCGAGCCGGAGGGGCCGTTGCCCCATCGGGCTGCGGAGCCGCCTGGCACAAGGCAATGATGGGCCCATGACGGCACTCGACCCTGTCCGGCAGCTCACCGTCCACGTACGGGCCGTCCTCGGCGACGGCCCGTTCCCGCCTCCCGGCGGCTGGACGCACATGGGCGCCGTGATCTGCGACGCGAGTTTCCAGGCCCGCCGGAAGTACGAGTTCACGATCCGGCCGCGGATTCTCCGGCTCCAGGCGGCGTGGCCCGACGCGGCCACCGTCGGCGGCTTCCGCTCCCGGCTCGCCGCCGAAGACCTCGCCGTCGCCATGGACTTCGCCGACCCCCGCCGGGTCGCGACGGCCCACGGCATCGCGGATCTGCTGGCCGCCCAGGGCGTCGACACCCGGGCCGACCTCCACGTGTGGCTCGACCACGCCGCCAACCGTGCCGCGCTGCGTTCGGTGAAGGGGGTCGGGCCGAAGACCGTGGACTACATCGGTAACCTCGTCGGCCGCTCCCAGGTCGCCGTGGATGTGCACCTGCGTGCCTTCGCGGCGGATGCGGGGGTCGTCGGCCTGCGGTACGAGGCGCTGCGGAGCGCGTACGAGGGCGCGGCCGCCGCTCTCGGTCACGAGCCCGGCGGGTTGGAGCACGCGGTGTGGTCGTGGAAGTCGCGGGGAGCGGCATGAACACAGCGACAGCAGCCGACCGGCCTTGTGTCCAAGGTCCATGGTCTGAAGTCTGAGGTCTGAGGTCTAGGGGAGCGCGCTGCTCACGCCGTCGACGATCATCATCCACATGGGCAGTCCGCCCGTGCCGAACGCCGAGGCCAGGGCGTAGCCGATCGCCGCGTCCGCCGGCCGGATCTCGGAACCCTCCCGCCATTCGGCGATGACCATCTCGTCGCCGTCCGAGGAGAAGTCACCGATGTGCGCGCCGTCGCGGGTCAGCCGGCTGCTGGGGACGGAGTCCGGGACCAGGCGGTAGCTCGTCCCCTCGTACTCCACGTCCACCCGGTACGAGCGGCGGCTCAGCCTGCCCTTGGCCGGCTTCAACTCCACTTCCACGCCGTCGATTCGCAGGGTGAGGCGGGCCGGGTCACGTGTGCCGATGGCGATCTGCGGGTCGGCCTCCGCCGCCGGGTCGCGCTCCAGGACCACGTGCGGGATCGCCTCGCCCGCGACCTCGATGCGGTCCTGGCCGTCCTGCCGGACGGTGATCGCGCCGAAGCGCGTGTCCTCGATGGGTGCCATGGGTGCCGGGTCTATGTCGTTCACGGTACGAGTCGCTTCATTTCGCTTGTAGGGCGGTTCGGTCGGGCAGCTGCGGGGCTCATCCGTGGCCGTCCGCATCGCTGCCCACAGAGAGGTATACGCGATCTTCGGCTCCGCCTCGACATCACGTCCGGACAGTGCGGTTCGGGCCCTTGAAAGGGTTCCATAGTCGGCTATAGAATAGCCGACTATGGAACCCTTCGATGTCCGCGTCCGGGCTCTGCAGCCCCCGGTCTCCACGTGACGAGCGGCCGTGCGGTCGCGGCCGCGACCGGGCCGGTCGGCTACGCGCTCAGCGAGGCCGCCAAGGCCCACCGCGCCCAACTGCAGCTCAGGGTGGGGCCGCTCGGCCTCCACCTGGGACAGGAACTCCTACTGGTGGACGTTCACGAGCATCCCGGGACCACCCAGGCGGAGCTGGTTCAGCGGCTCGGTTTCGAGCAGCCCACCGTCGCCAAAGCCATCACCCGCATGGAACGGACCGGGTTCGTGGCACGCGCCGCCGACCCCGCCGACCGACGGGTGACCCGGCTGCGCCTGACCGAGCGCGGCGAAGCCGCCGTCCAGGAGGTCGTCACCGCCTGGGCGGACGCCGACAGGGCCTCCACCAGCGGACTCACCGAAGCGGAAACCACTGAGCTCACCCGGATCCTGAACAAGATCCGCGACAACCGTCCTTAGAACGCACGTCAGGGAAAACCAAGGGGGAACAGATGGACCTGGGATTGGCAGGCAGAACAGTCCTGATCACCGGCGCCAGTTCGGGCATCGGCCGAGCGACCGCGCTGGCGTTCGCCGACGAGAAGGCGCAGATCGCCGTCGGCTATCACGCCAACCGCCGCGCGGCCGAGGAGGTCGTCGCCCTGGCGGAGAAGCGCGGGGCCCGCGCGATCTGCCGGCAGCTCGACCTCGGCCGGCCCGACTCGCTGGAGGAAGCGGTCGAGCACGCCCGCCGGGAACTCGGGCCGATCGACGTCCTGGTCAACTGCGCGGTGCAGTGGCCGGGTTGGCCCGAACCGGGCGAGCTCTTCGACACCGCGCCGCCCGACCGGTTCGCCTCGTCGGTGGCCGCGAACCTGGTCGGCCCGTACCTCCTCGCCCGCGCCGTCGTGGCCGACATGCGCGCACAGCACTGGGGCCGCATCGTCAACGTCTCCACCGGCCTCGTCGAGGACGGCCTGCCCCACAGTGCTCCCTACATCGCCGCCAAGTCGGGGCTGCACGGGCTGACGCGCGTCATGTCCCGCGAACTGGCCGCGGAGGGCATCCTCACCAACGTGGTGATGCCCGGCTTCACCCCCGCCGACAAGCACGTGCCGCCCCAGCTGCTCGAAAAGGCGGGCAGGGCCGCCGCGACCCAGACCGTCACCCACCCCGACGACGTCGCCCGCGTGATCGTCTTCCTCTGCTCGGCCGCCAACACCAACACCACCGGCGAAGCCATCAGAACGGACGGCCACTTCCTCAGCCCGACATGACGCCTCGGCGCTCCGCTCCGCACCGCTCCGGATCCACGACGACTTCGCACACCACATTGGGGTCACAACCAACCATGCCCACTCTCACTGCGCCCGACGGAACCGAACTTGCCTACCACGCCCTCGGGGACGGCACAGGCAACCCCGTGGTCTGCCTCCCGGGCGGACCGATGCGGGACTCCGCCTACCTCGGCGACCTCGGTGGGCTCCCCACGCGCCGCCGGCTGATCGTGGCCGACCAGCGGGGCGCCGGCCTGTCCGCGACGCCGGAGGACCCCGGCTCCTACCGCTGCGACCGCCTGGTCGCCGATGTCGAGGCGCTGCGCGAGCACCTCGGCCTCGACCGCATGGACCTGCTCGCGCACTCCGCCGCCGCCAACCTCGCGGTGCGGTACGTGGAGCGGTACCCGCACCGCGTCGGCCGGCTCGCCCTCATAACGCCCGGCACAGACGCCGTCGGACTGGCGGTCACCGGTGAGGACCGGCGCGAGGTCGGGAGGCTCCGCACGGGCGAGCCCTGGTTCACGGCGGCTTCGGCGGCCTTCGAAGCCATCGACGCGGGCGAGGCCACGGACGACGACTGGGTGTCCATCGCGCCGTTCCTCTACGGCCGTTGGGACGAGACGGCCCGGACCCACCGAGCCGCCGAGGAGGTCCAGTGGAACGCGGCGGCAGCCGAAGTCTTCGGATCCGAGGGAGCCTTCGACCCGGGCGCCACCCGGGCGGCGATCGCGACGCTCGATACGCCGATCCTGGTCCTCGCCGGCGAGTACGACCTGGCCTCACCCCCGCAGGTGCTGGCCCGCTTCGCCGAACTGTTCCCGCGCGCCGAGTTCGTCGTCCAATCTGGCGCGGGCCACTACCCGTGGCTGGATGACGCCGAGGGCTTTGTGTCGACCACCGTCAAGTTCCTGAACTGACCGCGTACGGGTCAGCGGAGCGGATGGGACCGCTGCCGCTGATCGGGCGGATCGAAGCTCAGCCCGTTCTCGTCGAGGGCGTTGAAGACGGTGGCCCGCCGCTCCTCGAAGACGAAGCTGACACTGACGCTTCCTTGGGCCAGGTCCCGGCCCGTCCACTCGAGGAGTTCGACCCCGGCGAGTGGCCGGCCCCGCAGAGCGTGGAGCTCCGGCAGCGGGTCGGGGCGCCAATGCAGGCGGAAACCGGGCCACCGTACGGGACGCGCGGTTTCGATCGTGTTCCACGTGACGGAGAGATCGTCGAACTTGTTGTGGTTGATCTCCACCTGCTCGCCCTCGAAGTCGAACACCACGGGGCAGTCGCAGAACCACTCGTCGCCCTCAAGGTCCCAGACCGTCCAGACACTGGTGAGGGTGCGGCCTTCGAGACCACGCAGGCGAGGCCCGTGTTCCCGCACGAGGTCACTGCAGTGGTTCAACCACACTGGCTGGTAGCCCGCGATGCCGAAATCGAACATGCCCCCATCCTGCCAGGGCCTCACCGCGCCACCACACCCCGGCGAGGTCAGGGCCGGAACGTGGAGAGGAACGCGCTGGTCGCGGGCGTCGGGTTGAACCTGCTCCAGACGAGGTACTCGACGCGGCTCGGTCCGTCGGTGAGCGGGAGTGCGCGGACGGCCGGGTTGGCGTGGGCGACGGTGGCGGGGAGGAGGGCGACCGCCAGGTCCCGGCCGACGATGCGCGTCATCAGCTCGACGGACATCATTTCGTAGGCGACCTCGCGCTCCAGCTCCGCCGCTTCGAAGGCCTGATCGCTCTGCACCCGGCCCGGGGAACCGGCGGGGAAGTCGGCGAAGGGTGACGCGGCGAGTTGCCGGAGGGTGACCCGGTCGTGGTTCGCGAGGTCGTGCGTGAGCGACACCACGGCGACGAGCTGTTCCCGGGCGAGTTCCAGCGCCGCGACGCCCTGTGGCTCGTGGCCGGCCGGCAGGCCGAGGAAGGCCACGTCCAAGTCACCGGCGGCGACCTCGGCCGTCATGGCGTCGCTGGCACCGACGTGCAGCCCCACGCGCACCTGTGGGTGCCGCTCGCGGAACCGTTGGAGCACCTCGGCGATGTCGACGGCGACCACGGTGGGAATGGTCCCGATCAGCAGCCGGCCGCAGACCTCGCCCACCGCCGCCGCCGCGTCGGCGGCTGCCCGCTCGGCAGCCTCCAGGCATTGCCGCGCGCCGACGAGGAACGCCTCCCCGGCCGGCGTGAGTTCCACCCGCCGGCTGGTCCGGGCGAACAGCTTCGCCCCCAACTCGCGCTCCAGGTTCCCGATCTGGCGGCTCAGCGCCGATTGGGCGACGAAGCACCGCGCGGCGGCCCGGGTGAAGTTCCGGGTCTCGGCGACGGCGACGACGTACCGGAGCTGTCTGAGTTCCATTCGATCCATCTTTCAATGCGATCGTTCCGATGACAACCATGTGTTGGACGCATGGATGGTGACGGGCCGAGACTGCCCGCATGACCACTTCCCCGCCCCGGCAGCAGGCGCCGTCGCCCGCGGCGCCGGCCCCACGCTCCACGGCCGCCCGCCGGGCGAGCGGCACCCTCGCGCTGATCGCCGCCACGGCCCTCGCGCCGGCCGCCTGGGGAACGACGTACGCGGTGACGACCGAACTCCTGCCGCCCGGCCACCCGTTGTTCGCCGCTCTGCTGCGCTCGCTGCCCGGCGGGCTGCTGCTCCTGCTGGTCACCCGGGTACTGCCGCGCGGCACGTGGTGGTGGAAGGCGGCGGCGCTCGGCACCCTCAACATCAGCGCCGTCTACGCGTTCCTCTTCGTGGCGGCCGAGCTGCTCCCGGGTGGCGTCGCCGGAACCCTCTCCGCCGTCCAGCCGCTCATGGTCGCGGGGCTGGCGGTGGTCGTGCTGCGGGAGCGGGCCTCGGCCTGGCGCATCGGCTGGGGGGTCGCCGGGGTGGTCGGCGTCGGGCTGGTGGTCCTCGGACCGAGTGCGCGACTCGACGGGGTCGGGGTCCTCGCGGGGCTCGCGGGGGCCGGCTCGATGGCGCTGGGGATCGTACTCACCAAGCACTGGGGGCGTCCCGCCGGAGTCGGCCCGGCGGCGCTCGCCGGGTGGCAGCTGACCGCCGGCGGACTGGCCCTGCTCCCGCTCACCGTGCTCTTCGAAGGAGCTCCCCCGCACCTCGACGGCTCCGCGGTGACCGGCTACCTCTGGCTCGGCACGGTGGGCGGCTTCATCGCCCACGTGCTGTGGTTCCGCGGTCTCGGGCGGCTTCCGGTCACCGCGACGGCCATGCTCGTCCTGCTGTCTCCCCTGGTCGCCGCGGTCATCGGCGCGCTGATGCTCGGTGAATCCTTCTCGCCCGGCCAGCTCGGCGGCTTCGGACTCGCCCTGGCGGCACTCGTCGCGGGCCAGCTCAGCCCGCGCCGGCCGCGGCTGCCGTGGCCGTCGCGGCCGCCACGTTAGCCCTGCCCGCCCGGCTGGAGGTGCACCACCACGGTGCTCACTGGACGGCATCCGACGGCTCGTACCAGAGGCTCGTCATCGGGGAGCGCACGGTCCAGCCCAGCGAGGAGTAGAGCCCCCGGCCCTCGGGCGTGCCGACCAGGAGGCCGGTCCTTGCACCGGCCTCGTACGCGGTGTCCTGCAGCGTGCGCATCACCAGGCCGCCGAGGCCCCTGCGCCGGTGCTCGGTGGCGGTCTCGACCTGGTCGACCACGACATGGGCGTCGACATGGGCGCCGACGTGGGCGATCTGTCCACGGGCGGCGAAGTGCCCGTCGCGCGTGCGGACCAGCACTCGGCTGACACCGCCCCGGGTCCAGCTGGTGAGCGTGTACCCGGCCGGCAGCTCAGGGCGCTCCGGTACCAGGTGGCAGGTCATCAGAAAGCCGGGGATGTCCCGCCGCCAGCCCGGCCCGACCCAGGGCAGGACCGCCCGGTCCTCGGCGAACAGCTTCAGCCATGTCCCGGGCGCGCTCGTCGCGGCGACGATCTTGCGCACATCGCCCTCGGTGGGCTCCGGCAGCACGTGCCGGGCGACGTGCTTGGGCTGCCCGACGTCGATCGTCCACCCCCACGGCTCGTCGATCGGGTCCGAGCTGCCGCGGGAGACGACCCAGCCGTCGATCCACATCCGTACGAGCTCACTGATCCCGGTGTCCGGCATGGCCGCCCGCCCCCCTGATTGGTAATAGTTACTGCTGTTAAATGGACCTTACGTGACGGGAGTCGGATCCGACCATGGGGGCAGGTCGCTCGGCCAAGTCCTTCGTGCCGTCCCGACGAGCCGTGGCCTGAGCGGTCCGAAACGGCGCTGCGCGGAGGGACGTTCAGGGGCTCAGGGTGGCCGTGAGCTGGGTGCGGTTGCGGATGCCCAGTTTGCGGTAGATGCGGCTGAGCATGGTCTCGACGGTCTTGGGCGAGATGAACATCTGCTGCGCCGCCTGCTGGTTGGTGGCGCCGGCGCGGACCAGGCCGGCGAGGCGCCGCTCGTGGTCGGTCAGTTCCGGCGCCCGGCCGTCGTGCGGGGCGGGCGGGTGGCCGGGGAGGTGGGAGAGGTGGTCGTCGGTCAGGGCCGTCCAGGGGCGGGCGTCGGCTTCCTCGAAGAGGGCTCGGGCCGTTTCCCAGGCCGTACGGGCTGCCGCCGCGCGTCGGCGGCGGCGTTCGACGCGGCCGCGGGCCAGGTGCGTGCGGCCCTCCTCGACGGGCAGGCCGAGTCGGGCGAATCCTCGGGCGGCGTCCTCCAGGAGTTCCACGGCTTCGTCGTGTGCGCCATCCAGGTGGCGGCAGGCGGCCCGGGCGCGCGTGAGGGCCGCCCGCAGTGCCGCATGGCCGGTGTGCGGTCCGACGCGGTCCTCCATTCCGTCCAGGAGGGTACGGGCACGGGCCGTACGGCCGGACGCGGCGAGGGCCTCGACGGCGTCGGCCTGCCATCGCAGGACGGCCGGGTCGGCGGCTCCGGCCCGGGCTTCGAGCTCGGCGACCTCGGCCAGCGCCGCCGCGGCGCGCTCGACCTGGCCGGTGTGCAGCTGGACGGCGCCCAGCACCCACAGGCTGCGCGTGGTGTGGAGGGCGTCCTGCTCCTCTCGGGACGCGCGCAGGGCCTGGGCGGCGTACCGCAGTGCCTCGGGGAAGGTGCCGCCGCAGCTGTGCGCGAGGGCGGCGGTGTACCAGGCGGGCCCCGGTGACATGCCGGCCGCCGCGGTGAGGTCGACGGCACGCTCCGCCCACCGGAGGGCGCGGGCGCAGGCGCCGAGCCCGGAGTCCACCTCGGCGAGGCTGCGCCAGATGTCCACCAGGTCCTCCGCCTCCCCCGCGCTCTGTGCGACGGGCAGGAGGCCGGCCAGCATGCGGCGGGCTTCCGGGAGCCGGCCGTCGAAGACGGCGTGGCGCGCGGCGAGGTACTCGGGGCTGTTGCGGATGCCGATGCGGGGCGGCGGCACGTCCAGGGCGAGCGCCGCGGCCAGGGTGACGGGGGCGCTGTCGAGGCGCCCCAGGACGCGTTCCATGCGGGCGGTCATGGTCAGGGCGGCGGCTTCGAGGGGGACGTCGCCGCAGGCCCGGGCGAGTTCGGTCGCGGCGGCGGCGTGGTGGAGGGCGCGGGCGGCGTCGCCTCCGGCCACGTTGGCCTGGACGGACCGGCGCAGTTCTACGGCGGCGAGCAGCGCCGGGTCCCCGGCGGCGGTCTTGCGTGCGGTGGCGAGCAGGGGCGCCGTCTCCGCGAGGTCCTGGCCGTGTGCGTCGGCCACGGCCAGGAGGGCGTGTACCCGCTGAGCCGGGCTGCCCCGGTCCTCGGCGATCAGGGTCGCCGCCTGACGCGCGAGGTCGACGGAGCCGGCGGCGGCCGCGTCACGGGCCGCCGCCGCGAGGCGCTCCAGGCGCGGTTCGGGCCGGTCCACGGGGGTCAGGCGGGCCGCCAGGAGCATCAGTTCCGCGGCGAGCAGGCGCTGGCCCGCCTCCCGTGCGGTGGCCGCCGCCCTGGCGGTGTCCTCGGCGGTCGCCTGGTCGGGACCGTCCTGGGCGAGGGCCCGGTGGCGGGCGCGCCGGACGGGGTCGCGGACGGCGTCGGCGAGCGCGCGGTGGATGCGGCGGCGCTCCCCTGCGGTCGCGGCGGCGGCGGCCGCCTCGGCGAGTGCCGCCGCGGCGAACCGGGCCCGGGCGGGTACCGCGTCCTCCGCGGCGGCCGGGAAGCCGTGCTCGGCCGCGCCGTCGGGGTCCAGGGTCAGCAGGCCCGCGCGGACGGCGTGTTCGAGGTGGTCCTCGGCCTCGGGGCGGCCCGCCCGGCGCAGCAGGTCGGCGTCGGGGCGCCGGGCCAGCGCGGCGACCTGGAGGGTGGCCCGCACCTCCGGGGGCACGGTGGCCAGCCATGCCCCGGCCAGCTCGCGGACCTCCCGGGGGCGCCCGGGCAGGGCGGCCCCCCGGCCCGCGGTCTCCGCGAGGGAGCGGCAGAAGCCGGCGAGGAGGGCCCGGTGCCCTCCGCAGTACTGGTGCACGGGCCCGGCCCAGCGTGCGGGCAGGCCGACCCGCTCCAAGGCTGCGGCGGTCTCGGTGAGGCCGGCCGGCGGTACGTGGAGCAGGGGCGGGTGCCCGCCGAGGAGGCGGGCCGCGGCACCGGGGTGGCCCGCGGTGCGCTCGCAGGCCACGACGGCCACCCGGCCCGGCGGCAGGGTCCGCAGGGCATACCCGAGGGCATCGGCGCTCGCGGGATCCACCCACTGGGCGCCGTCGACGAGCAGGAGCACCGGCGGCCCGTCGGCCAACAGCCCGACAAGCCCGAGCCGCAGCCGCAGCGCGGAACCGCCAACCGGGTCGGCCGGGGCAACCGGGTCCGCCGGACGAGCCACGCCCGCGACGCCGGCCGGGCCAACCGATTCCGCCACGCCCACCCCACCAGCCCGGCCTGCCGGGCCAACCGGGTCCGCGAGACCGGCCGAGGCCGCCGTGTCTACCGCGCCCGCCATTCCTGCCCCGCCGGCCGCAACTGTCAGGACTGCGGGACGAACCGGGTCGGCCCGCCCAGCTGAGTCGGCCATGCCCGCCGCACCTGACACGCCTCCCCGGCCTGCCGGGCCAATTGAGGCCGCCATGCCTGCCGCACCTGCCTGACCGGCCCCGCCCACCAGGCCCACCGGGTCCGCCGGGCGAGACACACCCGCGAGGCCGGCCCCGCCAACCGAATCCGCCATGTCTGGCGCGCCCACCATTCCGGCCCCGCCGGGCACGGCGGCGGCCAGGGCTACGGGGCCAAGCAGGTCCGCCGGACCAACCGAGGCCGCCATGCCCGCCGGGGCAGTCGGGCCTCCAGGGTCATCCCGGAGCGCGGAGTCCGGCGGGACGAGGAGTAGGCGGGCGGCGGGCGTGCCTGGCGGGTGGGCTTCCCGTAGGGCGCCGAGGAGTTGGGCCAGTGCCGCGTTCGGGACGTCCTCGTCGCCCTCCTGCGCGTGGATCCGCAGGCAGCGCCTGCCCGGGGGCTCGTCGGCTGCCAGGGCGTCCAGCAGGGTGCTCTTGCCCGCGCCCCAGCACCCCGTGACGGCCAACCGTCCGCGTTGCTCCAGCAGTTCGCGGGCGGTGCGGACCAGGCCGGCCCAGCCTCCCTCACACGCGCGTCCGCTCGTACCGGCTCCGGTGTCTGCGTTCACACCGGGCACGGTAGGCGCCGCTCCGGCTCCGGACAACGGCGTGGCGGTGGATGTGGCCGGTGCAAGGGATCTCCCCGATAGCGATACCGGTGCCGACGTCGGCACCGACCTCGACGCGCGCGTCCGCTATCCGGCGCGGACGACGCAAGGGTCTTTCCGGATACCGGCGCCGTCCCCGGGCCCGGACGCTGTGGGCCGTCCCAGGGCAGCGAGTTCCGCACCACCTCCCCGCACACCCCGACTCCCCGCCCTGGGCGCGTGAGCCCGCCGGTGATCACCCGTCACCGGCGGCCCCCTGTCCGAAAGGAACGCTCCGCCCATGCGCGTTGCAACCCACCGGTCCGTGCCGGCCGCTCTCGTGGCCGCGGCCACCCTGGCCGGGCTGGCCGCGATGCCGGCCCATGCCGGAACCGGCACGGCCCAGGTCCCCGGAAACTCCCCCGCCGTCCAGGTTCCCGCCGACGTCCGGGCCGCCATGGCCCGCGACCTCGGCCTGTCCGCGGAGGGCGTCCGCGACCGGATCGCCGCCGAGCAGGAGGCCGCCCGCGCCGCCACCGCCGTCCGCGCCACCGTCGGCGACCGTGTCGCGGGGCTGTGGTTCGACGCCTCCGACGGCCGGCTGCACGCCGCCGTCACCGCGCCCGGCGACGCCTCCGCGGTCCGCCGGGCCGGTGCGGTGGCACATGAAGCCCGCTATTCGAGAGCCCAGTTGGATACGGCGGCCCGCACCGTCGGCCGGTGGGCCGAGGGCGTTCCCGGGCTGCTGTCCTGGGGGGCCGACGTACGGGCCAACCGGGTCGAGGTCACCGTCGACCCGGCCCGTTCCACCACCGCGACGGCGCAGTTGCGTACGCGGCTGGCGGCCCTCGGCGACCTCGTACGTGTCGTCGAGTCCCAGGACGCGCCCCGCCAGCAGGGCGGCAACGTCGTGGGCGGCGAGAAGTGGATACCGGGCAGCGAGAGCCCCTGCTCGATCGGCTTCGCCGTCACCCGCACCGGCAGCGGCGGCGGCAAGGCCTTCCTGACCGCCGGGCACTGCACGAACGACGTCAGCCAGGCCGCGTACGGCAAGGACGGCAGCCGCGTCGGAACCTCCAACAAGGGCGGCACGGGCAGCGTCAACGCCCGTGAGGGCGACATGGGCATCGTGGACGTGGACCAGAGCGGCTGGAGCCTGGTGCCCACCGTGGCCGGCTGGGGCAAGGGCGACGTGACCGTGACCGGCTCCGCGGAGGCCGTCGTCGGGACCGCGGTCTGCCACTCGGGGCAGACCACCGGGTTCCAGTGCGGCGAGGTGACCAAGGTCGATCAGAGCGTGGACTACGGCAACGTCGTGATCGACGGCCTGTCCTACTCCAACGCCTGTTCGGCCGGCGGCGATTCGGGCGGCAGCTACGTCACCGCGAGCGGCGGGAAGGCCGTCGGCCTCCACTCGGGCGGCGGCAGCGCCACGTGTTCGAGCGGCAGCGGCGAGAAGTTCACGATCTTCCAGCCGGTCAACGAGGCGCTCGGCCGTTTCGGCGCCTCACTGGTGACCTCCACCCCGCAGCCGGGTGAGGTGACCGTGGCCGCGGTCTCCCCACAGAACGGCGTCACCGGCACCCCCGTCGAACTGCGCAACAGCGCGGAAGGCGGCACCGCCCCGTACACCTGGTCGGCCACCGGCCTGCCGACGGGCCTGTCCATCGCCTCCGCCACCGGCACCGTCTCGGGCACCCCGACCACCGCCGGTACCTCGCAGGTCACGGTCACCGCGACCGACGCCGCGGGGAAGAAGGGCAGCGCCGCGTTCACGTGGACGGTGACCACCCCGGGAACCGGCACCCCGACGCTGGTGAACCCCGGCAGCCAGAACGTGTACATCGGCCGCCCGGTGAACCTGCCACTCCAGGCGACCGGCGGCACCACCCCGTACACCTTCACCGCCGTCAACCTCCCGGCCGGGCTGACCCTGAACGCGACCACGGGCGTCGTTTCCGGCACACCGACCGCCTGGGGCTTCCGTAACGCGACCCTCACGGTCACCGACGCGGCCGGCAAGAAGGCCTCCGTCACGGTCACCTTCACCGTCTGGTCCTGACCGCGCGCGGTCCCGGTGGCGGCCCGTCAGCCGCCGCCGGACCGCGAGCTGCGGAAGGTGCGCCGGTAGGCGTCCGGGGGTACGCCGATGGTGCGGTTGAAGTGCCGGCGCAGGGATGCGGCGGTGCCCATGCCGGTGGCCTCGGCGATGGCGTCGACGCTGTCGCCGGAGGTCTCCAGCAGCTCCTGGGCCCGCCGGATCCGCTGCGTCAGCAGCCATTGGAGCGGGGTGGTGCCGGTCACCGACCGGAAGTGGCGGCCTAGGTGGCGCGAGCTCATGTTCGCCCGACGGGCCAGGTCCTCCACGGTCAGCGGCCGGTCGAGACGTTCGATCGCCCAGGGGAACAGGTCGGCAAGCGGGTGGTCGTCCTGGGCCGGCACGGGGGCGGGAACGAACTGGGCCTGGCCGCCGGCCCGGTGCGGGGGCACGACCAGCCGGCGGGCGAGGGCGTTGGCGATCGCCGAGCCGTGGTCGAGGCGGACCAGGTGCAGACACAGGTCCATGGCGGCGGCCTTGCCGGCGGAGGTAAGCACGCTGCCGCTGTCCACGTAGAGCACGTCCGGGTCGACCTCCACCCGTGGATGGCGCTCGGCCAGGGCCTGGGTGTGCGCCCAGTGCGTGGTCGCGCGTCGGCCGTCGAGGAGCCCGGCCGCGGCCAGCACGAACGCGCCGGTGCACAGGGAGGCCACCCGCGCGCCGGCCTCGTGGGCGGCGCGCACCGCGTCGACCAGTTCCGCGGGCGGGTCCACGTCGATGTCGGCCCAGCCGGGGACGATCACCAGGTCGGCGTGCGGAAGCCGGTCGAGCCCGCTGTCGGGCTCCAGCCGGAACCTGCCGAGCCGCACGGCGCCCGGCCCGCAGACGGCGAGGCTGTACCAGGGGTCGGCCACGCCGGAGAGGTCATAGCCGAAGACCTCGCACGCCAAGGACAGTTCGAAGTGCAGCATTCCGTCGGTGACGGCCAGCGCGACAGTGGTCATGTCCGAAATTGTACGGGCCATGTCGTTCCGGACACTCGCGCCTGGCGATCACCCCCCGCATGATGTTCATAGTTCAACATTCGAGCAGCGGGAGAATCTCATGAGTGCACGTCAGACGGTGCAGGCAGGACAGACGGTGCAGGCAGGGCAGGCCGTGACGGTGTACGGCGCCTACGGGCACACCGGCCGCTTCGTGGTGGCGGAGCTGCTGGAGCGCGGCTTCCGCCCGATCGCCTCCGGACGTGACGCGGAGAAGCTGCGCGAGCTCGCGGCCTCCCACCCCGGAATCGAAGTCCGCCCGGCCCCGGTCGACGACCCGGCCGCCCTCGACCGCGCGGTGGCCGGGGCGGCCGCCGTGATCAACACCGCCGGGCCCTTCGCCACCACCGCGGCCCCGGTGATCGAGGCTGCCCTGCGCGCCCGGATCCCGTACGTGGACGTGGCGGCGGAGATCGAGGCGAACGTCGACACGTTCGCGCAGTACGCGGACCGCGCCCGCGCCGCGGGCACCCTGGTGATCCCCGCGATGGCCTTCTTCGGCGGCCTCGGCGATCTGCTCGTCACCGCGGCGATGGGCGACTGGACGCGGGCCGACGAGGCGCACGTCGCGTACGGGCTGAACAGCTGGCACCCCACCGCCGGAACGCGCGCCGCCGGAAAGGTCTCCGGGGAGCGCAGGGACGGCCGGCGCGTCCGCTTCAGCCAGGGGCGGCTGCAGTACCACGACGACGCCCTGCCGACGCTGAAGTGGTCCTTCCCCGAGCCGATGGGAGCCCGGGAGGTGATCGGGGAGTTCACCATGGCCGATGTCGTCACCGTCCCCAGCCACCTGGCCGTCCCCGAGGTGCGCACCTACATGACGGCCGAGGCGGCCGGCGAACTGGCGGCGCCGGACACCCCGGCGCCGACCGCGGTCGACGAGTTCGGCCGGTCCGCTCAGTCCTTCCTCGTCGACGTCGTCGTGCGCTCCGGCGGCGAGCAGCGGCGCGCCGTGGCGAGCGGCCGGGACATCTACGCCGTCAGCGCGCCGCTCGCGGTGGAGGCGGTCCACCGCGTCCTCACCGGACGGACCGGGACGGCCGCCGGTGTCGCCTCCGCCGGAGCGGTCTTCGACGCGCCCGAGTTCCTGCGGGCCCTGTCCGCGCACCTTTCGCTCGAACTGAGCCGCTAGGGAGACCCGTTGTCAGCCTCCGACGTACGCCGCCAGGTGATCGCCGGTGAGGGTGGACCGGGCGTCGACGAGGTCCGCGGGGGTGCCCTCGAAGACGATCCGGCCGCCGTCGTGACCGGCGCCGGGGCCGAGGTCGATGATCCAGTCGGCGTGGGCCATGACCGCCGGGTGGTGCTCGACGACGATCACCGACTTGCCGGAGTCGACGAGCCGGTCGAGCAGGCCGAGCAGCTGCTCCACGTCGGCGAGGTGGAGGCCGGTGGTCGGCTCGTCGAGGACGTAGACCCCGCCCTTCTCGGACATGTGCGTGGCCAGCTTGAGCCGCTGCCGCTCGCCGCCGGACAGGGTGGTCAGCGGCTGGCCGAGGCTGAGGTAGCCCAGCCCGACGTCGGCGAGCCGCTCCAGGATCTTGTGCGCGGCCGGGGTGCGCGCCTCGCTGTCGGCGTCGCCGAAGAAGGCCTCGGCCTCGGTCACCGACATCGCGAGCACC
Organism: Streptomyces sp. NBC_01351; assembly: GCF_036237315.1. Classification (GTDB taxonomy): domain Bacteria; phylum Actinomycetota; class Actinomycetes; order Streptomycetales; family Streptomycetaceae; genus Streptomyces. The sequence goes on along the minus strand of NZ_CP108356.1, from coordinate 7,742,619 downwards.
TCGCTGATGTCGCGGCCGCCGAAGTGGTACTCCAGCACCGAGGCGTCGAACCGCTTGCCCTCGCACTCCTCACAGGTGGTGGCGACCCCGGCCATCATCGCCAGGTCGGTGTAGATGACGCCGGCGCCGTTGCAGTTGGGGCAGGCGCCCTCGGAGTTGGCGCTGAACAGCGCCGGCTTAACCCCGTTGGCCTTCGCGAAGGCCTTGCGGATCGGGTCGAGCAGTCCGGTGTACGTGGCCGGGTTGCTCCGCCGCGAGCCGCGGATCGGGGCCTGGTCGATCGACACCACTCCGTCCCCCACCGGGATCGAGCCGTGCACGAGGGAGCTCTTGCCGGAGCCGGCGACCCCGGTGACGACGCAGAGCACCCCGAGCGGGACGTCGACGTCGACTTCGCGCAGGTTGTGCGCCGTCGCACCCCGGATCTCCAGCGTGCCGGTGGCCGTCCGCGTCTTCTCCTTCACCCCGGCCCGGTCGTCAAGGTGCCGGCCGGTGATGGTGCCGCCGGCCCGCAGCCCTTCCACGGTGCCCTCGAAGCAAACGGTGCCGCCCGCCTGACCCGCGCCCGGGCCCAGGTCGACGACGTGGTCGGCGATCGCGATCGTCTGCGGCTTGTGCTCCACGACGAGCACCGTGTTGCCCTTGTCCCGCAGGCGCAGCAGCAGGTCGTTCATCCGGCTGATGTCGTGGGGGTGCAGGCCCGTGGTGGGCTCGTCGAAGACGTACGTGACGTCGGTGAGCGAGGAGCCGAGGTGGCGGATCATCTTGACGCGCTGGGCCTCGCCGCCCGACAGGGTGCCCGCCGGCCGGTCGAGGGCGAGGTAGCCGAGACCGATCTCCGTGAACGAGTCGAGGGTGTGCTGCAGCGAGTCGAGCAGCGGCGCCACCGAGGGCTCACCGACTCCGCGGACCCATTCGGCCAGGTCGCTGATCTGCATCGCGCAGGCGTCGGCGATGCTGACTCCCTTGATCTTCGAGGACCGGGCCCCCTCGCTGAGCCGCGTGCCGTCGCACTCGGGGCAGGTGGTGAAGGTGACCGCCCGGTCCACGAAGGCCCGGATGTGCGGCTGCATGCCCTCCTTGTCCTTGGCGAGCATCGACTTCTGGATCCGCGGGATCAGCCCTTCGTAGGTCATGTTGATGCCCGCGATCTTCATCCGGGTCGGTTCGCGGTGCAGGAAGTCGTTGAGCTCCTTCTTGGTGTACTTGCGGATCGGCTTGTCGGGGTCGAAGTAGCCCGACTCGCTGTAGAGCCGGGAGTTCCAGCCGCCTCCCGTGTAGCCGGGCACGGTGATGGCGCCCTCGGAGAGGGACTTGGAGTCGTCGTAGAGCTGGGTCAGGTCGAGGTCGGTGACCGCGCCCCGGCCTTCGCAGCGCGGACACATGCCGCCGGTGATGCTGAAGCTGCGGCGCTCCTTCACCTTCTGTCCGGCGCGCTCCACGGTGACGGCGCCCGCACCGCTGATCGAGGCGACGTTGAAGGAGAAGGCCTTGGGCGAGCCGATGTGCGGCGTGCCGAGCCGGCTGAAGAGGATGCGGAGCATCGCGTTGGCGTCGGTGGCGGTGCCGACCGTGGAGCGGGGGTCGGCCCCCATCCGCTGCTGGTCGACGGTGATCACGGTGGTCAGTCCGTCGAGGACGTCGACCTCGGGTCTCGCCAGGGTCGGCATGAAGCCCTGGACGAAGGCGCTGTAGGTCTCGTTGATCAGCCGCTGCGACTCCGCGGCGATCGTGTCGAACACCAGCGAGCTCTTGCCCGAGCCGGACACACCGGTGAACACCGTCAGTCGGCGCTTCGGGATCTCGATGCTGACGTCCTTGAGGTTGTTCTCGCGCGCGCCGTGCACGCGGATCAAGTCGTGGCTGTCGGCAGCGTGCGGCGCGGGCGTCCGCGTGTCCGTCCTCGTGGCCTTGCTCATCGTGTCTCCATCGTTGCGCGGGATCTTGCGGAGCATCAGTTCGATCTAATCAGCTTCGGGCGCACTGCGACTCGTTGATCCGGATCAAGTTGCCCGCGGGATCGCGGAACGCGCAGTCGCGCACGCCGTAGGGCTGCTCGGTGGGCTCCTGGACGAACTCCGCTCCGCCGGCCCGCAGCCGCTCGAAGGTGCCGTCGAGGTCGGTGGTGGCGAGGGTGATGCGGGCGTAGGTGCCCTTGGCCATCATCTCGGCGACGGTACGGCGCTCGTCCTCGGTGATGCCGGGGTCGGCGGCCGGCGGCTCCAGGACGATGGCCGTCCCGGGGCTGCCGGCGGGGCCGACGGTGATCCAGCGCATCTCGCCGTACCCGACGTCGTTGCGGACCTCGAAGCCGAGGACGTCGCGGTAGAAGGCCAGGGAGGCCTCCGGGTCGGTGTGCGGAAGGAAGGTCCAGTGAACGGTGACGTCGGCGATGCCGGTGTTATCGGTGTTGTCCATGTCCTTCACGCTAGCCGCGCCTCCCTGACCAGGGCTTCTCCATTCCTGATCGGTTCCGGTCGATGCGCCGGGCCCTCCCCCGGAGGGATCATTCGCCGGTACGAAGTGCCTCGCGCAGCGCCTCCGCGAACTCGGCCGGGGCACCCTGCTGCCCGTACTCCCCGCCCAGGAAGCCTCCGTGGTGGCTCGGGAACACGCTCAGCTCGGTGCCGAGCGAGGCGGCGATCTCGGCTGCGGCGCGCGCGGGGAACTCCCCCTCGGACTCCTTGCCCGCCGCGATGACGATGTGCGTGGGCGCGGCGCGGAGCGCGTCGAATCCGGGCCGGTAGCCGGTGCAGGCCCGCATGTTCTGGCCCAGGAGCGGGTCGTCGCGCGAGCCGTCGTCCTCGGTCGGCAGTCCGAACTGGGCGGGCGAGGGAACCGGCTCGCCCGCCCAGTCGGCGGGGAAGGGCCCCTTGCGGGCCGCCACCGCGAAGAACTTGACCATCGCCGGTCCCATCCCGTCGCGCAGGTAGGTCGCGTGGATGTCCGCGCAGACCTCCAGCGCCACCTTCCGGTCCGGGAGGACGTCCGCGGTCGGCGGCTCGTGCGCCACGAGGGTGCGCACGAGGGGACCGTGCCGCTCCACGAGGGCGAGCGCGTTGACGGCGCCGCCGCTGCTCGCGAACACGTCCACCGGACCGGTGCCGAGGGCCTCGATCAAGCGGCGCAGGTCGTCGGCGTGCTCCTCCGGCGTGTTCTCCGGCGCGCCGTCGGTACGGCGGCTGCGGCCCACCCCGCGGGGGTCGTAGGTGACGACCGTCCGGTCGGTGAAGTACGAGGCCAGGGTGGCGAACCCGGTGGCGTCCATCGGCGAGCCGACCAGCAGCAGGGCGGGCTCGCCGGCCGCGCCGGCGTTCGTACCGCTGCGGATGTCGTAGCCGAGCGTGGCGCCCACGGCGTCCAGGGTGCGGGTCTCGATCTCGGGCATGGCCGTCTCCTCGGTGGTGGGGCAGGTCGTCACGGGGGTAGACCGGCGCTCCCGCCGAAACTCATCGGCCGCGCGCGAACTCCTTCGGGATTCGCCCGGCGACGATCACGGGAGCGGCCCGTGTGACCATGTCCCGTCGATACATCCGCACCTCATGGGGGGACCATGCGCACCCGCACCATCACGGCCACGACCGGCCTCGTCGCCGCGCTCGCAACGATGCTGATCCTGAGCGGCTGCTCCGCTCCGGGCGGGAACCGGGGCGGGGCCGCGACCCCCGCGAGCTCCGCCGCTCCGGCCGCTCCCGTGCCGGCGCCGGGTGGCGGGGCCGGCTTCGACGGGCCCCGGCCGCAGGACCAGAACCTGCTGGCCTGGACGGGCGACCCCAATGACGCGGGTCATGTCACCGCGCAGTCGGCCGCCGGTGTCGGTGGGCGGGTCACCCTCGTACGGATCGTCCTGCGCGAGCAGATCACCTGGTCGAACATCTGGCTGGGCCTGGCCGGCATCGACCCGAACGCCCAGCTCGCCAACTGCTACCTCGGCGTGTACGACGCCAACGGCACCCTGCTGTCGGCCACCCCGGACATCTCTCCCCAGCTGATGACCGACCCGATCGCCAAGCCGCTGGCCCTCGGCAAGCCGTTCACCGCGGCCCCCGGCACCTACTTCATCGCCCTTCTTCTCAACGGCAGTTGGGCCACGAACGGGCTCACGCTCAAGGCCACGGGGGCGGGCATCTCGGTCAACGCCGGCCTGACGGCGCCGAAGCTCCGCTACAGCACCCTCCTGACCGGTCAGACCTCGCTGCCCCCCACCCTGACCCTCGCCGACCAGTCCGTCAGCACCATCAACACGGGCTGGGCCAGCCAGTGGTACGCGATCTCCTGATCCCCCGGTCCGCGGCCGCGCAGGGTCAGGCCCGTCCGCCTTCCCCCGTTCCTGCGTCGCCGGCTGCCGCGTCGGCATACTGCGCGGCGTACTCCGGCGTGGGCTCGATGGGCGTGATGACGTCGATCAGCACGTCGTTCGGGTCGGCCACGATGAAGTGACGCTGCCCGAAGTCCTCGCTGCGCAGCTCCAGGAGGGGCCGCAGCCCTTCCCGTACGACGAGCCGCTCCCACTCCGCGTCCACGTCCGCCACTTCGAAGTTGAGGAGCAGGCCCTGGGCGGGGGCGCGGTGCCCTTCGGGGATGCTGGGGTGGGTGTGGTCGAGGAGAGCCAGTTCGTAGGCGGGGTTCCCCGAGTGGCGCAGGCTGACGTACCAGTCCGCCGTGAACGTCGTCTCGAACCCCAGCAGTCGCGTGTAGAAGTCGTGGGACTCCTTGAGCTTCGCCGTGCCGATCACCGGATAGAAGCCGGTCGGTTTCATGACCCACACTCCATTCACGTACCGTTGGTATGTGAGAGACGGTATTCGCGTACCGTTGGTATGTCAAAGGGTGTGCGGAGAGAGGGAGCGCGATGCCAGAGCAGGGCGTCCGGGCGCGGCAGCGGGAGCAGACCAGGCGGGCACTGCTGCGGGAAGGCAGGCGCCTGTTCTCCGAGCAGGGCTACGCCGCCGTCAGCCTGGCGGAGATCGTCCGCGCCGCCGGGGTGACCAAGGGGGCGCTCTACCACCACTTCTCCGGCAAGCCGGAGCTCTTCCGCGCCGTCCTGGAGGAAGTACAGCAGGAGGTGGGCCGGCGCGTCGCCGGCGCCGCCGATGCCCAGGACGACCCGTGGGACCAATTCACCGTCGGCTGCCAGGAGTTCCTCACCGCGGCCACCGATCCGGACCTTCAGCGGATCATGCTCGTCGACGGGCCCTCCGTACTGGGCTGGGCCGAGTGGCGCGCGATGGACGAGGCCGCGTCGGCCAGGCACCTCGCCGACGCACTGGCCTCCCTCGCCGAGGCGGGAATCATCGCGCCCAGGCCCGTCGCACCGCTGGTCCACCTGCTGTCGGGGGCGATGAACGAGGCCGCCCTCTGGCTGGCCTCCTCCCCCGACCCCGTGAACTTGGAACACACCCAGGAGACGCTGGGGCAACTGCTCGGGGCACTGCGCGTCGTCTGACCGCCGACGGCGCCACGTCAGCCGATGCGGTCGGCGATGCGGTCGGCGATGGTGCGCGCGCACACCAGGGACTCGGAGTGTGTCGTGTCCACCTCCAGGTCGTAGGACACGCCCTCGTGCACCAGGTCCGCCTGCGCCGCGGCCATCCCCGGGGTCCGGTCCCCGCGTGCGATCTCACGGCCCGCGGCGACCGCGCTCTCGCACCTGACGCCCACCCACAGCACTTCCAGCCCGTCGAGAGCCTTGTTCCACCGCCGCTGGGACTCCGCTCCGCCGAGGAAGACCTCGTCTATGACGATCCTGGCACCGGCGCGGGCCATGGCCACGACCCCCTCGATCCAGGCCGCCTCCAGCTCCCGGAACCCGGCCCCGACGCTCACCCCTCCGTCCGCGTCGAACGTGATGCCCTCGTCCGACGTCTGCAGGCGCGCGGGCAGGGCGTCGACGAAGGAGTCGCATCCGAACGCCAGCCACGGGTCCGGCAGCACCTCCTGCAGGCACCGCACGATCCCGGACTTACCCGAGCTGGAACCACCGTTGAGAATGATCATCCGAGTCGCCACCGCGTCAGCGTAGGACGCTTTCCGCACGCCGTGAAACGAATTCCGGAAGGTGCTGGGGCGGGGCGTAGCGCTCGGCCAGCGCGGCGACCGCCTCGGCGACCGCGTGGCGCAGTTCGGGCGGGCCGAGGACCTCGGCTTCGGGGCCGAGACGGAGCAGGTCGCCGACCGCGACGGCGTGCGTCTCCACGGGGAGGTGGACATGGAGCCATCCCTCCGCGTCGACGGCGTCCGGGCCCGCCGATTCCGCGTCGGCGAGGGCCCGTACGCCCGCTGCGCCGAAGTGCATGGGCAGCAGTTTCCGGGCGCGCGGGGAGAGCCGCAGGGCGGCGGTCTGGCGCAGGAGCGAGCCCTCCAGGCGTCGGGAGGTCTCCTCCCAGTAGCCGGCGAGGTCGAAGCCGGCCGGCCGCTCGAAGCCCTCGTCCAGGGTCTCCACGGCCAGGAACCGCCCCACGCGGTAGGTCCGCACCGCCGCCTCGTCCGCCCGGGCGACGAGGTACCAGATGCCGCCCTTGACCACGAGGCCGAGGGGGTTCAGTTCACGGAGCACCTCGCGGTGGACCTCGCCGCCCCAGCGGCGGTAGCGGGTGCGCAGGATCCGCTGGTCCCACACCGCCCGGGCGATCTGCGCGAGGTGCGGGACGGGGTCGGCGTCGCGGAACCAGGCCGGGGCGTCCAGGTGGAAGCGGGCCTGGATCTGCCGGGCCCGGGCGGCGAGTTCGGCGGGCAGGGATGCCTGGAGCTTCAGCTGGGCGGCGGCCAGATCGGCGCCGAGGCCGAGTTCCCCCGCGGGGCCGGGCACCCCGGCGAGGAAGAGCGAGCCTGCCTGGGCGTCGGTGAGGCCGGTGAGCCGGGTGCGGTAGCCGTCCATCAGCCGGTATCCGCCGGCCGGGCCGCGGTCGGCCTGCACGGGGACTCCGGAGGCCCCCAGCGCGTCGATGTCCCGGTAGACGGTACGGACCGACACCTCCAGCTCGGCGGCGAGCTCGGGGGCGGTCATCCGGCCGCGGTTCTGGAGCAGGAGGAGCAGGGAGAGGAGCCGGTCGGCGCGCATGCGGACCATTGTCCGTCGTACCTGACAGAAGGTGTCAGGTACGACGGACAGGCTGTTCCCGCACCCAGCGAGCGAGCGACGCACAGCACCAGGAGGACCACCATGACCAAGCCCCCGCAGACCGCCACCGGCCGCTTCACCTTCGCCGACTGGGAGGAACACCCCGTCGGCCCGGCCGACACCACCCCGCGGCTCGCCCGCGCTTCGGTGACCAACTCCTTCTCCGGCGCGATCGAGGCTCCGGGCACGAGCTGCTCTTACACGATCGCGTACACCGGGGAGACGACCGGCACCTACGCCGGAATGGAGCTCCTGTCCGGCAGCGTCGAAGGCCGCAAGGGGACCTTCGCCCTGGAGGAACGGGGCGAGTTCGACGCCTCCGGCACCCGCTGCCGCTTCGAGGTGGTCCCGGGCTCGGGCACCGGCGAGCTGACCGGACTCGCCGGCTCCGGGGGCTTCGACCACCGCCACGGCGAGGAGTCCGTCGCCTACACCTTCACCTTCACGTTCGCGTAGGCGCTGGACGGCCCCTGACCGACGGGGCGTGCGACCGCGGCGGTTACTCCGCGGACGCGTCCAGGAGGATCCGCGCCAGTTCGCCCGGCTGGGAGAACATCGGCCAGTGCCCGGTGTCCATCCGGACCAGCCGCCAGTGCTCGCCGGTCAGCAGCTTGGCCACGTCCTCGCTCGGCTCGGCGCCGTCGAGAAGGCACTTGACGTACGTCGCCGGAAGCTCACCGAGCGGTCGCGTCAGCACGGCCGGTTCGGCCAGCGGCGCACCCGGGTGCGGCGTCGAGCCGGCCACGATCCGGGCCGTCTGCTCCTCGGTGAGGCCCTGACCCTCGAACTCGGCCGCGGTCCGCGATGCCCAGAAGCCGCCGTTCGCGGCGATCGCGGCTTCCAGTTTCGCCGGTCCCTCCCACCAGGCGGAGACGAACGACTCGCCGTCGGTCGGCACACTGGAGTCGACGAAGACCACCCGGGCCAGCCGGTCGCCGATGCGCTCGGCGGCCTGACCGACCGGGATGCCCGCGTAACTGTGCCCGACCAGGACGACGTCGCGCAGATCCCGGCGTTCCACCTCGTCCACGATGTCCTGGACATGGGTCTGCTGCCCCGCCGGCACACCCCGCTTCTCGGCGAGGCCGGACAACGTCACCGCGTGCGCACCGTGACCGGCCGCACGCAGCTCCGGCACCACGTCGTCCCACGCCCACGCCCCGAGCCACGCACCCGCGACCAATACGAATTCCGTCATGGCCCCACCGTAGTGGAGAGGTCTTCGTCCGACATCCGTCGGGTGTCCCAGCCGGATCGCGCACCGTTCGGCGCCTCCGCTCCCCGGCGCGGGACCCTATCCTCCTGTCATGGAGGCACTGGCCGTACGGCTGTCGGGACTGGATCCGTACGTCGACGGCGTGATCCGAGTCGTCGCGTTCTACGACACGTTGATGCGCCGTCGGGTGGATCTGGCGGCGCTCGCCCGGGCCTCTTCGGGTCTGGCCGAGTGCGTGGCCGGGATCCGGCTGCACGGTACGGGGAAGGTGACGCGCGTGTCGCCCGACGGCAGGGAGGCCGGCCTCCCGCCGGCGCCCGCCTCCAGCACACGGCCGATCGTCCTCGACGAGGAGGAGATCGGCACGGTGTGGCTGGAACGCCCCGGCCCGCCCGGCCCGTTGGACGAGGTGCTGTTGGAGCGGTTGGCCCTCGCCGCCGCGGCCGTCGCCGAGCGGTACGGTCCGGCCCGCACCACCATGGCCGACCCGGCCCTCGTCGAGCTGGTGATCGGCGCCGACACCGACGAGGCGGGCCGGGCCCGGGCGTTACGTCTCCTGGGCTTCGCCGCAGGCCTGCCGGTCCGCGTGGTGGCCGTGCGGTCGCGGCTGCCGCTCGACCGGATCGGCGGCCTGATCTGCCCGGCCCGCCCGGTGAAGGCGGCGCTCCTCGCCGACGTGGGCGTCATCCTGGCGACCACGGTGGACTGGACCCGGCTCCCGGCGGGCGTACGCGCGGGCATCGGCGCCGCCGAGAGCCCCGACCGCTCCTGGCGGGAGGCCCGCACCGCCCTCCGCTTCACCACTCCTCGCCGCCCGGTCGTGGAGTACGCGGGCCTGGGGGCCCTGGCGCTGCTGGCCGAGATCCCCCGGGACGCCTCCCGCGACAACGTCGACGTGGCCGCCGTCGCCCGGATCGCCGCCAACCCGGAGGACTTGGAGACTTTGGACGCCTACTGCTCCACCGGCTCCCTGCGCCGTGCGGCCGACCTGCTCCACTTGCACCACAGCAGCGTCGCCCGGCGGCTCGAACAGATCGCGAAGGCATGGGGCATCGAACTCACCGAACCCGCCGGCCTGGTCCGGGCCGGGCTCGCCCTCACCGCGTGGCGGCTGCTCGACGAGGGGTGAGCCCCGGGAAGTCCAGCCCGGCTTCCCGTTCCCGCCCCGAGACCGCCCGGTGGCGGGCTCACCGTCACCGGGTCCGCTTGCGCAGACCCGTCACGTCCGCCAGCACCTCGTCCGCCGCCCGCTCCCCCGTCTCCACGGCTCCGTTGAGGAATCCCTGGAAGTCGACCGACGTGTGTTCGCCCGCGAAGTGGCAGTTCCCCTCCCGCTCGCGCTCGATCCCCGCGAACCGGGTGTACTGCCCCACCTTCCAGTAGGAGTACGACCCCTTCGTCCACGGATGGCCGGGCCAGAAGTCGATCGTCGCCCGGCCGTTCCACCGCGCGCCGATCCCGGGCAGGACCGGTTCGATCTGGTTCAGGAAGCGGCGGGCCCTGGTCTCGGGGGTGCCGGCGCCGAAACTCGCCCCGATCGTGCCGCCCGTGTAGTCGACGAGGATCCCGGAGGCCCCCGGCTGGGCGCGGCTCACGTCCCAGGTGCTCTGGTAGCCCCGGTCGGCGAACGTCTCACCATTGGAGCCGAGGGATTCCCAGTGCCTCGTCGCGAACTGGAGGTGGAGCTTCGAGTTCGTGCCCATGCCCATCTCGGCGATCGCCGTCCGCTTCAGGGCGCGGAAGCCGGCCTGCGTCAGGTCGACCGAGGAGCGGAGGATCGAGAACGGCAGCGCCAGTACCACCTTGTCGGCGGTCACGTCCGTCACCGTGAGCCCCCGCCGGAAGGAGAGGGTGTAGGTGGTGTCGGTGTTCCGCCTGATCGCGACGAGCTCGGAGCCGAGGGTGATCTGCCCGGGGAGCGCCGCCGCGAGGCGGGCCGGAATCTGATCGTTGCCCCCGGTCACGTGGTACTTCTCGTTCGACGCGCCGAAGATGCGCAGCCGTCCCTGGCCCCGGTACCCGAGCAGGTAGAGCAGGTTGAGCGCGCTCTGCCGGTCGCTGTCGGCTCCGTACTCGATGGTGTAGGCGACGTCCAGCAGCTGTCCGAGCTTCGAGGTGATCCCGCCGGGGACGCTCTCGTTGATCCAGTCGACGATCGACATCCGGTCCAGCTGGCGCCCCCGCGGCGTGCTGTTGTTGTAGAGGGTCGGATAGCCGGCCGCGACGACGTCCGCGTGCAGCTTCCGCCAGACCCGCCTCAGGTCGATGGACGCCTGCGCGAACGAGTACGGGGCGCCGTCGAAGTAGCCGAGCGAGGCGGTGCCGTTCCGCTCGGCGGCGAGGAGGTTGTCCAGGGTGAGCCCGAGCTGTCCGACGAGCCGGCGGATCGCCGTATGGCCCTGGTCGATCAGTTCACCGCCGCGTTCGGCGAGCTGGCCGTCCGCGAAGGCCCCGCGCAGGGTCCAGCAGCGGCCGCCGACCCGGTCCGAGGCCTCGTGCAGCTGAGCGGTGTAGCCGGCCTGCTTGAGCCGGTAGGCGGCGGTGAGGCCTGCGAGGCCCGCGCCCACGACCACGATCCGGGGGACGGTCGCGGCGCCGGTGGTGTCCGTGGCGCTCGCCGCGCTCGCGGGTGGGGGCCATGCCCCCAAGACGCCCGCGCTCGCGGCGGCGAGCCCGAGCAGCCCCGCATCACGGAGCAGCCGCCTGCGCGGGAGGCCGCGGGGGTCTCCCGGCTCGGCGATCAGATCCTGGAGCGACTGTGCGAGTGGCGTGCGGGCCATGGAACTCCCGACCTCCCTGGAGACGGCGGCGAGCACACGAAGCGCATGCGGCGGCTCGCACCAAGAGCGACGTGTCCGCACGATCGTCCTGCGCCTGCCACGGCAGCGGGGCCCACGACACCTCGGGCACCGGCACTGCCGCTCCAATGGCGGGTACGGACGTGGGTTAGGTTGGCCGGCGTGAACTCACGGGGGCGGAGTTATCGGTACGTGGGACCGGCGGAGCTCCGGGCGCTGGTCCGGCCGGAAGCGGAGGGCCGACGGATTCGCTCGGCCGCCGATTTCGACGGCTGGGTGTCGGCTCTGACCGCCGAGGACCTGGCCGAGCCGTTCACGTTCGTCGTGGACTCGGCGGGTGTGCTGCGGCTCGCGGCGCGGCGGAGCGAGCACGTGGCGTGTGCGGGTGGGGGAAGGGTTCTGGGCGCCGGGGAGATGGGTTTCCGCCGGGAATCCGGGCGGTGGATGGTTGCCGAGGTCAGCAACCAGTCGACCGGTTACTGCCCGGACGTCGGCTCGTGGGCGGCCGTCGCGGACGCGCTGGACGCGGTCGGCATCGCGCGCCCTCCCGGCTTCACCCACGAGGTGGTGTTCCGGCGCTGTCCCGGCTGCGGGGAGCTCAACATCGTGCGGGACGAGGACTACGTCTGCGTCTTCTGCGGTGCGCGGCTGCCGGAGGAGTGGAATGTGGACGGCGGCTCCGGGAGCGCCGGTTGAGCTCCCGGAGGCGCTCCGCGCGCAGCGGTCGGGGCCCGGTCACGTCGCCGGGGTGGCCGGGGTGGCCGGGGCGATCAGGGGCGGGTTGAGGCGGGCGAAGCCCTCCTGGCGTTCGTACGGGAAGTACGGGTACGGGGCCGGCCTGTGGCTCGCGGCGTCGAGTCGGGCCGTCTGCTCGGGGGACAGGGTCCAGCCGATCGCACCGATGTTCTGGCGCAGTTGGGCCTCGTCGCGGGCGCCGACGATGACGGAGGACACCGTGGGGCGGGCGAGGAGCCAGTTGATGGCCACTTGGGGGATGCTCCGGCCTGTCTCCCGCGCGACCTCGTCGAGGGCGTCGACCACGTCGTGGAGGTGGCCGTCCTCGACGGGCGGGCCGTAGTCGGCCGTCCGGTGCAGGCGGCTCTGCGGCGGCAGCGGTTGGCCCCGGCGCAGTTTGCCCGTCAGGCGGCCCCAGCCCAGCGGGCTCCAGACCATGGCGCCGACGCCCTGGTCGTGACCGAGGGGCATCAGCTCCCATTCGTAGTCGCGCCCGATGAGGGAGTAGTAGACCTGGTGGGCCACGTAGCGCGGGAAGCCGTGCTCCTCGGCGGCGGCGAGGGACTTCATCAGCTGCCAGCCCGCGAAGTTGGAGACGCCGACGTAGCGGATCTTCCCGGCCCGCACGAGCCGGTCGAGCGTGGACAGGACTTCCTCGACCGGGGTGGCGGCGTCGAAGGCGTGCAGCTGGAAGAGGTCGATGCGGTCGGTGCCGAGCCGGCGCAGGGCGTCCTCCGTCGCCCGGATCAGGCGGGAGCCGGAAGTGCCGGCGTCATCTGGCCCCTCGCCCATCGGCAGGCCGGCCTTGGTGGACAGCAGGACCTCGTCGCGCCGGCCCTTGACCGCCTGCCCCAGAACCTGCTCCGAGGCGCCCGCCGAGTACACGTCGGCGGTGTCGAACATCGTGATGCCGGCTTCCAGGCAGATGTCGACGAGCCGGCGCGCCTCCCGCGCGTCCGTGGTGCCCCAGGCGCCGAACAACGGCCCCTGGCCGCCGAAGGTGCCGGCGCCGAAGCTGAGGGCGGGGACCTTGAGGTCGGAGGTGCCGAGCTGCCTGTACTCCATGATGGATCCCTCCAGAGAGCAGTAATGGAACGCTGGACCCGTTAAGGTGAGTCCAACGTAGCAGGAGACTTGCACTAATGGAACCGGAGTGCCGTTATGACGCCCAGTGATGCCGTCGAGCCGGGGACCGTGCGCCCCGGGGGCCGTACCGCCCGGGTGCGGGCCGCGGTGCTGGAGGCGGCCGGGGACACCCTCGCCGAGCAGGGGTTCCACCAGCTGGACCTGGCCGAGATCGCCCGCCGCGCGGAGGTGGGCAAGACGACGGTGTACCGCCGCTGGGGAACCGTCACCGGCCTGGTCGCGGACCTGCTGGCGGACATGGCCGAGCAGTCCCTGCCGCGCGCCGAGACCGGCTCGTTCCTGGAGGACATGCGGGCCAACGCCGCCCTCGTGCGGCGCACCCTGGCCGATCCCCGCCAGGGGGCGCTGTTCAAGGCCGTGATCGCCGCGGCCACGAGCGACGCACGGACGGCGGAGGCCCTGCACCGCTTCTACGAGGTCCGCGTGGCCGAGTGGGCTCCGTGCGTACGGGAGGCCGTCGACCGGGGCGAACTGCCCGCGGGCACCGACGCCGCCGAGGTGGTCCGCGCGGTCTCCGCCCCGCTCTACTACCGCTTTCTCACGTCCGAAGCCCCCCTCGACGAGGCCGCGGCGGAGCGGGCCGCGCAGGCGGCCGTCTCCGCGGCCCGCGCGGGGGTCTTCACCGGGTGACGGGCGGCCCGCGCCGCGCCCGCCCCCGGTCACGGCATGCGGGTCACCGCTCGGGCCTCCCGGGAGAGAGGTGGTCGACCAGTTCGGCGAGGTCCTCGCAGACCTGTTCGATTTTCAGACGGATGTTGTTCTGCTCGGTGACCAGGGCCGACAGCAGCAGCCCGGTCAGGGCCGCCGCCCCGTTGAGGGCCTGGAGGTTGACCATGACCTCGAAGAGCGTGTGGCCGGTGAACGGCCCCTCCTGGTCGATCGCCGCCGAGATCGCCACGACCGACACGAGCAGGGCGCACGGGGCGGCGCCGGCCAGCTGGAAACGGACCGCCGCCCAGATGAGCAGGGGGAACACGAGGAACAGCAGCGAGAGGGAACTGCGGGTGGCCGCGACGGCGACGACGCCGGCCACGGCCATCAGCACGGCCGCCTCGGCCGCCCGGAAGGCGTCCGTGGGCAGCCTGACCGTGGGCAGGACGAGCAGCACCGGGGTCACGATGAGCACGCCCATCGCGTCTCCGGCCCACCAGGCCGTCCACGTCGGCCAGAACTGGGCGAGCGGCAGGTCCCCGCTGAACACCAGGGTCCAGGTTCCGGCGGTCGCGCTGATCAGCATCGGGAGGAGGCCGCCCAGGAAGACCAGCGCCAGCCCGTCGCGCAGCCGGTCCAGCTCGACGCGGAAGCCGGCCCAGCGCAGCAGCGCGTACGCGCACACCGGGGCGAGGGCGTTCCCGGCCACGATGCCCAGGCCGGGCGCGTCGAAGGAGCTGATGCTCTCGATGGCGAAGTACGTACCGAGGGCGATCCCCGGCCAGATCCGGATGCCGAACCAGAGCAGGCAGGCCACCGCGATGCCCGTGGGCGGCCACAAAGGCGTGACCATCGCGTCCTCGACGACCACGCGATGGCGCAGGCCGAGCCGACCGCTCGCGTAGTAGGCGACCGCGACGGCGAGGATCGTCAGGAGGACTGCCGGGAATCGTCGCCATCGCTCGGTGCGCACCACAGCATCAGACAACAGTCCCCGGGCCCCGGCGGATCGTGACACGCGCTATCCGGGGTGGGGGTCGGGGGCCGCCGCGTCACGGCGCGTCGTGGCTGAGGACGAGCACGGCCGCGTCATCGGCGTGACCGGTGGAATCGGCCACCTTCATCACCTCGGCGGCGAGCTCGTCGGGGTCGCCGCCCGCCCCTTCCCTGACGACGTGCACCACCCGCTCCAGCCCCACGTCGATCGGGAACGCCGGTCCTTCGACCACACCGTCGGTGAGCAGGACGATCGAGCCGGCCGTGACGAGGCGGCGCCTGGTCACCGCGTATCCCCCGCCGGGCAGCATGCCGAGCGGCGGCCCGCCGGCGTCCTCGGCTATGCCGTACCGGCCGTCGACCGTGGCCCAGACGGCGGGGACGTGGCCCGCCCGGGCGCTTTCGATCTCCCAGGTCTCCGGATCGAAGCGGAGCAGGGTGCAGGTGGCGAAGAGCTCCCGGCCCATGGCGAGCAGTACTTCGTTCGTCCTGGTCAGGACCTCGCCGGGATCGTCGACCACGGAGGCCACGGCGCGCAGGCCGATGCGCACCTGCCCCATGAAGGCGGCCGCCTCGACGTCATGGCCCTGGACGTCGCCGATGGAGAAGGCGAGGGCTCCCTCGGCCAGCCGGAAGCCGTCGTACCAGTCGCCCCCTATGTCCAGGCCGTGGCGGGCGGGCGCGTACCGGGCCGCGGCCCGCAGCCCCGGCAGGACGGGCAGCGAGGTGGGCAGCAGCTCGCGCTGCAGGGCCTCGGCCAGTTCCACCCTGGCCTGCTGGAGCTCCACCCCTTCCCGGGTCTGGGCGGCGAGCCGCCGCAGGGTGCTCAGCAGCTCGGCGCTGGTCACCCGCGGTGGCCGCCGCGGGGTCATGGACCGCTCCGAGGTGCGGGTTCATCCATTCGTCTCTGCTTCCGCTGTGCGAAAAGCCCGCCCCCATCGTATTTCCGGTCGGCCCGGCGCGCGCGTCCCGCCGGGGCCCGCCTCCCCACGTGGACATCCGTTGGCGGGAACTGGCGATTCGGCGTGCGCGGGGGTGGCCGCGTGGGCGACGGTGGGAGCGGCCGGACCTGCCGGCGTTCGTGAGGAGGCTTTCCGTGAACTGGACACTCGAAGTGGTTCTGGTGCCCGTCGCCGACCTGGACCGGGCGAAGGCGTTCTACGCCGACAAAGTGGGGTTCACCGTCGACCTGGACGACGAGGTCGCGCCCGGGGTCCGGATCATCCAGCTGACCCCGCCCGGCTCCCGCTGTTCCATCGCGATGGAATCGGGCATGCCGGCGGCGCCCGGAGCGAAGAAGTCGGCGCCCGGCGCCCTGCAGGGACTCCAGCTCTGCGTCACGGACATCGAGACGGCCCGCGAGGAGTTGGTGGGCCGGGGCGTGGACGTGTCGCCCGTCCGGCACATCGGCATGGGGGGCTGGGAGGACGGGAAGGGCGACACCTGGAACTCGTTCATGACCTTCGAGGATCCGGACGGGAACGGCTGGCTGGTGCAGGAGGCCCCTTCGGAGCTGTCGGAGCGCTGAGTGCGGACGGCGTCGTCGGCGCGAGCGGCAGGCGCACGACCAGCCGTGCCCCGCTCGGAGCGTCCTCGGCCGTGAGGGTGCCGCCGTGATGGGCGGTCAGGTCGCGGGCGATGGCCAGGCCCAGGCCCGCGCCGCCGTGGTCGCGGCTGCGGGCGTCGTCGAGGCGGGTGAACCGTTCGAAGACCCGTTCCCGGTCCTCCCGGGGGATGCCGGGGCCGTCGTCCGTGACCTCCAGTACGGCGGTGTGGGCGGTGTGGGCACCACCGCGCAGGACGAGCCGCACCTCGCGGTCGGCGAAGCGCTGGGCATTGTCGAGCAGGTTGGTGACCACCCGGGTGAGCCACAGCTCGCTGCCGGTCACCACGACGGCCGGGTCCAGTCGGGTCCGCACCGGGACCCGGTCGCCGAGGCGCGCGTCGACGGCGGCCCCGACGAGCGAGGTGAGGTCCAGCGGGACCGCCGAAACGGGCTGGGCCGCATCGATGCGGGCCAGGAGGAGCAGGTCGGCGGCGAGTTGCTGGAGGCGCTCGATGTCCTGGAGCGCTCCGCCGATCAGCTCGGGCCACAGCTGCGGGTCCCGGACCGCGAGGGCCACCTCCAGCTGGGTGCGCAACACGGTGATGGGGCTGCGCAGTTCGTGCGAGGCGTCCGCGATGAACTGGCGCTGCCGGGCGCCCGAGGCCTCCAGCCGGTCCAGGGTGGTGTTCATGGTCTGCGCGAGGCGGGCGACCTCGTCGTGGGTGGCCGGTACGGGGACCCGGCGGTGCAGGTCGCGGTCGGTGATGGCGGCCACCTCGGCGCGGATCGCCTCGACCGGTTCGAGGGCGCGGCCGGTGACCCGCCAGGTGACGAGGGCGACGGTGGCCAGGAGCAGCGGTACGCCGAAGGCCAGGGCTGCCGTGGTGACGTCGTCGGCGGCGTCCACATCGCGCAGGGAGGTGCCCGCGTAGACGGTGAGGATGCCGTCCGGGGTGGCCGCGGTGACCTGGACGACCCGCTGACGGTGCTCGTCGCCGAGCGGGCGCACCTTCAAGGTGTGGGCGCGCCTTCCGGACGGCACGGGTTCGTTGGGCTGGATCGGGGGAACTCCGGCCAGGTTCGGGGTGGCCAGCACGACCCGGCCGTCGGCGCCGACCACCTGGATGAAGTCCACGCCGCGCACGAACGGCCGGACCCGGTCGAGGTTCCCGGCGGCGGCGAGCCGGGCGACGGTCTGGGCCTGCTGGTACGCGTCCGTCTCGGCGTTGCGCAGCAGGTTGGCCTCCAGGAGTCCGAGGAGGACGTACGAGGCCAGGGTCAGGGCGGCCGCGACCACGGCGACGGCGCCCGCGGTGGCCCGGGCGCGGACGGTCCTGGGCCACGGGAGGCGCACGCGGAGCGAGCGACGGAGGCGGTGGAGGGGAAGGCCGAGGCGGGGGAAGCGGCGGCGCGGGGCCGCGGGCTCAGCCACCGTCGGCCGCCAGCCGGTAGCCGGCGCCCCGCACGGTCTCCAGGGCGGCGCGGCCGAACGGGGCGTCGATCTTGCGGCGCACGGCACTGATGTGCACCTCTACGACATTGGGATCGCCGTCGAAGGCGCTGTCCCAGACCTGTTCGAGTATCTCCCGCTTGGGTATCACCTCGCCGGGTCGCCGGGCGAGGTACTCCAGTACGGCGAACTCCCTCGCCGTCAGGCGGATCTGGGTGTCGCCGCGGACGCAGAGGTGGCGCGCCGGGTCCAGGAGCAGGTCCCCGAAGCGCAGGGTCTGCGGGCTCCGGCGGCCGGTGCGCCGGCCCAGTGCGCGGAGCCGGGCGACGAGGACGAGGTAGGAGAACGGCTTCGAGAGGAAGTCGTCGGCGCCCGTGTCCAGGGCCTCGGCCTCGTCGTACTCGCCGTCCTTGGCGGTGAGCATGAGGATGCCCGACTCGTTGCCGGCGGCGCGCAGCCGGGCGCAGACCCGGTAGCCGTTGAGGCCGGGCAACATGATGTCGAGCACGATGACGTCGTAGTCGTGCTCGGTGGCCATCCACAGCCCCTGCGGCCCGTCGTGGGCCAGGTCCACCGTGAACCCCTCCGCTTGCAGCCCTCGCTGCAGGGCCACGGCGAGCCGCCGTTCGTCTTCCACCACCAGTACGCGCATGGCGCCCAGGGTCTCAGGCCGCGCGGCCTCCCGGCTGAAGGGGTCTTCAGGCGGCTTCAGCTGGGCTTCAGGTTTCCTCTCGCATGCTCGGGGCGAGCAGCCGGGCGGAGTGCCCGGTGGTCATGAGGAGTACGCGTATGTCTGAGTCTTTCCCTCCGCCGTCGGAGCAGCAGCCGCCGGCCGAGCAGCCGCCGACGGGTCCCGGGAAGTCCGCCCGCCTCGTACGTTTCGTTCCCCGGGGCAGGGGCGCCCGCTTCGCGGCGATCGGGGCGGCCGTGGTGCTCGTGGGCGCCGGGGCGGCCGTGGTGACCGCGGTGGCCGTGTCCGACCACCATGGCGACAGGCGCGCGGTCCGCTTCGAGGTGGCGCACGAGGGCGGTCCCGAGCGCGGTCCCGAGGGCCTGCGCAAGTTCGGGCCGGACGGGCCGGGCAAGGTCGGGCCCGAGGCCATGCGCAAGCACCGGGAGGGGCTGCCCGGCGGGGTGAAGGAACGCGGCGCCGAGGGCCTCGCGCCGGGCCGCGGCGCGGCTCCGGCGCCGATCCCGTCCCTGGCCATCGGGGACGCGGCGCAGAAGGCCGCGGCGGCGGTGACCGGCGGCAAGGTCGAGAGCCTGCGGGTGGTCGGCCAGCAGGGCGGCGGCAGCGCGTGGCTGGCGGTGGTCCTCGGTCCGGACGGCGTCCGGCACGCCGTGACCGTGTCCGGCACGGACGGCACCGTCACGGGCAACGAGCAGCTGTCGGGGAGGTGACGGGGCCGGGGCGGTGGCCGCGCGCCGGGCTGAAGTAGCGTTCAGTCATGAGCATGCCCCCGCCGCCCCAGCAGCCCTCCGGCCCTTACGGGCCTCCGCAGCACCCGAGTCCGTACGGCGCCCCGCAGTACCCGCAGCAGCAGTACCCGGCACCGTCGTTCCCCCAGCAGTCGTTCCCGCAGCAGCCGCATCCGTATCCGCAGCAGCCGCCCTACCCCGGCCACGGCGCGTGGGGGCAGCCGCCGATGGGGCCGCCGCCGCGCAAGAGCCGTACCGGCATGGTGATCTGGATCGTCGTGGGCTCGCTGGTCGGGCTCGGCGTCCTCGGGTACGCCGTCAACCGGATCAATGAGGCGGGGGCCATGGCGAGCGGATCCGGCTTCCCCGCGGCCGAGTACCGGCTCACGGTGCCGAAGACCCTCCTCGACGGCAAGTTCACGCTGGCCCAGGACCTGTCGCAGACGGAGGGCAAGAAGGCCCTGAAGAACAGCTACGACGCGAACATCCGCAACCCGGAGCCGGCGGTCGGCCAGTACAGCTCTGCCTCGGCGAAGGCACCGGGCTTCCTCGTCTTCTCGGGGATGTACGGCCAGTTCAAGGACCCCGAAGGGGCCCGCAGGAAGATGCTGAAGGGCGCCGGGGACGCCGACGGCGCGACCATCGCGGTGCCCGCCCGGGACATCACTCCCCCCGGTTCCGACATCACCGTTTCGTGCCAGGTGCTGACCTCGAAGCAGGACGGTGCCACGGTCACCCTGCCGATGTGCGCCTGGGCGGACGGGAACACGGGGGCCTCGGTCGCCGTGGTCACGCCGGAGACCTCGCAGCAGTCCCCCGGGTCCGTCGACCTCACCAAGACCGCCCAGACCACCGTCAAGGTGCGGGCGGAGGCCCGGCAGCCGATCGGCTGACCGGGGGTCGCTCCGTCCGGCCGGCCGGACGCGCCGCCGACCGGTCCGGGCGGCGGCGGCGTCTACTGGGAGCGTCAGGGCACACGACGGTTTCTGTGGAGGACGGGTCGGCATGCGGAAGATCGCGGCGCAGTTTTTCATCTCGCTCGACGGCGTCGTGGAGGCGCCGGACCAGTGGCACTTCCCCTACTTCAACGACGAGATGGGGGCGGCCGTCGACGCCACCCTCGGCACGGCCGACACCCTGATCCTCGGCCGCCGGACCTACGACAGCTTCGCCGGGGCCTGGCCGGAGCGGGAGGCGTCCGGCGGTGAGGACGCCCCCTTCGCGAAGGTGCTCGGAGACGCCCGGAAGATCGTCGTGTCGCACCGGCCGCTCGAACCCGCCTGGCGCAACTGCGAGCGCATCGAGGGCGATCTCGTCGAGCCCGTCACGGCCCTGCGGAACGGGCCGGGCAGTGGTCGCGTGTGGATCAGCGGCTCGGTCTCCGTCGTCCGTCAACTGCTGGCCGCGGGGCTGCTGGACGAGCTGAACCTGCTGGTCCATCCCATCGCCGTCCGCAAGGGCATCCGGCTCTTCGAGGAGGACGAGGCCCCGGTCCCGCTGGAGCTGATCTCCTGCGAGACCTTCCGGACGGGAGTGCTCAACCTGTTCTACTCCCCCGCCGCGCCGGCCCGTCACGGCACCTACGACGACGCGAAGGCGCACCTGCCGCAGCACTGAGGGCGGTAACGCAATCCCCGGCGGGCGCTGCGACCGAACCGCCCGCATCCCCGCTCCTCCGGGGGCGGGGAATGCGAGGGACGACCGAGTACGGGATCGTCAGTCAGTCGTTCCCTCCCACCGCGTGCACAGGGACCAGATGATGAAGACGTCGATCGCGATGATGATGACGGACCACCAGGGCTGGTACGGCAGCCACACGAAGTTGAGTATCACGCTGAGGCTGGCGAGCCCGATGGCCGCGCCCCTGGCCAGCTCCGATCCGGCGAACAGTCCCACTCCGGCGAGGACGACCACGATTCCGACGATGAGGTGGATCCAGCCCCATGCCGTCAGGTCGAATTTGAAGACGTAGTCGCCGACGCGCGCGTAGACGTCGTCCTTCGCGATGGCCGCGATGCCCTGGAAGATCGCAAGGACTCCGGTGACCAGGAGGAGGACCGCGGCGAACACCGTGCCTCCGCCCATGTGCCCGGTCTTCGCGACCGGTGTCGATTGACTCATGGAAGTCACCTCATATCTGGTTCGACTGGTTGGGTTCGACGAGTTGGTTCGGCGTCAGGCAGGCAGCTGGCGCATTTCGAGTACGCGCAGTCCCAGTGACTGGAAGCGCATGAGGAGCCCGTACAGGTGGGCCTCGTCCGCGACGGTACCGAGGAGCAGCGTCTGCTCCCGGACGGGAATCCTGTCGAGCTCGGGGAAGCTCGCGGCGAGTGTGTCCGTCACAACGCCCGATACGCGGAATTCGTAGCGCATGGACTCATCGTCGGCCCCGTCGGGCCGCTCCGCATCGCCCGGTTCGGGGGAGAAGGCCGGGCGGACGTCCGCCATCCGGAGTCCGGCTCACAGCATCCCGAGGTCCTGGGCCCGGTGGACGGCCTCGCTGCGCCGGCTGACGGAGAGCTTGCGGTAGATGCTCTTCAGGTGGGTCTTGACGGTGTTGGCCGATACGTAGAGCTCGGCCGCGATCTCCTCCGTCGACAGCAGCTCGGCGGCCTTGCGGAGTACGTCCGTCTCCCGCGGGCTCAACGGCTCCAGCACGGGCGGTTGCCCGCCGGCCGACAGAGCGCGCACGTTGGCCGGAGTGCGGGCGAGCAGCCAGCCGTGGAGCCGGGCCAGTTCCGGGTCCTGGCGCAAGGTCCGGCGTACCCAGGGGCCGCTCTCGGCGAATACCCGTCGCAGCTCCTCGGGCCGGGCAAGCCCCAGTGCCTCGCCCAGCAGCCGGTGCGCCTCCCCGGGTGCGCCGTCCGCTGCGGCGGCCTCGGCCCGGAGCAGGGACGCATGGGCCCGTACGGGCACGGGGACGGCCTCGTCCTCCGACACGGTCGCAAGCGCCTCCTGCGCGTGGTCGCCGCGTCCGGCGGCCAGGAGGGCTCGGGCGCGGGCCACCGCGTGCTCCGGCCGGTCGGAGGCCACACCGGCCACGCTGTTCGCGCCGTCCAGGGCGGCCAGGGCGGCAGCCGCGTCACCGTGGGCCAGGTGCACGGCCGACTCGGCCACGGCCAGCTCGTCCAGCGCCCACGCCTGCGGCAGCCCTGGAGCCCCGGCCGTACGCACCGCTTGGAGGGCGGCGATCGCGGCCTGCCCGTCGCCCTCGGACGCGGCGATCCGGGCGCCTATGACGGCTGCCAGGGCCGCGGCCACGGGTTCCGGACGGGGTCCGGCCGCGGCGCTCGTCTGGTCGAGGTGGCACCGGGCGCTCGCCAGGTCGTCGTGCTCGGTGGCGACACCCGCCAGGACCAGGTGGGCCACACCCGGCCTGCGCTCGGGCGGAAGGGCCGACTGCTCGGCGACGGTGAGCGCCGCGCGCGCGTGCTCGGTGGCCCGCCGCAGCCGGCCGGCCAGCAGCTCGACGAGGGCGAGCGAGCCGAGCGCGTCGCAGAGCGGGAATTCAGTCCCCGGAGCCCCGCACGCCTCGACGGCGGCGATGAGGGCGGCCTCGGCGCGGTCGAGGCTTCCCGCTCCGAGCTCGGCCGCGCCGAGGCCCGCCAGCGTCAGGGCCCGGATCTCGGGGCGCTCGGCGAGCAGCGCTGCGGGCACCTCACCGAGCAGGCGGTCGGCGTCGGCTGCCGCCCGTTGGGTGGCCGCCAGGTCGTCGGCCAGCCGCCCGGCGAGCACGCCCACGAAGGCGCGACACAACCTGGCCGCCGGACCGGCTGCGGCGGCCAGGTACGAGTCAGCCCGCCGCAGCCAGGCCTCGCACCCGGAAAGGTCCTGGTCCGCGAGCCGGCAGGCCGCGCCGACCAGTGCGGGAGCCGGACCCCGCGTACCGGCCGGCATCGCGGCGAAGGCCAGGCCGAGGCGGTCCGCCTCCAGACCGGTGAAGAGGCGGCCGATCGCCAGCTGGTCGACGAGGAGCGTGGCCGCGAACGGCCAGTCACCGGCGGCGGTGGCCTGCCCCACGGCCTCCGGGAGGCGTCCGGTCACGGCGAGCCAGCGCGCCGCCAGCCCGCGCAGCCGGGGTTCGAGGCCGGGTCGGCGTTGCCGTAGGTGTGCGCGCAGGACTTCGGCGAAGAGGGGGTGCAGTCGGTACCAGGCCGATGCGTCTACCTGTTCCAGGAACGCATTGTCGCGGGCCAGCCCGGCGAGCGTCCGAGCCGCGTCGTCCCTCCCGGTCAGCGCGTCCGCGAGGTCCGGGTGGATGCGATCCGTGACGCAGGCGCGCAGCAGCAGGTCCTGTGCGGGCCCGGGCTGCGCGTCCAGCACTTCTCTGAGCAGGTAGTCGGCGATCGTGGTGCGGTCCGCCGCGAACTGGCGGAGGAAAGCCTCCGGGTCGGCGCTGCTCTGCATCGCGAGGGCGCACAGGCGCACTCCTGCCGCCCAGCCCTCGGTCCTCTCCATCAGGAGTCGGATCCCCGCCCGCGATATCTCCAGCCTGTGCTCGGTCAGCAGTGCCTCCGCGTCCTCTTCGGCGAATCTGAGGTCCGCGTACCGGATCTCGGCGATCTCGCCGGCCGCGCGGTAGCGGTGCAGGGGCAGCAGCGGGTCCGTTCGGCTGGTGAGTACGACGCGCAGGCCCTCGGCGGCGTGCCGGAGTACGAAGTCCAGTCCCTCCGTTATCGCGGGCGCCTCGGCCGTGTCGAACTGGTCGAGCACGAGGACCGCGGGCCGTGGGGACTCGGCCAGCCCTTCCGCCAGGCGCACCAGGAACGACCGGGTGACCCCTTCGGCTCGGGTCGGCCTGCCCACCCCGGCAGGCAGCACCCCGCCCCGGTGGAGCGCCTCCAGGAGGTACGCCCAGAAGGCACCGGGAGCGTCGCCGGGCTCGACGGTCAGCCACGAGGGTGGCCCCGGCGAGATCCCCTCGGCCACCCAATGGGCGGCGAGCACGGTCTTGCCCGAGCCGGCCGGACCGTTGACGAGGGTGAGCGGCCCCTCCGCCCCGGCCGTCAGGCGCTTCAGCAGTTCCGGCCGGTGGACGAGGTGCTTCGGCACGGCCGGGACGGTGAACCTGACCGTGAGCATCGGGTCACCGCTAGGTGCCGGGCTCCCCTGCACCCTAGGTACCGGGGGTACGGGTGGTTCGGGTGGTTCGGGTGGTACGGACTGTGATCGGCCCACATCCTCCACTCAAGCCGGGTTCGGTGGTGATCACCAGTCGGGTCACCTGGACCGGGTGATGTGCCCGGCCACGGCGCCTTTCCAGACTGGAGGTCCCACAGGGACCTTGTACGCGAGAGCAGCGGCGCAGGGCGGACGGTCGTACAGGAGGTCCGATGAACGCTCTCGCGGAAGCCGGTGCGCTATCGCTCGTGGAGTGATGACGACCGCCACCGTGGACCACACGATGCTGCGCCGGCGTCGCCGGTTGCGCGCCGGGCTCACCTGATCGGGCTGGGACTGGGGCTCGCGGCACCCGCGATCACCCGCGGACCGGCGCTGCCGTCCCGCCAGGTGGTCGACATGCTGATCGCGATCGGCCTCGGGGTGCTGGGCGCGACCACGGTCATCTTCTCGCTGCTGTTCCTGGTGGTGCCCTTCGCCCTCGGCGTGACCGTCTTCTGCATCACCGCGGCCGTCACCATCGGCACCCGTACGGTCATCTCGGCGGCGGTGCCCGCCGCGGCGGGGATCCTGCTGCTCGCGATGCTGCTCCTGCTGCGGCACCTGCTCATGGGGGCCTGCGCCGCGATCCAGCCGGCCCCGGTCCTCAACTCGGTCACCGAACGGGCCCGGACGATCCTCGACGTCCTCTACCCTCCGCGAGGCCACCGCCCGGAGCCGTCCTCGCCGGAGCCGCCTCCCGTCCGCTCGCCGGCACCTGGCCGCACCCTCCGGCCGTACTGCAACAGGTCGACGTGGCCAGGCTGCTCGGCGCCGCGCGGGCCGCGGACGCGGTCGTCATCCTGCGCGAGGCCCCGGGGCCCTCCTGCGGCACGGCACCGCTCTGGCCACGGCCGTTCAGGCCCTGGACGGCATCGAGGACCTGCTCAGCCGGTCCGTCACGGCGCGGGCCGGTCCGCGGCAGGTCTACGACCAGGGCGGCGCCCTGCGCATGGTGGTCCCGCTGCCCGGCTGGCAGGACTTCCTGCGGACCGGCCTCGACGACCTGGTCGCGGCCGCGATGGGCTCGCCCATCGTCCTGATCCGCCTCCGTACGCTGCTGATGCGCCTGCAGCTCCGTCGCGGCGGTCGCCCCGGAAATTCCCGTGCCCCGGGGCGCGTTCGCTCCTAGACTCGCCACACGCGCTGCCGACAGGGCAGCCTGCCGCCTCATGCCGAGCGAAGAGAAAGGGGAGACGAGCCATGTGCGTTCACCGCACCGCCGCGTTCGCTCCCCGGTCCCGGTACGACGTGATCCCGGTGTCTCGGAGCGTGCGGTGCCGGCCGCGCGGCCGTCACCGTATGCCCGTGACGCACGGCTGAGTTCGCCTCAGTCCATCTCAGATCGTCTCAGGTCGTCTGAATTCGCCTTGCCCGCACGGCCGTCCGGCCGGCGGGTGAGGTTCGCGTCCGGGAATCGCGCTGCCCCCTTCCTCGTCATCCGAAAGGCCTCGGGCCATGCGCACCACCCTCCTCACCGCCGTCCGCAATCTGGGCATCCTCGCCCACGTCGACGCCGGCAAGACCACCCTCACCGAACGCATCCTGTACACGACCGGCGCCGTCCACAAACGCGGCGAGGTCCACGACGGCACGACCGTCACCGACTTCGACGCCCAGGAACGCGACCGCGGCATCACCATCTTCGCCGCGGCCGTCAGCTGCTCCTGGGGCGGCCACCGCGTGAACCTCATCGACACCCCGGGCCACGTCGACTTCGCCGACGAGGTCGAGCGCTCGCTGCGTGTGCTGGACGGGGCGGTCGCGGTGTTCGACGCCGTCGCCGGCGTGGAACCGCAGAGCGAGTCGGTGTGGCGCCAGGCCGACCGGTACGGGGTGCCGCGGATCGCGTTCGTCAACAAGCTGGACCGGGCGGGCGCCGACCTCGACAGGGCCGTCGCCTCGATCCGGGACCGGCTGGGCACCGTCCCGCTCGTGGTCCAGCTGCCCGTCGGACACGAGGGCGAGTTCACCGGTGTCGTCGACCTGCTCGCGATGCGGGCGCTGCTGTGGACTGCCGGCTCCGACGCGTACGAGGCCGGTCCGGTCCCCGAGTCCCTGCGGGAGGAGGCCGCGCGGCGACGCAGGCTGCTGGAGGAAACGGTGGCGGAGCTCAACGCGGAGGCGCTGGAGGAGTTCTGCGCGACGTCGGCGCTGACCGAGCGGACCCTGGTCCGCGCCCTGCGGGAGCTGACGCTGCGCGGGGACGCCGTCGTGGTGCTGTGCGGTTCGGCGTACCGCAACCGCGGAATCGAGCCGCTGCTGGACGCCGTACTGGCGTACCTGCCCTCGCCCGCTGACATGCCGCCGGTACGCGGGACGGCGGCGGGCGGCGGCGCGGAGCAGGAGCGGGCCCCCGACCCGGCGGAGCCGTTCGCGGCGCTCGCCTTCAAGGTGACGGCCACGGCGACGGGGCGGCTCACCTACGTACGGGTCTACGCGGGCACGCTGCGCAAGGGCGAGTCCGTCCTGGATCCGGCCACGGGCCGTACCGAGCGGGTCGGGCGGATCCTGCGGGTGCAGGCGGACCGGCACGAGGAGCGGGAGGAGGCGAGCGCGGGTGACATCGTCGCGGTGATCGGGCTCAAGGCGGCCCGGGCGGGCACGACCCTGTGCGCGCCGGGCGCGCCGCTGGTCCTGGAACCGCCGTCGGTGGCGGAGCCGGTGGTCTCGGTGGCGGTCGAGGCGCGGCGCAGTACCGACACCGGGCGGCTGGCTTCGGCGCTGGCCCGGCTGGTGGAAGAGGATCCCTCGCTGGTGGTGCGGTCCGACGCGGAGACGGGTCAGACGGTGCTGTCGGGGATGGGCGAGCTCCATCTGGAGGTCGCGGTGGAGAAGATCCGCCGCGCTCACGCGGTGGAGGTCGAGGTCGGCCGGCCGCAGGTCTCGTACCGGGAGACCGTCGTGCGCGGGGTGACCGGCCTGGTCCACCGGCACGTCAAACAGGACGGTGGTGCGGGGCAGTTCGCGCACGTCGTCCTCGATGTCGAGCCATTGGACGGGGCGGGCTTCGAGTTCCGGTCGACGGTCGTCGGCGGGCGCGTGCCGCAGGAGTACGCGCGTGCCGTGGAGGCCGGCTGCCGGGACGCCCTGGCCGAGGGACCGCTCGGCGGGTACCCGGTGACGGGCCTTCGGGTCACGCTCACCGACGGGGCGACCCACTCCAAGGACTCCTCGGAGTTGGCGTTCCGGGCGGCGGGCCGGTTCGGCCTGCGCGAGGCGCTGCGGGCGAGCACGGTGGAACTGCTGGAGCCGGTCGTGGAGGTGACGGTGAGCGTCCCCGAGGACGCCGTGGGCGGCGTACTGGGTGATCTCGCGGCGCGCCGGGGACGGGTCTCGGGCTCCACCGCCGGGGCCGGGGGCGCCGTGGTCACGGCGTCCGTGCCGCTGGCCGAGCTCTTCGGCTACGCATCCCGGCTGCGCGGCCGGACCCAGGGCCGGGGCACCTTCACCGCCCGGCCGGCCGGTCTGGCACCGGTTCCGGCCTCGGTCGCCGGGGTCGTGCCGACCCGGTAGCGGGCACGGTCCGGCCGACTCGCCCCGTCCCGGTCCTCGGGACGGGGCGGGTCCGGCGGGTACCTGCGGGCTAGGCTGCGGAGCCGGGGGATCTTCGTACACAGGCAAGGTGAGCATGTTCGAGTCGGCGCAGGAAAATCCGTACCCTGACACCCACGTCCTCGGCGAGGGGCCCGAGCCGCACCCGCTGCTGAAGCCCGTGCTGCCGCTGATCGGGCGCTGGCACGGCCGGGGGCAGGGCCAGTACCCGACCCTGGAGACCGACTTCCGGTACGAGCAGGAAGTCACCTTCAGCCACGACGGGCGGCCCTTCCTGCGCTACGAGGCGCGCGCCTGGCTGATCGACGGGTCCGGGGCTCCCGTGCGCCCGGCGGGGCGCGAGGCGGGGTGGTGGCGGGTGACGCCCGACGCGACCCTGGAAGTCGTGCTCGCCCACCCGACCGGCATCGTGGAGGCGTACGTCGGGCGGGTCTCCGACACGGAGATCGAGATCGAGACGAAGGACGTGGCGCTGACCCCGCTGGCCAAGGAGGTCACCGGGACGCGGCGCCACTACGCGCTGGGCGAGGACGAGATCACGGTCACCCACGACATGGCTGCGGTGGGCGAGCCCCTGACGCACCACCTCACGACCCGGCTGCGCCGGATGCCCGTGTGAGATCACCCGGGTGCCCGGCACGGTCTGCCG
This sequence comes from Streptomyces sp. NBC_01351, assembly GCF_036237315.1. Classification (GTDB taxonomy): domain Bacteria; phylum Actinomycetota; class Actinomycetes; order Streptomycetales; family Streptomycetaceae; genus Streptomyces. Next base: position 7,714,178 of record NZ_CP108356.1, on the reverse strand, counting down.
GGCACCGCGCCGCGGCTCTTCCATAGTCGTCGCAGGCCGTCGAGCGGCGGCCGCGGTGGAGGGAGAGACGATGGTGGATCCGGGACGACGCGCCGTGGTGGCGGCGGCACTTTCGCTGGCGGCCGCGGGGCTCGCGCCGTGTTCGGCCGCGTCGGCGTCACCCTCGGGGCCGCGCCCGCCGGCGGAGCTCCTCGGCAGTGAGATCCGCCGTCTCCCCACGTCCCGCAGGGTCGTGGCGCTCACCTTCAACGCCGCATGGGACGAGAGCGGAATCGACTCCGTCCTCGGCGAGCTGCGCCGCCGGAAGCTGTCCGCGACCTTCTTCCCGACGGGCGAGTTCGCCCGGGCCCATCCCGCCGCGGTGCGCGCCATGGGCGCCTCGCACGGCCTGGGCAACCATTCCCACAGCCACCCCTACTTCGACGACCTGAGCACGGCGGAGCGGGAGCAGGAGGTGCGCCGAGCCGACGCGGCGATCCGTGCGGCGTCGGGGACGGAGCCGCTGCCGTTCTTCCGGTTCCCGTACAGCGCCACCTCCGAAGAGTCCGTCGCCGACGTCAACGACCTCGGCTACGCGGCGATCGAGTTCACCACCGACACCAACGGCTACCTGGGGGCGGCGGGCGGCATGAGCGTGGCGAAGGCGGTCGAGCGGGCCGTGGACGCGCTCACGCCCGGCGCGATCATCCAGATGCACGTGGGCAGTACGGGCGACGGGGTCGTCATCGACGCGCAGGCCCTCCCCCGGATCATCGACGCGGCCCTGGACGAGGGGTACGAGGTCATCGACCTGCGCGGGCTCCTCGTCCCCTGACCACCTGCGCGGCGAGCCGGCCGCCGGGCCGCGCGGGTCCTGCGGCCATGACCTCAGGACCAGTCGATGTCCGCCGGGCTGTCGAGCGGCGTCCGGTCGTCCAGCGACTCCGGCACCACCAGCGTGTCCGCGTTCGTCATCGCCGCGGGGAAGCGGAGGTGGGTCCGTCTCCGGACCTCGCCCAGTTTCACCTGGAAGACGCGGAACTCGTCGAGTTCCAGCGATTCGGCCAGTTCCAGGCCCTGCGTCAACAGGAACGCCTTGCACTTGAGGGTTCCCCGCTCCGAGAACACGAGGACCTTCCAGAACTCCCGCGGTATCCGGACTCCTCTGAACTCGCGGTCGTCCTCGTGGAAGACGGGGCCTCCGAACAGGCTCACCTTGAGGTCGTCCACGTCGGTGTCCTCGAAGACGGCGTCCTCCAGCTTTCCCCAGACACCGCTGCGGGAGCTCTGGTTGAAGTCGTCCATCTGCGGGGTGATGTTGGTGTAGAAGAACGAGTCCTCGTTGGCCCGGTTCGCCTCGGGCAGCGGGCCCCACACGAGGTCGGCGCGGCGCGCGATGTGGCCCCGGTCCAGCCGGTTGTTCCGGCCCTTGTACAGCTCGTTGCCGACCTGGGCGGAGGCCGGCAGGCGGGGGTCCTTGGTGAAGTCGATGCCTTGGCGGCTGAGCTTCTTGAGGCTCGCCCCGTCGATGTTCCAGGCCACCCAGATCGCGAAGCGCCGCGGTGTGCTGAGGGCCAGTGAGAAGTGGGTGTACGGGATGACCTCGGACCCGTCGAGCAGGGTGGCGTCCGGTCTGATCGACGGGTTGAGCTGCGGGGTGGCGACCGGGACGGAGAGGAAGCCCGGGTCGTATCCGGTCGGGGCTGCCGGGGCTTCGGGGGCCGGCCGGTCCAGGGTGATCTTCAGCTCCTGGAAGACGGCCTGCGGGAAGCAGGCCAGCGCCCGGTCCTCGGGGTCACCGTCCCCCTCGCCGCCGAAGTGCAGGCCGGCCAGGACGTCCGTCGGTCGGCCGGTGCGCGTCGTGAACAGCCACGCCGAACCGGAGTCGCCGGGCGAGCTGATCTCGTCCCCGTCCGCCGGTTTGCCGGGGTCGGGGCCTATCTCGAAGCATTCGATTTCCCGCACGCCCACCGGAGCTCCGTAGTCGATGCTGACCTTGGCGAAGGGACGACTCACCACCCCGTGCGTGACCCCCGTCGTGCGCCCGCTCTTGACGACCTTGTCGTCGATCTGCGGTTCTCCCAGCCGCGCCGGTGTCACGCCCAGGTCGAGGACGTCGGTTTCGACGTCACGGTCGGTGATCGTGGAGACGGCGCAGTCCCCGACCGTCCCGAGGTGGGAGCGCCGCAGGGTGCCGATGCGGTTCTGGGCGAGGCGGCTGTCGTCGGCCTTGCCGGGCTGTACGACGTCGTCGCCGATCTCACCGGTGCGGCCGTCCAGCACGTGCCAGTTGCTGAGCAGGCAGGTGGATCCGTCGGTCTTGTCGAAGACGACGCACCCGAGGGTGCCGGCGGACACCTTGACGTTCCCCACGCTCACACCGGGTCGGAGCGGGTCGACGCGTGTCTGCCGCTCCGGCGTCTGTGCTTCGGCCACCACGAGGAAGTGCGGTTTGTAGCTGCGCTGCACGACATCGGTCGGTACCTTCACGCCGCCGCCTATGTCGATGACCTTCGGTATCTCCGCGCTCCTCAGCCCGCCCACGGCCTCCGGCACGACCTTCCGGTCGACGGTGAACTGGAGGACCAGTTCCTTGCCCCGTTTCCCGCCCTTCTCCTTGTAGCCGATGCCGATCGAGGACACGTTGGGGTCCTTGAGGTAGCTCGACCCGCGGGTACGGATGAACTGCTTCAGCGCGGTGACGAGCTGTTCCCGCCCGTCGGCCGCGGTGGCGGCCTTCGGTTTGGCGGACGTACGCTTTTCGGCGGCCATGGACGGCTCCCTCCGGGCATGCGGCCTCCCCCGCGGTCGCGGTCGTGGACATCGACGCGAACAGCGTGGGGCCTCCCTCCCGGACGTGCCCCTTTCAGCGTACGGCCGGGATGATCGACGGGCTCGTCGAGCGCCCGGTTAGGGTTCGGGCGTGGACCGACGCCCTCTCAAACTCATGCTCGATGTCCTGCTCGTCCTCGTCGGGGCACTCATGGCCATCGCGACGAACTACGCGACCAGCGAGGACGGCCACGTCCCGTTCCTGCTGCGGTTGTTGCGGACCTGGTCGGTGCCGCTGATCGTCGTGGGCGTGCTGGCCCTGGTCGTCGGCCAGGTCTGGCTGCACTACCTCGACCGGCCGGTGGCCGTCCGGCGCGCGTGGGATTCCGAGCAGCCGCCCTTTCCCGGGCTCGAAGCCTTCACCGAGGCCGATGCGGCCGTCTTCTTCGGCCGCGACCGCGAGGTCTCCGAGCTGGTCGGCCGGCTCCACCCGGCGGTTCCCGGGCGGGCCGCGCGGTGCGTCACCGTCGTCGGGCCGTCCGGCAGCGGCAAGTCCTCACTGGTACGGGCCGGACTGCTGCCCGCGCTGGCCCGGCGGCGCAGGCGCTGGGCGGTCGCCGAGCCGTTCTCGCCGGGTACGGACCCGGTCGGCGCGCTGCGCCGAGGGCTGGGGCAACTGCCGGACACCCGGCCCGCGTTGCTCGTGGTCGACCAGCTGGAGGAGCTGCTCACCCTGTCCGGACCCGAGGAGCGCGCCGAGTTCCTCGCGGCGGTCCGCACGGCCCTGCGCGAGGACCCCCAACTGTGGGTGGTCGCCACCCTGCGCTCGGACTTCCTCACCGGCTTCCTGGAGAGCGGGCTCGCCGAGCTGGTCCGGGACACCATGGCCATCGGGACGCTCGGCCGCGAGGAGCTGTACGAGGTCATCGAGCGGCCCGCAGAGCAGGCCGGGCTCGCCTTCGCGCCGGGAGTCGTCGCCCGCATGGTCGACGACTGCGGGGGCGGCGACGCGCTCCCCCTGCTCGCCTACACCCTGCAGGAGCTGTACCTGCGGGCCGGCGGCTCCGGCGGGACGGTGACCGACGAGACGTACCGGGCGCTCGGCGGGGTCCCCGGAGCCCTGTCGGACCGGGCGGACCGGATCACGGCCGAGCTGGGCGCGCAGGCGCCCGTCCTGCCGACGCTGCTGCGGTTCGTGACGGTCGACCGCGGCGAGCCCACCCGGCGGCGGGTGCCGCGCGCCGACCTGGACCCCGCACAGCGGGAGGTCGCCGACGCCTTCGTGGCCGGCCGGCTGCTGACGGGCGACGGCGGGCTGCTGGACGTGGCCCACGAGGCCCTGTTCCGGCGGTGGCCGCCGCTGGGCCAGGCGGTCGCCGCGCGCGCCGACGAGCTGCACCGGCGTACCGAGTTGGAGCGCTGGGCGCAGGACTGGGAGCACGCCGGCCGGCCGGACGCGTACCTGCTGACCGGGGAGCGGCTCGCCCTGGCCCGGCAGTGGATGGACGGGTCCGCCCGGGTGCTGGGCGCGGCGCCGCTGGTCACGGAGTTCGTGGACCGCTCGGCGCGCGCGGACCGGGCGACGATGGCGCGCGCGGCGGATGCGGTGGCCCTGCGGGTGCTCGAAAGCGCTGAGCTCAAGCCGGAGTTGGCGACGGCGGCCGGGCTGGCCGCGGCCGAGGAGTGCGGGCTCACGCCGGCCCTCGCCCAGGCGCTGCGGACCGCACTGGACTCCTCCCGGCTGCGCGGCGCTCACCGGGGCTTCGAGGCTGCCGTGACGGGGACGGCGTGGTCGCCCGACGGCAGGTGGCTGGCGGTCTGTTCGGCTGAGGGCGGCCTGCGGGTGTGGCCGGCGGCGGACGCCGAGGCCGACCTCGCGGCGGAGCCGGCCGTGCACCTGGATGGGTCCGGCCGGCTCATTGCCCTGGCCTGGTCGCCCGACGGGAGCCGGATCGCCTGCGGCGCCAAGGAGGGGACCGTGGCCGTATGGGACACCGGGACCTGGACACGGCTCGCCCTGCTGCGGCACCCTGTGCGGCCCGGGGGACGTGCCGAGGGGGTCACCGCGGTCGCGTGGGCACCGGACGGCAGCCGGCTCGTCTCCGCCGGCAGCGACCGCGTGCTGCGGGTCTGGGACACCGGCCCGGCCTCCGGGCACGGCGAGGTCCGCACCCTTCACGGCCACGCGCACACGGTGTGGAGCGTGGCCTGGTCCCCCGACGGCGAGCGCATAGCCAGTGCGGGCGAGGGAGCGGAGGTACGGATCTGGGAGGCGGCCTCCGGGGAGGTCCTGCGCGTGCTGCCGGGCCATCAGGACACGGTCGAGTGCGTCCGCTGGTCGCCCGACGGGCGCAGCCTCGCCTCCGCGTCCAAGGACCGTACGGTGCGGATCTGGTCCACCGGTTCCTGGCGGGTCCGGCAGCGGCTGGACAGCATGGACGGCCTCAACTGCCTTGCCTGGTCGCCGGACGGGCGGCGGCTGGCCGCCGGCGACCAGGACCGCGGTGTGCGCGTCTGGCAGCTCGCAGACGAGTCGGGCACCGCGACCGCGGAGGCCGGGCTCTGGCTGAGCGGCCACACCGACACGGTGTACGACCTCGCGTGGTCGCCCGACGGGTCGCGGCTCGCCAGCGCCTCCCGCGACCGGGTCCTCGCCGTCTGGGACGCCGGCGAACGGACCAACACCCTGCACGGCCACGAGGATTCGGTGTGGCAGGCCGCCTGGTCCCCGGACGGCGAACGCATAGCCAGCGCCTCCCAGGACGGCACCGTACGCGTATGGGACGCGCGCTCCGGCCGGCCGGGGGGCGTACTGCACCCCGGGGCCGAGGTGTCGGACGTCGCCTGGTCGCCCGACGGCACCAGGGTGGCGGCTGCCCTGCGCGACGGCGAGGCCCTGCTGTGGAGCCCCGGGCACGAGGGCTCCCGTACGGCGCTCCGCGGGCACCGCGACGAGCTGTCCGACGTCTCGTGGTCGCCGGACGGCACCCGGGTCGCCACCGCCTCGCGCGACAGCACCGTACGGATCTGGGACGCCGCCACGGGCGCCGCCGTGCACGTGCTGGATTCCGGGCGGCGCACGCGCGGCCAGGACGACTGGCTCACCGGGACGGCCTGGTCCCCGGACGGCAGACACCTCGCCACCTCCGGCACCGGGCGGACGATCCTCGTGTGGGACACGGCCACGGGCGCGGTGGTCACCGTGCTGACCGGCCACCAGGACCACGCCTGGAAGATCGACTGGTCGCCGGACGGCAGTCGCCTCGTCACCGGCTCCCGGGACCGCACGCTCCGCCTCTGGGACCCCTTCGGCGGGGTCGAGCTCGCCGTCATGACCGGTCACGAGGACCGGGTCCAGCGCGTGGCCTGGTCGCCGGACGGCACCCTGATCGCCTCGGCGTCCCGGGACCGCACGGTGCGCCTCTGGGACCCGGCGACCGCCACGCAGCTCTCGGTCGTCGGTGTCGGCGCCGACTGGGTCAACGGCCTGGGCTGGCACCCGGACGGCTCCCGGCTCGTGACGGCCTCGCGCGACCGCACGCTGCGGATCTGGGACGTGGCCGCGACGGACCCGCAGGCCCTGCTCGGGCGCGCCCGCTCCCGGCAGCTGCGCGCGCTGACCTCGGACGAGCGGCGGGCGTTCCTCCTGCCGGCCGGGGGCTGACGGTTCCTCACGGGTCGTGACGGGGGGAATTCGGCAGGTAGTAATTGGATGAATCCCTGACTGAATTCCCGTCAACAAGCAAACTCGCTCTATCTCGATTCGATAACGAAAACTCCGAAAAGGCCTGGACCAATCGAGTGCGACGCGCGTAACTCCCCTTGTTTAATGGAGAGTTGATTGTTCGTCACATTTAGGTGACAGGTAACGGAACGATTTCTTGAGCCGCCCTCACCTTTGTCCGAATTCTCCGGCGCATTCGTCTGGCAGGCTTCCGCGCACCCAGTCATCCGACCACGACTTGAGGTGCCCATGACAGGACGACGCAGACGACCCGAACACCGCCGCAAACCACGGCGGTTGATACTCCTCACCGCCGCCATGGCCGCGGCGGCGGTGATCACCACAGGCATCGCCTACTCCGGACTCGGCGACGACGCCGAGGCCGTCGCCCCCGGGCAGGCCGCGGGGGCCGGCACGGACACGGCCGTGATGGCGGCCGAGCCGGCCCGGGACCAGGAGCCCGCCCCCCTCTCCGGCGCACCGGCGAACGAGGGCGCCCGGGGGATGGTCTACGACGGCCTCCAGGCCGCGCCGCAGGGCGACCGGTGCGTGGGCGTCTACCGCACCCAGGGCGGCTTGTGCACCCACGGCCCCGATGCCCCGCCCAAGGGTGTCGACATCACCAAGGACGTGCCTCCCGCCGTCAAGCAGACGGCCGCGGCCGCCGATCCGGCCCACCCCGCCGTGCAGGACCCGGCCACCACGGAAGGCGGCGGGCGTCCTCAGGACGCGCCCGCCGCGGCCGATGCCGGGTCCGCCAAGGCCAAGGCCGACGCTCCCGCCGCCCCCGCGGGCGGTCAGACCGTCGCCGCCGGACCCGTCGGCCAGACCGTCCAGTGCGACGGCGACGGCAGCACCGGCAACCGCGTCCAGGTCGTGTACGTGCACGCTCCCGGTCGCGACCGGTACGCCGAGTACGCCGCCTCGTTCCGCAAGTGGGCGGCCGACGCCGACCTCATCTACGCGGCGAGCGCCCAGGAGACCGGCGGAGTGCGCCACATCCGCTACGTGACGGCCGCCGACTGCACCCCGACCGTGCTGAACATCGAGCTCCCGGCCTCGGCGCTGGCCGAGTTCAGCGCGACGAACTCCGCGCTCGCCGCCAAGGGCCTCGACCGCCGCGACCGCAAGTACATGATCTTCGCGGACACCCAGGTCTACTGCGGCATCGGCACCTTCAACGGGGACGAGCGCCCCGGCCAGGCCAACCAGAGCAACTTCGGCCCCTCCTACGGGCGTACGGACTCCGGCTGCTGGGGCGGCCACACCGCCGCGCACGAACTCGGCCACAACCTGGGCGCGGTCAACAACAGCGCCCCGAACACCAGCCGGGGCGCGCACTGCACCGACGAGTTCGACGTGATGTGCTACTCGGACACCCCGTACTACCCGCAGATGCGCAACATCTGCACGAACCAGGCGTCGGAGAACATCCTCGACTGCAACCACGACGACTACTTCCACACCAGCCCCCGCGCCGGCAGCTACCTGGCCACGCACTGGAACATCGCCGACAACCAGTTCCTGATGCGCTCCAAGGGCGGCGGCGGAGGCGGCACCGACCCGAATCCGAATCCGACGCCGACCCCCACCACGAAGCCGACGGCCGGCCCGACCAAGCAGCCCACCGGTGGCCCCGCGGTGACCGCGGGCCAGATCCGGTCCGACTCCGTCGTGGTCAGCTGGCCGAAGGTCGAGGGCACCGCCTGGTACCAGGTCCTGCTGAACGGCAAGCACCTGACCTGGGTCCAGTCCCAGTCGCTGCGGATCTACAACCTGCGCCCCGACACCGCGTACAAGGTCGCCGTCTCCGTCCGTGACGGCTCGGGCCGCGACAGCGGGCCGGGCAAGGCCGCGTCCTTCCGTACGGCCAAGGCCACGGGCACGGGCGGCGGCGCGACGACCACCCCCGGTACGAAGTACACGCTCGGCAACGGCAGCACCGGCATGGCCGCCGAGCTGTGGGGCGGCCGCACCGCCGACGGCACGGTCCTCGTCGGGGCCCGCGCCAACGGGTACGCGCAGCAGCAGTGGTACTTCGACGACGCAGGCGGCGGGCAGGTCCGCATCCGGTCCGCGGTCTCCGGCAAGTGCCTCCAGCCGGGCGGGACCCCCTCGGCCGGCATGTGGGTCGCGCAGGAGCCGTGCGGCGGGAACGCCGCGCAGGCCTGGCGGGTCGCGTCGAAGGCGGGCGCGGTGACGGTCACGGACCCGAGCGGCGGCTTCGCCCTCACCGTGAGCAGCCGCCCCTACTACGGGAACTGGCTGCTCGACCTCCAGCGCGCGGACAGCCGTCCGTCGCAGATCTGGACCCTCCAGAAGGCCGGCTGACGGCCTGACGGACCGATGAAGTGAATCCCTCCGGCGGACGGCCGCCCTGCGCGGCGGCCGTCCGCCGGACCCCCTCGTCCCGAGCGGAGCACCGCGACGATGCGCATTCGAATCGCTTTCACGACCGTACTGGCCCTCCTCGGCCTCGTGTTCCTGACGCCCGTGGCGGCCCACGCCCACGGGGACACCGTGAAGGTGGTGGTGACCGGGCACCGGGAGGGCCGGGTCACCGCCGACATCACCTGGGAGAACGACGGGGACGCCGTCGAGGAGGCCGTCGCCGCGACGGTGAACGCGACGAACCCGGACGGCTCGCGCACCCTCGGGCCCTGGCGGCTGGTCCGCGACAGCGCCGGTACCTCGAAGGCCGCGTGGACCACGGCCGAGGCCCTGCCGCCGGGCTCCTGGAAGGTCACCGTGGACGTGGGGTTCCCGGCCCTCGGGCACGGGGAACTCGAAGTCGCCGTACCGGTGGTGGACCCGGCGCCGACCGCCGGCACCCCGGCTCCCCCGGTACCGCCCTCCGCGGCGGCCACGTCGGCCGCGCCCGTGACCACGCCCACCGCCGTCGCCACACCCACACCGGCTGCGACGCCGGGGCCGACCGCCGAAACCTCCGGCTCCGGCCTCTGGTGGACGACGGCCGGAGTGGCGGCGCTCGCGCTGGCGGGTGCGGCCGCCGGAATCCTGATCCGGCGGCGGCGCAGGCGCAGGCTCCGGCTCAGCTGACGTCGGGGTAGAGGCCCAGGTAGCGGTACGCCCCCGATTCCACGCGGTAGAGGTGGGAGATCCGCGTTCCGGTCAGGGCGTGGGTGTCGGCGTCGAAGGCCAGCGGCTTGGCCAGGCCCTGATGCGTCTCGCGGGAGAACCTGCGGGCCAGGCTCGCCCTGTCACGTACGTCCGCACCGAGTCCGGTCAGACAGGCCGCCAGGAAGCCCGCGCCGTCGTACGCCTCGGTGGCCCAGCGGGCGGGGGCTTCCCCGTACGCGGCCCGGTACGCGGTGACGAACCCGGCGGCTGCCGGTACGGCCGCCGGGTCGGTGAAGAAGGCGCCGAACGCCCAGCCGTCCGAAGCCGGTCCGGCGTCGGTGAGGAACTCCGGCTCCATGACGTGCTGGATGCCCACCCGGGGGCCCTGGAACCCGGCATCGGTCAGGGCGCGGGCCAGCAGCGCCGCGCGCTGCGGCGAGGTGCCGGCGTAGACGACGCCCTCCGCCCCGGCCCCGGTCAGCGCCCGTACGGCGCCCGCGAAGTCGGAGCCGCCCTCGGGAATCCGGTGGACGCTCACCGAGCCCCTGGCCGGGGGGCTCTGCTGGAGGACCCGGGTGAGCTGCCAGGCCGGCTCTCCGCCGGCCGCGTCCTCCACGACCGCCGTCCGGCGCGAGGGCCGCACGACGGTCAGGTAGTGGATCACGGGGTTGGCCACGTAGTCCCCGGCGGGGCGGGTGGGGCAGACCGTCCGCCACCTTCGGAACAGCGCCTCCTCCAGGCCGTTGACCGACACCAGGAGCAAGGTGAGACCCGCCGTATTGCAGGCATCGGCGAGATCGGGCACGGCCGCGTCCCAGGTGGGTCCGGTGAGGGCGAGCACCGCGGGGTCCGCGGCCAGTTCCTTGGCGACCTGCGCGGCGCGCGCCCGGTCGCCGCCGTCGTCGGCGACGCGCAGGGCCAGCCGGAACACGGCGTCCGTGCGGGCGTTGTGCACGTCGACGGCCAACCGCATGCCGCGCTCGTGCGCCCGGCCGGTGGCCTTGCCCGGCCCGGTCAGATCGGCCTGGAGGGCGAGGGTGAGCACGGGGAGGTTCCCGTCCTTACCGGCCTGGCCCGGTGTCTTGCCGCCCGGCCCGCGCGTGCTGAACCAGGCGATCGGTGCGCCGACCGCGACCAGTGCTCCGCCCGCCGCGAGGAGCCGCCTGCGGGTGAGGGTCCCCGTCTCGGCCCCCGGGGTGTCGACCCGGGTGGGTTCGGGGGCGGGGAGGTCCAGGGCCCGGGTGGAGCGTTCGGCGATGAGCCGGGGCAGCGGGGGCGGCAGCCAGTCCGGGGCGCCGTCGTCCCCCGGCTGGTCGCCCAGGAGGCCGTGGAGTTCCGCGAGCGTCGGCCTGGCGTCCGGGTCCTTGGCCAGGCACGCACTGACGGCTTCCAGCAACTCACCTGGAAGGTCGGCCAGTTCGGGTTCCTCGTGCACGGTGCGGAAGACCACCGCGGCCGCGTGCCCGCCGCCGAAGGGCCCCCGTGCGGTCCCGGCGTAGGCGAGGACGCAGCCGAGGGAGAAGACGTCGCTCGCCGGACCCGCCAGGGGGCCGCCCGCGCGGGCCAGTTCCGGCGCCAGGTAGCCGGGGGTGCCGACGACCGCGTCCGCGGCGGTCAGGGTGGTCGCACCGGCCGCGCGGGCGATCCCGAAGTCGATGAGGCGGGGGCCGTCCGGGGCGAGCAGTACGTTGCCCGGTTTGACGTCGCGGTGGATCAGCCCGGCCGCGTGCACCTCGGCCAGGGCCTCGGCGAGCCTCGCGCCCAGGATCCGGACGCTCCGGGCGGGCAGCGGACCGTACCCGCCCACCGCTTCGGACAGGGCCGGGCCGGGGACGAACGGGGTGGCCAGCCACGGCTCGCGGGCCTCCGGGTCGGCGGCGACCACCGGGACCACCCACCGCCCCGTCAGGCCCGCGGCCGCCTCCGCCTCACGGCGGAACCGGGCCCGGAAGGCGGGGTCCGCACCGTGGTCGGCGCGGATCACCTTGACCGCGACCAGGGTCCCGGCCGGGGAACGGGCGAGGTAGACGGTGCCCATGCCACCCGAGCCGAGCCGGCCCAGCAGACGGTTTCCGCCGATCGCGGCCGGGTCGGCGGGGAGGAGGGGGCGCATCCTCGGCTACGCCGCCGGGGTTTCGGAAACCGGACCCACGTAGCGGATCCGGCCGCCCTCCACCCGGTGGACGTAGTAGATGTGGCCCTTCACCTGCTGGTACTCGTCGAAGGCGTACTGCTTCGTCAGGCCGCGGAAGGACCCCTTGGGGAGCGCGGACAGCAGCTCGGCGCGGGTCGGACGGGCGCCGCCCCGCGCCGCCGTCACGAGCCGGTCGATCACCAGACCCGCGGTGTCGTAGGCCTCCGCCGTCCAGGCGTCGGGGTCCGTTCCGTACGCCGCCCGGTGCGCTCGGGCCAGGTCGGCGACCTCCGGGGCGTCCGGGCCGGTGTACGGGGCGAGGAACTGCCAGCCCTCGGCCGCCGGGCCGGCGGCGGTGAGGAACTCCGGCCCCACGTTGGTGTAGTCGACGACCCGGGGCCCCGTGAACCGCGCGGCGGCGAGCAGCCCGGCCACCTTGGCGGCGCCCGCCGGGGTGCCGGCGTAGAAGAAGGAGTCGATCCCGTGGGCCAGCATGTCGTTCACGACCGGGGAGAGGTCTCCGACGCCGCGCGGGACCACCCGTGCGTACGCGGTGGCCTGCGGGGAGACCACGGTGAGGGTGCGGTTCGCCTGTTGGACCGCCTGCCAGCCCTCGACGTCGCCCTCGCGGTCGCAGAGGGCACCGAGGCGGCGCACTCCCTGCTTCCCGATCAACTGCAAGTTGAGGGCGGATCCTTGGGCGAGGGAGAGGGCGCTGGTCTGGAAGAAGCTGCGCCGGTCGGTGACGCCGAAGGCGGTCGCCAGGGCGGACACGGTGAGCAGGGGCAGGGCGGCCTCGCCGTACAGCTCCAGGCAGGGGACGACCGTGGCGTTGCCGGTCGGGCCGATCACGGCGAGCACGTCGCGGTTGGCGATGAGACCGGTGGCGGCGGCCGCGGAACGGTCGGCCCGCCCGGCGTCGTCGGCGGTGGCGACGGTGAGCGTGAAGGGTTTGTCCTTGCGGGAGTTGAAGGCGTCGACGGCGAGGCGGACGCCGCGTTCCTGGGCCTGCCCGAGGGCCTTCTGCGGGCCTGACAGGTCTGCCTGTACGCCGATCACCCACTGCCTGGGCGCGGCCGTCGCCCCCTTCCCCCGGTCCTCGTCGCGCAGGGCCAGCCAGGAGGCCAGACCACCGCCCGTGGCGAGCACGGCGCCGGCGGCGGCGAGGCCGAGGAAGCGCCTGCGGGAGGGCGCGGGTCCGGCGCCGGGAGCGGGGGCCGCGTCCGGGTCGGCGACGGTCTCGTCGATGCCGGGCAGGGCGAGCAGGGCGGCGGCCCGCTCGGCGATGGTGGCGACGACCGGGTCGGGCAGCCAGGCAGTGCCCTCCCCGGGGGTGTCCTCGGTCAGCGCCGCGTCGAGCTCGGCGGCGGTGGGGCGGATGTCGGGGTGCTTGGCGAGACAGGTCCGCAGGAGCACGGTGAGTTCGGGGTCGGCGAGGATCTCCGGGCCGAACTCGGGCTCGTCGTGGACGGTGCGGTAGAGCACCGCTTCCACGGTGCCGCTGCCGTAGGGCAGCCGGCCGGTGGCGGCGAAGGCGAGGAGGCAGCCGAGCGCGAAGACGTCCCCGGCCGGTTCGGCGGGGCGGCCCTCGGCCTGCTCGGGCGGGATGAAGCCGGGGGTGCCGAGGACGGCGTCGGCGGAGGTCAGGGCGGTGTGGTCGCCGCCGCGCGCGATCCCGAAGTCGATGAGCCGGGGCCTGTCCATGCCGAGGAGCACGTTGCCGGGTTTGACGTCGCGGTGCACGAGGCCCTGCCCGTGCATCACCCCGAGGGCTTTGGCCATGGCCTTGCCGAGGACCCGTACGGCGCGCAGCGGGAGCGGTCCGTGGGCGGCGACGGCCTCGGCGAGGGAGGGTCCGGCCACGAAGGCGGTGGCCAGCCACGGTTCGTGGGCGTCCGGGTCGGCGCCGGTGATCCGGACGGCCCAGGGGCTGTCCACTTCGGCCGCGATCTCCGCCTCGCGGCGGAAGCGCGCCCGGAAGTCGGCCTCGTCGGCGTACTCGGCGCGGATCACCTTGACGGCTGCGAGCGCGCCGTCGTCGGTACGGCCGAGGTAGACGACGCCCATGCCGCCGGCGCCGAGCCGCCCGAGGAGGCGGTAGTCGGCGATCCGCGAGGGGTCCGAGGGGTGCAGCCGTTCCATCAGCCCGCCGCCTTTCCGAGCTCCTGATGGGCCTGCAGCATCATGCGGCTGGTGCCCTGGACGACGAGCGCGCTCAGCGCCTCGGGAGTGAAGCCCTGCGCTCCCTTGCCCGCGATGGCGATGGTGACGGGTCCGAACTGCCCCTGGGACCAGAGGTAGGGGTGGGGGCCGCCGCCCTCCTCGCCGACGTACTGGCCGGACTCGGTGAAGGCGTCCTCGGTCCAGCCGTTCACCTGCTCCCCCTGGTAGAGGGAGGCTCCCCACAGACCCTTGAGCTCCTCGCCGGCGCGCAGTCGCTGGTCGGGGCAGCGCAGCACCTCCTCCATGGCGCGGGCGGTCTCCCAGCCGGATTCCAGGCGGCTGCGGTGGACGGTCACGGTCGCGTTGATCTGTACGCGGCCGTGGCCGTCCTTCGCGGGGATCTGGAAGTAGCGGGTGCTGGTGGCGAGGACGTCCTGCGGCAGCTTCTCGGTCTGCCAGACGCAGTCGGCGTCGAGGACGGGCCAGCGGGCCGGATCGCTCTCGAACGGGGTGCTGCGCCCCACCTCGGGGCCGAAGGCCTCCTGGCCGATGGCGATACTGCCGATGAGGGCCCGGGCGTCGGCTGCCGTCCTGGGCTGCTTGGACTCGTCCAGCTCGGGAATGAGCGGCGCGGTGGGCGTGCCCGACGACGCGGGCGCCGGCGTGGCGGCCGCACTCGCGGTCCCGCTCGCCGCACCGGCCGGGATGCGCTCGCCCGCGCCGTTCTTCCCCCCGCCCCCGTTCGAACAGCCCGCCAGTACGAGTAGGCCCGCCGCCACGCACCCGTAGGCGCGCAGCGCGGAGCTGCGTCTGTGTGTCACGTATCCCCCCACGGCAGCGATCGTACCCAGCCGCGGATCCTATGAACTGGCTTACGGGAAACGGATCTTGGGGTGGGAGAATGCGGACCATGCGCATTCGAACGGCACGTGCGGACGAACTGACCGTCCTCCAGGACATCGAGCGGGCCGCCGGGCTGTGCTTCCGGGACATCGGCATGCCGGAGATCGCCGACGACGAACCGCTGCCCCTCGGGGAGCTGGCCCGTTACGTGGCGGCCGGGCTGGCCTGGGTCGCGGTCGACGGGGCCGACGCCGGGGGCGCGGCCGGGGCAGACGCCGGGGCCGCGCCCCCGGTCGCGTACCTGATCGCCGACCGCGTGGACGGTGGCCTGCACGTCGAGCAGGTTTCGGTGCACCCTGGCCACGCGCGCCGCGGTATCGGCAGGGCCCTGCTGGACCGTCTCGCAGAGCGGGCCGCGCACGAGGGGGTGCGGGCCCTGACCCTCACCACCTTCACCGAGGTCCCCTGGAACGCCCCGTACTACGAGCGTTGCGGCTTCCGGCCGCTGGACGACGGTGCGCTCACTCCGGGCCTGCGGGAGATCCGGGCGCGGGAGGCGGAGCACGGCCTGGACCGGTGGCCCAGGGTCTGCATGCGCCGCGTCCTGTAGCGAATCCGTAGCACTGCACGCCTTCTGGCCTGCGTGGACGGCTCCGCATACTGGCGTCGTGAGAGACAACGTCAAGTTCCTGCCCCCGGCCGCGATACCCGAAGAGGGCGTCGGGGACTGGGCCGTCGACGACGCCTGGCAGTGGTGGGCGGCGCGGACGCCCGGCCTCTTCTCGCCCGCGGTCGGCGGTTGGGTCCTCGCCCCGATCGTTCTCGCCGGGTCGATCCTGATCGGCTGGAACGAGCCGGAGGAGGTCGGCCGGGTCGGCACCGATTGGGCCGGCTACTGGTTCGTGGTCCTGCTCCTCTGCTTCCCCTTGTGGTTCCGCTTCCTTCCGGCGGCGGCCATGGTGTCGGCGTCGGTGCTCGCGGTGACCTCCGGCATCTCCCTGCACACGGCTACCGAAACCGGTGACACCGCGGGCCTGGTCGGCGCGTGCCTGGTCCTCGGCGGCTGTGCGTACGCCTTCACCGGAGCCCTGTGGCGCCTGGCCTCCCGCGCCCGGCAGCGCGAACTCGCCCTCGCCGCCGCCGGAGAGACCCGCGCGCCGCTCCCCTTCAAGCTTCCCAGGGCCCACCGCCGGCGCGGCCTGCGGCTGATGCTCATCGGCAGCGGACTGTGCGCGGCCGCCGTCGCGCTGCTCGTCTGGGGCCTTGTCCAGGATTTCGGCGCCGAGCACGACGAAGCCCCGTACGACGCCGTCGCCCAGCAGGTCCTCGCCCTGCTGCTACTCATCCCCGGCACCCCCCTGCTCGGCCGGGGCATCACCGCCCGGCTGGCCGCCTGGCGGCTGCGCAACCGGCCGCAGCCCGTGCTGCGCGTGGGCGTCCGCGCCCGCTACTCGGGCCGCATGTGGCTGTACCCGGACGCCCGCACCACTGACGCGCCTGCGCTGATCGCCTTCCGTGACCGGAGGGGGAACACCGAGGAACGGACCAGGACCCTCGTCGGCGGCCGCGAGGACCGGCTGCGCGCCAGGCACCACGACGTCGACCCGCAGGCCGAGCCCTTCGAGGCGCTGCTGTACGGCCTGCCGGCCGAGGGCGCCGAGATCGTCCTGGAGTACGCGGCGATCACCGCCGCCACGATCGACGCCGACGTCATGGCGGTCCAGCTGGTTCCGGAGCGCCGCGACCGGCCGGGATCGTGGCGGGCGCGCAAGACCTCGTACCGGGTCGAAGAACGGGCACGGGAGGCTCGCCGCCGGGAGGAGCGGGCCGCGAGGAGCTCCGATTCGGGCAGCGGGGGCGGGAGCGGCTGCGGCTCGGCCAGTAGTTGTGGCAGCAGTTGTTCCAGCGGTTGCGGGGGCGGCGGCGGAGGCGACTGAGCCGACGTGCCGTCAGCGCCCGGGCCTGGTCGCGATGATGGCCGCGAAGGCGACGGGCCGCTGCTCCCGGGTGATGATCTCCGCCCGGGAGAACACGGACTTCGCGAGCCGGTCCGCCGGCTCTTCGAGCTCGTCCGGGGAAGCCATCAGGACGATGGCGCCCCGGGGAGCGAGCAGGGTGTCGAGGTCGGCCGCCAGCCGTTCGAGGTCCATCTGCGGATGGACCCCGCCGATGACGCACAGGTCGATGCGCGGAAGACAGAGGCGGGTGACGGCCGAGGTGTCGCCCTCCAGCCAGGAGACGTTGGAGCGGCCGCGCTCCTCGGCGAGCCGGCTCCCCTCGGCGAGCACGGCCGGATCCGGGTGGACCACGTAGACGTGGTCCACGAGCGCGGCCAGGGACAGGGCGGGCGCGCCGGGCCGGGGGCCCGTGCCGGCGGAGCCCTCACCCGGAGCCGGTTCCGGGCCCAGACCCAGACCCAATACGGTCTGCGAACCGTCGAGCAAGAACCTTTCCGCGAGCAGCGCGTGGAGCTCCGCCTCGTACGGCGTCCGGTATCGGGCGTCGGACGCGAAGGGCATGGTCATGGGGTCCTCCCTTGGCCGGGGTTGCGTCCGCCGATCGTGGAGCAGAAGCGGGCGCGCGGCCGAGGTTGACACCAGATGTCCCCCATATTGATTCCGGGTGACATCACGCGATGGACGCCGCCCTCCGCAGCACGGCGCACCGCGCGCTACGCCGTACCGCCCACCTCGCAGGCGTCCAGCGGCAGGAGCCGAGGGCGTTTGGCCGTACGCCCGTCGCCGGAGGAGCGGCCGCGCAGGCGACGGCCGAGCCAGGGGCCGAGGAAGCCGACCAGCCAGCGCGCTTCGGCCACCGCCGTGCGCATCCCGGTGGCGGGCGGGAGGGGCGGCAGGGGGCGGGTCCAGCTGTCGTCGCTGCCGGGCAGCAGCAGCGCGTGGGCGAGGGCGGCGGCGATCCGTTCGTGGCCGAGCGAGCTCGCGTGGAGCCGGTCCACCGCCCACAGCCGCGGGTCGGTGCCGACGGCCTCGCGGCCGGTCTCGGCGACGAGGACCCCGTGCCGGGCAGCCGCGTCACGGATGCGGTCGTTGAGGTCGAACACGCGGGGGCGAAGCGGCCGGGCGAGCGGGGCGATCTTCCCTATGTCGGGGAAGGTCGCCGTCACCACCCGGGCACCGGCGGCCGTGAGGGCGGCGAACATCTCCTCCATGTGTCCGACCGTCGCCACGGCGTCGAACGAGGGCCGGAGCAGGTCGTTGACCCCGGAGACCACGCTGGCCAGGTCGGGGCGCATGGCCAGCGCCGGTGCCAGCTGTTCGGCGTGGACCTGGGCGGCGACGCGTCCTCGTACGGCCAGGTTGGCGTACTGGAGCCGCGGTTGGGTGGCCGCGAGGTGCTCGGCGAGCCGGTCGGCGAAACCCCGGTGGCCGAGGGTGTCGTCCCCGTCGCCGAGGCCTTCGGTCTGACTGTCGCCGAGGGCGACGTAACGCAGGTAGGGGTGATCACCGTTCGGCACGGGCCTTGCGCCTTTCCTTGAGTACGGCGGCGGCGCGCAGGCACCAGTCCCGGTGTCCCTGTTCGAAGGCCCGCCCGCGCAGGGCGGTGAGGTATCCGCCCACTCCCCGGCCGCGGAGCAGGAACTCCTCCTCGTCCGCCTCGCCGCGCATCTGGCGCAGGAACGCGTCGAGGAGCTCGATCTTGGCCTCGGCCGCCGCCGCGCGCTCTTCGAGCTGTTCGATGACGGGCGCGGTGTCGATGCCGTCGGCGGCCTGCACCTTCACGAGGAGGTTGTCACGGATGACGGAGGGCTTGCAGACCGCCGCCGCGAAGGCCTCCAGTTCGGCGAGGCCGGCGTCGGTGACGCGGAACACGCGCTTGTTGGGCCGGCTCTCCTGGACCACCTCGCGGCCGGCCACGAGGCCGTCCTTCTCCAGTTTGGCCAGCTCTGTGTAGAGCTGCTGGGGCAGGGCGTGCCAGAAATTGGCCACGCCGATGTCGAACCCCTTCGCCAGCTGATAGCCGCTGTACTCGCCGCCCAGCAGCGCCGCCAGCACGGCATGTTTCAAGGCCACGAAGCAGCCCCCTTCCCTTCGCTCGTCCCACACGGCATCCTACTCAAGAAATTGAGTACTCACATTCTTGAGTATCAGGAGGGGTCATGGAAAGCGCCGAACGTTTCCGCACCGCCGTGGAGAAGCGCGATCTGAGCGTGCTGGACGAGCTGTTCACCGACGACATCCGGATGTACAGCCCGGTGAAGTTCAAGCCCTTCGAGGGCAAGCCCCTGGTCCTGGGCCTCTTCGGGGTACTGCTGCGCACCTTCGAGGACATCCGGTACGTGGGCCACTTCGAGGGATCGGCGGAGACCAGCGGGGACGGGGCCGAGGCCCCCTCGGTGATCCTGCCCTTCCGCGCCACCGTGCGCGGCAAGCAGGTGCACGGGATCGACTTGCTGCAGTTCGACGAGGAGGGCCGCGTCAAGGAGTTCACGGTGATGGTGCGCCCCCAGTCCGCGGTGCACGTCCTGGGCGAGGCCGTGCTGGCCGGCCTGATCGCCGACGGGCTCGTCCCCGATCCCACGTGATCGTGGGACGGAACGATGACCGTCACGTGCTCAGTCCGTAACGGTCCCGCAGGTGACGGGTGTCGGCGATCGCGCAGGGGCAGAACCGAAGCGTCGACCACTCGGTTCGCACCATTCGAAGGCACACGGGGGCCACCATGCGCACTGCCCGCGAGAACTGGAAAACCTATGCCCTCGGGGTCGCGGCCACCGCCGCGATCCTCTCGTCCACGGCCTGCCAGTCCGGGGGCGGCGACGACGGCAAGAAGCCCACCGCCTCCGGCGCCCCGGGCGCGAGCGCCGCACCCACCCCCTCCGGCACCCCGAGCCCGGCCGGCCCCACCCAGCCCGGCGGCGGGGGCACCACCAGCCCCTCGCGGAGCCCGGGTGGCGGTTCGGCCTCCCCCGGCGGTGGCGACAAGACCGACATCGCGGCCTGCAACGACAACGACCTCTCGATCACCACGTCGGGATGGCGGCAGGACTCGGGACAGCACCTCCTGATCACGGCCACCAACTTCACCGACAAGCCCTGCACCCTCTACCACTACCCGTACGTCCGCTTCGGCACCGACACCAGGGATCCGGTCGCTCCGATGGAGTCCAAGCCGAAGGCCATCGCCACGATCGGGCCGAAGGAGAAGGCCTACGCGGGCGTGTTCGTCTTCCGGGCCGGCCAGCAGACGCGGACCGTCACGTCGTTCGCCCTCGGCTACCAGGACCGCGCCTTCAACAGCAACAGGGACGTGGCGTCGCTCGACATCGGGCTGTCCCCCGAGGTCGGGTCCCTCACGGTCGGACCCACCCCGCGGGTCACCTACTGGAACACCGATCTCCGCGCGGTCGAGGACTACCTGTTCCGGTCGGGCAACAGCTAGGCCGCTCCCGCGCGGGTCCCGGTCCCGCGCGGGTCCCGTGTACGCGGGTGCCGTGTCCCGCACGGGCCCCGTCCGGTCACAGGGTGCGGCTGAACTCCAGTCTGTCGGCGAAGTTCCGGTAGCCGGCCCTCGTGAACGCCTTCGCCATGGCCTTGTTGGCCGCGTCGCAGTCCCCGCGGATCTCGGTGGCGCCGTTCGCCGCCAGGATCCGCGTACCGCGGACCACCGCGGAGGCGGCGTAGCCCTTGCCCCGGTGGGCGGGCGCGACGCCGACGAAGCCGATCACGTGCACGCTCGGGTTCCGCGCCGGCAGGCTGATCACCGCGGGGGTCCCGTCCTCGTCGTAGCCGATCTCCCACCATCCCGGCTCGTGCGCCAGCTCCGCCGTCTCCTCGAAGAGCCGCTCGGCCGCGCCGCGCGCCCCGTGGGTCCGGACGTCGTCGGCCAGCCGGGCGTCCGAGGTGTCGACGAGCAGCTCCTCCAGGAGGTCCACGAACGGTCCGGGGCCGAGGTCGGCGAGGGAGCGGAAGGTCAGCCGGTGGTCGTCGGCCGGCAGCTCGTCGGGAACGAGCAGGCCGAACCTGCGCCCGTCGCGGACCACCCGGAATCCGGCGCCCCGCAGCAACTCGCCCCGGCGCTCCGGGTCCCGCTGGAACTGCGGCGCCTGCGCGGGCGAGTCGACGACGTGCTCCAGCTCCTCCGCGCCGAGCTCGCGGGCCTTTCGGGCCGCCGCGTCGAGCAGCTCGGCCCCCACCTGTGCGTCCCCGGCCGGGGCCTCGAACAGGACGAAGGCGTAGGGAACGTCCTGTCCCGGCAGGGTCCACAGCACGACGCTGCCCACCGGCTCCCCCCGGCCGTCCTCGGCGACCAGACACCAGTCGGGCCGGGTGCACTTCGACTCCAGCAGCCCGTCGAGGTAGGCGCGGGTCGCGGCGTTGCGCTCGGCGTCGTCCGGATACGTGAGCAGCGCGGGGAGTTCGTGGGGGCGGGCGGAACGGATCAAGGTCACAGGCAGCCTTCGTCGAGCGGGGATGGTCGAGATCGCACCGAACCTATCTCCCGGCACGGCACCGGGCCAGCGATTTCGGGTGGGCAGGGGCGACCCGGAAATCGCGGGCGCGAGGGAACCTCTCGGAGGAGGCCGGCGTCTCATCCACTGAGAAGACGATCACTCGACCTACGGGGGTAGCGGCCGTGGCAGTCAATCTGGCCGAAGAGATCATGCTGTTGTCCCTGGACGACGAGTCCGGTTCGGCCAAGCAGCGACAGGCGGCAGCCTGGGCCGTGGCGGGCGGGATCCTGCTCGAACTGGTCCTGGCCGGACGGGTTTCGGTCACGGGCAAGTTCCTCGCGCTGACGGACACGACTCCGACCGGGGACGAGCTCCTCGACGGCCGGACGGCGCTGATCGAGTCCTGGATGCGGGGCCGCGCCAAGCGCAGGGTGACCGAGTGGCTGACGCGCGATCAGTCCAAGGCCGTCGCGGCGACGCTCCAGAGCCTGTGCGCGCGGGGCGTGGTCGTGGAGGAGAAGCACAAGGCGCTCGGCGTGTTCCCGGTGCGCCGCTATCCCGAGGCCGACGGTGCCGTCGAGCGTGAACTCCGCGAGCGGCTGCGGTCCGTCGTCATGGACGGCGCCGAGCCGGACGCGCGGACGGCCGGTCTCGTCGCGCTGATCCATTCCGCCAAGCTGCACCGTCTCGCCTTCCCCGACGGCGACCGCAAGCAGGTCACGGCGCGGATGGCGGAGGTCGCCGCCGGCCAATGGGCGGGCGAGAGCGTCCGCGCCGCCATCCGCGACATGCAGGCGGCGATGGCGGCGGTCACCGTGATCACCCTCGCCGGCGCCAGTTAGGCCGGGCCCGCTCGGGGGCCCGGCCGGGCCGTCAGGCCGCCGGTGTGCCGCTGAGGGGGTCCAGTTCGCGGCGTCGGCGGCTGATCGAGTCGGGGTCCCAGCCCGGTCGGGGTACGGAGGCCAGCAGCAGCCGCGTGTAGGGGTGGTGGGGGTCGGTGAGGAGCTCGGAGACCGGGCGGTGTTCCATCGTGCGGCCCCGGTACATGACGAGCGCCTCGTCGCACACGTAGCGCACGACGGCCAGGTCGTGGCTGACGAAGACCAGGCCGATGCCCGTGTCGCGGCGGATGTCCGAGAGCAGGTTGAGCACCTGCGCCTGGACGGAGACGTCCAGCGCGGACACCGCCTCGTCGAGCACCAGGACGGCCGGCTGGACCGCCAGCGCCCGGGCTATCGCCGCTCGTTGGCGCTGGCCGCCCGACAGGCGGCGGGGCAGTGCGGCCGCCTCGCGGTCGCCGAGTCCCACCTGGGCGAGCAGCTCCCGGACCCGCGCGGCGCGGGCCGCGCGGTCGGTCGTGCCGTGCAGCCGCAGGACCCCGTCGATCGTGGCGCCGATGCTCATCCTGGCGTCCAGGGAGAGATAGGGGTCCTGGAACACGATCTGAACGGCCTTGGCCCTCGCCAGCCGAGCCGGCCTCCCCCGTACGGAGGCCGCCAACGGTGTGCCCTGGACGAGGATCTCGCCCGCGTCGGGGCGTTCCAGACCGATCAGCATCCGGGCCGTGGTGGTCTTCCCGGAACCGGACTCCCCCACGATGCCGAGCGCCCCGCCCGCCCGTAGGGAGAAGGACAGGTCGTCGACGGCGACGACCTCGGTGCCGCCCGTGCGGTAGGTCTTGCGCAGGCCGGTCACCTTGAGAAGTTCCGCGGCCGCTCCACTGGGGGCGGTGCTCGGCTTGCTGGTCAACTGTCCTCCTTGCGGATGAGTTCGGCGGCGCGGTGGCAGGCGACCTCGGTCCGACCGTGCCGTTCCAGGTCCGGCGGACTCTGGTCGCAGCGGCCGGGTTCGGCGAAGCGGCAGCGGGGTGCGAAGGCGCAGCCGGGTGCGGTCTCCAGCAGTCCCATCGGAGCGCCGGGGATGGGGTTGAGGCGGGCGAGGGGTCCGGCGAGCGGCGGGGAGGAGCCGAGCAGGCCCGCGGTGTAGGGGTGCCGGGGGGCGGCGAAGAGTTCCGCCACGGGGGCGGTCTCCACGATCCGGCCCGCGTACATCACGTAGATCCGGTCGCTGACGGAGGCCGCCAGCTCGATGTCGTGGGTGATGAGGAGGAGCCCGAGGCCGCGTTCCCGTTGGAGTCGTCCCAGGACGGCCAGGATCTCGGCCTGGGTGCTGACGTCGAGCGCGGTGGTCGGCTCGTCGCAGAGCAGCAGTTTCGGCTCGGCGGTGAGGGCCGCGGCGATCACGACGCGTTGGAGCATGCCGCCGGACAGCTCGTGCGGGTACTGCCCGAGGTGCCGTACCGGGTCCGGGAGGCCGACCGCGTCGAGCAGTTCGGCGGCCCGTTTCCCGGCGCGTGCCTTGGTCCAGCCGTGGACGAGGCGCAGCGGCTCGGTGAGGAAGTCCCCCACCTTGCGCACCGGGTTGATGGCGGCGCGCGGATCCTGGTAGATCATCGCGGCCTTGTTGGCGCGTACGTCGCGCAGGCTCGCGGCGTCGGCGCCGACCAGGTCGGTGCCGTCGACCCGGACCCGGCCGCCGATCTCGGCGCCCTGCGGGAACAGGCCGAGGGCGGCGCGGGCGGTGACGGACTTCCCGGAGCCGGATTCGCCGACGAGGGCGACGACCTCCCCGGCGGCGACGCCGAGGCTCACGCCGTCGAGGAGCGGGCGGGCCATGGACGGGAGGGTGACGCGCAGGTCGTCGTAGGCGAGCAGTGTCATCAGGAATCCCTCCCCGCGAGCCGGTCGCCGAGGTCTTCCCCGACGACGTTGAAGGCGACGACGACCAGGACGACCGCCACGGCCGGCGCGATCGCGGACAGCGGCTGCCCCTGCAGGACGGCCGCCTGCCCTTGGTTGATCATGGCGCCCCAGTCGGGGGTGGGGGGCTGTACGCCGAGCCCGAGGAAGGAGAGCGCGGCGAGGTCGAGCAGTGCGTAGCCGAAGTTCACCGTCGACTGGGCGAGCAGGGTCGGGGCGATGTTGGGCAGCAGTCTGCGGACGGTGACGTACAGGCCGGAGTGGCCCTGTACCCGGTAGGCGGCGATGTAGGGGCGGGACTTCTCCTGTACGGCGAGTCCGCGGACGAGGCGTGCGGTGTACGGCATGTAGGCGATCGCCATGGCGATCACGGGCGCCGTCATCCCCTTGCCGAACAGGGCCACCGCGAGGATCGCGAGCAGCAGCGCGGGGAAGGCGAACACCACGTCCAGGACCCGGCCGACGGCGGTGTCGATCCAGCCGCCGCGCCAGGCGGCGAACAGGCCGACGGCGATGCCGAGGACGGTGGAGAACAGGACGACGGCGAGCGGGCCGGCGAGGCTGGTGCGGGTGCCGACGATGAGCGCCGAGAGGGTGTCGTGGCCGCCCTGGTCGGTGCCCAGCCAGTGCTGGGCGCTGGGCCCCAGCAGGGTGTCGCCGAGCTGACCGAAGGTCGGATCCTGCGGGGCGATCCAGGGGGCGAACACCGCGACCAGGACGAACAGGACGAGCAGCACCAGGCAGATCCGCTGGAGCGGGCCGCCGCCGAGGCGGCGGAGCCGGGCGAACCGGGCGGGCCGGGTGTGGGGCGGGCGCGGGGCGCGCGGGGCGCGGGTCTTGCTGCCCGCTGCGTGCAGGGTGCTCATCGGGCGCTCCCCGCCGCCGCCATGCGCGGATCGATCAGCGGGTGGACGAGGTCCACGAGGGCGTTGACGACCACGAACGCGGCCACCACCAGCAGCACGATCGCCTGGACCACCTGGAAGTCCAGCTGGTCCACGGACTGTACGAGCAGGGAGCCCACTCCGGACATTCCGAAGGCGGTCTCCACGATCGCGGTGCTGACGAGCATGCCCGAGACCAGGAGGGCGGAGACCGTCACGATCGGTCCGAGCGCGTTGCGCAGTACGTGGCGCCGGATGACGGTCCGCCGTGGTGTTCCCCGGCTCAGTGCGACCTCCACGTGTTCGCGGCGCAGTTCGTCGAGCATGGCCGAGCGGGTCACCCGGGTCACGAGGGCCGTGAAGGTCACGGACAGGGCGGCGGCCGGGAGGATCACGTGGTGCAGCCGGTCCAGGACGCCGGTGCCGTTGCCGATCGTCGGGAACCAGCCCAGCCGTACGCCCAGGACCGACCTGAGCAGCAGGGCCGCGACGAAGGCGGGCGCCGCTGCGCCCACCGTCACCATGAGCATCAGCGAGCGGTCGGTGCGCGATCCGCGGCGCAGCGCGCCGAGGATCCCGGAGCCGATGCCGAACACCGCGATCATCAGCGCGGCCGTGCCGATCAGCAGCAGGGAGGAGGGCAGCCGCGACCAGATGATCGCGCTGACGTCCTGGTGGAAGAGGTAGGAGCGGCCGAAGTCGCCGTGCAGCACGCCTTCGAGCCAGTTCCAGTAGCGGACGAGGAAGGGTTCGTCGAAGCCGTACTGGCGGCGGATCTCGGCGAGCTGCTCGGGGCTGGGGCTGCGCCCCTTGGTGAGGAAGCTCGCCGGGTCGCCGGGCGCCAGGAACAGGGAGGAGAAGACGAGGAAGGAGGTGACGAGCAGGGTCGCCGCCATGCCGGCCAGGCGGCGCAGCACCCGTGTGGCCCGGGCCGCGACGGCGGTCGCCGTCACGGCCGTCATCCCCTGGCTCCGATCTCGGCCGCCCACGGGTAGTAGAGGTAGGCGATGGAGGGCTGGACGCCGGTGATCCGCTTGCCGAGGAAGACGCTGACGGGCTGGGTGTACAGGGGCAGCCAGGGCAGCTCCTGCAGGGCGATCTTCTGGGCCTTTGCGTTGGCTTCCGCGTGCAGGCCCGGCTCGTAGGTCGCGATGGCCTCGTCGACGGCCGCGTCGAAGGCGGGGTTGGACCAGCCGCCGTAGTTGCTGTACGCGCCGGTCTGGAGGGAGCCGTACATGTCCAGCGGGTCGGTGATGGACGTGTACCAGAAGGTGAGGAAGAGGTCGATGCCCTCGCGCGCGGCCGGGTCGGTGAAGAGGGTCGTGTACTTCTCCGCCGACATGGAGTTGATCTCGGGCTTGAGGCCGATGGCCGTGGCGGCCTGAGCGACGGCCTGGGTGATGATGGTGGTCTGCGAGTCGAGCGGGCTCGTCGCGATCACGACCTTCTGGCCGTTCACTCCCGCCTCGGCGGCGAGCGCCTTGGCCTTCGCCGGGTCGTACGGGTACTTCGGCAGGTCCGCCAGGATCTTGTCGCGGGTCTCGTCGGGGGCGTCGGCCCAGAGGTTGTCGGTGACGAGCGAGTCGGCGACCTCGCCGACCCCGCCGGCGCCGGCCTTGACGATGCCCTTGCGGTCGGTGGCCATCAGCAGGGCCTGGCGCACCCGGGGGTCGCCGAGGGGGCCCTTGAGGTTGCTGACGACCTCGTCGGCGACGGAGGTGTTGCGGCCGAAGTAGAGCGTCCCGGCCTGGGTGGAGCCCAGTTGCGCGTACGCGTTCGGCGGGACCATCCAGCCGCCGTCGACCTCGCCGCTCTGGAAGGCGTTGACGCGGGTCGTGGCGTCGCCGAGGAAGACGAACTTGACCTTGTCGGACTTGGCCTTGAGCGTGGGGTTCCAGTAGTCGTCGAACCGCTTGAGCGTGAGGGACTGGCCGGAGGACCAGGAGTCGAAGGCGAACGGGCCGGTGCAGTTCACGCCGGTCTGCGGATTGCCGTAGTCCTTGCCGGACTTGGCGAGGGTGGCGGCGGACTCGACGGTGCCGGGGCTGGCGGCGAGGTACTTGTTGAAGGTGGAGTCGGGCTGCGTGAGGGTGACGGTGACCTCCATCGCCCCCGTCTTGTCCACGGACTTGACGTTGCGGAAGGGGTACGCCCAGACGCTGGCGGTCTCCGGGTCGATGTTGCGGCGCAGGGAGGCGACGACGTCGTCGGCGGTGAGCTTCGTACCGTCGTGGAAGCGGACGCCGGGGCGGATCTGGTAGACCCAGGTGGTGGGCGTGGGGTTGGTGTACGAGGTCGCGAGGTTCGGCGAGGTCGTCAGGTCCGGGTTCCAGCGCAGCAGGCTCTCGCAGACGTTGGCGAGGATCTGGTTCGGCGGGTAGTCGAACGCGTAGGCGTAGTCGATGGTGGTCGGCTCCGCGTAGGTCGACCAGGTGAAGGAGTCCAGGTTCCCGGTGGCGGCGGGCGTCTGGTCCGTGATCTTGTAGGCGACCGCCTTGTCCTTCTCGGGCTGGGCGGTCCCGCTGCACGCGCTGGTGGCGAGCACCGCGGCCGCCGCGAGGGTGGCGGCGATGGTGTGGCGGGCGCTGCGGTGGAGCGGGGTTCTCGTACGGGCTGATGACATCGTCTGAACTCCCTGAGGGATGAGCTCGGTGGGGTGGGTGACGCTCGGCCGGGGCGGTCCGGCCGGTGATGCCCTGTCGGTGACTGCTGCGCTGGGGAAGGCTCAGTCGGTGGCGGCGAAGACCAGTTCGCCGTCGATGTACGTGCGCAGCACGCGGGTGTCGGCGATCTGCGTCGGGGGGTGCTCGAAGGGATCCCGGTCGAGGACCACGAGGTCCGCGTACTTGCCCTCCTCGACGGTGCCGGTGACGTGGTCGAGGTGGTTCACCCAGGCGCTGCCGGCGGTGTAGGCGGTGAGGGCCTGGGAGAGGGTCAGGGCCTGTTCCGGGAAGAACGGCGGCGCCGGCTCGAAGGCCTCGGGCGAGTCGGGGGCCTCGTCCGGTACGGAGCGGTTGACCGCCACGTGGATGCCCCACAGCGGGTTGGGGCTGCTCACGGACCAGTCGCTGCCCGCGACGAGCCGGGCCCCGGCGCGCTGGAGATCTCCGAACGGGTACTGGAGCGCGGCCCGTTCGGGTCCGAGGAAGGGGATGGTGAGCTCGTCCATCTGCGGTTCGTGCGCGGCCCACAGGGCCTGGATGTTGGCGGCGGCCTCCAGGGTCGCGAAGCGGCCGATGTCGTCGGGGTGGACGACCTGGAGGTGGGCGAGGTGGTGGCGGTTGTCGTTGGCGCCGTTGGCCTCGCGGGCCGCGGCCAGTGCGTCGAGCACCTCCCGCACGGCGCGGTCCCCGAGCGCGTGGAAGTGGATCTGGAAGCCCGAGCGGTCGAGCCGGGACACGGCCTCGGTGAGCACGTCGGGGTCGATGAAGCTGAGCCCGGAGTTGCCGGTGGGGCAGCCGCAGCCGTCGAGGTAGGGCTCCAGCATGCCGGCGGTGAAGTTCTCGGCGATGCCGTCCTGCATCATCTTCACGCTGGTGGCGTGGAAGCGGCCGACCTGTCCGGTGCGGCGGCGCTCCTCCAGGTCGGATATCTGCTCCAGGCCGCGTTCGCGGTCCCACCACAGGGCGCCGACGACGCGGGCGCGCAGGGAGCCCTCGCGGGCGGCGCGCAGGTAGACGCCGAAGTTGTCGGGGTTGCCGGGGAAGGCGCCGATCATGGCGTCCTGCCAGCTGGTCACGCCCAGCGAGAACAGGTGCTCCTGCGCGGCGAGCAGGCCGGCGTGGGCCTCGTCCGGGGTCGCGATGGGCACGTGGCGGGCGACGAGCTCCACGGCGCCCTCCTGGAGGGTGCCGGCCGGGCTTCCGTCGGGCTCGCGCTCGATCCGGCCGTCGGCCGGGTCGGGGGTGGTGCGGTCGACGCCGGCGACCTCGAGCGCCCGGGTGTTGACCCAGGCTCCGTGGCCGTCGCGGTTGCCGAGCAGGACGGGCCGGTCGGGGATGACGGCGTCGAGCATGGCCCGCGTCGGGGTGCCGCCGGGGAAGACGTCCATCGACCAGCCGCCGCCGCGGATCCAGGGCGCTTCGGGGTGCTCCTCGGCGAAGGCGGCGACCACCGCCAGGTAACCGTCGATGGTGCGTTCCTCGCTCAGGTCGCAGCTGAGCATCTGGACGCCGGCCACTGCGGGGTGGACGTGGGCGTCCTGGAAACCGGGGACGAGGAGCCCTCCGGCGAGGTCGACCACCTCGGTGTCGGCGTCGGCGAGGGCGCGTACGGCCGCCTCGTCCGCGACGGCGAGGATCCGGCCGCCCCCGACCGCCACGGCGGCGTCGATCGGGGTGGGTGAGGTCCCGGTGAAGACCTTCCCCCCTACGAAGACGGTGTCGGCATGCTGCCTGGTCTTGCCCATCGACGCATCCTCACGCTCGGCGGGGCGAAACCCGCACGGCTTGTTCGTTGAGGAGGAGTGAACGGGAGCGCAACAATGTTGTCAACGGTGTTGCGCTCGCTCCGTTCCAAATCGATACACTGGCCGCACCATGCCGAAGTCATCTGAGACCACCACCCGGTCCAAGCGCGCGGGAAGCCAGCTCACACCCGACGTGATCATCGAAGCCAGCCTGCGCATCGCGGCCCGCGGCAGCGAGGACGCCTTCACCGTCCGACGACTCGGCGAGGAACTCGGCGCCGACCCGACAGCGATCTACCGGCACTTCCGCGACAAGGACGAGCTGCTGCTCTCCGTAGCCGACCGCACCCTGGGCGAGGTGCTCGACAGCATCCCCGAGGGCCTCGACTGGAAGGACCGGCTGCGCGCGCTCGCCGACGGCTCCCTCGAAGTCGCGCTCAGGTACCCGGTGGTCGGCTCCACCATGGCCAGCCGGACCACCCGCAGGCCCAACGAGTTCCGGGTCGTCGAGCTGATCCTCGGCGCCGTGACGGAGGCCGGCCTCGAAGGGGCCGAGGCCGCCGTCCACTACCGGATGGTCGGCGACTCCCTGCTCGCGTACGTCGGCCAGCGCGCGGCCTACCTGCTGTTCGCCCCGGAGATCCGGGAGGCCGACGAGAACTCCTGGAACCGCGAGTACCGCCTGGTCGACCCCGAGGGCTTCCCCCACATCACCCGACTGAGCGGCGATCTGGCCGAGGTGACGGAGGAACAGATCTTCCAGGCCCGGGTCGAAGCCCTGATCACCTCGATCGAGACCCGGGTGCGGACGCTGCGCGGGGCGTAGCCGGCACGGCAGCGGTCCCCGTCACGGCGCCGGGCGTCACCTGGGCGGGGTCAGCCGCTCCCACAGGAAGGTGTGGACGAGCGCCTCGTTGAAGGCGGTCTGCCCGTGGTCGGTGGCGCCCGCGTGGCCGCCGCCGAGGTGCTCGTGGAACAGCACCGGATGCCCGTGCTCGCGCAGCCGCGCGGCCATCTTGCGGGCGTGGCCCGGGTGGACCCGGTCGTCACGGGTCGAGGTCAGCAGGAGCAGCGGCGGGTACGCGGGCCCGTCCGCCCGGACCTGGTGGTACGGGGAGATCCGCTCCAGGTGGGTCCGGTCGGCCGGGTCGTCCGGGTCCCCGTACTCGGCGATCCAGCTGGCACCGGCCAGCAGCTTGTGGAAGCGGAGCATGTCCAGCAGCGGCACGTGGGCGACGACCGCGCCGAAGAGCTCCGGGTCGCGGGTGAGCATCGCGCCCATGAGGAGCCCGCCGTTGCTGCCGCCCTCGATGCCCAGCTGCGCCGGCGTGGTGATGTCCCGGGCGACGAGGTCCCGGGCGATCGCGGCGAAGTCCTCGTAGGCCCGGACCCGGTTCGCTCCGAGGGCCGCCTTGTGCCAGCCGGGCCCGTACTCGTGCCCTCCCCGGATGCCCGCGACCACGTACGTGCCGCCGCGCGCCAGCCAGGCACGCCCGGTGACCGCGCTGTACCCCGGGAGCATGGAGACCTCGAAGCCGCCGTAGCCGTAGAGCAGGGTGGGCCCGGGGCCGGGCCGGTCCTCGGGGCCGACGACGAAGTACGGCACCCTCGTGCCGTCCGCGGAGGTCGCGAAGTGCTGGCGCACCGCGAGGCCGGCGGTGTCGAAGAGCGCCGGCTCCTGCTTGAGGCTCTCGCTGTCACTGCCGCTGTCGCTCGCGCCGTCGCCGCCCGCCGTGCCCCGGTAGAGGGTGGAGGGCTGGAGGAAGCCGCTCACGTGGTGGAAGTACTCGTCGCCCGCGTCCGGGTCGGTACAGGTGACCGAGGCCGTGGAGAGCGGCGGCACCCCCGCCAGCGGCGCGCGCCGCCAGCCGTCGGGGCCCGGCGTGAGGAGCTCCATCCGGGAGGAGACGTCGGCGCTGGTGCTGAGGATCAGGTGATTGCGGGTCCAGCTGTACCCGGCGAGCGCGGTGCGCTCGTCCGGGGTGAACAGCACCTCGGCCTCCCGCTCCCCCGCGAGGAAGGCCTGGAAGCCGAAGGCGAGCAGGGTGCCCTCGGGGTGGCCCAGCCAGGGCGATTTGGTGGTGACGGTGAGCCAGTCGCGGTGTACGTGGGCGCTCGCGTCGTCCGGTACGTCGATCTTCAGCGGCGGGCCGTCCGCGGCCGCTCCCTCGGGGAGGAGGAACAGCTCCTGCTTCCAGAAGTCGATCTGGCGGTGGACGAAGTCCCGCTCAAAGCCGGGCGTGTCGTCGTGCCAGCCGGAGGCCGACAGGTCCGAGGGCCGTCCCTCGTAGACCTTCTCCGCCTCGGCGAGCGGGGTGCCGCGCCGCCAGCGGCGCACCTGGAGCGGATAGCCGGACCCTGACATCGATCCCTCACCGAAGTCCGTACCGACCCAGACCCGGTCCCGGTCGATCCATCCGATGCGGGTCTTGGCCTCCTCGACCGTGAATCCGTCCTCGACGAACTCCAGGGTTTCGAGGTCGAACTCGCGCACCACGCAGGCGTCCGCGCCGTCCCGCGACAGCATGACCAGTGCGTGCCGGTACGCGGGGGCCAGCACGGCCGCGCCCGCCCAGGCCCACTTCTCGCCCTCGGCCCCGGCGAGTGCGTCCAGGTCGAGGACCACCTCCCAGGCCGGCCGCTCCGTGCGGTACTCCTCCAGAGTGGTGCGCCGCCACACCCCGCGGACGCGGTCGGCGTCCTGCCGGAAGTCGTACAGGTGCGGGCCCCGGCGGACGACGTAGGGGATCCGGCCGTCGTCGTCGAGCACCTCGCGGACCTCGCGTTCCAGCACCTTGAACCGGGGGGATCCGGTCAGTGCCGCGACGGTCTCGGCGTTGCGCTCCCGCACCCAGGCGAGGGCTTCCTCGCCGGACACGTCTTCCAACCAGAGGTAGGGGTCTTCATCACTCATCCGCCGATTGTGCAGGATGCCCGGGTGCGGTCCGCGCGGCCCCCGGCCCGGGCCCGGCCGCGAGGCGGTCCTCGCGCAGGGCCGTGCGCACCGACCAGACCACCGAGACCAGGGGGACCGCGACCACCGCGCCGACCACCCCGGCCGCGATGGTCCCCGCGACCACCGAGATCGCCACGACGAGCGGGTGCAGCCGGACCGCCCGGCTCATCACCAGCGGGTGCAGCAGATGGCCCTCGATCTGGCCGATGACCACGATCAGCGCGATCACCAGCCCCGCGACGAGCGGCCCCTTCGCGGCCAGCGCGACCACGGCGGCGACGGCCAGCGCGATGGGCGATCCCACGAGGGGGATGAAGGCCGCGAGGAACTCCAGCAACGCCAGGGGCACGGCCAGCGGCACGCCGAGGAAGTACAGGGCCAGCCCGACGAGGACGGCGTTCACGGCCGCGACGATGACGATCCCGTGGGTGTATCCGGTGAACGTACGCCAGGCCGCGCGCCCGGCGACCGCCACGCGGCCCTGCGCCGGTGCGGGCAGCTGTCCGCAGAACCACGACCACTGGCCGTCGCCGCCGTAGAGGAAGAAGACCGAGCAGAAAACGGCGAGGGCGACGACGGTGAGGACGTGGATCAGCTGCCCGGCGCCGCTGACCGCCGTACTGAGGAGGGTGGAGCGGTGGCTCGACAGGTACGCGCCGACCCGCGACTGGACGTTGGACAGCGCGTCCGGGTTCAGCCGGAAGGGCGGCCGCTCCAGCCATTCCTCGATGCTGTCGAGTCCGCTGCGGAACTCCCCGACCAGGGTGGTGCTCTCCCCCGCCACCGCCTCGCCGACCAGGGCCAGCACCCCCAGCAGCAGCACCGCGCTGCCGAGGAGACAGAGCGCGACGGCGAGCGACCGGGGCATCCTCCGCGCGAGGCGCCGGGTGGGCGCGGACAGCAGGGCCGCCACCACCAGCGCGAGGAACAGCGCGACGGCGATCTCGTGGAAGCGGCCGAGCACGGCGAAGACCGCGTACACGGCGGCGCCGACGACCAGCAGGCGCCAGGCGTACGACGCGGCCGTACGCAGGAAAGGTGACACCGGCTGCATGGTCCATGGCTGCCACACCGGAGCGGCGTTCCCACACCCCGGTGCCCGGATTCCCCCGTCCGGGGCGCCGGGGTACGGCCGTCGGCTCGTTGCCTGCGGTTCGGGGTGACCGTCCTGTCCCGGCACCCGGTCGCGGCCACCGTGAACGACGCGATCACCCGGCTCTCGACCCAGGACCCGGGGCCGACGCCGGTACCCGCTCCCGCCCCCGGTTTCGGGGAGGTCGTGTTGCGAGTGCGGGGCACGGTCCTGCGCGCCTACGCGACCCACCTCGACTACCGCGCGGATCCTGCCGTGCGGGATCCGATGTTTCCCGCCGGGCGGGCCGGTGCGGCGGATCGACTACGTGGCCGTGTCGGCGGGAGTACGGGTGCGCTGCGCGACGGTGGCCGACAGCCTCGCCTCCGACCACCGTCCCGTCGTGGCGGACCTACAGCTTCCGGTTACTAGCGAGGAATCACGAGCTTTGGCTATGGTGAGCGCCCTCCGCTCGAACGGCCTTCGGATCCCATGAACCCATAGGTATCCGATACGCAGATCGAAGGAAGTCCCGCCAATCCGGGACGCTATCGCAGAGTGCAGAGCGACGTGCTGTCGGCAACACCGCCCGGCGTCGGCTCGGTACGAGCCGGTCTGCCCTCGTCCTGTCACCCAGGACTGGAGGGCGGCGGTCTTCTCATTCACCTACCTCGCAAGGCAAGGCAGAGATGGCACGCACCACCCGTCGGTCCTCCCGGCAGTCCTCCCCGTCCTCCGGGGAGCGGACGCATCCCGTCGACGAGCTGCTGCCGGTCCCGCAGCTCGCGCTGTACGGCTTCCAGCACCTCCTCGCGTTCTACGCGGCGGCCGTCATCGTCCCCGTCCTGGTCGGGAACGCGCTCGGACTCTCGCACCAGGAGCTCGTCCACCTCATCAACGCGGACCTCCTGACCTGCGGTATCGCCACGATCATCCAGGCCCTCGGGGTCTGGCGGGTCGGCGCTCGGCTGCCCCTGGTCCAGGGCGTCACCTTCACCGCGGTCTCCCCCATGATCGCCATCGGGACGGGGGCGGGCGGCGGTACGGCGGGCCTGCTCGTCGTCTACGGAGCGGTGATCACGGCGGGCATCGCCACCTTCGCGTTCGCGCCGCTGTTCAGCAAGCTCGTGAAGTACTTCCCGCCGGTCGTCATCGGCACGATCCTCACGATCATCGGCATCACCCTCATACCCGTGGCCCTGCAGGACGCCGCGGGCGGCGCGCACCTGATCGGCACCCCCGCCTACGGGGACCCGAAGAACCTCGCGTACGCGCTGGGCACGCTGCTCTTCATCCTCTCGATGGTCCGGATCGGCAAGCCGTTCCTGTCCAGCCTCGCCGTCCTGCTCGGACTCCTCGTCGGCACGGCGGTCGCGTGGGCCTTCGGCGACGTGGACCTCTCGGCGGTGCGGGAGAGCGACTGGTTCGGGGTCACCACCCCCTTCCACTACGGAATGCCGCGCTTCGAGCTACTGCCGATCATCGCGATGCTCGTCGTCATGCTGATCACCATGGTGGAGACCACCGGCGACGTCTACGCCATCGGGGAGATCACCCGCAAGGAGGTCGACGCCGACACCGTCGCGAGGGCGCTGCGCGCCGACGGGGCGGCGACGGTCCTCGGCGGTGTCCTCAACTCGTTCCCGTACGTGGCCTTCGCCGAGAACATCGGCATCGTGCGCATGTCCAAGGTCATGAGCCGGTACGTGGTCGTCGCGGCGGGGGTGTTCATGGTCGTACTGGGGCTGCTGCCGAAGGCGGGCAGCCTGGTCGCCTCGATCCCGCATCCGGTGCTGGGCGGGGCCGCGATTTCCATGTTCGGCATCGTCGCCGCGGTCGGGGTCCAGATCCTGGGCAAGGTCGACCTGCGGGAGGAGCGCAACACCCTGATCCTGGCGGTCAGTCTGGGCGCGGCCCTGCTGCCGACGACGGTCGCGCCGTTCTTCGAGCGGATGCCGGACGACGTGCGGGCCGTGCTCGACAGCGGGATCACCCTGGGCGCCCTCACCGCCATCACGCTGAACCTGCTCTTCAACGTCTTCACCAGCCGCACCACGATGGAGATCGACTGGGACGACATCGGAGAACCCGCCCGCTGAGGCGCTCCACGCCGGCGGCCGCGCGCCGGGACGTCGTCCCGGCACGCGGCACCTGACGCTCAGCTCCCTGCGGGGAACGGCGACGCCTCGCCCGCCTCGCCGATCAACTCCCAGAAGTGGTCGACGAGTCCGCGCAGGAAGGCGGCCCGCTCGGCCGCTATCTCCTTGAGCCGGGCGTCGTCGTTGCGGGCGACCAGGTGGCCCATGTACCGCTCCGAGAAACCGGAGAACTCGGCGTGCATCGTCCGCAGCGCGTCGCCCACGCTGGTCTCGTCGACGACGACGATCTCCGCCACCGGCTCGACGTACGTCTTCCAGCGCCCGCCCACGGCCGACCGCAGACACTCCTCCAGCTCCTCGACCCGGCCCAGGATCCCGACGAGCCCCCTCAAGGACAGCCCGAGGGCCTCCACCAGCACCCGGGTCTGCCGGGCGTCCCCGTACCACTGCCGCGCGTCCTCGGCCTCGCGGTAGTCGGTCGGGTCCATGCCTATGCGGTACGCCAGCCGCTCCACGGTGAGTTGGCGGGCCAGCCGGTGCTCGGCCAGCGTGCGCGGCACGACACCCATGAGGGTGGTGGTGTCGCACCACAGGACGGCGGCCAGCGAGAAGAGCTGCCGGTCCGTGGGCACGTGGGAGCCGTGTTCCCACGCGAGGACGAACTGGGGGTGGACGGGGACGCCGCAGGCCGCCATGGAGTGGGCCACCTGTTCGGCGGTCAGACCCATGCGCGCTCGCGCGGATCTGGCCTCGGCGGGGGAGAACGGAGTGCTGTACACGTACGAGACACCTCGCAGCACCCTCGGGCGCGGCGGCGCGCGAGGGGAGACGGATTGATGGATGAACACCAAGCGCGGGCACACTAACAGATGTTCGGCAGGGTGGAACCGTCAATTCGCCTTGCATTCAAAGGCCACGCTCAGGCGGGGCCTCCCGGCTCAAAGCCCGCGAGCATCTGCTCCAGCGCGGCCTGGTCGGGCCCCACGAAGGGGGCGATCCCCGGCATCGCGGCGAGGGCGTCGACGAACCGCCCGGTCAGGCCGAGGGCCGGCGGCAGGTGGGTGCTCAGGATGGTCTCCGGGTCCATGGAGCGCAGCGGCTCCACGGTGGCGAGGAAGCGGTCCGGGTCCACCAACTGCAGCCAGGGGCTGTCCACACTGGCCCAGAACCTCTGGGCGGACGTCACGTCCTCGGCCGGCACCCCGGAGACGTCGGGGGCCGTGGCGACGTTCGCGGTGGGCATCGGGCCGCCGAAGCAGTCGGAACTGAAGCAGGTCCGGGAGCGCTCGTCGTAGAAGCCGACGGTGGCCGGGTTGTCGAACAGCGGCGGCCGGAAGGCGTGCAGGGTCCGGTCGCCCACGTCCAGGCTCTGGCCGGGGTTGAGGAAGTACACCCGGTCCATGGGCAGCGGCCGCTCGGTCGACATGATCCCGACGCCCAGGAAGGTGGTGACCAGGCGGGCCTCGGGTGCGGCTTCGAGCAGCTCGAAGAGGCCGCCGGTGTGGTCTCGGTCCGGGTGGGTCAGCCAGATCCACCGCACGTCGGCGGGATCGATCACCGAACCGAGCGTGTCGAGGAAGTCCCGGTCGGGCAGACCGAGGCCGGTGTCGACGACGACGGGCTGCTCGGCGTGCAGGACGAAGGCGTTGACCGGGATGAAGCCGACTCCCGGCACCTCAAGGCAATCCGCGAGAACAGTGGTGTCGGGGCCGATCTTGTGGGTGCTCATGACGCTCTCCACGATTCTGCGGGGACAGGCTGTCCTTCCATGGTGGCGCCCACGGGTTGCGGGCGCGCGCGGAAGGCGGTAGCGCCCCGCGCGGCTCATGAGGCCCGCCCCGCAGCTCACGAGCCCGCCCCGCGGGTCACGGGCCCGCCCCGCGGGTCATGGGACCGCCTCGCGGTTCAGGGCAGGCGGACGCCTCGGGCCGTGATCCAGAGCTCGTACCACTCCTCGTGCGTGAGGTCCGGCTCGCGCGTCGCCGCGTCTCGGCAGGCGCGGATCCGGTCCGGGCGCACGGTGCCGATGACCGGCGCGATGGCGGCGGGATGCCGGGCCAGCCACCACAGCAGCACCGACTCGGGGGTGGTGCCCTTGCGCCGGGCGAGGTCGGCGAGGAGCACGGCGGTGGCCTGCTCGGCGGGGGTCTGCTGGAGGCCGGTGAACCGGCCCTGCGCGAGCGCGCCCCAGGCCTGGAGGCGGATGCCGTGGTCGCGGCAGTGCTCCAGCGTGCCGAGCGGGAAGCCGTTGCCCGTGGAGTGGGGGGTGTTGAGCAGCACGCCTGCCTCGACCCAGTCGCGGCTGTGCAGGCTCATCTCCAGCTGGTTCGCCACGAGCGGTACGTCGAGCCGGGCCTGGAGGTGTGCGATCTGCGGGGCGCCCATGTTGGAGACGCCGAAGTTCCGTACGAGGCCCTGCCTGTGCAGGGAGGTGAGGGCCGACGCGATCTCGTCCGGGTCGGCCAGCGGGTCGGGGCGGTGCAGCAGGAGCACGTCGAGGACGTCGGTCCGCAGCCGGGTCAGGCTCTCCTCGACGCGGCGCGTGATGGTCTCGCCGCGCAGGTCGTACATTCCCGGCCGGTCGTCCTCGGCCCGCCGGATCCCGCACTTGGTCTGGAGGGTGATGCGTTCGCGCAGTCTCGGCGTCCGGGCGAGCACCTCGCCGAACACGGCCTCGGACTTGCCGCCGCGGTAGATGTCGGCGTGGTCGAAGGCGGTGATCCCGCTGTCCAGGGCGGCGACGATCGCCGCCTCGGCCGTATCGATGTCGGCGGGGCCGTACGGTTCGGGCTCCCAGCTCCCGCCCAGCCCCATGCACCCGTACAGCACCCGCTCGCCCGCACCCACGTTCGTCGTCACGGCCCCCACCCTAGGGCCTGCCTTTCGGGGTCAGGCCGGGCCCTGGGAGGGGGCGTCCGTGATCCGTTCGTAGGCCGCGTCGGCCGGCACTGCGCGGCCCCGGGCGAACTCCGCGTCGAACCGCTCGCCGCCCAGGGCCTCTCGGGCGGTGGTCGTCGTACGGTCCACATCGGCGCGCTCCGCCGGCGGCAGCGGGGCGCCGGTCGAGCGGCGGGCCGCGTCCGCCGCGCCGAGGAGGGCCGCCGCGGCGGCCGGGCGGCCGGCGGGGGCGAGGGCCCCGGCGAGCCCCTCCAGGGCCAGGGCCAGGGCCCGCGGGTCCCCCGTGGTGCGGGCGATCGTGAGGCCCTGCTCCTGGAGGGCGAGGGCGCCTTCGGTGTCGCCGCCGAGCTGGGCGATGTGGCCCAGCTCGGCCAGGATCAGGGCGTTGGCCCCGTCGAGGCCCACGCTGCGGTGCCACTCCAGGACCCGGCGCATGTGCCGCTCGGCGGCGGGGAGGTCTCCCGCGCGGCGGGCGCCGAGTCCGAGGCCCAGTTCGGCGTTGATCTCGCCTGCGGTGAAGCCCTGTTCGGCCGCCGTGCGCCGGGAGCGTTCGTGCAGGTCGCGGGCGGCGTCGAGGTCGCCGGTGAGGAGGGCGCTGCGGCCGAGGCCGGAGAGCAGGTCGGCGGCCTGCGTGGCCAGGCCGAGGCTCTCCGCGGTCTCCAGCCCCTCGCGCTGGAGACGGGCGGCCTCGGTGTAGTCGCCGTGGATCTCGGCGAAGGAGGCCAGCGGGTAGACGGTCCACAACCGTGCGGCGCCGTCGCCCTCCCCTCGGAACAGCTCGGCGCTGCGGGCTCCGTCGCGGGCGGCGCCCGCGAGGTCTCCCCCGAGGAGGAGCTGGACGGAGCGGTCCGCGAGGGCCGCGGCGGTTCCCCAGCGGTCGTCCAGGGCGAGGAAGCCTTCGAGCGCCTGCTCGGTGAGGTGCCGGCCGCCGACCGGATCGCCGGTCACGCTCAGGGTGTGGGCCAGGAACCAGCGCGCCCACGCGAGGCCGGCCCGGTCGCCGGAGGATTCGTAGGCGTCGAGTGCCGTACGGATACGGGCCGTTCGGCCGGCCCCCTCCCCCGCCATGACGGCGAAGCCGGTGTGCCAGACGGCCGCCCGGGCGCGCAGCTCGGCCGGGACCTCGCCGGGGGCGGCGAGCGCCGCGCGGAGCGCGCGTTCGCCCTCGCCGAGGCGGCCCCGCAGGATCCGGTACCAGGCCAGGGCGCAGGCCAGGCGCAGCGCGGCCGCCGCGTCCCCGGTGGCGCGGGCCTGGTCGAGGGCGTGGTCGAGGGCGGCGCGCTGGTTCGCGCCCTCGACGTCGAGCCGCTCCAGCCAGCTGCTCTGGGCGGCCGTGCGCAGCCGGGGTGCGCCCTGTTCGGCGAGATCGAGGTGGTGGGCCAGGTGCCGGTCCCGGGCGGCCCGCGACTCGCCTGCCTCGTCGAGGCGTTCGGCGCAGTACGCGGCCACGGACTCCAGCAGCCGGTAGCGCGGGCCGGCCGGGCCGGGGGCCGGCGCGACCAGGGAGCGGTCGACGAGGCGGACCAGCAGGTCGAGCACGTCGGCGGGGTCCACGCCGTCGCCCGCGCAGACCTCTTCGGCGGCTTCGAGGGTGCAGCCCTCGGCGTGCACGGCCAGGCGGCGCAGCACGGCCTGCTCGGGGGCGGTGAGCAGGTGCCAGCTCCAGTCGATCACGGCGCGCAGGGTCTGCTGGCGGGCGGGCGCCCCGCGCTGTCCGGAGGCGAGGAGGCGGAAGCGGTCGCCGAGGCGCTCCAGGAGGCGTTCGACGCCGAGGGCGCGGACCCGGGTCGCGGCGAGTTCGAGGGCGAGGGGGATGCCGTCGAGGCGGCGGCATACGGCCTCGACGGTGCCACGGTTGGCGTCCGTGAGGGCGAAGCCGGGGGCGGTGGCCGTGGCGCGCGCCGTGAACAGTTCGACGGCTGCGCCGAGTTCGAGGGCGGGTACGTTCCACAGCGTCTCGCCGGCCAGCGCCAGGGGTTCCTGGCTGGTCGTCAGGATCCGCAGTCCGGGGGCGGTGCGCAGCAGGATCTCCACGAGGGCCGCCACCTCGTCGACGACGTGCTCGCAGTTGTCCAGTACGAGGAGCAGTTCGCGCTCGCGCACCGCCCCGGCCAGACGTTCGGCGGAGCCGGGACGCCGCGCGTCGGGGGGCGCGCCCCAGACGGCGTCGTCGCGGATCCCGAGGGCGGCGGCGGTCGCCTCGGCCACCTCGCCCTTGGATCCGGCGAGTTCGACCAGCCACACCCCGTCGGGGAACGTACCGGTGAGCCCGGCGGCGCTCTCCACGGCGAGCCGGGTCTTGCCCACCCCGCCGGGGCCGGTGAGGGTGACCAGGCGCCGGGTGGCGGCGAGTTCGCGTACGGCGGCCACCGCGCGGTCCCGGCCGACCAGGGTGGACAGCGCGGCGGGCAGGTTCGTACGGGCCGCGTGCTGCACGGAGTTCGTCGGGGGCCCGGGCACCGGCCGAGCGGCGGTCGGGGCCTCCAGCCCGGGGTCCTGGGTGAGGATGGCCCGTTGCAAGGCGACGAGGGCGGGGCTGGGGTCCAGGCCAAGGTCGTCCGCGAGGCGGGTGCGCAGGTCCTCGTAGCCCGCCAGCGCCTCGCTCTGCCGGCCCGCCCGGTACAGGGCGCTCAGGTGCACGGCGCGCAGTCGCTCCCGCAACGGATGCCGCTCGACGAGTTCGGCGAGCTCGCCGACGAGGAGGGCGTGTTCGCCGAGTTCGAGCCTGGCTTCGGCGTGTTCCTCCCGCACGACCAGGCGTTCCTCCTCCAGCCGGTTGGCCGCGGCCCGGGTGAAGGGCTCCTCGGCGAAGTCGGCGAAGGCCGGGCCCCGCCACACGGCGAGGGCTTCGGCGTACAGGGCCGCCCGTACGCCGGGGTCGGAGCTCGCGCGGGCCCTGGCCGCCAGGGCGGCGAAGGCGGCCGAGTCCACGGCGTCCCGGGGGGCGGCCAGGACGTAGCCGGGGGCGCGGGTGGCGACCAGGTCGCGGGCGCCGGGCTCGGCCTCGTCCAGGACGCGGCGCAGCTGGGAGACCTTCGCCTGAAGGGCCCTCAGGGGGTTGCCGGGCTGCTCCTCGCCCCACAGGTCGTCGATCAGCCGGTGTGCGGAGACGGGCCGCCCCGCCTCGACGAGCAGCGAGGCCAGCAGGGTGCGCACCTTCAGCTCGGGGACCCGTACGGATATCCCCTCGGCCGTCCACACGCTCAGCTGCCCCAGCACTCCGAATCGCATGGCGCCACCGTAACCCGCACCCCGAACGGGGGCGTAACACAACCCGAACCGGGTCCGAGCCGGATCCGATGCGCCGCGCCGCAGGCTTCATCACATCGAAGCACCACCCCGAACACGGAGAACGAGGAGCCCATCATGGGAAAGCTCAACGGCAAGACGGCACTGGTCACCGGTTCGAGCCGCGGCATCGGGCGCGCCATCGCCCTGGCGCTCGCCGCGGAGGGCGCGCGGGTCGCCGTGCACTACGCGGGGAACGAGGCCGCGGCGAAGGAGACGGTCGGCACGATCGAGGCGGCGGGCGGCCGGGCGTTCGCGATCCGCGCCGAACTGGGCCTGCCCGGTGACGCGCAGGCGCTGTGGGCGGCCTTCGACGAGCACGCCGACGGGGTGGACATCCTGGTCAACAACGCCGGCATCGCCGGCCCCGGCCTGATCCACGAGGTCGCGGAGGCCGACTACGACAAGGTCTTCGCGGTCAATGCCAAGGCCCCCTTCTTCATCATCCAGAAGGGGCTGGAGCGGCTGCGCGACGGGGGCCGCATCATCAACGTCTCCTCCGGTGTCACGAAGGTCGCCTTCCCCGGCATGACCTCGTACGCCGCCAGCAAGGGAGCCGTCGAAGTGCTGACGTTGACCCTCGCCCGGACGCTCGGCTCCCGCGGGATCACGGTCAACGCGGTCTCGCCCGGCACCGTCGAGACCGACATCCACCCGTGGCTGGCCGATCCGGCGGCCAGGGCGCACGCCGCTTCCTTCTCGGTCTTCGACCGGGTCGGGCAGCCCGCCGACGTCGCCGACGTGGTCTCCTTCCTCGCCTCGGACGACGCGCGCTGGATCACCGGCCAGAACATCGACGTCAGCGGCGGCTCCGGCCTCGGCATCTGACGCCCCTCACCGCTCCCGTTCCTTCCCTCCCTTCCCTTCCGGGCTGCCGAACGCCCCGCCCGCCACCCCGCCTTGGAGGCCTCCGTGTCCCGCACCCTGCTCGTCCTGGCCCACCCCCGGTCCGACTCCCTCACGGCCCAGGTCGCCGACCGCACCCGCCGGCTGCTGGAGGCCGCGGGTGGCACCGTGGACGTGCTCGACCTGTACGCGGAGGGCTTCGACCCGCGGCTGACCCCGGCCGACGAACCGGACTGGACGAACCGCGAGAAGGAGTACTCGCCCGAGGTCCGCGCCCACATGCGGCGGATCGAGGCGGCCGACGAGGTGATCGTGGTCTTCCCGGTGTGGTGGTACGCCCCGCCGGCCGTACTGAAGGGCTGGATCGACCGGGTGTGGAACTACGGCTTCGCCTACGGGCGGAGCAAGCCGCGCCTGGCCGGGAAGCGGATGCTGTGGCTGGCCCTGGCGGGCGGGGCGGAGTCGTCCGCGCTCACCGAGGCGCTGGAACTCCAGCTGAAGACCGGTGTCTCGGAGTTCTGCGGGGTAGGCCGCGTCGAGTTCCGGTTCCTGTACGGGACGGAGTTCTCCGGCATCCCGCGCGAGCTGCGGGCCGACCGTGCACGGGAGGTGTTCGCCGAGGCGGAGGCCGCCGTCCGCTCGCTGAGCGAGGCCCCCGCACTGATCTGAACGGGACCACGGACCCGGCAGCCCGCCCCGGAAGGGGCGGGCTGCCGGTCTTTCTCGTAAAACCTGCCCGGCGACGGCCGGAACTGCCCCCGGGAGGGCCTCGGGCAGGCCCTTGGAGGGCCTGGCACACCCACCCGAGAGAGGGAGGATCCCCACCTCGGCCAGAGGTCGCCAGGCAGCCTCCCACGCCTCTCCTGCATGCGCTCCGACCTGGGCTTTTGTATCATCCCCGCATACGATTTCCCCCTCGGGAAAGGGGACTTGATGAACCAGAACGTGGGCCTGAACGGGGACCGCACCATCCGCACGGTGGAGGACGTACTGAGCCTCCTCGACGGGCTGTTCGCGCCGGAGGCCGACCGCTGGACCAGCGGCGGCGCCTCCTGGTGGGACGGCTTCTACGCCGACCGCTCGAAGCCGGTGCCCTTCTTCGTCGCGAAGCCCGACGAGAGCCTGGTCTCGTACCTCGACCGGGGCCTGATCTCCCCGGGCCGCGCCCTCGACATCGGCTGCGGCCCGGGCCGCAACGCCCTGCGGCTCGCCTCCCTCGGCTTCGAGGTCGACGCCGTGGACCTGTCACCGGCGGCCATCACGTGGGCCGAGGAGCGCGCCCGCGAGGCGGGGGCCGACGTGCGCTTCCACTGCGGGGACGCCTTC
The DNA here is from genome assembly GCF_036237315.1 of Streptomyces sp. NBC_01351. Lineage (GTDB taxonomy): Bacteria > Actinomycetota > Actinomycetes > Streptomycetales > Streptomycetaceae > Streptomyces. The sequence goes on along the minus strand of NZ_CP108356.1, from coordinate 7,670,534 downwards.
GCCCTCACCACGGCCGAGTTGAGCGGTCCGTACGACCTGGTCTACGACTCCGGCTGCTTCCACCACCTGCCCCCGCACCGCCGCGTGAGCTACCTCGCCCTGCTCGACAGGGTCCTGGCACCCGGCGGTCACCTCGCCCTGACCTGTTTCGCGGCCGGCGGGATGGGCTCCGAGCTGCCCGACGCCGACTTCTACCGCGCGTCCGGTCTCCAGGGCGGCCTCGCGTACACGCCGGAGTCGCTCCGCTGGATCTTCTCGGACTTCGCGGAGGTGGAGCTGCGCCGGATGCGCGACGAGCCGGCCGAGTCGGCGCTGTTCGGCGAGGACTTCCTCTGGACGGCCCTGTTCCGCCGGCCGGCCGCCCGGCGGTGAAGCCGCTCGCGGACATGACCGAACGCGAGTACTTCGCCACGGTCGGCCGATGCCCCGGCATGTTCGTCGGCACGTCGTCCTTCCACCGCATGACGGCCTTCCTCACCGGCTACGACCAGCACGCGATCCGCCACGGAGGGCCCGGCCTGGCCGGCTGGCACGAGTGGCTGGTCGCCCGCCGCGGCCGCGACTGCAACCACACGTGGGCGGGCCTGGTCCTGCACATCGCCCTCCCCGGCGGGTGGGACAACATGCGGAACCTGCCGCCCGAGGACGAGGAACACGCCCTCGTCGTGCTGTTCCGGCTGCTCGACGAGTTCCTCGCCGAGCGCGACTCCGCGTAGTCCTCGCTGGGACGCGCCGAGCCCGGTCGGCTGGGTGCCGACCGGGCTGGGTCGCGGGTGCTCGGGTGCGTGGCGCGGGTGCGTGGCTCAGGTACGTGGCGCCGGTGCTCAGTGCGTGTCCTGCGGCGCGTCGGCGCCGATCGGGGGGATGTGCCGCAGGAGGACCGCCACCACCACCGCCGTGGCCAGGGCCAGGCCCGCGCTGACCGCCGCCGCCGTGTGGAAGCCGGCGGTGAACGCGTCCCGGGCCGCAGCGAGCAGGTCGTCGCCCAGCGGGCCGGGCAGCGCGGACGCCGCGTCCGCGGCGCCGCCGACCGTCTCCCGGGCGGCTTCCAGGGCCTGTTCCGGTACGCCGGCCGGCGCGGCGGCGGAGACCTCGTCGCGGTAGACGGCGACCGCGACGCTCCCCGTGCCCGCGATGCCGAGGGCCAGGCCGAGGTCGTAGGCGGTCTGCCCGGTGGCCGCCGCCGAACCCGCCTTCTCCGCGGGGGCCGCGCCCACCGCCAGTGCGGTACCGAGCACGCTGATCGGTGCGACGCCCGCCATCACCAGGGTCAGCCCGGCAGCTACGGCCGCGGTGCCCTCGGCCGCCGACAGCGCGAACCCGGATCCCATCACGACCAGGCCGCCCAGGATCACGTACGCGGGCCGCAGCCGTCGGGCCAGCACCGGGGTCAGCTGGGAGCCCGCGACCAGGCCCGCCGCTCCGGGCAGCAGCCACAGGCCGGCCGCGAGCGGGGAGAGGTCCGCGACGGCCAGGAGGTACTGCGGGACGAGGTACTCGATGCCGTTCAGGGCCATCATGCCGAGCAGCAGCGTCAGCAGCGCCCCGGTGAACGCCCGGTCGGCGAAGAGCCGCAGGTCCAGCAGCGGCGCCGCGATCCGGCGCTGTCGCCGTACGAACAGCGTCCCGAACAGCGCGCCGGCGCCGATGGCCGCCACGTACGTGCCCTGCACCCCGAACTCGGCGAGCTTCTTGACCCCGTAGACGACCGGCAGGATGGCCAGCAGGAAGAGCACCACGCTCGGCGCGTCGACGCGGCCGGCGGCCGGGTCCCGGTACTCGGGCAGCAGCCACGGCGCGAACAGCAGGACGGGCAGCATCACTGGTACGCCCAGCAGGAAGACGGAGCCCCACCAGAAGTGGTCGAGCAGCACCCCGCCGATCACCGGCCCCACGGCGATGCCCACCGACAGGGCGGTCACCCACATGGCGATCGCCGTGGCCCGCTGGCGGACGTCGGCGAACATGTGGCTGATGAGCGCGAGGGTCGACGGCAGCACCGCGGCCCCGGCCACCCCGAGCAGGGCCCGCGCCACGATCAGGGTCTGCGGGTTGCCGGCGTAGGCGGCGAGCACCGAGGCCGCCACCACACCCGCCGAACCGGCCAGCAGCAGCCTGCGCCGCCCGAAGCGGTCGCCGAGCCCACCCATGATCACCAGGAATCCGGCCGTCATGAACCCGTACATGTCGGTGGTCCACAGCAGCTCGCTGCTGGAAGGGTGCAGATCGGCCGTCAGGAACGGGGTCGCCAGCCACAGCACCCCGAGGTCCGCGGTCATCAGGGTCACGGGCAGCAGGAGAACGGCGAGGCCGAGCCATTCCCGTACTCCGGCCCTGGCCGGCGAGGTCTTCGAAAGCAGAGTCGTCGAGGTCATGGCCACACCCTCGGCCGGGCCGGCTCGGGTCCGGTTCGGGCCCTGTTACGGCCCCGTTCGGGCCGCCCGCCCGCTCGGCCGAAGCCAACCGCGGACCGTGTACTACCTGGGGAGTACACCGAAAACGCTACGACGGGGTGACGCGGGTGACGGTGGGCGCGCTCTAGCGTGGCCGGTATGGAAGAGCAGCGCGAGCGCCGGGACCCTCCGTGGCGGCGATGGGTGGAACGGACCGGGCGGAGCCCGGCCTGGCGCTCGGCGCTGCTCGTCGCGGTCCTCGCCCAGGTCGGCTCCGGATGGGCCGAGCGGGTACAGACCGGGCGGGTGTCGCTGGACTGGCTCGGGCGGCTCCTGCTGCTGCTCGGGCCCGCGCTCCTCGTCGTACGGCACCGGCATCCGTCGGCCGTGGCGTACGGGGTCGCCTTCGTCACCCTGGTGTACGTCGGGGCGGGTTTCCCGTACGGCCCCGTCTTCATCAGCCTCGCCGTGGCCTGCTTCGCCGCGGTGATCGCCGGGCGCCGAAGAGCCGCCTGGGGCGCAGTCGGGATGCTGTGGGCCGGGCACCTGCTCATCGGCCACTGGCTCTACCGGTGGCTCCCGCCCGCCGGGGACGGGCCGGCGCCCTGGGCGCAGGAGCTGGTCATCACCGCGTGGGTGCTGGCGATACTGGCCCTGTCCGAGTTGGTCCGCGTGCGCCGCGAGCAGTGGGCCCGGGAGCGGGCCGAGCGGGTGGCGGCCGAGAGACGCAGGGTGGACGAGGAGCGGCTGCGGATCGCCCGCGAACTGCACGACGTCCTCGCCCACAGCATTTCGGTGATCAACGTCCAGGCGGGCGTCGGGCTGGCCCTCCTCGACACCGATCCGGAGCAGGCGCGTACGGCGCTCACCACCATCAAGGCGGCCAGCAAGGAGGCGCTGGGCGAGGTCCGCCAGGTCCTCGACACCCTGCGCGCCCCCGGGGACGCCCCACGCTCCCCCGCCCCCGGTCTCGACCGGCTCCCCGAGCTGGTGGAACAGGCCGCCGCGGCCGGGCTCACCGTCGTGGTCACGGTCGAGGGGGCCCCGCGGGCGCTGGCTCCCGGCATGGACCTGGCGGCCTTCCGCATCCTCCAGGAGGCCCTGACCAATGTGGTGCGGCACTCCGGCTCGCGTACCGCGCGGATCCGTCTCGGCTGGCAGCCGGGCGCACTCGAACTGCGCGTGGACGACGAGGGCCCGGCGACCGGGGACCCGGCGGGCGGCAGTGGCAACGGTCTGGTCGGAATGCGCGAGCGGGCTTCGGCCCTGGGTGGCACCATCGAGGCCGGTCCACGCCCGGACGGCGGCTTCCGCGTAGTGGCGCGGCTCCCGCTCAAGGCCGCTTCGATCCAGGAGGATCCGTGATCCGTGTACTGCTCGCCGACGACCAGCTGCTGGTGCGGGCGGGGTTCCGGGCACTGCTCGACGCCCAGCCGGACATCGAGGTGGCGGGCGAGGCCGCGGACGGGGAGGAGGCCGTCCGGCTGGTCCGGGAGCTGCGCCCGGACGTGGTGCTGATGGACATCAGGATGCCGGTGCTGGACGGGCTGGCCGCCACCCGTGGGATCACCGGGGACGGGGAACTCGCCGAGGTCAAGGTGGTCATGCTCACCACCTTCGAGCTCGACGAGTACGTCTTTGAAGCCATCCGCTCGGGGGCCTCGGGGTTCCTCGTCAAGGACACCGAGCCAGCGGAGCTGCTGCGTGCGGTCCGTGCGGTGGTCGAGGGGGACGCCCTGTTGTCCCCGGGGGTCACGCGCAGGCTGATCGGCGAGTTCGCGGCCCGCTCGAAGCAGCCCGCCGCCGCGGCCGGGCTGGAGCGGCTCACCGACCGGGAGCGGGAGGTGATGGCGCTGGTGGGCATGGGTCTGTCGAACGAGGAGATCGCCCGCCGTCTGGTGGTCAGCCCGCTCACCGCGAAGACGCACGTCAGCCGGACCATGGTGAAGCTCGCTGCCCGTGACCGCGCGCAGCTCGTCGTGCTGGCCTACGAATCGGGGCTGGTGCGGCCCGGCTGGCTCGGCTGACGACGGCTGTCGGCGACGGCGCGCCGGGCGGTGCTCAGAACATGGTGTTGTCGTTCCTGGAGGCGGGTGGGATGACCTGGAGGACGTCCCAGTGCTCGACGATCTTGCCGTTGTCGTCGAAACGGAAGATGTCGATGCCGGCGTATTCCTCATCGGGCCAGGTCTGGTGGCAGTGCAGGATCACGTGGTCGCCCTCGGCGAAGGCGCGCTTGACCTCCACCCGCTTGCCCGGGTACTCGGCGGCCATGCGCTCGAAGTAGTCGATAAACGCCTGCTTGCCGTCGCCCACGTGCGGGTTGTGCTGGGTATAGGTGTCCCCGACGTACGCCTCCACGGCCTCGGCCGGGCGGCACTGGTTGAACATCAGGTCGTAGAACGCCTTGGCTGTGGCCCTGTTCTTCTCCGGGTCGCTCATGGTGCCACCGTAGGGTCGGGCGCCGGGTGCGGGACGGCGGCGCGCAGGGCGGGGCCGGCAGCGGCGTTCACGAGGGCATCCGCTGCGGCTCGTCCCGTGTGCCCCGCGGGTACTCCAGCGGAAGTACCCGCGGTACAGCCGGCCGTACGACGACCCGCACCGCCTCCCGCGGCCACTCTCGGAGCAAGACGACAACGTCGACGCTTCCGAGGAGCTGAACCGACATGAACACCCTCGACACGCTCAACACCCTCGCCCACGACGGGGCCGGGCCGTGGATCCTGCTCTTCCCGCTGATCTGGGCGGCGGTCGTGATCACCGTCGTGGCGGTGCTGCGCCGCACGGTGTGGCGCGGCCGCCGGGCTTTGTGGGCGGGCCGCGGCGCGGCGCCGTACGGCGAGCGCTCGCCGATCTCGATCCTGGGCCGCCGCTTCGCCTCCGGCGAGATCGACGAGGACGAGTACTGGCGGCGGCTGTCCGTCCTGGACGAGCAGTTCGGCCGCTCCCTCAAGGACGGTACGGCGTGAGCACCGCGACCACCGTCCGGGCGGCGGCGAGGCCGGCGTCCGGGCGGGGCCCGTCACGGGAGGTCGTCGGTCGGCGGATCCGCCGCGTACACGTGGGGGGTGTCGGAGTCCCACTCCAGGAGCTCGGTGTCGCCGAGGACGACCTCGTCGGGATCGGGCATGCCGGCCCGCCGGAGGAACTCGATGACGTCCTCGTCCGAGCGGGCCAGCCCGAGGGACTCCTCGCCTACTTGAGTGCGCAGGGTCACCTGGCGTCCTCCCGACGGGAAGATCCGGTGCACGACGACGGGTGCGTGATGCATACCCCCAGCCTCGCCCCACCCGCCCAAACCGGCACCCCGAGGACCCGGAGGAGCCCGAGGACGCCGAGACGGCCGAAATGTGATTCCTTTCCTCCACCGCGGCCAAGATGATCTCCATGTCACGTAGTTCCATGGCCAACCGTGAGGAACCACCATGAGCAACCACTTCGATGTCGTCGTACTCGGTGCGGGCCCCGGCGGTTACGTAGCCGCCGTCCGCGCCGCCCAGCTGGGCAAGCGGGTCGCGGTCGTGGAGGAGAAGTACTGGGGCGGAGTCTGCCTCAACGTCGGCTGCATCCCCACGAAGGCGCTCCTGCGCAACGCCGAGCTGGCGCACCTGTTCACGCACGAGGCGAAGACCTTCGGCATCGAGGTGGAAGGCAGCGTGTCGTTCGACTACGGCGCGGCGTTCCGACGCAGCCGCCAGGTCGCGGACGGCCGGGTCAAGGGCGTCCACTTCCTGATGAAGAAGAACGGGATCGCTGAGATCGACGGCCGGGGCACGTTCCTCGACGCGCACACCCTCGAGGTGGCGCAGCCCGACGGCACGAACCGCACCCTGACCTTCGACCACTGCATCATCGCGACCGGCGCCACACCGCGGCTGCTGCCCGGCACCCGGCGCAGCGAACGCGTGGTGACGTACGAGGAGCAGATCCTCGCCGACGGCGTACCGCAGTCGATCGTGATCGCCGGCGCCGGTGCCATCGGCATCGAGTTCGCGTACGTCCTGCACAACTACGGCGTGAAGGTGACCGTCGTCGAGTTCCTGGACCGGATCGCGCCGCTGGAGGACGCCGACGTGTCCGCCGAACTCGCCAAGCGGTACCGCAGGCTCGGCATCGACGTGCTGACCTCGACCCGGGTCGAGTCGATCGACGAGTCCGGCCCGCGGGTGCGCGTGACGGTCACCGGGAAGGACGGCGCGGAGAAGGTCCTGGAGGCCGACAAGGTGCTTCAGGCGATCGGCTTCGCGCCGAACGTCACGGGTTACGGGCTGGAGGCCACCGGCGTACGCGTCACCGAGCGCGGCGCGATCGACGTGGACCGCCGCTGCCGCACCTCGGTGCCGCACATCTACGCCATCGGCGACGTGACGGCCAAGCTGATGCTCGCGCACACCGCCGAGGCCATGGGCGTCGTCGCCGCCGAGACCATCGCGGACGCCGAGACGATGGAGCTCGACTACGTGATGATCCCGCGCGCCACCTACTGCCAGCCGCAGATCGCCAGCTTCGGCTGGACCGAGGCGCAGGCGCGGGAGAAGGGCTTCGACGTCAAGGTCGCCAAGTTCCCGTTCACCGCCAACGGGAAGGCGCACGGCCTGGGCGACACCGCCGGTTTCGTGAAGCTGATCAGCGACGCGACGCACGGCGAGATCATCGGAGCCCACCTGATCGGCCCGGACGTCACCGAGCTGCTTCCCGAGCTGACCCTGGCCCAGCAGTGGGACCTGACCGTGCACGAGGTCGCGCGCAACGTGCACGCCCACCCGACCCTGGGCGAAGCGGTCAAGGAGGCCGTGCACGGTCTCGCCGGACACATGATCAACTTCTAGGCCCGGGACGAGGGACTCCCCGCGGGGACGGTGGTGGCGTCGGTGATGCGGAACATCGAGGGGTCCGGGTAGGTCGCCCTCTCCGCGCGCGCCACCTCCTCGACGGCCTCCCGGAAGGCGTCGTCGAAGAGGTCCACGGACTGCAGGAGCCGCAGCCCCCGCAGGGTCGGTTCGAGCAGCGGGCGGGCCATCCGGGCGCCGCCGCCGGAGACGGCGGTGAAGCCCGTCCGCGACATCGCGTGGCGTCCGGCCACCCGCTCGTCGAAGCCCGCGCTCGCGTAGCCGACGATCAGCGCGAGGTCCGTGAGGAACTTGCGCGCGCCCCTGGCCATCTCCTCGGCGCCCTGGAGGGTCTGGACGGAGCCGCCCGCCACCTTGAAGTCGTCGCCGTTGCGCTGGAGACCGCGTGCCTCGTACACGGCGAGTGCCTCCTCGAAGAGGCGGCCCGCCTCGTCGACCGTTTTCATCGCCGTCACGAGCTGCTCGATGTCGATCTCGCGCTTCACTCTGCCTCCAGATCCGGAACGGTGCTGCACAGACCGTAGGAGGCAAAGCCTCCGCTGCGGAACACCCCTGCGGCCGCGAGATCCGTCCGTCACCGAGGGGCCGCCGGGCGCCGCCCCGCCCGGGTGTCCCCGTCCGACCCGAAAAGCCCCACGGCCGGGCCGCGGGCGGGGATACTCGGACGCGTGGAACTGCACATCGATCACCGCTGGCTGCTGGAGCGGCAGGAGGCCCTGTTCAAGGACGTGGAAGTGGCCGACCACTCCGCCCTGGTCGCCGCCGTCGCCCGGCACCGGGTGAACACGCCCAGCCTCGGCGTGGACGATCCCGATGCCTATTGGCGCGCGGCCGCGCTCCTGGAGGCGATCGTGCTGCTCCGCCCGCTCCCGGACTCCAACGAGTACTTCGCCTATGGGGTCGCCGTCGCGTACATCGAGGCCTCCGGCCGGACGGTGGTGGCCGGCTACGAGCAGTGGCGCGAGCTCATCACGGACATCCGCACGCTCCGCGCCACCGTCTACGACGTCGCCGACCGGCTGCGCTCCTGGCGGAACGCCTAGCCGGCCGCAGCGGGCTCAGCGCCTGCGCTGGGCGGGGGTCCCTACGAGGAGCGCGTCGCCGACGAGCCGCACGCCGCGGGCGAGCCGGCTCAGCTGTTCCAGCTCCACCGCGTACATCCTGATCGTGTTCTCTATGACGGACTCGGCCATGCCCAGCATGGGCAGTTCGGCCCGGCTGGTCTGCATGGCCACCCGTACGGCGCGCATCTCGTGCGTCAACTGGAGCTGGACGTGCCGGACCAGGAGCGCGTGGTGGCGGGTCAGGGTCAGGTAGCCGCCGTAGCGGGCCGGGAGGAGGTCCCGCAGCCAGCGCGTGGCGCTGCGTTCCCAGTCGTGGGTCCCGGGGGGCTTGACCTGCAGGGGCCAGTCCGGGCTGCGCGTGAGGGTCGCCGTCTGGGGCATTCTCGTCACTTCCGAGTGGTGTCGAAACTCTGATCGAGACGTTGCGTGGGGGGCGGCCTCGGCCCAGGGGTTGACCGAGGCCGCCATGGGCGCCCTGCGGGATCCGTAAGCCTGGACTCGGCATCCGGCCGCGACGTGAGGAGGTTCGTCGTGCCGGCTGCCCATTCGGGAGGACTTGGGGAGAGTCCTCCTTGGCATCTTGGTGGATCCGGAGCGCCGCCGTCAGTAAACATATATACCGTCGAGTAGGCAAGGGTATGAAAAATTTCATGCATGCCGAAGTGTGAATATGTCCAGGTCGAAGCCGGTTCGGGGGGCCTGGGAAGGCGGGTCCTTACAGGAAGAAGTGGTGCTGCTCGGCGGCGTGCTCGTACTGCTCCAGCCGGGACTGCGTGCGCTCCGGGTCGGCGTCGGCCATGGACTGGAGCAGGGCGGCGGAGAGCATCCCGGGGGCCGCGTAGGAGTCGAACACCAGGCGCGAACCGGTACCCGCGGTCAGCACCACGTCCGCCTCGTCCACCAGCGGCCCCACGGTGGGGTCGGTGATGAGCACGACGCGCAGCCCCGCGCTGCGGGCGAACCGGAGCGCGGCCAGGGTCTCCTTGGCGTGCCGGGGCATGGCGAAGGCCAGCACCCACGTCCCGCCGGCTGCCCGGGACTGGAGCAGGGCGTCGAAGGCGACGCTGCCGCCGCGGGTCACCAGACGTACGTCGGGGTGGATGCGCCGGGCCGCGTACGCGAAGTACTCCGCCAGCGAGACCGAGATGCGCAGGCCGAGGACGGTCAGGGGCACCGAGGCCGCCAGGTCCCGGCCGATGTCGAGCACCTGGTTGGTGTCGGCGAGCAGCCGGCGCACGTTCTCCAGGTTCTCGATCTCGGCGTCGACGGCCGCCTGCAGTTCGTTGCGGCGGATCTGCTCACGGGTGTCGGGGGCTCCGGCGACCGCGCTCAGCGCGATCGGCTGGAGCACGTCACGCAGGGCCGGGTAGCCGCTGAAGCCGAGGGAGGCGGCGAACCGGGTCACCGACGGCTGGCTGACGCCCACCCGCTCGGCGAGCTCGGTGATGGAGAGGAACGCGGCCTCGGTGAGGTGGTCGATCAGGTACTGGGCGATGCGGCGCTGGCCCGGGGACAGCCGGTGGCCGTCGAAGAGCGCGAGGAGCCGGTCGGCGGGAGGGCGGACCTCCTCGGACGACTGATCGCTCGGCTTGATCGCGGCCGCCTGCGCGCGTGCCTGCTGCCCCGATGACACGGGAGGGCCTCCTTCTCCACCACACTCGCGCTCAAACATAGCTCACGCATGCCCGACGAAGATCAATCTTGGGCGCGGGAGGTCACCGGGGCATCGGTGCGGTCGCCCAGGAACTCGTACCAGCGGCGCTGCAGGGACAGGTACCGGGTGTCGGCCTCGACGAGGTCGAGGAAGGAGCCGATCGTGGCGGTGAGCCGCTCGCCGAGGCCGGAGTCGGCGAGGCCGCCGTCCACGCCGAAGGCGTGGTGGGCGCCCGCGAGGCTGAACATGTCGGGGTAGACGCGGGCTCCGAGGTGTTCCAGCGGTACGCGCAGGGCCCAGAGCCCGCGGTTGCCGCCGACCATCGAGGGCGAGGCCGAGACCAGCAGGGACTGCTTGTCCTTGAACGGCTGCGGGCGGTAGCGCGAGACCCAGTCGACGGCGTTCTTCAGCACGCCCGGGACGGAGGCGTTGTACTCCGGGGAGGCGATGACCATGGCCTGTGCGGCCTCGATGCGCTCGCACAGGGCCAACGCCCCCTTCGGCAGCCCCTCGTCGGCCTCCATGTCGCCGTCGTAGGGCGGCATGGGGAAGTCGCCGAGCGTGGCCGGATCGGCGACCGCCCCGGCCCGGCCGATCTGGGCGGCGACGAGGGCCGCGAGGCGTGCGTTGACCGAGCCGGTGCGGGAGGACCCGGAGAGGACGAACACGCGCAGCGAGCCGCGGCCGTGCTCGCCGTCGTGCGGGCGGGCCGGGTCCGTCGGGAAGTGGTCGGGGTCTTGTTCGTGGCCGGTCGGGGTCATCGCCGTCTCCTGATCTTCCTGCTGGGCGGTGGGGGCACGCGCGGCGGGACCCGCACACGCGGGTGTGCGGGTCCCGTCCGGGCCGCCGGGTCACTTGGCGCCGGGGTTCTCCCAGCGGTAGAACTCGTGGGCCATCGCGTCCTTCGGACTGCGCCAGGTCTCCGGGTCGTGCGGACTGATGTACGCGGTGAGCCGGTCGCTGAGCTGCCGGAACTCGGGGTGGTCGGTGACCTTCGCGATGGCCGGGCCCGGGGGCCGGTCCGACTCGATCAGGTGGAGGTACACGTCGCCGAACTGGAACAGGCTGCGGCGGGTGACCCCGACCAGGTGCGGGAGTTCACCGGAGTCCGAGTTCGCGAACAGGTCCGCGATGTCGGGTGCCGACTCCGGCGCCATGCGGGCGACGATGAGAGCGCGGTGCTTGCTGTGCATCCTGCTGTGCGCCTTTCGCTTCACTTCTTCCGGACTGCGCTTGGGGCTGTGCTTGGGGCTGTGCTTCAGATTCGACCGGCGGCGGGAGCGCGGCTCTCGCGCTCCCGCTGCTCGATCTTGTCCCGGATCAGCGCCATCTGGATCTTGGAGTTCCGGTTGATGTTGTCGGTCATCCACGCGTCGTCGACCGGGGCCTGCGGCTTCATCGCGAAGTCCTGCGTCCACTTCATCCGGGTGCCGCCGCCCGGCACTTCGGAGTACTCCCAGTGGATGTCCATGTGCGCGAACGGGCCGGTCTCCACGCGCCGGGCCTTGACCTGGAGGCCCTTGCGGTCGACGGTGCGCTCCGAAACCCAGCTCCACACCGTGCCGTTCTCGTCGGGGTGCATGGTCAGCCGGAAGCGGGTGGTGTCCCCCTCCTGTTCGAGGATGTCGAGGGAGGCGTACTCACTGAACAGGTGCGGCCAGTTCGGCAGGTCGTTGGTCACCTCCCACACGGTGTCGACGGGCGCGTTGACGGTGATCTCGTTCTCGGTGTGTCCTGCCATCTCAGGCTCCGGTCATCAGGCTGTTGTTGACGAGGTCGAGGAATTCCCCGGGGGTCTTGCAGCGGTCGGCGTCGGTGGGCAGGGCCCGTCCGCGCCGGTTCTCCAGCTCACCGACGATGCCGAGCAGGCCCAGCGAGTCGAGGCCGAAGTCGTCAAAGGCGGTGTCCGGACGGTTCGCCATCTCGGAGGGGTCGACGGTGATGCCGGCGGTCTTCATCAGGGCCGCCAGCTCCTCCAGGGTCAGTCGATCGGACATGGTGGCTTCTCTCTTCCTGGAAGGGGACTGCACGAGTCCCTCCGAACTGCGGACTACAGGGGCGCCGAGGGGCCCTTGCGGAGGACGAGCGCGGAGTTCGAGCCCATCCGGCCCCGGCTGAGCACCAGCGCGGTGCGCAGCTCCGCGGGGCGGGCGCTGCCGGTCACGACATCGAGGTCGTGGCACACGTCGTAGACGTTGGGGGTCGGCGGGACGATGCCGTGCTCCAGTGCCAGGGCCGCTGCGGCCGTGTCGAGGGCGGGCGCCGCGCAGTAGGCCCTGCCCGTACCGGACTTGGGGGCCGTGACCGGCACCTTGCGCCCGTGTGCGCCGAGGGCGGCCGTGATGGCCGCGGCCTCGGCCGCGTCGGCCTCCGGCGTACCGAGCGCGTCCGCGAAGACCACGTCGACCTCCTCGGGTGCGCAGCCGGCTTCCCGGAGCGCGCCGCGGATGGCGTGGGCGAGGCCCTCGCCGGACTCCTCCGGCCGCAGGGTGCCGGTGAAGGTCGCGGCGTGGCCGGCGAGTACGGCGCGTACGGTCGCGCCGCGCCGCCGGGCGGCCTCCTCGTCCTCGACGACGAACATCGCGCCGCCCTCCGCGGGGACGTACCCGCAGGCCTTGGCGGTGAACGGCCGGTAGGCCCGCTCGGGGTCGTCCCGGGTGCTCAGGCCCTCGTACCCCAGCTGGCAGACGATGGAGTACGGCGCGAGCGGCGCCTCGGTGGCGCCGACCAGCATCGCCCGGCTGCCCTGGCGGATCGCCCGGCCGGCGTGCGCGAAGGCGTCCAGCCCGCCCGCCTCGTCGCTGGCCACCACCCCGCAGGGGCCCTTGAGGCCCCGCCGGATGGAGATCTGGCCGGTGCTCGCGGCGTAGAACCAGGCGATGGACTGGTACGGGCCCACGTAGCGCGGCCCCTGCTCCCAGAGGTGTTGCAGCTCGCGCTGCCCGAACTCGCCGCCGCCGGAGCCGGCCGCGGTGACGACCCCGATGGAGTAGGGGTCGCCCTCGTAGTCGGCGCGGCCGAGCCGGGCGTCCTCCAGGGCGAGGTCGGCCGCGGCGAGCGCGTGGTGGGTGAACCGGTCGGTCTGGACGAGGAAGCGGTCCTCGACCATCGAGCCGGGGTCGAAGCCGCGCACCTCGCCCGCCACGCGCAGCGGCAGGTGCTCGCACCCGGCCCTGGTGACGCGGTCCAGCACGCTGACGCCTGACTGGGTCGCCTTCCAGAAGGCGTCGGCGCCGATGCCGTTGGGCGCGACGACCCCGATGCCCGTGATGACCGTACGGCTGCTGGTCATGACACCTCCTCCTTCGGCCGGGACATGACGACGGCGGACTGGAACCCGCCGAAGCCGCTGCCGACGGACAGGACGCTGCGCAGGGTGCGGGCGCGGGCGGTGCGCGGGACGTAGTCCAGGTCGCACTCGGGGTCGGGCGTCTCGTAGTTGGCGGTCGGCGGGACCACCTGGTGGTTCATCGCGAGGACGCAGGCGGCGAGTTCGATCGCGCCGATGGCGCCGAGGGAGTGGCCCACCATGGATTTGATGGAGGTCATCGGCGTCTTGTAGGCGTGGTCGCCCAGGACCCGCTTGACCGCCGCCGTCTCGTGGCGGTCGTTCTGCTTGGTCCCGGAGCCGTGCGCGTTGACGTAGTCGATCTCGTCGGCGCCGATCCGGGCCTGGGCCAGGGCGGTTTCGATCGCCCGGGCCATTTCCAGGCCCTCGGCGGTCAGGCCGGTCATGTGGTGGGCGTTGCCGAAGGTGGCGTAGCCGCCGATCTCGCAGTAGACGGTCGCACCGCGGGCGCGGGCGTGTTCCAGCTCTTCGAGTACGAGGACCGCGCCGCCCTCGCCGAGGACGAACCCGTCCCGGTCGGCGTCGAACGGCCGGGAGGCATGGGCCGGGTCGTCGTTGTTCGGCGACGTCGCCTTGATGGCGTCGAAGCAGGCCACGGTGATCGGCGATATGGGTGAGTCGGAGGCGCCGGCGATGCACACGTCCATCCGGCCCTCCGCGATGGAGTGGACGGCGTACCCGATGGCGTCGAGTCCGGAGGTGCATCCGGTGGAGACGGTCTGCACCGGGCCCCGCGCGCCCGTCTCCTCCGCGACGGCGGAGGCGAGGGTGGCGGGGGTGAACGCCCGGTGCAGGTGGGCTCCGGCGAGCCGGTGGTCGACGTCCCACCACGCACCGGACTGGCTCACGGCCACGTAGTCGTGCTCCAGGCGGGTGGTGCCGCCGACGGCGGTGCCGAGGGAGACCCCGGTCCGCCAGGCCTCGTCCGTGGTGAGATCGAGGCCGGAGTCGCGCAGCGCCTCGCGGGCTGCGACCAGGGCGAACTGGATGTACCGGTCCGCCCGGGCGGCGTCCTCCCCGGTGAGGCCGTGCGCGGCCGGGTCGAAGTCGACCTCCGCGGCTATCCGGGAGCGGAACCCCTCCGGGTCGAAGAGGGTGATGCCGCGGGTGGCCGTACGGCCGTTGGAGAGCAGGTCCCAGAAGGCGCCGACCCCGATCCCGCCGGGGGCGACGACGCCGACCCCGGTCACCGCCACCCGGCGGCGGGTCACGAGACCACTCCCGTGCGGTCCGGCGGCTGCTCCCAGGCGGTGCTCTCCGGGTGCGGGGCCTCCTCGGTGTCGACGTGCCCGAGCTCCGGGCGCGGGGCGAGCGGGCCGAGGTGAAAGACCATGCGGGCCTCGGTGCCCCCGACGTTGCGGAAGCGGTGGCGCACGTTCAGCGGCACGAGCAGGCCCTGGTCGGTGCGCAGCGGGTGGGCCTCACCGTCGAGGTCCACCTCCAGCCGGCCGGCGACCACGTACACGAACTCCTCGGAGTACGGGTGGTAGTGCTCGGCGATGGACTCCCCGGGCGCCATGATCGCCATGCCCATGAAGCCGCTGGTGGAGCCCACCGAGGTCGGGGTGAGCACGGCCCTCAGGTCGCCTCCGCGCCTCCGGTTGGGCGGCGTCTCGCTGAGGTCCACGATGCGTGGGCGGTGTTTGGTCATGGCGGGTTCCTCCTGGCGTGTGGGGTGCCTGGACGGGGATGTGGGGTGGAGCTCGGAGTGGTCTCGGGGGGGGAGCTCGGTGGGTCAGGACTGCGCGGGGGCCCGGCGGTCGGTGATCAGGTTCATGGTGTGGCGCGCGGCGCGGGGCTGCCCGCCGGGCGCGGCCATCAGGCGCTCGAGGACGGCGGTCTTGCGCGGGCCCGCGGCGCCGAGGGTGGCTCCCGGCTCGGCGTCGAACGGGCCGCTCACGTCGATCAGCCTCACGACGATGTCGTCGCGCTGGAAGATGCTGCTGCTCCGAACGGGGCTCGTGGGCAGGTCCGCGGCGGCCTCGTCCTGGCGGGCCAGGAACTCGGCGAGCGCGGGGCCGCAGCCGGGCTTGGCCGGGTAGAAGAGCGCGTGGCGGGTCACGTCGGCGGAGTCCGGCTCCTCGGCGGCGATGTGGTGGACCGCGGGGAGGGCCGCGCGCATGAAGAACATGCGGGCGGACTCGGGGTCGCCGAGGTCCCGGTCCTGTTCGAGGTAGGGGTTGATGGCCTCCTCGACGGCGCGCACCTCGGGCTGTTCGGAGACGTGCCGCAGGGCCGCCATCAGGTCGCCCTGGACCTCCACCGTGCGTACCACCCGGTTGCCGTGCATGAAGAGCGAGGTGCGGCACAGGCGGGTGTGGTCGTCGACGCGGGCCGCCGGGGAGGCGTAGCTGGAGAGGATGGCGGCGACCTGCTCCTCACTGCCCGGCTTGACGGTGAAGGTCAGCGCGTGGCGCACGATGCCGGCGCCGAGCCGGGGCACGGGCTGGAGCCGGGCGGCGACCTGGCCGGAGGCCTGGTCGTAGCCGCGGCCGGTCTCGCGCAGGACGGTGAACTTGAGCGGGCGCATGGCCCGGGCGCAGGCGCCCAGCGGCTTCACCTGTTCGGCGTGGTGTTCGCTGTTGACCCAGGCGAGGTACTGCGGGGCACTCTCCCACTCGCTGGTGATGAGCCATTGGGAGGGATTCTCGAAGGACTGGCACAGCTGGTCCCTGATGTGTCCCGGAACGGACGCGATGTCGTGGCGGAGTTGCTCGTACGCCTCGAAGAACTGCTGCTGGGTCCCTTCGTGGAGGTCCATCAGCAGGACGACCCGGAGCATGGAGCCGTCGAAGGCTGACTGCGACACCCGTTCGGACAGGGTGGTTGTCATCTACTCACTCCTTCATGAGGGGGTGGAGACCCATCGCGTACGGACCCCTCGTCCGTCACCGGTGGCGTCCACCCGGGCCGGCGGCCGCCTCGGTCGGGAACGGCAGGCCGGCGCTTCTGTTCGGGGGCGCCGCTGTCGCTCATCGTCGTCCGGGTGGGGACGTACCGCTACATGTCCGCATCAAGCGGGTGACAACCGGCGAATCAACCGGGCCTGATCTTCGATCGGTGGCATAAAGACTCCACTCCCCCACACAGAAAACAGGAGCCCACAGCTGATGGAAGACAAAGCCGATGTTCGCGTACCGGTTCTCGTCGTGGGCGGCTCGCTCGTGGGCCTGTCCACCTCGCTTTTCCTGAGCCGCCACGGAGTGCGGCACCTGCTCGTCGAGAAGCACTCCGGTACCTCCGAGCACCCGCGCGGCCGGGGCATCAACGCCCGGACGATGGAGCTGTTCCGCACGGCGGGAGCCGAGCACGAGATCCGCCGCGCGGCGTCCGTACTGGAGGGGACCCAGGGCATTCTGCAGGCCACGTCACTGGTCGACGGCGACCACAACTGGCTGGTCAAGTCGATCGATCCGTCCGGGGCGCTGCGCCGGTTCAGCCCGACCGGCTGGTGCCTGTGCAGCCAGAACAACATCGAGCCGGTACTGGCCGCGCAGAGCCGCGCACTGGGCGCCGACATCCGCTTCTCCACCGAGCTGATGACCTTCGACCAGGACGCGACGGGGGTGAGCGCCATCGTGAAGGACCGCGAGACCGGCGAGCACACCACCGTGCGCGCGGATTTCCTGATCGCGGCGGACGGTCCGCGCAGTCCCGTACGGGAGCAGCTGCGCATCCCCCAGACGGGCAACGGCGAGCTGTTCCACAACGTGAGCGTGACCTTCCGCTCGGAGCGGCTCCCCGAGGTGCTGGGCGATCTGCGGTTCATCGTCTGCTACTTGATGCGCCCGGGCGCCGACGGGGCGCTGCTCCCGGTGGACAACGGCACGCAGTGGGTCTTCCACGCCCCCTGGCACCCGGAGACCGGCGAGACGCTGGAGGACTTCACCGACGAGCGGTGCGTCGAGCAGATCCGGGCCGCGATCGGCGTGCCGGACCTGGACGTGGTGATCGGCGGCAAGGCGCCGTGGCACGCGGCCGAACGGGTGGCGGAACGGTACTCCGCCGGCCGGGTGTTCCTGGCCGGTGACGCGGCCCACGAGATGTCGCCCACCGGTGCGTTCGGCTCCAACACCGGCATCCAGGACGCGCACAACCTGGCCTGGAAGATCGCCGCGGTGCTGGACGGCTCGGCCGGCATGGAACTGCTCGACACGTACGAGGCCGAGCGGCTCCCGGTGGCCCTGGCCACGAGCGCGCGCGCCTCGGCCCGTTCGGCCGAGCACAGCCACCCGGGGTACGCCCCGCCGCCCACGATGGGCGGCGGACCGGGCAGCGGGGTCCTCACCACGGCGATGGGCTACTGCTACCCCGAGGGCGCGGTCGTCGGCGGCGACGCCGACCGGCCGATCATCCCGGAGGCGCTGCGGCTGAAGGGCGACACGGGCACCCGGGCCCCGCACATGTGGCTGACCAGGTCCGGCGAGCGGATCTCCTCGCTGGACCTGTACGAGCGCTCGTTCGTGCTGCTCAGCGGCGCGGGCACGCCGTGGCGGGCGGCCGGCGAGCAGGTGGCCGAGGAGCTGTCGGCGCGCCTGGACGCCTACGCCATCGGCTCCGGGCGGGAGGCGGACCTGGTCCCGGAGGGCGACGCCGACTGGGCGGAGGTCCACGAGACGAGCCCCGAGGGCGCCGTCCTCGTACGGCCGGACGGGTTCGTGGCGTGGCGCTCGGAGGGCTCCGTGCCCGATGCCCGGGAGGCGCTGCGGAGCGCCCTCGCGACGGTGCTGCGCCGGGCGTGACCACCTCGCTCCCCCTTCCGCCGGCCGTGCGCGCGGCCGGCGGACGGGGTTCAGCGGCAGGCCCAGCAGCCTGCCCAGCAGCCGGTGTTCGACCGGGCCGGCCGGCGCCCTGGGCGGTGCCCGGCGCCCTTCGTGCCGGTCCCGGTCCGGTTCCGGCCGCCGTGGCCGTCGCCGTCATCGGCGGTACGTCGTGCGCAGCAGGCGACCACGAGTGCGATCGCGGCCAGTTCCTCGGGCTCGGCGTGGCCCCGCTCGACGCGGAACAGGCTCGCCGTCGGGGCTGCCGGGGCTATCGGGGCGTCGTTCGTCATCGGCACGGCCTCTCTCACGGGGGCTGCGCGTGCGCCCGGTCGTCGGGTCGCGCGGGGCGGACCGGCGGGGCGCCGGCGCGGGCGGCACACGTGCGGCTCGGCGCGCTGGCGGGACGTGTTCCGCGGATGCGAACCGGCCTGCGGAGTCCTGTCGGGTCACCGGGACTCCTGACGCGATCGACGCTACAAGCGCGCCGGGTGCCCGGCACTCGGGGGAATCCGTTCCGCCATCCGGCCGCCACAGCGGCGGCCGTGCCGAGGGAACTGCCGTGACCGCCCACCTGCCCCTGTTCTGCCGGGGCTGCGCCGGTCAGCTGTACGCCGTCTGCACCACCGACCGCGGTGGCCGCGGCGGCGGCCGGAACACGGTCGGCGAGTGGGAGGTGGACCACGAGATGCCCGTGCTGTGCCCGCTCTCCGCCCTGCTTCCGCTCACCGGGACGGCGGCCTCCGTCCACGAACTGCCGGGCGCGCAGGAGGTGCTCGGCCCGGCCTACTGAACTCGTACGGGGGATTGGGCCTGACGGGTGATGGCCGGCCGCCACGGCGGTCGGCTCCGAGCGTTCGACGAATGAACCGATCCGACCTCGGGACCCTTTCCCGGTTCGAACTCTTGACGCCCGAAGGGGTGGGGAGCACAGTGTCCAGCGGTCCCCAGTGAGAGCGCTCTCAAAGGGCTCTCGAACGGCGGGCTCCGCCTGCTCTTCCCCCGCACCGCGCCGCACAGCGCGCTTCAGAGAGGGCATCCATGCGCACGACATCCCGTACGGAACGGCCGCCCGTCCGGCGGTCCGTCTTAGCCGCGCTCGGCACGGTCGCCGTGGTCGTGGCCGCCGCGGTGGCGGCCACGCTGCCCGCCGGCGCCACCGCTCCCCCCACCCCGGCCGGCTGGTCCCAGGTGTTCCTCGACGACTTCAACGGGCCCGCGGGCTCCGGCGTGAACACCGCCGACTGGCAGTACACCACCGGTACGAGTTACCCCGGCGGCCCCGCGAACTTCGGCACCGGCGAGATCGAGACCATGACCGCGGACCCCGCCAACGTCTCCCTCGACGGGACGGGCAACCTGCGGATCACCCCGAGGCGGGACGCCGCGGGCAACTGGACCTCCGGCCGCGTCGAGACCAGGCGGTCCGACTTCCAGCCGGCGGCGGGCGGCAAGCTGCGCGCCGAGGCCCGCATCCAGATGCCGAACGTCACGGGCCCCGCGGCCAAGGGCTACTGGCCGGCGTTCTGGATGCTCGGCGCCCCCTACCGCGGCAACTGGTGGAACTGGCCGGGCATCGGCGAGCTCGACATCATGGAGAACGTCCAGGGCCTCAACAACGTCTGGGTGACCATGCACTGCGGCACCAGCCCGGGCGGCCCCTGCAACGAGACCTCCGGCATCGGCGGCCAGCGGGTCTGCCCCGGCACCAGCTGCCAGGCCGGCTTCCACACGTACGCCGTGGAGTGGGACAGGTCGACGGCCGTCGAGGAGATGCGCTTCTCCGTCGACGGGATCCACTTCCACACCGTGCGCGCGAACCAGGTGGACGCGGCCACCTGGACCAACGCCACCAACCACGGGTACTTCATCATCCTGAACGTGGCCATGGGCGGCGGGTTCCCGGACGCCTTCGGCGGCGGCCCCGACGCGGGCACCGTGCCCGGCCACCCCATGGTGGTCGACTACGTGTCCGTGCTGCGGTCGACGGGGAGCACGCCCACGACGCCCCCGCCCACGACACCGCCGCCGACGACGCCCCCGACGGGCGACCGTGACGCGTACTCCGCCATCCAGGCCGAGTCGTACGACGGCCAGTCGGGGCTGATCAAGGAGGGCACCTCCGACACCGGCGGCGGCCAGAACCTCGGCGCCATCGGCAACGGCGACTGGGCCCTGTACCGGGGCGTCGACTTCGGGTCCGCGGCCGCGCGGCAGTTCTTCGCACGGGTCGCCTCGGGAGCGGCCGGCGGGGTCAGCGGGCTCGTCGAAGTCCGGCTGGACAGCCGGACCAGCGCGCCGATCGGCAGCTTCTCCGTGGCGAACACCGGCGGCTGGCAGAGCTGGCGGACGGTGCCGGCGAACATCAGCGGGGTCACGGGCAGGCACGACGTCTACCTGACCTTCACGAGCGGCCAGGGCTCCGACTACGTGAACGTCAACTGGTTCGACTTCGGCCACTGACCGGCCCGGACCGGACAGGACCGGACCGAAGACGGCCCGTACCGCCCGGAGCGCCCCCGGCCTCCCGGCGGTACGGGCTACCCTGCTGCCCGGCGCGGCGACCGCCCGCGGACACCCAGGAGGAGCCCCGTGCCCGAACAGCGTCCCGGGAACCGCCCCACCCTGGAGGCGGTGGCGACCCGCGCCGGGGTGTCCCGGGCCACCGCGTCCCGCGTGGTCAACGGCGGCGACGGGGTCCGCGCGCACCTGGCGGACAAGGTGCGCGAGGCCGTACGCGATCTGGGCTACGTACCGAACCCAGCGGCCCGCACCCTGGTCACCCGGCGCACCGGCGCGGTCGCGGTGATCATCGCCGAGCCGGAGAACCGGATCTTCTCCGACCCCTTCTTCTCCCGCCAACTGCGCGGCATCAGCAAGGAGTTGACCGCGCACGACACACAGCTGGTGCTGCTGCTGGTGGAGGACCGGAGCGACTACGACCGGATCGAGCGCTACCTCGCCGGCGGGCACGTCGACGGGGCGCTCGCCTTCTCCCTGCACACCGACGACCCGCTGCCCGCGATCACCCGCAGGATGGGCATGCCCACGGTGTACGGCGGCCGGCCGGGCTGGACCGACGGGGCCACCGGCACGGCGTACGTGGACGCGGACAACCGCGGGGGCGCGCGGGAGGCCGTACGGTACCTGGTCGCGCAGGGGCGCGAGCGCATCGCGCACATCGCGGGCCCGCTCGACCAGACCTCGGCCGCCGACCGGCTGAGCGGCTACCGGGACGTCCTGCCGGAGGCCGACGCCGCGCTGGTCGCCGAGGGAGATTTCACCGCGGCGGGCGGGGCTCGGGCGATGGCCGAACTGCTCGACCGCTGCCCGGGCATCGACGCGGTGTTCGTGGCGAACGACCTCATGGCGACGGGCGCGCTGCGGGTGTTGCGGGAGCGCGGGCGCGCCGTTCCGGCGGAGGTGGCGGTGGTCGGGTTCGACGACGCCGAGGCGGTGGCTTCGATCGCCGACCCGCCGCTGACGACCGTGCGTCAGGACATCGAGGGCATGGGGCGGTTGATGGCGCGCCTGTTGCTGGAGACGCTGGGCGGGGGCAGTGAGGAGCGCGCCGCGCCCAGATCCGTGGTCACCGCCACGTCACTGGTGCGGCGCGCTTCGGCCTGAGGCCCGGTCAGCGCACCGGGCACTGCTTCCAGGAGAAGTGGTAGACGCTGTTGATGCTGCCGTCCGTCGAGTCGAGGGCCATGAAGCTGACCTTCGACGGGTCGGAGGTGCCGACCTCCGTCCGCAGTTCGGTGTTGATGTTGAAGTTGCGCTTCTCCCCGCAGGGCGCGAAGACCAGGGCCTCGATGCCCGTGGTGTCGGTCGCCTGCCAGTTGTCGTCGAGCGCGCCCGTGAACTTGTGGGTGCGCTGGGCCGTCTGGCTCATGCCCTGGAAGTAGTAGCTCGCCTTCTGCGTGCCGATCGCGCCCGGCTGCAGGCTGCCGAAGCCCCGGTAGTCGACCCGGGCCACGGCGTAGGTGAAGCCCTGCGGCACGTGCACCACGAGGGACAGGAGGCAGTTCTTGCGACCCTCGACGGCGGAGACTCCGCCGCCGGCCTGGGCCAGGTACTCGCTGTAGGTGACGGTGAAGGCCGAGTTGTCCGGTGCCACGGCGACGGTGGCACTGCCCGGTCGGCAGCCCGAGCCGTTCACGGTGGCGACGTCCACGCCCACCTTGTCCGGCGGAGCGGAGGGCGAGGCGGGGGCGGAGGCCCCGGCCGAGGGGGTGAGCGTGACGAGAGCTGCGGTCACGGCTGCTGCGGTGAATCCGGTACGAAGCGACTTGATCACGTCGACATGGATAGCGCCCCGCGGCGGCCCCGGGCGGTCGGCGCGGTGGACGGCTGCCCGCTCTCACCTCTATGGCCGCAGCTGATCACGTCATATCGAGTATTTCGTGGCGATCCTTCCAGTGTCTCCGCAACCTGCCAGACCCTGAGGAGGCCCCCATCGGGCGGCCTGAAGTACCGGCAGGTCGAACTACCGTCACCCACTCGGTGAAAACCAGCCGGCGCCACCTGGAGCTCCGGCGGACCGGGGTCCGGGGCGCCTCGATCGGGCTCCGCACCCCGCCGACCGCGGCGGACGCGCCGCCCGGGTACTACATGCTGTTCCTGCTCGACGAGAAGGGCGTGCCCAGCGGGGCGAAGTGGGTGAAGCTGGGCGCCCGTTGACCCCGGTCACGGCACCCGCGGCTCGACCGTCGCCAGCCACCGTGTCAGGAGCCGCTCCAACTGCGCCGCGTCCTCGGCTTCGAGCCCTTCGAGCAGGTGTCGTTCATTGCGCATGTGCTCCGTGAAGGCCCGGTCGATCAGGTCCCGTCCCGCGGGGGTGAGCCCGACCACGCGGCCCCGGCCGTCGGCGGCCGACCGGCGGCGGGTGACGAGGCCGTCGCGTTCGAGCCTGTCGATCCTCTTGCTCATCGCGCCCGTGGTCACCATGGTGTGGGACGCGAGTTCGCCGGGCGCCCGCTCGAAGGGCTCACCCGCCCGCCGCAGCGCGGCCAGGACGTCGAACTCCCCCTCGCTCAGGCCGTACCGGCGGTAGACGAGACAGAGCTGTTCCGTCAGGAGCAGGCCGAGGCGGTGCAGCCGTCCGATCACGCCCTGCGGGCTGACATCCACATCCGGCCGCTCACGGGCCCACTCGGCCTGGATGCGGGCGACCTGGTCAATAGCTTCCATGGAAGATATAATATCTTCCATGGAAGCCAATCTGCGGTGGTCACTGGTCACGGCCGTCGCACCGGTCGCCTGGGGAACGACCTACTTCGTCACGCGGGAGTTCCTGCCCGCCGACACTCCGCTGTACGGAGCGGTGTTCCGGGCATTGCCCGCGGGGCTGCTGCTCCTGGCCGTGCGCCGGAAGGTCCCCAGCGGGTCCTGGTGGTGGAAGTCCCTGCTGCTCGGCGTGCTCAACATGGGCGGCTTCTTCGCGTTGGTGTACCTCGCCGCCCAGCGGCTCCCGACGAGCGTGGCCACGACGGTGATGGCGACCGGACCACTGGTCATGATGCTGATCGCGTGGGGTCTGATCGGAGAGCGCCCCGGACCGCGGCACCTGGCGGGCGCGGGCCTCGGTGTGGGCGGCGTGTGCCTGATGCTGCTCACCTCGACCGTGGCGCTCGACGCGCTCGGCCTGCTCGCCTCGGTCGCCGCCATGGGGATGTCCGCGCTGGGCTTCGTCCTCGCCAAGCGGTGGAGCGCCGAGGTGGACGTTCTGGCCGCCACCTCCTGGCAGCTGCTGGGCGGCGGCCTGGTGCTCCTTCCGCCGGCCGTGATCGCGGAGGGAGCGCCGCCGGCCGTCGACGGGCCTGCGCTGCTGGCCTTCGGCTACGTCACACTGGTGTCCACGGCCCTCGCCTTCACCGCATGGTTCGCGGGCCTGCGGCGCCTGCCCGCTGCGGCGGTGGGGCTGATCGGCCTGCTCAATCCGGTGACGGGCGTGCTGCTCGGCACGGCGGTCGCGGGCGAGACGCTCAGCCTCCGGCAGCTGTGCGGTCTCGCGCTCGCCCTGACGGGGATCCTCCTGGGCCGCCCCGCCACGCGGGCGTCGACCACCGCAGGCGTACGACCGCCGCGCGCCCGGAGATTCGTACGAGACCGGTGATGGGCCCGTCGACCGCCGGGGCGGTCAGCGGAAGCAGACGAGCGCCACGTGCCCGGAAATTTCCATGTAGTCGATGAAGTCGCCCATCACCAGGACCGCGTCGTACGGGGCCAGCGCGAGGTCGGGGCCCCGCCCCACCTGAACCGTGGCCGACCCTTCCAACGCGAGCACGAGCAGGGTCTCGTCCGATACGACGGCGCGCGAGAGCCGGCCCCGTACGACGGCGGTCACCACCTCCGCGGCCCCCTGGCGGTGCATCACGTTGAAGTTCACGACGGGCCCCGAGAGCAGCCGGCAGTCGGTCTGCTCGTCCCCGGGGAACTCCTGCGGCGCGAACCGCTCGTCCACGAGTCGGCGTACGCCCCCGACCGTGAGGTCCATGCCCGCGCCCTCCACGAGGGTGAGGGTGCGGTCGATCCCGGGGAAGGGTGAGAAGGGACCGTCGGCCGCGACCTCGGCGAGGCTCGCCCGCCAGACGAAGTCGTCCATGCCGGCCCCGTAGGGGAAGACCGCGATCTCCCGGGTGACTCCCCCGCCGTTCTTCCAGGCGGTGGCGGCGCGGTCGGCTGCCCGCAGGATCCGGACCTGGGCGCCGCTCTTCACGCTTCCGCCCCGGCCAGCCGCGCGCGCAGCTCGGCGTCGTCGGCGAGGAACCAGGTCTGGGTGCCGCGGTTGCACTCGCGGACGAAGTCCCGCAGGGCCGAACTGGCCTCGGTGTGGCGGGAAATGTCGCCGAGGACGATGATCCCCATCCGGTACTGGACGAACTTCTGGATGATCCCGCCGGCGACGCGCGTGCCGAGACGGAAGAAGGATTCGTCGAAGCGCTCGACGGGGATGACGACCCACCGGGCCCCCTGGTAGCCGGCGTTGCCGATGTGGTCCAGGGCTTCGCGTTCGCCCGCGATGACCTCCCCCTCGGCCTCACACACCAGGACGGGTACGTCGTTGATGGTCCGCAGAGTACTCATGGAGATCGAGGCTACTTCAGGCGTCCTTCTCCATGGTGGGGCGCAGCCGATCCAGCAGGGCGTAGAGCGTGGCGCTCTCGGCCTCGTCGAGGGTGTCCAGGGCGCTGTGCGTCACCTGCATCTCCTCCCGGACCCTACGGATGATCTCGCGGCCCGCTTCCGTGGCGACCACGTTCTTGACCCGGCGGTCGGCGGGAGCGGGCTCGCGGCGCACCAGTTCCCGGGCTTCCAGGCGGTCGACGATTCCGGTCACGTTCGAGGCGTCGCACACCAGCAGCGTGGCGAGGCCGCGCATCGGCACGGGGCCGTCGAGCTGGGCGAGGACCCGGGCCTGGGTGGAGGTGAGGCCGTAGCGGGCGGCGGCGGCCGCGAAGTCGCGCCACTGGGCGGTGCCGATGGCGGCGAGCAGTTCCAGCAGCTGGAGCTTGGCGGGGGCGTGCGGGGCGGCGGTGTCGCTCATGCCTGGAGCGTACCCAGAATGGTTGACATTATCAATTGTTTACTTGACCACCTTAACTATCGAGGTCTACCTTCGGTCGAGTTACTTGATGACATCAAACATCTCCCCCGTGAAGCTCCGAAGCGCGAAGAAGGTCCCGCCCGCCATGAGCACCCCCTCCCCCGCCGCCGCCCAGGCCACCGGGCGCCGGAACGAGACGGTCATCGTCTTCGCCCTGAGCCTGGCCGCCATGGTCGTGTCGATGATGCAGACCCTGCCGGTCCCGATCCTGGGCCTCATCCGCGCCGACCTCGGCACCACGACCGCCGGGGTGAGCTGGGTGACCACGGCCACGCTGCTGTCGGCGGCGGTCTTCACCCCGCTGCTGGGCCGGTTCGGCGACCAGCACGGCAAGAAGCCCACCCTGGTGGCCGTGCTCGGCGTCATGGTCGTCGGCTCCGTGATCACCGCGCTGGCCTCCTCGCTGCCGCTGCTGATCCTGGGCCGGGTGCTCCAGGGCGCCGCCACCGCGATCTTCCCGCTGGCCCTGTCCGTGCTGCGCGAAGAGGTCCGGCCGCAGAAGCTTCCGGGCGCGATGGCGCTGGTCAGCGGCACGCTCGCGTTCGGCAGCGGTCTCGCCCTCGTGGCCACGGGCCTGCTCACCTCCGGTTCCGGGGCCGACTACCGCAATGCCTTCTGGATGGCGACCGGCTTCGCCGTCCTCGCCCTGCTCGCCGTGGTCCTCCTGGTCCCGGCGACCCGGCACAAGACCGGTGGGCGCACCGACTTCCTCGGCGCGCTGACGCTCGGCCTCACGCTGCTGCTCCTCCTGCTGCCGATCTCCCAGGGCCACGAGTGGGGCTGGGCCTCCGGCCGTACGCTGGGCAGCTTCGCCGGCGCCGCGGTCATGGCCGCCGTGTGGGTGGTGACCGAGCTCAAGGTGCGCGAGCCGCTGGTCGACATGCGCATGTTCATCCACCGCCCGGTGCTGATGGCCAACCTGGCCGGCATCCTCGTCGGCTTCGGGATGTTCGCGAACTTCCTGGGCGTCTCCTACCTCGTCCAGATGCCCGAGGCCCTCACCGGCTACGGCTTCGACGCCTCGATCCTGCGCGCGTCCGTGCAGTTCCTGCTGCCCGGCGCGATCGTCTCGCTGCTCGCCTCTCCCATCGGCGGGCAGCTGGTCCGCCACCGCGGTCCGCGCGCGGCGCTGGGCCTGGCCGCCGGGCTCGGGGCCCTCGGGTTCGCCTGGCTGGCCCTCGACCACGCGCACACCGCCTCCGTGATCGGCGCCGGACTCGTCGTGGGCGCGGCCGTGAGCTTCGGCTACGCGGCCATGCCCGCGGTGATCATGGCGAGCGTTCCGCCCCAGCAGAGCGGCATCGCCAACGGCATCAACTCGATCTCCCGCTCCACGGGCAGCGCGATCGGCAGCGCGGTCGTCACCACGATCCTGGCGTCGAAGACCATCGAGCACCTGCCGGCGGGCGTGCCGCCGCTGCCCGCCGAATCCGGCTTCACCCTCACCTTCGTGATCGGGGCGGTGGCCTTCGCCCTGGTTGCCCTGATCAGCCGGTTCGGCCTGCGGGGCGGTCAGGGCACGGTGTCCGCCGCATCGGATCCGGCCGAGACCGGGACCGCGCCGACCCCGGCCAAGGCCGGCGCGACCGCCTGACGCCCGATCCCGCCGCGTGTCGTGCCCGGCGGGTCGGCCGCGGGGCCTTGCATGGTGGGTGCATGAAGGCTACGGAGGTCATCACCGACGGTTTCGGCCGCATCCGGGAGCTCGTCCACGAGGTCGTGGACGGGCTCCCGGCGCAGACGCTCAACGCACGCGTCGACCCGGCCGCCAACTCGATCACCTGGCTGGTCTGGCACCTCACCCGGATCCAGGACGACCACATCGCGGACGCGGCGGACCTGGAACAGGTCTGGCGGTCCCAGGACTGGGCAGCCCGCTTCGCCCTGCCGCTGCCCGCGGATTCGACCGGGTACGGACACACCGCCCACCAGGTCGCAGCCGTCCGGGTCGACTCGGGCGAGCTGCTGCTCGGCTACCACGACGCGGTGCACGAACAGACGGTCCGGTTCCTCCACACCGTCAGCGCCGCCGACCTGAACCGCGTGGTCGACGAGCGCTGGGACCCGCCGGTCACCCTGGGGGTCCGCCTGGTGAGCGTCCTGGGCGACGACTGGCAACACGCGGGCCAGGCCGCCTTCGTACGGGGCTTGCTGGAGCGCAGCGGGTAACGGGCACCGCCCTCGGTCAGCCCCGGAACTCCGCCTTGCGGACCGGGGAGGCCTCGGCGAGGGCCTTGGTCACCGCCGCGGCTCCGGCGCGCAGGCCGTAGACGGGGGTGCCGGGCTGCTGGCGCCAGGAGTCGTCCAGGCCGCCCGCGTCGACCGTGTCGAAGCCGAGCTCCTCGATGAGGGCGCGTACGGACTCCTTCGCCGGCTCGTCGTCGCCCGCGACGGGCAGGGCCATCCGGTCCGGTTCTCCCGCGGGACGGGGGCGGTCCAGGATGTCCTCGGCGTAGGTGCCGTTGAAGGCCTTGATCACGCGGTGGCCGAGCTGCCGCTCGGTCCAGCGGCTCTCGGTCAGCCCCTCGTCCTCGATGCCGGGGATCCTGCCGTCGCGCTGCTGCGGGTAGTAGTTGCCGGTCTCGATGACGGCGAAGCCCTCGGCGGCTCCGTCGAAGAGGCCGGAGGGGAGGTCCGGGATGTTCTTGAGGGGGATCGTGACCACGACGATCTCCGCGCCGCGGGCTGCTTCGGCGACGGTGACGGGGGTCGCGCCGGTCTCCTCCGCGAGCGCGGCCAGGGTCTGCGGTCCGCGGGAGTTGGCCACGGACACCTCGTGTCCGAGGACCGTGAGGCGGCGGGTGAGGTTGCCTCCGATGTTGCCTGCGCCGATGATGCCGATCTTCATGAGGTCTCCAAAGCGCGCGGATCGGGGTCTCGCGCTTCTGTGAACTCCCTTGGGAGACCCGGCATTCCCATGAAGAAGGGCCGGGACTCCGTTCGAGTCCCGGCCCTCCCGAGTGGTTACGCGCCGCTCGCGTCGAGCATTTCCTCGCGCTCGACGAGCTTCACGCGCTCGCGGCCCTGGGGCTCGCCCAGCGCCTTCTCGGCGGCGTCCAGCTTGTACCAGCCGTCCCACGTCGTGTAGCGGATGCTCCGCTCGGCGAGGAAGGCCTCGACCGCCTCCGGCTCGGGCGCGGCCGGGGTGGCCAGGCGGCCTTCCGCGTGGTCGGCCAGCAGGTTCGCGACGGTCTCGTTCGCGTCGCCCTTCGTGTGGCCGATCAGGCCGACCGGACCGCGGCGGATCCAGCCGGTCACGTACGTCGACGTCAGGTGGCTGCCGCCCTCGATCACCCGGCCGCCCTCGTCCGGAACGGTGCCCGACTCGACGTCCCAGGGGAGCTTGGGCAGCTCGTCGGAAAGGTAGCCCACGGCCCGGTAGACGGACTGGACGTCCCAGTCGGTGAACTGCCCGGTGCCCTTGACGTTGCCCGTACCGTCGAGCTCGGTGCGCTCGGTGCGCAGGCCGACGACCTTGCCGTCCTCGCCGAGCACCTCGGTCGGGGACTCGAAGAAGTGCAGGAACAGCTTGTGCGGACGGTCACCGATGTCGCGGATCGCCCAGTTCTCCAGGGTCTTGGCGACCATGTCGGCCTGCTTGTTGGAGCGGCGGGTCGTGATCGAGCCCTCGTCGTAGTCGATGTCCTCGGGGTTGACGATGACCTCGATGTTCGGCGAGTGGTCCAGCTCGCGCAGCTCCATGGGGCTGAACTTGGCCTGGGCCGGGCCGCGGCGGCCGAAGACGTGCACCTCGAGGGCCTTGTTGGCCTTGAGCCCGTCGTAGACGTTCGCCGGGATCTCGGTCGGCAGCAGTTCGTCGGCCGTCTTGGCGAGGATGCGCGCGACGTCGAGGGCAACGTTGCCGACACCGAGCACGGCGACCTTCTCGGCCTCCAGCGGCCAGGTGCGCGGGACGTCGGGGTGGCCGTCGTACCAGGAGACGAAGTCGGCGGCACCGTATGAGCCGTCGAGGTCGACGCCGGGGATGGTGAGCGCGCGGTCGGCGGTGGCGCCGGTGGAGAAGATCACCGCGTCGTAGAAGGAGCGCAGCTCGTCGAGACTGATGTCGTTCGGGTAGTCGACGTTGCCGAAGAGCCGGACCTGGGGCTTGTCGAGCACCTGGTGCAGGGCCGTGATGATGCCCTTGATCCGGGGGTGGTCCGGCGCGACGCCGTAGCGGATCAGGCCGAACGGGGCGGGCATCCGCTCGAAGAGGTCGATGGACACGCCGGGCTCGGCGGCGGTCTCGGACTTCAGCAGGGCGTCGGCGGCGTATATGCCGGCGGGTCCGGCACCGACGATTGCTACTCGCAGAGGGCGAGGCATGGCAATGGTTCCCTTCGAGCGACAGCACGGTGGATCATGCTGAACCCTAAACGAAGGGCAGCCTTACCTTGCACCCGGTGTCGACTTATGCCCCCATAACTCAAACTTATGGCCTGCCCAAGCAATACTGGGGGTGTCCCGGGCCCTCCCCACGTCGAGCCTCCCGCAGCCGAAGTCGCTGGTCAGGGGGAACGCCAGCTGACAGACTGAAATCGCTTGATCACCACAGGAGGACACATGGCAGACGAGACGCAGACCCCGCAGGACGAATCCCCGGTCGAATCCCCGGCCGAAGCCGCCAAGCGCAAGTTCCGGGAGGCACTGGATCGGAACGCGGCGAATGCCCAGTCCCAGCAGGCGCACCAGAACCGGGCGAAGGTCCAGGGTGCCAGCAGCGGTGGCGGCGGCAAGAACAAGAAGGTGCGCCGCAAGACCGGCTGACCCCGGACCACGGGAGTTCGGCCCGGGTGGCCCGGTGTGGCAAATGGGCCACCCGGGTGACGGGGGATAACCCCTGGCGCCGTCAGCAGTTGATCAGCTCGTCCCGCCGAGGGCAGCTATCTCATGCGACAGTGCGACAGAAGGATCCCCCACATGTTCAAGAAGCTCATGGCCAGCGCCGCGGTCACCGCCTCCGTCCTGGGTGCGGGTGCCGCCGTAGCCACCCCGGCGATGGCGATCGGCAACGACAACGGCGTCAACACCATCAACGGCAACAGCGCCGCGCAGGTCTACGGCAACCAGGAGACCGGCGGCGCGATGAGCCCGCAGGCGAGCCTGGTCCAGGGCTCCCTCAACAAGCTCTGCGTCGGCCTGCCGGCGAAGGTCAACGCCCAGTCGATCCTCGCGCTCGTCAACGTGGGTGTCCAGGACATCAACGTGCTGGCCAACCCGCAGAACCAGCAGTGCGCCGAGAACTCCACCCAGGGCAAGGGTGACGACTCCGCCTCGCACATCCTCAGCAACATCCCGGTCCTGTCCGGCAACCTGTCCGCGGGTAGCTGATCCTCGGACTCCGGTTCCGACAACGCGTCGGCGTAGCTCCCGCTACGCCGACGCGTTGTGTTTGGCCAGGGCGCCGGCCAGCTGGGCCCGGGAGCGCACGTCGAGCTTCTGGTAGATGCGGGTCAGCCGGGCCTCCACCGTCTTGACGCTGAGGAACAGCTTCGCCGCGGCCTCCTGGTTGCTGGCCCCTTGACTGACGAGCAGCGCGAGCCGGGCCTCGCCCTCGGTCAGGGCCGCCGCCGCTGCCGATTCCGTACGGGTTCCCTCGCCTGCCGCGGATTCCCGTGCGAGCTCCGCCCACGGGGCGGCCCCGGCCCGGCCGAACACCTCGGCCGCCGCCACGAGCGCGGCCCGGGCGGGCGCGCGCCGACGGCGGCGCCGCTCGACCCGGGCGAGGGCGAGGAGCGTACGGCCGCGTTCCAGCGGCAGCCCGAGGGCTTCGAACCGCTGGGCGGTGGCCTCCAGCAGGTGGACGGCCGCGTCGGCCTCCCCCCGTGCGGACAGACACAGGCCGCGCGCCCGATCGAGGGCGGCGACGACTCCGGTGCGGCCGAGGCCCACGGCGACGGTACGCACGGGGTCGATCAGCCGGGCCGCGTCGTCGGGTGCGTCGGCGGCGACCAGGGCCTCGGCGAGCTCCCCGTGCCAGCGCAGGATCGAGGGGTCGACCACCTTCTGCGCGGCCTCCAGTTCGGCGACCCGGCGCAGGGTCGCGACGGCCTTGGCCGCCTCTCCCGTGGCCAGTTCGACGAGGCCGAGCGCGTGCAGGCTCCGCGAGAGGAAGACCTGGTCCCGCTCTTCCCGGGAAGCCTGGATGCCGCGGCGGGCGTATCCGGCGGCGCGGGCGAAGCTGCCGCCCGCGGCCTCCGCCATGGCGGCGAGGTACCAGGCGGGGCCGGGCGAGAGGCCCGCCTCGATGGTCAGCTCCAGGGCCTGGCGGGCACGTGCGGACGCGGCCTCGCAGCGGCCGCCGCGCAGTTCGACCTCGGTGAGGCTGCGCAGCACCTCGAAGACGTCCTCGGCGGAGCCGGTGCGCTGGACGGCCGGCAGCAGGACCATCAGCTGGCGGCGGGCGTCGTCGAGGCTGTCGTCGAAGAGGGCGTGCCGCACCGCCAGGTACTGCGGTGCGTTGCGCATGCCGAGCGGGACTTCGGGGACGGGCAGTGCGAGCGCTTCGGCGAGGATCGCCTCGGCGCCCGGGTCGCCGAGGATGCGGCCCATCCGGGCCCGCACGGTCAGCGCCATGGCTTCGGCGACCTGGTCGCCGCCGAGCGCGGCGAGGGCTCCGGCCCGGGCCGCGGCGTCGCGGGCGCGGACGGGGTCGCCGTCGCTGAGGTTGTGCTTCCAGGCCATGCGCAGCTGGACCGCGGCCTGGAGCGAGGGGTCCCCGGCGGCGTCGGCCATGGCGCAGGCGAAGGTCTCGTCGAGGGTGCCGAGGGCCTGACCGGCGGCGTCGATCACCGCGAGCCGGGCCCTGACCCGGTCGGCGGGCGAGGCGTCGCGGGCGAGTACGGCCCGGGTGGCGCGGCGGGCGAGGTCGGCGCGGCCGGACCAGCCCGCGTCCTCGGCGGCGGTGACGAGGCGGGCGAGTTCCTCCCCGGCCAGCCAGGACGGGGTGCGTTCGGCGGCGAGCAGGCCCAGTTCGGCGGCGAGGGCCCGCTGGCCCCGGCGGCGGCAGACCACGGCGGCCTCGGCGATCTCGGCGGCGAGCCACTGGTCGGGGGTGTCCACGGCGAGCGCCCGGTGACGTACGGCCTGGACCGGGTCGTCGACGGCGTCGGCCAGGGCCGCGTGCCCGGCGGCGCGTTCGGGCCAGCCCGCGTCGGCGGCGAGCGCGGTGGGCAGGGCGCCGGCGGTGAACTCCACGCTGCCGTCCTCCCCCACCCGCAGCAGCGCGGCCCGTTCCGCCGCGGCCAGTTCCGCCTCGGCGTCGGGGCGGCCGGCCCGGCGCAGCAGCACGGTGGTGGGACGGGCCGCGAGGGCGGCGAGCAGCAGGGTGCGGCGGGCCTCGGCGGGGACTTCGGCGAGGAGTCTGCGCGCCACGTCGCGGGCCTGTCCGGAGAGGGGCAGGGCGTCGGCGTGGTGGGCGCTGCCGTCACGGGCCTCGGCTGCCTCGGCGAAGGAGTGGCCGAGGGCGAGGGCGAGGCGGGGGTTGCCGCCGCTGGCCTGGTGGATGCGGCCGGCGAGGCGGGCGGGCAGGCCGTGGCGGACGAGGAGTTCGGCGACCTCGTCGGCGCCGAGCGGCGGGACGCGGATCGCGGGGGTGCCGGGGCCGCAGAGGGGCTCGCCGACCGCGGAGCCGTCCTGGAGGCGTTCGGCGACGAGGACCCGTACGCGGGGCGGGGTGAGGCGCAGGGCGAAGCGGAGCAGGTCGGTGCTCTCGGCATCCATCCACTGGGCGTTGTCCAGGACGAGCAGGACGGGGTGGCGGGCGGCGAGCGTCCGCAGTACCTCGACGACGGCGAGGCGCAGCGCGACGTGGTCGCGGCCGACGTGCGGTGCCTCCGTCTCGCGGCAGAGCAGGGCGATGGCGGTGCGCTGGGGCCCGGAGAGCTGCTCGAAGGCGGCGGCGCAGGGCACGGAGGCCAGCATGGCCGCGGCGGAGGCCTCGGGTATCCATTGGTCGGCGGCCTCGGGGGCGAGGCGGAGCACGGTCTCGCGGCGCGATTCGGCCGCGGCCGCGACGGCCCGCACCAGCTCGGTCTTGCCCGCGCCGGCAGGTCCGGTGATGAGCGCCCGGCCGTGCGCGGTCAGCGCGCGGTCGACCGCCCTGATGAGTTCAACGTGTCCGACACTTGTGTCAGCGTGCCCCGTCGCCGCCACCACGCACAGCCACCAGCCTCTCGGTCCCCAGCTCCTGTGCCTTTCCTGTGAGACGCGACAATACGAGGTCAAACGGCAGGTGGGCCCCGATTGTGACGCAGAAATCAGTCACGGGACGGGAAAACCCGTCGGACCTGCCGATACGAGGTGTATCGGCAGGTCCGCGGGCTCAGTTGGTCCGTACTATCGCTCCGTCAGGCCGAGTTCGCGGGCCGGAGCGGAGGACGGGCTCCGGTTCGTTCAGAAGACGAGGTTCCAGGAGTCGATCTTGCCGGTGTCGCCGCCGGCGTTGTCGTTGACCCGGAGCTTCCAGACGCCGTTCGCGACCTCGGTGGAGGCGTTCACGGTGTAGACCGTGTTGATGTTGTCGGCGCTGCCGCCGGACCGGTTGTGCAGGTTGTAGATGCTGCCGTCGGGGGCGATCAGGTCGACCTTGAGGTCACCGATGTAGGTGTGCACGATGTTCACGCCCACCTTGAGGGCGGTCGGGGCGTTGCCGGTGACACCGCTGACGGTGATCGGGCTCTCCACGGTGCCGTTGTCGGTGATGGAGAAGTCCATGGTGTTCTCGAAGCCCGTGGTGGGCGGGATCGAGGTCACCGCGGCGACGGTCGCGGCCGCGTCGGCGAGGCCGGCGCCGCAGCCACCGGTGCAGGTGCCGGCCAGCGGGCGGGCGTTGGTCTTGATCGCGGTCTCGATCTGCGCCGGGGTGAGCGCGGTGTTCGCCGACTTCATCAGCGCGGCGAGGCCCGCGACGTGCGGGGCGGCCATGCTGGTGCCCTGGTAGGGCTTGTAGTTCTCGGCGCCCGGGGTGGTGGTGCCGGCGTTCAGCGTGGAGAGGATGCCGTTCTCGGGGGTGGTGACGGTGCCGGGCGTGTCGGTGCCACGGCGGGTCTCACCGCCCGGGGCGGCGATGTCGATGACCGTGCCGTAGTTGGAGTAGAACGAGCGGTCGCCGGTCCGGTTGCTGGCAGCGACGTTGATCACGTTGTTGCAGCTGGCGGGCGTGAAGTTCGCCGCGTTGGAGTTGCTGTTGCCCGCGGCGACGACGACGGTGGTACCGCGGCCGACGGCGCCGTTGATGGCGTTCTGGTAGGTGGAGCTGCAGGCGCCGGAGCCGCCGAGGCTCAGGTTGATGACCTTGGAGGGGGTGGCGTTGGCCGGGACGCCCGCGACGGTGCCGCCGGAGGCCCAGGTGATGGCGTCGGCGATGTCCGCGGTGGTGCCGCCGCACTTGCCCAGCACGCGAATGGGCTGGATCTTCGCGCCGTACGCGATACCGGCGACGCCCTTGGAGTTGTTCGTGGCGGCCGCGATGGTGCCCGCCACGTGGGTGCCGTGCCAGGAGGAGTTGCTGGCCGTGGAGCCGGTGCCGCACTCGCCGGCCACGGTCCAGTCGCCCTGGTCCGCAGCGTTGTTGTCACGGCCGTTGCCGTCACGGGCGTCGGTGGCGCTGGAGATGAAGTCGTAGCCCGCGACGACGTTCGCGGCCAGGTCCGAGTGGGCGACGTAGCCGGTGTCGATCACGGCGACGGTGACGCCGGCGCCGGTGGTCTTGTCCCAGGCGGCGGGAACGTTCATGCCGGCGGTGGGCTCGAAGAGGTCCCACTGCTTGGCGTACTCGGTGTCGTTCGGGTTGACGGCCAGCGCGTAGGCGCGGGAGTCGACCTCGACGTAGGCGACGTCCGGGTCGGCACGGAACTGGGCCATCACGTCGGCCGCGGCGGCCGGGGCGACGGTGCCGCCGAGGTTGACGAGGGCGGCGCCGGTGCCGAGGCGACGGTCGAACTTCGCCTTCTTGCCGGCCTTCTTGCCCTTGGCGGTGACGTCGGCGGCGGCCGCGGTGTTGGAACTCGCCTCGGAGGCCGAGGACTTGTATCCGACGATGAGGTTCTCCACCGGGGCGGTGCCGGCCGCGGCGGCCGGGAGCCCGACGGGGGTGTCGACGGCCACGGAAGCGGTGGCGGAGCCGGCGAGCAGGGTGACGGAGATCGCCGCCACGGATATGAGCCTACGACGTCTGGATGCGTGCACTTTGTTCCCTTTCGCGGGCCGTTCCGGGCGGGCCGGAGCGGCCGGTCGGTGCAGTGTGGGAGGTGAACCGGCGGCTGCGGGGCCGGGAGCGAGCTGGTCGAACTCGCCCCGGCCACCACCGCGCGCCACGTCGCTCCGGCCTCGACGGCGGGGCAGGGCAACGGCGGTACCGACGGTCCACCGGGAGGTGCGGATTCACGCCATGTGGGGTTGGCGTGGGTTCCGACCCGCCCGGAGGAAGATCGCCGATGGGCAGACAGTAGGCAACGCGAGAATGAACTGGATACGGGGAAAACCCTTGTCCGGCCCCCGGAGACCCCCTCTCGGATGGTAAGGGGGGTATTCGGCGTGCCGTGCGGCGGGGTGTCCGGTGGGGTGATTCGCGGTGGAACGACCCGAGTTCAGCGCGGACGGGAGAGCTTGCGGAAGTACGTCCAGCTCGTCTCGTTCGGCTCGGTCCACTTCTCCGGAGCACGGGCGAATTCCGGCTGGCGGGCGGCGATGTACGCACGGGTGCGTTCGGGCACCTCGGCAAAGGAGGCGAGTTTGCGGCCGCGGCAGTGGAAGGTGAGGCCGCCCGGCCGCGGGCCCTGTTCCATCCAGGGCAGCCAGGGGGACATCCGCGTCCACGACATGGTGGCGGGCACGCTCGGCGCGTCGGTGGCCGTCACGGTGGCGGGTGCGAAGAACTGGAAGAGCTCCAGGGCCCGGTACGTGTCGTCCGCGGAGTTGAGCGGGAACTCGGCGACCGGCAGCGGCGAGGGATAGGCGAGCGGGATCTCCAGGCTGAAGCAGACCTGGTCGCCGAGCTCGGTCATGGGGACGGGGAACGGCCGCAGCTTCTGGTTCGCCGGGTCGTTCCAGACGTGGATGACCGGTTTGTCCTGCCAGGTTTCCATGATCTCCCGGGTCACCGGATCCAGGTAGAACGCCGCCTCACGGGAGAGCAGTTGCCAGCCGCCCGTCTCCTCATCGGGGAGGAGACGGGCGACGTTGACCCCTTCGAAGCCGAAGAGCCTCCGGTACGGCTCCCCGGGACCCCAGGCGTGGACGTCTCCGGTCCACCAGAAGGTGACCTCGGCGCCGTCGAGCGACGCGCGGGTGCGGGCGAAGGCGTGCAGGAGCTCGGCAGGTGTCATGAGGCGTACTCTGCGCACCCGCCGGGCTTCCGGGCAAGAACGCCGCGGCCCCGGCGGCGGGCCGCCCGCCATGCGGATGCCAGGTTGACGCCGGTCCTTCCACCGGCAACCGTGACCGCCATGGGGAACGAACGCCGACTGCTCACTCTCGTCATATGCCTGGTCCTGGGGGGCGGGCTGCTCGCCGCCGTACTCGGTGCCTCGCGAGCGGCCGGCCCGCAACCCGCGCACGGGTCCGCCGGGCCGGCGCCCTCCGACTACGTGGACATCAAGGACGTTCCACCCTCTCCCGACGCCGATCGGGCCGCCGGCGCCGAGGGTTCGGCGGGTTCGGTGGTCGTGGAGTGCGGGCGCAACGAGGAGGGCCACTACAACGAGGACAACCTGGTGGTCTCGCCCGGCCTGCGGTCCGGCGCCCACCACACGCACGCGTACGTGGGGAACCTCTCGGCGGACGCGATGTCCACCGACGAGTCCCTGGGCGCGGCCGCGACCAGCTGCACGGGCGGCGACCGGTCCACGTACTACTGGCCGGTCCTGCGCCGCACCGACCGGCCGGGCACCCGCCCGCACGAGACCTCGGCGGGACACGGCAACGCGGGCGAGATCCTGCCCGAGGCCTCGGTCCGGGTGGAGTTCCGCGGCAACCCGGTGAGCAAGGTGGTGCCGATGCCGCGGTTCCTGCGCGGGATGACGGGCGACGCAGTGGCGTTCACGGCGGACACCGACGCCGACGTCCGGGCCCGGTGGGGGTGTTCCGGTTCCCCGGACCGCTCCACCACCCGCTACCCGCGCTGTCCGGCCGGCGACCGGGTCACCCGCACCCTCGCCTTCCCGAGCTGCTGGAACGGCCTGGACACGATCGGCGCCGCCGGGCACCGCTCGCACCTGCTGTTCCCGGGGGAGGGCGGCGCCTGCCCCCGGGGCACCTTCCCCGTGCCCGAACTGCGACTCACCGTCGCCTACGAGGTCCCCGCGGGCGCGCCGATCGCCCTCGACTCCTTCCCCGAGCAGCGGCACAGCCCCAGGACGGACCACGCCATGTTCGTGAACGCGATGACCGACAGGCAGATGGTCGGGGTCGTCGACTGCCTCAACACGGGCCGGGACTGCCGCACCTGAGTGACGTACGTCACGTGAACCGGGTCCGCGCGTGCGGCGTGTTCCGAGCGCACGACCCAAGCGAGGAAGACGGAGAGGGTGAGATGGCCGGACCACTGTGGCCCCGCACTCGGCGGGGCTCGACCGACGAGGCATTGATCAAGTCGGTGTACGAGGAGCACGGCCACGCCCTGCTCGCGTACGCCACCCGGCTGACCGGCGACCGCGCCGCCGCCGAGGACGTGGTCCAGGAGACCCTCATCCGGGCCTGGCGGCACTCCGAAGTCCTGGTGAACGGGAAGGGTTCGGTGCGCGGCTGGCTGCTGACGGTGGCCCGCAACATCATCACCGACCGGTACCGGGCGAAGGCCGCCCGGCCTCCGGAGGTCTCGGGCGTCACGGCCACTCCCCCGGTCGAGGCGGACCACGCCGATTCCGTGGTGGACACCATGACGGTCCTGGGCGCCCTCGACCAGCT
The DNA here is from genome assembly GCF_036237315.1 of Streptomyces sp. NBC_01351. Taxonomy (GTDB): domain Bacteria; phylum Actinomycetota; class Actinomycetes; order Streptomycetales; family Streptomycetaceae; genus Streptomyces. The sequence continues at coordinate 7,631,952 of NZ_CP108356.1, read as the reverse complement.
GTCCCCGGAACACCGGGACGTGCTGACGGAGCTGTACTACCGGCAGCTCAGCGTCTCGGAGGCGGCAGACAGGCTCGGCATCCCGGCCGGTACGGTGAAATCGCGTTCGCACTACGCGCTCAAGGCCCTGCGCGAGGTCTTCAGGGACGGCGGCGCCAGGGAAGGCAGTTTCAGAGACGGCAAACGATCGGGCAGGCCGCCCCAGCAGCCCGCCGGACTGCGTGAGGTGGTGGCATGAACCGGCAGCTGCACGAGGAGGAACTGCTCGGCCCGTACGTCCTCGGCGTGCTGGACGACGAGGAGGTCCGCCGGGTCGAGGAGCACCTGAGCGGATGCGCGGGGTGCCGGGAGGAGGTGGCCGCGTTGAGAGAGATGGAGGCGGCACTGGGCGAGGTGCCCGAGGAGGCGTTCCTGGACGGACCCCCGCAGGGCGGGGACCTGCTGCTCCAGCGCACCCTGCGGCAGATGCGGAGCGAGGTCGAGGGCCAACGGCGCAGGCGCACCGGGCTCGTGGCGCTGGCCGCGGCGGCCTCGCTGGCCGCCGTGTTCTGGGCCGGGGCGCAGCTCGGCTCCACCGACGAAGGGGCCCTGGCCCTGCCTCCGACGCCGTCCCCGACGGTGTCGGCGGCTCCGTCGACGCAGGTCCCCGGGACCAAGGTGGCCTCCGCCACGGATCCGGCCACCGGGGCGCGGATCACCGTACAGATGACGCCCGCCACGAAGTGGGTGAAGCTGAACGCGGCGGTCACGGGAGTGCCGCAGGGCGAGCGGTGCCGACTGGTCGTGGTCGCCAAGGACGGCACGCGCACCACCGCCGGCGGCTGGGTCGTGGGCAGCGCGGACAACGGCGAGGGCAAGGGCGCGTCACTCGACGGCTCGGCGGCCGTGGACCCGTCGGCCGTCAAGGAGATCCTCGTCGAGAACGAGGCGGGCCGCGCGTTCGTGTCCGTACCGATCTGACGGGCACGGTGAGGCGGGCGTGACGGAGCCCGGGAGCATATCCAGCTCCCGGGCTCCTGTGTGCCACCCAATTGCGCACACCGGCACGTTTAAGAGTCGCGGATCATTCTTAGATCGACGTGTTCTGCCTTTGAACTACCGCGCCACGAAGAGAGGCGCAGAGGGGACTTGAACCCCCATCCATCGATGATCGTCCACGCTCGGTCGATCCGGTGTTCGGCGGCGAATACTGAGACTGGAGCGAGAATCTGAGATTTACGGGGCCGCCTCTACCAGGCTTGGGCCACCCCGGCTCGTGTGCCGGGGGAGGGATTCGAACCCCCAACTGACACCCCTGTTCAGCTTCAACATCAGTTTCAGCTTGCGCTCTCGCGCACCCCCTGCAGACATACAGAGGGAGTTTTCGGGGCTACCTGAAGAGGTAGCCGAACACCGCGTCCCCGACCCGCTGGTCGGTGACCTCGGCGCTGTTGGCCTCCTCGCGGGCGAACTTGACGGCCTGCTGGAGCTTCTCCACGCGGTCGAGCAGTTCGTTGACGCGGCGGGCCGGGAGGGCGCCGGAGAACTTCACCGTCGTCCAGTAGCCGACCGGGACGTCCTCGTAGTAGACCTCGACCTGCGCCGGGTGCTTCTCGGTGGCCTCGGCCTTGACGTGGTTGCGCGGCACCTTCTTGGTGCGGATGGTGCGCACCGGGTCCGTCTTCCAGGAGTCGGTGGACGGGTCCAGGTTCCAGGACTCGGAGGCGTCAAGCACCGGGAGCTTGCGCACGAACGTGTGCAGGTCGGTGAGCTGCTTCTCCAGGAAGAGCAAGTACGGCACGGGCACCTGCGGCAGCAGGACGTTGCCGTCCACGACCACGTCGGCGGCCGCGCTGCGGTTCGCCCAGTCCTTGGTCGCCGTCACGTCGAAGAGCCGCGTCAGCGTTCCCGCCGTGGCGCGCAGCACGTCCTCCGCCTTGATCTGCACCCGGGTGGACTCGGGCGGCAGCTGCTCGCCCTCCTCGTCCTTGGGCTGATACGTCCGCGAGATGCCGGCCAGCAGGGCGGGCTTCTGCACGTCGTGGTGAGCCTGGGTGAGCTCCGAGAGGGACTTGGACTTGACGCCCTTTTCGACTGCGATGATCTGATTCAGCTTCGGCACGCGATCAACGTAGCAGCAGCTTGTCTGATGATTCACCGGAGTTTCGGCCGGCCCCCCTACATGGTCCGGGCAGACCGGCGGCCGACGGACCGACGGTATGACTGCGGGACGGGCCTGGACCGATCGTCACATTGCGGTCCATGACATCCTGTGGCGTCACAACTCGCCGGACGGAATCGGCGGACGTCCGGGGAATATGGGGAAGGTCCATGAGGCTCTGCTTCCTGGTGGAGGAGCACTACCGCCACGACGGCATGCCGAACGAGGTGATCCGGCAACTGACCGCGTGGGGCCACCGGGTCGACGTGGTGCGGCCGGGCGGATCGTTGCTGCGCATGGGCGAGGCCGTCGACGCGGGCGCGCACGACGCGTGGGTGCTCAAGACGGTCTCCGGCGGACCCGGGCTGACCCTCCTCGAAGCCGCTGCCGCGGCCGGAATGACCACGGTCAACGACGCCCGCTCGATCCGGGGCGTACGGGACAAGGCACTGGCCGCCGCCATCGGGCACGGGCAGGGGCTCCCGCTGCCGACCACGTACGCGGTGGCCTCCCCCGAACTGCTGCGGGAGATAACGGCGGCGGAGTACCCCCTCGTCGTCAAGCCCGCCGACGGCAGCTCCGGGCGGGCCGTGCACCTGGTGTCCTCGCCCAGGCGGCTGGAGGCGATGCTTCCCGGGCTCGCGGGCGAGGGCATGCTCATCGCCCAGCCGTACGTGCCCAATCGCGGTACGGACATCAAGGTGTACGGGGTCGGCGGGGAGCTGTTCGCGACCGAGCGCTGTTCCCCGCTGCACCCGGACGCCTCGGTGCGGGAGCGCCGCGTGCCGCTGTCGGCGGAGGTCGCGGAGATCGCCGCGCGGGTGGGGGTGGTGTACGGGCTCGACCTGTACGGGGTGGACGTGCTGCTGGGTCCGGACGGGCCGGTGGTCGTCGACGTGAACGACTTCCCGAGTTTCCGTCAGGTCCCGGACGCGGCCGCGCGGGTGGCCGGGGCGGTGCTGGAGCTGGCCCGGGCGGGCGGGGGCGTGGGCCCTTCCGCCGCCCTGCCGTACTCGTTGCCCGTGCCCGTGTCGATCCCGGTGCAGGCGACGTCGACCCAGGTACCGGTAATCCAAGCCCCGGCGACGCAGGTCCCGTCGGCTCAGGCGGCCCCCGTCGCAGCCCGGGTGGGGGACGGCGCGTGAGGATCGGCCTGATCACCCCGGATCCCGGGCATACGCTGCTCGCGGCCGCCACCGCCCTGCTGGCACCGGAGCACACCGTCGGGGTGCTCGATCCGGCGGCGCGGGACGGGGCGCCCGCACGCCCCGCCGACGTCTACCTGCTGAAGTCGCGCACCGAGCGGGCACTGGAGCTCGCGCGGGAGCTGGAGCAGCGGGGCGCGGCCGTGGTCAACTCCGCGGCAGCCACCGCGCTGTGCCAGGACCGGACCCGGATGGCGGAGCTCGCACTGGGGGCCGGCCTGCCCTTCGCCGAGACCCGTACCCACGACTCCCTCTCGGCGTGGGCGCCCGGCGCCGCGCTGTCCGGCCCGGTGGTGGTCAAGAGCCGGCGCAGCCGCCGGGGGGATCTGGTGGCCCGGGTGGACGACGGCACCCGGCTGGGCCGGCTGGCACGGGACTGGCCGCACGAGCCGGTCGTGGTGCAGGAGTTCGCCCCGAACAGCGGCTGGGACCACAAACTCTGGGCGATCGGGGACCGGGTCTTCTGCGCGCTGCGCCGTTCCGAGCTTTCACCCGGGGGCCGTGGGCCCACCCGGCCGTTGCCCCTGGACGAGCTGCCGGCCGGCTGGGCCGATCTGGTGCGGGAGACCGGCGCCGTGTTCTCCCTGGAGGTGTACGGGGTGGACATCATCGACGTGGGGGGCGGGAAGCCGCTGATCGTGGACGTCAACGCCTTCCCGGGCATCCGCGGCCAAGCGGGCGCCCCCGAGGCCCTGGCGGCGCTGGCCCTGCGGCGCGCGACCGGGCGGACCCGCGCCACCCGATAGGCGCGGGTGTCGCGGCCCCGGCCGACGCGGGCATCGTTGAGGATCGGGGCATGGGCCTCGTCCTGCCGGTCTTCTTCGCACTGTTCGCGGCGTTGTCCAACGCCCTCGCCACAGTCCTCCAGCGACGGGCCGCGCTCACCGTGCCGCAGAGCGACGGCTTCCGCTTCGGCCTGATCCTGGACCTGTTGCGGCGCCCGGTGTGGATCGGCGGGATCCTCGCGGTCATCGCGGCCGGGGTCGGCCAGGCCGTGGCCCTGGGCACTGGTCCGCTGGCCCTCGTACAGCCCCTGTTCGTGCTGGAGCTGCCCCTCGCCCTGCTGATCGCCTCGCTGCTGGGGCGCCGGCGGTTGCCGGGGGCGTTGTGGCTGGCCGTGGCGGTGCTGGTGGCCGGGCTCGGGATCGCGATGGCGGCGGCCTCGCCCGCGGGGAACCGTACGGACGTCCCCCTCGACCGGTGGATCCTGGCCCTGGTGGCATGCGCGGCGGCCGTCGCCGCCCTGGCCGCGGCCGGCCTGCGGCGCCCGCCGGGCCGGGCCCGGGCCGGCTGCCTCGGCGCGGCCACCGCCGTCTGCTACGCGCTCACGGCGGCCTTGATGAAGTCCGCGGTGCACGTCCTGGACGAGGGCGGTCTCGGCGCGTTCCTGACCGCCTGGGAGACGTACGCCTTCGGCGCCACCGGCATCTGCGCCCTGCTGCTGCTCGAACACGCCATGCAGGGCGGCCCGCTTGTCGCCTCCCAGCCGGCACTGACCCTCGGGGACGCGAGCATCAGCGTCGCGCTGGGCGTGCTGCTCTACGAGGAACACCTGCGCTCGGGCTGGTGGCTGCTCCCCCAACTGCTGGGCGTGGCCTTGGTCTGCGCGGGCGTACTGGCCCTGGCCCGGGCGGGCGAAGGGGCGCCGTGACGCCCCGGCGGATCCTCGCGCCGTACCGCGGATTGCCCACCGCGGCGTGGGCGTCGGGCTAGGTCGTGAGCGGCGCCGCGGCCACGCCGGTGGGCGGGGGTTCGCGGGCGGGCCGCGGGGGTGTCGCGGGTGCGGTGGTCGTCCGGGCGCGTGTCCGCAGTTCGCCGCGCCGGAGCTTGCCGGTGCCGGTGCGCGGGAGTTCCGTCACGAACTCCACCGCCCTCGGGTACTTGTACGGGGCGATGGCCCGTTTGACGTGGGCCTGGAGCTCGCGGGCCGTCGCCGCGTCGGCCGGGACCCCGGCGCGCAGGACCACGTACGCCTTGACGAGCATGCCGCGCCGCTCGTCCGGGGCACCGACGACACCGCATTCCGCCACGTGCGGGTGGGTGGCGAGGGCCTTCTCGACCTCGGGGCCCGCGATGTTGTAGCCGGAGGAGACGATCATGTCGTCGCTGCGGGCCACGTACCAGAAGTAGCCCTCCGCGTCGCGGACATAGGTGTCGCCGGTGATGTTCCAGCCGTTCCTGACGTACGAGGCCTGGCGCGGGTCCGCGAGGTAGCGGCAGCCGGTGGGGCCCGTGACGGCCAGCAGTCCGGGCTGTCCGTCGGGTACGGGTAGGCCCTGCTCGTCGACGACGGCGGCGCGGTACCCGGGGACGGGGCGGCCGGTGGACCCTGGCCGGATGTCCTCGTCCGCGGCGGAGATGAAGACGTGCAGCATCTCGGTGGCGCCGATGCCGTCGATGATGCGCAGGCCGGTCGCCGCGTGGAACTCGTGCCACACGGAGGCGGGCAGCGGTTCTCCGGCTGAGACGCAGCGCCGCAGCCCTGCGAGCCGGTCCACTGCCCCGGCCGCCAAGATCGCGCGGTAAGCGGTGGGCGCCGTGAAGAGCACGGTGACGCGGTGGGCCTCGACCAGGTCGGCCAGCTGCTCCGGTGTCCCCTGCTCGACCAGCAGGGTCGAGGCTCCGACGGAGAGCGGGAAGACCACCAGTCCGCCGAGCCCGAAGGTGAAGGCGAGCGGTGGCGTGCCGGTGAAGACGTCGTCCGGGAGGGGCTTCAGGACGTGCCGGGAGAAGGTGTCGGCGTTGGCGAGGACGTCGCGGTGGAAGTGCAGGGTCGCCTTGGGTCGGCCGGTGGTCCCGGAGGTGAACGCGATCAGTGCCACGTCGTCGGCGGCCGTGCCCACGGTGCTGAAGCGGCCCTCCTTGGCCGCGCAGCGTGCGGTCAGGTCGTCGGGCCCGGGGCTCCCGTAGGCGAGGACGGGCAGGTCGGGCGCGCCGGCGGAGCGGGAGGCCGCGTCCAGTTCCTCGGTGTAGCGGTGGTCGCACACGGCGAGGGCGGGCCGGCTGATCTCGGCGAGCTCGGCGAGCTCTGTGGCGCGCAGCAGCGGCATCGTGGTGACGGCCACGCAGCCAGCCTTGAGGATCCCGAACCACGTGGCCACGAGCCAGGGGTTGTTGGGGCCGCGCAGCAGCACCCGGTTGCCGGGCCGCAGACCGAAGTCCTCGGTGAGGACCTGGGCGACCTGGTCGGCGCGCTGTCGCAGCTCGCCGTAAGTCCAGCGCTCGGTCGGGGTGAGCAGGCAGGGGCGGTCGGGGCCCAGTCGTTCGATGGCGTCGTCGAGCAGGCGCTGGGCGCAGTTGAGCCGGTCCGGGTACTGCAACTCCGGTAGCTCGAAGTGGAGTTCGGGCCAGAGGGAGAAGGGCGGAAGCCGATCGCGGCAGAAGGAATCCGCGTACGCGGAAGGGGAGAGCTCCATGGGGCGGCACCTCGATCGGGGAGCAGCGGGGAGAGGGGAGCAGCAGGGAGAGGGCAGCGGCAGGGAGGGGGCAGGATGCGCCGAACGGCTCGACGTCCGTCAGCATTGCTCGATACGGGGAGCTTGGCCGACGGGTATGCGCAGTCGGACCGCCTTCCCGAACTCGGCTGCCACGACGGTGAGTTCGCCGCCCAGATCGGCCGCCAGCAGCTGCACGATCAGCAGCCCGCGCCCGGCCTCGGCCTCCGGATCACCCTCCGCGCGGGGGGAGGGCAGTCGCGGCAGGCCGGCGCCCTGGTCGGCCACCTCCAGGCGCAGCCATCCCCCGCCGGAGGTCAGTGCGACCCGCATCCGGCCGGCGCCGACGTGCCGGACGACGTTGCCGACGAGCTCACTCAGGGCCAGCAGCAGGCTGTCGGACTCGTCGACGGAGATCCGCCAGCCGTCGAGGACGGTCCGCACCCGCGCCCTGACCTGCGGGACGTGCGCGGCGACGGGGTCGGTGACCCAGTGGACGAAGCTGCGGACGGCGGGGGCCGGGGCGTCGGCGGCGGGGCTGAGGGGCGTGGCGTGCGTGGCCTGCATGGCGTACATGACGTGCTCCCGGGGAGGGAAGGCGCCGCGACCGCTGGCGTGACTCGTGTAACTCGACCGGAAGCTGAATCGCCTCAGGGCTTGTAGTCAGCGGAAATGCGTCGCTAGAGTCCTTGATTACACGTGTAACACGCTACGCCTACCCCGGCACCCCCGGCAAGCATTTCGGACAAATTGAAAGGGCTTCCATGACCCAATCCCCTCCGGCCGAGTTCGACATCGCCGACATGACCTGGCCCCCGCCGCCCTTCCAGGCCCCCGTACCGCCCGTGACGGGCACGGACGGCGTGCGCCACTTCCACGGGGTCACGTACGCCACCACCCCCGGCTACCGGCCCCGGCTGCTCGACGTGCAGGTCCCCGCCGGCGAGGGGCCGTTCCCCGTGGTGGTCTGGATCCACGGCGGCGGCTGGCTGGACGGCGACCGCCGCTACCCGCCGCCGACCGTGCCCGCGGCGCTGCTGCACGGTGCGGTGCTGGGGGCCGGGCTCGCGCTGGTCTCCGTCGACTACCGGCACAGCCTCGAAGCCCCCTTCCCCGCACAGCTGCACGACGTGAAGGCCGCGATCCGCTACGTCCGGCACTTCGCCGGCGCCCTGGGGCTGGACCCGGACCGCATCGGCGTCTGGGGCGAGTCGGCGGGCGGTCACCTGGCCGCGCTGGCCGGTCTCGTCGGCCCCGGCAGCCCGGACGGCCCGGCGCTGGAGGGCACGCACGGCGTCGGGTCCGGCGAGACCGGGGTGCGGGCCGTCGTCGACTGGTACGGCGTCTCCGACCTCGATGCCCTGTCCGGGCACCCGATGCCGCCGATGCCCTCGGGCATCGAGTTCCCCGACCCCTACGAGGCCCTGCTGGGCGCCCCCGCGTCGGCTTCCGGGTTCCCGGCGCTGGCACGGGCCGCGAGCCCGGTGACGTACGCCGAGGGCTCGCAGGGTGCGACCCCGCCGCCGTTCCTGCTGGTGCACGGGACCCGGGACGGCCTGGTCCCGTACAGCCAGAGCGAGTCCCTCGCCGAGGCGCTGACGCGCGCCGGGGGCGAGGTCACCCTGCAGCCCGTGGAGGGCGCCGACCACATCTTCCTCGGCTCGCCGGACATCGTCTCGATCGTCGCGGACAGCGTGGCCTTCCTGGCCGGGCACCTCGGCGCCCGGGCCTGACCTCCCCGCACGGTTCTCCACCGGGGGCGCGGCACTGGCCGCGCCCCCACCCACCCCCGCACGGCATCCAGGAGCCGCGGCCATCCCCCTGGCCATCCCCGCGGCCGCGAAAGGCAGTCATGTCCAGCAATCCGGCGACCATCCGCCCCTCCTCCAGACCCCACAGCCCCGAGGCGACGCGCGGCACGGGCGTCCTCGCCCTGGCCCTCGTGCTCCTGGGAGCCGCCGGGGTGTCGGCGCTCATCGTCCGCTCGAACGTCACGGATCCGCCCTTCCAGGGCATGGACGAGCGCTGGCTGACCTGGATGGGCGGCCCGCACGAGGGGCTCTACCAGGCCGTCGCCACGGCCCTGAACTGGTTCGGCGGCCCCGTCGGCGCCCTCGTCCCGCTCGCCCTGCTGACCCTGCTGCTGGTGCGCCGGCGCCTGGTCTCGGCCGGCTTCCTGCTCGCCGCGTACTTCGGCGGCAACCTGCTCGTCGTGCAGGGGCTCAAGCACCTGGTGGACCGGCCGCGCCCGGCGAACCCCCTGGTCCGCGTCGACCACGGCTCCTTCCCGTCCGGCCACGCGGCGACGGCGGCGCTGCTCGTGGTGGCCGTCGGCGTCCTGCTCGTTCCGGCTGCCCGGCGGCGGGCGTGGTGGATCGGCGGCGCGGTCTTCACGCTGGCCATGATGTGGAGCCGTACGTGGCTCCACGCGCACTGGCTCACCGACACGGCGGCCGGCGCCGCCGCCGGGGCGGGGGCCGGGCTGCTGACCTGGTGGCTCTTCCGGCCCGCCCTGGCCCGCGAACGTGCCCGCGAAGACGCCCGCGCCGACGCCGACGCCTAGGACTCGAAAGGACTGTGGCCCGGGTCGGCCTCCGGCCAGACCCGGTCCCGGGCAGGGCCGACAGTCAGGAGGTCCCTCGGTGGACGAGTACCGCTTCCACCGGCGGGACCAGCGGCGCCGATCCCGTCTCGATCAGGGCGTGCACCGTGTCCGCGATCAGGGCCGGCGACGGCAGGTCCAGGCGGATCGTGGTGAGCGGGGGCTCCTGGAGCGCGGACAGGACGAGGTCGTCGGAGCCGACGACGGCGACGTCGTCCGGCACGGCGATGCCCTCGGCCCGGAGTGCGTGCATGAGCAGGGCCGCGTACTCGTCGTTGTAGGCGAAGACCGCGTCCAGGCCAAGGCTCGGCCACCGGCGGGCCAGGGCCGTCGCGGAGTCCCGCGTGTAGGCCAGCTCCACGGGCATGACGGTGGCCATGTGCCGGGCCGCGACCGACTCCGCTCCCGCGAGGCGGGGTTGGGCGAGGGCGCCGAGGCCGCGTTCCAGGGGCATGACCACGCCGATCCTGGTCCGGCCGCGGGCGATGAGGTGCTCGGCTGCCGTGGCGCCGATGCGGGCGTGGTCGAAGACGATGGTGTGCACGCCCTCGACGGGGTGGGACGCGAAGGCCAGCATGCCGCGGACCCCGGCGCGGGCCAGGACTTCCGCCGCCTGGGGGGTGAAGCGGTCGCCGTCGAGGGCGACGACGGCCGCCGGGCGCAGTTCGGCCCAGGCCCGGGCGGCGTCGAGGGGGTCGGCGAAGCGGCCGGCGTGCAGGACGGCCGTGTAGCCGCGCTGGTCGAGCTCGCTGTGCAGGTCGTCGACCCAGTCGCTGACGAGCCGGCCGACCGCGGAGATCGAGGCGGGCATCAGGACCAGGTTGCTGCGCCCCGCCCGCAGGGAGCGGGCCGCGGCGTGCGGTACGTAGCCGAGCTGCTTGGCCGCGTCGAGCACCCGGGCGCGGGTGCTCGCGCTGACCCGGTGGCCCTGGGTGTCGTTGAGGACGAAGGAGACGGTGGCCCGTGACACTCCGGCGAGGCGGGCCACGTCCGCGCTGGTGATGGACGCGGGGACCTGAGTGTCTTTGGTCATGACGTCCCTCGACGATCCTTTGAGTCGCTCGCTCTTACCTTCCACTTTTAGGTTACACGAGTTAGGGGTGGGGGCGGCGGCAGCCGCTACGCGGACGGGCTCCCGGGCCCGTGGAGGAGGCGGGAGGCGCCGGCGAGGTCGCCGAGGGCCGTCACGACCGAGTCGAAGCGCATCGTGGTGCGGGTCCTCGTGTCGTACGGGTCCCACGTCGGCATGCCCGGATGGTTCGGGTCGCCCGAGCGGACGAAGGCGATCCACGCCTCGTGCATGGTGTGCGCCAGGCCGTCGCGGACGGCGGGATCGAGCCCGGCCAGGAAGGGCGCGTGCGACCACTGGTCGAAGTTGTCGAAGGCGAAGGGGAGCTCCAGGCAGTGAGCGGCGCCGAGCCGGCCCTCGTGCGCAGGGGTCGGAAGGTCGAACTGGTACGCCCACACCGGCCGCCCCGCCTCGGCCCTGGCCTCGGCCAGGCGGACGGCGGGGACGCGGAAGAGCTCGTCGGTGATGAGGTCCATGAGGACATCGGCCGCGCGGGCTCCGGGGCGGGCCCGCTCGTAGGCCGCGTACACCTCGGCCGCCACCGGTCCGCCGAAGGTCTCCGCGATCCGGTCCGTGACCTGGTCGCGGGTGGCGGCGGCGTACCCCTCGTCGAGGGCGAAGCCGAAGTTGGCCTCCTCCCGCGTCCACCCGATCATGACGTCGATGCCGGCCGCCCCGGCGCGCAGCAGGGCCTCGGCGGGGTGCTGGTGCAGGGTGACCCCGTCGATCACGGGCAGGAAGGGGGTCGGCCAGTACCCCCAACGCATCGTCTGGGCGAACAGTCCGGCGCCCGCTCCGATCAGGGCCTGCCAGGGGAGGGCGCGGAGTTCGTCCACGTCCTTGGCACCGGCCAGGTCCAGGTAGGCGGCGGTGCGTTCGAGGTATTCGTCCGGGCCGGGGAGTTCCAGCCCGAAGGGCGGACTCTGCAGGATGACCCGCCGGATCAGGCCCTGGGCCCGGGGGTGTCCGGCGAGGGCGGCCGTGGACACGGCGCCACCGGACTGGCCGGCGACCGTGATGCGGTCCGGGTCGCCACCGAAGGAGGCGATGTTCTCCTTCACCCAGCGGAGGGCCGCGAGCTGGTCGGTGAGCCAGTGGTTGCCACCCTCGTCCACATCGCCCTGAGGACCGAAGTAGAGGTAACCCAGGGGCCCGATGCGGTAGTTGATGCTCACGACCACGAGGTCACCGTCGCGCGCGAAGGTCGCGCCGGAGTAGCCGGGCAGCGAGCCCGAGCCGGAGACGAACCCGCCGCCGTGGATCCATACGAGTACGGGCCGACGGGCGGCGTCCGGGGCCGGCGTCCAGATGTTGAGGGTCAGGCAGTCCTCGTCGAAGGGCGGCGATCCGTGTCCACCGAGCACCGGGTCACCTTCCTCCCGGTACATCTGCGGAGCGCTCGGTCCGTCCGCGGTGGCATCCCGGACACCGCTCCAGCCGGGGTGCGGACGAGCGGGCCTCCAGCGCAGGTCCCCCACCGGCGGTTCGGCGTAGGGCACGGCCCGGAAGACGGCGAGACCGCCCTCCACCGCCCCGCGGAGACGACCTGCGGGCGGGTCCACGAGCACGTGGTCCGGGGAGTGGGACATGAGCGGATCCTTCCTGACTGCACGCCGGATGCGGACCGGCACACAGAACACTATTGCGTAATTTTCGCGCTCGTCAATGATTCGCAATATCCTTGCTGCCGCTCACCGCTGCAGGCCGCCCGAGGCCATGCATCGCACCCCCCTCCTCCAGCATCGGCGCGAAGGCCCGCCGCAGCACCAGGGAGGACCCGCGGGCGGCGGCGATTTCCACGAGAACGGCCCTGCTCAGCACCCTCAAAGCACCTCCCGCACGCTCCACCGCCACGCCCCCGCGGCCGGTCACGATTCGCACAACGACCCTCCGCAGACCCTGGTGGAGCCCGGAAATGGGTGCTACACAGTCTCCAGCGCACTTGGTGACACGTGTAACAACATCAAGTGAACCGCGTCTTTCCGCGCACCTTCCGCCACACCTTCCGGCGACTCATTCGCCCCCGGCGTCCGACCCGAGACGCACACCACCCGCACACCCCTCCCCCCGAGCACGCCACCTCCCCGCTCCGTCCCCCGAGGAGTCGTCATGGCCACGCACGAAGTCGCCGATCCGTCCGCCCCCACGCCCGCCCCCACCCCGGCGCCCACCGATCCTCCCCGGCAGCGCGGGCTCCTGCCCCTGCTCCTGGTCGCCAACTCCGCGATGATGGCGGTCTACATGGGAGTCGGTTCCGTCCTCCTCCCCACCCAGGTCGCCGCGATCGACCCCGCGAACAAAGTCGCCCTGCTCGGCCTCATCGGCGGGATCAGCGCGATCTTCGCGACCGCCTTCAACCCGATCGCCGGCGCCCTCTCCGACCGCAAGGGCCGCCGCAACCCCTGGGTCCTGGGCGGCGCCCTCACCGCGCTCGGCTGCCTGGCCTTCCTCGGCAGCGTGCACACCGCCCTGCTCGTCGGGATCGGGTGGTGCCTGGTCCAGGCGACCATGAACGTCTACCAGGCCGCCGTCACCGCGATCGTCCCCGACCGGGTCCCCGCCGCCCGCCGCGGCACCGCATCCGCGCTGGTCGGGCTCGGTCTGCCCATCGGCGGCACCGTCGGCGTGCTCGTCGCTTCACAGACCGCCACACACCTGCGCACCGGGTACCTCGTCTTCGGCGCGATCGTGGCCGCGGCCGCGCTGCTGCTGACCACCTTCTGCCGGGACCTCCCGCGCACCGAGCCCGCACCCACGTCCGTATCCAAGGTCTCCAAGAAGGCCCAACTCTCCGCGTTCCTCTCCGCGCTGGGACACCACGACTTCCGTTGGGCCTTCATCGGCCGGGCCCTGATGGTCCTCGGCTACTTCTCCGTCGTCGGGTACCAGCTGTACATCCTCGGCGACCACATCGAGCTGCCCGCCGGGCTCACCCCGCCGGCCGCGATGGCCCTGCTCACCCCGGTCTCGATGGTCGCGATGGCCGTGTCCACCCTGCTCGGCGGGCTGCTGTCCGACCGCTGGGACCGCCGCAAGGTGTTCGTCGGGGTCTCCGCCGCCCTGGCCGGGCTCGTCATGGTGGTCCCCGTCGTCAGCCCGACCTGGACCGGGATGCTGGTCTTCAGCGCGCTCAACGGACTCGCCTTCGGCTGCTTCATGGCCGTCGACACCGCGCTCGTCACGCTGGTCCTCCCCCGGGCCGAGGACGCCGCCCGTGACATGGGCGTCCTGAACATCGCGAACGCCGGACCGCAGATCATCGCTCCCTTCGTCGCCTCGGCCGTAGTCACCGGGCTCGGCGGCTACACCCCGCTCTTCCTGGTCGGCGGCGCCCTCTCGCTGCTCGGCGCGCTCGCGATCCTGCCGATCCGCAGCGTGCGCTGACCCGTCGGCCACCCCTCGCTCCGGCGGGCGTGCGCCGAGGGTCGCGCGCCCGCCGGTCACCACCCCTTCCCTCTCCCTCGTTTCCCGCAACTCCCTTCCTAGGAGCACTCCGTGAGAATCAAGCGAGTTCTGCCCCTGGCCGCCCTGGTGCTGTGCACGCCGGCCCTGACCGGGACGGCACCCGCCCTCGCCACGCCGCACGAGGACGCCGCGTCCCGCGGCCCGTTGCGGATCCTGCTCACCAATGACGACGGCTACAACGCGCCGGGCATCCGCAAGGCCTTCGAGCGGCTGACCGCCGCCGGGCACGACGTGACGATCGTCGCTCCGCTCACCAACCAGAGCGGCACCGGTACGAAGATGTCGAGCGCCCCCTCGGTCACGGTGAAGCACCCCGAGCCCAAGGTGTGGGCCGTCGACGGCACTCCGGGCGACTCGGTCGCCTTCGGCCTGGCCGAGGTGTTCGCGGACCGGGCCCCGGACCTGGTCGTCTCCGGCACCAACTTCGGCCCGAACGTGGCCGGTCTCGCCACCCACTCCGGTACGGTCGGCGGCGCCGTCGCCGCGCTGGAGCACGGCGTGCCGGCCATCGCGCTGAGCACCGGCGGCGTCGCGGCGCCCGACCCGGTCACCACCGTCAACGCGATGGGCCCGACCCTGGACTTCACCGTCAAGCTCATCGACCGGCTTCGCTCGCGGGCCCGGTCCGGACCGCTGCTGCCGCAGGGCGTCGGCCTCAACGTCAACCACCCCGTCGTCGGCGCGGACGGCAAGGGCACGGCGGCCGGTGTGGCCGCCACCTTCCAGGACCCGCAGAGCATCCTGGAGCCGGACTACACCGACGCCGGCGACGGCACGTGGAAGGTAACCGTGAAGGTGGCCCTGCGCCCCGCCGCCAAGGGCGGTGACGTCGAGGCCGTCAGCGCGGGCCGGATCGCGGTCAGCCCGATGAACGCGGACTGGAACCCCGGCCCGGCCGACGGGGCCGTGACCTCCGCACTGATCGCAGGCCTCCGCCCGTGAACCGCCGGAGCAGGACCGTGCGGAGCACGGGCCTCGCCCTGGCCGCCACCCTGGTCACCGCCCTGACCGCCACCCTGCTCGGTCCGGTCGCCCCCGCGGCGGCCCGGCCGGGCGGCCCCCCGCGCCCCGTGGTCACCGTCGCCCAGGGGGGTCTGCGCGGGCAGGAGACGGGCGGGGCGCAGGAGTTCCTCGGTGTCCCGTACGCCGCTCCGCCGGTCGGCGACGCCCGGCTGCGGGCCCCGCAGCCACCGCCCCGCCGGCCCGGTGTACGGGAGGCCGTCCAACAGGCCCCGGCGTGCCTGCAGTTCTCGCCGTTCGGGCTGCGCGATCCGCTCGCCGTCAGCGAGGACTGCCTGTACCTGGACGTGTACCGGCCGCGGACGGCCCGCCCCGGAGCCCGGCTCCCGGTGGTGTTCTGGATGCACGGAGGTGCGTACAGCCAGGGCACGGGAACGCAGTTCGGCGGGCGCACCATGGCCGAGCTCACGCAGAGCGTGGTGGTGAGCGTCAACTACCGGCTGGGGCAGCTCGGTTATCTGGGTCTGCCCGAGCTCGCCGAGGCCAATGGGCTTACCGGGCCCCGTTCCGGGTCCTTCGGGCTGATGGACCAGCTCGCCGCCTTGCGGTGGACGCGGGAGAACATCGCGGCGTTCGGAGGGAATCCGGGGAACGTGACCGTCTCCGGGCAGTCCGCGGGCAGTGGTTCGGTGTGCGCGCTGCTGGCCGCTCCGTCAGCCGCCGGCCTGTTCCACCGGGCCGTGCTGCAGAGCGGTCCCTGCACCTTGCTGCGTACGCCCGACCGCCCGAGGGCCGAGGCCGAGGCGCGGGCCTTCGCGAAGGAGGTGGGGTGCACGGACCCGGGCGCGGTCGCCTCGTGCCTGCGCGCCGCCCCCGGCCCGGCCCTGGTCGAGGCCGCCCGGGCGCTGCCCACCTCGGGCCCCGCGTCCGGTGACGGGCTGCTGCCGGTCGACCCGGCGGCGGCCATCGGGAGCGGGGCCTGGAACAAGGTGCCCGTGATGATCGGCAGCACCCGCTCCGAGGCGCGCCTCTTCGTCGCGCTGACGCAGCCGCGCCTGACGGCGGAGGAGTACGCGGCGCAGGTCCTGGCGACGTACGGGGCGGCGGGGCCCGAGGTGCTGGCCCGCTATCCGGTGGCGGCGCACGGCTCGCCCTACCTGGCCCTCTCCGCCGTGCTGACCGACTCCTCCTTCGCCTGCCACACCGCGTGGACGGCTCGGACGTTCGCCTCCCAAGTGCCGACGTACGTGTACGAGTTCGACGACCCGGACTCGCCGACGCTGGCGGGGGCGCAGGTGCCGGGGCTGGACCAGTCGAACGCGCACAGTGCGGAGCTGGCCTATCTGCACGACTTCACGATGGGCGACCGGCCGCTGTCCCCGGCGCAGGTCTCGCTCGGCACCCGGATGAAGCGCTACTGGGGCGCCTTCGCCCGCTCCGGCTCCCCCGTCGTGCCGGGTCAGGCCCCGTGGCCGGCGGCCGGACCCGGTGCGACGGTCCTCGTCCTCGACCCGGCGGCGACGCGCACGACCACCTCGTTCGAGGCGGACCACCAGTGCGCGTTCTGGCGGTCCCGGGCCTGAGGTGTGCGGCTACCAGGCGGCGGGCCGGTCGTCGAAGTGGACGACCGGCTCGCCGTCGACCGTCAGCGTGTACAGCGTGTCCTCGCCGGGCCGAAGATATCGGGCCCCCACTGACGGCGCGGGCCGACTACGGGTGGCCGGCCGTCGGCCGGCCGGGGCCGCCCCTGCGGCGGCGGCGGATCAGCGCCGATGCCCACACCGCGAGCGCCACGAGGGCGGCGGAGACCGTCAGGAGCCAGACCGGGACTTCGCCGCCCACCGTGAGCAGTTTGTCGTGGTGGACGGTCCGGCGGTACGTGGTGTCCTTGGCGGTGGCGCGCAGTTCGTGGTCGGCGTCGATGCGGCTCGGGTCCGGGAACTCCTGGTCGATCGCGGTGAGGAACACCGGCTTGCCGTCCGTGAGTTCGGCGAGCGGGCCGGCCTCGGGGGTGACGGTGCCCGCGAAGGTCACCTTCGGCGCGGCGCCGCCGATCCGGGAGCCGGGTTCCATGCGGTGGTCGGCCAGGACGTAGAGGCCGAGGGACTGGGGGGTCTTGGCCATCCGGGAGAGCCGCATCGGGTAGACCAGCCGGTCGCTGTCGAAGCGGATCCTCAGCGGGTCGAGGTCGCCGCGCAGCTTCTTGCCGGGCTCGCGGGGTGCGAGGCGTACGGCCACGTACTCCCACTTCTGGTCCACGTACGGCTTGACCTCGGCGGCGAGGCGGTCGGGAAGCGTGAAGCCGTTGGACTCCAGCCAGTTCTTCAGGGCGTCCGGGTCGGTGGCGGTCAGCCGGGCGACGTCGAAGTCGCCGAGCTGCTCGCGGCCGACGACGCCGACCGCCGGGGCACCGGCTCCCGGCAGGGCGGCGCCGGCGCCGTCGCGGCGGTTGGAGGAGAAGGGCCAGTCCTTGTTGCGGGGCCAGAAGTAGTAGCGGGTCTTGTGTTCGGGCCGGGTCTCTTCCGCCAGCTCGTCGAACAGCTTCCCGTCGCCCAGCTGCACCGTGGCCCGCCCCGGGACCGGCATGATCCAGGCGGCCCGTTCCGCGTCACCCCGGACGGTGAACCGCATGACGATCTGCTCCGTACGGCCGTCCCAGCGCACGACGGAGGTCTCCCGGTCCACACCGATCCGCGACTGGCCGTGCGGAACCATCGCTCCGCATCCGCAGGCGTAGGCCGGGTTGACGAGGGCGCCCAGCTGGGTCACGAGCAGGGCGAACAGCAGGGCCGGAATTCTTCGTTTCATCCACACGGGGTCTCAGACGGCGGCCCGCGAGATCCGGTTCCGACCCCCCTCGCCGAGCCGCCGGACCTGGGCTCATACTGTGCTGCATGCAGGGGAGCGAGAAGCCGCAGCGTGCTCTGCGGCGCCAGTCCGCGGTGCCGCCGAGCCCGCTGGTTCCGGACTCGGTGGAGGCCGAGATCCAGCGGCACGACTGGGAAGCGATCGAGTGCGGCTGCGGGCACTCCGCGGGCCATCTCGTGGGCGCGGTGCGGGATGCGGCCGAGGGGCATCCCTCCGCGTTCCGCGCGCTGGAGGGGCACGTCTTCTTCGGGGAGGACCTGAAGCCGCCCGCGCCGGCGGCGTGCGGCGTCCTGATGGCCGTGTGGTCCGCGCGACCGCCCCGGCAGGCGACCCGCGAGGCCCTGCTGTGGACCCTGCTGGCCCTGCTGTGCACGGTGGACGACGGCGGCACCCACGAGGCCGGGCTGCACGGGCAGTGCGCCGCGTTCATCCGTACCGGCGTCGACGGCTTCCGCCACGAACTCGCCGCCACCCCGGGCTCGGGGGCGGCCGCGTACGCCGAGGGCATCCTGGAGATCCTCGGCGTGCGTGGCTAGGGCTTTGCGGGGCCTCTCGGGATCCGGGTCGGCGGCCGACTGGCTGGCTGGCTGGCTGGCTGGCTGGCTGGCTGGCTGGCTGGCTGGCTGGCTGGCTGGCTGGCTGGGGAGCATCACGGTTCTCGTCACGAGCCGGTGTGTCGCCGCGGGCCTGCTGGTGAATCCGTTCGATGGTCGACCGTCGGGTCTGGACTGTGCGAGGGTGCCGTCATGACGTACATCCGAAGGGGCCGTGCCTCGTAGAACACCGGCTTCGCTTCGGCCGCGTGGCCGGGGCCGGGGCGGACCCGGGTGCGGTACCGCGATGTCCCGGGGCTGTCGGGAGCGGCGAACGCCGCCGTCCGTGTGCTCGAACGGGAGCGGTTGTCCCCGGGCATCGTGTCCGTGGCGTTGAGCGTGTGGTCCGTGCGCGTCCACGGCACCGAGCGCCGGTGGAGGCAGTGGGAGGCCGAGTTCACCTGCCGGTGCTGCGGCGAGGGCTGGGCCCGGGACAGGCTGGAAGAGGCCCTGCACATGCTGCCGTCGAGGGCCGCCGCCGAACTCCGGGTACGGATCGAGCGCCTGGACGCCGTACTCCTCGGCCGGACGCGTCATGAGCCGACGGCAGATCCGGAGTTGGCGTGGTGGCACCGCAGGTGCTGACGGGCGTCCGGGTCGGCGGGCGGCCTCTTCGGCTCTCCGGAGACTCGTGGCGTGTTCGTACACTGATGGGCATGGCATGCCGCATCAGTGAGTTGATCATCGACTGCGCCGACCCCGACCGCCTCGCCGCGTTCTGGAGCGAGGTCCTCGGCTACGTCGAACTCGCCCGCGAGGACGACGGGAGCATCGAGATCGGGCCGCCCGACGCCGGCTTCGGCGGCCCGCAGCCCACCCTCGTCCTCAGCCCGTCCAGCGAGCCCCGAACCGGGAAGCTGCGGCTGCACATCGACGTCAGCCCCACCGACCGCGACCAGGACGCCGAGCTGGAGCGGCTGCTCGCCCTCGGCGCCGAGCCCGCCGACATCGGCCAGACCGGCGCCGAGAACTGGCACGTCCTGGTCGACCCGGAAGGCAACGAGTTCTGCCTCCTGCACTCCCGGATCCCGCCCCTCTGATCCACCTGCCTTACGCGGGAGCCGCCGCCAGGCAGCGGCGCAGCAGGGCCGGGGTGACCTCCTCCAGGGAGCTCGCGAAGGTCCGCAGCGGCGAGCCCGGGACCGGGAGCATGGAGGGGACCACCAGGACCCCGCAGCCGGCCGCCTCCGCCGAGGCCGCGCCGTCCGGCGAGTCCTCCACCGCCACGCACGCCTCCGGTAGGAGGCCCAGCCGCTCGGCGGCCGACCGGTACGGCTCCGGGTGCGGCTTGGTCCGGGCGGTGTCGTCGGCGGACAGGGTGAAGGCGAAGGGGACGTGGGCCAGCGAGCCCCCGACCACCGAGTCCACGACCACCCGCGGCGACGCGCTGACCAGGGCGAACGGAACGCCGTCCGCCTCCAGCATGGTCAGCAGCCGCTGCGCGCCCGGTCGCATCGGCGCCCCGGCTTCCACGCGGCGGAAGAAGCTGTCGGTGAGCGCGGCCGCGACCTCGTCCGGGTCTCCCCCGCCCGCGGCCCGTACGAGGTGCGCGGCGGTGTCCTCCACCGCGCGGCCGACGACCTCCGGCGCGTCCGTGTCGGTGAGCCGGTGGCCGAGGCCGTCGGCTATCTCCTCCGTGGTCCGCCACCACAGCACCTCGGTGTCGACGAGGGTGCCGTCCATGTCGAAGAGGACCGCGGCGAGGGCGCTCACACGGACCTCGCGACGACGAGTACCGGCCGCTCGGCCAGAGCGACGGCGGCCCGCGCGCCGGGGACCAGGTCTCCCGCGTCCCGCGAGGGCAGGTCCGCCTTGACCGGGACGCCGCCCGGCAGTTCCAGGTGGAGGCGGGTGACGGAGCCGAAGAAGGAGGCGGAGACCACGGTGGCCGGGCCCTGGGCGTCGGCGCTCGCCGTCACGTTCTCCGGGCGTACGAGGACCTCCACGTCCGGGGTCGCCGGGACCGGGCCGTCGACGGGCAGGCGGGTGCCCGCCACCTCCACCAGGCCGGCGTCGGTGAGCCGTCCGGGCAGCCGGTTCATGGTGCCGACGAACTCGGCGACGAAGGGGGTCGCCGGGCGGTCGTAGAGCTCGGCGGGAGCGGCGCACTGCTCCAGTCTGCCGGCGTTGAGGACGGCGACCCGGTCGGCCATGGACAGGGCCTCCTCCTGGTCGTGGGTGACGAAGATCGTGGTGATGCCGAGGGAGAGCTGCAGGCGGCGGATCTCCTCGCGCAGGTTCGTCCGTACCTTGGCGTCCAGGGCGGAGAGCGGCTCGTCCAGCAGGAGCACGCGCGGGCGCAGGGCCAGCGCGCGGGCGAGCGCGACGCGCTGCTGCTGGCCGCCGGACATCTGGTGCGGGTAGCGGTCGCCGTGGTCGGGCAGGCCCACCAGGTCGAGGAGTTCCGCGGCCCGCTCGCGGCGCTGGGCCGCGCCGACCTTGCGCACGCGCAGGCCGAAGGAGACGTTGTCGCGGGCGTTCAGGTTCGGGAAGAGGCTGTACGACTGGAAGACCATCCCGGCGTCGCGGCGGTTGGCCGGGACACGGGTGATGTCCTGACCGTCGACGAGGACTTCGCCGGAGTCGGGCTGCTCGAACCCGGCGACGACGCGCAGCGCGGTGGTCTTTCCGCAGCCGGACGGGCCGAGCAGGGCGACGAGTTCGCCGGGCTCGACGGTCAGGTCGAGCCCGTCGAGGGCGACGGTGGAACCGAAGGCCCGGCGCAGGCCGCGGAATTCGACGCGCGCTCCGCCCGTCGGCTCGGCGGGGTCCATGGGCTTCCTGGCCGCGGGGAGAGTGGTGGACATGGGGGGTCAGGACTCCTTGCGGGAGGTGGTGGCGGCGGTGGTGGTCGGGTTGGTCCCGGCCCGCGAGAGGGCGAGCAGCAGCAGCCAGGTGATCAGGAGGCTGAGGATGGAGACGGCCACCGACATCCGGGCCTGGGCTCCGGAGATGGACACGATCCACACCGCGAAGGGCTGGAAGCCGAGGAGGGAGGCGATGGTGAACTCGCCGAGCACCAGGGCCAGCGTGAGGAAGGCGGCGCCGGCGAGCGAGGCCCGCAGGTTCGGCAGGAGCACGCGCACGACGACGTACGGCCAGCTCGCGCCGCAGCTGCGGGCGGCCTCGACCAGGGTGGGCACGTCGACGGCGCGCAGGCCCGCGTCGAGCGAGCGGTAGACGAACGGGAGCGCCAGCACCGTGTAGGCGAGGACCAGGACGACGGGGAAGCTCTCGTTCTGGACGGCGATGAACGTCTGGTAGAGCGGGGTCCGCGACAGGTGTTCCGGTCCCCAGCGCAGCACGGTGGTGATCCCGGTGACCAGGGCGATCGGCGGCACCACCAGCGGCAGCATGCACATCACCTCGACGACGGGCCGCAGCCGCGGGGAGCCGATG
This sequence comes from Streptomyces sp. NBC_01351, assembly GCF_036237315.1. GTDB lineage: Bacteria > Actinomycetota > Actinomycetes > Streptomycetales > Streptomycetaceae > Streptomyces. The sequence continues at coordinate 7,610,217 of NZ_CP108356.1, read as the reverse complement.
CGTACGGCGACCAGCGCGGGCACCGCGAGCAGCAGCGACAGCGCGATGGTCGCGGCGGCGAGGCCGAGGGAGAGCAGCAGGCTCCGGGTGAAGCCCTCGGCGGCGAGCAGCTCGGTGTACGCCTCGAAGGTGAGGCCCTGGCCGGGCACGTGCACGGTGAAGACGAAGGAGGCGACGAGCGGTACGAGGAAGTACGCGCCGGCCAGCGCGAGGACGGCTCCGCGCCAGATCCTGGGCCGCGGGCGGGACCGGGCGGTCTTCGCCGGGGCCCCGGCCTCCGAGGGGGTGCTGGTGGCGGTCGGGGTCATCGCAGCCATCGGGCGCTCCGTCGCTGGAGGGGCAGGTAGACCGCCATGACCAGGCCGGCGATCAGGATCATGTCGAGGCCGAGGGCGAGCGCCACGTTCTCCTGGCCGGTGAGCACGTTCCCGGACAGCGCGTCCGCGATCTTGAGGGTGACCAGCGGTACCGAGCCGCCGACGAGGGCGGCGGCGGTGGCGTGCGCGGCGAAGGCGGTGCCGAAGAGCAGCACGAACCCGCCCAGCAGGGACGGCGCGAGCACGGGCAGGCCCACGTGGCGCCAGAACTGCCATCCGGTGGCCCCGCTGTTCTGCGCGGCTTCGCGCCACTGCGGGCGCAGTCCCTCCAGGGCCGGGGCGATCACCAGCACCATCAGGGGGATGAGGAAGTACAGGTAGACCACGGTGAGTCCGGTGAAGGAGTACAGGTTCCAGCCCAGGCTGGTGAGGTCGCCGAGCTGGGTCAGGACCCCGGAGATGCCCGCGGTGGCGATGAACGCGAACGCGAGGGGCACGCCACCGAAGTTGGCGAGCACGCCCGATGCGGTGAGCGCGGCGCTGCGCAGGGCGGTGGAGCGGGAGGTGACCACGGACTGGGCGATGACGACTCCGAGCACGCCGCCTACAGTCGCGGTGAGGGCGGAGAGCTGAACGCTGCCGACGAGCGAGCCGAGGTAGGGGCCCTGCAGCGAGCGCGCGAGGTGCTCGCCGGTCAACTGCGTGGCGCCGCCCGCCGGGTCGGTGCGGGTGACCGCGCCGAAGGCCATGGCGCCGAGCGGGATACCGAAGCAGAGCCCGGTGAAGACGAGGAGCGGGAGGGCGGCGAGCCAGGTGCGCGGGCCGCGCCGCCGGCGGCGGCTGGTGCTGCCGCCGGCGGTCCCCACGGGACGAGGGGTGGTGGTGGACATCAGGAGAGGGCCTTGTCCCACTTCTCGGCGAGGGTGGCCTTGGCCTTGTCGAGCTCGGCGGACGCCGGGAACGCGGGGGTGCCCTGGACCTGCGGGAGCTTGGCGACGGCGGCCTTGTCGGCGGTGCCGTCCTGGGTCATGACGGGGAGCAGGACCGGACGGGCGTAGCCCTTCAGCCAGAGGTTCTGGCCCTCGGCGCTGTAGAGGAACTCCATCCACAGGCGGGCGGCCGCCGGGTTCGGGGCCTCCTTGTTGATGGCCTGCGAGTAGAACTGGGCGTAGACGCCGTCGGTGGGGATGGCGACCTTCCAGTCGACGCCCTTGCCCTTGAACTGGTCGGCGTAGCCGGCGTTGAGGTAGTCCCAGTCGATGGAGATGGGCGTCTCGCCCTTCTCCACGGTGGCCGGGGTGGACTCGACCGGGATGAAGTTCCCGCTCTTCTTCAGCTGCCCGAAGAAGTCGATGCCGGGCTGGATGTCGGCGAAGGAGCCCTTGTTGGCGAGGGCGGCCGCGTACACGCCGCCGAAGGCCGAACCGGACTTGGTGGGGTTGCCGTTGAGGGCGACCTTGCCCTTGTACTCGGGCTTCAGCAGGTCGGCGAAGGTCTGCGGGCAGGTGGGGATCTTCGCGGCGTCGCAGCCGATGGAGACGTAGCCGCCGTAGTCGTTGTACCAGCGGCCGTCGGCGTCCTTCTGGCCGGCCGGGATCTTGTCCCAGGCGGTGACCTTGTACGGGGCGAAGAGGTTCTCGGCGGCGCCGCTGCGGGCGAAGGCGATGCCGAGGTCCAGGACGTCGGGCGCGCGGTCCTGGCCCTTGCGGGACTTGACGGCGGCGATCTCGTCGGAGCTGGAGGCGTCCGGGTTCTCGCTGTTCACCTTGATCTTGTACTTGGCCTCGAAGGCCTTGATGATCTCGCCGTAGTTCGCCCAGTCCGGCGGCAGGGCGATCACGTTGAGCTTGCCCTCCTTCTGCGCGGCGGCGACGAGGGCTTCCATCGAGCCGAAATCGGCCACCGAGGTCGCGGCGGCCGGCGCTGCGCCGTTCTTGGCGCCACCGGCGCCGCCCGTGGTCTTGGAGTCGGGGGCGGCACCGCACGCGCTGAGCGTGCTGAGGACGGCGGCGCTGAGCAGTACGGCCGCACCGCGACGGGCGGAGGAACTGAGCACGGTCTCTCCCGGAGACTAAGTGGGGGTTCACTTGTCTGAACAAGTTGGCTCCAGTTCGCCCGGTCTCACTGTACGGACGGTGAACGGAGTCTGGACCGGGGAGCACGGCTCGACGAAGACACGACAATGACCGAAAGAAGTCGTGACAGGGCATGTTGGAATGATCATGAGTGCGGGCACCGACCGGGTGGTCCGCACGCACCGATCAGGGGGTGAAGGGCATGGCCACGGTCCGGTATCTGGAGATCGCCGACGCGCTGCGCCGGGCGATCCTCGCCGGCGAGTACCCGGTGGGTGCCCAGCTGCCCTCCGAGAGCGACCTCGCCGCGCGCTGGTCCGCCTCCCGGGGAACCGTCCGCCAGGCGGTGGCCACGCTCGCCGCGGAGGGGCTGATCGGCTCCCGGCAGGGCGCGCGGAGGATCGTTCTGCGCCACGAGCGGCGGCACAGCTTCGGCGAACTGAACAGCTTCGCCCAGTGGGCCGAAGGCCTCGGGCACGAGGCCGCCAGCCGGTTCCTGTCCCGTACGCGCAGGCCCGCCACCGCCGAGGAGGCCGAGCGGCTCGCGCTGGAGCCGGGTGCGGAGATCCTCGCGGTGCTGCGGCTACGGCTGCTCGACGGGGAGCCCGCGATGGTGGAGCGGACCGCCTATCCCGGCTGGATCGCGGAGGCCGTGGAGGCGATGCCGGAGGACTGCCGCTCCATCATGGACCTCCTGGCGGAGGGCTCCGGGATCGTGGCCCACTACGGCGAGCACCTCATCGACGCCCTCCCGGCCAGCAGCGAGGACGCGCGGCTGCTGGCCGTCCGGCGCGGCAACCCGCTGCTGCGTCAGCGGCACGTCTCCGCGACGGCCAACGGACGCCCGATCGAGTGGTCCGACGACCGCTACCGGGCCGGAAGCGTGACCTTCAGTGTGAACAACTCGGCAGTAGCAACGCCGCTGGAGCGGCGGCCCGGCGACGGCTGACCGCTAGGGCGTCTCTGTCGGCGGATCGGTGATCTCCGGCGTGTCGGTCCATGCGGTCTCGAAATACCTGACGCGTTCGTCTTCTCCGGCCGGCCGCATGCCGGCCGCCGTCATGACGTGCTGGGACGCGAGGTTGTCGAGGTCGGCGTCCCCCCTCACGCAGGTCACGCCGTGTGCCCACGCGAACAGCAGCAGGCCGCGCAGGGCTTCGGATGCGTATCCCATGCCTCTCGCCGACGGGACGAGACCGTAGCCGATCGTGACCTTGCCGTTCTCGTCCGCGGACCCGTGGAAGCCCACGCCGCCGATCGCCTGGCCGTCCTCGCGGCGACGGATCTCGTAGTTGCCGAACGGCCGGGGATCACCGGTGCTCGCGCAGGTGCCCAGGAAGCGCCTGGCCGCGTCCACGTCCCCGACAGTGGGGTATCCGGGCCCCCATGGGGCGCTGTTGTCCACCTCGCCCGCCACCAGACGCTCGGCCTCGCCGACGGTCAACGGATGAAGGACGAGCCGCTCTGTCACAAGATCACTCATGGCAGGGAGGATTATCACGCGGGGCGGTCGGACCGCACGTGGATTGTCCGCTCTCAGCGGCCGGCCGCATCCTCGTCGATGGCGCCCGGCAACCAGTCCGTGACCGGGCGGAAGGCGAAACCCAGGGCGGCTGCCCGGCCGTTGTCCATGGCGTAGGCCCGGTCGAAGGAGAAGGGCGAGGCCTCGGCGCCCTCCCCCACGACCCGGTAGCGGGGCCGCCGTCCGACCCGCTCGGCAACCAGCTCGCCGAGCGCGGTGACGTCCAGCGCTCCGTGAGAGGCCGCGTTGACCGGTCCGGTGAAGCTGTGGCCGGCCGCCCAGTACAGCAGGTCGGCGATCTCCCGGTGGTGGATGAACGAGGTCGCGTACGGGGCTTGGTGGACGTCGACCGGGATCCCGGCAGCGATCCGCTCCACGTAGTGCCCGAGACGCCCGGTGAACTCCTCCCGGCCGCCGCCCAGGACGTGGGCCGCGCGCACGGAGACGTACGGGAAGAGCGGGTCACGCAGGAACACGGCCTCGGCACGCCGCTTGCCCTCGGCGTACTCGTGGGCGGGGCCGCTCCCGGGCACCGCCCCGGTCGTGACGGGGTCGAGGGACTCCTCGGTGACCGGGACCGGGCCACGACCACCGCGAGCGCCACCGCCACCGCCACCGCCAACGTGCATGGCGCCGGGCAGCGTGGCAGGGTCGTACACCTCCATGGTGGAGGTCATGACGTAGCGCCCGGTCCGCCCGGTGAAGACGCGCCGCGCGACGGCGGCCTGCTGCGGCGTGTAGCAGACCTGGTCGATGACCGTGTCGAAGGTGCGCGCTCCCAACGCCGCCCGCAGCCGCTCCTCGTCGTCGCGGTCGGCGACGACGTGGCCGACGCCGGCGGGCGGAGTCCCGGAGCCCCGGTTGAGGACCGTGACCTCGTGCCCCGCGTCGCGCGCCTTGGTGACCAGGGACTTTCCGAAGTACCGGCTCCCGCCGATGACAAGAATCGTGTTCATGCAGGCGACTCTGCCGTTGTACCGTCCACAGCGGAACCGATCATCCACTGAACGGGTATGAAGGGAAACTGATGATCGATGTGCAGCGGCTGCGGGTCCTGCGGGCGGTGGCCGAGCACGGCAGCTTCAACAGGGCGGCCGGCGCCCTGCTGCTGACCCCGTCCGCCGTCTCCCAGCACATCGCCGCGCTGGAGCGCACGCTCGGCCACCCGGTGGCCGTGCGCAGCACGCGGGGGGTCACGCTCACCGAGTCCGGCAGGCTGCTGGTGGAGGCGGCCGACACCATCTCCGCCGAACTGGACCGGGTCCGCCACGACATCGACCGGCTGACCGCCCCTCGGCCGCGACTGACCGTCGCCACCTTCACGAGCGGGGGCCGGCACCTGCTGCCCGAGGCGCTGAAGCGGTTCGTGGCCGCACATCCGGAGGTGGAGCTGACGGTGTGCGAGAGCGAGCCGGAGGAGGCCGCGCCGATGGTGCGCGCCGGGGCGGCCGACCTCGCGCTGAGCTACCACTTCGACGGCCCGCCACCGGTCGGGGCCGGCGAACGGCCCGGGCTCGACTGGGTGCCGCTGATGGAGGACCCGTTGTGGCTGGTGCTGCCGCGCGGGCACCGCCTCGCCGGCCGGTCCTCGCTGAGCCCGGCCGAGCTCGGGGGCGACCGCTGGGTGCTCGGCTGCCTCAAGACGGAGGCGTTCCTGCGCCGTTACGCGGAGCTCGCCGGTTTCGGCCTCCGGGTCGGGGCGTCCACCACCGACTACTTCTTCGCGCAGACTCTGGTCTCGGCGGGCGTGGGGGTCTCCCTGGTCCCGCAGGTGTCGTTGGCCCCGACCGCCGAGGTGGTGGTGGTCCCGGTGGAGCCGCCGCGTCCCGCCCGGCACATCGGGGTGCTCCTCCCCCGGCGTCGCCGTCCGCATCCGCACGCGAAGGCGCTGGCCGAGGCCCTGTCGGCTTCGGCGGACGCGGCCGCCGCCGGCGGGCAGGGGGCCCGCCCGTGAACCACCTCCTGTGCGGGCTGGCCGCCAATCCGGCGCTGCCCGGGGCGCTCGTCGACCGGCTGATCGCCCTGGCCCTCGCGGCGCCGGCCGACGACCTCGTGGACGAGCTGGTGGACACCCTTGCCGGGCGCGGCGACCTCGGCCCGGCCCAGGTACGGGTCCTGGCCGCGCACCACGAGGACACCGCCGTACGGCTCGCCTACGGCGGAACGCTGACGGCCGCCGATGTCGACCCGGCAGCTCAGCCGTACGCGGCCATCGCCCTCCTCGACGAGGGACGCGGCCGGCCCGACTGGGCCTGCGGCCTCGCGGCGAATCCGGACCCGCACATCCGCTGGAAGCTCGCCTCCTGCCCCGAGCTGTCGCCGGACGCGGTGGAGCGGTTGGCCTCCGACCCGGACGTGGAAGTGGTCGCGGAGCTCGCCCTGTGGACGACCGCCCCCGTCGCGGCGCGCCTGGCGCGGCATCCCCACGCCGAGGTCCGCTGCGCGGCGGCCTACAACGAGGCCACGCCGCCCGACGCACTGGCAGCCCTCGTCACCGGTGCGGGGCTCCCGTCGGCGACGTCCTGCCTGGTCTGCGACACCAAGGACATCCCCTTCACCCACGACCCGTACTGCCCCGACCCGGACTGCGTCCTGCGTGCGGGCGCCGCATGCGACGGTTCGCACGCCTCCACGGTCCACGGGACCTGGGAGCGCGCCCTGCGGAACCCCGCCACACCGCCCGACGCGGCGGTCTCGCTCTCCGACGCGCCCTCGATGCTGCTGCGGTGGGCGCTCGCCGAACGCACCGACCTTCCGCAGCACGTGTACGCACGCCTCGCGCGGGACCCGATGCCCGGTGTCCGGGAGGCGGTCGCCGGGAACCCGGCGATCGGCGAGGAGCTCGTACGGACCCTCGCTGCCGACGCCCCGCACGCGGAGCTGCGCCTGTTGGCCCGGCATCCGCGTCTGCCGCTCGACGTGCTCGTCCGGCTCGCCGGGGCCACGCGGATCGGGACGGTGCTGCTGCCGCGGATCGCCTCCGCGACGGTGGAGGAGCTCGAGGAGTTGGCCGCGGCCGCGGATCCCTCCGTACGGAAACTCGTGGCGGAGCGGCACGATCTGCCGGCGGGGGTGCGCGACGCGCTCGCCGATGATCCGGACGCTGCGGTGGTCAAGGCCGTGGCCCCGCATCCCGGGCTGTCGGAGGGGCAGTTGCGCGGCATGGTCGCGCGGCACGGCGTACGGGTCCTCGCGCGGGTGGCCGCCAACCCGGACGCCTCCGGGGCGCTGCTGGCGGAGCTGGCCCGGCACGAGCCGCCCGTACGGCGGGCCATGCGGGAGATCGCCGCGCACCCGAACGCGACCTCCGAGGCGCTGCTGCCCTGTCTGGCCGCCGAAGAGCGGGCACGGCGCGGGGCCGCCGCCCACCCGGCGCTCGCGGTCCCCGTACTCACCGGCCTGCTGGACGACGCCGATCCGGACGCCGCGCAGGCGGCGGCGGGGAACCCCGCGCTCCCGCCCTCCGTGATGGAGGACCTGGTCCGCCGCTACGCGGACGAGCCGGGGGTGACCAGGCCCGTCTCGTAGGCGAGCACCACCGCCTGGGCGCGGTCGCGCAGCGACAGCTTCGCGAAGATCCGGGCCACGTGCGTCTTCACCGTGGCTTCGCTGAGGGTCAACTCCCGCGCCAGTTCGGCGTTGGAGCGGCCGTGGCCCATCAGGGTCAGCACCTCCCGTTCGCGCGGGGTGAGCACGGCGAGCTCCCGGTGCGCGGCGGCCGTCGCGGCGGGGTCCCGCTCTGCGGGGCCGGGCGCGCAGCGTTCCACGAGCCGGCGGGTGATCGACGGGGCGAGCAGGGCGTCGCCGGTACCGACGAGCCGGACGGCGGCGGCGAGGTGCTCCGGGGTCACATCCTTCAGCAGGAACCCGCTGGCCCCGGCGGCGAGGGCGGCGTACACGTAGCTGTCGAGGTCGAAGGTGGTCAGCATGATCACCCGGCAGCCGGGCACCTCGGCGAGGATCCGCCGGGCGGCCTCGAGCCCGTCCATGTTCGGCATCCGGATGTCGAGCAGCACGACGTCGGGCCGCAGCCGCCGCGCCTGGGCAACGGCCTCCACCCCATCGGCGGCGACCCCGACCACGTCGATCCCGCGGGCCGTCAGGATCAACCGGAACCCGGTACGCACGAGCTCCTGATCATCGGCGACCACCACCCGCGGCCGCGGCGGCGCCGCCGCGGGCGTCGGCGGAGTAACCGGATCGGGCTCGGGCGTCGGCCGGGGCTCGGTCGCAGGACCGGGCGCTGGGCCGGGCGGCGGGGCCGTCACGGTCGGTCCAGGGGGAGGCGGGCTCGGACTCGGTAGCCGCCGCCGAGGCGGCGGCGGGCGTCCAGGTCGCCGCCGTAGACGGCGACGCGCTCGCGCAGGCCGAGCAGGCCCCGCCCCGTGCCGTCCGCCTTGGCCGGGGCCACCGGGGCGCCGGCCGCGGAGACCGGGCCCTGCGCGGGGCCAGCCAGCACGCTCGGGCCGCTGCTCAGCACCTCCACCCGCAGCGCGTGTTCCGCGTACCGCACCGTCACCTCCACCTTGCCCCCGTCTCCGTGTTTGAGCGCGTTCGTCAGCGCCTCCTGGACGATCCGGTACGCCGTGACGTCGATCCCGGTCGGCAGCGGTCGCGGGTCCCCGGATACGCGTACCTCCACCGGCAGGCCGGCGAAGGCGAACTTGTCGATGAGCGGGCTGAGTCTGGCCAGGCTCGGCTGCGGCTCCGTGGACGCCGCGACGGCGACGGCACCGGCGCCGGCCGCGTACGGCTCGTCCCTGCCGTCCTGTGCCGGGGCCAACAGCCCCAGCAAGTGCCGCAGTTCGGTCATCGTGGTCCGCCCGGCGGCCTCCACGGCGGCCATCGCCGCCGCGGCCTCCTCCGGGAGGGTGTGCAGCACTTCCCGTGCGGCGCCCGCCTGGACCACCATCAGGCTCACGTTGTGGCTGACGATGTCGTGGAGCTCCGCCGCGATCCTGGCCCGTTCCGCGTCCACGGCGGTTCGGGCCGCGCTCTCCCGCTCCCGTTCCAGCAGCCAGCCCCGCTCCCCCAACGCCGCCCGATACCCGCGCCGGGCGCGCACGAGGGCTGCGCCCAGCCCTGCCGCCATGACCGTGGCCACGCACGCGATCGCGGTCGCGCCGGCCACCCCGGTGATCGTTCCCACCCTCGCATCCCCCCGTCCGCCCGACCGTCATTCTGCCGGACGGGGCCGCGTACATCCCCAGGATGACCTGCCCGGACTCTTACATCCGGGGGCTGACGCCCCGTCCGCGGGCTCCACCATAAGTTCGAGACATGACAACTGATCACGGCAGTGAGCGGCACGTGGTGGTGCGGCTGGACGGCGTGCACAAGGAGTACGGCGACGCGAAGGCCCTGGACGGGCTCTCGCTGGAGATCCGGGCGGGCGACGCGGTCGCCGTGATGGGCCCCTCCGGCTGTGGCAAGTCCACCCTCCTCAACATGGTGGCCGGGCTGGACCGGCCCACATCGGGCCTGGTGGAGGTGCACGGCCAGGACCTGGGGCAGCTGAACGAGACCGGGCTGGCGCTGTTCCGGCGCCGGAACGTCGGCATGATCTTCCAGTTCTTCAACCTCATCGATGATCTGCCGACCCTCGACAACGTGGCGCTGGCCGCCCAGTTGACCGGTACCTCTGCCCGGCAGGCCCGCCGCCGGGCCCTTGAACTCCTCGACGAACTGGGCGTGGCCGGGCGCCGCAACAACTACCCGGCGACGCTCAGCGGCGGCGAGCGCCAACGGGTCGCCGTGGCACGAGCATTGATGAACCGCCCGGCGCTGCTCCTGGCGGACGAACCGACGGGCGCCCTCGACAGCCGCTCGGGCGAGCAGGTGATGGACCTGCTGATCGACCTCAACCAGATCGGCCAGACCCTGCTGATCGTCACCCACGACCGCCAGTTGGCCACCCGCTGTGCCGGCCGCCTCATCGAGGTCGCCGACGGCCGGGTGGCCGGCGAGAGCGCCCTGGAGGCGACCGCGTGAGCGCCGTATGGAGGGCCTCGCGCGCGGCCGTGAAGCGCCGCCGGGTCCAGACGTTCGTCATCGGGCTCGTCGTGCTGTGCTCCACGACGACCGTCCTGCTCGCGCTGGGGCTGCTCGAAGCCGCCGCCAGTCCCTTCGACAAGGCGTACGCGGCCCAGCGCGGGGCCCATGTGGTGGCGGCCTTCGACACGTCGAAGGCGACGACGGCTCAGCTGGAGGCCACCGCCCGGCAGCCGGGTGTGGAGGCCGCCGCCGGACCCTTCGAGCAGGCCGTCCTCACCATTCCCGGCGACTGGCTGTGGATGGCCGGCGGTTCCCTCAACGTGGTCGGCCGGGCCGATCCGGCGGGCCCGGTGGACCGCGTCGAGATCCTCACGGGCCGCTGGGCCACCGCGCCCGGCGAGATCGTCGTCAACTTCTCCAGCCGCGGCTCGCCGTCCCCGGACCTCCTCAGCACCAAGCTCACGGCCCCGGGGGCGCCGACGCTGACCGTCGTGGGCTTCGCCACCAGCATGAGCAAGTCGGCCGGCGGCTGGGTGTCACCCGAGCAGATGGCCGAACTGCGCCCCACCTCCGCCCAGATGCTCTACCGGTTCGAGGACTCCTCGACCCAGGCGAAGCTGAGCACTGGACTGGAGCGGGCCACCGCCGGCCTCCCCGAGTCCGCGCTGACCAGCACACAGACGTACCTCACCCTCAAGCGGACCTTCTCGGCGCTGGTCGACGCCTATCTGCCGTTCATGACGTTCTTCGGGGTCCTCGGACTCCTCGTCTCCACCCTGATCGTCGGGAACGTGGTCAGCGGGGCGGTCGTCTCCGGATACCGGCACATCGGCGTGCTGAAGGCCTTGGGGTTCACCCCGAACCAGGTCGTCGCCGTCTACCTGACGATGGTCGGCGTACCGGCCGTCGTCGGCTGCGTGCTCGGCACTCTGGCCGGCACCGCGCTGGCCGGGCCCATCCTGAGTGTCGCGTTCTCCGGCATCGAAACCGGCCCGGCCGTGGTCGACGGCATCGGCCCGTGGGTGTACCTCGTCTGCCTGCTGGGCATGCCCGCCCTCGTCCTGCTGACCGCACTGGTCCCCGCACTGCGGGCGCACCGGCTGCCCGCCGCCGAGGCGATCAGCGCGGGCGGGGCGCCACGGACCGGGCGGGGGCTCCGCGTGCAGCGGGCGCTCGGCTCCACGCGGCTGCCGCGGCCGGTCAGCCTGGGCCTGGGCCAGCCGTTCGCCCGTCCCGGCCGCACCCTGATGACCGTGGCGGCCATCGTCCTCGGGGTCACCACGGCGACCCTGTCGACCGGGCTGACCAGCACCATGCTCGCGCTCGTCAATGCCGGGCGGGGGGACGGCGGCACCGGCATCCACGTGGCGGCGGGGAGCGAAGCGAACGGCCGGCCCCTCCCCAAGCTGGGCGACGCGCAGATCGAGGATCTGCTCCGCTCCCTCCCGGGCGTGAAGTACGTACGGGCGCGTGGGCTGGCGCAGGTGAACCTGTCGGGGCAGACCCAGCCCGCCTTCGGCAATTTCTACCGCGGGGACAATGAGGCGCGTTCGTTCGAGATCTTCAAGGGCAGGGTGCCGGACGCGGCCGGGGAGATCGCGGCCGGGCCGTCGTTCCTGACGCAGCGCGGCCTGAAGGTCGGCGACCGGGTCACGTTGGAGGTCAACGGCCGGCAGGTCCCCTCGACCATCGTCGGCCAGCTCATCGACTCCAACGCCCGTGCGCTGGACGCCGACTGGCACACGTACCAGCAACTCGCGCCGGGTGCCCGCGCCATCGAGTACTCGGTCCTGCTGAAGCCCGGGGCCGACGCCAAGGCCTACGCGGCGGCGGTCGAGGCGGCCGATCCCGGGCTGAGCGTGCGCGTGGGGAGTTCCGGAAACGCCGCCACCACGACGGTCGTCGCCTTCTCGACGGTCTTCACGGTGCTGCTGACCCTCGTCGCCTCGCTCGGGGTCTTCAACACCGTGCTGCTGAACACCCGGGAGCGCCGCCGGGACCTGGGGATGCTCAAGTCGATCGGGATGACCCCCCGGCAGGTGGTGGCGATGACGGTGACCTCGGTGGCCGGCCTGGGTGTGGTCGGCGGACTGCTGGGCGTCCCGCTGGGGATGCTGGCGCACCGGCTGGTCGTCGACAACGTCGGCGTGGTCTCGTTCCCCGAGTACATGAAGGACGTGTGGCATGCGCCGCAGCTCGCCGCGATGCTGCTGGCGGGTGTGGCGATCGCCGTCCTCGGATCCCTGCTGCCGGCCCGTTCGGCGGCCCGGATGACGATCGCCTCGGTGCTGCACACCGAGTAGGGGCGGGGCGGGTCAGCGGGTGGCTGCCTGCTCGACCCGGTGTTCGTCGACGATGCGGCCGTCGCGCAGTTCCACGACCCGGTCGGCCAGTTCGATCAGGGCCGGGTCGTGGGTGGCGACCAGCGCGGTGACTCCCTCGCTGCGCACCACCGCCCGCAGCAGCCGCCTGATCGACCGGCCGGTCTCGGAGTCGAGCTGGCCGGTCGGTTCGTCCGCGATGATCAGGTCGGGCTCGTTGGCCAGGGCGCGGGCGACGGCCACCCGCTGCTGCTGCCCGCCGGAGAGCTCTCCGGGCCGCTGACCGGCGTGTTCGGCCAGGCCCACCAGGGCGAGCAGGGTACGGGCCCGCTCCTCGCGCTGCCGGGCCGGGACCTTCCGCAGCCGCATCGGGACGCCGACGTTCTCGGCGGCCGTCAGGACGGGGATCAGGCCGAAGGACTGGAAGACGAAACCGATCCGGTCGCGGCGCAACGCCAACAGGCCCGCCTCGTCCAGGCCGGCGAGGCCCGTGCCGTCGAGGGAGACGGTGCCGGAGGTCGGTGCGTCGAGTCCCCCGACCAGGTTCAGCAGAGTGGTCTTGCCGGAGCCCGACCTCCCCTTGAGCGCGGTGAGTTCGCCACGGCGCGCCTCGAAGGAGACTCCGCGCAGCGCGTGCACGGCCTGCGGGCCGCTGCCGAAGCTGCGGTGGACGTCCTCCACGACCACCATCGGCGCGGCGGCCGCCCGATCGTCCTGATGCTCGGTCATGACCTGTGCTCCCCCTCGAACCCTCGAAACCCTCGAACCCTCGAACCCTCGAACCCTCGGCTGAGACCGGCCGAAACGGGCACGCCGGGGCCTGTCGTTCGAATTTGCTCACCCGTCACATCCTTCGCGCAAGTCCCTTCCCCTGTGCGTTCGAATCTGACAGCATCGTCCGCTATCCGGAGTCGGCGGTCCGGACGGGGGAGGAACACAGCACATGCTCGGCTTCGTCGTGCGCCGGCTGCACGGGCGACTGCCGCTCGCCGCGGCCGTACTGCTCACCGTACTGATCACCACGACCGTGCTGACCGCGCTGTTCGCCTTCACCCGTGGTGTGGGTGAGGCCGGACTGCGCCAGGCGCTCCAGGGACCCGGCCGGACCCGGGCCACGGTCCTGGTGACCAGCGAGCATCCGGTGACCGCGCGCACCGAGGACGACGGGACGGTACGGGCCTTCGCCGGCGAGCTGTTCGGACGGCTCCCGGTGGTGGTCGAGAGCCTCGCGCGCAGCCGTCCGTACGGACTTCCCGGGCCGCGCACCCCCGGCAAGGACAGCGATCTGACGCTGCTGGCCGCCCTCGACCGTGAGCGGGTACGGCTCCTCGCGGGCCGGTGGCCGCAGGCCGTCGCCGGGCCGGGCGCCGCGCCCACGCAGGTGGCCGTACCGTCGGCCGCGCTGACCCGGCTCGGGCTCACCGAGGCGGCGCTGCCGGCCGAAGTGCGCCTCGACGACCGGTACGGCGGAGCTCCGCTCATCGTGCTGGTCACCGGGGTCTACCGGGCGTCCGACCCCGAGGCTCCGTACTGGCGGCTCGACCCGCTCGGCGGCCGCGAGCTGCAGGTCAGCGGCTTCGCCACGTACGGGCCGCTGCTCGTCGACGACTCCGCGTTCACGGCGGGCGGGCTGCCGCAGAACAGCCGCGGTGCGCTCCTCACCGCCGACTTCGCCACCGTGCGCGCCGCCGAGACGCAGGCCGTCCGGGAGCGCGCGGCCGGGCTGGCGGAGGGCGCCCCCGGTGACCGCGGTGGCGGTGGCCGTGGCGGTGGCGGTGCCACCGGCTCCGGCTCCGGCGGGGTCACGGTCCCGTCCGGTTTCAAGGTCAAGACCGAACTTCCCGACCTGCTCGACGAGTTGGCCTCCGGGCAGCGGGTCGCCCGGTCCACCCTGCTCGTCGGAGCGCTCCAGCTCGCCGTCCTCGCCGCTGCCGCGCTGCTGTTGGTCGCCCATCTGCTGACGGAACGCCAGGAGTCCGAGCGGGTCCTGCTGACCGCCCGCGGCGCCTCCCGCCCGCGTCTCGGCGCCCTCGGTGCGGCCGGATCCCTGCTGCTCGCCCTCCCCGCCGCCGTGCTCGCGCCCCTGCTGACCCCTCCCCTGCTGCGCCTGCTCACGGACTTCGGCCGGCCGGCCCGGGTGCCCTTGGACACCTCCGGGACCTGGCTGCTCTGGCCGGTCGCGGCCGGCTGCGCCCTGGGCTGCGTCCTGCTGACCACGCTGCCCGCCGTACTGCGCGGCGCGGGGGCCGCCGCGCTGCGGCGCAGCGGACGCCGTCAGGCGCTGGTCGCCGGGGCCGCCCGGTCGGGCGCCGACCTGGCGCTGGTGGCCCTCGCCGTCCTCGCCTACCAGCAGCTCGCGCAGTACAGCGGCGACGAGCTCGCGGCCTCCACGCCGGCCGGCGGCCCGGTGCCGGGTGTGGACCCGGTACTGGTCGCGGCGCCGACCCTGGCCCTGTGCGCGGGCACCCTGCTGGTGCTGCGGCTGCTGCCGTTCGCCGCGCGGCTCGGAGGGCGGATCGCCGCGCGCGGCCGGGGACTCGGGCCGGCGCTGGTCGGCTGGCAGCTCGCCCGTCGGCCCGGGCGGGCCACGGGGCCGGTGCTGCTGCTCGTACTCGCCGTGTCCAGCGGGGTCCTGGCACTCGGCCAGCAGACGGCGTGGTCCGCCTCCCAGCGCGACCAGGCCGACTTCGCCACCGCCGGGGGCCTGCGGATCTCCGGCAGCGCCGTGGCTCCGCTGGGCCGGGGCGGGCTGTACTCCTCGCTGCCCGGAGGCGAGCGGGTGATCCCGGTGGTCCGCGCGAAGCAGGACCTGCCGGGCGGCCGCGCCGCACAGGTACTCGCGCTGGACGCGGCCGGGGTGGCCGAACGGGTTCCGCTGCGGGCCGACCTGCGGGACGGGCGCTCCGTGCGGGAGCTGTTCACGCCGCTGGCGGCGGGCTCTCCGGCCGGGACTGCGGCCGGCGGGAGCGGTATCGAACTGCCCGGGCACCCGCGCCGGATCGATCTGGACGTCACGGTGCGGACCCCCGAAGCGGCCGGCCGCCCCGGCCTCGGGCTCCTCCTGCGCGACCGCTTCGGCCTGACCTACCGCGTGCCGATGCTCCCGCTCCCCGAGTCCGGGGACGCAACGCTCTCTCTGGACCTGGACACCCTGGCCGGGGCCCCGCTCGGGTCGGCCGCCGCGCCGCTGCGGATCGCCGGGCTCGTGCTCTCGTACGGGCTGGAGGACTTCGGGCCCCCGCCGGACGGTTTCCCGCCGCCCGACGGGTCCGAGCTGCCCGGGGAGTTGACCGTGCGCAGGATCGCGGCCGCCGACAGCCCGGGCGGGGCGGCCGTACCGGTCGCGGGCGCCGCCCCCGAATGGGCGCTCAAGGCACCGCCATTGGCCGGCGGCGGCCGGCTCGCCGAACTGCTCCCGGCCGGGCCGGACGCGCTGCTCGAGGTCCGGTACCGGGGCGGCACGGACACCGTCCGCGGTGTGCAGCTCGGGCTGCTCGTGGGAAGCGCCCCCGCGGCCGAGCTCCCGGGGCTCGCCACCCGCGCCTACCTCGCCGCCGTCGGCGCGAGCGTGGGCGACCTCGTGCCCGTACCGCTGGGCGGAGCCGATGTGCCGGTGCGGATCACCGCGGCCGTCGGCTCGCTGCCGGTGGCCGGTGACACTGCCGTGGCCGTCGATCTGGCCGCCGCCGGGCGGCTGTTGGCGGCCGACAGTGGGCGGGAGCTGCCCGCGGCCGCCGAGTGGTGGCTGCCGGCCGCCTCCCCCGAGGATCCGGCTCCCGCGCGGGCCGCAGCCGAACTGCGTGCCGGGGCGGGAACGCAGCAGGTGGAGGTGCGCGAAGAGCTGGCGGCCGCGCTGCTGGACGATCCGCTGAGCGCGGGCCCGCAGAGCGCGCTGGCCGCGCTCGCGGTGGCCTGCGCGGTGCTGGCCGCGATCGGTTTCGGGGCGTCCGCGGCGGCGGCCGGGCGGGAGCGGACCGGGGAGTTCGCGGTACTGCGGGCGCTGGGGGCACCCCGGCGGCGGCTGGCCCGGACGGCCGCCGCCGAGAACTGCGTGCTGGTCGGCCTGGGCACTGCCGTCGGGGTGGGGCTGGGCGCGGCCATCGTCCACCTGATCGTGCCGCTGGTGGTGCTGACGCCGGCCGCGCGCCGCCCGGTCCCGCAGGTCCTGGTGGACCTGCCGACCGCCGAAACGCTGCTCCTGGCCGCCGCGATCGCCGCGGCACCCCTGCTGTCGGCCGTACTGGGCGGCCGCCGCCGAGACCGAGGCGTGGCCGACCGGCTGCGGCACGTGGAGGAGTCATGAGCCGCCCGCCCGCACCCGACCCGGACCGCCCGACGACAGCCGACCCCACCAACCCAGCCCCACCCGCCTCCGGGGATTCCCCCGCGGGGAAACCCGGCACGGGCACATCCGACCCGGCCGGGCCTCGCTCGGCCGCACCGCCCCCGGACCGGCCCGCCCCGGACCGGCCCGCCCCGGACCGGCCCGACGCGGGCGGACCCGGCGCGGTCCGAACGGACGCCGTCCGGCCCGACACAGGCGGACCCGCCACAGGCCAGCCCAACACGAGCGGACCCGGCGCGGCCCGGCCCGACACAGGCCGGCCCGACACAGGCGGACCCGTCACAGGCCAGCCCGACACAAGCCGGCCCGGCACAAGCCGATCCGGAACGGGTGGGCCCAGCGGTGCGGTGGTTGGTGGCCCGCGGCGAACCCAGGGTGCGGCAGGACCGTTCGGGCAGCGGCCGGGGCCGGGGGCGCGGCTTCGGGGCGCGCCGTGGGTGTGGACCCGGCTGCGGGCGGCGCCGCTCAGCGCGTTGCTCGGGGCCGCGCTCGTCTTCGTGTCCGTGCTGCTCGCGGCCGCGCTGCCGCGGGCCGTGGACCGCGGTGCCGATCAGGCGTTGCGCTCGTTCCTGCGCGACCAGGGGCCCGGTGCGACGAGCCTGCTCGCCACCACGACCTCGCGGGGCGGGGCCGCGACGCCTCAGGAGCTGGACTCCGCCCTGGCCACCCTGCGTGCGCGCACCGGCGGTTCCTTCCGGCTCGCCGCGAGCGGCCCCGTGCACGGGGCCGTCGGCGTGAAGGCCCGCGAACTCGCGAACCCGGGGCTGTCCCGGCCCGAGGGCATCAATCCCCGGCTGACCCTCGCGTACCTGCCCGGGGCGGCCGCCCACGTGTCCCTGGTGGCAGGACGCTGGCCCGCCGGCAGTGCACCCGCCGCGCCCGACGCCCCCATCCCGGTGGCCCTGTCGCGCGCCGCGTCCGAGACCCTCAAGGCTCCGCTCGGCACCGTGCTGGAGTCCACGCCGACCGTGTCCGCCACGATCCGCGCCGAGGTCGTCGGTCTCTACGACGCGGCCGACGCCACCAACGTCTACTGGACCGATCTGCCCTGCCTGACCAAGGCCTGCGAGACCCGGACCACCAAAAACCTTCCGGAGGCGTACTGGGCGACCGCCGCCCTCGTCGGCCCGGACGGGCTCGACCGGATCGGCGGCTGGGGCGAGGGCACCCAGTACTTCTGGCGGCTCCCGGTGGACACCGGGACGCTGCGGGCCGATCAACTGACCGGCGTCAAGAAGGAGATCGCCTCCTTCGTCGCAGGCCCGATCGCCTCCGAGCTCGCCTCCTCCCTCAAGCGGCCCGACCTTCACATCGCGTCCCGCCTGCCGGAACTCTTCGCGCGGGCCGAAGCCCGGCAACAGGGCGCCGCACCCCTCGCCGCGATCGGCCCGGCAGGGGTCGCCGGGGTGGCCCTCGTCGTGTTCTGCCTGGCGGCCGCCCTGAGCGGCGCCCGGCGTGAGGCAGAGCTGCGGCTGCTGCTCGCGCGCGGCGGGGCGCGCCGCTCCATCGTGCGCCGCCTGCTGGGGGAAGGCGCCGTCACCGTACTGCCCGCGGCGTCCGCGGCCACTTGGCTGGCCTTGGTCCTGCTGCCGACCCCGCGCCGGACGGCCTCCCTTGTCGCGGCGGCCGCCGTCACCCTGGCGGCGCTCCTGGCCTTGCCCGTACGGGCCCACGTACTCCTGTCCGGTCCGCGCGGGCCGCGCCCGCGCAGGCGGCTCGTGGCCGAGCTGCTGGTGTTCGCCGCCACCGCGGCCGCCGTGTTCGAGGTCCGCACGCGCGGGGTCGCCCCTACCGGCGCGGGGCCGGATCCGCTGCTCGTCGCCGCCCCGCTGCTGCTCGCCCTGTCCGGCGGGCTCGTGCTGGCCCGGCTCCAGCCCGCCCTCGTCGGGGCGCTGGCCCGGGCGGCGGGCCGGCGCTCCGGCCTGGTCGGCTTCCTCGGTCTGGCCCGCGCCGCGCGGGGCGCCGGGAGCGCCGGGACCCATGGGCAAGGGCATGGGCAGGGGCAAGACCAGGGGCCCGGTCGGCCCTCGGTGCTGCCGTTGATCGCACTGCTGCTCGCCGTCACCACGGGCGGCTTCGGGGCCACGGTGCTGGGCGCGGTGGACACCGCCCGGCTCCAGGTGGCCCGGCAGGCGGTCGGCGGCGACACCCAGCTCTCCGCACCGCCCGGGGACGCGATACCGGACGAGCTGGTCAAGGCCGCGGGCGCACTGCCCGGCGTACGCGTCGCGTCCGCGGTGTGGATGAACGACGACGCCTTCCTCTTCGGCACCGGGCAAGGCTCCACGCACGTCACGGTGCTCGTCGTCGACCCGGAGTCCTACGCCCGGCTGTCCCGGGCCGTCGGGCGCGGCCGGTTCGACCCGGCCGTGCTCAACGGAGGTGCAGCCGCCGGCGCCCCGATCCCCGCGCTGTTCAGCAGCGACCTCCTCAAGCAACAGGAGGCGGGACAGGCCGCCGGGGAAACCTTCCGCCTCCGGGTCGGCGGTGACGAACTCCGGGTCACGGCGGCCGGGTTGATCGACGGGACACCCGCGATGGCGGGCTCCGGTAGGGCCACCCTGGTGCTGCCGGCCGCGCCGACCTCGGCGGTGGCCCCCAAGACCGCGCGTCCCAACCGCTGGTACGCGATCGGCCCGCTCGACGGGGACCGGCTCACCGAGCTGATCCGCGCCGGGGTCCCGGCCGCGGCCGCCGAGCACTACCTGGTGGCGACGAGCGCCGCCTCGGTCGAGAAGCTCGCCGGGGACCCGCTCCAGCACTCGGCCGGACGGCTGTTCTGGGCGTCCGTGGCGGGCGCCGCGGGCTTCGCCGTGCTGGCGGTGCTGTTGACCCTCGTACGCGGCGCGCCGGAGCGGGCGGCGCTGCTCGCACGGCTGCGCACGATGGGCCTGCGGCCCCGCCAGGGCGTGGCCTTGATCCTCGCGGAAGCGCTGCCGCAGGCCCTCGTCGCCGCGTTCGGCGGCGGACTCGTCGCGGCGGCGGCCGTGGCGTTGCTGGGTCCGGCCGTGGACCTGTCCGCGCTGGTCGGCGCCGACGTGCCGGCCGGGCTGCGGTTCGCCGCGACCCCGGTACTGACCCAGGCGCTGGGCCTGGCGGTGCTGGTCGCCGGGGTCGTGCTGGCGGAAGCGGCGATATCCGGCAGGCGCCAGATCACCACCGAGTTGAGAGCGGGAGACCAGCGGTGAACACCGACCAGCCGACCTACGAAGAGCTGCGCCGACAGGCGTTGGCCGCCGCCGAGCCCCGTACGACCGGGGTGGGTACGGCGATCGCCTGCGACCGCTTGGTGCGCATCTTCAGCACCGCCGGGGTCGAGGTGCAGGCCTTGCAGGGGCTCGAACTGACCGTGGCCGAGGGAGATCTGGTGGCGCTGGTCGGCGCCTCGGGCAGCGGGAAGTCCACGCTGCTGAACATCCTGGCCGGCCTGGACGTCCCCACCGCGGGCACCGCCACCGTCGGGGGCTACGACCTGCTGGAGATGTCGGCCAGGCAGCGGCTGCGCTACCGGCGCGAGGCGGTGGGCTTTGTCTGGCAGCAGACGGCCCGCAACCTGCTGCCGTTCCTGACGGCGGCCCAGAACATCGCGCTGCCCATGCAGTTGAGGGGCCGGGCCCCGCGCGGTGCGTCCGGCCGCCGCGCACGGCGGGTGGCGGAGCTCCTCGACGCCCTGGAGATCGGCGACCTCGCGGGCCGCCGGCCGGCCGAGCTGTCCGGAGGCCAGAAGCAGCGGGTGGCGATCGCCGTGGCCATGGCCAACGACCCGAAGGTGCTCCTCGCCGACGAGCCCACCGGTGAGCTGGATTCCGAGACCGGAGCGGCCATCTTCGAGTCCTTCCGCACCGTCAACCGGGAACTGGGCGCGACCGTGGTCATCGTGACCCACGACCCGCTGGTAGCCGGCGAGGTCCGCCGTACGGTCGCCGTCCGCGACGGCCGTACGAGCAGCGAGGTGCTGCGGCGCACGGTCACCGACGAGCACGGTGAGGAATCGGTGAGCGAGCGCGAGTACGTCGTGCTGGACCGCACCGGCCGCGTCCAGCTCCCCCAGAAGTTCCTGGAGGCGCTGGGCATGGAACACCGGGTGGCGGTCGACCTGGCCGCCGACCACATCGAAGTCCGCCGCGACGATTCCGAGTCCTGAGCGCCCGTCGCACGCAAGGCACGGAGCGCCACGGCCGCGTCCCACCGCACGGCCGACATCCCTTGAAGCGCCCTGACCGAGGAGCTCGACGGCGGGCCCCTCCTCGGCGGTCCGGCCCCCGGTGGGTGATTTCGTCACTTACTCGGCCCGGAGGTCGTTAGCGCCTCGGGGTCGGCTCGGGGGCGAAGGGATGACGATTATGCGGCAGTTTCCACTGGAGATGCACCACGTGGCACCCGGTCGGGTGGTCGAGTGGCGGCTCAGGCGCACGGCGGCGGACACGGAGGCGGAGGCCGGTGTGCGGACCGGCGTCCGGGAAGGCGCGGAGGGGGAGGCGGAGGCCGACGACCAGGATCCCCGAGCAGCGGGCCGGAAGGCGTCCTTCAACCAGGACAAGCACTTCACGGTCGCCGAGGAGAGCAGGGCCGCCGACGACCCGGTCGCCTCGTGGATCGCGGTCACCTTCGAGGTGGCCGGGCCGCTCGACGAACCGGCGCTGGCCCAGGCGCTGCTCGCCTTCGTCCAGCGGCACGAAGTGCTGAGGTGCGCGTTCCGCAGGCTCGCCGGGGAGGTGGCCTGCGAGCCCTTCGACCCAGCCGAACTCTCCCTCGAAGCCGAGCCGGTGGCCTCCTTCGACAGCTCCGACGTGTTGCGCGATTTCCTCGTCGAGCGGTTCAAGCGGAGCATCGACACCCTTTCCTGGCCCCTGTTCGTGATGGGCGCGGTGCTCCGCGAGGACTCCGCCACCGTGTACCTCGCCTTCGACCACATCGTGTGCGACGGAATGTCGATGCCGATCGTCGTCCACGAGGTGCTGACGGCCTACGAAGGCCTGTGCCGCGGCGAGGCCATCGCGCTGCCGCCCGCCCCGAGCTATCTCGACTTCGCCGAAGAGCAGCGCCGCCGCTACCTGTCGATCGACGCCAGCGACGAACGCCTCGGCTACTGGAAGTCCTTCATCGAGCGCGGTGGCGGCGAGTTCTTCCCCCGTTTCCCGCTCGACCTCGGCGTGGAGCCAGACCGCATGTACCCGATCGTGAACGAGGCCTCCCAACTCCTCGACGCCACCGACGCGGAGGTGTTCGAGAAGACCTGCCTGGCGGTCGGCGGCAAGCCCTTCATGGGGGTGCTCGCCTCCGTCGCCGTCTGTCTGCGCGAGGCGGGCGGGCCCGGGGTCTACCGGGGTCTGATGCCGGTGAGCGAACGCGGCCGGCAGGCCTGGACGGACTCGGTGGGGTGGTTCGTCAACACCATGCCGATCGAGTTCGACGCCTCGCCCGGCCGGGACTTCGCCACGGTCATGGCCGGGGTCCGGGCCGGCTTCGGCGAGATGATCGGCCACATCGACGTACCGTTCGTCCGGGCCTGGGAGCTGCTGGCGCCCGAGGAGTTCGCGGCCCGCTCCTGGCCGTATCCCGTGAACTTCTTCTCGTACATCGACATGCGCAAGTGCCGCGGCGCCGAACGCCACGAGGAGTGGCGGCCGACGACCCACGTCTGGTCGGCGCGGGCCAACGGGGCGTGCTCGTGGTTCCAACGGGACGCGGACGGACTCCACATGAACTCCCTGTACGTGGACACGCCGGCGGCCCGCCGCACCATGGGCGACTTCCAGGAGGCGCTGCGCCTGACCGTGCGGGAGATCGCCCGCGCGGGCGGATTCCGCCGGCCCGTGGCGCTGACCCCGCCGCGGCGGCCCGTCCGCACTCCGCTCGACGTGGCCGCGTACGCGACGCGCCGCGGCTGACGCGGTACTGCGACAGGCGGCCCTACGACAGGCGGGCCGCGCGGCTCAGCAGCAGGTCGCGCTCCCGCTCGTTGCGCGTGAGCGAGGCCGCCCGCTCGAACTCCGCGCGGGCCTCCTCCGGCCGGCCGAGCCGCTCCAGCAGGTCTCCTCGTACGCTCGGCAGCAAGTGGTAGGCGCGCAGGGCGGGTTCCTCCGTCAGGGCGTCGACGATCGGCAGCGCCGCCTCCGGCCCCTGGGCCATCGAGACGGCCACCGCGCGGTTGAGTTCCACCACGGGCGACGGGACCAGCAGGACGAGCCGGCCGTACAGTGCGGCGATCGTCGGCCAGTCGGTGTCCTCGTAGCGGACGGCGGCCGCGTGGCAGCCGGCGATCGCGGCCTGGAGGGCGTACGGGCCGCTGCCGGCGAGGCCCATGGCCCGCACGCCCCGGTGGATGAGCATCCGGTTCCACTTGGCCCGGTTCTGGTCCGCGAGGAGCACCGGCTCCCCGTCGGGGCCGGTGCGGGCGGTGATCCGTGAGGCCTGGAACTCCAGCAGGGCGGCGAGGCCGTGCACCTCGGGTTCCTTGGGCATCAGGGCGGCGAGGAGGCGGGCGAGGCGCAGTGCGTCCTCGCACAGGGCGGGGCGGACCAGGTCGTCGCCGGCGGTGGCCGAGTAGCCCTCGTTGAAGACCAGGTAGATGACTTCGAGGACGGAGGCCAGCCGCGCCTCCCGGTCGGCCCCGTACGGGACCTCGAAGGGCACTCCCGCCGTGGCCAGGGTCCGCTTCGCCCGGACGATGCGCTGGGCGACGGTCGGCTCGGAGGCCAGGAAGGCGCGGGCGATCTCCTGCGTCGTCAGTCCGCCCATCAGGCGCAGGGTGAGGGCGATCCGGGCCTCGGTGGCGAGGACGGGATGGCAGGCCGTGAAGATCAGCCGGAGCAGATCGTCGTCGATGCCGTCGGGGTCCGCCGGTTCGGCGGGCGGCGGGACGTCCTCCAGGCTCCGGCCGACCTCGGCGAGCTTGCGCGCGTAGGTCTCCTTGCGGCGGACGAGATCGATCGCGCGGTGCTTGGCGGTGGCCATGAGCCAGGCGCCCGGCCTGTCCGGGACACCCGACTCCGGCCACTGTTCGAGCGCGGCGACGAGGGCGTCCTGCGCGAGTTCCTCGGCGATGCCCACGTCCCTCACGATGCGGGCCACGCCGGCGATGATGCGCGCGGACTCGATCCTGAACACCGCTTCGACCGCCTGGGCCGTATTCGCTGCCGTCACGGCCACCCATCAGAGCAGCCGTGACGAGGCAGGGCAAACGCGGCGCGGCCCCGGAGGGGGCCGGGCGGCTCACATCTCCTGGATCTCGCGGACCTCGGCGCTGACGTTCCAGTGCGCGGGGTGGACCTCCAGGAAGCGGCGGGTCCACTCGATGGCCTCGGCCTTGTCCTTGCACTGGGTGAGGGAGTAGCCGCCGACGACCTCTTTGGTCTCGGTGAAGGGGCCGTCGGTGTAGCTGATCTTCCCGCCGGACCAGGTGAGGCGGGTGCCTTCGGCGGTCGGGAGCAGGCCGGCCGTGTCGAGCATGACCCCGGCCTTGGTGATCTCCTCGAAGAGGGCGCCCATGCGCTGCTCGAAGTCGGCGGGGAACTGCTCGGGGGGCAGGTTCTGCTCGTCGATGCGGATCATCGTCAGGAAGCGCGGCATGGTGACTCCTCGGTCGGGAGGGCGGGGACGTTCCCCGCCTCTCACCCCTGCGTCGAACGGCAGCCGCCCGGATCGACAGCTCCCCGAGAATTCTTCGAAGATTTTCTCCGGGGAGCCGAACGACACGGCCCTACTCGCGAGTAGGATCGCGGTTCCCGTCGTCCCCGAGAGGACTCGACACCCATGGCCCGCCCGCTTTCCTCCCCCCTTCTGCTCGCAGGTCTGCTCGCCGGGGCGGCCGTCGCGCACGCCGCGATGCCGAAGCAGTTCGACGCCACCGTTCCGCGCTCGCTGCCCGGGAGCCCGCGCACGTGGACGTACGCGAGCGGCGCCGCCGAGCTCGCCCTCGCCGTCGGTGTCGCCCATCCCCGGACCCGGAAGGCGGCGGCGATGGCGGCCGCCGCCTTCTTCGTCGGCGTGTTCCCGGCGAACGTCAAGATGGCCGCCGACGCCCGCCACCGCTCCCCCGCGCTGCGGGCCGTGGCCTTCGGCCGGCTGCCGCTCCAGGTGCCGCTGGTGCTGTGGGCCAGGAAGGTGAGCCGCCAGGCCGCAGGCTGAGGCGACCGCCCCGGCCCACGGCCCGGGCCCGGGCCCGGGCCGGGGACAACCCATCCAGGCCCAGCCCGGCTTCAGCGGCTGTCGCCCACCCAGTCCCAGTGGCCCGGGTCCTGCGCGCGGCGGCGGTAGTGCGCGCGCCCTCCGGCCCCGTAGCGCCCTATCTCCGTCGGAAGGCGGGCCTCCTCGGCGAGCTGGGGCGCGCTCCAGCCGGTGATGTCGAGCAGGAGCCCGTCGAGGGGCCCGCCCACGAGCTCGCCGTAGACATGACCGGGGCGCGGGCCCGGATCGGGGTCTTCGTGGTCGGCGCCGTAGACCCGGCGCCGGAGCATCCTGTCGTCCATGGCACTCAGCTTCACAGGCGCCACTGACAACGGGCGATGATGGTGGCCGCCCGCGAGCACACGGGCGCGCACGAGCGAGGAGCGGCACGCATGGCACGTCGGGTACACCAGCCACTGGAGGACCAGGAGTTCGACTTCGTCCTCTCCATGACGACGGGACCGGTCCTCGCCTACTTCTGCGGGTCCTGGCCTAAGGCCCTCGACGCCTGCCGCGAGATGGACGCGATCGTCGCCGAACTGGCGGCGGAGTACGGGACGCGGTTCACGGCCATTCGCACCGACATGACCCGCTGCCCCGGCCCGACCAGGCGTTACGGGGTGACCGGCGCCCCGACGGCCGTACTCATCGAGGGCGGCGAGGCCGTCGCGACCCAGGCCGGGCCGATGACGCGCGAGGAGTTCCGGCAGTTCCTGGACGCCCACCTCTGAGCGGCGCCGCAGGACCGTACTTCCTGTACAGTTGTCCAGGAAGTACGGTCCTCGGTTCGCTGGGCAATGAGAAACGGAGGCGGCCATGGACACGGTCGCTCGGATACTGATCGGCCTCGTGGCCGCGCTGCACGTGTACTTCCTGGTCCTGGAGATGTTCCTGTGGCAGCGGCCGCCGGGCCGGGCGCTGTCCGGCTTCGACGCGGACACCGCCCGCCTCACCGCGCCGCTCGCCGCGAACCAGGGGCTCTACAACGGGTTCCTCGCCGCCGGCCTGGTCTGGGCGCTCGTCATCGATTCGCTCGCCACGCAGGTCTTCTTCCTCGTCTGCGTGATCGTCGCCGGGGCCTACGGGGCCGCGACCGCCAACCGGCGGATCCTCATCGCCCAGGCCCTGCCCGGCGCGCTCGCGCTCGGCGCGGCGCTGCTGGCCGCGTGACCGCGTGAGCCCGGAGGACCCGCGTACGGCCCGCACGAAGGGGCGGCTGCGCGAGAGCCTGCTCGCCGAGTGCGCGGACCGGCCGCTCGCCGAAGTGAGCGTCTCGGCGGTGGTCCGCCGCGCGGGGGTCGGCCGGGCCACCTTCTACCTGCACTACGAGGACCTCCCCGCGCTCGCCGTGGACGCCTGCGCGGACGTGGTGCACGCGGCGGTCGACGCCCTCCACGCCTGGCAGACCGGACCGGGATCACGAGCCCCGGTCCGCCCCCCGGAGGCACTGGCCGCCTTCTTCGCAGCCGCGGCCGGGCACGCCCGGCTCTACCGCACCCTGCTGCTCCCCGGTGGCGCGGGCCCCCTGGGCGACCGTCTCCACCACGAGCTGCGCGCCCGCGCCCTCGCCGAACGCGCGGCGGTGGGCGCCCCGCACGCGGACCTCGTCGCCTCGGCGGTGGCCGGCGCCTTCACCGGCGTGCTGGCGGACTGGCTGCACGAGCGGGTCCCGGCGACCCCGTCCGAGCTGGCCGACCAGGTGTGGGCGCTCCTCCTGGCCCTGCACCGCGCCGTGTAGGGGCCGGCAGCATGCGGAAGCCCCGCCGGGCGGACCGGCGGGGCTCGGCTCACGGCGCGGGCTCAGGAGCCCGGTCGCGAAGCGGTACTACCCGATGGGAACCACCCGCTCGGCCTGGGGGCCCTTGGGGCCTTGGGTGACGTTGTACTCGACCCGCTGGTTCTCCTCCAGCGACTTGAAGCCGCTGGACTCGATCGCGGAGAAGTGCACGAACACGTCGGGGCCGCCGTCGTCCTGTTGGATGAAGCCGAACCCCTTCTCCGAGTTGAACCACTTCACGGTGCCTGTTGCCATCTGGCTGATCCTTCTCAACGTTCCACTGCGGGCCGCTGAACGCGGCCGTTTCGATCCTGCCCAACGGTCCCGCACAGCACACGCTGGACGCGGCCAACCGTGGCGCGCCGCGCAATCGAACTTCTGGCCGCCCTGTCCGTGAAAAGGGGGAGAAGCTCCTGCGGAAGACTCCTTCGAGAGGGGACGGACATGGGCGGGTTCGCGACGTTCCGCGTACCGGAACACGTGACCGGCACGACGGCGGACGAGGCGCTCGGCCGGGCCATGACCGCGGCCTGGCGGCGCGACGGGATCTTCCAGATCGCGGCCGACGCCGGTCAGCGGGCGCGCACGCGGGAGGCGCTGGCGGCCAGTCGGCGGTTCTTCGCCAGGCCCCCGGCCGAGAAGGCCGCCTGCGTCAACGACACCTCGTACAGCGGGTACATCGCCTCCGGGGAGGAGGTCACGGCGGGCGAGCGGGACGCCTCGGAGATCTTCACGATCACCCCGGACCTGCCGGCGGCCGCGCGCGGACTGCCCTGCCACGGGCCGGTGCCGTGGCCCGACGCCGCGTACCGGGCGGCCATGGAGGCCTACCTCGCCGGGGTCGGCTCCCTCGGCGAACGACTGCTGCGGCTCGTGGCGCTCGGGCTGGGACTCGGGCACGGGTCCGGCCCGGCCGGCATCGACCGCCTCGCCGGGCTGACCCGCGACGGCTGGCACCACATGCGCGTACTGCGCTTCCCGGCCGCCTCGCGCACCACGGAGCGCGGGATCGGCGCGCACACCGACTACGGGCTCCTGGTGATCGCCGCGCAGGACGAGGTGGGCGGGCTCTTCGTGCGCCCGCCGATCGAGGGCGAGCGCAGGCCCCGGAACTGGCTGCCGGGGGAGTCCTCGGCCGGCTTCGCCCAGGACTCCCCCGGCTGGTCGTACGTGACGCCCGTCCCGGACGTCCTGACCGTGTTCCCGGGGGACATCCTGCAGTTCCTCACCGGCGGTGAGCTGCTGTCGACCCCGCACAAGGTGCGCCTCGCGGACCGGGAGCGGTACACCCTGGCCTATTTCCACGAGCCGCGCTTCGGCGCCCGGATCCGGCCGCTCCGCCGGGATCCGGAGGACAGCACGGTGATCCACTACGGGGAGCACTTCACCCGGATGTTCATGCGCTGCTATCCGCAGCGGGCAACGACACGGCGGATCGAGGCCGAGGGGCTGATGCGAGGGCTCGCCGGGGTCCGCTGACCCGGCAGCCGAGGCAGTCCGCGTGCCCACTGCCGGCGGAGGCATCGCGGACGCGCCAGTCCCATTCCCCCTCGGGCCGGGGGCCGCTGGGCTTGCCCCATCCGGCGAGGTGCAGCAGCCAGGTGACCAGCCCGGCCGCGGCGACGACGCCGAGGCCGAGCCAGATCCCGGGCGTCCAGGCCGCGCACACGGCGAGGCCCGCTCCGGCGCAGCCCAGCAGGGCCAGGGCGGTACCGGTCCAGCCGGCCACCGTGTGGCCGAGGTCGACGTGGCCGTGAGCACTCATGGTTCTCCCTGGTCTAAGGGTCGGCAGTAGGCTCGGAACAGGATCTTTTATCTCACGAGCTAAGTAACTTAGATGCTAAGGAGTATCTGCGTGCAGGGCAAGCCCCGCCCCCCGGCCACGGCCGGGGAGGCGCTTTCGCGCATGGACCAGTACGTCGCGCTCGGCGTCATCGCCCAGCAGGAGGTGGCGCAGATGCTCGGGCTGAACGTCACCGACCTGACCTGCCTCGGCCACATTCTGGGCGCCGGGGACACCCCCCTCTCCGCCGGCGACCTCGGCCGGCTGACCAACCTCACGACCGGCGCCGTCACCGGAGTGCTCAACCGTCTGGAGCGGGCCGGGTACGCACGGCGCCAGGCCGACCCGGCCGACCGGCGCCGGGTCCGGGTGGTGGCCGACCCCGCGGCCAGTGCGCGGATCTTCACCGTGTACCAGCCGTTCTACGACCGCCTCGGCGCCCTGTTCGCCGACTACACGCCCGACGAGGTGGCCGTGATCGCCGACTGGTTCGGCCGGGCCGCGGGCGAGGTCCGCGCCCACCTGGAGCAGGTGCGGTCCGGCGAACTGGACGCCCGGCCCCGGTAGCCCCCGCTGGTACCATGGGCGGTTGACCATCTTGTTTCCCACTGCGCATTCATTGCTTCGAAAGGTCCTGCATGAGGAACCCGTCAGCTCATGGCCGTTTCGGTGTGAAGGGCGGTGCCAGGCCCGGTGCGAAGACCGGCGCCAAGGCCCCCCGGAGCCTCGGGCCGCAGGGTGAGTTCACGATGCACGAGCCGAAGGTGCCGGGGCTGCCGCCGGTCGCCTCGTTCTCCGAGCTGGAGCTGCCCGCCGAGCTGGTGACGACCCTGGCCGAGCTGGAGGTCAAGGAGCCGTTCCCCATCCAGGCCGCGACGCTGCCCAACGCGCTGGCCGGCCGGGACGTCCTGGGCCGCGCGCGGACCGGCTCCGGCAAGACCCTCGCCTTCGGCCTGGCCCTGCTGGCCCGCACCGCGGGGCAGCAGGCGGACCCGAAGCGCCCGCTGGCGCTGGTCCTCGTACCGACGCGCGAGCTGGCGCAGCAGGTGACCGAGGCCCTGGACCCGTACGCCAAGGCCCTGAACCTGCGGATGGCCACGGTGGTCGGCGGGCTGTCGATCGGACGCCAGGTCGGATCGCTGCGCACGGGGGCCGAGGTCGTCGTGGCCACCCCGGGGCGCCTCAGCGACCTCGTCGGGCGGCGTGACGTGCACCTGGAGCGCGTGAAGATCACCGTGCTCGACGAGGCCGACCAGATGTGCGACATGGGCTTCATGCCGCAGGTCACGGAGATCCTGGACCAGGTCCACCACGCGGGGCAGCGGATGCTGTTCTCGGCCACCCTGGACAAGAACGTGGACCAGCTGGTCCGCGGCTACCTGAAGGACCCGGTCGCGCACTCCGTGGACCCGCAGGCGGGCGCGGTCACCACGATGGACCACCACGTGCTGCACATCCACGCGGCCGACAAGTACTCGGCGGCGACCGAGATCGCGGCCCGTGACAACCGGGTGCTGATGTTCCTCGACACCAAGCACGGCGTCGACCAGTTCGTGAAGCACCTGCGGGCGATGGGCGTACGGGCGGAGGGGCTGCACAGCGGCAAGTCGCAGCCGCAGCGCACCCGGACCCTGGCGCAGTTCAAGACGGGTGCCGTCACCGTCCTGGTCGCCACGAACGTCGCGGCGCGCGGCATCCACATCGACGACCTCGACCTCGTGGTCAACGTGGACCCGCCCGCGGACCACAAGGACTACCTGCACCGCGGCGGGCGTACGGCACGGGCCGGCGAGTCCGGCCGGGTGGTCACCCTCGTCACCCCCAACCAGCGCCGGGACATGGTCCGGCTGATGGCGGACGCGCGGATCCGGCCGACGATCACGCAGGTGCGGTCCGGGGAGGCGGCGCTGAGCCGGATCACCGGGGCGAAGGCGCCCTCCGGGGTGCCGCTGGCCGGCGCCGCGCCGACCGACGCCAAGGGCAAGCCTTCCGGCTCGGAGCTCGGTTTCCGCGGGATGGGCACCCGGCCGGGGCGGCCGGGCAAGGGCAAGGAGTCCCGCAAGACGCTGGAGGCCCGGCAGCAGGCCGAGGCCCGCCGGGCCGCCAGGGTCCGCAAGGGGCTCTGACGCGCGCACGCCGCGTACGCCGGACCTCGTGGGCGGGTCCGGCGCGTGCGGCGGCGGTCAGCCGCGCCGGCGGCGGCGCCAGGAGACGATCGCGCGGGTGACGACCGGCGGCAGCAGGTCCTTGGCGAGCTTGCGCGCCCGGGCACCCGGCTTGCGGGCCGGGGCGGGGGCAGCGGGAGCCTGCGCGGGCGCGGGGTGCAGCGGCTGCGGGAGCTCCGGCGGCCGGGCCCCGGCGTCCGAGATGTGCACGATGGGCCGGCCGACGATCATGTCCACGCCGTACCCGAGATCCGAGCGGCCCTCCAGCCAGGCCAGGAGGTCCTTCTGGTGGGCTTCCGGGTCGTCCCAGGTCGCGTAGAGCTTCATGTCGGAGGCGCAGATGGGGTTCAGCCCGCCCGAAACCACCGCCGACCAGACCGCGGCCGCGACCCCCGGACAGTGCGCGGAACGGTAGTCGTCGAAGACCACCACCGCACCGGGCGTCGCCACGAGCCGCGAGGACTCGATGTCCGTGACCACGTGCTCGTAGAGGTGGGAGGCGTCGACGTGGACGAACCGGCAGCTCGCCGGGCGCACCTCGGCGCCGACGACGGAGGTCGGTGCCTGGATGACGGTCGGCAGTGCCTCGTGGAAGGCCAGGTAGTTCGTCTCGAACCCGCGCCGGGTGAGCGTGGGGTACGAGTGGCGGTTCTCCGCGAGGTTCAGCTCATCCACGGCGGGCGAGTCGAAGAGGTCGCAGACGGTGAACTCCTCTCCCTCCCGCAGATAGCGGCCGAGGAAGATCGCGCTCTTCCCCATGAACACGCCCAGTTCCAGAAGGTCGCCCGGCTGAGCGGCACCGCTGTTCTGACGGGTCAGGAACCAGTCGAAGAGCACCTGGTCAGAGGCCGAGAACCAGCCTTTGACCTCGCTGTACGCGGTGGGTACGGGCAAGGCCTGCTCGCCGTCGGGGGTTGTGACGGGAGCATGCGAAACGTGCGACACGAAGAGTCATCCTCCAGCGGAGTGGCATCGATTCAACGCTGATACCCGGCCGGGTTAACGGCACCTTAGACGCCGGACAGGCGCGTGACGAGACTCTTGGCACATATGTGTGAAACGGATGCGCCGACCCTTGAGCGCCCTTCCGGTTCCCTTCCGGTTTCCTTCCAGTGCCCTTGTCAGGATGGTACGTCGCCGGCCGCCGGTCACACAGAGGTCGCGGCCGCCCTACGGCGACTCAGCCGGCCGGCGGCGGCGTTGCGGACGCGGCGGGTGCGGGCGGCGGACGCGAGCAGGGCGAGTGCCTCCGAGGAGGCCAGCGACTGGGCGGCAGTGCGCTGGCACCAGTCCGAGGCGCCGGTGAGCTCGGTGGCGGACCAGGGCTCACCGCGGGTGATGGCCCTGAGCAGGGCCCATTCGCGCAGCCGCCGCTCGGGGAAGGCACGGCCGGCGAGCACACCGGTCATGGCCTGAGCCCAGGCGGGGAACCCGTCGTCGGCGAGGAGCCGCGCCGCCCGCCGGTCGAGGTGCGTGACCACCGCGCTCTCGGCCATCACCGGGTCGGGATCCCGCAGCACGCCGGCCACCGCGTAGGCCTCGGCGCCCGCACCGGCACGCGGCGCGTCGGCCAGCGACTCGAGGTGGCGCGCGTACCGCCAGTGCTCGGGGGGCTCGGCGGCGGGGCGGCTCATCGGGCGCCGCCGACGATCGACATCGCCCAGCCGTCTGCCACGGGCACGACCAGCACTCTCTCCGGCATGCCGATGGTGGGCCGCCGCTTCTTCATCCCTCTCCCCATGCACCCATTCCACACGACCGCCGGGGGCAGCCCGCGTTCAGGGTGCCGCTAGCGGCCGGGGCGGGGGCCGGCATGAGGGACTCGGCGCCGACCGGCGGCCCGTGACGCCCCGGCCGAGGACGAGCACCGCGGCGCCCGCCGCCCGGACCCGTACGTCGTCGCGCCGGCCGAGGCCTCCGCTTGCGCGGGTCGGTCAGCTGCCGTCACCGGGCTCCTGCTCCGGTTCGGGCAGCGGGGCCCCGGTCTCCAGCAGGGTCTTGAGGCTCGACGCGAGCATCGGCCAGGCCCGTCCGCACATGCCGATGAGCGTGCCGCCCGGTGCGAAGCCCTCGTGCAGGATGGTCAGCCGGGCGAGGGCGTCGCCGACCGGCTCGATCTCGTACGTGACCTTCGTGCGCGGCTCGTCGGCCAGTTCGGCCCGCAAGGCCTCGCCGATGCCGGCCGAGGCCGCCCACTGCGGGGTGAAGGTGTGCCACGTGTAGGAGAGCAGCCGGTCCGGAACGCAGCCGAGGACCACCTGCTCGGGGTCGCTGGTGCGGGCCCCGCGCTCGACCCAGTTCATGGGCGAGCCCACCGCCCAGTCGGTCTCGAAGCTCAGGCCCCAGTACCGGCGGGTGAAGGCGGGCTCGGTGAGGGCCTGCCAGACCCGGGCGGGATCGGCCTGGATGTACACGGTGTAGGTGATCGCACTGTCGCTCATGGCCCCATGCTGCGGGACCGCGTGCCGCGGACGGCGGATTTCCCGATCATGGCGGTGCCACGAACCCGGGCCCGGGGGGCACCGCTCAGCGCGCGTGGATCGCCACCCCGCACATCCCGCGCCCAGTCCGCGCGGCGCTGCGCCAGCCCCGGAGCGGGCCGTCCGGGACGCTCTCCTCGGGTCACCAGCGTGCGCCCTCCTCGGGGAGTTCCGTGGGTGGGGTGCGGGTGGGGGTGGGGAGGGCCAGGCGGGTGCGGGCCGTGTGGACCGCGGCCAGTTCGTGGGCGCCCGCCGGACCCCAGTCGCTCAGCTCGCGGACCTGTTCGGGGGTGGCCAGCAGGCGGGCGTACGCCGGGTCCGCCGCCGGGGGGAGGGAGATGAGGCGGGCCGTGGTGCGGGCGTGGGCGCCCTCTTCGCCGTACCGGTAGCCGAGCGGGGCGGCGCCGGTGGTGGGGGCGGTCGTCGGCGGCGGGAGGTGGACGGCTCCGGTGGCGCGGGCGACCAGGAGCAGGACCCGGCCGTCGGGGGCGAAGAGCCAGCCGGAGCGGTCCCGTACGGGCAGGTGGGCGGGGACCGGGCCCGGGTGCCAGGCGCCGCGCTGCGGGGTCCGGCGGGTGCGGAGCACGCCGAGCCGGTCCAGGGCGGTGGGTGCGGTGGGGCGGCCGTCCTCCAGCAGGGCGGTGCCGGAGCCGTTGACGCGGGCGCGGAGGGCGGACAGGGCGCGGCGGGCGTCGCCCGCGTCCATCAGGGCGGGCAGGTCGGAGGGTTCGGCGAAGTGGATGCCGGTGATCTCCTGGGCGGGGAGGCGGATGGAGTCGATCCGCTCCGGGGTCCAGGTGCCTCCGTCGTAGACGTGCAGGATCTCCCCGGGGAACCGCATCTCGGCCGGGAACCCGGGGGTGTCGGCGGGGATCCAGTCGACGGCGAGCCCGCGCGGGTAGCGGCCCTCGACGCCGAGCTCCTCCCACATCTCGCGGGCCGCCGCCGCGGAGGGCGACTCCCCGGCGTCCACGGCTCCGCCGGGCAGCAGCCGGTCGGCCCGGTAGTCGACGCTCTGGACGAGGACCCGGCCGTCGGTGTCGGTGACGAGGACGACGGCCGCGGTCCACACGGCGGCGCGCGAGGCCCCGTACGCGGCGGGGGTCATCCAGGTGCCCGGCCGGCCCTGCCCCTCGGCCTGCGCCTGCGTCTCGTCCTGCGTCTCGTCCTGCGTCTCGGCCTGCCCCCGCGTCTCACCGGTCTGCTGCGACACCTGCGACGCCTGCGACATCGGAACTCCGTTCACCGTGGGTGGCCCGCCGGGCTGTGCAACAGCGGGTGCCGCCCCCCGGTTACGGCGGCCCCGGGACCGCCACCCGACCGCATCCGCTTTACCTTTGCGATACCTCCCATGCCTCCTTATTACCTAATTATGTAGATCTTGGTACGGTTCTCGGGCGGATTGGCGGCGTGAAAACCACCGGTCCGACCACGTATCCGGACCGAGGAGAGACCGACATGCGACGCGCCGCCCACGCGGGCACCCGGCGGAACACCGGAAAGCGGTGGTCCGTGCCGGGTCTCGTGGGCATGGCCGGCGGCGCGGCGGTCCTCGGCTTCGGCGGGCTGTACGCCGCCGGGCCGCTCCTGGCCGGAGATGATGTCGCCCCGGCACGAAGGTGCGCGGTGTCTACATAGGCGGGATGAGCCGGGCCGAGGCCCTGCAGGTCCTGGACCGGGAGCTCGGCCCGGCGGTGTCCGAGAGCCGCGGACCGGCGCACTCGTACGGGTGACGGGTTCGGCTTCGGCGAGGCCGATACGGCAGGGTGGGCGGATGCAGCTGCGCCGGGCCCTGCCCCTGACCCTTGCCGCGCTCGTCGTCGCCACCGGGTGCGTGACCGTGCACCCCACCGCTCCGCCGGAACCGCCGCACCTGGCGCCCGCGGCGGCCCGAACCCACGCCTCCCAGCAACCGCCCGTGCCCGCGCTGCCGTTGGGGACCCTGCCTCAGGCTCCGGAGTCCGAGTCCGCTCCCCCGGCTCCGATGCCCGTACAAGCGCCCGCGCCCGAGCGGGGTCCGGCATCGGCCGCCACCCGACCGAAGCGAGTGAAGGCCCAGAGGCCGGCGAAGCCCGCGAAGCCCGCTCCCGCGAAGCCCCGCGCGCGGAAGCCCGCCCCCGCGAAGGCACGGCCCGCGCCCCGGCGGACTTACGACATGGCCCCGCTGTGCGCAGCGGCCAAGGGCACGGTCTCGCCGGACATCGTGGCCCTGTGCCGCTAGGCCGGCTCCTTCGGATCAGGCCGGGGCCCGTACAGCCCGAGGAGTTCGGCGCCGACTCGGGCCGGCCACTCCCGTACCTCCGGCGGGTCCAGTACCTCCACGCGGTTGCCCAGCCCCGACAGGTGGGCGGCCAGCGCCCTCGGTGCCGGGCCGTCGATCCAGATCTCGGTCCAGCCGTCGGGCAGCGGGTCGCCGATGCGCAGCCGGCCGCCGGAGAGCCGGGCCGGCCGGGGTAGCGCGGCCGGGTCGATCCAGGCCCGGGCCGTCACCGCGTACAGGCGGTCCTCCATCGCTCCGGCCGGCTCCCGCCAGGCGGTGGCGAGGTCGAAGTCCGGTGGCCGGCGGGCCGGTTCGCCGGTCGGTTCGACCGATGTCACCCGGCCGAGGCGGAAGGTCCGCAGCCCGTCGTCCGTACCGGCGACCAGGTATTCGATGCCCGCCTTGGCCACGAGCCCGAGCGGGTCGACCACGCGGACGCCGGCTGGTTTGCCCACGCCCGCGTACCCGAGCCTGATCGGCTCCCCGTCCACTGCGGCCCGCTGGAGCGCCGAGCGGTGCGGGGTGGCAGCCGTGACGGGGGTGCGCGTCCAGTCCGTCCCGTCGACGGTGGCGGCCCGGGAGGCGGCCTCGGCGTCGCCGCGGAGAGTGGCGGGCAGGGCCCGGACCAGTTTGCGCAGGGCGGTGCGCAGTTCGGGAGTGGTGGCGAGTGGGCCGGTGGCGAGGAACAGCGCCCGGATCTTGTCGGCGGTCAGGCCCGTCGGATTCGTACGGGCCCTGCCCACCAGGGACCAGCCGCCACCGCGTCCCCGCTGTGAGTAGACGGGGGTTCCCGCCGCGGCCAGTGCCTCCAGGTCGCGCCGTGCCGTCCGCTGCGACACCTCGAGCTCCGCGGCCACCTCGGCGACGGTGACACGTCCCCGTTCCTGGAGGAAGAGCAGGGTGGCCACCAGCCGGGACGACGCCCCCACCCCTTGCACGGAGTTCGACGTGCGTCGGCTGTCGAGCCACCTCGTCGGTGTGCTGCGGCGGATCTCCGTGATCGGGCGGGGCGAGGACCCGTTCAGCGTCACCTCCTTCGCCGACGAGCTCCCGGACGGCGCATGGGCGGCCGCCTGGGGTCCGGCCGCCGACGAGGCGGCGGGAGTGTGGGCGGATCCGGGCGTGCTGGGCCGCGACCTGCGGCTGCCGATCGGCGTCCTGCCAGGGGCGGTCGCCGCGTCCGTCTACACCAGCGAACTGACCCTGCACACCTGGGACCTGGCCACCGCGACCGGGCAGCGCCCGGACTGGGACACCGGCGTGCTGGAGCGGCTGGTCGAGGTGCCGCGCCGGACGCTTCCGGCCGAAACCCGTGGGGGCCGGGTCCCGTTCGCCGAGGTGGTCCCGGTGCCGGCGGACGCGTCCCCCCTCCACCGGCTGGTGGCCTGGTCGGGCCGTCGTCCCTGAGTTATTCGATGGATGGGGCCGCTCCGGATACCTACAGTGACGAGGCACCGTGTCGTCGAGCAGGAGCGGATCATGCGCACCCACTACCCCCGTACGCCCCATCTGCCCTGGTCCCCCGGGGCGGCGGCGGACGACGTCCGGGCCTCCGGGCTCGCGGGGCTGGCCGGGCGCGAGGTCGTGGTGACCGAGAAGCTCGACGGGGAGAACACCACCCTGTACGCGGACGGTCTGCACGCCCGATCGCTCGACTCGGCGCACCATCCCTCACGGGCCTGGGTCAAGGGCCTCCAGGGCCGGATCGGCGCCGGGATCCCGGACGGACGGCGGGTGTGCGGGGAGAATCTGTACGCCCGGCACTCGATCCCGTACGAGGACCTCGACAGCTGGTTCTACGGGTTCTCGGTGTGGGACGGCGAGCGCTGCCTGGACTGGGACCGGACCGTACGGTTCCTGCGGGGCCTGGGCGTGCCGACTCCTCGCGTGCTCTGGCGGGGCGTCTTCGACGAGCGGGCGCTGCGGAAGCTGCGCCTCGACACCGCCCGGCAGGAGGGGTACGTCGTACGGACGGCCGAGGGTTTCGACCTCGCGGACTTCGGGCGGTGCGTGGCCAAGTGGGTGCGGGGCGGCCACGTACAGACGGATACGCACTGGATGTTCGCGCAGGTGGTGCCGAACGGGCTGGGTCCGGCGGCCCCGTTGTGGGCGGTGCGCTCGGGGGCCGCGGCAGACGTGGCGGGGCTCTGCGCGGCCGCCGGGATGACCGCGGCTCCGGAGAGTGCCGAGGTCGCCGAAGTGGCCGCCCGCCTGGACGGGTTGGGGCGGACCGGGGACGAGCGGCTGGCCGGCGTGCTGGCCGCCGTACTGCGCCGGGAGCCGCGGGCCCGGATCATGGCGCGGCTCGCCGCGGGGCCCCTCGGGATGCGTCTCGCCCGGCAGGTGGCCGACCTGGTGGGGCTGTACCCGTACCTCCAGCGGCCGTTCCCGGACGCGGAACGGCGGGCCGGGCTGGTCCGGATGGCCGCCGCGGCCGATCTCGGGGTGCTGCACGCGCTCGCCGGGGTGTCGGCCGAGGGGGCGGAGGCCCGGGAGTGCGTGGAGTGGTCCGCGCTGTGCGCCGAGGAAGCCGGGCTGCTCGGCCCGGACCCGCTGGGGGACTTGCGCGCCGGGCTGCGGGAGGCCCTCGCCGGGCTGGGCGCGGAAGCGGCCGACCGGTGCTGGGCGGAGGCACGGCGCGCGTTCGGGCAGGGCCGGATCAGCGGGGCGGGCGTCGAGGAGACGGTCGCCGCGACGTGGCAGTGGCGCGACGGAACGTTCCCCCGCCTGGTACAGCTCTGCGGCCCCTCGGGCAGCGGGAAGAGCACCTTCGGCCGCGCCCTGCCGGGCGTGGACACCTACGTCAGCCTTGACGACCTGCGCACCGCCCGGGGTTCCCGCTCCGACCAGCGGGCCAACGCGGAGGTGCTGAGCGAGGGCCTGGACCGGCTCGACGCCGCGCTGGCCCGCGGCGGCACCGTGGTCTGGGACGCCACCTCGCTCACCGACCAGCAGCGGGGACTGGCCGGTTCGGTCGCCCGGCGCCGGGACGCACTGGTCACGCATGCCGTCCTCCTCGTCGACGAAGAGGAGCTGCTGCGCCGCAACTCCGTGCGCCCGCATCCGGTGCCGGAGCAGGTGCTGACCTCGCAGCTGCACCGGTTCAGCCCGCCGTATCCCGGTCAGGCGCACCGTACGTGGTACATCGACGCGACCGGCAGCGTCACCGACACGGCCGGCGGCCTGGCCGCAGCGCCGCACGAAAAGGGCGGGAACCTCTGATGCGCACCAGCGAGCAGCTGTACCACCAGGTCCGCTGGGACCCCCGGTTCGACCCGGCACGCTTCGTGCTCGGGCTGCTCCAGCGCGGGGCCGCGCCGAAGCGGGTCCCGCTGCCGTCCTTCGTGCCCGGCGGGGACATCCCGTGGCACCGGGTGCTGTTCGTCGAGGCGGACGGCGAGCTGGTGTGGGACCGGGCCTCCGGCGTGGACCGGATCGACCTGACCGGGGCGGGCCGGGTCCGCGATCCGCGCCTGCTGCGGGCGCCGTTCTTCACCGCTCGCACCCCGCACGCGTGGGACCCCGCGGACGGCGGCGCCTGGCGACCGGCCGAGGCCCGGAGCGCGGCGGACTCCCCCGCCGTCGTACGGCTGCTCACCTGGAACACCCTCTGGGACCGCTACGACGCCCCGCGCATCGACACGGCCCGGCGCAGGCCGCTCCTGCTGGCCGAGCTGGCGGCCGCCGATGCCGATGTCATCGCCCTCCAGGAGGTCGAGCCCCGGCTGCTGGACATGCTGCTCGCCGCTGACTGGGTGCGCGCCGGGTACACCGTCGGTACGGATCCGCGCGGCCGGGACGTCGCCGAGTGCGGGCTTCTGCTGCTCAGCCGACTGCCGGTGCGAGAGGCCGGCCTGCACATGCTCCGCCCGCACAAGGGCGTCGCGGCGGTCACGGTGGACACCGCCGGCGGCCCGCTGGTCGTCGCCGCCACCCACCTGACCAG
The DNA here is from genome assembly GCF_036237315.1 of Streptomyces sp. NBC_01351. Lineage (GTDB taxonomy): Bacteria > Actinomycetota > Actinomycetes > Streptomycetales > Streptomycetaceae > Streptomyces. The sequence goes on along the minus strand of NZ_CP108356.1, from coordinate 7,571,063 downwards.
CGACCACACCGAAGGCGGGGACCTCCGACGGGAGGCCGAACTGGCCCGGCTGGCCGAGGGGTTGGGTGGCATCGACGCGGGCGTGGCACTGCTGGGCGACTTCAACGACGGGCGCTCCGGCGCCGAGGGACCCGCGGCCGCGCTCGGCATGCGGGACGCATGGAACGACGTACACGGCGCCGCCGACGACACCCCGACCTTCGATCCGACGGCCAATCCCCTGGCCGCCGTCGGCTCCCTGACCGGGCGGTCGTCCCGCCTGGACCGGATCCTGCTGCGACCGGCCGGGGCCCGGGTGACGCGGGCGGCCCTGCGCGGCAACACTCCGGACCCGGAAGGCCTGTTCGCCTCCGACCACTACGGGGTGGAGGCGACACTGGAGTTCGGAACGGCGGACACCGGCCTCGACGTCCCGGCGACAGCACGCACGGCAGTAGCCTGGCTTCCACCACAACTACCCGCTTCCATAAACGAATTGCGAACCCAGCACGACCCACGATCCACGCGCTGGCCCGCACACGTGAACCTGCTCTTCGGCTTCGTCCCGGAGTCCTCCTTCACCGAGGCCCTCCCCCTGCTGGCGGAAGTGGCAACCAGGACCCAGCCGTTCGACGCCCGACTGGAGGGCGTGTACGAGTTCGGACACCGCGAGGAGGCCACGCTCTGGCTGGACCCCTCGGCGGCCGGTGACGCACCGTGGCAGGAACTCCACCGAGCCCTGAGCGACCGCTTCCCGGGCTGCCGGGGCCGCGCCGAGGGCTACACCCCGCACCTGACACTGGGCCGCAGCCGGGATCCCCGGCGGGCCGCCGCGGAGTTCGCCGCCCGGATCGGCGGCGGGCTGTCCGCGCGGGTCGGGGAGCTGGCCGTGCTCTCGCGCCGCGGGGACGGGCCGATGGAGGTACGGGCCACCGTGGCGCTCGGGACCGGCAAGGTCCACCGGATGCCGGAACCGAAGCACGAGGCATCTGGCCCGACGCCCCCCGACGACCACGCCGAGTCGGTGACGGCACGCCTACGAACAGCCCTCGGCAGCACCACACAGCTCCACATCGCCGGATCCCGGCGGATGGGCTGCGCGCTGCCGGAGGCGGACCTGGACCTGGTGGCGGCCCTGCCGGGCACGGCCGACCCCGCCGAGCTACGACAGCGGGTGGCCGCAGCGCTGCCGGAGGCCCGCCGCCTGCGCGAGGTGACCGGTGCTCGCGTGCCGGGGCTGCGGTTCCGCGTCGGGGCGCTGGACGTGGACCTGGTGGCCGTCGCCACCGGCTCGCACGACCCCGCGCACGCGGTGGCGCGGCGCGCGGAACTGGGCGAGGCCGCGGCCGTCGCGCTGAGCTCGGTGAGCGACGCCGATGCGGTACGGGGCTTCGTGGGCGCGGAGCACGAGGCGTTCACCCACCTCGCCCGCCGCGTGAAGGCCTGGTCCCGGGCGCGCGGCCTGGACTCGGCGCCGTTCGGCGGGCTCCCTGGAATCGCCTGGTCCATACTGGCGGCCCGCACGGTCCGGGAGAGCACCGACCGCTCCCCCGCCCCCCTGCTCCTGGAGTTCTTCGGCTCCTGGGCGGCCTGGGACTGGCGCGACCCCATCACCCTGTCCCCGGCCGTCCCCCCTTCCCCACCGACCCCGGTCACGGTCCTCACCCCGTCCCGCCCTCATCGCAGTTGCACGACCCAAGTGAACCCGGCCATGCGGGAGCTACTGGTCCGGGAGCTGTACGAGGCGTGGGAGCTCCTCTCCGCCGACCCCACCGCCTCCACCACCGCCCCGCCTCCGCTCCACCGCAGGCACGCCGCGTGGGCGGTGGTGACCGTACGGACCGCTCCCACGGCAGAGTTCGACGAAACCCTGGGCCGCGTGCGCGGCAGGCTGCGTGCACTCCTCACCTCTCTGGAGGAAGCCGGGTCCACCGAGGCGCACGCCTGGCCCCGCCCCTTCGAGTCCGCCCCGGGCCTGGCCCGCTACGCGATCGGCCTCGGCCCCACGCCCCTGGACGCGGCCCGACTCGCCTCCCTGTCCACTCCCTGGTCGCGGGGCCTGCCGGGCGTCGAGGTCACCCACGCCGCGGGCGGCGAGGTCCCGAGCCTCCACTGAGCCGATCCGCCTGCCGGTTCCGGCGGGCCCGCTGTGCGGACTGGGTTCGGCGCCGGCTCAGACCTCGATGACGATCTTGCCCGCCGTGTGTCCGCCCTGGCTCAGTTCGAAGGCCGCCGCCAGCTCCGCCAGCGGAAACGTCCTGGCGATCGGCACCGTCAGCTGCCCGCTGTCGGCGAGCCGCCCCAGCGCGGCCAGGTCGCTGCCGATCGGGCGGACCCACATCCATTCACCGCCCGAGCCCGTCACCGTGGGGTCCGCGATGGAGGCGTGCCGGCCGTCGAAGTGCAGGACCTCCCGGGTGACGGCGAGGACCCCGCCGACGAAGTCCGCGACGACCGTCGGCCCGTCGGGCACCAGCGCCCGCACCCGGTCCGCGAGCCCGTCCCCGTACTCCACCGGCTCGGCACCCAGCCCGCGGACCCGCTCGTGGTTCCGGGGAGAGGCAGTCCCGATGACCCGCGCCCCCAGCGAGCGGGCGATCTGCACGGCGAAGGAGCCGACCCCGCCGGCCGCGCCGTGGATGAGGACGGTGTCGTCCTTGCCGGTGCCGAGCCGCGTGAGCACCTGGTACGCGGTGAGCCCGGCGAGCGGGACGGCGGCGGCCTCGGCCCAGTCGAGCGAGGCGGGCTTGTGCGCCAGGCACCGTACCGGCACGGACACGAACTCCGCGAAGGTCCCGCCGTGCACGTAGTCCTTGCGCGCGTACGCGAACACCTCGTCGCCCACGGCGTACTCGGGGGCGTCGATGCCCACCCGCTCGACGGTCCCGGACACGTCCCAGCCGGGGACCGCGGGGTACATGACGTCCATCAGGCCGTCGAGCCCGCCCGCCATGATCTTCCAGTCGACGGGGTTGACGGACGCGCACTTCACCCGGACGAGGACTTCACCGGGCGCGACCTTGGGCAGCGGCAGCCGGGTCTCCGTGAGCACCTCCGTCCCGCCGTACGTCTCGTACGCCATCGCCCGCATGGTGTCCTGGGACATGTACCCGACCTCTCCGTGCACTGGGTGGACCCCTCCCCGGGGCCATCCCACCACGGACGCCGCGCCCGCCCCACGAGGCGGGCGGACGCGGCGTGCCGCCGGGAAACGCGACCCGGACCAGGCCTGGCCGGTCCACGCCGGCCCGGGCCCGTCACTCGTACTCGGTGCCGCCCTTGCGGGTCAGGTACGCCGGGCTGACCGCCTTGGCGATGGCCCGGCCGCCCACGACCGGGCTGTACCGCTCCGTCGCGGGCCGGATGACGACGCCCTCGCGCAGGTGCAGGGCCTTGCCGGAGACGGTCTCCCGGCCGCTCGCCAGCTCCAGGACGGTGTCGAGGTCGTACGGGCCCTCGTACAGCCGCGGCACCAGCGGCAGTTCGCCGTCCTCCAGCACCTCGGCCGGGTCCAGCCACCGGACCTGTCCGTCGATCTCGGCCGACACGTCGAAGACGGCGTAGCCGGGCGGGGTGTCGGCGGTGCGCACGTCCGTTCCGTACGCGAGGTCCTGGACGCCGGCCCCGTACACCTCGCCGAAGATGCCGACCCTGCTCGCGCCGAGCCGGGCGGCGAGCTTCGCCGCGACGGCGGGAACGTCGTGACCGCGGACGGCCCGCCAGTAGAGGTTGCGCTCCTCCTCCTTGAGGGCCAGCCCCTTCGCGCCGAAGCCCTTGGAGGTGACCAGGGCCCGCTCGCCCTCGGCGACGTACGTGAACAGCCCGGCGGTGCCGTGGAGCTTCTCGGTGAGGACGACCGGCTCGCCCTCCTCGAAGATGTGCGGGTACCTCTGGAGGTTCTCGATGTCCACCCACGGCAACAGGTCAGGGGCGGCTTCGACGTCCCCGGACATGCTGGTCGGCACCGGCGGGGCCCATTTGGTGATGCCGAGCAGCTCCGCGAAGTCCGTACCCTCCCCGGCCGCCCTCGCCAGGTCGACGTCGGCGAGCGCGCGCGGCCGGCACACCAGCCCCTGCGAGAGCTCGCCGCGCAGCCGGACGGCCTTGACCCGGTCGGAGGCGCTGCCGGCGAGCCGGCCGGTGAGGCCGAGCTCCTCGATCAGCCCGGCGGGCAACACGGACTGTTCGGGTATGTACAGCGCGAACTCACCCGTGCGGTAGGCGCCCTTGGCGATCACCGCACGGTAGAGGCCCACTTGGGCCAGTTCCAACGCATCGGCGTTCGGGTGCTCGTGGACGGTCAGCTCTTCGGCGGTGACTCTCAAGGTGGACATGGGCAGCTCCTCGTACGGGCGTTCTTGGCCGGCCCCCACTTTCCGTGCCGGCATTTCCGCTGGTCCAGCGAAAATAGGGGTGTTAGCCTGCCACGCCCGCCGCATCCGGCCGCACATGCCGCATGCACCACGCACAGGAGTCTCACATGCCACGACGCCCGGTCACCGTCGTCACCGGCGGCAGCAGGGGCATCGGCGCGGCGACCTGTCTGCGGCTGGCCGCCGACGGGCACGACCTCGCGCTGGGATACGTCCGCGACGCGGCGGCCGCCGAGGCCGTCGCCGAGCGCGTACGGGCCATCGGCGCGCGCTGCGTGATCGTACGCGGCGACACCGCCGAGGAGCAGGGCGTCGAGCGGCTCTTCGACGTGGCGCGGGCCCAACTCGGCACGGTGACCGGCCTGGTCAACAACGCGGGGGTGACGGGCCCGCTGGGCCGGCTCGCGGACGCCCGGACCGAGGACCTGCGGCGGGTGGTGGAGGTGAACCTGCTCGGGTACCTGCTGTGCTGCCGCCGGGCCGCCCGGGACATGGCGGAGTCGGGGGGCGGGGCCATCGTGAACGTCTCCTCGGCGGCAGCCACCCTCGGCAGCCCCGGCGACTACGTCCACTACGCGGCGACGAAGGCCGCGACCGACGCACTGACCGTCGGCCTCTCCAAGGAGCTCGGCCCGGACGGGATCCGGGTCAACGCGGTGGCTCCCGGCATCATCGAGACCGACATGCACGCGGCGATGGGCGACCCCGACCGCCCGGCCCGCGCCGCGGCCGGCATCCCGCTCGGGCGGCCGGGACAGCCGCAGGAGATCGCCGGGGCCATCGCGTGGCTGCTGTCCGAGGACGCCTCGTACACGACGGGGACGGTGCTGCGGGTCGCCGGCGGGCGCTGACCGCCCCCGGCCAACCGGCACGGCGGGCGACCTGGACGGCGGGTGACCGGGACGGCGGACCGCCGTTCACGGCACCCAGGTGGGTCCGCCGGGATGCGGCCCGCCGGGCACCGGTGTGGACTCTGGATGGCCGAGTGGCACCTGTGGACCCGTGGTCCGCGCTACCAACTGGAGGAACCTGCCGATGTCGCCGACCAAGCCAAGCATCGTCTTCGCCCACGGCCTGTGGGCCGACGGCTCCTGCTACGGCAAGCTGATCCCCACCCTGCAGCGCGAGGGCCACGAGGTGGTGTCGGCGCAGAACGGTCTGGATTCCCTGGAAGGGGACGTGGACGCCGTCCACCGTGCCCTCGCACGGGTCAGCAGCCCGGCCATCCTGGTCGGCCACTCGTGGGGCGGGTACGTCATCACCGCCGCCGGCACGGACGACCGCGTCGCCGGGCTCGTCTACATCGCCGCCCTGGGCCCGGATGCCGGTGAGACCCCGCAGGAGCTGATCGGCAAGTTCGACGCGCCTCCGCTCTTCTCCCACCTCGACACCGAGGACGGACGCATCTGGATCGCCCGCGACGGCATCTCCGACTTCTGCGGGGACCTGCCGGAGGAGGAGCAGCAGCTGGTGTGGGCGACCCAGGGATCGGCACGCGGGGAGGTGCTGGGGTCCACGATCGACACTCCGGCCTGGCGGTCCAAGCCCAGCTGGTTCCTGGTCACCGCCCAGGACCGCGCCGTCAACCCCGAGCTGCAGCGGTTCGCGGCCCAGCGGATGGGAGCCACCGTCACCGAGGTCGACTCCTCCCACGTCCCCATGCTGTCCCGGCCCGAGGTCGTCCTCGACGTCATCCGGACGGCCGCGGGATCCGTGTAGCCCGGCCCGGAAGCGGGGTCGGGTCTAGCCGAGCGCCGCCTGCGTGGCCGGGCCGTAGATGCCCGGCGGGTCGCCCTTGATGTCCCGGTCGCGCTGCAGCTGGGTGACGCCGCGCTTGGTCTGGCCGTCGTAGACGCCGCTGACGGAGACGTACGTGAACCCCTGCCCGAGCAGCAGCTCCTGCAGGGCGCGCACCTGTGGCCCCTTGTCCCCCATGCGCAGGGTCGCGGCGGGTACCGACGCCTTCCCGGTCGACGCGCTCGCGGACGGCGTCGGCTTCGGGGCCTGGCTGGTGGGCGAGCCGGAGGGCTGCGGCGTGGCGGTCGCGGAGGGCCGTGCCGTCGGGCTGGTCGATTCCTCCCCGCCGGTGCCGCGCCCCGGTAGCCCCGGTACGGACAGCCCCGACGGCGCCTTGGCCCGGGGCGGCTCCGGGTCCTCGGAGCCGGTCAGCAGGAGCACCAGACCCCCGGTTGCGGCGAGCCCGACCAGGGTGAGGACGGCGAGCGTGAGCGGGTCGGCGCCACGCCGCTCCCGGCGGTGCCCGGCGCCCGCTGCCCCGGCGGCAGCCCGGCCGGGAACGGCCGCGCGGGGTGGCACGAAGGCCGGCTCCCCGTCCGGTTCCGCGTCCCCGTCCTGGTACGAGTACGTGTACGCGTACGGGTGAGAGACGGGCCCCGTGTGCGGCCAGGCGGGCGTCGACGGACGGGAGGGCCCGCCCGCGGCAGGGGTCGTGTACGGGCGAGCGTACAGGCGGTCGTCGGGGACGGCGCCGCTCTCATCGGGATCGTGGGACATGGTTGTCTCCCGGCGGGGACGGGGGCCGGCGCGGCGGTGCGGTGCCGGCCCCCACCCGGCCGGTCAGGCCCTGCGCCGCCGGGCGGTCAGGACCGGGGCGGCCGCGCCGGCGGCCGGAGCCGAGCCGGGCGTGCCGGGTGCGGGGAAACCACCGAGGGTGGCCGGGGCGAGCGATGAGCGGACGGACACGGGTCTGGACATCTGCGGGTCTCCGAAGTGCGGCTCAAGCGGTGCGTCTGCGGTGGTGCTGCGGTACTGCTGCTGTGGCCTTGCCGTGGTGCAGGGCGGCTGTGCGGTGCGCCTTGATCGGCGCACTCTTTCCCTCCGGGGCGGGCCCGGTCAAGCCAGGTGTCCGATCTGCCCCGACCCATCCGCTGTGTCGGGCCGGGGCCGGAGCGCCGTGACCCAGACCGTGACGGCGGCCAGCAGCATCAGGGCGGCCCCGCCGAGCGGGGCGGCGGGGGCGGAGAGCCCGTCGACCGCCAGGCCCCCGAACAGGGCGCCCGCCGCTATCGCGAAGTTGAACATGGCCACCATCAGGGAGGACGCGGCCTCCGCGGCGTTCGGAGCCGCCTTGATCATCCAGCTCTGCACGCTCACCGAGACCCCTCCGTACACGAGCCCCCAGGCGAGCAGCAGGGTGGTTCCGGCGACCGCTCCCGGGAGGACGGCGATGAGCGCGAGGATCACGGTGAGGAAGGCGCTGATCAGGAACAGGGTCCGGTACGCGTCGCGGGCCCCGGCCAGGAAATTGCCGACGACACCCGCGACGCCGTAGCCGAGCAGGAGCGTGCTGACGTACCCGGCGTCGATGCCGGAGACGTCCTGGAGGATCGGCCGTACGAACGTGTAGGCGGCGAACTGCCCGGTCACCACGAGGAAGGTGACGATCACGCCCGCGCGGACCGCCCGGTTCTCGCGGAGCAGGGCGGGCAGTTCGGGGAAGGTGATGCGCCGGGTCGGCGGCAGCGGGGGCAGCAGCAGGAGCAGGGCGGTCAGCGTGACCACACCGAGGACGCCGACCGCCGCGAAGGCGGTGCGCCAGCCGCCGAATTCGCCGAGCAGGGTGCCGGCGGGGACGCCGAGCACGGAGGCGGTGGGGACGCCGCCGAAGACGAGGGCGGTCGCCCGGCCGACGTGTCGCTCGGGGACGAGGCGCACCGCGAGCCCGCCGGCTATGGCCCAGAAACCGCCGACGCTGACGCCGACGAGCAGCCGGGCCACGAGGACGACGGCGAAGTTCGGGGCGACGGCGGCGGCGAGGTTGGCGACGGCCATCAGCGCGATGAGCACGCAGAGCACGTACCGCCGGTCGAGCCGGCCCGCGCCCACGGTCACGAGGGGGGCGCAGAACCCGGCGACGAGCCCGGGCACGGTCACCATCAGTCCGGCGGTGCCGTCGGAGACCCCGAGGTCGGCGCCGACGGGGGTGAGCAGACCGACGGGCAGCAGTTCGGAGGTGATCAGACAGAAGATCCCGAGCGCGACGGCGCACACGGCCGCCCAGCCCTTCCACGACTCGGAGGTGGGCGCGGGCGGGGGGACGGGGGCGGCGGGAGATTCCAGGGCGGGAGCGGGTGCGGGTGCGGGGTCGCCGGGCGCGGCAGCTGCGGTCATCGATCGGTACTCCGTACGTGCGTTCGGCGGACAGGGTTCGACAGCACGGGGTTCCGGGGGTCGCGCCTCCCCCGTCACCCGCACTGCCGTTCCAATTTCCCGGCCGCCCCACTAATTCCCACCTGCTCCGCATCACTCGGACGCGTGAGGTGGTGGACCGGGCCCGCCGCAGGCTACGGCAAGGTGGTCGGATGCAGTTACGCCGGGCCCTGCCCCTGTCCCTGTCCCTCGTCGCGCTCCTCGCGAGCACCGGTTGCGTCTCCGTCGACCCGGAGGGCGCGGGCTCGGGCCCAGGTCCGGGTCCCGGGCCGGCGCTCGCCCGGGGTTCCGTACCTCCCGTGGCCGCGCCCGACGTACCGCTGTCGCTTCCCCTGGGGAATCTGCCGAGCTCGCCCGCCCCCGAACCGGACCGGGACCCGGAGCCGGGGCCGGAGCCGTCTCCCGTGCGGGCCTCGAAGGCACCGCACCCGCCCCGTCGGGGGCGGACGCCGGGGACCACGACCGCTCATCCGCGCCGCAAACCCGTGCCGCCCCCGAGCCGGCCGCGCACGGACGAGCTGTGCGCGGCCGCGGACGGCGCAGTACCGCCGTCCATCGTCGATCTGTGCCTACGGCAGTTCGGGCGCTGACCGGAGGACCGGGAGGGCGCGGAGCAGCGGGTCACCGGGTGGGGGGAGCCGCTCGCTTGCGGCGCCGCGGGGCGGCCGCGCGGCGGACCGTGCGCAGTCGGCACATCGTGGCGTGGCCGCGGCGCCGCCACTCGGCGCGCGGCAGTCCGGCGCGCTGGCCGCCGCCGGTGATCAGTGCGTTGACCGGGGTCATCGGGTCGGCGGCGATGCCCTTGGCGACGAGGACCCCGACAACGAGCGGGACCAGGGCCACGGCCAGGGCCGTCCCGGCGGTGGTCACGTGCTGCAGGTGCGGCCGGTGCGCGGGGATCGTCGTGCCGCGGGGGGTCTCGGAGGTCATGCCCCCATTCGACCAGCGGGGGCGCGCCGGGGAATCGGGGCGGATACTCAGGCCGTTGGGTACGAGGTACTCAGACGGGCACGGCGGGTGGGGGCGGTGGGTGTGATGGCGGAACCCGGGCAGGGCTTCGAGCCCGCGACCGGCGACGGGCCGGAGGCTCCCGCGGCCGGGCGGGCCCCCGAGGTGCGGACCGCCTTCGAGGGGCTGCTGCAGATCCGGCGACTGGTCAACGGCCCGGCGGGCGCCTCGGTTCCCGCGCCGTGGGAGGTGCGTCAGCCGCCCCGCGCGGTGGCCCTCGTACTGGAGGCCGCGGGCATCGCGCCGTCGGCGCTGGACGCGGAGGGCCGCCGGACGCGTACGGGATACCGGGTGGCCGCCGGGGCGGAGGCCGGGCGGGTAGAGGTGACCTGGCTCGGCCCGCCGGGCACCGGCGCGGCCGAGGAGGAGCAGGAGCGGCTGGCGGACTGCGCGGCTGCGCTGGAACGGGCGGGCTGGGTGTGCCTGCTGTACCGGGGCCCGCGCCGCCGCCGCTTCCTGGAGGTCGAACCGCCGCGCTGACCGGCCGGCCCGGCGAAATACGTTGGCCGTCGCCGCCTCGGACCGGCAGACTCGCCGGATGGGCATGCTCGACGCGATGGCGGACCGGCTCTGCCGGGGCGAGGCCGTGGAATTCCGGCCGACCGGCGACTCGATGGTGCCGCTCGTCCGCAGCCGGCAGAAGGTGTCGGTGGCCCCGGTGGACCCCGCGCTGATCGAGGTCGGGGACATCGTCCTGGCCCGCGTCTCGGGCACGGTGTACCTGCATCTGGTCTCGGCGGTGGACGGCCCCCGCCGGCGCGTGCGGATCAGCAACAACCGGGGCCGCGTCAACGGCTGGGCCGGCCACGACCGGGTGTTCGGGATCTGCCTGGCCGTGGACGGCGCCCCGCGCCCGGGGGCGGCCGCCAAGGCCCGCGTACCCGTCCCCGCGCCCGTCCCCGTACCCGCGGCCGTGGCCCCGGCCACCGGTCCCGCCCCGACCCCGACCGTGATCCGGTCCGTCGTCCTCGCCACCGAGCGGCTGGATCTCGTACCGCTCCGCCCGTCGCACGCCGACGAGATGGCACGGGTACTGGCCGATCCCGCCCTTCACCGGTTCATCGGTGGCACGCCCCTGTCACCGGACGCGCTGCGGGCCCGGTACGAGCGGCTCGCCGCCGGGTCACCCGACCCCGGGGTGGTCTGGTGCAACTGGGTGCTGCGGCGGCGCGCGGGGCGGGGGCTCGTCGGCACCGTCCAGGCCACGGTCACCCCGGCACGGGGCCTCGCCGAGCTGGCCTGGACCGTCGGCACACCCTGGCAGGGCCTCGGTTTCGCCGGGGAGGCCGCCCGGGCGCTCGCCGGCTGGCTGCGGGAGCTGCCCGTCGGCCTCCTGGTCGCGCACGTCCATCCGGCACACGCCGCCTCCGCCGCCGTGGCCGCCGCCTGCGGACTGCGACCCACAGGGGAGCTCCAGGACGGCGAGATCCGCTGGGAGTCGGGCGGCGGCCCGGGCGGCGGCGTTACCGCTTCTGAGTGAGCACCACGTACCTCACCTCGTCCGGCACCACATCCCTCACCTCGCGCGCGGTCACGGTGCGCCGAAGGTCAGGGTCAGCTGTGGTGTGCCCTCGTTGGCCTGGGCCTCCGAGGACCACAGCCACAGGGCGTCCGTGCCGGCGCTGCCGAGCGCCAGGTCGTAGCCTCCGCCGAGGGCCGTGGCGACCGTCGCCGTGGTCAGCGCGGCGGTGTGCACCGCGGAGCCGTCCGGGATCCCCGCGAAGCTGCCAAGGGCCGGACCGCCCAGCGCGGGGCGGTTGGCGTACGTGGTCCCGGCCTCGGTCCACGATCCGGTGACCGGCAGCACCGAGACGGTGTCCGTCGTGCCGGCGCCGCTCATGGTGCTGGTCTTCACGCTCAGGACGGCCGACTTGAGCACCGTTCCGGCGGGCGCGGCCGGCAGGTTGAAGCGCAGGTAGCTCGCGTAGAAGGAGGTGCCGCGCACGGCGAGCGAGCTGGAGGTCCCGTAATTGGTGCCGGGGGCGCCCGCGTTGGCGTACGTGTCCTCCGCGGCGGTGACCTGGAGCACCTGGTCGGCCGGGGCGGTGGCGAGGGCGTGGTGGTTCTGCACCTGGGCCGCGCTCAGGACGGTCGGGTAGACGGCGGTCTCGTCGAGCCGGCCCGCCCAGTACTCGCTCGTGGGGCGGTCGGGCCAGCCGCCGAGGCTGTCGCCGCCGGCGTGCCAGTAGCCGGAGAAGTTCTCGTGCGTGGTGACGGCCAGGGTGCCCTTCTGGACGCCGTCCACGTAGAGGGTCATGCCGCCGGGGCCCTGGGTGGCGACGACGTGGTGCCAGGCGTCATCGTTGTACGTGCCGGTGGTGGTGATGGTTCGGGTGGCTCCGGTGTAGACGCCGTAGACGAGGCGGCCGTCATTGGTCATGTAGATGTGCTTGTCGTACTGACTGCTGCCGCGGGCCTGGTTGTTGCCGAAGCCGAAGAGCTTGCCGCCCCGGGTCGTGTTCGTCTTGAACCAGGTCTCGATGGTGTAGCTGCCGCCCACCGTCTGCCGCTCGTCCCCGTACACCTGGGTGTCCGTGCCGTTGAAGCCGATGGCCGTGCTCGCGCCGGAGACCGCGCCGGGACTCTGGCGCAGGGCCGGGGCGTTCAGGTGCACGCCGCTCTGGTTGCCCGAGGCGGAGGAGTCGGCGACGAAGGGCAGGGCCGACTCGTCGTAGCGCCAGTACTGGCGGGCTCCGTCGGCGCGGACCTGGTTCGGGTAGCCGTCGGCCTTGGTCGGAACGGTGACGCTCGCCGTCGCGGACAGGGCGCTGGTGTTGCCCGCCGCGTCGGTGGCCGTCACCCGGTAGGTGTACGACTGGCCGGCCGTGACCGTCGTATCGGTCCAGGAGGCCTGCGGTCGTTTGAAGAACAGCGAGTCGGCGGTGACCGTCGCGAGGGGCGTGGCCGCGCCGTTCCGGTAGACCTTGTAGGTCAGCGCGCTGTCGTCGAGGTCGAGGCTGGTGCGCCAGCGCACTTGGACCTCGCCGGGCTTGAAGCTGACCGCGCTCGCGACGGGCACCGTGGGCGCTCCCGTGTCCCCGGTGGAGGCGAAGCGTGTCAGGCTCTGCTGCGCCGCGCCGTTGACAGTGGTGAACTCCCCGCCGACCCACAGGTATGGGACGCCACCCTTGGAGCCGACGGTCATCACGCGCGGGCCGATGCCCTCGCCGATGCCGTCGTTGGTGTCGGGGGCCCAGCCCAGTTTGCCGGTGCCGGTGGTGGGCTGGGCGAGCAGGTGGTGGCGCTGGCCGTCGGGGAACTCGCCGACGCTGGAGCAGTCGTGCGCGTGCGAGGCGCTGTAGAGCACGCTCTGGTACGGCAGCACGGCCTGCGTGGCGCCGAGGCAGGTGTCGCGCCAGCGCTGGCCGAAGGTGCCGAGTTCGAGGGCGATCCGGCCGTCGAAGACGCCGCCGCCCGTGCCCTCGTTGGCCGTGTAGAAGCCGGTCGCGTCGGTCGCGATGTCCTTGACCACCGAGTTGGTCTCGATGAAGCCGGGGTAGGACGTGGTGAGCGCGCCGCTCGTCGCGTCGACGACGGCCAGCGCGTGCGTGTTCGTACCGTTGACGGTGAAGAAGTCGCCTCCGAGGAGCACCCTGTTGCCGTCCGGGGTGACCTCGACCGCGCGCCCGGGCTCGTCGGCGTTGGCGGTGAAGGGCTTGAGGGCGCCGTCGGCCGCGCCGACGGCGGCGAAGCGCTGACGGGGCTGGCCGGCGACGGTGAGGAAGTCGCCGCCCGCGTAGACGGTGTCGCCGGTGACGGCGAGGGCTCGGACGGTGGCCGCGAAGGCGGGGCGGAAGTCCGTCTTCACCGTGCAGCTCGCCACGTCCACGGCGGCGAGGCTGGAGACGGCGGTGCCGTTGACGGCGCCGAAGTAGCCGCCCGCGTAGAGGGTCTGCTTGTCCGGCGAGAGGGCGAGCGCCCGGACGGTGGCGGTGCCCGAGGCGACGGTGAAGGACAGGGTGCAGGCGGTCGGGGCACCCGTCGCCGCGTCGAGCGCGACGAAGTTCACGGCCGACCGCTCGCTGCCGGCTCCGCCCTCGGGCGGGCGCACGGCGGAGAACGTGCCGCCGACGAAGACCTGCCCGGCCGCCTCCGCGAGGGCCCAGACCACCCCGTTGGGCTGCCATGTCGACAGGGCGTCGGCGGTGAAGGCCACGGGCGGGGTGACGGCCGCCGCCTGCGTGGCCAGGCCGAGGCCGAGGCCGAGCCCGGCGCCCGTTCCGGCCAGGGACAGGGCGAGCGCGGTCGCGAGCCCTCTGGATCTACGCATGAACCCCCCAGTTCGGTGTGCGGTGTGCGGTGTGTCGTGTGACCGTACGGGCGCACCCTAGAGCGAATCACCGTTCGGTTCGGGCCGGTTGCCGAATCCGGTGGCCACCTGGTGGACGCGGAGGGCGAGTTGCAGCTCCAGGGCCCGCTCGGGGCGTTGCCAGTCGTCGCCGAGCAGTCGGCCGATCCGGTCCAGGCGCTGGACCACCGTGTTGATGTGGAGGTGCAGGGCGTCGCGCGCCTTCGTCTGGTTCATCCCGGCGGCGAAGTACACCTGCAGGGTGTGCAGGAGGTCGGTGCCGCGTTGTGCGTCGTACGCGATCAGCGGGCCCAGGGTGCGTTGTACGTAGCCGCCCAGGTCCGTCTGGTCGCCGAGCAGCACCCCGAGGAAGCCCAGGTCGCCCAGGGCGGCCCCGGTGCCGGGCCGGCCCAGCGACCGCAGGGCCGTGCGGCAGCGACGGGCCTCCGCGTAGGTGTCGGCGATCGCCCCTGGGCCGGTGGCCGGGCCCGCGGCGCCGACCGTGACCGGCCCGGCGAGGGCCTGGCCGAGCTCGTGCGCGAGGCCGGCGGCGCACGCGCTGGGGCTTTCCGAGGGGCATACGAGGACCACGTCGTCGTGGTGCGTCCCGGCCAGGCCCTTGCGGGTGTGCGCGGTACGGGCGGCCGCGGCCAGCAGCCGGGGCCGCGGCGCGGTCTCGGGGTGCAGGACGAACACCGCGTGCGGCCGGTCCAGGTTCACGCCGAGGCGGCGCGCGCGGGCGGACAGTCCCGCGGGGTCGGCGGCCCCGCTGAGGAGGTCCCCGAGGAGCTCGCCCCGTACCCGGTCCTCGGCCTCGGCCACCGAGCGGCGCAGGAGCAGCAGCAGGGCGGTGACGACGCCGGCGCGTTCGAAGAGGCGGCGGTCGGCGTCGTCGAGGTCGGCGCGGCCGCTGAGGGCGATGCTGCCGAGCAGTTCGGGTCCGGCGAGGACCGCGCACACCCACGTTCCGTCGACGGGTACGGCCCGTCCGTCGGCCCGGGAAGCGGCGACGGCCCGGGCCGACGGGGGCCGGGGGTCGGCGCCCGCCCGGGCGAGCTCGGTGCCCTCGGCGTCGTGGATGAGGGTGCCGCCCCGCAGCAGGGCGCCGATGGCGCCGGCGACGTCGGTGACGTCCCCTCCGCGCAGCACCAGGTCGGTCAGCCGGTCGTGGGCGTCCTCGGCCCGCCGCACGGCCTCGCTGTGCGCCTCGATGGTCCGCGAGGCCGCGTTAAGTTCGACCAGCGCGGTACGCGTCTCCTCCAGCAGCCGGGCCCCGTCGATGGCGATGGCGGCGTGGTCGGCGAGGGAGGACAGCAGCGCGACCTCGTCCGGGGTGAACGCACGGGCCGTGCGGTCCGCCGCGTAGAGGACGCCGATCACCCGGGCCCCCAGCCGCAGCGGTACGCCGAGGATGGCGCGCAGCCCCTCTTCGGCGACGGCGCCGTCGATGGTCTCGGTGTGCCGGAAGCGGGGGTCGTCGCGGTAGTCGCCGGTGGTGTAGGGGCGGGCCGTTTCCGCGACCAGCCCGCCCAGGCCCTCGCCCATCCCGAGGCGCACCCGCTGGAAGGCGGCCGAGACGGAGCCGTCGGTGACCCGCATGTAGGTGTCGCCGGCTTCGTCGTCGTTGAGGGACAGGTAGGTGACGTCGGTGCCGAGGAGCAGTTTGGCCCGGTGGACGATCGCCTTCAGTACGGAGTCCAGATCGCGGAGCCCGGCGAGGTCTCCGGCGGTGTCGAAGAGGGCCGCCAGTTCGGCCTCCCGCCGCCGGTGCTGGCTGAGGGTGCGGCGGATGCGCAGCGCGACGCGGGTGGCGTCCGCCATCGCCGCCGCCTCCTGCTCGGAAAGGTGCGCGGCCTGCCCGGCGGACAGCGCGAAGCTCTCCGCCGGCGCGCCCTCGACCAGCAGGTTCAGCAGGTCGAGCAGGTGGCGCACGGCGGCGCTCGGGTGCGTTCCCGGGGTGGGCATGGGGCGCTCTCAGCTCCGCGCGCGCAGCGAGTACGGGACGGGCAGGTGGGTGTCCCCGAAGGGCAACCGGTACGAGCCGTCCTGACCTCGGGTCACGTGGCCGGGCCTGTGTTCGGGCATGCGCCGAGCATGCCACGGCCTCGCGCGGGGCGGCACCGGCAGCGTGGGAACTCCGGTAGACCTGATTTCGGACGGACCTCGTCAACGGGAACCGGTCGGCGCCACCCGTTCACACAGGGTCACACCGGCGAAACCGCCCCGGCCGGGGCCGCCTCCCTCTACCGTGCCCTGAAGCGATCTATCTGTACGGCACCGGAGGGGTGGGGCGGATGAACGAGGAAGAAGACATGCGGCTTGCGGGGATGACGCCGGAGATCTCCCGCCGCGCCCTCACCATGCTGCGGGGCCTCGTGGGCCTGGAGCCACCCGAGCAGGTGCCCGAGGACGCCATGGAGGTCGCGGACGCCATCCTGGCCGAGCTGGGCACCGACGGGCTCCGGGTGCTCGCGATGACCCTCGCGGCCTGGGCCACCGCGCAGATCGAGAACGTCGCCGAGCTGAGCGGGCGCAGCCACGAGGCGGTCCTGGACGCGATGGAGCTGGCCTGCCTGGAGGCCAACGCCGACGACTGATCCGGCGCGGCCCCTGCGGCCCCGTGCGGCCCCGGCGCGCACCCCGGTCGAAGAAGCCCGGCCCGATCCGGACGGTATCGGGCGGGCTTCGGCGACACTGGGAGAGCAGGAGCGTCGTGGGGGGTCGTGATCGGAGGCCGTCGTGAGCACACCTTCCCCCATCCGGATCGCTGCCGTGCTGTCCACGGAGCACCGCGGTCGGCTGATGTCCCAGGCCCACGAGGTCAATTTCCAAGAGGGTGCACGGATCTTCGAGGAAGGTTCACGGGCGGAGTCCTTCTGGATCGTGCGCTCGGGCACCGTGACCCTGGAGATCCCCATGCCCGGCGTCCGCAGGCCCGCGTCAGTGGAGAACCTCGGCCCCGGTGAGCTGGTGGGCTGGTCCTGGCTCTTCCCGCCGTACGTGTGGCAGCTGAGCGCCGAGGCGATGACACCGGTGCGCGCGTACGAGTTCGACGGGATGAGCGTCCGGATGCTCATGGACTCCGATCCGGCCTTCGGGTCGGCGGTCGGGCACTGGGTCGGCCGGGTCCTCGCGCTCCGGCTCCAGCAGACCCGGACCCGCCTCCTCGACCTGTACGCGCCCCGCATGGCGGCGAGCTAGGCCGCCGCCTCGTTCGGCGCGGCACGGTGGGGGCCGACCCGGCCGGGTCCGGGCGCGCGCCGGGGCGTCTCCTCGGGCGTCGAACGTATCGGGGGGTCGGTGGGCCGAGCGCGGTTGCGTTCGACGCCCTGCGGGGACGCCCCGGCACACACCCGACCCCGTCCGGACCGGCGGCGGCTATTCCCGTACGCCGGCCAGCTCGACCGCCGGGCGCCGCAGGGACACCGCGGCCGAGGCGGCGGCGGCGACCACCGCCAGGGCCGCGCAGGCGCCGAAGCTCGCGCCCATGACGTCCCAGGGGATCACCAGGGGGCTCCGGACTCCGAGGAGGCCGAGGGCAGCCTGGATCCCGCCCAGGTTCAGGGCGGCGACGAGGGCTCCGACGACCGCGCCGACGAGGACGACGAGGAGGGCTTCCCAGGCCACCAGCCGCAGCACCTGCCACCGGGTGGCGCCGGCCAGCCGCAGGACGGCGAGGTCGCGGGCCCGGTCGGAGGTGGCCATGACGAGGGTGTTGGCGAGCGCGATGCCGGTGTAGAGCAGGGCGATGCCGAGGACGAGCAGGAAGCCCAGCCGGGTGGTGCGCTTGGTTTCGGGGTAACCGGCCGCCACCCACTGGTCCTTGGTGAGGACCTTGCCCCCGGCCTGCGCGGCCGCCTCGGCCAGTCCGGAGCCGACGGCGGCGGCGTCCGCGCCCGGGGCGAGCCGTACGTCGATGCGGTCGACGGGCGCGCCGCCGGCGTTGGCCGCGGTGACGTAGGCCCCGTTGTTGCCGGTGCCGATGCTCATCACGCCCGCGATCCGCAGGGACTTGGGGGTGCCGTCGCCGAGCCAGACGTCCACGGTGGATCCGACGGTGTGCCGCTCCCATTCCTCGGTGACGATCACGGAGCCGTCGTCGAGGTCGGCGACGCTGCCCGCGGTGAGGGGCAGTTCGGCGGTCCGGGCGAGGGCCGCCGGGTCAACGGCGCGGGCGTCCGAGCGGATCAGTGCCACACCCTCCTCGAGTACGTAGACGGCCGTCCCGGCGGTGGCGGAGACCTCGGCGCCGGGTACGGCCCGGATCCGGTCGACGGCGGCCGGGTCGAAGCCCCCGGCTCCGCCCGTGATCACGTGGTCGGCGGTGGTGCGCTGCCGGACCTCGGTGGCCTTGGCCTCGTTGATCGTGGCCGTGGCCCCGAGCAGGGAACCGGCGAGGGCCACGGTGACGAGCACGGGTGCGGCAATGGCCGCGGTGCGCCGGATGCCGGCCGCCGCGTTCTCCCGCACGAGCATCCCGCCGGCGCCCGGCAGCCGGGCCGGGAGCCAGGCGATGAGCCGGATCAGCGGCCGGACCAGCACCGGGGCCAGCAGCGCGAAGGCGACGATCAGCAGCATCGGGCGGCTGATGTACGTCTTGCGGTGGAGCAGGTCCGACGGGTCGGCGAGCAGGGCGTACGCGAGCGTGCCGAGGCCGGCCAGCAGGAGTCCGGCGCCGAAGATCCAGCGGCCCCAGGTCATGGTGCGCGTCTCGACGGCGGCTTCGCGCAGCGCCTCGGTGGGCCCCACCCGGCCGGCGCGCCAGGAGGCGGCGAGGACTCCGGCGAGGGAGACGAGCAGGCCGGTCCAGAAGGCGAGGTGGTAGGGCCAGGTGGCGTCGCCGATGGCGAACCAGCGCGGTGCGAGGTCACCGTCCACCGACCACTGGGCGAGCAGCGGCGCCCCGTACGAGCCGAGGAGGCACCCGAAGGCGGAGGCCAGCACGCCCAGGAGGAGCGCCTCGGAGAGCACCATGCGGCGGATCTGCCCGGGGGTGGCCCCGGCGGTGCGCAGCAGGGCGAACTCCTTGCGGCGCTGGGCGACGGCGAAGGCGAAGGTGGAGGCGACGACGAAGACCGACACGAAGCCGGTGACCCCGCCGGCGGTGCCCAGCATGGCGTTCACGGCGAGCAGGGCTTCGCTGTCGCGCTCCGGGTCGGGGTCGGCGAAGCGGATGTCGCGGCCGGTCAGGACCCGTACGTCGGGGTCCTGGCCCACAGCGGCCCGTACGGCGGCCGGGTCGGCGGAGACGACGAGCTGGTCGATGGCGGGCGACAGCCGGGCGGCTTGGGCGTCGGTCCAGAAGACGGCGTCCTCGAACCCGGGCAGCTTCGGGGCGCCGGGGTGGGAGACGGTGCCGACCACCGTGACCGGGCCCCGGTCGGTGGTCAGCCGCTCCCCGGGCCGGGCCCAGCCGGTGGTGACGACCTCGCCGTCGGACTGCGGAGCCCGGCCGGCGTCGAGGGTGTACGGGGCGAAGGCGGCGACCGACCAGGGGTGGCCGACCAGTCGCCCGGGCCCGCCCTCGGCGCGGACGGGGAAGGAGCGGTCCTCTGTGGTGGCGCCGAGGGCGCCCAGCCGCCGGGCGAGTTCGGGGGCGACGGGCTTGGGGTGGGCCAGCTTGCGGGTGCGGTCGCCGATCGGGCTCTCGACGCGCAGGGTGTCGTTGCCCTTGACGACGACGGCGGCCGTGTTGAAGCGTTCGGGCCTGCGCTCCGGGGCGTCGAGGGTGGCGGCGAGCGCGAGCCCCATGGTGGCGATCAGGCCGACTCCGAGGGCGAGGGCGACGAAGCTTCCGACGAAGGTGACCCAGCGGGTGCGCAGGGTGCGCAGGGCGACGCTCAGCACGGCACGGTCTCCAGCTTCGTCATGTGGGCGGCGATCTCCTCGGCGCGGGCACCGGCCAGTTCGCCGTTCAGGCGGCCGTCGACGAGGAAGACCACGCGGTCGGCGTAGGAGGCGGCGAGGGGGTCGTGGGTGACCATGACGACCGTCTGGCCCTCGGTGTCGACCATGGTCCGGAGCAGGGTGAGCACCTCGCGGCCGGTCCGGGAGTCCAGTGCGCCGGTGGGCTCGTCGCCGAAGAGGACGTCGGGGCGGGTGATCAGGGCGCGGGCGAGCGCCACCCGCTGCTGCTGGCCGCCGGACATCTCCGACGGCCGGTGCCGGGCCCGGTCGCCGAGGCCGACCCGGGTCAGCACCTCGCGCACCTCCGCCTTGGCGGGGCGGCGGCCGGCCAGGCGCAGCGGCAGGGCGACGTTCTGCTCTGCGGTCAGGGAGGGCAGCAGGTTGAAGGCCTGGAAGACGAACCCGATCCGGTCCCGGCGCAGCAGGGTCAGCTTGGTCTCGCTGAGCCGGGTGAGCTCGGTCCCGCCGACCGTCACCGTGCCGGAGGTCGGCCGGTCCAGGCCCGCCGCGCACTGCAGCAGGGTGGACTTCCCGGAGCCGGAGGGGCCCATGACGGCGGTGAAGGTGCCCTTGGGGAAGGCGAGGGAGACCTGGTCGAGGGCGGTGACGGCGTGGTCGCCGACGCCGTGGCGACGGGTGACGTCCCTGAGGTGGATCGCGTCGTTTTGCATGCCTCAAGCCAACCGTCCCGGGCGGCCCGGCACAGCGGGTCCAGAGGGTGTCCCGGGGGTAGGGCAGGCCATACCCCCGGAGGTTTCGGGGGCGTCTCCCCGTCGGTGTTCGGCCGATTCGACGAGCCGCTCCCCCACAGGTCAGCCCCATGCGGAACGCTGCCGTCTGCACTCATCCGTACACGATCGGTGACGAAAAACGGTGGTGCGAACGGGCGTTCACGGCCCGAGTGGGCAAGACTGCGTCCGCTATCCGAAACGTCAACCCAAGGGAGTGTTCGAAATGCGGTCCATCGCAAGGAGTCTCGGGCTCGGATCCGCCGCCATGGCGCTCACCGCGCTGACCGCGCTGGCGTGGCCCGGCTCGGCCGGCGCCACACCGTCCGCCCCCGCCGGACCGGCCGGACCGGCCGCAGGACCGGCCGCCACGGCGAGCCTGTACGCGCCCTCCGCGCTCGTGCTCGCCGTCACCGCCGGGGACAACGCCCGCCGGGGTACGGTGCTGCGCGCGGTGACGCTCGCATGCACTCCGACGCCCGGCGGCACGCACCCGGACCCGGTCGGCGCGTGCGCGGAATTACGTGAGTACGGAGCCCGGTTGGACGCGGTGACCGCCCCGGCCGCCGACACCGCATGTACGAGGGAGTGGAATCCGATGACGGTGACGGCCGACGGGGTGTGGGACGGCCGGCGGCTGAGCTACGCGCACACCTTCGGCAACGCGTGCGGCCTGCGCGGCACGACCGGGATGCTGTTCGACTTCTGACCGGCCGCGAGGGGGCGGGCCGGGCGGCGCCGTGCGACCGCCGTCCGGCTCACCGAGGGTGTCCAACCACCTTGCGCCTCAACCCAGTTCGAGGCTGGTCACCCCGAAGAGCTCGGCCAGGGGGAGTTCCGGGGCCGGGCCGGTGTACATGCGGGCCGTCTCGAACGCGGGCGCCAGGCCCAGCGATTCGAACAGCGGGGCGGCGTCCGGGTTGGCGTCGGGCACGTCCACGGTCACCGCCGCGCCGGGCGCGGACCGGGAGAGGCCGCGCAGCAACGCGGCCGCCACCTCCGTGTCGGCGGCGTACAGCGGGCCGATCCGGTGGGCGGCGCTGCCCGGGCGGATGACGCCGAGCCCTTCGATGCGGCCGTCCCGTACGGCGGCGAGCGCCGTGCGGCCGGGCAGGGCGGTCCAGGCGGACAGGAAGGCGTCCCGGGGCTCGGGGAAGAACCGCCGGTCGTAGGCCGCGAGCCGGGCGAAGGGCAGCGAGGCCGCGTCGACGACCTCGACCCGGCCACCGTCGCCCCCTTCGCCCCGGGGCACACCCTCGTAGCGAATGTTGTTCCATGCATGACGGAAGCCGGATTTGCGGTAGTTGTCCTGCTGGGCGACGACCCCGTCCAGGCCGACGAGCCGCCCGTCGAGCCGGCGCATCGCCGCGTCCCACAGCCGGATGCCGTAGCCCTGACCCCGGAAGGAGGGGCGGGCGATGTAGAAGCCGATGAAGCCGAAGCCGGCGCCGTAGCGGACGGCGGAGATGCAGGCCACCGGCTCGCCGCCGAGGCGGCCCACGAGGAAACCCTCCGGGTCGGCGACGGCGAACGCGAACCGGTCCGAGCCCCCCGGGTTCCACCCCTCCTCGTCGGCCCAACAGCGGATCAGTTCCATGTCGGCGGCACTCGCGCCGGTGATCTCGAATGTCGTCATGGCCGGTGTTGTACCAGATCCTCACGAACCACCAGGAAACTGATCATCCGTCAAGAGTGCGCAGAACAGGGCGAGATCGAACTCCGCGTGCAGGTCACTGACCTGCCCGTCGCCCACTTCCACGACCCGCCACACCCCATCCGCGCGCAGCGCGAGGTCGGTGGTCACGAAGTGGCAGCCCAGCGCCCGGACCGCGGCCCGCACCGGTTCGAGGTCCCGCGCCGGGATCCCGGCGACCTCGACGACCGGACTGTCGGGGTGGGCGGTGAACAGCCGGGGCTCCCCGTCCCGCCACCAGACCCGGACCTCCGTGGCCGTCCCGCGCGGCGCGACGAAGGACTCGAAGGCCCGCAGCACGACCCCGCCCGCCAGGAACTCGTCCTGGAGCTCGACGAACCGGCTCACCACCCGGTGCAGCGCCGCCGGGTCGGCCAGGTCGGGTACGTGACATGCCTCGTGCCACTCGTGCTTGCGGGACTTCACGTAGTCCTTGACCACGGCCGCGCCGGACGGCAGCCCTGCGGCGAGGGCGGTGAGGCGCCCCGCGTCCGGGATCTCCCCCGGAGCCGTGGGCAACCAGGCACTGACCGGGGTGAGGGCGGCGAACGTCTCGTACCAGCCGGGGAGTTCGTGGGCCCTGCGGTACGCCTCGGGAGAGACGAGGAGTTCGGCGCCGCGCCCGCGCAGGGCCTCGTCCAGCTCGGCGTACCGGGCGGCGGGGATCATCCAGCCCCGGTACCGGACCCCACCCGTCCCCGCGGGCACCCGGGCCACCGCCCGCTCGGCGTCCCCGGCGAGCAGGGCGTCGTGGTCGACGAGCGCGGTCGCCGCTCCCCCGGCGCGCAGCATCCGGGCCTCCTCCGCGAAGTGGGCGTCGACGCGGCGCCCGCCCAGCGGGTCGGCGCAGTACAGGACGGTCGTCGTAGTCATGGCGCCACCCTACGGATGGCGTTCAGCCCGCGCAGATCACGTCGTCGAGGCGGATGGGATGGGAGTCCAGCCGTACGTACGCGGTGAACGTGTCCGTGGTGCCGCCGCCCCACTCCGTGGTCACGGTGGCCCAGCCGACCCCGGCCGACTGGGCGACGGTGACCGCGCCGATGCCGATGTCCAGGGGTTCGTTCTGGGCGCACAGGAGGACGTCGGCCTCCTTGGCGACCTCCTGCTTGTCCTTGAGCAGCTGCGATACCTGCTCCTTGCGCTCCTCGGCGGAGGGGCCGTGGTCACCGTAGAAATCGGTGAGGAAACGCCCGATCTCGGTGGCGGTGTGCCCGCCCGGCGAGGCTTCGGGGAGAGCGGGGCGGGCGTGGGCGGGCGCCGGGGCCAGCAGGGCGAGCAGGGTCAGCGGCAGGACGCCGAGGCTGTACGGCATGAGCTTCATATCCGATATGTACCCTCGGCCCTGTCGGCGCGCCCCGGTGCGCCGCGCGTCTTACTCCCGTGGAGGGCGGGATTCACCGCAGAAACGACACTCCGGGAGCCGGTTCGCACCCGGGTTTCTCCGGGCCCCGGCCGAAATGAGTGATCGTCCGAGTCGTCGACGAGAGCGGGGGGACCCGCGTGCTCCGGATGGCGGATTTGGTGGCGGGCCGGCGTGAGGCGGGCGTCGAGGAGGGCATGACGCCGACGGTGCACGCCGCACTGTCCGGCCTGGGCCGGGTGGAGGGTAAATCGGGTCGCGGACCCGGGCGGCCCCTCCGTAGGGTCGGCGCATGGGAAAGCCGCTCGTCGCAGTGTTCAGTGGGGCCGGGATGTCCACCGACTCCGGGATTCCGGACTACCGGGGGCCTCAGGGTCTGTGGCGCCGGGAGCCGGACACCGAGAAGCTCGTGACGTACGCGTACTACATGGCCGACCCGGAGATCCGGCGCCGGTCCTGGCTGATGCGGGCCGAACTCGGCGCGCTCGCCGCGCGCCCCAACGCGGCGCACCTCGCGATCGCCGAGCTGGAACGCGGCGGCACCCCGGTCCGGGTCCTCACTCAGAACGTGGACGGACTGCACCAGCTCGCCGGGATGCCCGCGCGCAAGGTGTTCGAACTGCACGGAACGGCTCGGGCGGTGGTGTGCACGGCCTGCCACGCCCGGTCGGAGATGGACGAGGCACTGGCCCGGGTCGCCGCCGGGGAGCCGGATCCCGCCTGCCTGCTGTGCGGCGGCATCCTCAAGGCGGCGACCGTGATGTTCGGCCAGCGCCTCGACCCCGTGGTGCTCGGGCAGGCGATGGCCGTGGCCAAGGGCTGCCAGGTGTTCATCGCCGTCGGGTCCACGCTCCAGGTGCAGCCCGCCGCCTCGCTCGCCGGGATGGCCGCGGAGGCCGGGGCCCGGCTGATCATCGTGAACGCCCAGGAGACCCCGTACGACTCCCTCGCCGACGAGGTGGTCCGCGAACCGATCGGCACCGCCCTCCCCACCCTGCTGGCCCGCCTCGCCGACTGAGCCGATACCCGCCGGCCCGGACAGGGCCGGGCATGCACCGGCATCCCCGCAGGCCCGGACGGGGCCGGGTGTGCGGTGGGGCGTCCCCGCAGGGCGTCGAACACAACCACCCTCGGCCCACCGACCCCCCGACACGTTCGACGCCCGAGGAGACGCCCCGGCGCGCGCCCGGCCACGGCCGGGCCGGCACAAGCGCGGCGGCCTAGGCGGAGCCGCCCCAAGCGGGGCCGGCCCCAGCCGGGTCGCCCCAGGCCGGGCAGGCCCGCACCGAAACCCCCCGCACCGCCCCGCGTGGACTACGCGGCGTCGGCCGCCCGCCGCATCTCCGCCACGTCCAGCTTCTTCATCTTCAGCATGGCCGCGGTGGCCCGGGCAGCCCGCCCCGGGTCGGGGTCGGAGACCAGGTCGACGGCGCCGGGCGGGGTGACCTGCCAGGACAGCCCGAACTTGTCCTTGACCCAGCCGCAGGCGGACTCCTGGCCGCCGTCCTTCGTCAGCTCCTCGTAGTAGTAGTCCGCCTCGGACTCGGACTCGCAGTTGATCTGGAAGGAGATCGCCTCGGAGAAGTGGAAGAGCGGACCGCCGTTGAGGCCGACGAACTGCTGACCGTTGATCTCGAACTCGACGACCATCACCGACCCCGGCGTCCCGGGGCCCGCCTCGGTGTAGCGGGAGATCCGGCCGAGCCTGCCATCCTTGAAGACGGACACGTAGTAGTCGGCGGCCGCTTCCGCGTTGTCGTCGAACCACAGGCACGTGGTGAATCCGTTGCCGCTCATGACCGCCTCCAGGCGAGTACGTCGTGGGTACGTCCTCACATACAGACCGGCCCCGGGCCCGAAACTCATCGGTGGGCCCGGGGCCGGTCTGTGTCCAGCCTGGTTTCGCTCGTCCGGCGTACGGCGTACGGCGTACGACTTACGCCGGGCCGCCTGCCGCCTACTGCGTGCCGGCCTCGTTCATGGCGAGCATGCGGTCGACGACGCGCTCGGCGGCGCGGCCGTCGGCCACGTCGCAGAACTCGGCGCGCAGCGCCGCCCGGGCCCCGGCATACTCCGCGCCGACCGCGTCCGCGTTCCGCACGGCCTCGATCAGGCTCGCCGAGTCCGCGAGCAGCGGACCGGGGGCCTTGGCCTCCAGATCGAAGTTGAAGCCGCGCAGCGTGCCCCGGTAGTGGGCCAGGTCGTACGTGAAGAGCAGGATCGGCCGGTCGGTGAGCGCGAAGTCGAAGATCGCGGAGGAGTAGTCCGAGATCAGCACGTCGGCGACCAGCAGCAGGTCGGCGGCGTCGGGCCAGCGGGAGACGTCGACGACGAAACCGTCGCGGACGCCGTCACGGACCTGCTCGTTCACGTGGTGATGGCCGCGGACCAGCAGGACGTGGTCCTCGCCCAGCTCGCGGCGGGCCGCGTCCAGGTCGATGCGCATGTCCAGCTTGTAGCCGCCGGACCAGCCCTCGCAGTTCTCGCGCCAGGTCGGCATGTAGAGGACGACCTTCTTGCCCTCGGGCAGGCCGAGCCGCCGCCGGACCTCGGCGATCCGCTCCGCGTCGGGCTTTACGAGCGCGTCCGTGCGCGGGCTTCCGACCTCGATGACTTCGCCCTCGTAGCCGAGGGCCCGCTTGAGGAGCGGCGTGGCGTACGAGCTCGGGGAGGCCAGCAGGGACCACTGGGCGCTGTCGTGCTCCAGGCCCTCCAGGATCTCCGGGCTCGTGTAGTAGTCGTGGACGAAGTCGTGACCGATCTTCTTGATCGGCGTGCCGTGCCACGTCTGTACGACGATCTGCCCGGCGCGGCGCTGGAAGTTGCGCGGAACGCTGTCGTTGGTGACGTAGTAGCGGGCGCGGGCCATGACGTCCCAGGACTCCACGCTGCCGTACTGTACGGCGCGCGCGGTCGCCGGGACCTCGGCTCGGCCGTCGCGGACCAGCCAGATGTGCTCCAGCTTCTCGCCTCGGCGCAGCAGCTCCTCGTGGATGGCGCGCGGCGAGTCGCCGGCGCCGGTCCCCTGGAAGGTGTCGTAGACGACGATGTCCTTCACCGGCAGGGCGCGCTGCGTCGGGTAGGTCTCGCAGCGTGCGACGCGCTGGGCGTAGTTGGAGCGGTCGTGCGGGCTGAGCAGCGGGTCGGCGACCAGCACCATGCGGTCGTGGAAGCGGGTCTCGACCCGCATCCGCCGCCCCTGGACGGTGAAGGGGTGCGGGCCGGCGAACAGCATGCCGATGGCCATCTGCACGGGGGCGCCACGGTCGACGCCGAGCAGGCCCGCGGTGGTCCCGCCCTGGGCGACCGGGCGCATGGTGGGCCACCAGCGGCCCTCGGGGAGGGTGGTGCGGCCGGCGTAGGCCTCGGGGAGCACCGGCTCGAACTCGGCGGTGAAGCGGTCGCCGTCGCGGGTGACGGGGTAGCTGAACTCCACGCCGTGCGCGTTGTGCAGGACCAGCTCGTACGGCTCGTCGGTGGGCGCGACGAAGCGGCCGCGCAGGGCCACCGTGCCGTTCTCGGCGGAGACCCCGTCGATCAGCGGCGGCGAGGGCTGCACGGAGAGCGTGAGGTGGCCGGTGTTGCCGCGCTTCGCGAACAGGGAGCGGTCGGTGTCCGTGCCGGGCAGCGGCACGACCAGGCCGTCGAAGCCACCGCGCTCGTCGTGGACCATGCGGTGCTCGGTGCCGTCGGCGCCGACCACGGACAGGCTCCAGGGCTCCGGGGTCCATTCGCCGGGCTCGCACTCGGCGTCCGGTACGGCGGCCAGCTCGGCCAGGGCCACGCGGGCGGTGAAGGGGATCCGGCCGCTGGACGCGGCCGCGGCCGTCTCCAGCGGGAAGGCCACGGTGGTGCCGGTGGTGACGTGCACGGCCTTCAGCTCGGTGACGGCGCCGACCTCGGCGGAGAGCTCGCCGGTGATCTCGACGGCGTCGTCATCCGCGGGCCGAACGTCCAGGGCGCGGGCTCCGACGACCTCGACCTGGACGGTGAAGGATCCGGAGACGGCCGGGACGATCCGGACGTCGGGGGCCACCCAGTGCGGGGGCGGGTTCTGGCCGGTGTCGTGCTCGCCGCCGCGGAGCCGGGCGCGGTGCAGGCCGCCGGCGCCGGTGACGGCGACGGAGGTGGTCCATATCCCGTCGCGCCACTTCCCGCCCGACTGGAAGATCGAGGGGTCGATGACGGCGGTGAAGCCGGCCCAGTCCGCGTGCCGCAGGGCGAGGTGCGGAGACATCACGCTGGCCATCGGGGAGGCGACCGTGCGGGTGCTGACGACGGAGCGGCGGCGCTTGCCGCCCTCGCGGAAGACCAGCATCTTGCGGGAGCCGAGACGGCTCTCGGCACCGAGGTGGCCCGGGAGGGCGTAGCCGCGCAGGAGCAGCTTGCCGTCGGTCCAGGCTGCCTGCTCCAGACGGCTGACCACCCGGCGCTCGCGCGGGCCGAGGGTGAGGATCTTGGCGGGGACCGGCGGGCGGCCCTGCAGGAAGGGGTAGTCCGCCTGCGGGCGGGCGAGACCCTTGACGGGCACGCTGTAGTGGAAGTCGCGCTGGTGGTTCAGGAGGGCGATGAAGTCCTCGACGCGGCCCTCGCCCGCGAGGTACGCCTTGAGCCGGTCGGCGACGGTCAGGTCGGACCAGGGGGCGGTGCCGATCTCCCGGACGAGCCCGCCGACCTCCTTGACGAACGCGGCTCGGAAGTCCGGGCCGCCCTCACCGACGTACTTGTAGAGGAGCGGGAGCTCCTCGCTCAGCACGTTGTAGTCGTAGTCGCGCAGGTAGCGGACGTACTTGGCGCCCTGCTTGGCCTTGAGGGACTCGCGGACCAGGCGGACGGACTTGACGCGGTCGATGAGGGAGATCGGGTCGGTGGAGCGCTGGGTGATCGAGCGCTCGCCGGTCTCGCGGACCCGCCAGTGGTAGACGCAGTCGCTGATGATGTCGACGCTGGAGGCGAAGTAGTGCGCGGGGATGCTGACCGGGGCGTCCTCGTAGAGGATGCCTTCCGGGTACTCGAAGCCGTGCTCGTCCCAGAAGGTGCGCCGGTAGACCTTGTTCCATGCGGTGCGGTCGGTGACCAGCGCCGGGAACTTGGAGATGTGGGTCTTCAGCTGCGTCTTGGCGAAGGCCGCGCGGTGGCCCCAGGACTGCTGCATGCCGACGGAGCGGAAACGCTTCACGTTGCCGCCGGCGAAGTCCGAGCCGGTCTCGTCGAGCGCGCCGATGAGGCGCTCGTAGGCGTAGTCCGGCATCGTGTCGTCGCTGTCGACGAAGGCGAGGTACTCGGCGTCCTTGTCGGAGTGTCGGGCACCGACGTTACGCGCGGCACCCAGGCCCGCGTTCTCCTGCATCACGACGCGGAAGCGCTTGTCCTTCGCGGCGAATGCCTTGGCGATGACTGCACTGGTGTCCGTGGACCCGTCGTCCACGAGGATGACCTCGAAGTCTTCGAAGGTCTGAGCGGCGATGGATTCCAGGCACTCGTCGAGGTAGAGCTCGACGTTGTAGACGGGGACGACGATGCTCAGGCGCGGGGGCATGGGTGGCGGGTTCTCCAGCGTTTTATGCTTTATCGATGATCAGCTGCTCACAGCATCCTACTCTGTAACAGATTCATAAACTCCCCCCATATGGGGCAAACGAAGCCGATCGCCGGGCGGACGGCAAGAATTAAACCGTCCGCCACCTCGACGACGTGGGTCGATGTCAGATCTCCAGCTCCGACTCGATCTTCTTGAGCTGGTGGCGGGCCATCGCGAGGTTCGCGCGGCCCTTGTCCAACACCAGGTAGATGAAGAAGCCCGCCGAGGAGCCTCGGCTGCGCATCAGCCGGATCAGGTGGTACTGGCCACCGAGGGTGATCAGGATGTCCTCGATCTCGTCCTTGATCCCGAGCATCTCCATCGTGCGGACCTTGGCGCGCACCACGTCCGTGTTGCCCGCGGCCGCGACCGTGAGGTCCAGCTCCTTGCCGCCCCCGATGGTTCCGAGGGCCATGCCGCTGCCGTAGTCGACGAGGGCGGCGCCGATGGCACCCTCGATGCTGGTGGTGGCTTCCTTGAGCGCGGTCTCCACGTTGGCCATGAGTGGCTCCTCTTTCTCGATTCGCTGTAGCTGTGTCTGTAGCTGTAGCTGTCACTTGCGCTGGTACGGGAAGTGGTACGGGCTCACGTCGGCGCGTCGCCCGGGCCCCGGCGTCCGAGGGCGGGTTCGACGAGCTCTGCTATCCGGACGCTGGAGCGGCGGGCCTCCAGGTGGAGGCGCCCGACGTTGACGCGCGGTTCCGCCGTCAGGGTGAGGACGGCCGCCTCGCCCGCGGCGTAGGTGGCCACGTATCCGAGTTCGCCGCGCACCAGCAGCTCGCGGAACGCGCCCTGGCCGGTGCTGTCGCTGAGCCGCTGGGACACTCCGAGGGCGGCCGCGGTGAGGGCGGCGACGGACTCGGCTTCGGTGGCGGCGCTGTCCTGGGCGAGGACCAGGCCGTCGATGCTCGCGGCGAAGGCTCCGGTGAGCTGGGGCACCCGGGCGCGCAGCCTGCGGAGCTCGGCGAGTATCTCGGCCTCCGCCTCGGGGGGCACCGTACTCATGTCGGCCTTCCTCCTTTCGGCCATCCTCGAATCGGGCTGCCGCCGCTCGGAGCGGTCGGCACGCAGGACCGGTCGCAGCGGGAGCCTCACAGGCTTGCCTCCAGTGCGTCGCGTAACCGGCGGAGCAGCGCCACGTCCGGGGATTGGGCCTGGGTCATCCAGTCGGGCAGGGGGGCCGCGGCCGGCGGCTGGACCGGCTCGTGCGGCGTCTCGACCAGTCCGGCCGCCGCGAGGCGCCGTACGTCGAGCAGCGTGTGGAAGGCGGGCCGGCCCAGCACCCACGCGAGGTCGGCCGGGGTGCGGACGCCGTCCGCCTGGCGCAGCAGGATCCGCTGCCGGGCGGTGACCGTCTGGCCGGGCGCGGCCGCCCGGGGCACCACCGGGGCGGTGTCGAGCAGCGGGTAGGGCCAGACCGCGTCGAGCAGTTCCCTGCGGCGGCAGGTCTCGCGCTCCACGGCGGCGGCCGGGACCGAGCGGACGGAGCCGATCCAGTGGGTGGCGCCGCGGCGGAACCGGGAGGGGCCGCTGCCCGGGGAGAGCGCGAAGAACGCGGCGTCGAAGATCGCGGCGAGGTGGCATATCTCCAGTTCGCCGCCCGCGAGCCCGCCACTGTCCACGAGGAAGCGGGCGACCTGGCGGCGGGCTCCGGCCCGGTCCACGGCCTCGCGCCAGCGCTCGGGAGCGAGGCCGCCGCCGGTGGTGAGCAGGACGTCGAGGCCGGGGGTTGCCGGGCTCTCCGCGTGCACGATGCGGCCGTCCTCCAGGAAGAGGGTGCCGCGGTCGCGGAGCAGGGCGCCGGTGGCGCGCTCGGCGGCGAGCCGGGTGAGGAGGGGGGAGACGGCCACGGAGGCCGGGGCCGAGGCGGCCGAGGTGGCGTTCATCTGAGCACCAGCCCCTCCGCCAGGGTGCGGAGTCTGTGGCGCGCGAGGGCGAGATTGCCGTCGGCGCGGTCGAGCCAGAGGTGCAGGAAGACGCTGCTGTCGAAGCTCGTTTCGACGAAGCGCAGTACGTGGTAGCCGGTGCGGGTGGTGACGATCAGGTCCTCGACGGGCGGGCCCCCCGCGTCGCCGCCTAAGGCCCCGGTCCCTGCGGCGGCCCCGGTGGCCGCCGGAGCGAAGGACTCGTACTCGGCGGCCGCCCGGGCCAGCTCGGCGGTCTCGGCGGCGGTGGTCTCATGGTCGCCGACGGGCGACTCCCCCGCGGTGCCTAGGGCCAGTCCGCTGCTCCAGTCGACCAGCGCGGCCCCCCGCGCACCAGGCAGGGCCATGGCTTCGAGCAGGCATTCGTCGATCCCGGGCACGCGGGCTCCCCTCCCGGCCGGACGTGCTGAGTGCACGGTCTGCGGCGCGACAGGAGGGAACTTACTCAAGTTCCACAGTGCGGAAGGGCGTTCTGGCATTTTCCGCTGGAACATGCGCGAAAGCGCGTAACAGCTTGGCCGGATCCCTTCGGCTTTTGATCAAGATGCGAGCGGTAGATCGTCCGCGAGCCGGAAAGCCCCGCCCTCGCGCTGCACGTAGCCCTCGTGGCTGAGGGTCCGCAGCAAGTGGTAAACGGTGGGCAACGGGATCCCGGTGAGCCGTGAAAGCCGCTTCGCGGTGGCCCCGCCTTCGGCGTACATCGCTTCCACGAGGCGCAGCGCGCGCTGCACGGAACCGATCAGCGTGGGCGTGCTGTCCTTCTGGTTGTGCTCGGCACTCATCTGGTTGTGGTCAGCACCCATGAGTAGTCCCCCTGCTCCGGTACGAGTCCCTGGCAAACCCATCAAAGTCGCTCACCAGCCGCAAACCCAGCTGACTCGCTTAAACCTGAGCATAAGATCACCGCACCCCGATCCGGGCGCGTAGGCGCCCGCCATCCCTTTATCCTGCCCGGACCGCGGCTCCGGAAGGACCGCGGCGGGAGGGGAACATGGAGATCAGCAGTGCGACGGCCGCGCCGTCGGTACGGGAATGCCCGCAGTGCGGGAGCCGCGTGCCGGCGGACGGGCAGTACGTCGAGTGGTGCGCGGCATGCGACTGGAACGTGGACCCGGGCGCCCCGGATCCGGAGCCTGGGCGTGTCGCGGCGTTCCGGCGGCGCCTCGCGCAGCAGTACGGGGACCAGCTGTCGGCCGAGATGGAGCACGGGTCCGACGACGGCGCGCCGCGGGCCCGGAACGCGGCCACGGCGCTCGCCTTCGGCGTGGCCCTGCTCGTGCACGGGATGACCGCGCTCCTGGTGGTGGCCGGGGTGTTGCTGGTGGTCCTGGGATGGGACACGGGGGTCCAACCGGTCTGCGGGCTGCTGCTGATGGGGGTCGCCGCGGCGTTGCGGCCCCGGGCCGGGCAACTGCCGGAGGACGGGCACGTGCTGTACCGGGCGGACGCCCCGCGGCTCTTCGAGCTGATCGACGAGGTCGGGAGCGCGGTCGGGACGGCCGGGGTGCACGCGGTGGTGGTGGGAGCCGAGGCCAACGCGGCGGTGACCACGTACGGCCTGCGGCAGCGGCGCGTGCTGTACCTGGGCCTCGGGCTGTGGGAGATCCTCACGCCGCAGGAGCGCGTGGCACTGCTGGGACACGAGCTGGGGCACTTCGCCCACGGCGACGTCCGGCACGCGCGGGTCACCGGCGGGGCCCTGCACTCACTGGCGGTCTGGTCCTACGTGCTGGCGCCGACACCGGCCACGAACCCGATGGACCGGTTCGTGAACGCGGTGACCTTCGTGCCGCGGTGGGCCGTGTACGGGCTGCTCCACCTGCTCGACCGGCTGACCCTGCGGGCCTCGCTGCGGGCGGAGTACCTGGCCGACGCGAGCGCCGCCCGGGTCGGGTCCACGGAGGCGGCCGTCGCCCTGATGGACCGGCTCCTGGTGGCGGATGCGGTCGAACCGCAGCTGCGCCGGGAGTCGGTGGCCGCGCAGATGCAGGGCGGCCGCGGCGGGCGTGAGGCCCGTGACCAGGCAGAACAGGGGCTGTGGGAGCGGCTGGCGGCGCACGTCGCGACCGTGCCGGAGCGGGAGTACGAACGGCTCCGGCGAGTCGCCGCCCGGCGCGGGCACACCGTGGACTCCACGCACCCGCCGACCCACCTGCGGCGGCGCTGCGCGGCCGCGGCCGGCCCGCATCGGGCACAGGTCACCTACGCGGGCTCCCGGGAGGAGGCGGTCGGCGCCGAACTGGCCCCCGCCCGCACGGCTTTGGCGCGCCGCGTGATCCGTGACCACGCCGGGTGACTACTCCCCGTCCGGGAGCAGGCGTTCGACCAGGGTGTCGATGAGACCCTCCACCGGGTAGGGCTCCAGAGTGGCCGGGACGGTCAGGTCGTCCACGATCAGGCCCGTCATCGCGAGGTACAGCAGCACCACGCCCTGCCGGTCTCCCGGGAGGCCCGATTCCAGGTGCCAGGCGATGTTGTCCTCCAGCTCGGCGGCCTGGAAGTCGGCCAGTTCCGCCCGGAGTTCGGGGCGGCGGCTGCACTCCAGGCGGAGTTCCAGCATCGCGATGTACACGCTGCGCTCGCGCCGCATCCGCTCCACGAGCCGGCCGAGCAGCACCTTGGTGTCGAGCGGTCCGGCCAGCTCCACCGGGTCCGGGACGAGCCGTTCGCGGGTGCGGTGGAGGATCTGCACGAGCAACTGGGCCCGGTTGGCGAAGTAGTTCGAGGCGGTGCCCGTCGGTACGCCCGCCTCCGTGTCCACCGCGCGCAGCGTCAGCCCGCGCGATCCCTCGCGCGCCAGGACTTCGATGGCGGCGTCGAGCAGCGCGGCGCGGCGCTGCGGGTTCTGGCGCATGGACGGTCCTCGGGGTGGCTTCGGTACCTCACGGTGAGCACTGCATGTGCAGTGCTTCGCTCACCGTAGCGGATGGGGCCGGTCCGGGCCCTCCCCAGCGCCCGGGCCCCCGTGCCACCCTGCCCGTCATGGAGCGGATCATCGAGGACGTACGCGAGGACCTGTCCCGCCGCATCGCCGTGGCGGCGCACCGCCTGGCCGACCTGACCCTGGCCGAGGACCCCGCGTACGCCGCCCTGCTCGGCCGGGCCGAGCTGCGCGAGCGGATCCACCACAACCTCCGCCAGGCCGTCGAGGGCCTGGTCCGCAGCTCCCGCGGGCTGCCGGTCGATCTCTCGGACGCCCGGGCCACCGGCACGCTCCGCGCGGAGCAGGGGCTGCCGCTCACCTCGTTGCTGCGCACCTACCGGCGTGGCGGGCGGCTCCTCTGGCAGACCCTCACCGAAGCCGTGGCCGCCCACGACCCGGCGGCGCTGCCCCGGCTGCTGCCCTCCGCGACCCTGCTGTGGGACGTCCTGGACCAGATGACGGACGCCGTGGCGGAGTCCTACCGGAGTACGGAGGCCGCGCGGACCGACCGTGACCGAGAGCGGCGCGCGGCCCTGCTGGACACCCTGCTGGACGGCGCGGTCGCCGCCGGCGGACCGGCCGCCTCGGAGGCCGCCGCACAGCTGGGGCTGCCGGAGCGGGGCCGTTTCGCGGTGGTGGTCGTGGCGGGTGCGGGCGTCGCGGAGGCCGCGGCGAAGGACTCCGCCCGGGCAGGGACCGGGGACGCGGGCCGGGCCGAGCGGGCCGCCGAGGGGCCCGGCAGCGCCGCGGGATCCGGCGCCGCCGCAGGCCCCGGCGCCGCCACGAGACCCGGAGCCTCCGCCGCACCCCGCATGCTGTGGCGGATCCGCGCCGACGGGGAGTGCGGCCTGGTGGATCTGGGCCACCATCCGCTGGAGTCCGTACGGGAGCTGCTCGCGCCGCTCGGGGTCCGCGCCGGGGTCAGCCCGGTGGTCGGGGCCCCGGCCGAGCTGGCCGGGGCGCGGCGGCTGGCCGACCTCGCCCTGCGGACCGCCCCCGCGTCGGGCGGCCCGCGCACGGCGCTGCTGGACGAGGGGCTGCCGGCGGCGCTGGTCGCGGCGCAGGGGGAACTCGCGGCCCGGCTGCGGCAGGTGGTGCTGGGCCCGGTGCTGGCCTTGCCCGCCGAGGACCGCCGGACCCTGCTGACCACCCTCGGCACCTGGCTGACCTGCCAGGGCTCGACCGCGTACGCGGCGCAGCGGCTGTACTGCCACCGCAACACCGTCTCCAACCGGCTGCGCCGCCTGGAGCACCTCACCGGCCGCTCGCTCGCCGACCCCCGGCACGTGGTGGAGCTGGCGCTGGCGCACGCGGCGGTGGTGCAGCGCGCCGCCGCCGACCCCGCTACTCCTCCTTGCCCGCCGACTCCAGCAGGTACGGCACGTCGATCACCGCGACCCCGGGGGTGAAGAGCAGCCGCGCCTTGAGCCGCAGCGCGTTCTGGTTGTGCAGGGGCTGCTCCCACCAGTTCCCCACGACGTACTCCGGGATGACCACCGAGAGCACGTCCGTGGCGGAGTCCGCCGCCAGTTCCTCGACGTGGGCCAGGATCGGGCCGACCACCTCGCGGTACGGGGAGTGCAGGATCTTCAGGGGGATCCCCGGGTCGTGTGCGGTCCAGGCCGCGCGCAGCCGGT
Source organism: Streptomyces sp. NBC_01351 (assembly GCF_036237315.1). Classification (GTDB taxonomy): domain Bacteria; phylum Actinomycetota; class Actinomycetes; order Streptomycetales; family Streptomycetaceae; genus Streptomyces. Next base: position 7,535,488 of record NZ_CP108356.1, on the reverse strand, counting down.
CCGCGTCCTCCTCGTCGGCGGCGACGGTGACGGCGGTCAGGGTGTCGGGGCGCAGGCCCTGCGCGTAGCCGAGGGCCTTCATCGTGGGGGCGTGCACGCCGGCGACGAGGACCAGGACGTGATGGCGGGCGGGTTTGCGCGGCTTCGCGTCGGGGGCGATGGCCACTTGCCGGGCGACCTGGTCGTAGTGGCGGCGTACGCCCTTCATCCCGAGGAAGAGCAGCGGCATGGCGATGACGACGAGCCAGGCGCCGTGCGTGAACTTGGTGATGAGGACGATGACGAGGACCAGGGCGGTCAGGATGGCGCCGACCGCGTTGATGGCGAGCCGGCGGTGGATGTGGACGCGTTCCTCGCGCGGGGTGGCGGGTGAGGCGAGCTCCCTGCGCCAGTGCACGACCATGCCGGCCTGGGAGAGGGTGAAGGATACGAAGACGCCGATGATGTAGAGCTGGATGAGGCGGGTGAGATTGGCGTCGAAGGCGATGATGAGGCCGATCGCGACGAGGGCGAGGAGCACGACTCCGTTGGAGTAGACGAGCCGGTCGCCGCGGTTGAAGAGCTGGCGGGGCGCGTACCGGTCCTTTGCCAGGATCGAGGCGAGCATCGGGAAGCCGTTGAAGGCGGTGTTCGCGGCGAGGATCAGCACGCCGGCGGTGACGGCCTGGAGCAGGTAGAAGAGGAAGTGCCAGTCGCCGAAGGTGGCACGGCCGATCTGGGCGAGGGCGGTGGACATCGGCGTGCCGGGGGCCAGGCCCAGTTCGGTGGGGTCTTCGGCGACGTGGACCTTGTACGTCATGGCGAGGGCGGTGATGCCCACGAACATCGTCACGGAGAGGAAGCCCATCGCGGCCAGGGTGGTCGCCGCGTTCTTTGCCTTCGGCTTCTGGAAGGCGGGCACACCGTTGCTGATCGCCTCGACGCCGGTGAGGGCGGTGCAGCCGGAGGCGAAGGCGCGCATCGCGAGGAGCACGAGGGCGATGCCGGTGTAGGTGCCGGTCTCGGTGATCGGCAGGTCGGCGGACTCGGCGCGGATGGTCTCGCCGGTCGCCAGTCGTACGGCGGCGCAGGCGAACATGAGGTAGATGACGAGGACGAACCCGTAGGTGGGGATGGCGAAGATCCGGCCGGACTCGCGGACGCCGCGCAGGTTCATCACGGTCAGCAGCACCACGAAGGCGACCGACAGGGCCACTTCGTGGTCGTTCAGCGAGGGGATGGCCGAGGTGATGGCGGAGACGCCGGAGACGACGGAGACGGCGACCGTCATCACGTAGTCGACGAGCAGGGCGCTGGCGGCGGTCAGCGCGGCGGTCGGGCCGAGGTTCTCCTTGCTCACGACGTACGCGCCGCCGCCGCTGGGATAGGCGTGGCAGGTCTGCCGGTACGAGGCGATGACCACGACGAGGAGGAAGACGATGGCGGCTGCCGCGTACCAGGCGAGGTGGAGCAGTGCGACGCCGCCGAGGGCGAGGATCAGCAGGATCTCCTCGGTGGCGTAGGCCACCGAGGAGAGCGGGTCGCTGCAGAAGATCGGCAGGGCGAGCCGTTTGGGCAACAGGGTCTCGCCCAGGCGCGCGGTGTCGAGGGGTTCACCGACCAGCACGCGTTTCGCATTGATGCGCCTCATTCAGGCATGATCGTGCACGTTTCACGCTATTCGCCCCTTTTGGTGACTGTGTCACCCGGCGAGCTCCTCCGCCCGATGTGCCAGCCACAGGTCGTGGCGGGCACTCGGCGATTGGAGCAGCGAGCGCTCCAGCAGCGCCTCGACACGGGCCAGCCGTTTGCGGGCGCCCGGGACGGAGATCCCCAGCGTGGCGGCCGCCGGGCCGAGTTGGGCATCGTGGTCCAGCCAGACGCGCACCGTGACGCGGGCCCCGGGCGGGGCATCGGGCCCGGCCAGCGGGCGCAGGTGGGCGCGGGCCCAGTCGGTCAGGCGGGGATCGCCCAGCACCTCGTCGAGGCTGCCCGCGCCGGATCGCCCGGAGGCGTTCGGGGCGCTGCCGCCCGGGGTGAGCCGCAGCGCGAGCGAGAGCGCCGACTGGTCCGCGAGCCGCGCGAGGTCCAGCCCGAGCAGCCCCTCGGCGAGCCGGAGCCGGCCGGCCAGGGTGTTGCGGTGGATCTTCAGCAGGCGGGTGGCGTGCGAAGTGAAGTTGAGCCACGCGTGGACCGTCGCGCGCAGCTCCTGCGCTCCCGGGTCCTGGGCCCGCCTGGGCTCGTACGTGTGCAGCGGCGCGAGCAGGGCCCCGGCCCAGCCGGCGCCGGCCCCGTGCGCGGCGAGCGCCAGCTCGGGGCCGGGTCCGAAGCGGGCGTGCCGCTCGCCCCGCCCCCGCGCGACGGCGAGGGCGTGGAAGGCCTGTGTGTAGGCGGCCGGGGCCTCCCGCAGACCCACCCGTGCGCTGACCCCGACCACGGCGTCCCGGGCCACCCCCGCGAGCGCCCCGGCGAGGGGGTCGACCTCGGCCGAGGCCGCCGCCGGGTCGTCCGGGACGAGCACGATGAGGTGGCGTGCGTACACGGGGCAGCGCACGGTCCAGGCCCGGCCGCCCGTCAGCTCCGCGCACAGCCGGGCCACTTCGGCGCGCTGCCCGGTCCGGCACTCCACGACGTACATCCGCATCGGGTCGGGGAGGGAGGGCCCCAGCGCCCCGGCGACCTGGTGGGCGGTGGAGAGCCGGCCGTTCATCAGCAGGTGCAGCACCGCCTCGCGGGCCCGCGCCTCGGCGAGTCCGGCCCGCTCCTCGCGCAGCGCTGCCTCCTCGGCGCGCAGTACGAGGGCCAGCGGTACGGCGGAGTCCGCGAGCAGGGTCGCCGCCTCGGGTGGCTGCGGCCGCTCCAGTACGGCGGCCAGTGCGCGCCGCTCGTCCAGCGCGAACAGCAGCGTCGCGGAGGTCTCGCCCTCCAGGACGGCCGAGCTCAGGCCGCGGGCGCGCATCTCGGCGGCGCCCCGCAGGGCGGGTTCGGGCCCCTGGCCGGGGGCCGTGCCGGGTACCCGTTCCGGCGAGGCCGGTTCGGCGTCGACCACTCCGACCCAGCCTCCGAGCCGGGTGGCGAGCCAGCCGAGCAGCGCGGCCGATCCCACGGTGTGGGCGAGCCGGTGGACCTTGAGGACATCGTCTGACCGGGACACCGGCGCATTCAACCACCCGGCGCACACTGTGCGCTGTGATACCCGTCTCGCCCGGTCGCTGGGCACTTCGAACCCTGTGCACGACCGGCGCCCCGCCTAGGTTGGGCGATGAGCGGTCGGACCCCGGCGCGAAGCGGAATCACCGCGACGGGGGAACGCCGGGGTCCCTCCTTGCTCACGCCGTCGGGTCGACGTCAGACCGACGGCGGGTCACATCTTGGCGGCCGCGCTGCGGATGGCCTCCCGGATGCGGACGTAGGTGCCGCAGCGGCAGATGTTGGCGATGGCGTCGATGTCCTCGTCGGTGGGTTCGCTCGTCCGCTGGAGCAGTGCGACGGCGGCCATGATCTGACCGGGCTGGCAGAAACCGCACTGGGCGACGTCCTGTTCGAGCCAGGCCTCCTGCACCGGGTGCAGCTCGTCCCCGTTCGCAAGCCCCTCGATGGTGGTCACCGACTTGCCGGCACAGGCGGAGACGGGCACCACGCAGGGGCGTATGTCGGCGCCGTCGAGGTGGCTGGTGCAGGCCTTGCAGACGTCCACTCCGCAGCCGTACTTGGGGCCGTTGACGCCCAGCATGTCGCGGAGCACCCACAGCAGGGGCAGGTCGTCGGGGGCGTCCACGGTGACGCTCTGCCCGTTGACGGTGAAGGTGTGCGAGGGCACGGCGTACTCCAGCGGTTAGCGCGGGTAGGGGGTGAAGTCGACGTCGAAGTCGAGGGGGAAGCTGCGGGGCTTGGAACCGGTGGCCCGGGCCCAGGCGTTGGCGATGGCTCCGACGGCGGCGGGCACGCCGAGCTCTCCCGCGCCGCCGGGCTCCTCGCCGGTGGCCGGCAGTACGAAGACCCGTACGTCGAGCGGGGTGTCGCGCTGCTTCGCCCAGTGGAACTGGCTGTAACTGCCTTCCAGTGGAAGCCCCTTGTCCAGGTGGAGTCCGGCGCGCAGGGTGGTGGAGATGGCGTCGGTGAGGCCGCCGATCATCTGGGCCTCCAGTCCGCGCGGGTTGACGGGCAGGCCCACGTCCACGGCGATGACCGCCTTGGTGACGCGGACGTGCTCCGGGTCGCGGGTGTCGATCTCCACGAGGCACGCGGTGCGGGACTTGTACTCCTCGTGGAAGGCGATCCCCTGCGCGCGGCCCGCACCCATCGGCCGCCCCCACTCCCCTTCGGCCGCCACCTTGTCGAGTACGGCGCGCTGGGCGGCCGTCTTCAGGAAGAGGCGGCGGAACTGGTACGGGTCGCGGCCGGTCTTCGCGGCGAGTTCGTCGACCACGATCTCCTCCGCGCCGCGCGTGTTGGCGGAGTACACCGACCGCCAGGATCCGGTGGGGATGCCCGTCGGCACCTCGGTCAGGACCTGGGTGGTGACGCCGAAGTTGTAGGGGGACTTCACCGTGGTCAGGAACAGGGTCTGGGCGAGGGTGGCGTTGCCGATGCCGAGCGGCAGGTGCGCCGCGGTCGCGGTGATGATCTCGCCGAGTCCGTGCCGGAAGTCGGTCTCGGCGGCGGCGACGCGGTGCTCGAAGGTGAGCACCTCGCCGAGCAGGTGGGTGGCGCGGATCTTGTGGTGGGTGGCGGGGCGCATCCGGCCGTGCCGGGTGTCGTCGACGCGGGTCCACATCAGCTTGACGGGGCGGCGGCAGGCCTTCGAGACACGGGCGGCCTCCAGGGCCGCGTCGAAGAAGAGGCGTCGGCCGAAGGAGCCGCCGGCCTGCACCACGTGCACCTGCACCTTGCCCAGCGGCAGCCCGAGCTCGGCGGCGATGGTCTCGCGGGCCACGATCGGGGACTTGAGCCCGGACCAGATCTCGGCGCGGTCCTCCCGTACGTCGGCTATCGCGGAGTTGGTCTCCATCGGGGCGTGGCTGACGAAGGCGAAGTCGAACTCGGCGTCCACGTACGGGGTCAGCAGCGGCGGCACCAGCAGCGGCGCGGTGGCCGCGCGCAGTTTCGTACGTACCTCGGCGTCGGAGAGCCGGTCGGCGGGGCCGGGGCCCCAGGTGACCTGGAGGGCGGCCTTGGCGGTCAGGGCCTGCCCGAAGGTCTCCGCGACGACGGCGACCCCGCTCGGGATGGTCACCACGTGCAGCACGCCGGGCATGGCCTGGACGGCGGCGAGGTTGTCGACGGAGCGGACGCCGCCGCCGAGGGTGGGCGGGCGGCGCACCACGCAGGGCTTGGCCCCGGGCACGTCGAGGTCGAGGGTGTACTTCTGCGCGCCGGTGACCATGGCGCGGGCGTCGACGCGGCCGGTGGGCTTGCCCACGAGGGCGTGCTTCGCCGTCTTCTTGGGGGTGGCGCCGAGGACGACGAGCGCGGGGTCGGCGGCGGCCGCGGCGAGGCTGCCGTAGTCGGCGGTGCGGCCGTCGGGGGCGCGGACGGCGCCGTTCGCGGTGGTCAGCGTGGAGGCGGACAGGCTCCAGCGGACGGCGGCGGCTGCGACGAGCCGGGCCCGGGCGGTGGCGGCGCACTGGCGGACGGGACCGTAGAGGGAGCGGATGGAGTTGGAGGATCCGGTGAGCTGGTTGAAGAGCAGCTCGGGCCGTGCGTCGTCCAGTTCCACCCGTACGTCGGCCAGCGGCGCGTCGAGTTCCTCCGCGACCAGCATGGCCACGGCGGTGGTCAGACCCTGGCCGACCTCCTCGCGCGGCAGCCGGAAGCGGATGGTCCCGTCCGCCTCCACGGCGAGCGCCAGCAGGGCGGACGTGGGCGCCCCCGCCAGGATGAACAGGTCGCCGAGGTCGATGATGTCGGCGATGGCGGGCAGGCTCGGCACCACGGCGTGTGCGGGCTGCGGGGCGACCGCGTCGACGCCGGCGCGGGTGACGAGGGCGAGGGTCGGCGCCGCGACGAGGTAGGTCAGGAAGGAGCGACGGCTCTGCCCGGTCATTTCTTTGTGTCCCCACCCTGCGCGGGTCCGCCGCAGCGGACCGGCCCCCGATCATTACCGGCACGTAGAGTAGCGACCCCCGGGTGTGGTGGGAAGCCTGGGGAGCCTCCGGGGAAGCCAGGGGAGCCGCCGGAGCGCGGGTCCTCCGTTCGGGGTACGCCATGCATCCGCGTGTGAGGCGGGTACGGCCGCGCGGGCCCTCGTACAGCTCGGCCGTACGAGCGAGCGGGCCCTGCCGGAAGGCCGTTTTTCGGCCGCGGGCGGACGATGGAATGGACGAAGAGGAGGTGCTCCGCGATGGCCAAGTTCATGGATGTCCACACGGACATGAAGGGCATCACCCAGGAGCAGCTGATGGCCGCCCACAAGGCGGACCTGGCGATCGAAAAGGAAGAAGGTGTCCACTTCGAGCGGGCGTGGGCCGACCCGGGGACGGGCACGGTCTACTGCCTCTCCGAGGGCCCGTCCGCCGACGCGGTCCAGCGGATCCACGAGCGCACGGGACACCCCGCGAACGAGATCCACCCGGTGCCGCTGAGCGTGTAGGGGCGGCCGCCTGACTGGATTCGTTCGCACGCGAACAACCCATGGTGGGACGGCCGAGAGGCCTGCGGCATATGCCGGAAGCAAGACCGTCGCGGATGTTGCCAAACGCCTTACACGCAGTCGCTGCCTGTGCAACAGTCGTTACCGGTCCTTCCTTCAGACTTGGCCGTGCCGCGCCTGTATCGGAGTTCTCATGCCGTCCCACCTGTTCGCGGACCGTCCCGCGCAGCCGCCCGAGCCGGGGTCGGTGGACGCACTGATCTCACAGACCCGGCGGCTGCGGGGAGAAGTGGACGCGGTGCGCCGCGACACGGTCGTCGACGACGACGACGCCCAGGGCCGCTGGCAGCGAGCCCTGTGCGACCTCGCCGTGCACCACCTCGACGACCTCGGCGAGCACCTCGGCCAGCTCAAGGAGGGGCTGCCGCCGGCGCCCGAGACCATCGAGCTCCCGCATTCCGCCCCCGAGGCCGGGCCCGAGGCACAGACCCGGGTCGGCAGCGCCGAGTGGAACCTGCTGACCGACGAGGTCAGTTGGTCCGACGAGCTGTTCCAGATCTTCGGCCGCTCCCCCGAGGCGGGCGCGCTCCCCCTCGACGAACTGGGCTCGACCCTGTTCTCCGAGGACCAGCCGCTGCTCACCGCGTGGGTGACCGCCTGCCTGGTCGACGGCAAGGCGATCGACGGCGAGTTCCGCATCGTCCGGGCCGACGGCCGGGTCCGGACGCTGCACATGAGGGGCGAGCCGGTACTCGACTCCGACGGTTGCACGGCCTCCATGTGGGCCGTACTGCGGGACGTGAGTGAACTGCGCCGGAGCCAGCGGGCGGTGCGCGAGTCACGGGACTCGCTGCAGCGCCAGCGGGAGATCGCGCAGACCGAGCACCGGCTGGCGGTCGAGCTGCAGGAAGCCGTGCTCCCCCCGTGGCGCGGCTCCCTGCGGTTCCCGCACGGCAACGCGGGCACCCTGGACGTGGCCGCCCACTACCTGCCCTCCGCGACCAGCGCGCTGATCGGCGGCGACTGGTACGACGCCCTCGAACTCCCCGACGGCAGCTCGATGCTGACCGTCGGCGACCTGACCGGCCACGGCGTGACAGCCACCTCCGGGATGGCGATGATGCTGGGCGCCCTGCGCGGCATGGCCATGGCCGGGATCGAGCCCGGCCCGCTGATGGGCTGGCTCAACCAGCTCCTCGAAACTTCCGTCCAGCCCGCGCTCGGCTCGGCCGTGTGCTGCCGCTACGACGCCACGCGCCGCGTCCTGTCCTGGGCGCAGGCAGGCCACCCGGCACCCCTGCTGTTCCGGCGCGGATCGGGCCGGTCCCTGCTGCCGCCGGAGGGGGTGCTGCTGGGCGCGACCTCCGGGGCGGCGTACGGGCAGGCCGAGGAGCGGCTCGAAGTGGGCGACGTACTCGTGCTCCACACGGACGGACTGACCCCGCGCAGCATCGAGTTCAGCCGCGCGGACGGCTCGGAACGCCTCCTGGCACTCGCGCCGCGGTTCTCGGCGGCGCGGTCGGCGCAGGACTGCGTGCGGATGGTGATCGAGGAGTTCGGCGAGAGCGAGCGCGAGGACGACGCCTGCGTGCTGGTCGCCCGGGTGGGGGGATAGGCCGGTCAGGGGCCGGCCGCCGGGCGGTCGGAGGCAGGGTGGGACGTACGGACTTCAGGGCCGCGCCGTCAGGCGCGGCCTTTCTCGTCTCGGCTCATCTCGGTGCGGGGCCCGGGCCGGGGCACGCTACGCCCGTGTCCGTGTCCCCGTACCGCGCGGCCCGCGCACCGGCGCCGGGCTGTCGGGGAGGGCCAGTTCGATCTCCTCGCGGAGGTCCTCGATGCGCGAGTAGCCGGAGTACTGGCCGGTGAGCCGGTACATCTCGCGCAGCCGGTCCCATGTCCGGTGCGAGGAAGTCTCGTTCATCGACACCAGGGCCAGGCGGGCGTACCGGTCGGCCTGTTCCGGGTCGTCGGCGATGAAACAGGCCGAGGCCATCGAGATGTAGTCGAAGATCTGCGAGCGCTGGTGGCCCTCACCGCGCAGTCGCAGCGCCTCTTTGGCGTGCCGGGCCGCGACCGGCGCCGCCGTGGCGTCGTGGTCGGCGAGGGTGCGGTAGGCGAGGGCCTGCATGCCGTGCAGGTCCGCCTCGTCGAAGTTCTGCATCCAGCTCGGCGGCGGCACGTCGCCCTTGTCGGAGACGAACAGCTCCTCCGCCTCGCCCAGGGTGCGGCGCATGGCCTGGCCCTTGCCCATGGCGGCCTGCGCCCAGGCCTCGATGGTGTGCAGCATGGCGCGGGTGCGCGGCAGGGTCCGCTCCCCGGAGCCGGACTGGGCGAGCTTCATCAGGTCCAGGGCCTCGTTCGGCCGGCCGAGGTGGACCATCTGGCGGGCGGCGCGGGACAGTGCCTCCCCGGCGCGCGGCCGGTCGCCGCCCTCGCGGGCCGCGTGCGCGGCGATGACGAAGTACTTCTGCGCGGTGGGTTCGAGACCCACGTCGTGGGACATCCAGCCGGCGAGCACCGCCAGGTTGGCCGCCACCCCCCAGAGCCTGCGCTGGAGGTGGTCGGGGTGGTGGTAGGCCAGCATCCCGCCGACCTCGTTCAGCTGGCCCACGACGGCCTTTCGCTGGAGCCCGCCGCCTCTGGAGGCGTCCCAGGCGCGGAACACCTCGACGGAACGTTCCAGTGCCTCGATCTCCTGCGAGCCGATCGGGGCGGCCTCGTAGCGGTCGTAGCCCGCCGGGTCGGCCTGGAAGGCATCCCCGAAGTGCTGCGCCTCCTTGGCGAGGGCTGGGTCGGTGTGGAGCCAGTCGTGCATGGCGTTGCTGATTGCGGAGCCGGCGGTGAGCGCGGCGCCCGCGCCCATCAGACCGCGACGGTTGAGCATGAGGTCCATTCCCGTGAATTCGGTGAGGACCGCGGCTGTGCGTTCGGGCGCCCAGGGCATTCCGTCGGGGTTCTGCCGATCCCCGTCCGACTGCCGTCTCGTGGTGCGCCGCTGCCGTACGAACCCGAGGTCCTCGTTGGTCACGACACGACCGAGCCGCTCGGTGAACAGTGCTGCCAGTACCGTGGGCACCGGTTCGCGCGGGGTCTCCCCCATGTCGATCCAGCGCCGCACCCGCGAGGTGTCGGTGGCCAGCTGGGGGTGGCCCATGGCCGCCGCCTGCCGATTGACCATCCTCGCCAGTTCGCCCTTCGACCAGCCGGCCAGGCCGAACAGGTCGTTCAAGCGGGTGTTTGGACCTTTGCTCACGTCAAGCCCCCAGGTTCTCGGCTGAGTTGACAGTAGCCCCCTGTCACGTGCCCAGCGACAATTCGCCAGCCTTCGCCAGGGCACGCCCGATGGTTCGCCACCTGCGGCCGGGTGTCAGGTAGGAATGCGCCTCCCCGACCCGGTCACCGGCGGAACTCCCCAGGGTGAAGTACGGGATCCGGCGGGGTGGCGTACGAAACCAGTCGGCGCACGAAGGGATCCGTAAGCCATGTACGCAGCAACGTCCTCCGTGTCCGCACCTGTCCGGCCCTACCGCACGCTCCCGGCGGGAGGCGGCCCCTACCTCGAACCCGGCCGGCCGGCCTCGGCGGCGCAGGGCGCCGTTCGGGCCCGGCGGATGCCGGGATCCGGATCGCAGCCGCTCAGCGGAAGAATCGACCTCTCGGGGCCGCAGGGGGCGCAACTGCGCACCGCGCTCGCCTCGGTGCAGCGGATCTGTCCGGAGTTCGCGCCGGTACAGGTACTGCGGCGCAGCGGCCGGTCGGTCCTCCTGGTGGGCACGACCGGTCGGATGACCGCCGTCGCGAAGGTTTTACTGGATCACTCGCCGGAGTGGCGCGAGCGCTACCGGCACGAAATAGCGGCGTACCGGACGTTCGTCCGGCACCGCCCTCCGGTTCGCGTACCGCGGCTGATCGCCGCCGACCCGGAGAACTGCACGTTGGTGGTCGAGCGGATGGCGGGCCGGGTCGCCGCGCTCCAGCGGCACCCGGTGGAACCGCCGCCGCGGGTGGACCTGCGGGCGGCGCTGGGGGCGGTGTGCCGGATCAACCAGTGGCGTCCGCCGACCGAGCTGTTCGGGACCCCGATGAACTACGCGCGGCGGATCGCCCGCGACTACGAGCTGGGGCTGCTGACCGACCGGGACCTCGGTGACCTGCAGAAGCTGCTGCACGGCGTGAAGCTGTCGGGCACGGCGCTGCAGTTCAACCACGGTGACGCGCTGCTCTCGAACCTGCTGCTGTCCCCGGCGGGGCCGGTGCTGCTCGACTGGGAGCACGCGGGGTGGTACCTGCCCGGCTACGACCTGGCCACGCTGTGGACGGTACTGGGCGACGCCCCGGCCGCCCGGGCGCAGATCAGCAGGCTCGCCCAGGCGGCCGGTCCGGCAGCGCGGGACGCCTTCCTGGTCAATCTGATGCTGGTGCTGACCAGGGAGATCCGGATGTGCGAGACGGCGGTGCAGCGCTCGATGCTGGCGACCGCCCCGACCCAGCCGCTCCCGTCGGGCTCCCTGTCCTCGGGCGAGGAGCAGCGGCTGCTGCTGCGCCGGCTGCACGACGACGCCGGGATGGCCCGCAGGGCGGTCCGGGCGGCGGTCGGCACTCGGTAGGTCCTGCCGGGCCCGCCGGCCCAAGGCGCGAAGTCCCGTGGCCCCCACCGCCACGGGACTTCGCTCGTGTGGGGCGGTGTACGCCACGGGGCCGATGCGTCTCCCCCGTGCGGGTGGGACCGGATACGCCCGGCGGTCGATCCGCGGGTACCGGGCGGGATGCGATCTTGGGAGGAGGCCGGGCAAGCGGTGCCGGGCACTCTGGAGGTCGCGATGACCGTGCATGCCGACACCAAGCCGTCCGGCGGGCGCCGGGGCCCTGTTGCCGAAGTGGATCCGCCGGGATCCGGACGTGGCCCCCGCGCCGCCTGGAAGGCCGCGCACGCCCCGGTCGCGGGAGTCCCTCGGTACGCGCGGATCGCCGCGGCCGCGATCCCCTTCGTCGTGCTGCCGTCGTGTGTCTGGCGAGTGGGGCTGCTCTTCGTCGAGCACTCCGAGGCGGACAGGGGGAGTCTGCCGCGCTGGTTGCCGCTCGATGTGTACGTGTCTCTCCTCTCGGTCTTCTCCGAGCTGCTGGCCTTCACCGCGGTGGGGCTGGTGGCCTCGTGGGGCGAGGTGGTTCCGCGCTGGATCCCCGTACTGGGCGGCCGGCGGATCCCGGTGGCGGCCGCGGTCGTACCGGCCGCGCTGGGGGCCTTGGCGCTGACCCTGCTGTGGACCGTGCTCGGCGCGGCCGCGGTGGCCGGGACCACCCTCCAGGGTGATCCGCTACCCGCGGACGCCCCGAGCGAGGCGGGCGGCTTGAGCGCCGCGTGGTTCTACGTCTGCTACGCCCCGCTGGTGCTGTGGGGACCGCTGCTGGGTGTGGTGACGGTGGCGTACTGGAGGCGGCGGCGCCAGATGCCTTGACATCACATGATCCCCCGAACACCTTTTCTGACTCAGCATCAGACGTGCTGGATCCACCCTGGCCTCCCCACTCCGCTGGAGCCTGCCCATGTCCGCAAGCGCTTCACGCACCTCCTCCGAAGCCCTCCCGTCCAGACGTACGGTCATCACCGGCACGGGAGCCGGGGTGCTCGCCGCCACCGTGCTGCCGTCCGCCGCCGCGCGCGCCACGGACGGTCCCCCACTCGGCGAGTACGACGTCGTCGTGGTCGGTTCCGGGGCCGCCGGGATGACCGCCGCGCTCACCGCCGCCAAGCGGGGGCTGAGCGTGCTGGTCGTCGAGAAGGCCCCCACCTTCGGCGGTTCGGCGGCCCGTTCCGGAGCCGGGATCTGGTTGCCGAACAACTCCGTGATCCTCGGGGCGGGCGTGCCGGACACTCCGCAGAAGGCCGCGACCTACCTCGCGGCGGTCGTCGGGAGCGAGGTGCCGGCCGACCGCCAGGCGGCGTTCCTGTCGAACGGGCCGCGGATGCTGGACTTCGTGATGGCCAACAGCCCGCTCAAGTTCCGCTTCATGGACGGCTACAGCGACTACTACCCCAACCTGCCCGGCGGTCTGCCGGGCGGCCGCTCCATCGAGCCGGATTACCTCGACGGGAACATCCTGGGCGCCGAACTGGCCCGCCTGAACCCGGCGTACATACCGGTCCCGGCCGGGATGGTGGTGTTCAGCCAGGACTACAAGTGGCTGAACCTCGCCGCGGTGAACGCGAAGGGGCTCGCCGTGTCGACGGAGTGCCTGGCGCGCGGCACGAAGGCGGCGCTGTGCGGGGAGAAGCCGCTGACGATGGGGCAGGCCCTGGCGGCCGGCCTGCGGGCCGGGCTCATGCGGGCCGGGGTGCCCGTGTGGCTGAACAGCCCGCTGGTCGACCTGGTCGAAGAGGGCGGCGCGATCACGGGGGTGGTGGTCGAGAAGGCGGGCGTACGGGGCACCGTACGGGCCCGGCGGGGGGTGGTCATCGGCTCGGGCGGTTTCGAGCACAACGCGCAGATGCGTGCGCAGTACCAGCAGCAGCCGGTCGGCACCCAATGGTCGGTGGGCGCGAAGGAGAACACCGGCGACGGCATTCGGGCGGGGCAGCGGGCGGGGGCGGCGCTGGCCCTGATGGACGACGCGTGGTGGGGGCCTTCGATCCCGCTGCCCGGGGAACCGTACTTCTGCCTCGCGGAACGGACCCTGCCGGGCGGGCTGATCGTGAACGCGAAGGGCGCGCGGTTCGTCAACGAGGCGGCGCCGTACAGCGATGTCGTGCACGTGATGTACGAGAAGGACCGGGGCGCGGTCGGCTCGCACATCCCGGCGTGGCTGATCGTGGATCAGAATTACCGCAACAAGTACCTGTTCAAGGACATCCTGCCGACGATCGTCTTCCCGGACTCCTGGTACGAGGCGGGGGCGGCGAAGAAGGCGTGGAGCTGGGACGCCCTCGCCGGCCAGATCGGGGTTCCGGCGGCGGCTCTGCGGGCGACGCTCAACCGGTTCAACATGCAGGCGTGGAACGGTACCGACTCCGACTTCCACCGGGGCGACACCGCGTACGACCACTACTACACGGACCCGGGGGTGACGCCGAACTCGTGCCTGGCGCCGATCTGGGCCCCGCCGTTCTACGCGTTCAAGATCGTGCCGGGGGATCTCGGTACGAAGGGCGGGATCGTGACCGACGCACGGGCCCGGGCGCTGCGGGCGGACGGCTCGGTGATCCGGGGTCTGTACGCGGCGGGCAACGCGAGCGCGGCGGTGATGGGCCACAGTTACGCGGGGGCCGGATCGACGATCGGTCCCGCGATGACGTTCGGCTACGTGGCGGCGAACGCCATCGCGGACGCGTGACCTCGTGGTCTAGGGGTTCCTGGTCCCGCCGGTCCTGCTAGCCCTGCTGGAAGAGCTCGGCGGGGAGCGGCTTCAGGAGGGCGTAGAGGTCATCGGTGATCGGGCGGTCCCAGCTGGCGATGGTGACCAGCACGTTGTCGCTGCGGTCGAACTGGACGCAGGAGATGCGGGACTCCGACAGCTTGATCTTCCGGACGATGAGGAGGTTGTCGCCCTGCATGACGGGGCAGTCCTCGATGCCGGTGACCTCGACGTCCTCGTCGTTCTCCAGTGCGTCGAGGAGCTGGGCCACCTCGAAGGGCACCTCTCCGTCGGCGAGGTCCCGGGCGGGGGATCCCTCGGGGAGGTTGCCGATGATCATCGCGGGGCCGCGTCCGCCGAACAGGTCGTAGCGGAGGAAGACACCCTGGCAGCTGCCGTCGGGCGCGGGCAGCAGCCCGGCCCCGAGATTGCCCGGCCAGTCCCCCGGGTCCATGGCCAGGACGTCGAAGTCCGGGCCGGCGGGTGTGGCGGCGCGGTGGCGGCGGAGGAAGGACATGCCGCCATGGTACGTGTCCGCACGGCCTTTCCGGCCCGGGGGCCCCGATCCGGCCGGTGCCGCGCGGGGGCCGGCCGGGGGCGGGCGGGGGTACCGGGACGGGGTGTGCCCGCCCGTCAGACCTGCGGGACCAGCGTGAACCAGTGGCGGAGGCGGGTGGCGTCGCCGGAGACCCGCAGGGCCGTGGCCGGGGGGCGGCCCCAGAGGAAGAGGGCCAGGTCCGAGGCCGGCCCGGCGGCCTCGACGTCCACCGGCGCGGTGGTGGGACCGTCCTCCAGCCGTACCTCGTCGCCGGCGAAGGCGACCGTCCAGGATTCCGGGCCGTCGGTGCGCCTGAAGCGGTAGCGCTCCCCGGTTCCCGGCGGGGCCTGCTTCCAGGAGCGGCGGGCCGGGGCCATCACCTGGAAGGTCTGGGTCACGGCGTCCGCGGACAGGGTCGGGTCGAGGGGGCCGGGGGTGCCCGTCGCGGATTCGGCGTCCCAGCGGTGGACCGCCAGCTCGATCAGCTGCATCCGCAGCCAGAAGCCGGAGCTCTGCTCCGCCGACCAGCTCCACACCGGGGTGTCCGTGCCGAGCTCCCGGAAGAGCTCCGCCAGCTCGCGCGCCCCCTGCGCGAACCAGTCCGTCAGCGCCTCCGGGTCGGCCGGGACATCCGGGAGGGCGAGCCCCGCCGGGTCCGGCGGGGCCGCGAGCCGCTCCCGAAGCACGTGCGCGAGGTAGCGGTGCACACCCCCCAGGTGCCCGACGAGGTCGGAGACCGACCAGCCGGGGCAGGAGGGGACCGGGGGCAGCGGTCCGCCAGCGTCGACGGCGCGGCGGACCGCCTTCTCGAAGGCGGACGCCTCGCTCTGGAACAGGGTGATCCGTTCTGTCTGGTCCATGCGGTTCACCCTGCCCGCCGGCGGGCCGGTCCGATCACGTTGAGCTACGGGCGAACGCCTCCAGCGCGGCCTTCAGCCCGGACCGGTCGGTGCCGAGCTTGCGACAGGCGGCGGACAGGTCCCAGTCCGGCCCCGGGGCCGGGCCCGCGTCCCGGGATGGGGCCATGCCTTGGGCCGCGCCCGCGTCCCGGGCCGGGTCCAGAGCCTGGGCCGCGCCCGACCCCAGGACCAGGCCAGGGCCTACGCCCGCGGCAGGCGCCGTGGCAGTGGCCGGGTCCGGGCCAGGCGCCGCTCCCAAGGCCAAGTCCGGGCCAGGGCCCACGTCCGGGCCCGCGCCCTGGAGCGGGACCCGGGCCGTGTTCGGAGCCGGGGCCAGGCTCGCGCCCGGGGCCGATGCCAGATCCTGGCTCAGGGTTTGGGCCGGGCCCAGGGCCGATGCCGGGGCCGGGCCCAAGGCCGGTGCCGGCACCGCGGGGCGGCCCGTGCGGGGTGATTTCGATCCCGCGGTCGGGTGGTGCCGGGCGGCCGCCGTCGGGATCCGCTCGCCGCGCAGCGCGCGCTCGGCTGCCCGGCGTTCCTCCTCCGTGAGGCGGTCGTCCCCGCGGGAGGCGCACGGCAGGCCGCCGCCCAGGCTCAGCAGGGTGTCGGTCACCTCCGCCGCGAGCCCGTCCGCGCCGCATTCCCGCGCCGTCACCACGGCCCGCGTCAACAGCTCCTCGTCCCGTAGCTCCGTGCCGAGCGCGGCCAGCGCTCGGGTCAGTTCGTATCCCGCCGGGGAGGCCGCGAGTACGGCCACCGCCTCCCGCAGCAGCCCCGCCCGGTCCGCGGGGGCCGCGACCTCGGCCGCCACCCGCAGGGCCTGGCCGATGCCGGAGGGGGCGCCGAAGGCGCGGGCCCGCCGCAGGGCGTCGCCGGCCAGGGCGCGGGCCCGCTCGGGGTCCTCCGCGGCCACGGCCCGGGCCAGGTACAGCTGCCAGGGGCACCAGGCCGGGTTCTGGATGCCGCGCGGGGTCAACCGCCGGTCGACCTCCTCCAGTTCGGCGGCGGCTGCCTTCGTGTCGCCCCGGGCGAGGAGCAGTTCGGCGTAGACGGTCTGGGAGTCCGGGAAGACCACCGCCGACGGGAAGGGCCGGCCGAACTCGTGCTCCCGGGCCAGCTCCCAGGCCTCGTCGGTCCGGCCGCGGGCGAGCAGCGTCGTGATGAGGATGGCGATGGTGTACCAGTGCACGGGCGTGCCGCGGCCCACGCGCTCGGCGAGCTGCAGCCCGGCCCGGGCCAGTTCCTCGGCCTCCGCGAGCCGCCCGCGCCGGAAGCGGATGTAGGCGCGCAGGCTGTACCCGAAGGAGAGGTGCGCCCCGCGCCAGCCCTGCCGTTCGAACTCGGCGGTCCCCGCCTCGAAGAGCTCGTCCGCCCGGCCCGGCCGGTCGGCGTACACGTGCGCCATGGCCACCAGCACCGGGACCTCGAAGCCGCGGTCCTCGTACGCCCAGCTGAAGGGCTGCTCCAGGACCCGTCCGGCATGGTGCAGGACCACGTCCACAGGTTCCCCGCGCAGGCAGGCGTCCCAGGCGCGCAGCCCGATGACGTACCGCTCGGTGAGGTCGCGGCCGGTCAGCCGGTCGGCGAGCCGGGCGAGGCGGCGGGAGCGGGCCGGGGAGTCGGTCTCGGCGGCGTTGAAGGCGTCCCACATGAACTGCTCGGACTGCAGGCGCAGTCGGGCGCGGGCGTCCTGGGTGTGCGGGATCTCCCGCGCGAGGGATTCGGAGGCCTCGGCGAGGCGGTCGCTGTGGGCGAGGACCTGGGCGAGCCGGATGACGATGCCCTGGCGCAGGGCCGGGTCGTCCACGGGCTCGGCGAGCGCGGCCCGCAGGTGATTGACGGTGTTGGCGGGCTCCGTGAGCAGGGAGGCGCAGCCGAGTTCGTACAGGACGGCGGCGCGTTCGTCGAAGTCCGGGGGTTCGCGCAGGGCGCGGGCGAGCTGCCGGCGGGCTGCTTCGGGGGCTCCGGCGCGCAGATTCTCGCCGGCGGCCTCGCGCAGGGTGCGCACCACCCAGGGGTCGTTCTCGGGGTGGGTCTCCAGGAGGTGGCGGGCGGCGGCGGAGGGGCCCAGTCCGGCGTCGACGACGGCCGCGGCGGCCTTGCCGTGGAGGGCGACGCGCAGGGCGTCGGGGATGGCGCGGTATATGGCGGTGGCGATGAGCGGGTGGACGAACTCCAGTCCCGCGTCGGGCTTTTCGGTGGCGGAGGCTTCGGGGGTGGCGGCCGACAGGATGCGGGCGTCCCGCAGCCGGCCGGTGGCGTCGACGGCTTCCTCCGCACCGAGGGCGGCGACGCGGGCGGCGAGGTCCTGCGGGATGGCGGTGCCGAGGACCGCGCAGGCCCAGGCGAAGCGGACGGTGGAGGGGCCGAGGCGTTCGAGGCGGGCGACGAGGCCGCTGCCGCGCTGGGCGGCGGCGAGGTCGCGCAGCAGCGGGGCGCTGGCCTCGACCGGGGGGAGTCCCTTGTCCCGGATCTTCGCGGTGAGTTCGACGGTCTCGAAGGGGTTGCCGGTGGTGACGGCCCAGGCTTCGCGGCAGAAGGCGTCGTCGGCGTGCTCGCCGATCGCCTCGCGGACCAGGGTGGCGACGGCGGGCGCGGTGAGCGGGGCGAGGGCGAGCGGGCGCTGTCCCGCGCGGCCGGGCAGCGTACGGAACGCATCGGCGTGCGCGGGCAGTTCGTCGGGCCGGTAGGCGACGACGAGGAGCAGCGGGAGGTGTTCGGCGCGCGGGGCGTAGGCGGCGAGCCAGCCGAGGGATTCGGGGTCGGCCCAGTGGGCGTCGTCGAGGACGAGGGTGACGGGGGCGCGCTGGACGACGAGGTGGGTGAGGACCCAGTCGAGTCCGTCGCGCAGGCCCTGGGGGTCGGGCGGGGCGCCCTGTTCGGGGGCGCAGAGGCCGAGGGCCGGGCCGACGATGGAGTACCAGCTGCCGAGGGCGGCGCGCAGTTCGCGTTCGGAGGTGCCGGCGAGCTGGGGCTGGATGAGCTGGCGGGCCACGTGGAAGGGCTGGCTCTGCTCCTGTTCGCCGCCCCTGGCGGCGAGGACGGTGCAGGAGCGGGCGTGGGCGCGGCGGCGGAGTTCGGCGAGGAGGGTGGTCTTGCCGAGTCCGGCGGGTCCGGAGAAGGCGAGCAGGGCGCCGCCGGCGTCCGGTGCGGTGCCGGTGAGCTGGTCGAGGGCCTCGTCGACGATGGCGAGTTCGGTCTCGCGTTCGACCATTGTGCGCCGTATGCGGGTCCGGCGTTCCGTCATGGCTGGTACCCCCCAGGCCTGTTCGGGGGGATCAGCGTACGCCCGCGCGGAACGGGAGGGAGCCCGCTGTCGGAAACAATCCGATCTTCTTTTCGCGCCCGTGTCAGTCCTGCGCGGAACGCTCCGCCAGGCCCTCCAGAACGGCGACGGCCTCGGCAGCCCGGTCGGCGGCCACGAAGAGGTGGTCGTGGTGGTAGCCGGCGATGACGTTGCAGCTCAGGCCGTGTGCGCCGAGTTCGGTGGCGAAGGCGGCGGTGAGGCCGACGGCGTCGAGGGCGGAGTGGATGCGCAGGGTGATCCAGCCGGCGGTGTAGTCGTAGGCGAGCCCGGCCGCGTCGGCGTCCTCCTGGGAGAGCACGAGGGTGAGCCCCTCGCGCTCCCGGATGGTGGCCACGGGGGCGGTCCCGGCCGGGGCGGTGGTGCCGGGGACGGTGCAGAACACGTACAGGCCCTCGTTCAGCTCGGGCCGCATGCCGCTCAGGAGTTTCCGCAGATCGTTCTCACCGCTCATGGCGCCACCCTACCGATCCATCCTGTTGTGCCTGGATCGGCCTCGCCGACTCAGGTTCCCTCGTAGAGCAGCCGCTTCCACCAGGAATTCGGGCCGCCGCGGCGGTCCGTGGCGGGCGCGTCGGGATCGTGGAGGGTGCGGCGGCGGAGGTCGGCGTCAAGGCGCCGCAGGATCCGGCCGAGCGCACGGCGGGCGCCGGGCGGCAGGGTCCGGTACACCTCGGCCAGTTCGTCGCGGACCACGGTCACGTCGTCGAGCTCGCATCCGGGGGCGGGGCACACCGCTGCCGTCACCCGGCGGTGGCCCCCCGGCCGGTCCAGGAACTCGCGGTAGCGGCACAGCAGTTCCTGCGGTCCGTAGTGACTCTTGTGCCGCGCCCACTGCAGCTCCGCGCTCGCGGCGCGTGACAGCCGGTCGACGGGCGGCAGTTCCCACGCCCATGCGGGCGGCCGTCGGCCCTCGAAACTTCCTCGTGCGGCGCGCAGCGCGCCCGGCCGTCTACGCGGCATCGCCCTTTCGGCGGTTGATCGTCATGGCGGCCATGATGCCCGGGTGATCCTCGCCCTGCAACGGACTATGCGGGGCCGCGACCCGCTGCCCAGCGGCCGGGCGGCGGGTCGCGGCGGGCCCGGCCCTACGTCAGGTCGAACTCCCCGCCCCGCGCGTCCAGTACGAAGCGGCGCCACTCGTCCGGCGCGAAGATCAGCGAAGGGCTCTCGGGGCGCTCGCTGTTGCGCATCGCGATGAAGCCGTCGACGAAGGCGATCTGGACGTCGCCCGCTCCCCGGCTGCTCGACTGCCAGTCCGCCTCGGTGAGATCGAGGTCCGGCTTGCCCCAGCCTGCGAGCGGCTGTGAAGTCATGCTCTCTGCCACGTGCGTGCTCCTCCCGGTACGTCGTCCGGGGGCAAGGTTAACCACCGCGGCGGGTGCCGCACAGGCCACGGTGAGTCACCCTTGACCGGTCCGGCACCCCCGGGGCTGCTCAGCCGGTCGGTTGCTCCGCCCCCACCAGCCACATCGCGAAGAACTGCGCGCCGCCGCCGTACGCGTGCCCCAGGGCCCGGCGGGCGCCCGGGACCTGGTGTTCCCCGGCCTGCCCGCGGACCTGGAGGGCGGCTTCCGCGAAGCGGATCATGCCGGAGGCGCCGATCGGGTTGGTGGACAGCACGCCGCCCGAGGGGTTGACCGGAAGGTCCCCGTCGAGTTCGGTGACCCCGGCCTCGGTGAGCTTCCAGCCCTCGCCCTCCTCCGCGAAGCCGAGGTTCTCCAGCCACATCGGCTCGTACCAGGAGAACGGCACGTACATCTCCACCGCGTCGATCTCGCGGCGCGGATCGGTGATGCCCGCCTGGCGGTAGACGTCGGCCGCGCAGTCCTTGCTGGCCTGCGGGGACACGAAGTCCTTGCCCGCGAAGAGGGTGGGTTCGCTGCGCATCGCCCCGCCGTGCACCCAGGCGGGCGGCTTCGGCGAACGGGCCGCGCCCGCGCGGTCGGTGAGGATCATCGCGCAGGCCCCGTCCGAGGAGGGGCAGGTTTCGGAGTACCGGATCGGGTCCCACAGCATCGGGGAGGCCTGGACCTTCTCCAGTGTGATGTCGTGCTCGTGCAGGTGCGCGTACGGGTTCTTCAGCGCGTTGCGGCGGTCCTTGTACGCGACCAGCGAGCCGACCCCGTCGGGCGCGCCGGTGCGCCGCATGTACGCGCGCACGTGCGGGGCGAAGAATCCGCCGGCGCCCGCCAGCAGCGGCTGCTGGAACGGTACGGGCAGCGAGAGCCCCCACATGGCGTTCGACTCGGACTGCTTCTCGAAGGCGAGGGTGAGGACGGTGCGGTGGACGCGGGCCGCCACCAGGTTGGAGGCGACGAGCGCCGTGGAGCCGCCGACCGAGCCCGCCGTGTGCACGCGCAGCATCGGCTTGCCGACGGCGCCCAGCGCGTCCGCCAGGTAGAGCTCCGGCATCATCACCCCCTCGAAGAAGTCGGGGGCCTTGCCGATGACGACCGCGTCGATGTCCGCCCAGGTCAGTTCGGCGTCCGCGAGGGCGCGGGTGGCCGCCTCGCGGACCAGTCCGGCGATGGAGACGTCGTGGCGGGCGGCGACGTGCTTGGTCTGCCCGATCCCGACGATCGCGACAGGCTCTTTACCCGTAGTGCTCACCGTGCGTCCCCTTCCAGGACGGCGACCAGGTTCTGCTGGAGGCAGGGGCCGGAGGTGGCGTGCGCGACGGCCCGGTCTGACTCGCCGCGGTGGATCCGGGCGGCCGCCTCGCCGATCCGGATCAGGCCCGCGGCCATCACCGGGTTGGCGGCGAGCGCCCCGCCGGAGGGGTTGACGGCGACGCCGTCGCCGAGGCCGAGCACCTTGCGGAGCACGACCTCCTGGGAGGAGAACGGCGCGTGCAGCTCCGCCGTGTCCACGGGTGCTTCGAAGACGCCCGCGCGTTCCGCGGCGATCCTGGTGGACGGGGAGTCGGTGAGGTCGCGCAGGCCCAGGGAGTGGGCCTCGATGCGGTGGTCGATGCCGGTGATCCAGGCGGGGCGTTCGCACAGCCGGCGCGCGGTGTCCCCGGCGGCGAGGATGACGGCGGCGGCGCCGTCGCCGATCGGCGGGCAGTCCCCGGTCCGCAACGGCGCGACCTGGTAGTCGCCCTGCGGGACGGAGCCGCGGAGCTGGGCGTGCGGGTTGACCTCGGCATCGGCACGGCTGCGGGCGCCGATGGCGGCGAGGGCGGGCTCGTCGGTCTCGCCCGCGTCGATGAGCGCCTGGGCCTGCAGGGCGGCAAGGGCCACCGAGTCGGGCCAGAGCGGAGCCACGTAGTACGGATCGAGCTGGCGGGTGAGTACGTCGCGTACCGAACCGGGCGAGGACTTCCCGTACGAGTAGACGAGCGCGGTGTCGGCCTCGCCGGTCTGGATCTTGACCCAGGCCTCGTAGAGGGCCCAGGCGCCGTCCATCTCGACGTGCGACTCGGAGATGGGCGGCCAGGCGCCCACCCCGTCGAGGGTCATGGTGAAGGAGAAGGCCCGGCCGGCCAGG
This sequence comes from Streptomyces sp. NBC_01351, assembly GCF_036237315.1. GTDB lineage: Bacteria > Actinomycetota > Actinomycetes > Streptomycetales > Streptomycetaceae > Streptomyces. Next base: position 7,513,334 of record NZ_CP108356.1, on the reverse strand, counting down.
TAGTCGCTGGAGCCGGAGCAGGTGAAGCCGATCTCCCCGGCCTTCAGGCCGGTGGCGGCCAGCACCTGGTGCAGGACCGGCATGACCATCTCTACTTCGCTGAGTTCGGCGGTGTCGCGGCGGTGGTCGCTCTGCGCGAAGGCGACGACGGCGACCTCTCGGGCGTACCTCGGCGGCGTCTTCGGCATCAGATGAGCTCCTTGTACGCGTCGTAGTCCGCGTCCGGCTCGCCGGTGGGGCGGTAGTGGTCGGGGTAGCGGCCGCCTTCGGTCCAGACCGGTTCGACCCGCAGGCCCATGCGGACCTGGTCGTACGGGATTCCGCCGATCCGGCCGTGGAGGGCGAGGCCGGCGCCGTCGAGGGCGATGTGGGCGTAGACGTAGGGGACCTCGATGTCGAGGTTCTTGGCCTTGATGTTGACGATGCAGAAGGTGGTGACGGTGCCCGCCGGTCCGACCTCCACCTGGTCGGTGGTGGCCACACCACAGGTGGGGCAGGCGCCGCGCGGCGGGACGTACACCTTGTGGCAGGAAGGGCAGCGCTCGCCGACGGTCTTCTGCTCGGAGAGGGCGCTGATGTAGGCGGTCTGAGCGCGGCCGGGGCTGTAGGTGTAGTCGAGTCGGGCGCGGGCGACGATGCCGTGGACGGCGTCGTCGAACGCCCCGTCGTGCGGGGCGGCCGCGCCGACCTCCGGCCCCTCGTAGGGCTCGAAGCAGGCGATGTCGGTGATCGCCCCGGTGCGGTCGGCGTCGGCGGCCCAGCGGACCCGGACCCGCATCCCGGTGCGCACGGCGTCGGGGCCGGGTGCGTCGAGGGCGTGCAGGAGGGCGGTGTCGGCTCCGTCGAGCTTGACCAGCACCCAGGCGAAGGGGGTGCCCAGGGGCTGGTTCGGGCGGGGGTGGCCGTTCCAGGCCCAGGTGGTGACGGTGCCGGTGTCGGCGACCTCGACGAGCTCGCGGATCTCCTCGGCGGTGACGGGGTCGTACTCGACGGGCGGGACCATCACCGCCCCGCCGGAGGTCTTCACCCCGAGGACGACGCGTTCGCGCAGCCCGGTGAGGAAGGCGCTCTGGACGGGCCCGAGGGACCGGGTGAAGGGGAACTCGACGACGAGGGGCGCGCGGAGCACCTCCGGTGGGGAGGCAGCTGTCATGGTGGCTCTCCGATGGTGTTGTTTCCGGCAATGTCGGCCTCGCCGGGCAAAATTCAGCCCCCGCCAGGCGCAATCCAGCCTCGCCGGCGTTTGAGGCGCGGGGTCCGGGGCGGAGCCCCGGCAACGGCGCCGCACCCTCACCCGGCAGGGTCCGGCACGGCAGCAGCGGCGGCGCCGCGGGGGCTACTCCCGCCGGTACACCGCGGGCCGCTTCTCCGCGAAGGCCCGGGCCCCTTCCTTGGCGTCCGCCGTGTCGAAGATCGGCCACCCCCGCAGCAGCTCCGCGGCCAGACCCTCCGTCTCCGTCAGCTCGGCGGCGTCGTAGACGGAGGCCTTCACGGCCTCGACCGCCAGCGGCCCGCACGCGTTGATCCGCTCGGCGATCTCCAGCGCGGCCTCCAGCGCCGTGCCGGCCGGCACCACCCGCCCGACCAGCCCGATCCGCGCCGCTTCCTCCGCGGAGTACGGCCGCCCGGTCAGCAGCATCTCCAGCGCGTGCGTACGCGGGATCTGCCGCGGCAGCCGCACCGTGGAGCCGCCGATCGGGAAGAGCCCCCGCTTGACCTCGAACAGTCCGAAGGTGGCCCCCTCCCCCGCCACCCGGATGTCCGTGCCCTGCAGGATCTCCGTCCCGCCAGCCACGCAGTACCCCTCGACCGCCGCGATCACCGGTTTGCGCGGCCGGTGGTGGCGCAGCATCGCCTTCCAGTGCAGGTCGGGGTCGGCCTTGAGGCGGTCCCGGTACTGGTCGCCCGCCATGCCTTTCCCGGCCAGCGCCTTGAGGTCCATGCCGGCGCAGAAGTCCCCGCCCGCGCCGGTCAGCACCACCGAGCGGATCTCGTCGTCCGCGTCCGCTTCCAGCCAGCCGTCGTACAGGCCCACCAGCAGCGGCAGCGAGAGCGCGTTCTTCGCCTCGGGCCTGTTCATGGTCAGCACCAGCGTGGCACCGTGCCGTTCCACGGTCAGGTGTTCCGTCCCACCCATTGCCGTCCTCCCGTCTCAAGACCTAGAACAGGTTGCAGTAGGGGAGGGTGCAGTTCAATAGTTTTCTGACACCCAGTCAGTTTTCTTGGGCGGCGCCCTTCCCACTTCCCTTCGGCGGCGCTCTAATGACCGCCGAGCAGACCAGCCATGCGCGTCAGGAGGAACGGTGGAGTACAACCTTGCCGACCTGTTCGAGTCGGTCGTGGACGTGGTCCCGGACCGCGAGGCCCTCGTGTACGTGGACCACCCCGGTACCGGCGCCGAGCGCCGCCTCACCTACGCCGAACTGGACTCGGCGGCGAACCGGATCGCGCACCACCTGCTCGACAGCGGCCTGAAGGCCGGCGAGCACCTGGGCCTGCACCTCTACAACGGGATCGAGTACCTCCAGACCGTGCTGGCCTGCCTGAAGGCCCGGCTGGTCCCGGTGAACGTCAACTACCGGTACGTGGAGGAGGAGCTGGTCTACCTCTACAACGACGCCGATCTCGCGGCGCTCGTCTTCGAGGGCGAGTTCACCGAGCGGGTCGCGGCCGCGCTCCCGCAGACCACGAAGCTCCGCCACCTGATCCGGGTCGGCGCCACCCCCGAGGGCGCTCCGGAGCCCTCGATCGCGCCGGTCGCGTACGAGGACGCCGAGGCGGCCGGCTCGCCCGAGCGCGGATTCCCGCCGCGCAGCCCGGACGACCTGTTCATCATCTACACCGGCGGCACCACGGGCATGCCCAAGGGCGTCATGTGGCGGGCCGAGGACCTCTTCTTCGCGGGGCTCTTCGGCGGCGAGCCGACGGGCGAGCCGGTGAAGCGGCCCGAGGAACTGGCCGAGCGGGTCGCGGCGCGCGGCGCCGGGCTCACCTTCTTCCCGGCCCCTCCGCTGATGCACGGCACCTCCACCCTCACCTCGTTCGTCGCCTTCAACTACGGCCAGCGGATCGTCATCCACCGCAAGTACGCGCCGGAGGAAGTGCTCCGCACGATCGAGAAGGAGAAGGTGTCCAGCGTCTCCCTCGTCGGCGACGCGATGCTGAGGCCGCTGATCGACGCGCTGAACGGCCCGCTGAAGGGCACGGACCTCTCTTCCCTCTTCAGCGTCTCGTCATCCGGCGCGATCATGTCGGAGACGGTGAAGGCGGAGTTCCAGCGGCTGGTGCCGAACGTCCTCCTGCTCAACAACTTCGGATCCTCCGAATCCGGCTCCAACGGCAAGGCGACGGACGACTCCAGCCCCGAGAAGGGCTTCCGCCTGGAGGTCAACGAACGCACCCAGGTGGTGGACCCGGTGACCCACGAGCCGGTGCCGGTGGGGGTGCCGGGACGCCTGGCGCAGCGCGGCTACGTGCCGCTCGGCTACTACAACGACCCGGTCAAGACCGCCGAGACCTTCTTCCAGAAGGGCGACGAGCGCTGGGTCCTCCTGGGCGACATGGCCACGGTGGACGAGAACGGGATCGTGACGGTGCTCGGCCGCGGTTCGCAGTGCATCAACACGGGCGGCGAGAAGGTCTATCCGGAGGAGGTCGAGCAGGCGCTGAAGTCCCACCCGGACGTGTACGACGCCCTGGTCGCGGGCGTCCCGGACCCGACGTGGGGCAGCCACGTGGCGGCGGTGGTCCAGGTCCGCCCGGGCGCCCCGGAACCGACGCTGGACGAGATCCAGTCCCACTGCCGCACGAAGCTGGCGGGGTACAAGATCCCCCGCCAACTGGTCATCGCCCCGGCCATCCAACGCTCCCCGAGCGGCAAGGCGGACTACCGCTGGGCAAAGACGATAGCCACGGAGGCGGACGCGACGGGCTGACCCGCCGAGCCGGCCGACTCAGCCCCGCCGGCGTTTGAGGCGTGGGGGTCCACCCGGACGGAGTCTGGGGGAGGGTCTGGGGCGGAGCCCCTGGGGGCACCTCCCAGCGGTAGCTGCGGGGAGGAACGGCGGAAGGGCGGGTAGGGGACGGCTCCGCGCAGCGGCACCCCCACCCGCACCCCCACCCGCCCACCCCGTCAGCGCCCGGACGCCAGGAACCGCTCCACCCGCGCCGAGAACCACTCCGCGTCGTCCAGCCACGGAAAGTGCCCCGCACCGGCCTGCACGTCCGCCACCCCCCGCGGGAACAGCTCGGCGAGCCGCCCCGCGAGGTCCGGGCACGGGTTGAAGTCCAGGCCCCCGGCCAGCACCAGCACCTCGCCGGCGACCCGTCGCAGCCCGGCCCGGGTGGCCGGCGGGTCGAAGGCGCCCGGGCCCGCGTAGGCCGCCGCCGCCTTCTCGTTCTGCTCCTGCTCGCCCGCGGCCCAGTGCGCCCGCGCCGCGTCGTCCCACCGGCCGTAGAAGAGCGGGACCGCCAGCTCCCACGCCTCGTCGGTGTCGACGCCGTCGAGGATCCCCGCGTAGGCCTCGATGGCCCGGTCGTACAGCTCGGTACCCGCCCGCCCCCGGGCACCGGCCAGCCGCTGTTCCGTGGTGACCGGGAGGTCAACGGCCCATGCGGTGGGCGTGACCAGGACCGTCCGCCGCACCCGCTCGGGGTGCGCGGCCGCGTAGAGCTGGACGAGGTTGCCGCCGGCGGAGTGCGCGAGGAGGTCCATCCGCTCCAACCCCAGGTGGACCCGCAGTGCTTCCACGTCGGCGACCTGGTGGTCCACCCGGTACGTCGACTCGTCCGCCGGTATCGCGGAGTCGCCCGTGCCGCGCAGGTCGAGGAGGATCAGCCGGCGTCCCGCGGCCAGTCCCCCGAGGTCCCCCAGGTAGACCGAGGCCCGCATGGCCCCGCCCGGGAGGCAGACCAGCGGTTCGCCGTTCCCCCGCACGTGGTAGGCGAGTTCGGTTCCGTCGTAGGTGGTGAAGGTAGGCATGCGGACCATCACAACAGACGATCACTCGTTCGAGTCATTGATTTACCCCTCGGAGGCCTGGCAATCTACCGAATGATCGTTCGGTTTGTTCAGGATGAGGTGACGGCATGGCGGTGTACGCAGATCTCCACGACGAGGGCGAGCGGCTGGGCCTCGACGAGCTGGCCTCCCTCCAGTTGAAGCGGCTGCGCGCGACCCTGCTCCGCGCCTACGAGCGGGTGCCGTTCTACCGGCAGTCCTTCGACAAGGCCGGCGTGCACCCGGAGGACTGCCGCTCCCTCGCCGATCTCGCCCTCTTCCCCTTCACCACCAAGACCGATCTCCGCGACCACTATCCCTTCGGGATGTTCGCCGTACCGCGCTCCGAGGTGCGCCGCATCCACGCCTCCAGCGGCACCACGGGGCGCCCCACGGTGGTCGGGTACACCGACGCGGACCTCTCCACCTGGGCCGACGTGGTGGCCCGGTCCATACGGGCGGCGGGCGGGCGGCCCGGCCAGATCGTGCACATCGCCTACGGCTACGGGCTGTTCACGGGCGGCCTCGGCGCGCACTACGGGGCCGAGCGCCTCGGCTGCACGGTGGTGCCCGCGTCGGGCGGGATGACGGACCGCCAGGTCCGGCTCATCGAGGACTTCCGGCCGGAGGTCATCATGGTGACGCCCTCCTACATGCTGACGTTGCTGGACGAGATGGAGCGCCAGGGCATCGACCCGCGGGCCACCTCCCTGCGGACGGGCATCTTCGGCGCGGAGCCGTGGACGGAGGAGATGCGCCGGGAGATCGAGGAGCGGCTCGGCATCGACGCGGTGGACATCTACGGGCTGTCCGAGGTCATGGGCCCGGGCGTGGCCCAGGAGTGCGTGGAGACCAAGGACGGGCTCCATGTGTGGGAGGACCACTTCTATCCCGAGGTGGTCGATCCCCTGACGGGCGAGGTGCTGCCGGACGGGGAGCCGGGCGAGCTGGTCTTCACCTCCCTCACCAAGGAGGCCATGCCCGTCATCCGCTACCGCACCCGGGATCTGACGCGGCTGCTGCCCGGCACCGCCCGCCCCGCCTTCCGCCGGATGGAGAAGGTCACGGGCCGCAGCGACGACATGATCATCCTGCGCGGGGTGAACCTGTATCCGACCCAGGTCGAGGAGATCCTCCTGCGGACGGCCGGGCTGGCTCCGCACTTCCAGCTGCGGCTGACCAGGGAAGGCCGGCTGGACGCCCTGACGGTACGGGTGGAGGCCCGCCGGGAGACGGAAGCCGCCCGGCGGGAGGCCGCGGCTGCCGAGGTGGTCCGGGCGGTCAAGGAGGGCATCGGGGTCTCCGTTCGGGTAGAGGTCGTCGACCCGGAGACCTTGGAGCGCTCGGTGGGGAAGATCAAGCGGCTGATGGACCTGCGGGGCACCGGGGAGGGGTGAGACCCGCCTACCGGCGGGCGAAACCACCCCTTTGGGCCCAATTCGGGGTGGCTTCCGGGAACGGGGCCGGCCGCGCGGGTAGGGCATGAGGCGTGACCTCGATCCTCCAGCGGCTCCACGACCGGCTCCAGGGCTCCCCTGCCGGTCTGGCCTGGAGCCGGGGCCGGGAGATGGAGCTGATGCACCGGGCCATGGGCTTCGCGGCCCTAGGCTTCCTCACCCTGGTGCCGCTGCTGATCGTCGTGGCGGCCGCCGCGCCCGGCAGCGGTTCCGGTTTCGGCCGCTGGCTCGGGCAGGCGCTCGGGGTGACGGAGTCCTCCCGGGCCCGGGTCGAGATGCTGTTCGGCGCGGCGGACCTGGCGCTGGAGCGGACCACCGCCTTCGGGCTGGCGGCGCTGGCCGTGTTCGGCCTGACCTTCGGCTCCGCCGTGCAGACCGGCTACGAGAAGGTCTGGGACCTGCCGACCGCCCGCTGGCACACCATGTGGCGGCACGTGGTCTGGCTCGCCCTGCTGGTCTGCTACCTGGCCCTGCTGGTGGAGATCCCGGCGCCGTCGAAAGACGCCGTCGGCACGGTCCTCGGCGCCCTGGGCGACCTGCTCGGCACCTTCCTGTTCTTCGTCGGATCGCAACGGCTGCTGCTCTGCGGCCGGGTCCGCTGGCGGGCGCTGGTGCCGGGCGCGCTGGCGACCAGCCTCGGGCTGCTGGGGCTGCGGGTTTTCTCGCAGCTGGTGTTCTCCCCGCTGATCGCGTCGAACGCCGTGACCTACGGCCCCTTCGGCACCCTGCTGGTCGTCCAGTCCTGGCTGGTCGGGGTGGGCTTCGTGGTCTACGGCGGGGCACTCGTCGGCCGCCTGGTCCACGAGGCCCTCACCCTGAGACGCCTGCGAATGAACGGAGTTTTCCCGCCAGGTGACCATCATTCCCATGATCCGGGATTGGGCTGACCGGGCCACGTCACCGGTGTCAGGATGGGCGGCGCACACCATCGACGGCGTTCGTTCACAGGGGAACTGATGACTACGCAGCATGGATTAAGCGAAACGGCCGGCCGGGTCTGGCTGATCACGGGGGCCTCCTCCGGTTTCGGCCGGACCCTCACCGAGGCCGCGCTCGCGGCCGGGGACACCGTCGTGGCGGCGGCCCGCCGCCCCGGCACACTCGACTCACTGGCCGCCGAGCACCCGGACCGGCTGGTGCCGCTCGCGATGGACGTGACGGACATCGCGCGCGCCGAGGAGGTCGTCACGGAGGTCGTGGACCGCTTCGGCCGGATCGACGTCCTCGTCAACAACGCGGGACGGGGCCTCCTCGGAGCCGTGGAGGAGACCACTGACCGCGAGCTCCGCGAACTGATGGAACTGCACTTCTTCGGCCCGGCGGCCCTCACCCGGGCCGCGCTGCCCCACATGCGGGCCCGCAAGTCGGGCGCCATCGTGCAGATGAGCAGCATGGGCGGGCGGCTCGCCTTCGCCGGCGTCGGGGCCTACTGCGCGACGAAGTTCGCCCTGGAGGGTCTGACCGAGGCGCTCGCCACCGAGGTCGCCGGCTTCGGCATCAAGACCCTGATCGTGGAGCCCGGCTCCTTCCGCACCGGGTTCGCCGGCGGGGACGCGCTGAGCCACACCGCGGTCCTGCCCGCGTACGAGCAGTCCGTCGGCCCGGTGCGCCAGGGCATGCCGGCCAGTGACGGCCACCAGCCCGGCGACCCGGTCAAGGCGGCCGCCGCGATCCTCACCGCCCTCGACGCCGAGAACACGCCGCTGCGGCTCGTCCTCGGCAACGACGCCCTCGACTTCATCACGGCACACGCGGACGCCGCGCGCGCGGAGGCCCGTACCTGGGAAGCCGTCAGCCGGGCCACGGACTTCGACGGCCTGGCGCCCGCGGCGCCGTAGTGGCCGCAGTGGCCGTCCGGCGGCCGGGGCATCGCGTCAGCGCGCCCCGGCCGCCGGTGGCTCCGCGAAACGGTCGCGGAGCTCTCGCTTGAGGATCTTGCCGCTGGCGTTGCGCGGGAGGGCCTCCACGAACAGGACCCGTTTCGGGGCCTTGAAGTGGGCCAGCTTCTCCCGCGCATAGGCCATCAGCTCGGTCTCCGTCACCTCACCGCGCGGTACCACGACGGCCGTCACCGCCTCGATCCACCGATCGTCGGGCAGGCCGACCACCGCCGCCTCGGCCACGCCCGGGTGCGTGTACAGCACGTCCTCCACCTGCCGGGAGGCCACGAGCACCCCGCCCGAGTTGATGACGTCCTTGACCCGGTCCACGACCGTGAAGTACCCCTCCGTGTCACACACCGCGAGGTCGCCCGAGCGGAACCAGCCGTCCCGGAACGCCTTCTCGGTCGCGCCGGGGTCGTTCCAGTACCCGCGGCACAGCTGTGGCGAGCGGTAGACCACCTCCCCCGCGGTGCCGGCCGGCACGTCCTTGCCGTCCTCGTCGACGACCTTCGCCTCCACGTGGCGCACCGTCCGTCCGCAGGAGTCCATCCGTCCCTCGTGCTCGTCCGGGCCCAGCACCGTGGCCAGGGGTCCGATCTCGCTCTGGCCGAAGCAGTTGTAGAAGCCGAGCCCCGGCAGCCGCTCGCGCAGCCGCTCCAGGACCGGCACCGGCATGATCGAGGCCCCGTAGTACGCCTTGCGCAGCGCGCCCAGCTCGCGCCGCTCGAAGTCGGGGTGGTTGGCCAGGCCGATCCACACCGTCGGCGGGGCGAAGAGGCTGTCGGCCTCCCCCGCCTCCACGAGGTCGAAGACCTGCTCCGCGACCGGCGCGTCCAGGATGGTGTTGTCCGCCCCGACCGCCAGGTACGGCAGCAGGAAGACGTGCATCTGCGCCGAGTGGTACAGCGGCAGCGAGTGCAGCGGCCGGTCCTGCTCGGCCAGGTCCAGTGCCTCGATCGCGCTCTCGTACTCGTGCGCGAGCGCCCGGTGCGTCATCATCGCACCCTTGGGCAGGGCGGTGGTTCCGGAGGTGTACAGCAGCTGCGCCAGCCCGTCCGGGTCGCTTCGGCCGTCAAAGGGCAGCGGCTCGGCGAGTTCGGCGAGGAAGGAGCCGGCGTCGTCGCGCAGCGCCCGTACGCGGTACCGGTCGGGGACCCGCCCTGCGAGGTCCGGATCGGCGAGGACCAGAGCACTGGCGCTGTTGTCCAGGATGTACGCCAGGTCCTCTCCGGTGAGGTTCTGGTTGACCGGGACGTGCGTGAGCCCGGCGCGGGCGCAGGCGAGGAAGGCGATGAGGTAGGCGTCCGAGTTGTGGGCGAAGGTCGCGACCCGGTCGCCCTCGGACAGCCCGTACCGATCGCGCAGGACGGCGGCGCCCGTGGTGACGGCCGCGTCGAGTTCCGCGTACGTCCAGGTCCGCTCGCGGTAGTGGACGGCCACCCGATCGGGCACCCGGCGCGCGCTGTGGCGCACGAGCCCGTCGACCGTGTGGTGGCGCACCGCCGGTTCCGCACCCGCTGCTCGCACTGTCTGCTCTGCCGTCATGGCGCGATCCTCGTGCCCCGCACGCCCAAGGTCAATGACCGGGATACCAAACGGGATGTTGACAGATCATCGGACCGCCTGCATGAGTGTGGGGGCACGGACGCACCGCCTGTCCCCCGGGCAACCACGCCCATCCGCAGGCTATTTGGGAGGCACCTTGCACCTCAGCACCCGTCCGATACTCCGGCGCGTCGCCCTTGCCGGCGCCGCGCTGCTCGCCGCCACCGCCGCCACACCCCAGGCCTCGGCGTCGACCGGGGAACGGATGCCGTCCGGCGGCGGCCTGTCCGCCGTCATCCGGTACACCGAGCACGGCATTCCGCACATCCTCGCCAGGGACTACGCGCACCTCGGCTTCGGGACCGGCTGGGCGCAGGCCGCCGACCAGGTGTGCGTGCTCGCCGACGGGTTCGTGACCGTCGCCGGGGAGCGCTCGCGCTGGTTCGGCCCCGATGCCGCCCCCGACGGATCACTGTCCTCCGCCACCCGGAACCTCTCCAGCGACCTGTACTTCAAGGGCGTCCGGGAGTCCGGCACCGTGGAGAAGCTCCTCGCCACCCCCGCTCCGGCGGGCCCCAGCAAGGACCTCAAAGAGCTGATGCGCGGCTGGGCCGCCGGGTACAACGCCTGGCTCGCCCAGAACAAGATCACCGACCCGGCCTGCAAGGGAGCGGGCTGGCTCCGCCCGGTCACCGCCACCGACGTGGCCGCCCGCGGCTTCGCCGTCTCGGTCCTCGGCGGCCAGGGGCGCGGCATCGACGGAATCACGGCGGCGCAGCCGCCGGGCAATCAAGCACGTACGGCGGCGCAGCCGCCGGGCGATCCGGCCGGCACCGCGGCGCGGACGGCCGCGCCGCACCCGGAGCTCGATCCGGCGGGCGCGGCCGAGGCGGCGCGGGAGTTCTTCGACACCTCCCGGTACGACATGGGCTCCAACGCGGTGGCCTTCAGCGGTTCCACCACCGCGAACGGCCGCGGGCTGCTGCTCGGGAACCCGCACTACCCCTGGCAGGGCGGGCGCCGCTTCTGGCAGTCGCAGCAGACCATCCCGGGCGAGCTGAACGTGTCGGGCGGCTCCCTGCTCGGCACCGCCGTGGTCAACATCGGCTTCAACGAGAAGGTGGCCTGGAGCCACACGGTGGCCACCGGCACCCCCGTCAACCTGCACCAGCTCACGCTCGACCCGGCCGATCCGACCGCCTACCTCGTCGACGGCAAGCCGGAGGCGATGACCCGGCGGACCGTCACCGTCCCGGTGGCGGGCGGCGATCCGGTGACCCGCACCCAGTGGTGGACCCGGTACGGGCCCGTGATCACCGGTCTGGGCCCCGGCCTGCCGCTGCCCTGGACCGCGCAGACGGCGTACGCGCTCAACGACCCCAACGCGGTGAACCTGCGCGGCTCCGACACCGCCCTGGCGATGGGCAAGGCCCGCTCCGTCGCCGGCGTCCAGGACGCCCTGGCCCGCACCCAGGGACTGCCCTGGGTGAACACGGTGGCCGCCGACTCCTCGGGCGGCACCCTCTTCACCCAGTCCCAGGTGCTCCCCCGGATCACCGACGAGCTCGCCGCCCGCTGCTCCACGCCGCTGGGCCGGGCCACGTACCCGGCCTCGGGGCTGGCGGTGCTGGACGGTTCGCGCGGCGACTGCGCGCTCGGCGCGGACCCGGACGCGGTGCAGCCCGGCGTGTTCGGCCCGGGGAAGGCGCCGACGCTGCGGGGCGCCCCGTACGCCGAGAACTCCAACGACAGCGCCTGGCTGGCCAATGCCGACCGGCCGCTGACCGGCTACGAGCGGATCTGGGGCAACGTCTCCACCCCGCGGTCGATGCGTACGCGCGGCGCGATCGAGGACGTGTCGGCGATGGCGGCCGGGGGCGGGCTGACCGTGGCCGACCTGCAGGAGCAGCAGTTCGCCAACCGGGTGCCGGCCGGTGACCTCGCGGCGGCCGACGCGGCGAAGGCCTGCGCCGCGCTGCCCGGCGGTACGGCCACGGCGAGCAACGGCACCGTGGTGGACGTGTCGGCGGCCTGCCCGGTGCTGGCGGGCTGGGACCGCACCGCCGACGGCGCCAGCCGCGGCGCGCTGCTCTTCGACCGGTTCTGGCGGAAGCTGACCGCTTCGACGGCGCCCAAGGACCTGTGGCTGGTGCCCTTCTCGGCGGCCGATCCCGTGCGCACCCCGCGCACGCTCAACCAGGCCGCGCCCGGAGTCGGCCGCGCGCTCGCGGACACGGTGGCGGAGCTGGGGGCGGCCGGGATCGCGCTGGACGCGGAGCTGGGCGAGCACCAGTTCGTGGTCCGCGGCGGGCAGAAGCTCCCCGTGGGCGGGGGCACGGAGTCACTGGGCGTCTGGAACAAGATCGAGGCGCCGTGGAACGCGGCGGCCGGCGGCTACCCGGAGGTCGTGCACGGCACCAGTCACGTCCAGGCGGTCGGCTGGGACGGCGGCCGCTGCCCGGTGGCCCGCACCTTGCTGACGTACAGCCAGTCCTCGAACCCGAACTCGCCGTACTACGCGGACCAGACCCGTCTGTTCGCGGAAGGCAGTTGGGTGACCTCGCGGTTCTGCGAGCGGGACATCCTCACGTCGCCGAAGCTGAGGGTGGTGTGGCCGCGCGAGCGGCGCTGACCGACCGTGCCGCGATCCCGGCCCTGATCCTGGCCGTGGCCCTCAGGGGCTCACGGCCAGGAAGAGGTACGCGGCCAGCAGGACGAGGTGGACTCCGCCCTGGAGCAGGGTGGCGCGGCCCGGGGCGATGGTGAGGGCGCTGACCACGACGGTGAGGGCGAGCAGCACCATGTGGGTGGGCCCGAGGCCCAGGGTCAGCGGGCCGGAGAGCCAGATCGAGGCCAGGGCGATGGCGGGGATGGTCAGTCCGATGCTGGCGATGGAGGATCCGTAGGCCAGGTTGAGGCTGGTCTGGACACGGTCTCGGCGCGCGGCGCGGACGGCGGCCAGGGTCTCGGGCGCCAGCACGAGCAGGGCGATGATCACACCGACGACGGCGTTCGGCAGACCGGCGTCGGCGACGCCCTTCTCGATGGTCGGGGAGACCGCCTTGGCGTTGCCGACCACCGCGACGAGCGCGACGAGCAGCAGGCCGACGCTGATCATGGCGGCGCGGGAGGTGGGCGGCGCGGCGTGGTCGTCCTCCTCCCCGGTGCGCGGCTCGGTTTTCACGGGCAGGAAGTAGTCGCGGTGGCGGACCGTCTGGACGGCGATGAACAGTCCGTACAGGGCGAGCGAGGCGACGGCCGCGAAGGCCAGCTGGGCGGTGGAGAACTCGGGGCCGGGCTTGCTCGTAGTGAAGGTCGGCAGGACGAGGCTGAGGACGGCGAGGGTCGCGACGGTGGCGAGGGCGGCTCCGGAGCCCTCGGCGTTGAAGACGGCGACCCGGTTGCGCAGGGCGCCGACGAGCAGGGACAGGCCGACGATGCCGTTGCAGGTGATCATGACGGCGGCGAAGACCGTGTCCCGGGCGAGCGAGGAGGTCTTGTCGCCTCCGTCGACCATCAGGGTGACGATGAGCGCCACTTCGATGACGGTGACGGCCACGGCGAGGACGAGCGAGCCGAAGGGTTCGCCGACCCGGTGGGCGACGACCTCCGCGTGGTGGACGGCGGCCAGCACCGCACCCCCGAGGCAGAGCGCGACGAGGACCACCGCGAGCGAGGGCAGCTCGCGTCCCCAGCTGAAGACGAGGGCGACGAGCGCCACCACGGGGACCGCGACGGTCCAATCGGTAAGGAGGGATCTGCGCGTTGCCGTACTCATATCAGCCAACTTGCCAGAACTGTCCCTCCGGTGCGGCGCAAGGACCGCCTCCGGGGCTCTGACGTGGCACTTCTCACGCATTCGGCGGGCGTGGCGGGTGCGGAGTACGCGGGAATCCGTGCCCGGCGCCGCAGAATGGGGCATGACCTCAGCGGACGTGCCGTCGCCCTGGAGCGAGTACGAGCAGACCGATCTGCACCGCGTCACGCTCCGGGCGTTGCTGCGCTACGTGTCCCCGCCGCCGGGCGGCGAGGGCGGGGGCGGCCCGGGTCGGCCCGTTCGGGGGGTGGTGCAGCCTCCCGGGCGGCCGGACACGACCCGCGTGGTCCTGTGGGACGGCCACGACCTGGACACGTCGCTCGCCTACGATTTCCCGCTGGTCGGCCGGCACGACTACAACGTCCCGTGGAGCGACATCGCGGGAGTGCTGCGACAGCTGGCCGCCACCGGGCCGACCGCGGCCGCCGCGACGTCCGTGGACGGGCTGGGGATCCCCGTCGTCGACGTCCGCGCGGAGACCTTCCGGTTCCAGGACGAGCCCTCGTACGACCTCACCGACGCGCTCCACGCCGTGGTCTGCGGGCTCGAACCCTACGGCGGGGAGCCGGACCCGGAGCTGCTCATCAGCGGTTTCCTGCTGATCGACCTCGGCACGGTACGGCTGTACCTCGACCGGACGGCAGGCCCGCCGGCGCGGATCGGCGTGGACGTCGCCCTGCGGGACGAGGAGGGACACGTACGGGAGGGGTTCACCGGGACCATGGCGGCGCTGCCCTCCCTCGTACGGTCCGAGCTCGACTGGAACGCCTCCGAGGCCGAGGATCCCTACTGCGCGGCGGTGTACGACCTCACGCACTGGTGACGCCGTGTCACATGGCGCGCTCGTGGCCCTCCCAGTACGGTTCGCGCAGTCGCCGCTTGTAGAGCTTGCCGTTCGGGTCGCGCGGCATCGTCTCGATGAAGTCGACCGTCTTGGGGCGCTTGTAGCCGGCGAGGTGCCGCTCGCAGTGGTGCAGGATCTCCGCGGCCAGCGCGTCACCGGCCTCGAAGCCCTCGGCCGGTTCGATGACGGCCTTGACCTCCTCGCCCCAGCCGGCGTGCGGGATGCCGAAGGCGGCGGCGTCGGCGACCGCCGGGTGGGTGAGCAGGACGGACTCGATCTCGGCCGGGTAGATGTTGACCCCGCCCGAGATGATCATGTCGATCTTGCGGTCGCGGAGGTAGAGGTAGCCGTCCTCGTCCATCAGCCCGAGGTCGCCGACGGTGAAGAAGTCGCCGATGCGGTTCTTCTTCGTCTTGCCCTCGTCCTTGTGGTAGCTGAAGCCGCCGGTCTTCATCTTCATGTAGACGGTGCCCAGTTCGCCGGGCGGCAGCCGGTTGCCGTCGTCGTCGAAGACGGCGAGCTCGCTGATCGGCCAGGCCTTGCCGACGGTTCCGGGCTTCTTCAGCCAGTCCTCGGCCGTCGCGAAGGCGCCGCCGCCCTCGCTCGCCGCGTAGTACTCCTCCACGCAGCTGCCCCACCAGTCGATCATCGCCCGCTTGACGTGGTCGGGGCAGGGCGCGGCACCGTGGATGGCGTGCCGCATCGAGGAGACGTCGTACCGGTCCTTCGTGTCCTGCGGGAGCGCGAGGAGCCGGTGGAACTGCGTCGGGACCATGTGGGTGTGCGTGCAGGCGCGTTGGTCGATCAGGCGGAGCATCTCTTCGGGGGTCCACTTGTCCATCAGGACCAGGGGGTGCCCGATGTGCAGGGCGGCGCCCGCGAATTGGAGGACCGCCGTGTGGTAGAGCGGCGAGCAGACCAGGTGGACGTTGCCGTCGAAGGGGCGGATGCCGAAGATGCCGAGGAAGCCGCCGAGGTAGGTCTCCTCGGGGAGCTTTCCGGGGAGCGGGCGGCGGATGCCGCGGGGGCGGCCGGTGGTGCCGGAGGTGTAGTTCATGACCCAGCCGAGGGTGCGGTCCCCGGGGGGAGTGCCGGGCTGTCCGTCGAGGAGCTCGCCGTACGGGCGGAAGCCCGGGACGGCTCCGACGGCGTAGCGGTGGCTCGCGGGCAGGTCCGCCTCGTCGGCCGCGGAGGTGGCGGCGTCGGCGAAGCGCTCGTGGGCGACGAGGACCTTGGCGCCGGAGTCGGAGACGATCCAGGCGATCTCGGGGCCGACGAGGTGGTGGTTGACGGGGACGAGGTAGAAGCCGGCCTGGGCGGCCGCGAGGTAGGCGGTGAGGAACTCGACCCCGTTGGGGAGGACGACGGCGAACACGTCGCCCTGCTCCATACCGGCGGCGCGCAGGCCGTGGACGAGGCGGTTGACGTCGGCGTGCAGCCGGCCGGCGGTCCATTCCTCGCCCTCGGGGGTGACGAGCACGGTCCGCCCGGGGTCGGCGGCGGCCTGGGCCCAGAAGCCGTTGGGCTGCTGGCTTTCGGTCACGGCGGTCACAGTGGTCATGGCGCTCACGCCTCCTCGCGGACTCGGCCCGCGATGCGGTTGATCCGGTCGATGGCCCGCTCGAAGCCAGTGGTCAGGTCGTCGAAGACGGCCTGGACGCTGCGCTCCTCGTTCATCCGGCCGACGATCTGGCCGACGGGGGTGCCAAGCAGCGGCTGGATCTCGTACTTCTGGATCCGGGAGACGGCCTCGGCGACGAGCAGGCCCTGGAGCGGCATGGGGAGCGCGCCGGGGCCCTCCGGGTCGTCCCAGGCGTCGGTCCACTCGGTGCGCAGCTGGCGGGCGGGCTTGCCGGTGAGGGCGCGTGAGCGGACGGTGTCTCCGGAGCCGGCGGCGAGGAGCTTCGCGGTGAGGGCGCGGGAGTGGAGGTCGGCCTCGGTGGTGGTGAGCCAGAGGGAGCCGAGCCAGGCGCCCTGGGCTCCGAGGGCGAGTCCGGCGGCGATCTGCTCGCCGCTGCCGATGCCGCCGGCGGCGAGGACCGGGAGCGGGGCGACGGCCTCGACGATCTCGGGGACCAGGACCATGGTGGCGATGTCGCCGGTGTGGCCGCCGGCCTCGTAGCCCTGGGCGACGACGATGTCGATGCCGGCTTCGGCGTGGCGGCGGGCGTGCTTGGCGCTGCCGGCGAGGGCGGCGACGAGGACGCCGTGGTCGTGGGCGCGCTGGATGACGTCGGCGGGCGGGGAACCTAGGGCGTTCGCCAGGAGTTTGATGGGGTAGTCGAAGGCGACGTCGAGCTGGTTGCGGGCGACCTGCTCCATCCAGCCGGTGATCCGCCAGCCGGAGGCCTCGCCCTCGGCGAGCTCGGGCACGTGGTGCTTGGCGAGGGTGTCGCGGACGAAGGCGCGGTGCTCGGCGGGGATCATCGCCTCGATGTCGGCCTCGCTGATGCCGTCGACGGCCTTCTTGGCGGGCATGACGACGTCGAGGCCGTAGGGCTTGCCGTCGGTGTGTGCCTGCATCCAGTCGAGGTCGCGTTTGAGGTCGTCGGGAGCGGTGTAGCGGACCGCACCGAGTACGCCGAATCCGCCCGCGCGGGTGATGGCAGCGGCGACCGCCGGGAAGGGCGTGAAGCCGAAGATGGCGTGCTCGACTCCCAGTTTCTTGCTCAGCTCCGTCTCCATGGGCGGCAGGATGCCGCAGCCCGGCGGTCGAGGGAAGAGATTTTCTGATGCAGTGTCAGATTCTTTCCGGGCCGGCCCGCGCGAAGGGTGCCCGCCGGCAGGGCACATACCCACTAACGTGCGGCCCATCCGACCCCGGGGCACCTCCCCAGTGGGGCCACCCGGCCGGGGCAACTCCCGGGCCGGGGGGCAGATCCAGCCTCGCCGGCGTTTGAGGCGCGGGGTCCGGGGCGGAGCCCCGGGAGACGGCGCCGCAGGCTGACTCGGACAGGAGACAGGAGGGCTGGACATGGCAGCAGGCACGGGGGCCGACGGGATGGCCGGCGAGGTGGGCGAGGTGGGCGCAGCCGACGAACACCGTCCGAGCCGCCGCAGGCTGGGCGCACGACTCCTCGCACTCGGCGGCGTACTCATCCTCCACGCCGCCCTCCCCGCCTCCGGAGCCGGCGCCGCGGGGAACCCGGCGGAGCGGCGCGCACTCCAAGGCCTGCGGCTGCGCTACGGCTCCGCACGCCAGGCCGGACTCGTGGAGCGGCACCTCGACGGTGTGGCGGAGGAGGCGCGGCGCTTCCTCGGCCCCTCCCCCGAACACCCCTACTACGCCGGGGCCGTGGTCCTCGCGGGCCGGGGCCGCACGATCGCCCTGCACCGCGCGATGGGCGATGCCGTGCGATACGCGGACTACGACGGGCGGACCGACCGGGTCCGCGAGTTCCCGGCGGCCGAGCGGATCGCGATGGCCGAGGACACCGTGTTCGACCTGGCCTCGCTGACGAAGCTGTTCACGTCGATCCTGGCCGTGCAGCAGATGGAGCGGGGGCGTCTGGAGCTGGAGGCTCCGGTGCGGCGGTACCTGCCCGAGTTCACGGGTGGCGGCAAGGAGACGATCACGGTCCGCCAGCTGCTCACGCACACCTCGGGGTTGCGCTCCTGGGCGCCCTTCTACCAGCAGTCCACCCGTGAGGGTCAGTTGAGCCTCCTCTGGTCGGTCCGCCCGCAGGAGTCCCCCGGCACCGTCTACCGGTACTCCGACCTGAACCTGATCACTCTCCAGCTGCTCTTGGAACGGATCACCGGCCGCACTTTGGATGTCCTGCTCCACGACGAGATCACCGCTCCACTCGGGATGCACCGCACTCGTTACAACCCACCGCTCTCCTGGCGCCGGATCACCGCCGCCACCGAGGTGCAGCGGCCGCCCTGGTCCGGCCTGGACCGCGGACTGGTCTGGGGCGAGGTCCACGACGAGAACGCGCACGCCCTCGGCGGGGTCGCGGGCCACGCCGGGGTCTTCGGCACCGCCTGGGACATGGCCGTCCTCTCCCGGACCCTCCTCGACGGCGGGGTCTACGCGGGCAAGCGCATCCTGCGCCCCGCCTCCGTCGAGCTGCTCTTCACCGACTACAACACCGCCTTCCCCGGCGACGACCACGGCCTCGGCTTCGAGCTCTACCAGCATTGGTACATGGGCGCGATGGCCACCCCGCACTCCGCCGGCCACACGGGCTTCACCGGCACCTCCCTCGTCCTCGACCCCTCCACCGACTCCTTCCTGATCCTCCTGGGCAACTCGGTACACCCCGTGCGCACCTGGCGGGCCGGCAGCGCCCCGCGGGTCGCCGTCGGCAACCGCTTCGCCCGCGCCGTCCCGGTCCGTACGAAGCACGGCGGCGCGGCCTGGTTCTCCGGCGTCCGGCCGGGCGCCTCGGGCACCCTGACCCTGCCGCCGCTCACCCCGGCCACGGCCTCCGCCCGACTGCGGTGCGCCGTGTGGTGGGACACCGTGCCGGGCGAGGGCGCGCTCCACCTGGAGGTCTCACCCGACGGAGAACGCTGGGAGCCCCTCCCCTTCACCACCCTCCGCTCCACGGGCGGCGCCCCCGAGGCATGGCCCCTCGGCTCCGCGGCAGGCTGGTCGGGCCGCATCTGGCACCGCCTCGAAGCCCCCCTGACGGCGACCTGGGCCGGCCGCGAGGTCCGGCTGCGCTTCCGCCACTCCGCGACCGGCCGCTACGTCGGGCGCGGCATCTACGTGGACGTCATCCGCGTCGCGGAACCGGCCCGCCTCCTCTTCGCGGAGGACCGCCCCTCCGACGCCGCCCGTCTCGACGCCGTCGGCTGGACCCGGTCCGGTGACTAGTACGCCGGAGTACGCCGAGGTGGGCGTCCGCACACCGACCGGTGAGTCCGAGTCATCATCCGATGACATACGCTGCCGAACGGGCGCCGCGATCCACCCAGTGAGCCGAGAGGTCGATGGCACGGGAACCGATGACGCACGGACAAGACACCGGTCTGCCGGGGGCCTGTGACGCCTGGAACTCGACGCTGTCGTCCGAGGAGTTCGCCGCCGTCAAGGCCGTCGGATTCGATCCGGTCGGGCAGGTGTTCGGCACCGCCGTCTTCAACCGGTCCGCTTGGAGCCGCCCGAGCACATGGGCGGGCACCTGCGGCGCGGAGTGGTCCTCCTCGATGCGGGTGTCGTCCTCCTCGCAAAGTCACGCGCAGGCGTTCCGTCGCGGACCGGGTGGCCGGGCGCGAGGGTCCGGTCGCCGAACTGGACGTCACGCTCGGGGAGCAGCGGCTCTCGCTGCGGATGGATCGGGGCCGGGTGGCCGGGGAGATCTGCCACGAGGTGCGGGGCATCGTGCTCTCGCGGCGCCCAGTGGGCCTGGGGACGAGTGGATCGACGCCCTGGCCCGGTCCCTGGCCCGGTCCCTGGCCCGGTCCCTGGCCTCCACTGCGGCCTCGAACGCCCGCGCTCGCGAGGCCGTCGAGCGCTTCCTGACCTGACCGCTGGCGACCGCCCCCCTGCCCGGACCGGCAAGACCGCGATCCGGGCCGGAACAACGACTCCGGAGTTGAATCAGCCGATGGACATGTCCGACCGAGAGATCCGCATCCCCCTCGCCGAGGCCGTCGCCGTCCTGCAGGACCTGAACGAGTTCGTGGTGTCCCTCGACCGACTCAGATCCCGCGTGGGATCCGGAACCGCCGACGAGTCCACCGTCGGCACGTTCGTCTTCGACTGGGATGTCCTGGGGCGACTGGCCCGCGCCAGGCAGGTCTTCGGCGTCGCGCTGGACGAGCAGCTCACCGAGGAAGAGAACCTCGAGATCGACGAGTTGTGCGAGCAGGGCCGCTTCTACACGGACAACGTCGGCTACCCCTCCCCTGACCGGTCCGACCAGTCCGGCTGAGACGCCGAGCGCGTCGTCACGAGTACCGCGTCGATCATGCGGCGGGCCACTGCGGTCAGTTCGGCCAGGTCGGGCGCCGGGCGGGAGCGGGCGAGGGCGCCGGCCAGGCGGTCGTACAGGAGTCCGTCCGTCCATGCCGCCAGCAGTTCGGCGGCCTCTTCGGGATGGTCGGCCCCGAGCGCGGCGAGGATGGCCGCCGCCCGGGAGCGGGCCCCCTGGCCGGCCCGGTGGAGGTCGGCCTCCAGTTCGGGGTTGCGGGCGGCCTCCAGGCTCAGTTCGAAACGGGCCAGTTGGCGTGCGCGCCCCACCGTCAGCCACCGCAGCAGCAGTCCGGCCAGCGCCCGTGCGGTCGCGTCCCGGTCCGACAGCGCGGCGACGGGCGGGCCGTCGGCGTCGAGGTCGTCGAGGTCCAGCTCCGCGAGCCGCTGGTAGCAGGCTCCGATCAGGGCCGTCCTCGTACGGAAGTAGTACGAGGTGCTGCCCGCCGGCAGCTGCGCCGCTCCGTCGACCGCCCGGTGGGTGAGTCCCCGGAGTCCGGCCGCGGCCACGAGGCCGATCGCGGTGTCGGCGATCAGTGTTCTGCGATCCGTGGACATGCCCTCACTCTACAGCTGTAGAGTGAGGGCGCGAGCCTCTACGGATGTAGAGCTCGAGGGAAGAAGGGGAGGGCGCGACATGTCGGCACCTCGACGTCATGCGGTCGTGGCCGGGGCGGGAATCGGAGGGCTCACCGCGGCCGTCGCCCTGCACCGGCGCGGCTGGCGGGTCACCGTGTGCGAGCGGGCGCCCGGGCCCACCGCCGTCGGGGCCGGGATCGTCCTGGCGCCCAACGCCCTGCGCGCCTTCGACGCCATCGGTTTCGACGCCACCCGCGCCGGGGGCCGCACGGTCCCGGCCGCGATGGGGCTGCGACGACCGGACGGCGCCTGGCTGAACCGCGCCGACACGGTCGCGCTCACCGCGCGCTACGGCCGCCCGCCCCTCGCCGTGCACCGCTCTGCCCTCGCCGACGCCCTGGCCGCCGAACTCCCCGACGGCACGATCCGGTACGCCAGCACCGTCACCACCGTGGACGACGCGGTCGGCGCGGCCGGCCGCCCGGTGGTCCGTACCGCCGCGGGCGACCTCGAAGCCGACCTCGTCCTCGCCGCCGACGGCATCCACAGCCCGCTCCGCCGCCGGTACTTCCCGGACCACCCCGGCCTGCGCTACAGCGGGGAGACCGCCTGGCGCACGGTCCTGCCCGCCTCCGGGCACGGCGCCGGAGCCGACACGGCCGAAACCTGGGGCCGCGGGCAGCGCTTCGGCACCGTCCCGCTCGCCGACGGCCGGACCTACGTCTACGCCACCGCCGTCGCCCCCGAGGGGCACCGCCCGGCGGACGTACGGGCCGAGCTCCTGCGCCGCTACGGCGACTGGCACGACCCGATCCCCGCCCTGCTGGAGCGGATCGACCCGACGGCCGTGCTCCAGCACGACCTGTACGACCTGGCCGCCCCGCTCCCCCGCTTCCATCACGGCCGCCTCGCCTGGCTCGGCGACGCCGCCCACGCCATGACCCCCAACCTCGGCCAGGGCGGCTGCCAGGCCGTGGAGGACGCCGTGGTGCTCGCCCACCTGCTGGACCCGGGCACCGCACACGACGCACAGGACGTTCCGGCCGCCCTCGCCGCCTACAGCGCGGCCCGCTGCGCCCGCACCGACGCCATCCGCGTCCGGGCCCGCCGCATGGGCCGGGTCGCCGCCCTCTCCCATCCCCTCGCGGTCACCGTCCGCGACCTCGCCCTCCGCGCCGCGCCGGCCTTCGCGACGTACCGGGCGATGGACGAGATCATCGACGGCTTCAAGCTCCCCGCACGGAGGGAATGACGGAGGGAATAAACACGTGTCCGCGGGCGATGGCATTCGTTGTTGAGGTTCGTTGACCGTTCAACACGAAGGCAGAAGACTCCTATGACGACCGACATCGACTGGGACAACCCGACCGACCCGAAGGCCGGCAGCTGGCAGCTCGACCACGTCGAGCAGTACGTGCGCTCCCAGGGGGCCGAGGGGCAGTTCTGGAACGGTACGCAGACCCTGCTGCTCACCACGGTGGGCCGGGTCTCCGGCAATCCGGTCCGGACTCCCCTCATCTACGGTGAGGAAGACGGCCGTTACCTCCTCGTCGCCTCCAACGGCGGTGACCCGGCGCACCCGCTCTGGTACCGCAACCTGGCGGAAAACCCCGAGGTCCGCGTCCAGGTCGGCCCCGAGATCGTCCAGGGCACCGCCCGCACCGCCTCGGCCGAGGAACGCGCCGCGTACTGGCCTCTGATGCTGCGCCACTGGCCCTCGTACGACGAATACCAGGCCGAGACGGACCGCGAGATCCCCATCGTCGTCATCGAGCCCGCCGAGTAGCCGCACCGCGGGCGGCCGGTCGGGCCTACGGCCGCCGGCCGAGGCTCAGTGCCCCAGGACCGCCATCGCCGCGTTGTGGCCCGGGACCCCGCTGACGCCGCCGCCGCGGACCGCCCCCGCACCGCACAGCAGGACGTTGCGGTGGGCGGTCTCCACTCCCCACCGGCCGCCGCCCTCGCCCGCGTACGGCCAGGACAGGTCCCGGTGGAAGATGTGGCCGCCCGGCAGGCGCAGTTCGCGTTCGAGGTCGAGCGGGGTCTTCGCCTCGATGCAGGGGCGCCCGTCGTCGTCGAAGGCGAGGCAGTCGGTGAGCGGTTCGGCCAGGTGGGCGTCGAGCTGGGCGAGGGTGGCGGCGAGCAGGACCTCGCGGGCCTGCCGGTTGTCGTGTCCGAACAGCCGGGCCGGGGTGTGCAGCCCGAAGAGGGTGAGCGTCTGGTAGCCCTGTTCCACCAGCTCCGGTCCGAGGATCGTCGGATCGGTCAGCGAATGGCAGTAGATCTCCGAGGGCGGTACGGACGGCAGTTCGCCGGACGCCGCCTCCGCGTAGGCGCGGGCCAGCTCCGTGTACCCCTCGGCGATGTGGAAGGTGCCGCCGAAGGCCTCGCGCGGGTCCACGGCGGTGTCCCGCAGCCGGGGCAGCCGCCGCAGCAGCATGTTGACCTTGAGCTGGGCGCCCTCCGGAGCCGGCTGCTCCGGTGTCTCGCCGAGGAGTTCGGCCAGCGCCCGCGGCGAGGCGTTGACCAGCACCGTGCGGCCCACGACCCGTCCCTCCCCCGTCGCCGTGCGGAAGACCACCTCCGCCGGCGCGGTGCCGTCCGTGTCGATCCGCAGCACCTCGTGCCCGGTGGCGATCTCCGCCCCGGCCGCGCGGGCGGCGGCTGCGAGGGCGTCCGTCAGGGCGCCCATGCCGCCCACGGGCACGTCCCAGTCGCCGGTGCCGCCGCCGATGACGTGGTAGAGGAAGCAGCGGTTCTGCGCGAGCGAGGGGTCGTGCGCGTCGGCGAAGGTGCCGATGAGTCCGTCCGTGAGGACGACCCCGCGCACCAGGTCGTCGTCGAAGTGTGCTTCCACCGCCCGGCCCAGCGGCTCCTCGAAGAGCATCCGCCAGGCGGCCTCGTCGTCGATGCGGGCGCGCAGCTCCTCGCGGGTGGGCAGCGGCTCGGTGAGCGTCGGGAACACCTTGCGGGCCACCTGCCCGGTGGTGCCGTAGAACGCGCGCCAGTTCTCGTACTCCCGATCCGAGCCGGTGAGCCGTGCGAAGGACTCCCGGGTGCGCTTTTCGTCGCCGCCGACGAGGAGTCCGCCGGGCCGGCCGCCGCGTTCGGCGGGCGTGTACGAGGAGACGGTGCGGCGGCGGACGGCGAACCGCAGGTCCAGGTCGCGCACGATCTTCGACGGGAGCAGGGAGACCAGGTAGGAGTAGCGCGAGAGGCGGGCGTCGACACCGGCGAAGGGGCGGCTGGAGATGGCCGCGCCGCCCGTGTTCCCGAGCCGTTCCAGTACGAGGACGGAGCGGCCCGCCCTGGCCAGGTACGCGGCGGCCACCAGGCCGTTGTGTCCGCCGCCCACGATCACGTCGTCGTATACGTCCCGCCCGAAGGTCGTCATGGCTCTTGGTAGCACACCTGGCCGAGCCGCTCCAGGCAGTACGCCTCGTCGGCGTGGGCCAGCGCCGTGTCGGGGTGCTCGTCGCCCAGGGACCGTTCGCGGATGCCGGAGAGCTCGCGGTAGATGGGCAGCGCCTCCTCCCAGCGGCCCAGCCGGCCGAGGCCGACGGCGAGTTCGCGGCGGCTGACGAGGGTGTCGGGGTGTTCGGCGCCGAGCACCTCGGCCCGTACCGCCCCCACCTGCGCGGCTTCGGCCACCGCTTCCTCCCAGCGCTCCAGCCGGCCCAGGTTGACGCCGAGGACGTGCCGGGCGCGCAGGGTCTCGGGGTCGGCGGCGCCGTAGGCGCGGGTGCGGTCGCGGACCAGGGCCCGGAACAGTTCGAGGGCCAGGGCGCTGTTCCCGGTACGGCCGAGCGCGATGCCGACCTCGTAGCGGGCAGCCAGGGTGTCGGGGTGGTCGCGGCCGAGGATCCGCTCCCGTACGGCGGCGACCTCGCGGAAGCCGGCCAGGGCCTCCTGCCAGCGGTCCAGCCGGCCGAGGGCGTACGCCACCTCGTAGCGGGTCAGCAGCGTGTCGGCGTGCTCGGCGCCCAGGACGGCCGCCCGGGCGGCGGCGACCTCGACGGCGGTGGCGTGGGCGTCCACGAACCGGCCCAGCGCCCCCAGGGCGCAGGCCAGGTTGTGGCGGCAGCGCAGGGTGTCGGGGTGGCGCGGTCCCGTGGTCCGCTCGCGGGCGACGAGCACCGCGCGGTAGATGTCGTGGGCTTCCTGGTGGCGCCCGAGCCGGCCCAGTTCGTACGCCGCCTCCTGGCGCGCGGCGAGGGTGTCGGGGTGGTCCGCGCCGAGCGCCCGGGTGCGGCCCTCGGCCACGGCCGTGTAGACGGCGAGGGCCTCCTCCGGGTGGCCCGAGCGGCTGAGGGCGAAGGCGCGGGTGTGGCCGGCGGTGAGCGCGTCGGGGTCGGTCTCGCGCGGGCCGGGGACGCGCGGGACGCCGTACGCCACGGTGAGCCGCGGGTCCTCGGCGGGCTCGGGGCGGCGCAGCGCGGGGCGCGTGCCGGTGTGCGGGGCGTCGGGCTGTTCGCCGCCGGCGCGGGGGGCCGTCCAGGCGCCGGTGAGCACAGCCCATTCGCCGCTCGCGGGGCGTGCGTCGATCCCGGCCTTGCGGCCGGCGGTCATCCCCCGGGCCCACACCGGCAGCGGGGCCTGGGCGCCGGGCAGGCCGCCGGGCCCGAGGCGGGCCTCGACGAGGCGGCGGTGCAGGTGGCGGGCGTCGCCCGGCCGGTCCTCGGGGCGCTTGGCGAGGAGGTCGAGGACGGCCTCCTCGAAGTAGGCGGGCAGCTCGGGGCGGTGCTCGCGCAGCGGCACGGGCGCGGTGTCGCGGTGCCCGACCAGCACCGACCAGGAGTCTCCGAGGTCGAAGGGCGGGGCTCCGGTGGCGATCTCGTACAGGACGCAGCCGAGGGAGTAGAGGTCGCTGCGGTGGTCGACCTCGCCGCCGGCGATCTGCTCCGGCGACATGTAGTGGGGGGTGCCCATGGCCATGCCGCCGCCGGTGAGCTTGGCGGTGAAGCCGATGTCGTGGGCGAGGCGGGCGATGCCGAAGTCGCAGATCTTCACGGTGCCGTCGGTGAGCCTCATGATGTTGGCGGGCTTCAGGTCGCGGTGGACGACGCCCTGGTCATGGGTGTAGCCGAGGGCGGCGGCCATCTGCTCCGCGATGTCGACGACCACGTCCACGGGGAGCGGGCGGGTCTCGTTCTCCTCCAGGAGCTGGCTGAGGTTGCGGCCTTCGAGGAGCTCCATCACCAGGTAGAGGCAGCCGCCCGCGGCACTGTCGTCGCCGAAGTCGTGGACGACGGTGACCCCCCGGTGCTGGAGGGACGCGGCGACGCGTGCCTCGCGCCGGAAGCGTTCGCGCAGCACCTGGGTGAAGTGGGCGTCCTGTTCGGCCCCGATCGGCTTGAGGCACTTCACGGCGACCTGACGGCCCAGCGATTCGTCCCGGGCGCGCCATACCTCGCCCATGCCGCCCCGCCCGATCAGGTCGAGCGACCGGTACCGGCCCTGAATCAGTCTGGACTCCGCCATGTCTTGAAGCCGCCCCCGTCGTCGTGCCATGCCCTCCCCGGCCCGTCCAGTATGGCCGCTGCCGTGCGCAGCCTGTGCGTCGAGGGGCGACTCCCGGGGCCCATGCGACGCATCGCTTTCAAGATGTGACCTGGCGGCAGCTTCCAGCGTAGACCTGCGGGAATGCTGCGCAGGGCGCGCCCGGTGAGGCGCAGGCGCCGGGTGACCGCGCGCGGGGGCGGTGTGGGCCGCCCGTACAGCTGGTGTGCCCAGCCGGGGAGGGAACCGTACGCGAGGTGGGCGAGCGGGCGCCACAGCAGGTTTCGGCCAGGTATGAGGAGGGGGTGGACCGGCGGGCCGTGGAGGAACGCGTACACGGCGTCGGCGTCGGGCCCGGCGGCGAGCTCGGGACGGATCCGCTCGAAGTACGCGGCGAGGCCCGCGATGTCGGCGGGAACCTCGGCCGGATCGAGACCGACGAGGCGGGCGTTCACCCGGTTCTCGTCGACGTAGCGGTCGGCCTGGGCGGGGGTGAGGGGGATGCCGGAGCGGCGCATGACGTGCAGGAAGCTGTCGATCTGCGCGCAGTG
Organism: Streptomyces sp. NBC_01351; assembly: GCF_036237315.1. Lineage (GTDB taxonomy): Bacteria > Actinomycetota > Actinomycetes > Streptomycetales > Streptomycetaceae > Streptomyces. Next base: position 7,486,237 of record NZ_CP108356.1, on the reverse strand, counting down.
GACCCAGAGCAGCAGCTCGGGCTCGTCCACGGGGAACCGTTCGCCGGTGGCCGGGTCGGTGGCGGACAGTGTGCGGTGGATCGCGCGGACGCGGGCCCCGGCGCGCTCGGCGGCCTCGGTGGTGCCGTAGGTGAGGGTGCCGACGAAGTCGGCGGTGCGCAGGAGCCGCCCCCAGGCGTCCCGCTCGAAGTCGGAGTTCTCCATGACCCCGCGGACGGCACGCGGGTGGAGGGCCTGGAGGTAGAGGGCGCGGATGCCGGCGATCCACATGATCGGGTCGCCGTGGCACTGCCAGGTGACGGACGACGGGCCGTACAGCCCGGGGTCGGCACGCGTGGGTTCGGTCGTCGTGTCGCCCATCCCCGTACCTCCCTGTCACAGGCGCCCGGCGGATCCAGCCTAGCCGAGGCGGGCTTCGGACAGCCCGATCTTCACTCGGTCGGGGCGTTCCGGGGCGTTGACCGGAGCCCGGGCCGGGGCCGGGGCGCGGGGAGCGTCTGCGTGACGCGCCACAGGCGCCGGGGCAGCTCCCCTTCCTCGAAGGCGTGGACCTCGTCGAGGCGCCAGCCCTCGGCGAGGGCGTCGACCAGGTGCCGGGGGAAGAAGTGGACGGCGAAGCCCCCGTGTTCGTGGATGTCGTCGCCGTGCGCGATGCCGGTGGCGTAGTGGGCGTCGCCCGTGTGCCGCACGGTGTAGACGAAGGTGCCGCCGGGCCTCAGCACCCGGTGGACCTCGTCCACCAGGGCGTGGATCTCCCGGGTCGACAACGCCATGCAGAGCAGCATGTGGGCGAAGACGGCGTCCACCGAGCCGTCGGGGAGGGCGAGGGGTTCGCGTACGTCCTGGATGCCGGTGGTCACCCGCTCGGCGAGGCCCTGCTCCCGGGCGGCCCGGCGCAGCTGCTCCAGGCCGGTGGCGCTGAAGTCGGTGGCCCGGACGGTGAAGCCGCGGCGCGCGAAGTACAGGGCGTCGCGGCCGTGACCGGCGCCGAGTTCGAGCACGTCCGTCGCGCCGGCCGCCTCGAAGGCGGCCGCCGCGTGGAGCGCGGGGGCGGAGGGCCGCTCGCCGTACATGCCGGGGTGGTCGGCGTAGGTGGCCTGCCAGTGCGCGTGCTGCGCGGCGGCGAGTTCCTCTTCCCCGTCGGTCACGGCTGCTCGACCTCCCGCTCGTCCCTGTGGTGGATCAGAGTAGGTCAGGCCGCGCCTCCGGCCCCGGAGGGCGTCGGCGGAACGGCCGACGCCCCGGGACGGTCAGCCGAAGAGGGCGGTGATGCGCTGGAGCGGGACGAGCTTGAAGTTCTGGTACCCGCTGGTGCCGGGGGTTCCGTTGGAGCCGTCCTGGCAGATGAAGACGCCCTGCGGGAAGGCCGGGCCGAGGTTGGCGGCGGTCGCGTCGATGCCGTCGGTGTCCTCGCAGTCGTCGGCCGCGGTTCCGTTCGCGACGGAGAAGCGGCCGAGGTAGGCGCGGGTGGTGCGGTCGTAGACCGTGAAGTCGTCGCTGCCCTGGGAGGAAACGTAGATCCGGTTGCCGGCGGCGGTGATGCCCTCGGTGTCGGCGGTGATGTGGCCGCCGGAGCCGGTGGAGTCGAGCTTGGTGCGGCTGGTGCCGGCGGTGGGCTCGGCGCCGTAGATCCAGACGCCGACGTCCTCCTCGCCGAGGTAGAGCTTGCCGGTGGTCTCGTCGGCGTAGCAGCCCTCGACCGCGGAGCCCGCGTCCCACAGGCGTACGGAGGTCGCGGACACCGCGTCGCCGTTGACGGCGAGCTCCCACTGCTCGACGCGGCCGGACGTGGAGTTGGGGAAGGCGTACAGCTTGCCCGAGGACGGTGAGGTGTAGAGGCAGATGCCGTGCGCGGTGACCTCGGTGGGGACGTCCTTCAGCCACTTGAGCTGCCGGGTCACGGGGTCGATGCGGTAGATGTGCATGGCGCCGTTGCCGCCGGCGGCCTCGTCGTCCGCCGAGACCACGATGTTGCCGCGCAGGTCGACGTTGTTGCCGTAGTCGCCGCTGATCCGCTGGATCCGGGCGCCGGTCATGTCGTAGACCTCCAGCGCGCCCTTCTTGTCCGTACCGACGACCACCGACTTGGCGGGATCTGTGGGGTGGACCCAGATCGCGGGGTCGTCGGCGGCGTCACCACTGTGCGAGACCGGGGCGGTCTCCACGGTGGCTGTGACGGATACGGCCGCCGCGTGGGCCGGTGCAGCCGGCAGGGCCAGGACGGCCAGGACGGCGGCGGGCAGCGCGGCAGCGCGGACAGAGACGGTGAAGGACACCTGGTTCCCCTCGATCGGGTGCGGGACAGGGAGGAGGCTAGGGAGGCCCGGCGAGCGCGGCGTGAACGGCAGTTGAACCGGGTGCCGCCATTGCGGTCGCCGTCGCAGCCGTTGCCGTTGCACCCGGGTTTGCCGTTGCACTCGGGCTGCCGTCGCATCCGGGATGCCGTCGCACTCGGGCTGCCGTCGCATCCGGGATGCCGTGCGACCGCGGGGCGGAGGGGCCATCCGGGCGGGGACGCCCGACCCGCACGGCATGGCGCCCGGGGCGCCGGCGCCCGGCGGGTGATGCTGACTGCTCCCTCCTGCAGGAGAGACCTTGAGCGATCGCAGCCCCCGAGTGACCCCGAGGCCGCCGTCCGCGGCAGCAGGCGATGACGTTCCCGCTCCCGGGGTCGTCGGCATCGGGCTCGCCGCGGTGCTGACCTTCGCGCTCGCCCAGGGCTCGTGGCAGTGGTTCGCCACGTTCATCGGGGTGACGCTCCTCGTGGTGATGCTCGCCTTCCAGCGGCGCGCACGGTGGACGCCGGACATCCGCTCGCCGTACGTGCGCGGCCTGGCCGCGTACGCGCTGATCGTCGGCCTGTGCGCGGCGATCGCGCTCGCCCCGCTGCTGCAGCGCCAGGCCTGGCTGTTCCCGATGCCGGGCACCCGGAGCGACTGCGAGCTGGTGGGCAGGTACCAGGCCCTCGATGCGGAGGCAGCACTGGGGAACCTGGCCGGCCGTGACGGCGCGGCCCTGGCGTTCGTACAGGAGGACCAGTCCCGCAAGGCCGTTGCCGAGTGCCTGGCGGCCACGACCACCCTGTGGCTGCCGCTGTACGGGGTGGGGGCGGCGCTGCTGGTGGGGACGGCCGTCTGGTTCCGCGACCGCGCCCGGAGCCAGGGCCAGGAATGAACAGGCCCTACGTCCCGGCGTCGGCCTGCTCGCGGCTGTTGCCGGAGTCCAGAGCTGCAACGGTGAAGCAGACGACGGCTCCGAGGCCCAGGAGGAACGAGACCGGGTTGACGCGTCCGGGGACGGAGGTGCTGTAGTCGCCGACGTCGTCGGTCTCGCACACGAACCTCAGGGGCACGTACTCCACCCGGTAGCCGGAGATCGCTTCCGCCCGGTGCTCCCAGCCCGGGGTTCGGCAGGGCGGGATGGGGATCGAGTTCGTCCCACCGTCCTCGGCCGACAGGACCGCACCGGTGACGTGCAGCAGGCCCCAGGCGTACACGCCCACGGCAATCGCCGCCTGGGCGAAGCCGGCGGTCCGCAGCCAAGCCTCGCTGTCGGCACGCCGCGGCCCGCCGGCCCGGGCCGGCACACGAACGGCCCGACCCGCGAAGACGAACGGAAGGATCAGGCCGGCCGGGACGAGAAGCCACAAGAAGTACGCCACCACCCGACTCCAGCAGCCCGGCGAGAGCGAGCGCTGTGCCGGAGCCCACAGTTCCTGCATCAACTTCGTAACTGCGCAGCAGGGCCGCGTAGGTGAGAACCGGTTCCGGCCGGGGTTGGGTCGCGTTCCAGTACCCTGGACCGTTCGCCGACGGACGGAGGCCACGGCTCTCACGCCACAGGGCCTGGTCAGCCTGGTCACACGCCCCTAGGTCGTCACTTTCGGATCTTGCCGGTCAAGCCCGCGTCGTCCGGTGCCGTGCCTCGCAAGGCGGAGGCGCGCCCGAGTACTGGACGTACTCGGGTGCCCCGACAACGCGGCGAGGTGCGGTGCCGGGCGGCGCGGGTCTGGGGGCACCTCCCAGCGGTAGCTGGGGGAGCAAGATCCGGAAGAGACGGCTGTGGCCAAGATTGCTACTTGGCACCAAGCAACGTTCGTGACCTGCGCTGATGCCAAGTAGCATCAGCGGCTGGAGGGCTACCTCTTGCTCACACGCCAGGGTCCAGTCGTTGTGGACGTGTGACCTGCTGGTCGTATTCGCCCCATCACCTGAAGTTCGCGGCGACGGCCGAGGTCGCGCTATCGGCCGGCTGGCGCTTCATGGTCGTGACGGGCTGGCGCACACACGTATGGGGCGCGGTGGACGCGATGTCCGCGGAGCGGCGCCCCCTGGAGGAGGTACTCGGAGTTCAGGGCCAGCTGCGACGCGCTGCCGCTCAAGGCCCTGTGCCGTACGGCGACCTTGTCGAGAGCTGTTCCATGCCCGCTGTGGCGAGAGCGCATGCTTTGCACCTGCTGTGGCGGCGAGATCTCGGGGTGGATCTGTCCGGCCCTTACGGGGACGATCGTCTGATCCGGCTGGCGCCGCGGAAGTCCTTCGGGGGTATGCGGTGACGACCGCGATGGCGACGACGTGGGATCTGTCGCCCGGTGTGGAACTGATTATTGACGGTAAGCAATGGCGGGTCGAATCGTGCCTGCCGCACCTGGGCAGGGTAACGCTGATCGACGACGAGGGTGCGCAGTGGAAGGTGACACTCCGTGAGCTGATCCACCGTCCGAACTGCCGTCCATCCACCCGGACTCGCGCGGATCTACCCGCCGCCAGCAGGGGACGCCAGCCCAAGACGATGGAGGACCTCCAACCGGAGCAGCGCAGGAATGTCATGCACAGGATGGACCACATCCGTGAGGTGGAGACGGGATTTCGCAGCGGGGATCCGTTGGCCGCCCTGCCCCACGAACCGCGTCCGCAGTATGACCCCGAGACAACCACGCTCACTCAGCGCCGCCATGCCAAGGCGGAGGAGCTACGCGGGGCTGCCGCCGAGGACCCCGACGGTGCGAAGGAGTGCGCTCTGCATCAAGTGAGCTTTCGCACGCTGGTGCGCTGGGACCAGAGCCGGCGCAAGTGCGGGCCGGTCGGTCTCGCGGACGACCGGTGGCTGCGGGAGGCGTCGGGGCACCGGATCTCGCCGGAGATCCGGGAGGCGCTGTTCGCGGTCCGCCCCGAAACTCTGCGCCGGTCGAAGCTGACGTCGAAGGACCACGAGTTCCTCATCCATCAGTACGTGCGGGAAACGTTCGGCGACGACGTCAAGATCCCCAGCTACGACACCCTCAAGACGGTGTGGCGGGAGTGGTTCGGCTCCAGCGGCGCGCGGCAGCGGTACGCGCGTTCGGCGGCCAAGGCGCAGCAGTTGACAGGCAACCACGACATGAAGGCCCGTCAGGCCCTCAACACTGCGATTTTCTTACCGATTTCGCCTCAAAAACCTTTCCTTCGAGCACGCGCATCCTCCCCCAGTTTCACCACCCCCGGACATAGGCCTTACGCTCGCGCCACAGCCATGAATCGAGCTGCTGAAACACTCCCGTGGGGGGACTTCTTCGTGAAACGCTTTTTGGCATGGGCCGTCGCGGGCATCTCGCTCGTGGCGCTCTTCCTCATCTCACCGATCGTCAAGTCGGCCGACGCCGTGGAGGCGTCGCGGCCGCCTTGCGCAACGGACAGTTTCTGCATCTACGCCAGCGCCGGCGCCACGGCGCCCTTGCAGTCCTACAGCTCGGGCGCCCTACCGGAGCAGAGCTATTCCACGTGGAATGAAAAGGTCAACGCGGTGGTCAACAACACCGCATACTGGGCCTGCGTCTACGAGAACTTCGGCTACGGCGGCACCATCCAGGCCGTCCAGCCCGGCAACTGGGCCGATCTGACCAAACTCGGGTCCGACTTGGATGGCAAGGTCAGCTCGCACAAGCTGGCCAAGTCCAAGGCCGGCTGCTTCACCGGCTACGAGCGCTGCCCCGACGGGAACCTCTGCATCTTCAGCGATGTCGGGGGCCGCGGCGAAATGGAGAAGTCGCCGGACAACAAGGCGAGTTACGAAACCCTGGACAACCGAGTGGTCTCGGTCGCCAACTACACCAACAGGCACGCCTGCTTCTACACGGCATGGAACTACTCGGGAACGTTGCAAGTCGGAAACAAGACCTACAGCAAGTACGTGGTGCTCAGGTCGGACAGCACGGTGATCCCCGATCCATTCAATAAGTACTTGAGCTCCCACATGCTGGTCTTCGACACAGATGACTGCGCACCCAACCTGCTCCCCGCCAACTGAATACCGAGGAGTCCTTCGTGAAGCACGCAGTCAAACGAGGCGCCTTGGCACTCGCCCTAGCCACCTCGGCACTGGCCACTCCCTTCTCCGCTCCGGGTGTGTCCGCCAACGAGACGCTCCCGGCCACTACGGTCCTGAACCTCGCCAACCTCCAGGTCGTCAAGACCGACACAGCCGTGCCCGGCATCACCCGCACCGAGTACTCAGGCGCCCCCTACAAGGGACCGTGGAAGGTCAACGTGGTCGTCATCGACCCGGACCTGGCCCCGGTCAACCTCAAGGGCACCTTCGGCACGGGGCTCGGCATGGGGCTCGGCACGTCCCAGACCACCACCTCGATGCTGGACGGCCTGACCACAACGAACGTCCGGAAACCCCTGGTCGGCATCAACGGCGGCTTCTTCGACGGAAACATGAAGAACCCCGCCGAGGACACATGGGACGGAGACCTGAACGGCGTCGTCATCCAAGGCGGCAAACTGCTCAGCGAAGCGGTCAGGGGGAAGGGCGGAAAGCCGGTCAGCACCTCGCTCGTGCTCCAGCACGGCCGGGCCTACATCACCGAGCTGAGCACGACCCTGAAGATCAAGCCGAAGGGCTCGACGAACCCTACCGAGGAACGGCAACTCGACGGCATCAACCGGGTACCCGGCCGCGCCTCTCACTGCGAGCAGCCGGACCCGGCCGACACGGGCGTCCCGCCCGAGACGCAGGATCGCGACACGGGGGTCTGCGAAGACCCCTCCGAGATCATCTCCTTCACCAAGGAGTACGGCACGAAAACGCCGACCACCGCCTTCATCGTGACCCCCAACGACCCGGATGTCGTGACACCGCCGGACGCGAAGCGGATCAGCAGCGACGAGGGCTTCGAAGTCGTGCTCGACTCCGCAAACAACGTCACCGCGTGCTTCGACTCGAAGCTGCCGGTGACCGGGAGCGGCTGCACCGAGGTAGCCAACCGGGGCGGGAACCAGGTGTCGAACGGAGGTCGCATCCTCCAGGGCATCGGGGAAGGCGCCGACTGGCTGCGCGCCCGCACACGGAGGGGCAGCGGGTTCGACTTCCCTGAGGAGGTGGTGGACACCCGGTTCAACACCCGTCTCTCTCTCGACTCCTCGATGTACGTCACCGCGGGTGGGGACCTGCTCGTGAGGAACGGCCACATCGAATACACGGATCCGGCGGGGAGCATCGACAACCGCCCGCGCACGGCCGTCGGCACGGACCACTTGGGCCGCACCGTACTGGTGACCGTCGACGGCATTGACGATCCGAACAATGTGGTCAGCATCGGCGCCACCCGGGGCGAGCTGGCCACCCTTATGCATGACCTCAACGTCCTCGACGCCGTCAACATGGACGGCGGCGGCTCGACCACCCTGGTGTGGGAGCAGAAGCTCGTCAACATCCCCACCGACGGTAATGCCCGCGAACGCGCCGTCGGCGACACGGTGTACGCCGGCCCGGGCGGCTATCCGATGGCATAGCCCGGGACCTGCCGCCGCCCCGTGGCCCGGGGCGGCGGCGGCTCAGGCCACCGCCGTCGGGACGTGGGTGCCCGTCGCGCCTGCCGTCAGGGCCCGGTGGGCGGAGGCCAGGCGGCGGACGGCCTCGGCGAGGCGGCGGCCGGGAGCGTGTACGGGAGGCGGACGTGGCGTTCGAAGGCGCCGCCGATCCCGAACTGCGGACCTGCCGCGATCGTCACCCCGTGGTCCGGTGCGATCGCCGCCAGCCGGGAGCCGATCGGCTCCGGGAAGCGCGCCCAGAGCGTCACCCCGCCCGCCGCCCGAGGTGCCTGCACCTCGGGCAGGTGCTCGGCCAGTGCTCCCAGCAAGGCGTCCTGCTGCTCCCGCAGTTGGTGCAGCGACTCGGGCCGCTTGGTCCGGCCGGCGTTCAGGAGGGCGGCGGTGGCCAGCTGTTCCACCACCGGGGTACCGAGGTCCGTCGCGGGGCGGGTCCGCGCGACCCGTTCCAGCAGCGCGAACTCGGCACTGATCCAGCCGATGCGCAGGCCGCCCCAGGGGGCTCATCGGTACCGTCGGGCAGGCCGGCTGGGTGGCTACGGCGCACGCGATCGGCGGTCTCCGCGTACGCAATCTGGCTGTGACTCCTCCCCCTCCCGAAGGAGGGGGCTTCTCGCTATGCCGGTCGGGCTTCGCGACGGACCAGCCCGGCCCGTAAGACGTTGATTGCACCCACCGTATCCGCGTGCGCCTGATGGCCGCATGACTGGCAGTGGAACTTGTCTCGCGTGGGCCGGTTCTCCTTGGCGACATGCCCGCAGAGGGGGCATGTCCGGGAGGTGTTGCGAGGGTCCACGGCGATCACTTCCCTGCCGGCGCTTTCAGCCTTGCTGTTGAGGATCGTAAGGAACATCCCCCAACCGGCGTCCATGATCGAGCGGTTGAGCCCGGCCTTCGCGGCGTTCAGCGCCTTCGACCCCGTCAGCACTGTCAGCAGAACGTCTCCTGGCCCAGTCACGCACGAGTACGTCGGGCTGCTGACCACCGGCGACGGGCACCCCAAGAGGCGCAGCGAACTGGCTTCCGCGTTCGCCACCAGCGTCGAGAACATCGCACGAGCCGGCTGGGCCCACAAATGGCTCCGCATTCTCCAGATGCTCAAGCACGACCCTGTCTTCGCGGAATCACCCATCCACGAATACGCACGCCGCCTGCGCAACAACGAAGCCCACATGGCCCCCCGGCCAGACCATCTGGACCCCATTGAACCAATCGCGATCTTCAAGCAGCTCAGCTCCGGCCACGCCCTGGTGCTGCTCACCATCACCCGGTTGACCGATCTTGTGACCCAGCAGACGCTCGTCCTCCTCGACGAGCGAGACGACGACACACCCACTCAGGCGCACCTGCTCGTCATCTTCGGCGCCGCTGCGGACCTCAACTATCCCTGCGGTCACATCCTCGGCGATGGCATGCAGAAGATGGGATTTCCCCACACCGTTGCGGCCGATCAAGGCGTGCAGGTTTGTCGGGGGAAGGCTTTCTGGCTCTGCGTGGAAGTCGAACCGGTGGGGCGGCAGCAGGCCCTCGGCAGGCGGCGTGTAGGAGCATGCGAAGGGAAGGGACCTCTTGCCGCCACGCGCGGTGCGGACCATGCGTCTGTAGTCATTGTCGGTGACCGATCGTCGCAGGGACTGCTCGTAGACACGGTGATCGGACACACTGAAGGACAGGACGCGTCCGTTGGCGACATCATTCAAGGCATTGAGGATCGTCTCTGCTGTGCCTTCTGGGAGGAGGTGCAGAGCTTCGTAGTAGTCGGCCTCTTGAGCAAGGCTGAAGAAGCCCTTGGGTAGCGAGGTGAAGGTCGAGGGCATCCGATCGGATGTCCGGGAGAAGGTGTCGTCGGTCGCCATGTCCACGTGGGCAATCCGTACGTGGATTAGCCGGCCGTTCTCCTGCCTCACTTCCAGGATGAACGTCGCCTTGAAGCCGAAAATCGTCCCAGTTGTCCTTGACCAGGAACGCACCTGAGAGGTGGGTTGGCGGTGTCTCCCCAACCTCCAGAACTGTGAACTGCACTGCCCACCCCGAATCGCTACCGAGCCCGTTGTACCGCTCATTGTCTTGCAACGGGGATTCCGGCGACAGCGGCAGGAGGATCGCGCTCGTAGGCCGCAGCCATCGCGACTCGGTGAGCCGCCGCGTCGTCTCTTCCCGAAGGCCTGGATTCCACAGGTGTACGACCCTGGTCTGCTGGCGAGGTCGGCCCGTGTTCGAGGAGAGATGCGTGTCCCGTCACCCCTCGCAGGATGAGACCTGGTTCGACTTCGCCCAGTCGCGGGAGCGGTGCGAACGGCTGCCTTCGGACCAGAGATCGTGTCCCGAGAACGATCGGATCTCTCCGTGTGGACCTGGTAGAACCAGGTCCACACGGCACTGGGCCGCGCCATTCAGGGGGCATCATGGCGGGACAGGCAGTGGGACCTCCACCGTGCCTCACTGGGCACGGTCGGGCATCAGTCTTTTGGTCTTGACCTGCGCGCCCTACAGCCCTGCAAATCCTCCCGGGCTCGTTGCCTCGACGGCACGCAATCCGCAGCGGTATACAGATGCGTCAAGAGCAAGAACTCAGATAGGGCAACGGACTCCCGTCATCTCCTTGCGTGCGCTGCCTCAACAGGGGTGCTAGTTCCGCGTACCGGCCGCGGCCGACGGCCTGGAGCATCTCGGCGAGAGCGATCTATTCGCCGATCCGACCGACGGGGCGTATCGAGGATGTGCGTGAGCTCGGTGCGGATGGCCCTCACCGTCAGCCCGCTCGACATCGACCAGACCGAGATCCATCGCCGGCTCCGCGTACCTGCCAGGACGACCCTGACAGGTACCGCGTGAACCGGACCAGGGAACCGCGACCAAACCCCACGTACGGGGCGCATGCTCGCACTCAGCGCACGACGCAGTGAGAGTCCGACAGCAGCACAGCGACGGGAAAGTGATGCACCAGCACCTCTGGCGAGAGGTTGATCTTGGTGCCAACTAGAAATCTTAAGTGCCAACTATAAATCCTCGTCACAAACGGCCTAGCGGCGTACGCGGGGCATGCCCAGGCCGATCCAGGAGATGATCTCGCGCTGGATCTCGTTGTTGCCGCCGCCGAAGGTGAAGATCACGGCGCTGCGGTAGCCGCGTTCGAGTTCGCCGTGCAGGACCGCGCCCGCCGAGCCGTCCTTGAGGGAGCCGGCCGCGCCGACGACCTCCATCAGCCAGGCGTACGCGTCCCTGCGCGCCTCGGAGCCGTACACCTTGACGGCGGAGGCGTCCTGGGGGGTGAGGGTGCCCTCCTGGACGGCGTTGACCATCTGCCAGTTGAGGAGTTTCATCGCGTCGAGCCGGGCGTGGGTGCGGGCGAGGCGGCCGCGGACCCAGGAGAGGTCGATGACGCGGCGGCCGTCGGCGAGCTTGGTCTCGGCGGCCCAGCGCTGGACGTCGTGCAGGGCCCGGATGGCCATCGTGCCGTGGGCGGCGAGGGTGACGCGCTCGTGGTTGAGCTGGTTGGTGATCAGCCGCCAGCCCTTGTTCTCCTCCCCGACCCGGCGGCTCGCGGGGACCCGGATGTCCTCGTAGTAGCTGGCGGTGGTGTCGTGCGAGGCGAGGGTGTTGATGAGGGTGCAGGAGTAGCCGGGGTCCGCGGTCGGCACGAGGAGCATGGTGATGCCCTTGTGCGCGGGGGCTTCCGGGTCCGTGCGGACGGCCAGCCAGACCCAGTCGGCTGTGTCGCCGTTCGTGGTCCAGATCTTCTGGCCGTTGACCACGTAGGTGCCGGTCGCCTCATCCCCCTCGCGGACGGCCTTGCACTTGAGTGCGGCGAGGTCGGTGCCGGCGTCGGGTTCGCTGTAGCCGATGGCGAAGTCGATCTCGCCCGCGAGGATCTTGGGCAGGAAGTACGCCTTCTGCTCGTCGGTGCCGAACTGCATGATGGTCGGCCCGACGGTGTTGAGCGCCATCAGGGGCAGCGGTACGACGGCCTGCGCGGCCTCGTCGAAGAAGATGAACTGGTCCATCGGGGTCATCCCGCGGCCGCCGTACTCCTTGGGCCAGCCGACCCCGAGCCAGCCGTCCGCCCCGAGCCGGCGGATGGTCTCCCGGTAGAACCGCTTCTGGGCGGCCGGGTCCTCGTAGCGGGAGTAGACGTCCTCCGGGACCAGCTCGGCGAAGTAGGCGCGCAGCTCGGTGCGCAACTGCTGCTGCTCAGGCGTGTATTCGAGGTGCACGGCCCCTCCGGGAGTCTCGCGGTCCAGCCGTTCGCGGTGGCGGTGGCGGTGGTGACGGCAGTGGTGATGGCGGCGGTCAGAGTAGAACCTGTTGCAAGAATTCGGAAGGGGCCGGGGAGGCGGAGGGCCCGCGTGCCGCCGACTCGGTGGGGGCGTTCATACTTTCGACCATGACGAGCCCACGGAGCAGAGCGGAATTCTTCGTCGAGCCCGAGTGGGACCACCGCTTCGGCGGCCCCGCGACCGGCGACGAACGGCGCATGCTGGTCGCCTTCCTGGCGGACCACCGCGCGACCCTGGAACTGAAGTGCGCAGGACTGGGCGAGGAGTTGGCGCGGCGGTCCGTGGAACCGTCCACGCTGTCCCTGCTCGGACTCGTGCGGCACCTGGCCGATGTGGAGCGGCGCTGGTTCCGCCTGGTCCTGGCGGGTCAGGACGCCCCTCCCCGCTTCTCCTCGGCCGTCGATCCCGACGGGGACTTCGACGGAGCCGTCGGCGATGCGGCGGCCGTGGCGGCGGCCTGGGAGGCGTGGCGCGCTGAAGTGGCCTTCGCGGAACGGTTCGTCGCCGAGGCGACCGACCTCGACGTCGAGGGCGAGGACGCCTGGCGGGGGAAGGTGTCCCTGCGCTGGGTCCTGGTCCACATGGTCGAGGAGTACGCCCGCCACAACGGTCACGCCGACCTGCTGCGCGAACGGATCGACGGGGCCATCGGCATCTGAGGTACCGCCCCCGCAGCCCGGCGCCCTGACGCACAATGACCGTCTGGGCTGCCGGGCTTCCGGGCAGCGGTGGGCGGGGGATCCGGGGGACGTACGTGGACCACAACGCGCGGCGCCGCGAAGGGCTCGAGGGACGCAAGGGGCGCGGAGGACCCCGCTCCGAGTACGACCTGGCGGTGACCCAGATCCACGAGCCGGGCGCCCTGCCCGTCGACAGCGAGATCCCGGCCCGCCACCAGTACTGGGAGCTGCTGCCCGGGGACGCGCGGGCCCGGCTGCTGGAGAAGGCCGGCCGGACCCTGACCTGGTGGGCCGGACCGGATGGCCACGGACGGCCCGCCGCGCTGGTGGTCGGCGACCGCGGCCTGTGCCGCCTCCGGCAGGAACCGCGTGACGGGGCACCGGAGTTCCGGGGGCAGCGGGTCCGGGTGGAACCGGGCTCGCTGCGCAGCCGGTCCTTCGACGGGGGGCCGTCGCCGGACGGGCGGGCGGCCGCTCCCGGTGTGCCGGGGGCTCCGGTGCTGCGGCTCGACCTGGTTGCCGGGGCACAGGGAGTGATCGGCCATTTCCCCCTCCCCGTACAGGATTTCCTGCAGCGGCCCTTCCTGTCCGGCCGCTCCGGGGGCGGGGGCGGGGGCGGGGACGTCACCGCCGACTGGTACTACGACGAGACCGTCGAGGAGGCCCGGACCACCTGGTTCGTCGCCCTCTGCCTGTCCACCGAGAACACCCTCACGGTCGCCGAGGGCACCCGGACCCTCGCCCGGGGCGCACGCCCCGACCGGGCCGAGTGGCAGGGGATCCAATGCCACCAGGCCCGGCTCACACCGCGTTGATCCCGGTACCCGAAAGTCCCGGCCTGATCAGCACCTTGATGTGTTCCTGCGGACGGCGCAGCGAGGCGAAGGCCGCGTCGAGGCCGCCGAAGCCGGCCTCGCCGGTGACCAGGGCTGCCGGGTCGATGCGCCCGTCCGCGAGCCGGGCCAGCGTCGCGCCGAATTCCTGCGGCGGGTTGACAGCTGTTGATTTGACTATGGGCCATTGCTGGCCGTCGGATGCCACGTTTGGGTGAACGGTGTGGCGTTTCAGGGTGTGTGTTCCTGCTGGGCTGTTCCCTGTGGGGGTGGCTTTGTCCGCTGTGGCTAGTGGAGAGGAGGCGGCTGATCGCACGCGGTGCGCGGAAGATGGGGCGACGCGAACTGCGTTCGCTGGTCGCTCCGTTCACGGTCGCAGCCCCTGCCGGTGTGCGCATCCGTGGTCGGCTGCGTCTGAGTTCGGCGGACGAACACCTCCTGACGGTCCTCGGTGAGCATCTCGGTCATCACGCCCGTGTGGATCTGGCGGAGCGTGTCCGGATCGGCCGGGTGTCGGTCAAGGACAATCGGCGGGCCGAGCGTAAGCGGGCGCTGACGAAGGTGTCGTCGTCGCGGTGGGCGGGTGCGATCACTCGGGCCAGTGAGGACCAGTACCAGCTGAGCCTACGCTGCCTGTTCGATGATCGGGCCTCCTTGCGCCGGGCCATCACGAAGATCCGCAAGCGTGTGGCGGTGCCGTGCGGGCAACGCGTGGGCGGTGTCCGCGGATACCCGGACCGGGCCGAGCGCGCACAGAAGCAGTACCGGTTGCAGGTACTCACGGCCCGTCTGGCCGAGGCGGAGGCGCGTATCCAGGCCGGGCATCCGGCGATCGTTGTAGGCGGCCGCCGACTGGCCAAGACCCGGCACAACCTCGCTGACGCAGGGATCACCGAAGCCGAGTGGCGGGACCGGTGGGAAGCGGCCCGCATGTTCCTGACCGCCGACGGCGAGTCCGGCGCACCGCACGGCAACTACACGATCACCGTGGACCCAGGCGACGGCACCGTCACGATCGTCCTGCCCGCGCCATTGCGGCACCTGGCCAACGCACCGCGCGGTCGCTACCGGCTCGCCTGCACGGTCACGTTCAACCACCGCGGGGAGGAGTGGCTCGACCGGGTCACCGCCAACCAAGCCGTCCGCTACGACATCACCCACGACCCCGAACGCGGCCGTTGGTACCTCGACGCCTCCTGGTCCAGCCCGAAGAGGGTGCTGCCCACCCCGGTCGAGCTGGCCGCGACCGGCGCCCGGCTGCTGGCCGTGGACCTCAACGCCGGCCACCTCGCGGCCTGCGTCGTGGACCCACACGGCAACCGTCGGTGAACCGTTCACGGTGCCCACCAACCTGACCGGACCCGCATCCCAACGCGACGGGCGGCTGCGGGCCGCGATCACCGAAATGATCGGCCTCGCAAAGGTGAACGGCTGCACTGGTCTCGCGATCGAGAACCTCGGCTTCGACGACGCCCGCGCCACCGGCCGGGAAACCATGGGACGCGGCAAACGCGGGAAGGCGTTCCGCCGCACCGTCGCGGCACTACCCACCGCGCGGTTCCGGGAACGCCTGCGAGGCATGGCCCACCACGCCGGGCTCGTCGTCGTCGCGGTCGACCCCGCCTATACCTCCCGCTGGGGCGGCCAGCACTGGCAGACTCCCCTCCAACAGCAATCGAAGACCACGCTCGTCACCGGCCACCATGCGGCCTCGGTGGCGATCGGCAGGCGCGCCCTCGGACACGGGCTACGGCGTCGGCCAGGTGTGACCGCACACGACCAGAGGATCGTGGTGCGGAGAGCTACCGGCCAGACCGTCCCCCGACCCAGGGCACGCGGGACCACAAGCCCGCCAAGGACCACAGGCACATCCCACCAGGGTGGCAAGACCTGCCGGGACCGAAGCGACCAGCTTGCGCCGTTCCCCGTCTCCAAGACCGTTCGGGAGACACCCGGAGCCAGACGCCCAGCGTCCCGCCCGGTTCACGGCGAATCGGCCAACACCGGCCAACTCGCACAGCAACGGTAGGTGAGGCACATCCGGGATGGTCACGTCCATGCAGATGCCGACCACTGGACATGCCGGGGACACCGACGCAGTTGACGACCAGCATGGGTCGCGCACCGGCCCCGGCAAGCTCGACGCAGCGGGCCACCGGACCGGTCCGCTCGGCCGCCGCCGCGAGGAACAGCTCGGGCGAGGCGATGATCTCGTACCCTGCGGAGTGGTGCTCCCCCGCCCACACCTCCTCGTACCCGAGCCGGTCGAGTGCGCCGACGAGGTCGAGGTCGCGGCGCAGCTGGAGCGCGGGGTCGCGGTCGGGCCGGTGGTAGGGGGCGAGGAACACCCCGAAGCGGGTGGGGAGATGGGGCTGCGGCATCGGCGGTGGGCCCTTCCGTCGTACGGCTCGGCACGTCTGCCGTACGACGAAACACGGTCCGCGGCGTACCTTCAACGGCCCGGTGGGCGTACTCCCGCTGAGTGGGAACTCAGGTGGTGAAGTAGAGCACGTCGAAGTAGACGAGATCGCGCCTGACGTCGATGAGGTACTCGCCCGACTGGTACCCGCCCGAGGTCTCGCTGTTCGCCTGTGCGTCGAACTCCGGGCTGCGCTGCCAGGCCTGGTCGGCGGGCAGGTACGGCGCCAGCGGCGTGGGCGGCTCCGACGGCACGGCGGCCGCGAAGGTGCGGCCGGGTGTGCCCACGACCGAGGCCGCCCCGCCGGGAGCTAGGTGGGCGACACCGACCAGGCGGATCCTGGAGTCCGGGCTCGGGATGCTCCGGTCACCGTACTTGGCCTCGTCGACGTCGTAGCCCAGCCAGTGCGCGTCGGTCAGCTCGCCCAGGTACGCCCCGAACCCCTTGTTCAGCGGCTCCAGGTCGGTACGGACCCGGCGCCAGTCCGGCTCCCGGCCCGGGTCTGACTCCGGCCACAGGAGGTACGTCATGCCGCCGCCCACGGCCAGCAGCGGGAGGCCGGCCGTCAGCAGGAAGCTCCGCCTGTTCGTGCGTCCCCGCTGCGCGTCCACGATGCCCCCCCCCGGTACCGGTCAGTTCAGGGCGCTGATCATAGCCGCGGCCGTCGCCGTCATCGCCGTACGGGCGGCCGTCAGGTAGGGCCGGGGGTCCGCCGGGGTCAGGTGGGTGCGGATGGCCTCGGTCATCGCCACGTTCAGCGCGGTGCCGATGTTGACCTTGCGGATGCCGCCCGCGACGGCGGCCGCGAGTTCGGTGTCCGGCAGCCCCGAGGAGCCGTGCAGGACGAGCGGTACGTCCACGCCCTTCGCCAGCCGGGCGAGCAGCACGTGGTCCAGGGCCGCGGTCCGGGTGGTCATGGCGTGGCTGCTGCCGATGGCGACGGCGAGCGCGTCGACCCCGGAGTCGGCCACGAACCGCCGGGCCTCGTCGGGGTCCGTACGGGCGCCGGGCGCGTGCGGGTCCAGCGGGGCGGCGCCGTTCTTGCCGCCGACCTCGCCCAACTCGGCTTCGATCCACAGCCCGTTGGCGTGCGCCCAGTCGGCGGCGGAGCGGGTCGCCTCCAGGTTCTCGGCGTACGGGAGCTGCGCGGCGTCGTACATCACCGAGCTGTAGCCCGCGTCGCAGGCCTGGCGGAGCAGTTCGGAGCTCTTGACGTGGTCCAGGTGCAGGCCGACGGGGACTCCGGCGGCCTCCGCGCAGGCGGCGGCGGCCCGGGAGATGGGGAGCAGCTGCCCGCCGCGGAACTTCACGGCGTTCTCGCTCAGTTGGAGGATGACCGGCAGCCCGGCCGCCTCGGCCCCGGCGACGACGGCCTCGGCGTGCTCCAGCGTGATGATGTTGAAGGCGGCGACGGCGCGGCCCGCGCGGGCCGCGTCCAGGACAAGGGAACCGGCGGGGACGAGGCTCATCGGACCGCCTCCTCGCCGGCGGCGAGGATCACCGAGCGGGTGAGGTGGCGCGGCGCGTCCGGGTCGAGGTGCTGGTGCGCGGCGACGGCGAGGGCGAGGCGGTGTACGCGGACCAGTTCGGCGAGCGGGTCGAGCCGCCCGGCCACCCACTGGGAGCCGGTGGCGCGGACCTGTTCGGCGAGCCCGTCGGGGGCCGCGTCGAGCGACCAGGTGACCGTGCCCGGCCCGGAGATGCTGATCGGCCCGTGCCGGTACTCCATCGCCGGGTAGGACTCGGCCCAGGACAGGGAGGCCTCGCGCATCTTCAGCGCGGCCTCGTGGGCGAGTCCGACGCTCCAGCCCCGGCCGAGGAAGGTGAACTGCCCCCGGCTCTCCAGCTCGGCGGGGAGCGGCTCGGCGAGGGCGGTGCGGGCGTCGGCGACCACGGTGGCGGTGTGCAGGCCGAGGTGGGCGCGCAGGAGGGTGAGGGCGGTGGTCGCGAAGCGGGTCTGTACGACGGACTGCTCGTCGGCGAAGTCGAGGACGACGGCCTCGTCGGCGAGCGTCGTCACGGGGGTGGCCGGGTCACCGATGACGGCGGTCGTGGGCACGCCCGCCTCCCGCAGGCCGGCGAGGAGGTCCAGTACCTCGGTGGTGGTGCCGGACCGGGTGAGGGCGATCACCCGGTCGTAGCGGCGGTGGCGCGGGAACTCCGAGGCGGGGAAGGCGTCGGTCTCCCCCTGCCCGGCCTCCTCGCGCAACACGGCCGCCGCCTGGGCCATGTAGTACGAGGTCCCGCACCCGACGATCGCGATACGGTCGGCGGGCCGGGGCAGCACGGCCCGCCGCGCCGGGGCCAGTTCGGCGGCCCGTTCCCAGCATTCGGGCTGAGTGCTCAATTCGTACGCTACGTGACTCATGGGGCTCCCTGGCGCTGGGTGGGTGCGTGCTCCTGGACGTTCCTGCTTGTTCCTGCAAGGTATCGGGGGTTTTCACGCAACTTCAAGCATCGTGGGGAATGATCGCCTGAGTTAGGGTCGGCGTGTAGGCCAATGGAGGCCAACGGAGAACATGTCGGAGAACGGCGGAATACCCAAGGGGGCGGCGATGACCCGCAAGGAGCGCTGGCAGACGCTGCTGGACCTGCTCGTGGAGCGGGGGGAGCTGGAAGTGGAGCCGGCGGCGGAGGCGCTGGGCGTGTCCGCCGCGACCATCCGCCGTGACCTCGACCAGCTCGCCGAGCAGCAGCTGCTGGTCCGCACGCGCGGCGGGGCGGTGCTGCACGGGGTCTCGTACGAACTCCCCCTGCGCTACCGCACGTCGCGGCGCGCGGCCGAGAAGCAGCGGATCAGCGAGGCGGTGGCGGCCCTGATCACCCCGGGCGAGGTGATCGGCCTGACCGGCGGCACCACGACCACCGAGGTGGCCCGCGCCCTGGCGGGACGCCCGGACCTGGCTACGGGCTCGCCGGCGCTGACCGTGGTCACCAACGCCCTCAACATCGCGGGCGAGCTGGTGATCCGCCCGCAGTTCAAGATCGTGCTGACGGGGGGTGTCGCCCGCCCCCAGTCGTACGAGCTCACGGGCCCCCTCGCCGAACAGGTGCTGGGCCAACTCGCCGTGGACACCGCCGTGGTCGGCGTGGACGGCTTCGACCCGGCGGACGGCGCGGCGACCCGCCACGAGGACGAGGCGTCCATCAACCGCCTGCTGTGCGAACGGGCCCGCCGGGTCGTGATCGCGGCCGACTCCAGCAAGCTCGGGGTGCGGGCGTTCGCGCGCATCTGCGCGACCTCGTCGGTGGACGTCCTGGTCACGGACACGGGCCTGTCGGCGGAGGTCGCGGAGGAGTTCGCGGGGGCGGGGGTCGAGGTGGTGCGGGTGTAGGGGCAGGCGGGGTGGTCAGGGATGTGCGGCTCTGCTCCGGCAGGGGGCGGGCGCGAGCCCGGGCCCTCCACCTCGGTCTCCGGGGCCGGGCAGGCGGCCGGCCATCGTCAAACAGCGAGCACACGCACCTCGGCCCCCGACAGGCGCCATGAATCGCTACGTGCTCCTCGACGACGGCGTCTGCGACCCGTCTTGGGCTGGACATAGGCCGCCACGGATCTCTACGCGGCTGACCTCGTCCGGCGTCGATCCACCCAGCTGGGACCCCGCCCCAACCCCGAGGCCCCCGCCCCCTCAGTGCTCCGGCAGCCGCTCCGACTCCCTCACCAGGGCCGCCAGGACCGGGGCGATCAGCGGGTGGGACTCCGCCCCGCGGCGGGTCGCCGCGAAGACGCGGCGGGTGGCGGCCGGGCCCGAGGTGGGGCCGCCTGACGGGGCCACCGGGCGGACCTGGACCTCCTTGAGGTCCATGCCGCGAAGTGCGGAGCGCGGGACCAGGGCGACCCCCGCCCCCGCGCCCACCAGCGCGGTCACCGCGCGGAAGTCGTCGGAGGAGTGCACGAACCGGGGTTGGAAGCCCGCCAGTTCGCAGGCCAGCAGCGTCACGTCGTGGCACGGATTGCCCGGGTACTGGCCCACCCAGTCCGAGTCGGACAGGTCCGCCAGCGACACCGCCGGGAGGTCGGCCAGCGGATGCCCCGAGGGGAGCACCGCGTCGAAGGGTTCCGCGTACAGCGGGAGCACCGACAGCCGCCCGTCGTCCGCGCCCGGCGCGCCGCGGTACTCGACCGCCAGGGCCACGTCGGCCTCGCCGTCCAGCAGCAGCGGCAGGCTCTGGTCGCCCTCCGCGTCGCGCACCCGGAGCCGGATTCCCGGGTGCTCCAGCGCGAGGCGGGCGATGGCCGGGGCCAGCACCTCCGCGATACCCGTCGCGAAGGCGGCCACCGTGACCTCGCCCGCCGAGCCGCCCGCGTAGGCGGCGAGTTCGGCTTCGGCCCGCTCCAGCTGCGCCAGTACCTCGTGGGCGTGCCCGAGCAGGATCTCGCCGGCCGCCGTGAGCCGGACGCCCCGGCCGCTGCGGGTGAGCAGCGCGTGGCCCGTCTCCTGTTCCAGCGCCGCGAGCTGCTGGGAGACCGCGGAGGGGGTGAGGTAGAGGGCTGCGGCCGCGGCGGTCACCGTACGGTGGTCCGCCACGGCCCGCAGGATGCGCAGCCGGCGGGGGTCGATCACCCCACCATTGTCTCAGGACACGGGGGGTTCCCCGGTCCCTCAGGCCTCCTCGGCCTCCAGGGCCGCGCGGGCGTCCGCGAAGGCCGCCACCGCGCGCTCCACGTCCGCCGTCGAGTGGGCCGCCGAGAGCTGCACGCGGATCCGGGCCGCGCCCATCGGGACCACCGGGTACGAGAAGCCGATCACGTACACGCCGCGCTCCAGCAGCAGCTCCGCCATCCGGGCCGCCTTCGCAGCGTCGCCGATCATGACGGGGGCGATGGCGTGGTCGCCGGGCAGGATCTCGAAGCCGGCCTCGGTCATCTTCGTGCGGAAGAGGGAGGTGTTGGCCGCGAGGTGCTCGCGCAGGTCGCCGGCCGACTCCAGGAGGTCGAGGACCTTCAGCGAGGCCGCCGCGATGACCGGGGCGAGGGAGTTGGAGAAGAGGTACGGGCGCGAGCGCTGGCGCAGCAGCTCCACGATCTCGGCGCGGGCGGCGACGTAGCCGCCGGAGGCGCCGCCGAGGGCCTTGCCGAGGGTGCCGGTGATGATGTCGACGCGGTCCATGACCCCGTGCAGCTCGGGGGTGCCGCGGCCGCCGGGGCCGACGAAGCCGACGGCGTGCGAGTCGTCGACCATGACCATGGCGTCGTAGCGCTCCGCCAGGTCGCAGATCTCCGCGAGCGGGGCGACGTATCCGTCCATGGAGAAGACGCCGTCGGTGACGATGAGCTTGCGGCGGGCGCCGCCCTCGGTGGCCTCCTTCAGGCGGGCTTCGAGCTCGGCCATGTCGCGGTTGGCGTAGCGGAAGCGGCGGGCCTTGGAGAGGCGGATGCCGTCGATGATCGAGGCGTGGTTGAGGGCGTCGGAGATGACCGCGTCCTCGGCGCCGAGGAGGGTCTCGAAGACGCCGCCGTTGGCGTCGAAGCAGGAGGAGTAGAGGATCGTGTCCTCCTGGCCGAGGAAGGCCGACAGGCGCGCTTCCAGCTCCTTGTGGACCTCCTGGGTGCCGCAGATGAAGCGGACGGAGGCCATGCCGTAGCCCCAGCGGTCCAGTGCGTCCTTGGCGGCGGCGACGACCTCGGGGTGGTCGGCCAGGCCGAGGTAGTTGTTGGCGCAGAAGTTGAGCACCTCTCCGGCCGCGCCGCCCGAGGTGACGGCGACCGCGGCGTTCTGCGGGGTGCCGATGACGCGCTCGGGCTTGTGCAGGCCGGCGGCGCGGATCTCGTCGAGGGTGGTGCGGAGGTCTTCGCGGACGGTCTCGAACATTCTGCGGTTCTCCTTGTGCGGCGGAGGCGGTGAGGGGGGTGTCCTGCCGAGGGGGGCTGGCAAGACACCCCCAGGGGGCCGGGGCCCGCGGAGGGGGGAGGGTAGCGGGACCCGGCCGGAGGGAGGTGGTTCGGTGGGGTGGAGGGCTGCTACGCCGTCCAGTCCAGGATGATCTTGCCGCTGCGGGCGGTGGACGCCTCGTCGAAGGCGGCCTCGAAGTCGCGGTGCGAGTAGCGGCCGGTGATGACCGGGCTGAGGTCGAGTCCGCCCTCCAGCAGCACCGTCATCGCGTACCAGGTCTCGAACATCTCGCGGCCGTAGATGCCCTTGATGGTGATCATCGAGGTGACGACCTTCGCCCAGTCCACCGCGAACTCCTGCGCGGGCAGGCCCAGCATGGCGATCCGGCCGCCGTGCGTCATGTTGTCGATCATGTCGCGCATCGCCTCGGCGCGGCCGGACATCTCCAGGCCGATGTCGAAGCCCTCGCGCAGGCCCAGCTGCGCCTGCGCGTCGGCGATGGAGCGCTCGGCGACGTTCACCGCGAGCGTGGCGCCCGCCTTGCGGGCGATCTCCAGCCGCTCGGGGCTGACGTCGGTGATGACCACGTTGCGCGCGCCGGCGTGCCGGGCCACGGCCGCCGCCATGATCCCGATCGGGCCGGCGCCGGTGATCAGCACGTCCTCGCCGACCAGCGGGAAGGACAGCGCCGTGTGCACGGCGTTGCCGAAGGGATCGAAGATCGCGGCCACGTCCAGGTCCACGGCGGTGCGGTGCACCCAGACGTTCTGCGCGGGCAGGACCACGTACTCGGCGAAGGCGCCGTCCCGGCCGACCCCGAGCCCGATGGTGCTGCGGCACAGGTGACGGCGGCCGGCCAGGCAATTGCGGCACTTGCCACAGACCAGGTGGCCCTCGCCGCTGACGAGCGCGCCGATCTCGATGTCGCGGACGTCCGCGCCGAGCGCAGCGACCTCGCCGACGAACTCGTGACCGAGCACGAGCGGGGTCTTGACTGCGCCCTGCGCCCAGCCGTCCCAGGCGCGGATGTGCAGGTCGGTTCCACAGATGCCGGTGCGCAGCACCTTGATCAGCACGTCGCCGGGGCCGTACTCGGGCTCGGGAACGTCCATGAGCCACAGCCCGGGCTCGGCCTTGTGCTTGACGAGTGCCTTCATGGGGGTGGCTCCAGGCATGCGGAAGGGGGCGCCACGGGCGTGCGGGCCCGGACGGCGTCGGTGACGGCACCAATCTGCCGATCGGCACGGTGATCAGTCCATCGAGACTTTCTTAAGCGGGTCGACAGCGCAGCTTCACGCCTATGCTCCTCAGGTGACGGGGCAGGGTCCCGGGCCGGACGTACGGCGCGGGGAAAAGGGGAGGTGAGGGGCGTGCCGAGTCTGCGCAGCAGGGCGCTGTCGGTGGCGCTGATCGCGTCGGGCAGGCGAAGACGGTTCGCGAGCGCCGAGGCGGTGCGGAGCCAGGTGGCACAGTCCGCCAGGCGGCCCGCGTCGCATCTGCCGCCGCGCTCGCTGGGCCGGGTCGCCGAGATATCGCGGACCTTCGTCGGAGCCTGGCCGGTGTACGACGTGTCCCCCCGGGGCACCGAGCCGGCGGCGCGCGTGCTGTACGTGCACGGTGGCGGGTTCATCAACGAGCTGGTCCGCCCGCATTGGGCGTTCATCCGGCAGCTGGTCACGCAGGCCCGGGCGCGGGTGGTCGTACCGGCGTACATCCTGGCGCCGCGCGGGACCGCGGACCGGACGGTACCGGCCGCCGCCGACCTGCTCAGCGGTCTGATCGCGAGCGGCGGCGCCGGCGGCACGGTGCTGATCGGGGACTCCGCGGGCGCCGGGCTGGCGCTGGCCGCCGCGCAGCGGCTGCACGAGCGGACCGGGGCGCAGCCCTCCCGGATCGTGCTGATCTCGCCCTGGCTGGACGTGACCATGAGCCACCCCGACCAGGCGCTGATCGAGGCCGGCGACCCGATGCTGGCCCGGCCGGGGCTGCGCGAGGCCGGTCGGCTGTACGCCGGCATGCTCGCCGCCGACGATCCGCGGGTGAGCCCGTTGCACGGGTCCTTCGCGGGGCTGGCGCCGCTGACGGTGTTCACCGGGACCCGGGACGTGCTGACCACGGACAGCAGGGAGCTGCTGACCCGGGCGCTCGCGGCCGGGGTGGACGTGGAGTTCCACGAGGAGGCGGGGCTGCCGCACGGGTACCCGCTGATGCCGTTGCCGGAGGGGCGGGCGGCGCGGGAGCGGATCGTGCGGCTGATCCGGGCCACGGCGGAGCTCTGACCGCTACGCCGTGCAGGTCATCAGGGAGCTGACCGGCCAGGCCCGGTACGCCGTCCAGTACGCCTCGTCCCGTACGGGGTCGGCCGGCGGGGTCCGGGTCGGCTGCCAGCCGACGGTGGCGAAGCCCGCCTCGACGGCCGCCTCGGCAAGGTCGGCGTGGGCCCATTCGCGGTACTCGAAGGGCACCGGCGGCTCGGTGACGAAGTGCGCCTTCAGCAGCGGCGCGTCGCCTTCGGGGAGCCGGTCGAGGATGCGGACCCCGTACGGCGACCAGTCCACGTGCGGGAACGCGCTGGCGTTGGGCACGATGGCGAGGAGCTTGCCGCCGGCGCGCAGATTGGCCCGGACGGACCGGAACATCGCGTGCAGGGAGCTGCGGTCGGGTGCCTGGTTGAACAGGTAGACGGCGGTGGCGAGGTCGAAGGGGCCGAGGTCGGGCAGGCCCGCGGCGTCGGCGACGAGGTACTCGATGTCCGGCCGCCCCGGGCCGCCGGTGCCGTGCTCGCGGGCCAGTCTGATCAGCTCCTCCGAGCTGTCCACGCCGACGGTCCGGCGGGCGCCGCCGCGGGCCAGCAGCCTGGTGTTGTCGCCGTATCCGCAGGCCAGGTCGAGGGTGTCGAGCCCCCGTACCCCGCCGAGCTCGTCGAGGGCGCCGAGGAGGGTGTGGGTGTCGGCGGCCGAGAAGGCGGCCGTGCTCTTGGTCTCGGCGAAGCGCTCGCCGGTGGTGTCGTACTGGTACCGCATGTCTGCCTTGCCTTCCGGTGGCCCGCCGGGGTGTGGGACGCGTGCGTATGGTGCCCTGCGGCGCGGCCGGGGACGGCCGGTATGCCCGCGCGTCCCCCGGACGAGGGATGCGGTCGGCCTATCGCCGCTGGTCCCGTACGGGGCTGGGGCGTGGACGGCGGGATGCCCTCCCGGGGTGCGGCGGCTGCCGCCGAGGGCGCATCCTGGCCGTGTGACGGCGACAGGGGACAGCTCCGGACCGGCCCCCGATGCCACGGCCGAGGCGCTCGCGCGTGCCACGGCGAGTGCCGTGGAGGCCGTCGGCGGGTACGCGGGCGGGGTCTACCTGCGCTCACACACGGAGGAACTGCTGCTGGCCGTGCTCCTGGGCCTGCCGGGGCGGCTGTTCCGACCGTGGTGGCGGCTGCAGGTGAACCGCCCCTACCCGGTGGCGGAGGCGTACCGCTCCGGGCAGGCCGTGCACCTGCCGGACGCGGAGGAGTCCATGCGCCGCTTCCCACAGCAGGTGGCAGGGCTGCCCTTCCCCTTCGGCTCCCTGTACGAGCCCGTCACCGCCGGGTCCAAGCGGTTCGGAGTGCTGATGGTGCTGCGCCCGGCCACCCCCGGGGTCCCGGTCGGGGCTGCCGACCGGGAGGCGATGCGCGAGGCCGCGGCCGCCCTGGCCGGGGAGCTCGCAGCCCTGACGGCGGCCGGAGCGCCGGTGATCTGGGAAGGGGACCCGGTGTACGTGCCGCCGCCCGAGCCGGCCGGGGGTGTCCGGGCCGTCGTGGACCGGCTCGCGCAGGCTGTGCTCTCCGTGGACCGGCAGGGCAGGATCCGCTTCGCGAACGCGGCCGCCGGGACGCTGTTCGGCCTCGGCGAGGACCGACTGCTGGGGCAGGTGCTGTGGAAGGCGGCGCCCTGGCTCGGGCATCGCGCCTACCAGGACCACTTCCGGGCCGTCTTCCTCTCCGACGAGGCGGTCCACTTCCCGGTCCGGCGCGGCCGCCACCGGCCCCGGGAGTGGCTGTCGGTGGACCTGTACCCCGGTTCCGACGGGGTGACCGTGCTGATCGGCGCCGCCGAGCAGCCCGAATACGCTCCGGATTCGGTGGCGCAGCCGGGTACGGGCCTCGGCTCGGTGGCCGACCGGGCCTCGGCCCTGTACCGGCCGGTGGCGCTGGCGATCGCGCTGACGGAGGCCGTCACGGCCCGCCAGGTGTCGGCGGTGGTCACCGACGAGCTGCTGCCGGCCTTCGGCGGCCGCCAGCTGGCGATCTACCTGCTCGACGAACGGCACCTGTACCTCGCCTGGGAGACCGGTTTCCCGCGGGGCTTCCTCGACCGGTTCGACGGAGTCTCGCTCGACACGGAGCTGCCCGGCGTGCAGACGCTGACCTCGGGGCGGCCGCTGTTCTTCGAGTCGATGGAGAAACTGGCCGCCGCCTACCCGGGGATCTCCCTGGACGCGCACGTCGGCGCCCGCGCCTTCCTGCCGCTGATCGCCTCCGGCAGGCCCGTGGGCTCCTGCATCCTCGGCTTCGACGCGCCGCGCGGCTTCAGCCCGGAGGAGCGTACGGTGCTGACCGCGCTGGCCGGGCTGATCGCGCAGGCCCTGGAACGGGCGAAGCGGTACGACAACGAGGCGGCGCGCGCCCGGGGGCTCCAGTCGGCGCTGCTGCCTCACCGGCTGCCGGTGCGCGAGCACGTGGACACGGTGGCCCGCTACCTCCCGGGCACGGTCGGCATGGACGTCGGCGGCGACTGGTACGACGTGATCGAGACCGACGGGGGGTGGCTGGCGCTGATCATCGGGGACGTCCAGGGCCACGGGGTGGCGGCCGCCGCGACGATGGGCCAACTCCGCAGTGCGGTACGGGCCTTCGCCTTGAGCGGCAGCACCCTGCAGGAGGTGATGAGCGGCACCAACCGGCTGCTCATCGACCTGGACCCGGGCCAGTTCGCCAGCTGCTGCTACGTGTTGCTCGACCCGGCGTCGGGCGCCGCGCGGGCCGTGCGGGCCGGGCACCCCCAGCCGCTGCTGCGCCATCCCGACGGCCGGACGGAGGTGCTGGATTTGGCGGGCGGGGTGGTGCTCGGCATCGATCCGAAGGCCTCGTACCCGGTCACGGAGCTGCACCTGCCGGTGGGCTCGGTGCTGGCCCTGTACACGGACGGGCTGGTGGAGAAGCCGGGCACCGACATCGACGTCGGCGTGGAGCGGCTGCGTGCGGCGCTGGCCTCGGCGAGTCCGTCCCCGCTGACCGAGACCGCCGACCGGCTGATCGGTGAGGCGGGCAGCTCCACCGACCGGCCGGACGACATCGCCCTGTTGCTGGCGTCCCGCACCGGCGGGGACGCCTGATCCTGCCTCAGGCGGCCTTGCCGGCGGTGGCGCGCGCGTACGCGTCCCCTGCGAGCAGGGCGTCCGCGACCATCTCGGGGGTGACCGGGAACGGCATGTTGTGCGTGGTCTCGCCCTCGGCGGTGGCCGCGCGGCCGATGGCGAGGGCACTGACCGCAACGGGTCGGATGCCGCATGCCGGACAACCCCGCTGACGGGGTGTCCGGCATGCGGGCGCCGTCCGGTGAACAGGGGGAAATTCTTCGGCGGGTGCGCTGCGGTTATCGCACCCGCCTCTCGTGCAGTCTTAACACGGCCTTTACCCCACAGCCGGTGCCCAGCGGGGCCCGAGACGATGGAATCCGCAGGTGAACAGCTCTTGACCTGCGGATCTCGCGGGGATTGCATGTCGGCCCGGGAGCCACGGAACCACCTGCTCACCACCGCCTCGGAGGCGATACCGCTCCCGCGCTCATTTCCCCGCACCTGCCGATCGGAACACCGCACCGATGACTGACACGATCAGCGCACCACAGGCTTCCTCCCCCATCTCCGGGGCCGCCCCGCAGAAGCTCAAGCGTTCCATCGGCGTCGTGGGCGGCACTCTGCTCACGCTCTCGTGCGTGACGCCCGCCTCGACCCTCTTCGTCGTCGTGCCCGACCTGTTCGCCGGTCTCGGCACCTGGACGGCCCTGACCATCGCGATCGGCTCGCTGCTCTGCATCGGCGTCGCGTTCTGCTACTCGGAGCTCGGGACGCTCATCCCCAGCGCCGGCGGCGAGTACGCGATGGTCTCCACGCTGGCCGGCCGGCTCGCCGGCTGGCTGGTGTTCGTCATGTCCCTGCTGGTCGTCATGATCGTGCCGCCCGTGATCGCCATGGGCACGGCGGACTACCTGGCGCCGGTGGTCGAGATACCGGCGCCGGTCGCCGGCGGCGCCGTGATGCTGCTCGCCACCCTCGCCGGTCTCCTCGACCTGCGGGCCAACGCCTGGATCACCGGTGTGTTCCTGGTGCTCGAAGTGGTCGCCGCGGCGCTCGTCGCCGTACTGGGCTTCGCGCACAGCGAGCGCGGTGTCGGCGCGCTCGTGGACGGCGCGGTCGCGGCCGAGGGCGGCGGCACGTCCGCGGTCACCGCGATGATGGTCGTCTCCGGGCTCGCCATCGCCCTGTTCGTCACCCAGGGGTTCTCGACGGCCGTCTACCTCTCGGAGGAGCTGGAGAACCCGAAGCGCAACGTGGCCCGCACCGTGCTCCTCACCCTCACCATCTCCACCGCCGTCATCCTGGTCCCGGTCATCGCCATCACCATGGGCTCCCCCGACCTGGAGGCGCTGGCCGCCGGTGACCTCGGCTCGATGGTGACCGCCTGGTCCAACTCGGCCGTCGGCACCTTCGTCAGCCTCTGCGTGGCCCTCGCCATCGTCAACGCGGGCATCGTCATGGTCATCCAGAACTCCCGCGTGCTGTTCGCCTCCGCCCGCGACCGGGCCTGGCCGATGCCGGTGAACAACGCGCTGTCCAAGCTGGGCCGTTTCGGCTCCCCGTGGGTGGCCACCCTGATCGTCGGCGTACCGGGTGCGGCGCTCTGCTTCGTCAATCTCGACACCCTGTACGGGGTCACCGGCGTCTCCGTGACCGGCATGTACCTGCTCGTCGCGATCGCCGCCCTGTTCAGCCGGCGCGGGGCGCACGGGCAGGCGGCCGCGTGGCGGATGCCGCTGTGGCCTGCCGTGCCGATCGTGCTGATCCTCGTGTTCGCGTACATCCTGACCCAGCAGGAGACCCAGGACCTGCTGTTGACGGGCGGGATCACCGCCGTCGCCACGCTGTACTGGGCGCTGTACCTGCGCCCGCGCCAGGACACGCGCTGGCTGGTCAGCATCCCGGAGGACGGGCAGGGCCCGGTCGCGTAGCCGGTTCCGCTTCACCTCCGCGGGCCGCGTGCACCTCGTTCAGGGGCACGCGGCCCACGTGCGCGGGGCGTGTCCAGGGTGTCGGCGCCGCCCAGCGTGAGCGCGGTGTTGACCAGTCCGACGTGGCTGAACGCCTGCGGGTAGTTGCCGAGTTGGCGTCCGGCGACGGGGTCGTACTCCTCGGCGAGCAGGCCCACGTCGTTGCGTACCGCCAGCAGCCGCTCGAAGAGGGTACGGGCCTCCTCCTCCCGGCCCGTCATGTGCAGGGCGTCGACCAGCCAGAACGAGCAGGCCAGGAAGGCCCCTTCGTCGCCGGGCAGTCCGTCGACGGCCGGCCCCTCGGTGCTGTAGCGGCGGACCAGCCCGCTGCTGCCGAGCTCCGCGCGCACGGCGTCCACCGTCCCGATGACGCGCGGATCGTCGGGCGGCAGGAAGCCGACCCTGGGGATCAGCAGGGTCGCCGCGTCGAGTTCACGCGAGCCGTAGTGCTGGGTGAAGGTGCCGCGCTCGGCGTCGTAGCCGTTCTCGCACACGTCGCCGTGCACCGCTTCGCGCATGGCCCGGAAGCGCTCCACGTCGCCGTCGAGCGAGGGGTCGTGCTCCAGGGTCTGCACGGCCCGGTCCGCGGCGACCCAGGCCATCACCTTGGAGTGCACGAAGTGGCGGCGCGGGCCGCGCACTTCCCACAGCCCTTCGTCGGGGCGGTGCCAGTTGCGCTCCAGGAAGTCGAGGAGGGCGAGCTGGATGCGCCAGGAGTGGCGCTCGGCGGGCAGCCCGGCGGACCTGGCCAGGTGGAGGGAGTCCATGACCTCCCCGTACACGTCGAGCTGGAGCTGGTCGACGGCGGCGTTGCCGACCCGGACGGGTGCGGAGCGGGCGTAGCCGCGCAGCCACGGCAGCTCTGCCTCCGGGATCCGGCGCTCGCCCGCGAGTCCGTACATGATCTGGAGGTCGGCGGGGTCGCCCGCGACCGCGCGCAGCAGCCACGCGCGCCAGGCGCGGGCCTCGTCGAGGAAGCCGGTCGCGATGAGCGAGCCGAGGGTGAGGGTGGAGTCGCGCAGCCAGCAGTAGCGGTAGTCCCAGTTGCGGACCCCGCCGATCTCCTCCGGCAGGGAGCTGGTGGCCGCGGCGGCGATGCCGCCGGTCGGGGCGTAGGTGAGGGCCTTGAGGGTGATCAGGGAGCGGGTGACCGCTTCCCGGTAGGGGCCTTCGTAGCGGCACTGGGCGGTCCACTCCCGCCAGTCGGCGAGACTCTGGTCCAGGGCGGCGTACGGGTCGAGGGGCTCGGGTCGGGGCTGGTGCGAGGGGTGCCAGGTGAGCACGAAGGCGACGCGCTGCCCGGCGGCGATCGGAAACTGGGAGCGGGTGCTGTTCTCCTCGCCCCAGGTGCGGACCGGGGGTTCGCTGCGGAACCAGACGGAGTCCGGTCCGGCGACGGCGACGCGGTCGCCGTCGCCGTCGCTGCGGCGGACCCAGGGGACGACGTGGCCGTAGTCGAAGCGCAGGCGCAGGGTGCTGCGCATCCTGACCCGGCCGGAGACCCCCTCGACGATGCGGACCACGTCGGGTGCGACCTCGCGCTGCGGCATGAAGTCGATGACCTTGACGGTGCCGGTGTCCGTCTCCCAGTACGACTCCAGGACCAGCGAGCCGTCCACGTAGGCCCTGCGGGTGCACCGTTCGCCGTCGGCGGCGCCGAGGGGGGCGAGGCGCCAGTGGCCGTTCTCCTCCTCGCCGAGGAGTTTCGCGAAGCAGGCGGCGGAGTCGAAGCGCGGCAGGCACAGCCAGTCGATGGACCCGTCGCGGCCGACCAGTGCGCTGGTCATGAGGTCGCCGATGAGTGCGTAATCTTCGATGGGTTGTGTCATTTGTGCGCTCTTCCCCCAAATGCCCGGGATCAATCAGGGCGGACCCCGGACACCCTGCCGGTGCACTAGCCGCGCACGAGGAGCAGCGCGCCCGCGAGGACGACGCCGAGGGCCACGGCGAGGGCTCCGTGGGCGAGCCGGTGGGCGCGCAGGACGGGCAGGAAGCGGTCGACGGCGTACCGGCCGGGGCCGGTGAGGGCGAGGGCCGCGGCGGCCGCGATGAGGAGCAGTTCGTACTCGATGCCCTTCGGGGCGAAGAAGGATCCGGCGCCGTGGACGGCGACGGCGTTGATGAGGGTGCCGACGACGGCCGCGCCGGCGAGCGGGGTGAGCAGCCCGACGGCGAGGCCGAGCCCGCCGAGGGTCTCGGTCAGGCCGGCGAGGACGGCCATGGCGTCGCCGGCGGGGTAGCCGCTGGCGGTGAAGAACTGCCCGGTGCCGCTGATGCCGCCGCCCCCGAACCAGCCGAAGAGCTTCTGGGCTCCGTGGGCGGCCATGGTCAGCCCGAGGACGAGGCGCAGGATCAGCAGGCCGACGTCGTGGCCGGGGGTGGAGAGGGCCGCGGGGAGCGCGGCGGCGCCGGCGGTGGCGGTGGCCTGCGGCTTCGCGGTGGTGGAGGGGCTGGTCATGGGGGGATCCTTCCGGGGGGCAGGTTGTTCAAATTCGAACCGCAGCCACAGACCCTAGCCACTGATTCAAATTCGAACAACCCGTGTAAGGTGGCGCCATGGCTGAAACGAGATGGCTGGACGACCGTGAGATGCGCGCCTGGAGCGGGTTCCTGGCGGCGTCGGCGCTGGTGAACCGCCGCCTCGACCAGCAGCTCAAGGACGACTCCGGGCTCTCGCACCCGCAGTACGAGATCCTCGTACGACTGGCCGCGGCCCCCGACCGTGAGCTGCGGATGACCGACCTCGCCAACGGGCTGATCAACTCCAAGAGCGGGCTGACCTACCAGGTCACCCAGATGGAGAAGGCCGGCCTGGTCCGGCGCCGCAGCTGCCCCTCCGACGTCCGCGGGGTCTTCGCCGTCCTTACCGACGCGGGCGCCGCCAAGCTGGACGAAGCCGCGCCCGGGCACGTGGCCACGGTCCGGGAGATCCTCGTGGACGTCCTGACGCCGGCGCAGCTCGACGCGCTCGCCGACGGGCTGGGCGAGGTCGGCCGGCGATTGCGCGCGCAGGGCGCGTAGCCTCGTGCGGTAGCAGGGGCCGGCATCGGGGTATGAGGGGCGTCATGGACGGAAAGGCCTGGCTCGTACTGGCCGCGGTCTTCGCGGTCGGGCTCGCGGTGGCCGCCGCGGTGCTGCTTGTACGCGTCTTCAAGGCGCGCCGGCTGCTCCTCGACTCGGGGATCCCGCTGCGCGACAAGGCCCTCTTCTGGGTCGCCGTGGTGTACACGATCTCCCCCGTGGACCTGGTCCCGGACCCGGTGTACCTGGACGACATCGGCGTCCTGCTGCTGGCCCTGCGCTCCCTGCAGGCGGCGGCCACCGCGGTCCGCCCGGGGAAGGACCCCGGCGCCGCGTGACGGCGGGCGAACTGCCCCGCGCCTTCAGCTCACGCTGCAGGTCCCGGACGGATCCATGCGCTCCGGCCCGGCCGCCCTCCCCCGGCCCCGGCCCCGCAACCGCGGTCAGCGCACGCCCCGGGTACGGAACTGGACGCTGATCCGGGGCCCGACGGCACGCGCCGACTTGGGTACGGCGTGCTCCATGGTGCGCTGGCAGGAGCCGCCCATGACGACGAGGTCGCCGTGGCCGAGCGGAAGGCGCAGCAGGGTGGCGCCGCCGTCGCGGGGGCGCAGAGTCAGGTCGCGCGGGTCACCCACCGAGAGGATCGCGACCATGGTGTCCTCGGTCGAGGAGCGGCCGGTCCGGTCCCCGTGCCAGGCGACGCTGTCGCGGCCGTCGCGGTAGAGGCACAGCCCTGCGGTGGTGAAGGGCTCACCGAGCTCGGCCGCGTAGTGGCGGGTGAGCGCGGAACGGGCCTCGGTGAGGGCGGGATGCGGGAGGGCCTCGCCGTCCGCGTAGAAGGCGAGCAGTCGGGGCACCTCCACCTCGCGCTCGTACATCTGCCGCCGCTCGGCGTGCCAGGGCACGTCGGCGGCCAGCCGCTCGAAGAGCGCGTCGGCGCCGGTCAGCCAGCCGGGGAGGTGGTCGACCCACGCCCCGGCGCCGAGCTCGGTCCGCCGCACGTCCTCCAGCGGGCCGGGCCGGATCTCGTCGCCCTGGTCGAAGAGGGAAGCCTGAAGGCCTTGGACTGCGTACATGCCTCCACCCTAACCCCAGAACCGAACACGTGCTCGAATATGCGCGCCAGTGACATCGCGTCAATTGGTCCAGACCTATTGACGGTGGCACATCCGGAGGATTAGGTTCCCGGTCACGGGTGGCGACGACGTCAACTACCGCCGCCCTCAATGGTGTTGCCGCCGCCCCCCACCCCACTGGAGGCACTTCCTTGCGTACCCCCACACGCACCCGCACCCGCCTCGCCTGCGCCCTGGGTGCCACCCTGCTCGGCGCGGCCGCGGTGCTGACGGTGCCCGGGTCGGCGTTCGGCGCCGATCTGCTCGCGAACGGCGGCTTCGAGGCGGCCGGCACCCCGGCCGGCTGGTCCTGTTCGGCGGGTCTGGGCTCCGTGGTGGGCTCACCCGTGCACGGCGGCACCAGGGCGCTGGCCGGCGCGGCCACCGCCTCCGACAACGCGAAGTGCACCCAGTCCGTCTCCGTACGCCCCAACACCACGTACACGCTCTCGGCCTGGGTCCGCGGCAGTTACGTGTACCTCGGAGTCACCGGCGGCCCCTCCACCTGGACGAGCTCGGCCGGCGCCTACTCCCGGCTCACCCTCACCTTCACCACGGGCGCCTCCCAGACCACGGCCGAGGTGTACCTCAACGGCTGGTACGGGCAGGGCACTTACCACGCCGACGACGTCACGCTCGACGGCCCCGGCGGCGGCACCGACACCCAGGCGCCCACCGTCCCCACCGGGCTCGCCTCCACCGGCAAGACCTCCACCAGCGCCTCGCTCGCCTGGACCGCATCCACCGACGACGTCGGCGTCACGGCCTACGACGTCTACCAGGGCGGCGCGTTGGTCACCACGGCCACCGGCACCGGCGTGACCGTCACCGGCCTGTCTCCCGCCACGAGTTACACGTTCACCGTCCGGGCCCGCGACCTCGCGGGCAACACCTCGGCCACCTCCGCCGGCGTGCCCGTCACCACCGACAACGGGACGGCACCCACCGGTTTCAAGCAGGCCGCGCCCTACCTCTACCTCGGCTGGGGCAACCCGCCGAGCGCGACCACCGTGATGAACGCGACCGGGACCAAGTGGTTCACGATGGCGTTCATCCTCTCCTCCGGCGGCTGCAACCCGTCCTGGGACGGCCAGCGGCCGCTGACCGGCGGCGTGGACCAGAGCACCATCGCCTCGATCCGTGCCGCGGGCGGCGACATCGTCCCCTCCGTCGGCGGCTGGCAGGGCAACAAGCTCGGCCCCAACTGCGCGACCCCCGAGGCCCTGGCCGGCGCCTACCAGCAGGTCATCGACGCCTACGGGCTCAAGGCCATCGACGTGGACATCGAGAACACCGACGAGTTCGAGAACGCCGTGGTCCAGGACCGCATCCTCGGCGCACTCAAGATCGTCAAGCAGAACAACCCCGGCCTGAAGACCATCCTGACCTTCGGCACCAGCACCACCGGCCCGACCTCGTGGGGCAACCGGCTGATCGACCAGGCGAAGGCGCTGGGAGCGGACATCGACGTCTTCACGATCATGCCGTTCGACTTCGGCAACGCCTCGACCGACATGTACGCGAGCACCGTCAGCGCGACCGAGGGCCTCAAGGCGAAGCTGAAGTCCACCTTCGGCTGGGACGACGCCACCGCCTACGCGCACATCGGCATCTCGGGCATGAACGGCATCAGCGACACCCAGGAGACCACGACCGTCCAGAACTGGACCGACATCCGCGACTGGGCCAACTCCCACCACATCGCCCGCCTCGCCTTCTGGTCCGTGAACCGCGACCGGGGCTGCCCCGGCGGCGGCCTGCAGGAGACCTGCTCCGGCATCGCGCAGAGCGACTGGCAGTTCACCTCGCTCACGGCCGGCTTCACCGGCTGACCCGGCGCCCGCCGGGCGGGGCCGCTGCCGGGACCCCGGCGGCGGCCCCGCCCGTACGTGGTCCAGCCCCGCCCGTACGCGGCCTACACGTCCCGGCGCCGTACGACGGTCACGGCGACGGCCACCGAGACCAGCGCCCAGGCCGCCAGCGCGATCCAGGAGCCCGCGATCGTCCCCGGATGGGCGCCCAGGGTCGTCATGGATTCGGGGTTCAGCCCCAGCCGGGAGCGCGCGGCCATCGGCAGGTGGTTGCCGATCTCCCTCAGGAAGCGGTACCGGTCGCCGCCGAAGAGCATGGGCACGATGAAGAGCAGCCCCACCACGCCGACGATCGAGGCCGTGGCATGGCGCAGTACGGCGCCGAACGCCAGCCCGACGAGCGCGCAGACCGGGACGACCAGCGCGTACGCGGCGACGGCCCGCAGGCAGCCCGGGTCCTGGATCGAGAGCCCGACGGGGCGGGGGGCCAGCAGCGCGTTGGTGGCGAAGAAGGAGGTGACCGAGACGGTCGCACCGAGGAGGAGAGTGATCCCCGCGACGAGCACCACCTTGGCCATGACCACCGCCCGCCGGTCGGGAACGGCGGCGAGCGTGGTGCGGATCATTCCGGTGGTGTACTCGCCGAAGACCGTGATGGCGCCGAACGCGGCCGCGGCCAGCGCCATGAGGGTGGCGGCGATGTCGTTCAGACCGCGGTGGAGCGGGTCGTACGTGAAGGGCGGCATGTCGTGCCCCGGGGGCGGCGGCTGATCGATGTACGGCAGGTCCGCGTAGACGGTGTTCACATTGATCGCGATGGCGACGACGGCGCTGAGGACGAGCACCCAGTACGTCGACCTGAGCGAACGCATCTTGATCCACTCGGCGGCGAGCAGGTCGCCGAACCGGGACCGGTCCACCGGTTCGGGCCTGACCTGAGTGTCCGTCATTGTGCTTCTCCTGCAAGGTAGTCGACGCTGTCGGCGGTGAGGGCCATGAACGCCGATTCCAGGGACGAGGTGCGGGTGGCAAGTTCGTGGAGCACGATGCCGTGCCGGTGGGCGAGCTCGCCGATCCGGGCCGCGCTCAGGCCCGTGACCCGGGCCCGCGCATCGCCTTCCCCGCACACCGAGGCGCCTTCGGCGCGCAGTACGGCATCGAGCGCCGCCAGGTCGGGGGTGTGGACGAGGACGGCCCGCGAGGCGTTGCGGGCGGAGAACTCCCGGAGGCTCTGGTCGGCGATCAGCCGGCCCCGGCCGATGACGACGAGGTGGTCGGCCGTGGCCTCCATCTCGGCCATCATGTGGCTGGAGACGAACACGGTGCGGCCCTCGTCGGCAAGCCTGCGGAACAGGCCGCGCACCCACAGCACGCCCTCGGGATCGAGGCCGTTCAGCGGCTCGTCGAAGAGCAGCACCGGCGGATCCCCCAGCAGCGCTCCCGCGATGCCGAGGCGCTGCTTCATCCCGAGGGAGAATCCGCCGATCCGGCGCCGCGCCGCCTTCGCCAGACCGACCTCCTCCAGGACCGCGTCGACGCGGGACGGCGGGACCCGGTTGCCGCGGGCCAGCGCCGACAGGTGCGCATGCGCGCTGCGGCCGCCGTGGACGTCCTGGGCGTCCAGCAGCGCGCCGACGTGCCGCAGACCGCGCGGACGGGAGGAGAAGGGCACGCCGTTCACCGTGACGGACCCGCCGGTGGGGGCGTTCAGGCCCAGGATCATCCGCAGCGTGGTGGACTTGCCGGCGCCGTTGGGGCCGAGGAAGCCGGTGACCTTGCCGGGTTCCGCCGTGAAGGTCAGCTCGTCGACGGCGACGGTGTCGCCGTACCGCTTGGTCAGCCGAATCGATTCGATCATGGGTCAACGGTGCCGGTGAGGGGCCCGGCGGGCATCGGCCGGCGGTCCACACCCGCGCCGTCCGCCGGTAGCCCAGGGGCTTAATCCCGTGGGCCGATGCCGGGGCGGGGGCGCCTGGCTACGATCGTCGGATGATCGCAACTCGCCGTCCGCCCCTGCTCAAACGCCTGCCGGCGGGTGTGTGGGTGGGGTCCTTCTGGTCGGCCCTCGTCCTGATGCGCAGCTTCCAGCGACCGGACGAACTGCGCCGACTGCTGCGGTACCACGGCAACATCGAGGACGCTCCGCTCCTGGTCACCGCCGTCGTCACGACTCTGGGCGCGTTCCTGCTGCTGCGGGCGCCGCTGGCGGCCCTGGCCGTGGCGCTCGCGGGCGCGGTGTTCTCCCTCGGTATGGAGGTGCGGGAGACCCCGATCGTCCTGTTCCTGCTGGCCGACGCGGTCGTCGGCTACATCGCGGCGACCCGCTCGCGCCGCATCTCGGTCCTGGCCGCCGCACTGCCGGTCGCCGTGCTGGCCGGGGACACGCTGTGGCGGTGGACCCGGGAGTACTCCCCCAGCCCCGAGGCGCCGGTCCTGCTGACCGCGACCACCGCCATCGCCTGGCTGATCGGCAACACCGTCCATCAGAGCCGGGCGCACGCCGACACGGTGCGCGCACAGGCCACGCACCAGGCGGTCACCGCCGAACGGCTGCGGATCGCCCGGGAACTGCACGACATGGTCGCCCACAACATCGGCATCATCGCCATCCAGGCGGGGATGGGCAGCCGGGTCATGGACACGCAGCCCGCCGAGACGCGGCGCGCGCTGGAAGCCATCGAGGCCACCAGCCGGGAGACCCTCGCCGGTCTGCGGCGGATGCTCGGCGCGCTGCGGCGCGGAGACCAGGAGTCCGCGCCGCTGGACCCGGTCCCGGGGCTCGCCGCGCTCGGAAAGCTGGTCTCGAACACGGCGGCGGCCGGGGTGAGCGTGGAGGTCCGGTGGCGGGGGGAGCGCCGCGAACTGCCCTCCGACATCGACCTGGCGGCTTTCCGCATCATCCAGGAGTCGGTCACCAACGTGGTGCGGCATTCCGGCACCCGGGAGTGCGCCGTGACGGTCGAGCACCGGGCGGACGAACTGGCCGTGGACATAGTCGACCTCGGACGCGGCGCCGCCGCCCCGTCCGCGTCCTCGAACCAGGGCGCCGGCTTCGGGATCGCCGGCATGCGGGAGCGGGTGACCCTGCTGCACGGGGAGTTCAGCGCCGGTCCGCGCCCGGACGGCGGGTTCCGCGTGGCGGCGCGGCTGCCGGTCCCCGCGGAGGCGGCCCGATGATCCGGGTCGTACTGGTCGACGACCAGCCGCTGATCCGTACCGGCCTGCGCGTCCTCATCGCCGACACCCCCGGTCTGGAGGTGGTCGGTGAGGCCGGGGACGGCGAGGAGGCGGTGGAGCTGGTCCGGCGGCTGCGGCCGGACGTCGCCATCATGGACATCCGCATGCCCGGTACGGACGGCATCGAGGCCACGCGCCGGATCAACGCGGATCCGGAGTCGAGGACCCTCGTCCTCGTCCTGACCACGTTCGACGACGACGCGTACGTGTACGGGGCGCTGCGCGCCGGTGCGAGCGGCTTCCTCGTGAAGGACATGCCGTTGGAGACCATCCTCGACGGGATCCGGGTCCTCGCCGCCGGGGACGCCCTCATCGCGCCGAGCGTCACCCGCCGACTCATCGGGGAGTTCGCCGCGCGGCCCGAGCCGGCCCCCGGACCACGGCACCCGGGGGCCGGCGGAATCACGGACCGGGAGCGCGAGGTGCTGACCCTGGTGGGCCGCGGGCTGTCCAACACGGAGATCGCCGGGGAACTCTGCATCAGCGTGGCCACCGCCAAGGCGCACGTGGCCCGGCTGTTCACGAAGCTCGACGCCCGCGACCGCGTGCACCTGGTGATCCTCGCTTACGAGTTCGGCCTGGTCACGCCGCCCGGGTGAGTGCGGCGGCCGTCGTGCGGCCACGTGGCGGACGGCGGGTGTGTCCGGCGGCGGACTCCCCGGGCCCCCGGGTCATGCTCGGCTCGTGAACGGGGCCGCGGGTGCCGGGAAGAGCGGCGGGTGCGGCCTTCGACGAAGACCCGAAAGGTTGCAGCCCATGAGATCCACTCGGATCCGCTCGGCCGTGGTGTCCGCGGTCCTGGCAGCGATGCTCGCCGCGGCGGGTGGCGCCACCGCGCAGGCGCAGACGCAGGCGCGGGTGGTTCCGCCGCGGGACCACAACTGTCTGGCTCCCGACGGCACCAACCTCAACACGGCCCTGGGCATCCGGGAGCGCATCATCGGCCCGCCCGCCTGCCGCGAGGCCTTCGCCGGCGAGCGATGGGTGCGTTCGTTTCCGAGCTGGGGCACGGCGACCGGCTCCGCGGGTGCCGTGTACCCGCCCGGCTACACCTCGGAGCAGAACCCGATGGACGACTTCCGCTCGAAGTTCCTGGGCGGCCGGATCGTCAACGACATCGGCACGCGCCGCGAGCGGACCTATTCCTTCGGCCCGGAGACCATCCGCCTGCTCCAAGAACAGGACGGGGTCATCTACGCGATGTTCGCCTCGGACGTGCTGCACCCCCTGAGCGTCGGCCCGCACACGTCGACCGTGTTCCTGCGGCTCAGCGCGGAACACTGCGACGGGCTGGGCACCGTCCGCGAGGACAACTGCCTGCCCGCCGGCGAGAACGCGTACACGGCGGACGTTCCCGTCCGGTTCTTCCCGCGCAGCGCCGGCTGACCGCCGGAGCGGGACGGCTCCTCCGTTTGACGCCCCCGCGCGCGGGTACGCCGTACGAGCCCACAATGGTGGGAGCCGAGTGATGCACGGCGGCCACCGCGTCTCCGAGGCTGTCGCGACCCCGTGGAGGTGCCCATGTACCGCAGCCACCACTTCCACGTGGACCACGGGGACCACTCCATCACCGTGAACGTCGGTCCCGGCAGGACGGGCGAGATCGAGCTCCTCGTCGACGGCAAGGTCATCGCCTACCGCAAGGAGCACGAACCGGGGACCACGGTGCTGGAGGGCGTCCTCCCCGAGGAACCGGCGCACCCCTTCCGGATCATGGTGCGCCAGCCGCACCTCGTCCCGACCGGCCCCCGGTGCACCTGGGAGCTGGACGGGGTCGAACAGATGATGTCGGAGCGCTCGTCCCCGTAGGGGCAGGCTGTCGGGGCGAGGCCGGAGCCGCCTAAGGCCTGCCGCGCAGGGATTCGATCTCGCGGCGTTCGCGCTTCGTCGGGCGGCCCGCGCCACGGTCGCGGATGCCCACCACCGCGGCCTCGACCGGGGTCGGCGGCGGCGGGCTGTTGTCGATGAAGCACTCCGCCGCGACGGGCGGGCCGACCCGCTTGGACACGGGCCGCCGGACCACCACGATCCGCTCCCGCCCCGCGTGGTAGAGCCGCACCTCGTCACCCGCGCGCACCGACTGCGCCGGCTTGGCGCGCTCCCCGTTGACCTTCACGTGGCCCGCCCTGCAGGCGGTCGCCGCGATCGAGCGGGTCTTCGTCAGGCGCACGGACCAGATCCACGCGTCGACCCGCACTGTGCCCGTGTCGGTTCGCGATACCTCTTCAGCCATGCCCCGACTCTAGCGAGGCGGACGGGTCGGGGCGGAACGACTTTTGGCGGATGCGACAAGAGGGATTGCAGCTACCAGGCATTTCATCCTGGCTGGATTGCAAATGCGCGCCACATGCCCCTACCTTGTCGCACATGCAGTCCTACACCATCGGACAGGCGGCACGCCTGCTGGGCGTCAGCCCGGACACCGCGCGCCGCTGGGCCGACGCCGGCCGGGTCACGACCCATCGCGACGAGACCGGCCGTCGACTGATCAACGGCCGCGACCTGGCCGCCTTCTCCATCGAAGTGGGCCAGGGTGCCCACGTCGAGGACGAGGAGCCGTACACCTCGGCACGCAACGCCTTTCCCGGCATCGTCACGGCCGTCCGGCTCGGCGACGTGGCCGCCCAGGTCGAGATCCAGGCGGGTCCCCACCGTCTGGTCTCCCTCCTCACCCGTGAGGCCGTGGAGGAGCTGGGGCTGGAGGTCGGAATGCGGGCTACCGCCCGCGTGAAGTCCACCAGCGTGCACATCGACCGCATCT
Source organism: Streptomyces sp. NBC_01351 (assembly GCF_036237315.1). Classification (GTDB taxonomy): domain Bacteria; phylum Actinomycetota; class Actinomycetes; order Streptomycetales; family Streptomycetaceae; genus Streptomyces. The sequence continues at coordinate 7,445,134 of NZ_CP108356.1, read as the reverse complement.
GACCGACCGAGGAGCAACCGCTCATGTCCCCGATCTCCACCCCCGCCCGCCGTCGTGCCGCCTCCGCCGCGCTGACCGCCGCCCTGCTCGTCCCGCTGGCCGCCTGCGGCAACAGCGCCGACGGGAAGAAGAGCGCGTCCGGCGCCGGCGCCTCCGCCGCGCCCAAGGCCGCGAACCTCACCGTTCTCGCAGCCTCCTCCCTCACCGACGTCTTCAAGGCGGCCGGCGCCGCGTACGAGAAGGCCAACCCGGGCACGAAGATCACCTTCTCCTTCGCCGGTTCGCAGGAGCTCGCCGCCCAGGTCAAGCAGGGCGCCCCGGCCGACGCGCTGGCGACCGCCGACACCAAGACCATGGACGGCCTCAAGGCCGAGACCGGCGATTCCACCATCATCGCCAAGAACCGCCTGGTCATCGTCGCGGGCAAGGACAACCCGTTCAAGATCGGCGCGCTCAAGGACCTGGCCGACACCAAGATCAAGGTCGTGCTCGCCGCGCCCGAGGTCCCGGTCGGCAAGTACAGCAAGCAGATCCTCGACGCCCAGAAGATCGAGGTGAAGCCGGTTTCCCAGGAGCCGAACGTCCGTGCCGTGCTGAGCAAGGTCGAGCTGGGCGAGGCCGACGCGGGTCTCGTCTACAAGACCGACTCCGCCAAGTCCGGCGACAAGGTCGTCGCCGTGGACATTCCGGACGAGCAGAACGTGGTCGCCTCCTACCCGGTCGCCACGCTGAAGGGGTCCAAGAACGCCGAGGCCGCCGCCGCGTTCGTGGCCTGGCTGAGCACCCCCGAGGCGCAGAAGATCCTCCAGGACGCGGGCTTCCAGAAGCCGTAGCCGGAGCCGCGCGCCGCGGCTGCCGAGAGGGACTGTCCGGTCCGGGGGGACGGGCAGTCCCTCTCGGCGTGCGCGGCGCTCCCGGCCGCGTGCCCGGACCTCCCGGCCGTACGAAGGCCGCCCGCGCGGGTCGCCGCGTACGCTTCCCACGGCAGCCGCCGGCCGCCGCCCGCCCCAGCCAGGAACCCTGATGAGCAGACTCCGTACCCGCACCCGGCCCCCCGTGGCCCTGGCGCTGCCCGCGATGCTCGCCATCGCGTTCCTGCTGCTGCCGCTGATCGGCATCCTCACCCGCACGCAGTGGGGCGAGCTCGGCGCCCACCTCTCCAGCCCCGGCGTGGTCGAGGCCCTGCGGCTGTCGCTGGTGGTGTCGTTCTGGGCCCTCGGGTTCTCGCTGCTGCTCGGCGTGCCGCTGGCCTGGCTGCTGGCCCGCGTGGAGTTCAAGGGCAAGGCCCTGGTCCGCTCGCTGGTCCTGCTCCCGATGGTGCTGCCGCCGACCGTCGGCGGTGTGGCCCTGCTGCTCGGCTTCGGCCGGCGCGGGGTGATGGGCCCCTGGCTGGAGGACACCTTCGGGATCACCCTGCCCTTCCACACCTCGGGCGCGGTGGTCGCGGCCACCTTCGTCGCGATGCCGTTCCTGGTGATCAGCCTGGAGGGCGCGCTCGGCGGTCTCAAGCAGAGTTACGAGGAGACCGCCGCCTCCCTCGGCGCTTCGCCGGTCCGCGTGTTCTTCACCGTGACCCTGCCGATGGTGGCCCCCGGCCTGATCGCGGGCGCCGCCCTCACGTGGGCGCGGGCGCTCGGCGAGTTCGGCGCGACCATCACCTTCGCCGGGAACCTGCCCGGCACCACGCAGACCCTGCCGCTCCAGGTCTACCTGCTGCTCCAGGACCATCCCGAGGCCGCCACCTCCGTCTCGCTGCTGCTCCTCGTCATCGCCATGGCCGTGCTCGTCGCCCTGCGAGGCCGCTGGACGGGCACTCCGAGCACGGCCTCGGAGCCGCCGGTGGTGGTCGACGAGCCGCCCGCCCCGGCAGCGGGCTCGATGCCGGCCGAGGCGCCGGAGGCGGAACCGGCCGCTGTCCCGTCCGACGGCCACTGGCCGCTGCACGCCACCGTCACCGGTTTCAACGAGCTCACCCTCGACGCCGAGCCCGGCACCACCATCGCCGTCGTCGGCGAGAACGGCGCCGGCAAGACCACCCTGCTGCGCGCCCTGCTCGGCCTCACCCCCCGCGCCCACGCCGACCTGCGGCTCGGCGACACCGACGTCAGCGCGCTCCCCCCGCACAAGCGGCAGGTGGCCTGGGTCCCGCAGGACGGCGCCCTGTTCCCGCACCTGAACGCCCTCGCCAACACCGCCTACGGGCTGCGCGCCCACGGCGTGACCCGCACCGAGGCCCGCCGCGAGGCGCAGGCCTGGCTGGACCGGCTCGGCGTCGGCCACCTCTCCCGGCGCAGGCCCGCCCAGTTGTCCGGCGGCCAGGCCCAGCGGGTGGCACTGGCCCGCGCCCTGGCCGCCCGGCCCCGGCTGCTGCTGCTCGACGAACCGCTGGCCGCCCTCGACCAGACGACGCGGGCGCACGTGCGGCACACCCTGCGCAGGCACCTGGCCGGCTTCGGCGGGGTCTGCCTCATCGTCACGCACGATCCCGTCGAGGCGGTGTCCCTGGCCGACCGGGTCCTCGTACTCGCCGACGGACGCGCCCTGCAGGACGCGGCTCCCGCCGAGGTGACCCGGCACCCGCGCTCCCCGTGGGTGGCCCGCATGCTGGGCCGCAACGCCTGGCCCGGCACGGCCTCGGCCGACGGGCTGGCCCTCGCGGCGGGCGGGCGACTGGTCGTCGCCGAGCGGCTTCCGGAAGGGGCGCGGGCACTCGCGATCATCGCCCCGGAGGCGGTCTCGGTCCACCGGAAGCAGCCGAGCGGCAGCCCCCGCAACGTCTGGCCGGGCACCGTACGGGAGATCACCGCGGTCGGCAGCCGGCTGCGCGTGCTGGTCTCCTCGAACGGGGCCCCCGACCTGGTCGCGGAGATCACGCCGGAGGCCGCCGCGGAGCTGGGCATCGTCGACGGCGCCGAGGTGTGGACCAGCGTGAAGGCCACCGAGGTCACTCTCGTACGCCTCTGACGTACCTCTGCCGTAGGGTCTGCGTCGGCGGTGCCTGCGCCCGCCCGTTGGCACCATTCACAATGTCGTACGTTCCCGTGGGGGGTACACCGTCATGTCCTTCAGCACGCCCGGCTCACCGCCGCCGCAGCAGCAGCCCGCTCAGCCGCCGTACGCAGCGGCCCCCTACCCGGGGCAGCCCGGCGCCGGGCAGCCATATCCCGGCCAGCCTTACCCGGCACAGCCCTACCAGGGACAGCCGTACCCCGGCCAGGCCCCGTACCCCGGCCAGCCGCCGTACGCCGGGCCGCCGCTGCAGCCGGTGGACGTGCTCCGCTCGCCGCAGGGCCTGGCGACCGCGCTGACGGTCCTGCTGAGCCTCGCCGCGGCGGTCAACCTCTTCTCGTCCGGCGCCAACCTGTTCGCCCGGTCCCTGATGACGGACCTGATCGCGGACCCCGACAAGGTCTCGGACAGCTCGCTGGACCTGTCGGACGTCTTGACCGGCGTGGCCGGGAGCCTCCAGCTGCTGGCCTTGGTCGGCACGGCGGCCGTCTTCATCACCTGGTTCTACCGCGTGCGCGTCAACGGCGAGATCTTCCGCCACGACGGCTTCACCCAGACCCGCGGCTGGGCCATCGGCGGCTGGTTCATCCCCCTCGCCAACCTGTTCTTCCCGTTCCGCACCGCGGTGGACATCTGGGCGGCCAGCACCCAGCTGGCACCGGACGGCTCCCACCGCCGCGTCTCCACCGCGCCGGTCGTGAGCTGGTGGGTGGTCTGGGTCCTCGCGGCGATCTCCGACCGGATCTTCGCCCAGCTGTACAAGAAGGCCGAGACCCCCGAGGCCCTGCAGACCGCCTCATCGGTCGGTTTCGTCTCCGACCTCCTCATGGTGGCCGCCGCGGTACTCGCCATCGTCTTCGTCCGCAAGCTCACGGCCATGCAGAACACCAAGGCCGCCCAGGGCCCGTACGCCTCCGTCTAAACCGTTTCCCCCAGTTCAGACCGGTGCCCGCCGGTCCGGACGGGGCCGGGTGTGCGGTGGGGCGTCCCCGCAGGGCGTCGAACGCAACCACACTCGGCCCACCGACCCCTCGCCACGTTCGACGCCCGAGGAGACGCCCCGGCGCGCGCCCGGCCACGGCCGGGCCGGCAACCCCCGACCCCACCCCCGCCGGGCCGGCCCCGGCCCTGCCCGGCCCGGCCCTGCCTCACCCTGCCACCGCAAACTCGCACCACACGCACTTCCCGCCGCCCCGAGGCTCCACGCCCCACTGGTCCGAGAGCCGGTCCACCAGCATCAGGCCGCGCCCGGACACCTCCCAGTCCCCCGCCTCGCGGCGCCTCGGCAGGGCGCTGCTGGAGTCCTCGACCTCGATCCGGATCCGGCCGTCCGCCGTGAGCCTCATGCTGACGTGACCGCCGCCGTCCGTGTGGACGAGGGCGTTCGTCATCAACTCGTCCGCGGCCAGTTCGATCTCGTCGGCCCGGTCCCGCGCGCCCCACGCGGCCGCCGCCGCCCGGATCAGGTGGCGGGCCATCGCCGGGGCCTCCGTGTCGCCCGGTTCCAGCCGGTGGCGCAGCGGGCCGCCGCCGCGCGGCGCGGGCGTGCCGCGGCGGCGCAGCAGGAGCAGGGCCATGTCGTCCCCGCCGCCCGAGTCCCCGACGAGGTCGCACAGCACGTCGGCGAGTTCCTCCACGTCGACGGGGCCGCCGTGGACCGCCGCCATCAGCTCCCGCATCCCGCTGTCGGGGTCCGCGCCAGGCCGTTCGATCAGGCCGTCCGTGCACAGCAGCAGCGTGTCGCCCGGGTGCAGTTCGAGGCTGGTGACGGGGTAGCCGGAGCCGCTCCCCTCCTGCTCGCGCGGGGGCAGTCCGAGCGGAAGTCCGCCCGCCACCTGGATGCGGTGGCAGCTGCCGTCGCCGCGCCGGACGATCGGGTCGAGGTGGCCGGCGCGGACCATCCGGAGCATGCCCGTGGTGAGGTCCACTTCGACGTAGGTGCAGGTGGCGAAGCGCTCCGTGGCAAGCTCCCGCAGGAAGGCCGAGGCCCGGGACATCGCGGTGCCCGGGGTGTGCCCCTCGACGATGTACGCGCGGAGCACGATGCGCAGCTGGCCCATGACGGCGGCGGCGTCCGTGTCGTGCCCCTCCACGTCGCCGATCATCACCCCGACCCGGCCCTCGCCGAGCGGGATCACGTCGTACCAGTCGCCGCCGATGTCCCGCCCCATCCGCGCGGACCGGTACCGCACGGCGATCAGCGCGCCCGGCACCTCGGGGATCCGGCGGGGCAGCATGGCCCGTTGGAGGCCCTCCGCCAGGTCGTGCTCCTGCTCGAAGAGGATGGCCCGCTGGAGGCTCTGGGCGATCCCGCTGCCGAGCGCCATGAGCAGGTTCCGCTCCTCGGCGGTGAATTCGCCCTCGCGCGTGTAGAGCAGTCCGAGCGCGCCGATGACCCTGCCCTGGGCGATCAGCGGCAGGTAGACCCCACTGCGCACGGACAGCGGCTCGATGTACGGCCACAGCTGCGGGTAGCGGCGCCGGAACTCCTCCCGCGCGGCCAGGTAGACCGGCTGCATGCTGCGTACGGCCTCGCTCATCGGCAGCTCCGCGTCGATCCGCGTGTACTCGATCTCGGGCACGTACGAGCCCAGCTGCCCCTCCGCGACGAGGTGGATGCGGCCGCCGTCGACGACGCCGAGCATCACGCTGACCGCGCCGAGGTGCCCGAGGGCCTCGGGGTCCTTGAGGACGTCGGTCACGTCGTTGACGGTGCGGGCGTGGGCGAGGATCGCGGTGGTCCGCTCGACGACCCCGGTCATGCGGCGCCGTCCCTCGGCCTGCTCCCCGGCCGCGCCGGGCTCGCCGGGGTCGTGGGCGGCGTCGCGCAGGATGCCGATGATGCGGTAGGGGCGGCCGCTCGGATCCCGCAGGATGTGCCCCTGGATGTGGGTCCAGGCCGGTGATCCGTCCCGGTGGCGGCTGCGCACGTACGCCCCGTAGTGGCTGCGGCCGTCCTTGAGCGCCTGCGCGACGCGGGCGTCGAGCCGGGCCTCCTCGGCCGGCGGGATGCGCGAGCGCAGTCCGGCGGGGGTCCCGGTGAACTCGTCCGGGCGCAGGTCGAGGACCTCCAGCGCGGTGGGATCGAGGTGCATCCGACCGCTGTCGAGGTCCCAGTCGAAGGTGCCCATGCGGTTGAGCGCAAGGCTCGTGTCCGGCCGCGCGGGCCAGTCGACCTCGGGGTTCCTTCCCCTCTGGGCCATGCAGCCAGGGTCTCACCCTCCAGTCGTCCGGTCATATCGACATGAAAAAGGACCAAAGTCCCGGCCTGTCGGGACCTTTCCCGTATGTCTCGCTTGTACGATTCCGCGAAGATCAATCAGTTCTTGATCATCTATTGCGGCGTCAATGGCCCTCCGACACGGGGCCGTTGGGGCCCATGGCTGTGTGGGGTGTGGTTTGTCGCAAGCGGCGAAGACGACCGGAGGGCCGGGCGAGGAAGTGGAGTGCGAGGGGAAACACGACGGGGAGACGGCGGCCGACGAGGGCTCGGAGCCCGGGCGGATACCCGTCGCACTCGCCGCCTCGCGCGGTGTGGTCGTCCGGCCCTACCGGGACCCGATCGTCATGGCCCCGCTGTTCCGCGACGAGCAGCCGGCCCCCGCCGACAGCGATCGCGACGGCCCGGACACCCTCCGGCAACCTGCGGCCGACGGCGCCATACCCCGGCCCGGCCCGGCCTCCCCGGCGTCTCCGGCCTTCCCCGGCCGATCCGGCCCGGCCTCCCCGGCGCCCCCGGCCTCCCCGGCGTCTCCCGCCTTCCCCGGCCGACCCAGCCCGGCCTTTCCCGCCTCCCCGGCCTCCCCGGCCTCACCTGCCTCCGCCGACCCGGCCACGGCCCGCGCACGGACCCTGCCGCCCGTCCTCGACGCCGAGCTCGCCGAGCGCCCCGCCCGGGTCTGTTCCGGCTGGTGGGCCCTGGCGGCCGCAATGCTCGCCGCGGGCGGCGCCGCGGCCCTGGCGCGCCACGAGGACCTCCGCCTCACCACCACCCCCTCCGAGGCCTGGCCGCTCGCCGCGCTCCTGGCCTGCGCCGCCGTCGCCCTCCTCGCCCTCGGCGGGCTGCGCCGCGGCCGCACCGGGCACGCGTGGGCGCTGACCCTCTTCGGCCGCTACCGCGGCACGATCCGCCGTACCGGACTCCTCTGGTCCAGCCCGCTGCGGCGGCACGCGCGGGTCGACGTACGGCTGCGGCACTGGCGCAGTGAGCCGCTGTCCGTCATGGACTCCGAGGGCACCGCCCTGCGCTCCGTGGTCCTCGTCGTCTGGCGGGTCAAGGACACCGCCCGCGCACTGCTCGCCGTCGACGACCACGCCTCCTACCTGCGCGGACAGGTGGAGTGCGCGACCGCCCGGGTGCTCTCGCGGATGCCGGCCGACTCCTTCCGCCCGGCGGACGGCGCCGAGCCGGAGACCCTGCGCGACACCGAAGCCGTCGGCGAGGAGCTGACCCGGCTGCTCGCCGCCGATTGCCGGGCCGTCGGCATCGAGGTGTTCTCCGCGCGGCCGCTGCACGTCGAGTACGCCCCGGAGGTCGCCGCCGCGATGCAGCGCCGCCGGATCGCGGCGATCGACGCCCGCCACCGCGACACCGTCCTCACCTCCGTCCTCGACGCGGTCGACGACACCGTCCACCGGATGTCCGACCGCGGGCTCGTGGGCCTGGACGACTACGAACGCAAGGCCCTGGTCAAGGACTTGACCGTGGCCTTCTACACGGCGCGCGGCCCTGCCGCCGACGCCCGCTGAGCAACACACCCCCGATGGAAAAGGAATCATGCATGCGCACGCCCGAGTTCACCGAAGAAATACCCGACAGCTGTGACTGCACCGGCTGCGCCGGCGGTACGACGGCGGTGACGGCCTCCGCCGCCCGCCGCCGCTGCACGCTGCGCGGGGCCGTGGTCGCCGCCATCGGCGCGACCCTCCTGATGGGCGCCGGCGCGGGCACCGCGTCGGCCGAGCCGGCCCCTGCCCACGCGGGCTGGGACGGCTCGAAGTACTGGTACAAGGACGAGACCGGCTGGTGGCGCTGGACCTCGCACCACGACAAGTACCTGGCGAAGACCGGCCGATCGGGCGGGTCGGGCAAGGGCTCCACCGCCTCGGCCGGCTCGGCGTCGACGGTACGGACCTCCGAGCCGACGTTCCGCGGCCGCGCGGGCTGGGACGCCACCGACCGCGTCTACTGGTACAAGGACGCCACCGGCCGGTGGCGTTGGACGAGCCACCGCGACAAGTACGAGCGCAACGCGGGCCGTTCGGGAGGCTCGACCGGCGGCTCCGGCTCCTCGGGCTCTTCCGGCTCCTCCGGTTCAACCGGCTCCGGGACCCCGGTGCGGCAGGGCACCGAGGGCGCCATCTCCTTCGCCAACGCTCAGCTCGGCGACCCGTACGTCTGGGGCGGCAACGGCCCCAACGGCTGGGACTGCTCAGGCCTGATCCAGGCCGCCTACCGCAGCGCCGGGATGTCCCTCCCCCGCGTCGCCTCCGACCAGTACCGGGCCACCACCCCGATCTCCCGCTCCGACCTGCGCCGCGGCGACCTGGTGTTCTGGTCCTCGAACGGCTCGGCGTCCGGGATCCACCACGTGGCGATCTACCTCGGCAACGGCCAGTACCTGGAGGCCCCCCGCCCGGGCAGGAACGTCCGCATCTCCAGCTTCAGCGCCTACAACCCGAACATCTACGGCCGGGTGCGCTAGGCACGACGCCGGTCGCGGCGGGTGAGTCGTTCACCCGTCGCGACCGGGACCGATCCGGCTACTGCTGCGTTCCTCCGTCGTTCCCGGCACCTCCGTCGCTGCCCTCCGTGGGACGGACGAGCACGGACGGCGTCGGTGACGGCGGGGGCGGCAGCTCAGGCCGCGCCGTGACCAGGGGTTCGGGCTCCGGCGCCACCGATGTCGGCGGGGCCGGAGTTGCTGGTTCCGCCGGGCTCCGCTGGGCCGACTGCTGCGGAGTCACCGAGAGGGAAGGGGCCGGCGGGCAGGGTCCGGTCGTCGGTCCGCCCGGCGGGCACGCGGACGGGGAGACGGACCGGGCTCGGGTGTCCGACGGCGATACCGAAGGAGACACCGACGCGGACTCGGACGGGGACTCAGAGGGCGATTCCGTTCCGGACTCCGACGGGGATACCGAAGGGGACTCGGAGGGGGACTCGGAGGGGGACTCGGAAGGCGATTCCGTGGGCGATGCGGTTCCCGTCGGCGAGACCGACGGAGTCGGCGACGTCGGCGACACGGACGGGGTCGGAGACCGCGGATCCAGCGTCGAGGTCGAGGTCGGGGTCGGGGTCCCGGTCGGCGTGAAGATCGGCGTCGGGATCACCGGCGGCGGGACCGGCCTGTCGCGCTTGCCGTGGTGGTCGCCGCGGTCGCGCTCGTACCAGTGCCGGTCACGCTGGTCGTAGATCACGAACTTGTTCACGATGGTCACCGACGGCGCGATGACCACGACACGGGTCGGCTGGTACGAGTTCCACACCTGCCCGTAGCGCTTCGGGTTGGCCTGCAGCGCCACCGGCGGCCCCAGCGGGTTCCCGCAGGCGCAGCGCACCCGCGGCACCCCGCGGTCGTCCACCAGCACGGCCGTCCCGGCCTGGAGCACGGCCTGGTAGCTGGTGACCTTGCCGTCCTGGTAGCCGTGGTTCGTGACCCGGGTGTCCAGCCGCAGCTGTACCGGGGTGAGCGAGCGGAGGTACGCGGGGACGGCCGCGGGCTGGATGCCGAGGGCCGAGGCGAAGGCGCTGTTCTTGGCGGGCTCCGCCGCCAGCAGCTTGATCTGCTTCTCCACGTCACAGCTGGCGGCGTTGTTGGTGCCCCCGTACACGCCCGGCGAGGCGCCGTTCACGCTCCGGGTACCCGTCTGCGTGCCCGTGGCGGTGCCCTCCGGTGAGGGCGGTGGGCTCTCCGGCGGCGGCGTGGCCTCCTTCGTGGCGGTCGACGCCGTGAACGGGTCGGGTCCGGAGGCGGCGACCGGCTGGAGGAACACCTCGCGGTCGGCCTGGTTACTGGTGCCGCTGGGCCGGGTCAGGACCACGGCCAGGGCCACGGCGACCGCCACGGCGACGAGCGCGGTGGCGAGCCGGGGTACGGATCGCCACCACGGGCCCTTCGGCTGGTCACCGGGGCCACCCGGGCCACCGGGTGCACCCGGCCCACCGGGGGGCGCGGACGGCGGAGGAGGTGGCGGGGGTCCCTGCTGCCCGCCCGAGAGCGGGCCCGACGGCGGCCCCGTGGGGCGGCCGGACGGCGGCACCGACGGGCGATCTGGTGACGGCGGCTGCTGGCCGGAAGGTTGCGTGGTCACGGGCTCTTCTTCCCAGGAGGAGGAGTTCCCTGCCGGACCATTGTGTGCGCCGTTCAGGTGGTGCTCGCAAGCCGAGGCTGCCTACGGTGGCAGGGTGAGCCATACGACGAGATCACCATCGCCGGGGAGCTCCGCGGGGGCACTGCGCGACGCCTTCCTGACGGTCCTGGCCGCCTTCGCGGTAATGGCCGCCGTCGCCGCGGCCGGGCTGGCCTGTGCCGGCGCGGGCGACCTGCCGGGCGGCGCGTTCCCCCGGGTCGTCGCCGCCGTGGTCGTGATGGCGGCCGGCGGCTCCGTCGAGGTGACGGGCAGCGCGGGATTCCTGGCGGACGCGGACGCGAGCCTGTCCGTGCTCCCGCTCTCGGTGAGCCTGGCCGGCGCCCTCACGGCCGGCTACTGCTTCCTGCGCCCCCTGCACAACCGGGCGGTGGCCCGGCCTCGCGAACTCCTCGGCAGGGCCGTCCCGTTGGTGGTGCTCTGGCTCCTCGCACTCACCGGCGCGACGCTGCTCGCCCGCCAGACCTTCGCCATCGACACCGGGGACAATCCCCTGGGCGAGCTCGGCGAACTACTCGACTCCTCCCCGACGGTGGGCTTCGAGGGCGACCTGCCCGCCACGCTCCTGTACGGACTCCTGTGGATCCTCGGCCTGTTGCTGGTGGCCCTGCTGGTCTCGCGCCGCGCCCCGCTCCCGGCCCGCCTGGTCCGCTTCCACACGGCGCTGCGCCCCGCCGCCTTCGCCACCGTCGCGCTGCTCCTCGCGTACGTGGTGCTCGGCATCGGTGTCGGCATCGTGGTGGCGGCCACCCAGGGCCATGCCGGGCGGACCTTCGCCGTGATCCTGCTGGGGCTGCCCAACCTGATGTGGTTGGCGCTCACCCTGGGCTTCGGCGGCGCCTGGGAGGGCAAGGTCGAGGGCCCCTTCGGACTGCCGATGCCGCAGCTCCTGGACCAGGTCCTGCGCGGCCCGGACCTCTCCACGATCGACGTGGCCTCGCTCGCCGAGCGGGACGCCCGGGCCTGGTGGCTGGTGGTGGTGGCAGCCGTCCTGCTGCTCGGCACCGGCGTCCTGGCGGCCGTACGCTCCCCCGCCCACGTACGCCCCTGGCAGCACGCGCTCCACTTGGGCGTGGCGCTGGGCCTGGCGACCCTGACGGTCTGTCTGCTCGTCGGGATTCAGGCCCAGTTCGGCCTCTCGCTCCTGGGCCTCGGCGACGTGGACGGCCTGGGCGGCACGGTCGAACTCGCCCCGGTCCTGTGGCGCACGGTCGGCCTCGGCCTCCTCTGGGGCGCGGTGGCCGGCTTCCTCGGCGCCCTCCTGGCCCGCCCCCTGCACCGCCGCGGCCGCGTGGACGACCCGGCCGCGGCCACGCAGCCGACCCCCTGACTTGCCCCGGCTCAGTCCGGTCCCCGCAGGCCCGGACGGGGCCGGGTGTGTGGCGGGGCGTCCCCACAGGGCGTCGAACACAACCACCCTCGGCCCACCGACCCCCCGACACGTTCGACGCCCGAGGAGACGCCCCGGCGCGCGCCCGGCCACGGCCGGGCCGGCCCACGCGCATCGGCCGGGCCGGCCCACGCGCACCCGGCCCCGCCCCGGAAGGCGCGGCCCCCTCACCGCCGGAACACCGGCAGCGCCCAGCCCGGCGGCTCCGGCGGCGCGGAGGGCGGTCCGGCGGCCGCTCGCTTCGGCTTCGGGGTGTCCGCGTGGCGGAGGGCTCCGGTGAACTCCAGGCAGGTGTCCCAGCGGTCCTCCGGCGATTTGGCCAGGGCCTTCGCCAGTACCGCGTCCACCGCCGCCGGCAGGCCCGGCCTCAGGGAGCTCAGCGGGGGCGGCGGATCGTACTGGTGGGCCCAGAGCAGGGCCATGTCGTCGTCGCGCCGGAAGGGCGGCGCGCCCGACAGGGTCTCGTAGACGACGCAGCCCAGGCTGTAGACGTCGCACCGGCCGTCCACCGGCTTCCCCCAGATCTGTTCCGGGGCCACGTAGTCCAGGGTCCCGACGAACTGCCCGGCCGTCGTGAAGCCGGTCAGCGACAGCGACTTCTTGGTCAGCCCGAAGTCCGTGAGGTACACGTGCTCCGGGTGCTCGCTGTCGGTGCCGCGCGCGACCAGGATGTTGCCCGGCTTCACGTCGCGGTGCACCAGCCCGTGGTCGTGCGCCGCGTCCAGCGCCGAGGCCACCTGCCCGGCGATCCGGGCGGCCGTCTCCATCGACAGCGGGCCCGTCCGGTCGAGCATCGCCCGCAGGTCCTCCCCGGCCACGTAGCGCATGGCGATGTACAGCAGCCCTTCGGTCTCCCCCGCCTCGAACACGGGGACGATGTGCGGGTGGTCGATGGCCGCGGCCACCTTGGACTCGTGGACGAACCGCTGCCGGAAGGTGTCGTTGCGCGCCAGCTGGGGCGCCAGCAGCTTGAGCGCCACCGTCCGGTCGAGCCGCAGGTCCTTCGCCCGGTAGACGACCGCCATGCCGCCGCGCCCGATCTCGCTCTCCACCAGGTACCCGGCGATCTGTTTCCCCCGCAGGTCCGAGGGGCGACCGGAGCCCCCTTCGCGGCCGGAGGCCCCTTCCCGGCCGGAAGGCTCCCCCATCACTTGGCCCCCGGCCCGTCCACGACCTGCGTAGGCGCGTGCCCCACGGGCCCTGCGGGCGGCACAGCTGCCCCGTCCGCGCCGCCCGCTCCGCCCCCGCCGTCGCCGTCGCCGTCGCCGTCGGGCAGTACGTCGAGCTGGACCCCGACCGGGTCGGTCTCCGCGCCGGGCGCGGCGCCCGGCCCCGCGCCGACGGCGTACGTGCTCAGGTGGCTCCCGTCGCCGTACAGCCACCGCCCGGACGTCTCGTCGTAGAGCCACGCCGACTCCCCGTCGAGCACGATCCCGGCGCGCAGGCCCCGTACGGAGCGCCGGAAGGCGTCGGCGTCCGTGCGCCCCGACCCGAGCTCCTCCACGGCCCGCCGGTAGCGCTCCACGGTCTGGGTGCTGCGCGCGAGCAGGGGCCGGGGGTCCTCGCCGCGCGCCGGCTGCTTCCCGTCGGCCGTGGGCGGCGGTTGCGGTACGGCGATCAGCAGCCGGCCGTCCACCCAGGCGGACCAGCCGTTGGAGCAGAGGACCTCGCCCCAGTCCCCGCGGCGGGCCAGCAGCTGCACGGGCAGGAAGGGGTCCAGGGGGACGGTCGGCCGGGTCGCGTCGGGGGACTCCCAGGCGGGCAGCCCCTCCTGCGGGACGACGTGGGTGGGGTGGAAGTCCGCGATCGCGTCGGGGAAGGTCATCGCCGCGGCTGCTTCCGCATGACGGCCGGCTCGTGGCGGCGCAGCAGCCGGGACACCATGAGGCCGAAGACCACGGACAGGGCGGGCAGCATGCACATGCTGATCAGCCACACGCCGGCCTCGTGGTCGAAGATCGGGTCCTGTGTGAGGTTGCCGGGGACGATCGCACTGAGCTGGATGGTGCCTCCCATCGCGCCCATCGCCCAGCGGGCGGGCGCCAGCCACGCCACCTGTTCGAGGACGGCGACGTCGTAGAGCTTCAGCAGGGTGCCGCAGAAGACGACCTGGACGATGGCGAGGAGGACCAGCAGCGGCATGGTGACCTCCTCCTTGCGGACGAGGGCTGAGATCAGCAGGCCGAGCATCATCGCGGTGAAGGACAGCAGGGCCACGGCGAGGGTGATCTCGATCAGTGGCGGCATCAACACGCCCTTGCCTCCCGGGGCGTTCAGTTTCACTCCGCCGAGAGCCACCAGGGTCAGCACCACGGCCTGGCCGACGGTGATGGTGCCGAGCACCACCACCTTGGACATCAGGTAGGCGGACCGGGACAGCCCGACGGCGCGTTCGCGCTGGTAGATCACCCGTTCCTTGACGAGTTCGCGGACGGCGTTGGCGGCGCCGGTGAGCACTCCGCCGATGGTAAGGATGAGCAGGGCGTTGAGAGCCGTCTCGGCGGTGAGGCTGCTCCCCGCGAGGGCGCGGGCCATGGCCCCCATCATGAACGGGAGCGCGACCATGATGACGAGGAAGGTGCGGTCGGCGCCGAGTACGGCGGCGTACCGGCGGATCAGGGTGGAAAGTTGGGAGCCCCAGCTCTGCGCCTTGGGCGGGGGCAGGGGCGCGGGCCGGGCGACGCCCGCGGCGCCTTCGGCCAACCCGGGCCGGCCGGCGGTGACGTCTACATACCGGCGGTGGGCGGGCGAGCCCCGGTAGGCCCCCGCCCAGTCGCGGTCCTGCTGGGTCTCGAACGCCTCGAAGGCCTCCGGCCACTCCTCGAAACCGAAGAAGGCGAGGGCCTCCTGGGGCGGGCCGAAGTAGGCGACGCGCCCGCCGGGGGCGAGGAACAGCAACCGGTCGCAGACGTCGAGGCTGAGCACGCTGTGGGTGACCACGATGACGGTGCGGCCGTCGTCGGCGAGGCCGCGCAGCATGTGCATGACCGAGCGGTCCATGCCGGGGTCGAGGCCGGAGGTGGGTTCGTCGAGGAAGAGCAGGGAGGGCTTCGTCAGCAGTTCCAGGGCGACGGAGACGCGTTTGCGCTGGCCGCCGGAGAGGCTGTGGATGGGCTGGTCGGCCCGTTGGACGAGGCCGAGTTCCCGGATCACCTCGTCGACCCGGGCTTCGCGTTCGGCCTTGGCGGTGTCCTGCGGGAAGCGCAGCTCGGCGGCGTAGACGAGCGCGCGGCGGACGGTGAGCTGGGCGTGCAGGATGTCGTCCTGGGGCACGAGGCCGATGCGGCTGCGCAGTTCGGCGTAGTCGCGGTAGAGGTCGCGGCCGTCGTACAGGACGGTGCCGCTGTCGGCGGGGCGCAGGCCCGTGAGGGCGCCGAGCAGGGTGGACTTGCCGGCGCCGCTGGGGCCGACGACGGCGAGCAGGCACTTGGCGCCCACGGGGAAGGAGACGCCGTCCATGAGGGTCTTGCGGCCCTGGTCGACGGTGACCCGGAGGTCCTGGACGTCGAGGGACACCTCACCGGTGTCCACGTACTCCTGGAGCTGGTCGCCGACGAGGCAGAAGGCGGTGTGGCCGATGCCGACGATGTCGCCCTCGGTGAGACGGGCGGTCCCGTCGATGCGGGCGCCGTTGAGGTAGGTGCCGTTGTGGCTGCCGAGGTCGGCGATCTCGTAGCTGCCGTCGGCCAGGGAGCGCAGTTCGGCGTGGCGCCGGGAAACGACGAGGTCGTCGATGACGAGGTCGCTGTCGGGGGCGCGGCCGATGCGCACGGCGGTACGGGGGGCCAGCGGGCGCACCGTGGTCGGCTGCCGGAAGGTGCCGGTCATGCCGGGGTTCGAGACGCGGGACGGCCGGGCGGCGGCGGGCGCGGCGGAGGGCGTCCGGCCGACGACGAGGGCGCGGGGGCCGTCCTCGACGCTGCCGAAACGGAGCTCGGTGCCGACGCCGACGCTCCACTCCTGAACGCGGTGGCCGTCGACCCAGGTTCCGTTGGTGCTGCCCTCGTCCTCGATCGTCCAGTGGTCCCCCTCGGGGCGCAGGATCGCGTGGTGCCAGGAGACGCGGGCGTCGTCGAGGCAGATCTCGCAGAGGGGGTCCCTGCCGACGTGGTAGCTCCGGCCGGGGCTCATCCGTGTGGACCCCAGGTCGGTCTCCAGAACGAGCTCGGGGGCGGTCGGCACACCGGGGCGCTGGACCATGAGCAAATTTTCCCACGATCGGACCGGCGCGGCAGCGGCGCGGCATCACCGCAGGTCAGGGGCCTCTTATGGGTAATGACAACGGTCCCCGTTGCAGCCTTTGCCCATCTCGTCCGGGTGCGCTTCACTTCATCGCGACGGACCCGAAACACACGGGTGTGCGATGGAGACGGGGGACGCCATGTCCGGGCTCGACCAGGCTCACGATCAAGAGCGAGAGCACGAGCACGACCACGGCCGAGAGGCCGCGCACGGGCACTACGACGCGGGCCGTGACCACGGGCACGGGCCGGGGGGCCACGGGCACGACCACGGACCCGGAGGCCACAGCCACGGCGTGTCCGCGGACGCCGACCGCCGCTGGCTGGCGATCGCCCTCGGCCTGATCGCCGGCTTCATGGCCATCGAAGTGGTCATCGGCATCATGGCCCACTCACTGGCCCTGATCTCCGACGCGGCGCACATGCTGACGGACGCCGTCTCGATCGCCCTCGCGCTCATCGCGATGCGGCTGGCCGCCCGGCCCGCCCGCGGCGGGTTCACGTACGGCCTCAAGCGCGCGGAGATACTCTCCGCGCAGGCCAACGGGCTGACCCTGCTCCTGCTGGGGGCCTGGCTGGCCTACGAGGCGGTGCGACGGCTGATGGACCCGCCGCCGGTCGAGGGCGGCATGGTCGTGGTGACGGCGCTCGCGGGCATCGTCGTCAATGTGGCGGCGGCCTGGTGCATCTCCCGGGCGAACCGTTCCTCCCTGGCCGTGGAGGGCGCCTACCAGCACGTCCTCAACGACCTCTTCGCCTTCATCGGGACCGCCATCGCCGGCCTGATCGTGCTGACCACCGGCTTCCGGCAGGCCGACGCGATCGCCACCCTCGTGGTGGTGGCGCTGATGGTCAAGGCGGGCTACGGGCTGGTCCGCGAGTCCGGCCGGATCTTCCTGGAGGCCGCCCCGGCCCACGTGGACCCGGACGCGGTCGGCGATCGGCTCGTCGGACAGCCGCCGGTCACCGAGGTGCACGACCTGCACATCTGGACCATCACCTCCGGCCAGGCGGCCCTCTCGGCGCACGTGCTCGTGGAGCCGGCGGGCGACTGCCACGCCGTACGCCGGGACCTGGAGCGGCTGCTGGCCAAGGAGTACGGGATCACCCACACCACCCTCCAGGTGGACCACGCGCAGGAATCCCTCCTCACGGTCGGCCGCGCGGGCGAGGGCCCCGACGACCTGAGCGACCCCCACTGCGCGGAGGCGCACGGGCCGGTGCACCGGCAGGGGCCGCACGACCACTGAGTTCGCTTCCGGCGGGGCATACATCCGCTCATGAGCCACAAGAAGCGCAGTGCCGGGCTGCTCCTCTTCCGCCGTACCGGCGAGACGGCGGGACGCCCGGCGGACCACGGCATCGAGGTCCTGCTCGGCCACATGGGCGGCCCCCTGTGGTCCGGGCGGGACGCCGGGGGCTGGGCCATCCCGAAGGGCGAGTACGAACCGGACGAGACGCCGCGGGACGCGGCCCGCCGGGAGTTCACCGAGGAGCTCGGGCTGCCGCCGCCGGAGGGCGAGTACCTGCCGCTGGGGGACGTGGTGCTGAGCAGCGGGAAGCTGGTGACCATCTGGGCGGTGGAGGCGGACCTCGACCCCGCGCTGATGGTGCCGGGCACCTTCTCCATGGAGTGGCCGCCGCACTCGGGGACCGTACGGGAGTTCCCCGAGCTGGACCGGGTGGCCTGGTTCGCTCCCCCGGCGGCCCGACATCAGCTGATTCCGGCTCAGATTCCGTTTCTGGAGCGACTGTTGACCCTATTGGAGGATTGATCGGACATTGACCCGACCTTTACTTGCCAACAAACCCCACTTGCATGGACATTGCACATATGACGAACGTCGTGCTGGTGGGAACCCTGGACACCAAGGGTGTGGAGTACGGCTGGCTGCGCGAAAGGCTGCTGCGCACCGGCGTCGAAGTGGTACTGGTCGATACAGGAATCATGGGCGAACCCCGGGTGCCCGCGGACGTGCCGCGAGAAGCGGTGGCCCGGGCAGCGGGAGCGGAACTGTCCGAACTGCGCACGGCCGCCGACCGGGGCGCGGCCGTGACCACGATGGCCAGGGGCGCGGAAGCGACCCTGTTACGCCTGCACGCCGAGGGCCGGCTGCACGCGGTGCTCGCGATCGGCGGCAGCGGCGGCACGTCCATCGCGACCCGGGCGATGCGCGCGCTGCCGCTGGGCGTACCGAAACTGATGGTCTCGTCCATGGCGTCGGGGGACGTCTCCCCGTACGTCGGCTCCGCGGACATCACGATGATGTACAGCGTGGTGGACATCGCGGGGATCAACAGCATCTCGGCACCGGTCCTGGCCAACGCCGTGGAGGCCGTCGCCGGCATGGCCAAGGCCTTCGCCCGCGCCGCCCTGGACCTGCACCGCCCGCCGCGCCTCGGAGCGGGCTCGCGTCCGCTGGTCGCGGCGAGCATGGCGGGCGTGACCACGATCGGCGTGGACGCGGCGCGCGAGCGGCTGACGGAGCTGGGCTACGAGGTGCTCGTCTTCCACGTCAGCGGCACCGGCGGCCGCACCCTGGAGACCCTTGCCTCCCAGGGCGTCTTCGCAGGCGTCCTGGACCTGACCCTCAGCGAGCTCGCCGACGACCTGTGCGGGGGCATCCTCACCGCCGGCCCCGACCGGCTCAGCGCCGCCGGGCGGGCCGGGATCCCGCAGGTGGTGAGCCTGGGGGCGCTGGACATGGTCAAGTTCGGGCCGCCGGAAACCCTGCCCGAGCGGGTCCGCCACCGCCGGGTCCACGTGCACAACCCGTCCATCACGGTGATCCGTACCACCGAGGAGGAATGCACGGAGCTCGGCCGCCGGGTAGCCGCCAAACTCCGCGCGGCGACCGGCCCCACGGCCGTCTGCGTCCCGCTCCGCGGACTGTCCACGCTCGGTGCGCCGGGTGGGCCCTACCATGACCCCGACGCGGACCGGGCCCTGTTCTCGGCGCTGCGCGACGGCTTGCGGGGCAGCGCCGCCCGGCTCCACGACTACGACACCCACATCAACGACCCTGCCTTCGGGCGGGCCGCGGCGGACCGTCTGCACTCCATGATCGGAGCGGTCTCGGCCGCGGCCTGAGACGACCGGCACGGTTGGGAACCAGCCGTGGCGGAAAGCACGTCCCGCATCAGGAACAGTCCCTGTGGGGGGCCGGACCGCGTCCGGTCACCCACGGATCTCCGCATGCAGGGGGCATCAACGATGAAGAACACGTGGACGGTCCCCGGATACTCGGAGGTCCGCGAACTCGGCTCCGGCGGCAGCGGCCGCGTGGTGCTCGCCGTCCACGACGGCACGGGCACGGCCGTCGCGGTGAAGTACCTCAGCGACCGGCTGCGCCAGGACCCCGCCTTCATCGGGGAGTTCCGCGCCGAGGCCCGGCTGCTCGGCGGTCTGCGCTCCCCGTACGTGGTGGGGCTGTACGAGTACGTGGAGGCGCCCGGCGGCGCCGCCATCGTGATGGAGCTGGTGGACGGGATCTCCCTGCGGGCACTGCTGAAGCAGTCCGGGCAGGCGGACGCCGAGGCCGCGCTCGTGGTGCTGAAGGGCTCGCTGCTCGGGCTGGCCGCGGCGCACCGGGAGGGTGTCGTCCACCGGGACTACAAGCCGGAGAACGTGCTGGTCGCGGCGGACGGCTCCTCGAAGCTGGTGGACTTCGGCATCGCCGCGAACCGCGGGAGCACTCCCGGTGTGGCCGGGACCCCGGCCTACATGGCGCCCGAGCAGTGGCAGGGCCGGCCGGCCTCCCCCGCCGCCGACGTGTACGCGGCGACGGCTACCTTCTTCGAGTGCCTCACCGGCCGCAAACCGTACGACGGGGAGAACTTCGCGGAGCTCGCCGTCCAGCACATCGAGGCCCCGGTGCCGGAGACCGAGGCCCCCGAGCCCGTACGGCCGCTGATCCGGCGCGGTCTGGCCAAGCAGCCGGAGCAACGCCCGGAGAACGCCGAAGCGTTCGTCGCGGAGCTGGAGGGCGTGGCCCTGGCCGCGTACGGACCCGAGTGGGAGGAGCGCGGGCAGCGCAAGCTGGCGGCGCTCGCCGCGCTGCTGCCGCTGCTGTTCCCCTCGGCGGGCGCCGCGGCCGCGGGAACGACGGCGGTGGCGACGACCACGCTGAGCAGTGGCCAGGGCTGGGCCCCGGGCCGGCGCGGCTGGCTGGCGGCGGGGGCGGCCCTGGTGCTGGGGGCCGCGCTGCTGCTGACGACGGGAGCGCTCGGCGCTTCCCCGGGCGGGTCGGCGGCGCTCAGCGCCTTCGCCACGACGAGCCCCGCCCCTCCCGGTTCGGCCTCCCCGGCTCCGAGCGCGACCGCCTCGCCTTCCGCATCGCCGAGTCCGAGCCCCTCGGCGTCGCCGAGCCCTTCGGCGTCCGCCTCGCCCTCCCCGTCGTTCTCCGCGTCGCGGAGCCCCACGCCGACCCCGAAGCCGACGGTCACCCCGTCGCCCACCCCGACGCCCACGACCTCGCCGACACCGCCGCTGAAGGTGACGAGCGTCGACGTGTCGCTCAAGACCGGTGTGTACCAGGGCGACGCGACCATCACGGTCGCCGCCACGGGCACCGGTCCGGTCACCGTGGTGGTGGAGTGGTTCCTGGGCGGCCAGCGGGGCGCCTACTCCGTCGCCGACGGCACCGAGTCCTTCGTGATCCAGGCCGGTTCACTGGCCCCGGTGGTCAAACACCACACCTTCAGCCGGGACCGGGGCTGCTACGGCGGCGTCCGCGTCACCACCAAGCCCGCCGCCGGGAACACCTCCGCCTCCGACTCCGAGTACCTGCTGCGCTGTCAGGACGTGCCCCGATGAGCGAACCCCGCGCCCCGCAGGGCGACGACGACTACAGCGCCACCGTCCTCGGCAGCCACTGGTTCACCGGACCCCAGGGGCCGGGCCCGGTCGAGCCCGACCGGGTCGAGGGTTCCGTGCTCCGTTTCGGACCGGGCGTCACGGCGGCCATGCCCGCGCCGTTCCCGGTGTCCTTCGCCCCGCCGGCGCCCGGCCGTCGGCGGGGCGCCGGCCTGCGGCGGTACACCCTCGCCGCGGTGGTGCTGCTCGCGGTGATCGCGTACCTCGGGTGGCAGCGGTTCGGGCCCACCATCGAGGTCCGGGGCCTGGCCGTGAGCACCGACCCCCAGGGCCCGCCCTGCGACACGGCCGCCGATGTGGTCGCCGTCGTGGGCACGAACGGGCGCCCGGGCACGCTCACCTACCGCTGGGCGCGCAGCGACGGCACGTACTCCGAGCAACTGACCGAGCGGGTGCCGCGCGGGCAGCGGGAGGCGCGGCTGCACCTGCTGTGGACGTTCAAGGGACAGGGGACCTACCCGGCGAAGGCCGAGCTCCAGCTGCTGTCGCCCGAGCGGCGCACGGCGGCCGTGGAGTTCACGTACAGCTGCCGCCCGTAGCCGGGGTTCCCGGGGCGGGCAGGCGGATGACGGCGAGGCCGCCGTCGAGGTCGACGCGAGTGCGGGGCGGGGCGCCGTCCTCCTCGTCGTCGCGCATGACGAGGGCGCTCTGGCGCTCCTTGAGTTCGTTCTGCTTGCCCGGCGAGAAGCTGGCGTGCAGCTGCTCGAAGCCGGTGCTCGATATCTGTCCCCGGCTGCCGCTCCCCCGCCAGGGCAGCAGTCCGGCGCGGCCCGCCCGGACGAACGCGAGGTCGAGGAACGCCGTCGCGGTGAGCAGTATCGCCAACCCCGGGAGCGTCATGAAGATGACAAAGCCCATGGCCCGACGGTAGCCGATCCGCGGATCCGGTCTTTCGGTCCTTCGGTCTTTCGGCCGAGGCGGTCGTGGCCGTCCGGCCGAAGCCCGGAACCCCCGTCCGCTGGTTGACTCGAACGTGTTGACGAGGGCGCCCAGGACGCCCTTCGGCACCGATGCGTGTCACGTTCCAGCCGGCGATACACCCCAACCGGAACGTGGCCGTCCCGCACGGATGCCAAGTCCGCGCGGGAGGCCCGCGGCCGCTTTGGGGAGTGGCCGCGGGCCGTTCGCGCGCGTTGACCGGGTTTGGCCGCCCCCCGCCGCAACCGGGGGACGGAGCTCAGAAGCGGGCGTGGGCCGTGATGTCGGCCTCGAACTCGCCCGTCATGGCCGGAGTCACCGTCGGCCGGCACTGCGCCACCGCCGCCAGGTAGTCCTCCGTGGTCGCGCCCAGCTGCGCGGCCGCCGCACCCCGCGCGCCCACCGCCTCCAGGTCCCGCTCGAAGGACACCTGCGCCGCGATCCGCGCCGCGTGCTCGATGTCGGCCGGCGTGAACAGCTCGGTCGCCGTCACCAGCGCCGCCACGTCGACGTCCGCGCGCCCCGCCGTGTAGCGCGCCCAGATCGCGGCGCGGGCCCCGGCGTCCGGGGTGCCGATCGGGATCAGGTAGTCGAAGCGTCCGGGCCTCAGGAAGGCCGGGTCGAGGGAGCGGATGGAGTTGGTGGCGCACACCAGCAGCCGCTCGTCGCCCTCCCGGAAGCCGGGTATCAGCTTGAGCAGTTCGTTCGTGACCCCGTGCATGCCGCCGGGCTGGGCGGGCTCGCTGCGCACGGGGGCGATCTCCTCGACCTCGTCGATGAAGACGAGCACCCGCTCCAGTTCGGAGATCCGGGCGAAGGCGTCGCGCAGCGCGGTGGCCAGGTTGCCCCCGTCGGCGAGCCTGGACGGCAGGAGTTCCACGAACGGCCAGCCGAGCCGGGAGGCGATGGCGCGGGCGAAGGTGGTCTTGCCGGTGCCGGGCGGGCCGAAGAGGGTGATGGCGCGCGGCGGCCGGACCCCGTGGGAGGCGGCCCGCTCGGGCTCGGCGAGCGGGAGCACCACGCGCCGCTCGATGAGGTCCTTCTCCGTCTCCATGCCCGCGACCTTGGTCCACAGGTCGTTGGGGAGGAAGCGCCCGCCGAGGTCGGCGAGGAGCCCTGCCGCCGGTCCGTGGAGGGGTTCGGTCTTCTCGAAGTAGGCGACCGCCGGCTGCCGGGTGTAGCCGGCGTTCAGCAGGCCCTCGCCGAGCAGGTCCTCCTCCGGGAGCACGTAGGCGATGCGGCCGACGCGGGCGGCGATGAGGCGCCGCTCCAGCTCGACGAGCAGGGCACTGGCGAGGCCCCGGCCGCGCCAGCCGGAGGCGATCGCGATGCGCATGACCCAGGCCCGCTCGCCGGTGACGCAGGCGAGGGCCGCGCCGATCGGGACGCCCTGGTGGACGGCGACCACGCAGGGCTGCCGGTCGGTGAGGGCGCTGATGCACTCGGCGAGCGAGAAGACGGATTCCTGGCCGAGTTCGGCCGTGGTGTCGATCAGGTGGACCACCGCTGCGAGATCGCTCTCGCGGTAGTCGTGGATGAGCCAGTTCACCGGGTACCGCCCCTCGTTCGTGCTCCTTGCGGTGAGGCTAGGGGCGGCGGGGCCCGGCGATCACGCTCCGTCGTGCACAACAGGCGGTCCGGAAACCGTCCGTGTCGTCCATAGACTGGTGCTTTCCGCCCGAACGCCAGACCGAGGATTCCAGCACCTTCATGCTTTGCCACATACCCGCGGCCCGACGCGGGCATCTCATATGGACCATCCCCTTCCTGTGGACCCTGGCGTTCGGTCTGTGGGGGATCTCCCGGCAGGACAGCGTGTGGCGGGACGAGGCGGCGACCTGGCAGGTCGCCGGGCGCTCGGCGGGCGAGATCTGGGACATGCTCGGCAACGTCGACGCCGTGCACGGGCTGTACTACCTGCTGATGCACGGCCTCTTCGAGCTGTTCGGGGCGAGTACGACCACCCTGCGGTTGCCGTCGGTGCTGGCGATCGCGGCCGCCGCCGGCTGTGTGGCGCTGATCGGGCGGCGACTGGCGGGCCCCTGGGCCGGGCTCGGCGGCGGACTGGCCCTCGGGCTGCTGCCGGCGGTCCAGTTCTACCTGCAGGAGGGCCGGCCCTACGCGCTGGTCGCGGCGGGGGCCGCGCTGTCTACGCTGCTGCTGGTCTCCGTCCTCGCCGCGGCTCCCGGGCGGCGGCGGGCGTGGCCGCGGTGGGCCGCGTACGGGCTCACCGTGCTGGTGTGCGCCCTGCTGAACTGGCTGTCGCTGCTGATCCTGCCCGCACACGCGGTGACCCTGTGGTGGGTACGGGCCGGGCGGGGCGTCTGGCTGCGCTGGACGGCATACGGCGCTGGCGCGGTGGCGGGGGCGCTGCCGCTGATCCTGTTCAGCCGCGGCCAGTCCGATCAGGTGTCGTGGATACCTCCGCTGACCTGGCACATGCTGATCGGCCCGGGGATCCTCCTCGCCATCGGCGCACTCGGGGCATGGGCGGACCGCACGGGCAGGTCGGACCGGTCGGACCGCACGGACAGACCGGACCAGTCGGACCGCCCGGGCAGGTCGCGGCTCTCGGCGGCCGCGGTCGGACTGCCGCTGCTGGCGGTGCCGCAGCTGGGGCTGATCGGACTGTCGCTGGTCCAGCCCCTCTTCCTGGACCGGTACGTGCTGTTCAGCATGGTGGGCCTGGCCCTGCTGATCGGCGCCGCTCTGGGGGCGGCCGTACGGGCCTGCGCGCCCCGGTTCCCGAGGGCGTCGGGTCTGCTCGTGCCGGGGGTGATCGGGATCGCGGTACTGGCGCTGCTGCCGGTGGAGCTGGGCAAGCGGGCCCCGGCGAGCCGGGTCGACGACGTGCTCGCCGTGGCAGGTGAGGTGGCCCGGCTGAAGCAGGACGGGGACGCGGTGCTCTTCGTACCGGCCGCGCGCCGGGACACGGCGCTGGTCTCCCCCGGCACCTTCACGGGCCTGGCCGACATCGCCCTCGCCAGGACCCCGGTGGCCTCGGCCACCCTCAAGGGCGAGGAGGCCGACCCGGCACGGATCCGGGCGGCGCTGCTCGACCGGCGGCGGGTGCTGCTCGTGACGGACGCGGCGAAGGTCGCGAAGACGCCGTCGGCGGAGCGGGACAAGGCGAAGGCCGCCGTCCTGCGGGAGTACTTCACGGTGGTCGAGGACCGGCAGCTCCGTGGCCGCCGGGTGACGGTGTACGAGCGGCGCGGGTAGTTCTGCCCGGAGCTTCACACCGGGTCCACGGGATTCTCCGGATTCACAGCAGATCCATACGGAATCCCAACCTCCGGCCACAGGTTCGCTGGGCAGGGTGGGGGCATGATCCACCCCACGCTCCACCGACCGGCTCGGCGCACCCGTGCGCGGCGGGCGTCCCGGATCCTGCTCGCCCTGGCGGCCGTGGCCGCGCTGATCAGCGTGGACGTGCCCGACGCACTGGCTGGCGCACCGCTCGGCGTCACGGCGCAGGCCCGGCGCGACGCCACGGCCGACCGGGTGGGCCCCCTCTTCGCGGGCGGACTCGACGGCGGGCACTTCTGCACCGCCGCCGTGGTGCGCAGCGCCGGCCGCGATCTGATCGCCACCGCCGCGCACTGCCTGGAGGACCCGGACGGCACCGTCTTCGCCCCGGGTTACCGGGACGGCGAGGCCCCGTACGGGCTGTGGCGGCTCACCGGTGTCCACGCCGCCGCGAGCTGGACGGACGGCGAGGACCCGGACGCGGACATCGCCTTCGCGACGGTGGCCCCGGTGGCCTCGGTGGACGAGGGGCAGGGCGCGTACGTCGAGGACCTGGTGGGCGGCTTCCCGGTCGCCCCCGCGCAGCCGGCCGACGCCACGGCGACGGTCATCGGCTACCCGCGCACTCTGGAGGCCCCGCTGCGGTGCGCGAACACCACCGCACTCATCTCCCCGACCCAGCGCCGCATCGCCTGCCCGGACCTCACCGGCGGCACCAGCGGCAGCCCCTGGCTGGTGGAGGGCGCGCTGGCGGGGGTTCTCGGCGGCTACGAGGGCGGTGGAACCGTACCGGAGGTCTCGTACAGCGCGGTGATGAAAGACCAGGCCGCACAGCTGTACCACGAGGCAGCCGACACCGCCGACTCCGACCGGGGCAGCCCCTAACGCACGGCGGAACCATTTTCGGCCGCGGGCATCTCGAACCACGTGGGCTCGTCGCGCAGCGCCTGGTGGATGCGCAGGAGGGCGAACTTCTCCAGGGGCGGGAGCGCGTCCAGCTCGAACCAGGCCACTTCCAGGGACTCGTGGTCGTTGACCCGGGCCTCGCCGCCGGTGGCGCGGCAGCGGAAGGTGATGTCCTGGAACTGGCAGACGTCGCCGTTGGGATAGGTGGTCGGGTCGAGCATCTGCACGAGGACCACCCGCTCGGGGACGCAGTGCACCGCGGTCTCCTCGTAGACCTCGCGCACGGCGGTTTCGGCCGGCTGCTCGCCTGGCTCGCTGATGCCTCCGACCACGGACCAGCGCCCGGTGTCGGAGCGCCGGCCGAGCAGCACCCGGCCCCGGTCGTCGAAGACGATGGCCGTGACGGCCGGCAGCAGGAGCAGCCGGTGGCCGGCCGTCGCGCGGATCTCGCGGATGAAATCGGGTGTGGTCATCCCCCGACCCTACGAGGCCCCGGGCGCGGCTCCGGCTTCAGGCCGACCGGCGTGCGCGGATCCGGCGCGTCAGGACCAGGCCGAACCCGCCCGCGGCGAGCAGCAGGAGCGCGTACTCCGGGAGCGGACCGAGGCGGGTGGCCGGGGTCTCGGTGGAGCGCAGCGGGATCTCGGCGACCAGTGCGTCCGCGGTGAACATCTTCGTCTGCTGGACGATCTTCCCGTCGGGGCGGATGACCGCGCTGACCCCGCTGGTGACGGGGACCACGACGGTGCGGCTGTGCTCCACGGCGCGGATCCGGTCCATGGCGAGCTGCTGGTAGGTCATCTGGGTCCGGCCGAAGGTGGCGTTGTTGCTGGGTACGGCGATCACCTGGGCGCCGTCCCGGACGGTGGAGCGGACCGCGTCGTCGAAGGCGGCTTCGAAGCAGGTGACCATCCCGACGCCGGTGCCCGCCATGTCGAAGACGCCGGGGTCCTTGCCGGGGCCGAAGTCGCGCCGCACCCGGTCCACGTCGGAGCTGAACAGCCGGACGAAGGAACGCATGGGGATGCGCTCGCCGAAGGGCTGGATCTTGCGCTTGTCGTAGGTCTCGGTGGGGCCCTTGACCGGGTCCCAGAGGATCATCGTGTTGCGCAGCGGGCCGGTCTCCGGGGACACGACGGCGCCGATGGCGACGGGCACGCCGATGGCCCTGACCGCGCGCTCGATGGCGTCGTACGCGTCCGGCTGGGAGTACGGGTCGAGGTCGGAGGAGTTCTCCGGCCAGACGACGAAGTCGGGCTTGGGGGCGCGGCCGGCCTTGACGTCCTCGGCGAGTTCGATGGTGCGCTTGACGTGGTTGTCCAGCACCTGGCGGCGCTGGGAGTTGAAGTCGAGGCCCAGGCGCGGAACGTTGCCCTGGATGACGGCGGCGACGGCCGTGCCGTTCTCGGCGGAGTCGGAGACCAGCGGGCGGGCGGCGAGGCCGGCGCCGATGGGGGCGAGGAGGCTGAACGTGGCGAGGGCGGCCGTGAAGAAGCCGGGGTGCTCGCGGACCGCGCGCAGGGCCGCGTACAGACCGAATCCGCAGAGGGCGACGGCGAAGGAGAGCAGCGGGGTGCCGCCGAGGGCGGCGAGCGGGGTGAAGACCCCGTCGGCCTGCCCGAAGGCGAGCTTGCCCCAGGGGAAGCCGCCGAAGGGGGCCCGGGCGCGCAGGGCCTCCCCGGCGACCCAGACGGCGGCGGCGAAGACCGGCCAGGCGGGGAGCCGGCTGACGAGGGCGACGCCGAGGCCGGTGAGGCCGATGAAGAGGGCCTCGACGGCGGCGAGCGCCAGCCACGGCACGGGACCGACCTCCTCGCCGGTCCAGATGAGGAGCGGCAGCAGGAAACCGAGCCCGGCGAGGAGCCCGAGGCCGAACCCGGCCCGGGCGCGGCGGCCGTGGAGGCAGCCGGCGAGCAGGGCGAGGGCGAGGGGGGCCAGCCACCACAAGGGGCGGGGCGGGAAGCTGAGGTAGAGCAGCACCCCGGCGAGGGCCGCGAGCGGGACGCGCACCAGCCACAGGACCGTCCGGGGCCCCATCGGGGGGAAGACGCCGCCCTGCGTCCGGGGGGCGCCTTCAGCGGGGCCGGCGGGCTTCGTGGGCTCGTTCCCGGCCGTGCGGGTGACACTGCTGCTCATCTGGCGGAGTGTACGTCCCCGCGGTCACAGTGCCGGTAAGGACCTATCGGGCGAGGGCCCGGAGGTGGGTGCGGATGACCCGGACGGCGTTCTCGGCGTCGTCGACGGTGACCGTGAACAGCTTCCCGTCGCCGAGTCTCAGTTCCACGCCCTCGCCGCGCCGGACGATGACCGCGGTGCCCTTCTCAGGGCGCCAGCGGTAGCCCCAGCCGCCCCACTGCTGCGGGGTGATCCGGGGGACGAACTCGGCCGAGGCCACCTCGCTGAGCCGGATCTTCCGGCGGGGCAGCCCCATGTGGCCGCAGCGCACTTCCAGGGCCTCGGCGTCGACGGTGACGGCGACGTGCACGAAGGCGAGGGTGCCGAAGAGGATCAGCAGCCCTGCGGCGAGGCAGCCGACCACGGACATGAGCAGGGGCACGTAACCGGAGGTCCAGGCGTTGTCGACGGCGAGTTCGATGCCGAGCGCCAGACAGGCCGCACCGGCCGCCGCCAGCAGCCACTGCACGCGGTTGGAGGCCCGGCCCGTCCAGAGCGGACCTGGGGGGTGAACCGTCATGTTGTGCAGCGTACTCACGTTCCGCATCGGCGCCACCGCCTCTCGCCCGGTCGCCGCAACGCGCGTCTGCCCGCTCTTGACCTCAATGAAACTTGAGGTTCCGCTCCCGGGTGGCGCGGGCGGGGGTCAGCCGGGCAGCAGCCCGACGAGCGCGTCGCGCAGGGCGGGGCGGCGGGCGCTCATGAAGCGGTGCAGGTTCCGCGAGGCGAAGGCCACCCGCTGGGCGCTGCGGCGGCGCTCGGCCCCGTACGCGCGCAGCGCCGCGGGCAGCCCGGCCGGGCCGCGCTCCGCCACCGCGCGGGTCAGGGCCTCGGCGTCGAGCAGGGCGGTACAGGCACCCTGCCCGAGGTTGGGCGTCATGGCGTGGGCGGCGTCGCCGACGAGGGCGACCCGGCCGGCGGCGGTGAAGGCGGGGAGCGCGGGGTAGAGGTGGCGCATCTCGTACCGGATCCACGTGGCGGGGTCGGTCTCGGCGAGGACGCGCGGGATGGGGTCGTGCCAGTCGGCGAAGGCACCGCGCAGCTCGTCGGCGGTGGTGGCCTCGGGAACGGTGGCGTACCAGTTGGTGCGGCCGGGCTCCACCGGGGTCATGCCGAAGAAGCGGCCCGCGCCCCAGGTCTCGCCGTACACGCCCGTCTCGAATCCCGCGGTGCCGATCCAGGCGACCGTGTCGATGCGGCGCGGGCGGCTGCGGGCGCCGAAGTGCGCGGTGCGGACGGCGCTGTTGATGCCGTCGGCGCCGACGAGGAGGTCCACGCCGGGCGGCAGGGGGGCGGGGGCGGCGGCCCGGCCGACGGCTTGGTCGGTGGCCGGGTCGGCGACCAAGCTCGCGGCCTCGCCGGCGAGGGGTCGCCCGTACTCGATCTTCGTGCCGCCGAGCCTGTCGAGCTCGGCGAGCAGGGCGTCGATCAGGTAGGGGCGGGATACGAGGAGCTCGGGCCGGCCCGCCTTGCGCTCGATCCGTTCGAGCGGGAGGGCGGCGAGCACCGTGCCGTCGGGCCGCCGGATCCACCCGTCGCGGTACGGGACGGCGCGCGCCCGCAGCGCGTCGCCGAGGCCGAGCCGGTCGAGGGCGGATTGGGCGGTGGGGTGGATCCCGAAGGCGGTTCCGTAGCGTTCGAGTGCGGCCCGGCGCTCCAGGACGGTCACCTCCCAGCCCGCCCGGCGCAGCCCGATGGCGGTGGCGAGTCCGCCGACTCCGGCGCCGACGACGAGGGCCGTACCGCTGTTGCCGCCCATGACTCGTTCCCTTCATCGACACGGAGACCCGACCACCACACCCGTGGTACTACATCCGTGGTACCACGGGCGTGGTTAAGCTGGCAAGGTGAATCAGGACCGAAGGGACCGGCTGCGGGACGCGGCGGTCGCCGTACTGGCGGAGGCGGGTGGGCGCGGGCTCACCCACCGGGCGGTCGACGCGGCCGCCGACGTGCCGACGGGCACGGCCAAGAACTACTTCCCGACCCGCGACGCGCTCCTGCGGGCCGTCGCCGAGCGCTGCCTGGAGCAGTACCTGGCGCTGACCGCCGGGCCCCCGCCCGGCGACCCCCAGCAGCTGGCGGCCCTGCTCGCAGGGCTGCTGCGGGACGTGGCGGGGCCCGGGCGGCCGCGCGTACTGGCCTATCTGGAGCTCCAGACCGAGGCCGCGCGGCGGCCGTGGCTCGCGGCGCTGCTGGATCCGATCGGCACCTCGGACTTCGCCGCACACGCCCACCTGCTGCACGCGGCCGGGCTGCCGGCCGGACCGGAAGCGGCCCGCGCCCTGACCCTCGCCCTGCACGGCGCGATCCCCCACCTGCTGGCGGGTGCGCCGGGCACCCTGGCGGCGGCCGGCCTCGACGACCTGGACCGCTTCACCCGCGACCTGCTGGCCGCCGCACGCCCCGCGGAGGCACCGTGACCACCCGGCTCGACCGGGCCGTGGGCGCCGTCCTGGGCTCGGCGGCGGGCGACGCGCTCGGCGCACCGTACGAGTTCGGCCCGGCGGGCGCTCTGACCGCGCGCGGCGAGGAGATGTCCGGGGGCGGCGGCTGGGATCCCGGCGAGGCCACGGACGACACCCAGATGGCGGTCCTGGTCGGCGAGTCCCTGCTGGAGCGGGGCGGCCTGGACCTCCCGGACGTCTTCGCCCGCTTCCAGCGCTGGGCGGCGGGCGAGCCGAAGGACATCGGGCTCCAGACCGAGGACGTGCTGACGAACGGCGAACCCTGGGACCTCGCGGCCGCCCTGCACTTCCAGATCAACGCCCGCGCGGCGGGCAACGGTTCCCTGATGCGGGCGGCCACCTCGGCGGTGTACTTCGCGGCCGCCGGGCGCGACGAGACCATGGCCGCCGCCCGGCGCATCGCGGCGCTGACGCACGGCGACCGGGCGGCCTGGGAGGGCACGGCCGTGCTGCACGAGCTCGTACGGGTGGCCATGGACGGAACCGACCCGCTGGCCGCGCTCCCGGCGACGCTCGCCGCGGTCCACCCGGCCCACCGCGAGCGGTACGGGCGCGTGCTCGCCCCCGACTGGCACCCCGGCCTGGCCACCGAGTTCAACGGGGCGGTGTGGCCCTGCCTGGGCTCGGCGGTGTGGGCAGTGCGGACCACCACGGGGTTCGCCCAGGCCGTGCGGGCCGCCGTGGACCTGGGCGGGGACACCGACACCGTGGCGGCGGTGACGGGGGCCCTGGCCGGGGCGGTGTACGGGCAGCGGGCGATCCCCGGCCGCTGGACGGCCGCACTCCACGTGCCGCTGCCCGGATTCGGGGACCGCGTCCTGGACGCCGACGGCCTCCGCGCACTGGCTCAGCGGCTCGCCGCGACCGGCTCGCGCTGAAGCTCCAGGCGGCGTCCGCGGAAGGCCGCGCGCAGCCGCCGGTCGTGCGTGACCAGGACCAGGGTCCCCGCGAAGTGGGCCAGGGCCGCCTCCAGTTCCTCCACCACCGCAGGGGCCAGGTGGTTCGTCGGCTCGTCCAGGAGCAGCAGGTCGAGGGGCCGCTCCACCAGCCGGGCCAGTTCCAGCTTGCGGCGCCGGCCCGCCGAAAGGGCGCACACCGGCCGGGTGAGGTCGCGCGGGGCGAGCAGTCCGTGCGCGGCGACCCGGTCGGCGTGTTCCTCGCCGAACGCCTCGACGACCGAGCGGAGTTCCCGTGCCCACGGGTCGTCCTGCCGGAGCAGCCCCACCCGCGGCGGTGTGCGTACGAGGCCTTGCTCGGGCTGGAGTTCACCGGCGAGCAGGTGCAACAGTGTCGACTTCCCCGCCCCGTTGGGCCCGGTCACCAGCAGCCGCTCCCCCGGCGCGAGTGTCAGCGAGAGCGGTCCGAGCCGTCCGGGCACGGCCGCGTCGGCCAGCTCGACGACCCCGGCCGAGCCCACCGCGAACCGCCCGGTGAAGCAGAGCGGCTTCGGGGGCGGCGCAACCGGGTTCTCGGTCAGCCTGTACAGCCGCTCGCGGGCGGCGCGGATGCGGCTCGCGGCGCCGTGGGTCCGCGAGCGGGCCCGGAAGGCGCCGGCTCCGCTGAAGCCGCGGGGCAGCTTGCGCGGGATCGCCGCGAATCGCCCGATGTTGGTGTCGGCGAGCCTCTCGGCGCTCCGGACCTCCTCGCGCCATTCCTCGTACTCCCGCTGCCGGCGGGCCCGTTCGGCGGTGCGGGCGGTCAGGAACCCGGCGTAGCCGTCTCCGTAGCGACGTACCGTCCGGGTGTCCTGGTCCACCTCCAGGACGGCGGTGGTGACGCGGTCGAGGAAGAGCCGGTCGTGAGTGACGGCGACGACGGTTCCGCGGTGGCCGCGCAGGCGCTCCTCCAGCCAGCCGACCGCCTCGTCGTCCAGGTCGTTGGTCGGTTCGTCGAGCAGCAGGAGTTCCGGCTCGGCGGCGAGGGCGGCAGCGAGCGCGAGCCGGGAGCGCCGGCCGCCGGACAGGGTGCCGAGCCGGCGGTCCGGATCCAGGGCGGTGCGTTCGCCCAGGCGGTGCAGGGTGGTCGCGATGCGCCGGCCGGCATCGCGGCCGCCGCGCGCCTCGTGGGCGGCGAGGAGCTCCGCGTACGCGGCGAGCTCCTCGGGGCCGGCCTGGTGCAGGAGGGATTCAGCGGCTCGGATCCGGCGCTCCAAGGCCCGCAGGTCGGCGAGCGCGAGGTCGATGGCGTCGCCGACGCGGGCGGACGGCGGGAGGTCGAGGGTCTGCGCGAGGTGCCCGACGCCGCCGGGCGCGGTGACGGTGACCTCGCCGTGGTCGGGCCGCTCCCGGCCGGCGAGGAGCCGGAGCAGGGTGGACTTGCCGGAGCCGTTGTCGCCGACGACGCCGACGCGCTCGCCGGGCCGGACCGTACAACTGACGCGGTCCAGGACGACGTGGGTGTCGTAGCTCTTGGTGACCTCGGACAGGACGATCTGGGTGGAGGCGAGTGGAGCGCGCAAGGGCAATTCCTTCGGTCGATATTCGAGACGAAACGTCTCGTCTCGTAATGCGTCCAACCGTAACCCACGCACGAGCGTGACGCAAGACGTTCCGTCTCGCTGCGGGAAGTCGGGGCGGGTCCCCCACGGAGCTCGCCCGGGGACTACCCGACGGGCGCGCCGTGGCCCGCGAGCAGCCGTCCCTCGGCGTACCCGAGCGCGGCGGCGGGAAGGTTCCCCTCGCGCCCGCTGCACAGGACGGTCAGTCCGCCCGTGCGGGGCAGGTCCGGCTCGGGCCGGGCGCCGATTCGGCGCAGCGCCTGCACGGCCACGGGCTCCGCGGAACCGTGGAAGACCAGGTCGGCTCCGCCGGTCCGCGCGGCCAGGGCGGCCCGGATCGGGGTCTCGACCAGCTCGTAGTGCGTGCAGCCGAGCACCACGTCGGTGACGTCGGCGGGAGTCAGCGCGGCCGCCGCGGCGACGGCTGCCGTCACGGCGGCATCGTCGGCCGCCTCCACGGCGTCGGCGAGCCCGGGACAGGGCACTTCGGTGACCCGGGCCCCGGTAGCGAAGTCGCGGATCAGCCCGCGCTGGTAAGGGCTGCCGGTGGTGGCGGGGGTGGCCCAGATCGCCACACGGCCGCCGTCGGCTGCGGCCGGCTTGATCGCCGGCACGGTTCCGATGACCGGGATGCCCGGCTCCAGCTCCGCCCTCAGGGTGTCCAGAGCGTGCACGGTGGCGGTGTTGCAGGCCACGATGAGCGCGTCCGGGCGGTGCGCGGCAGCGGCCTTGGCCACGGCGAGCGCCCGCTGGGCGAGGTCGGCGGGGGTGCGCGGCCCCCAGGGCATCCCGTCGGGGTCGTTGGACAGGATCAGGTCCGCGTCCGGCCGCATCCGCCGCACTGCCGCGGCGGCCGCGAGGAGGCCGATTCCGGAGTCCATGAGGGCGATCTTCACGCGGCCACCTTAGTCGACGCGCCGCCGCACCCTGCGGGGCTCGGCGATGTGCGGCTCACTTCGGCGGGGCCGAGTCGAGTGGGTCGGTCCGTGGTGCCGTGCCGGGGCGTCTCCTCGCCCTCGCGCACTGAGGCAGCTGTCGGCCGCCAAGCGTGGTTGCGCGCTCGGCCTGCGGGGACATCCCGGCACGTCCCCACTCCCCTCCGCCGTCGGCACCGTCGCACCGCCGCCGGGGTGGGGACACGGCGGGGTGTCCCCACAGGCCGAGCGCATGGGCGACCGCTCACCGGTCGAAGCCGTACCCGAGTGCGCGAGCCGAGGAGACACCCCGGCGGGGCACCGCCCCGCCCGCACGCCCCCGGTTCGGGCTGCGCCCTCAGCCCCGCCCGGCCGCAGCCGAAGCCGGGGCGCCCGAAGCGGTGCCGGGAAGCGCGAGCGATTCGATGACGCCGTGCCAGGTGCGCCGGTATCCCTCGCGCAGGGGGCCGCCCACGAGATCGAGGATCTCCGACACCGCGTCCAGCATCGGGCCCGGGTCTCCGGACTCGCACAGGTGCAGGTGCCCCTCCAGCAGCGCGCCTCCGCGCCGCGCGTCCGCTTCCCGCAGGCGCCGCGGGAGCCATTTCCCGCCGCCCGACCACGCCTGGTGGTGCTCGAGGAGCAGCTCGGCGGCGGCGCCGAGTACGACTCCGGCCACCGCGAGCCGCTCGATGCGGTCGCCCGCGTCGGAGAGGTCGTCCAGCGCGTCCGTCAGCACGTACCGCTTCGTTTCGACCGTCTGCGGATCCCACGCCGGCGGCCCCTTCCGCAGGTCGGTCTCAGCCCGCGCACGGGCCCGTCCGGCCGCACCGTCCACGTCGAGGAGGACGAGCCCGGTGGCGTACATGCTCTGCAGGGTCCCGCGTCGCGCGGCGACGTCCGCGGCAAAGAGTTCCTCGAGTCCGGCACGGGTGTGGACGAAGAGCTCCACCACCCGCCCCTCGAAGCGGATCGTCTCCCGGTAGGTCTCGCCGCCGTCCTTGACGAGCACCGCGACGTCCAGGTCGCTGGTGGCGCCCGCCCGACCGGCCGCCGTCGATCCGGCGAGGACCACGGCGAGGGCATCGGGGAAGAGCGCGCGGGCGAGGCGTCGCGCCTGGTCGACGCCGGCGGGGTCGGCGCCTTCGGGGTCGGCGCCCCCCGCAGCGGCGGTGCGACCGGCAGGGTCTGCGTTCATACAGGTCAGGGTGGCGCAATCCGTGATCGGCGGCGACGACTTTTCCCGCCCCGTCCGGCCCCCGCCCGGCCCCGCCCGGCCCCCGGCAATGCGCGGACGGCGCACCGGCCGCCGCCAGGTCCGCGACAGGCCCCGCAGGGCCCGGCACACTGCCGACATGGGCCTCCTCACCGCCGCCTGCGCGGCCTACGCCTCCCTCGCCGCCTGGCTCTGGCTCACCCTCGCCCAGGGCATGTTCTGGCGCACCGACGTCCGGCTGCCCCGCCGCACCGCCCCCACCCACTGGCCGTCCGTGGCGATCGTCGTGCCCGCGCGGGACGAGGCCGAGGTGCTGCCGCTGAGCCTGCCGTCACTGATCGCCCAGGACTATCCCGGCGAGGCCGAGGTGGTCCTGGTGGACGACGGCAGCACGGACGGCACCGCCGCCCTCGCGCTCCGACTGGCGCACGAGCAGCCCGGGCTGCCGCTCACCGTCGTCTCCCCCGGCGACCCCGACCCCGGCTGGACGGGGAAGCTCTGGGCGCTGCGCCACGGCATCGCGCACGCCCGCGCCGCGCATCCCGTCGAACCGGACTTCCTCCTCCTCACCGACGCCGACATCGCGCACGAGCCCGACAGCCTCCGCGAGCTGGTCGCCGCCGCGACCTCCGCCGACCTCGACCTGGTCTCCCAGATGGCCCGGCTGCGCGTCGCCGGCTTCTGGGAGCGGCTCCTCGTACCTGCTTTCGTCTACTTCTTCGCCCAGCTCTATCCGTTCCGCCGGATCAACCGCCCGGGCGCCCGCACCGCGGCCGCGGCCGGTGGCTGCGTCCTGCTGCGCACGCGCGCGGCCGTGAAGGCGGGGGTGCCGGACTCCATCCGGCAGGCCGTCATCGACGACGTGTCCCTGGCCCGCGCCGTGCAGCGGTCCGGGGGACGGATCTGGCTCGGGCTCGCGGAGCGGGTGGACAGCGTGCGCCCGTACCCCGTGCTCGGCGACCTGTGGCGGATGGTCTCCCGCAGCGCGTACGCGCAACTGCGCCACCAGCCCCTCCTCCTGGCGGGCACCGTCGCCGGGCTCGTGCTGGTCTACCTCGTGCCGCCGGCCGCCCTGCTGGCGGGACTGGCGACGGGATACCCGGCCGTCGCCTGGGCCGGCGGTCTGGCCTGGCTGCTGATGGCCGGCACCTACCTGCCGATGCTCCGCTACTACCGCCAGCCGGCCGCCCTCGCGCCGCTGCTTCCGTTCACCGCGTTCCTGTACCTGCTGATGACCGTCGACTCGGCCGTCCAGCACTACCGGGGACGGGGAGCCGCCTGGAAGGGCCGTACCTATGCCCGGCCGAGCGACGCCTGAAACGGCAAATCACCAACGAACTGCGGTCAAAACCAACGTCATCCGAGGTCACCGAGTTGTGACACTGCGTCAACAACAAATCCGTGCACCACGCAACCGGTGAGTACGAGTAGGAACAAGGTGGTGCGGACGGGTCGAAATCGTGCACGTGAACGTCAAGTGAAAGGTGGGGCTCTGACCTGCGAATATGCAGGTCAGAGCGGTGTTGGTGACACCTCGCTATGGACCCCGTGAAGTCGTGGGCTTAACTTAGGTCCCATGACCTCCCCCCGCTCCACTTATGGCGGCGGTTACTACTCCGCGCCCTCCTTCCCGGACACCCCCATCTACGACTCCCTCGTCGCCGAACGCGGCACTCCGCAGATCGCCCCGATCCGCGTCCCGGCCGCCTACGAGTCCCCCAGTGCCGGGTATTCGAGCGGTGGGTACCTCCCGGCCCTCGCCTCGGCCCTGCCCGCCCTGCCGGCCGCGCTCCCCCCGGCGATGCCGCAGCAGCAGGCGCCCGCGTACGGGTACCCGTACCAGCAGCAGGCCGCTCAGCAGCCGATGCCGCTGCAGCACGCGCCCGCGCCGTACATCCCGCAGCAGCAGCCGGTCGGAGCCCGCGCCGGCTACATGCCGCAGCCCCAGCCGCAGCAGCCCCGCCCGGTCGCCGCGGCCACCGGCTACGAGGCGATGCGTCCGGCCGCGCCGCGCCCGATGCAGGTTCCCGTGCAGGTGCCGGCTCCGGTCCAGGGCGCCTCGTACGAGGACCCGTACGGCCGCCCCTACCAGGGGCGCGGCTACTGACCGATCCGATGACAGGCGCTTGGGTGGCCGACGGGGCTGGCAGTATTCTCCTATGTCGAACTTGTATGTCCAGGCGCTCCACGTCCATCCCGTCAAGTCGGTAGCGGGGACCGCTCCCGACGAGGTGGCCGTGGAGCCCTGGGGTCTGTCCGGGGACCGGCGGTGGGCGCTGGTCGACACCGAGGGCATGGTCATCACCCAACGCCAGCAGCCGCGGCTGGCGTTGGCTTCGGCGCGTCCGGTGGGCGGCGGCCGGATCGCGGTGTCCGCGCCGGGCATGGCGGAGCTGGTGGTGGAGGTTCCGGCACCGGGGCCGCTGGAGCCGGTCTTCCTGTTCGGGAAGAAGGTCGAGACGGTGATCGCGGCGGACGCCGCGGCCGATTGGTTCGGCGAGTACCTCGGCGTGCCGGCGCGGCTCACGTACATGGACGATCCGGCCGTGCGCCGGCCCGTCGACCCGGACTACGCGCTGCCGGGCGAGACGGTGAGCCTGGCCGACGGCTATCCGCTGCTGCTCGCCACCCTCGCGTCGCTGGACGCGCTCAACTCCTTGATCGCGCAGGGGGACCATCCCGAGGAGGGTCCGCTGCCCATGAACCGGTTCCGCCCCAATGTGGTGGTGGCCGGGGCGGAGGCGTGGGCGGAGGACGGCTGGCGGCGCGTGGCGATCGGCGACGCCGAGTTCCGCGGGGTCCGCGAGTGCGGGCGGTGCATCGTGACCACCACCGACCAGCGGACGGCGGAGCGGGGCAAGGAGCCGTTGAAGACGCTGGCCAAGCACCGGCGGATCGGCAAGTCGCTGGCCTTCGGGCGGCACCTGGTGCCGGTGCGGCTCGGTACCGTGCGCGTCGGCGACGAGGTTCGCGTCCTGGAATGACAGGAATGACCCGCGCAGACCCACCGGAATGACACCTTCGAGGGGCTCTGCGTTCCGACTGGAACCAACCGGCACGACCACGCCGTTGGATCAGTCGAGACGCGTGAACAGCCGGGACGGAGATCGCACCGAATCCGGTGACACATGTCTCGCGCGTCCCGGAATGCGCGTTACCGGGGCGTGCGGGAGGCTTGGACGCGCAGGCAGGCGGAGCTCGCGGAGGCAGGGGGAGCCAAACCGTGTGGACGGCAATGGGAGTGTGGCGGTGGCGGCGCAATCCGCTGCGCCGGCCGACCGATCTCTTCGAGGCATGGGTGGCGTTCGCCGCGCTGGTGTGCGTGCTGGTGGTGGCTCCGGCCCTCGGCTGGGTCGCGGGCCTCACGGTGGACGGGACCTTGCAGCAGGCCGCGCGCGAGCAGCGGCAGGAGCGGCACCTCGTACCGGCGGTGGTGCTCCGGCAGGCTCCCGAGTCGGCCGCGGCAGACTCGGCCGACCCGTCGGCGCAGCGGACTGCCCCGCGCCGGACGCAGATCGTGGCCTCGTGGACCGCTCCCGACGGCAGCAGCCACCAGGGCACGGTGCCGGCCGCGGAGGAACCGCCGCGGCCCGGCGACCGGTTCCGGATATGGACCGACGCGCGCGGCAGGCTCGTCGGACAGCCGCTCGACCCGTCCTCCGCGGCCCTGCACGCCGGGGCCGTGGGCCTGGCGATCGCGATCGGCGCGGCCGCGCTGGTGGAAACGGTCCGGCGGCTGGTCGTACGCAGGCTCATGCATCGGCGGTACATACGTCTGGACCGCGCCTGGGCGGCTGCCGGACCTGACTGGGGCCGGGCGGGCGCGGGCAGTTGACCTGGCCACTCACCGGCGCCGCGCGCGCTACGGTGGGGCGGCCAGACCAGATCGGTCGCATCGGCACGGCGAGTACGAGGGCGGGGGCACGACAGCACCATGGTTCAGGGCACGGTCCAGGTGACGCACGGCGGGTCTTCGCGGTGGCGGCGCCGCTCCGGTGAGTATCCGACGCTGACCGCCGCGCTCGCGGTCGCGGGCGACGGGGACGTGCTGTCCATCTCCCCGGGCACCTACCGGGAGAACCTGGTGCTGGACCACGCCGTCACCCTGCGCGGGCCGGAGGGCGGGCTGGGGTCGGTGCGGATCGCCCCGCTCGACGGGGTCGCGCTGACCGTGCGCGCCTCGGCCGTGGTCCAGGACCTGC
Organism: Streptomyces sp. NBC_01351; assembly: GCF_036237315.1. Classification (GTDB taxonomy): domain Bacteria; phylum Actinomycetota; class Actinomycetes; order Streptomycetales; family Streptomycetaceae; genus Streptomyces. The sequence goes on along the minus strand of NZ_CP108356.1, from coordinate 7,405,705 downwards.
ACCTGGAGGGCCAGGACCGGGCGGCGCCCGCGCTGCTGGTCGAGGACGGTTCGCCCGAGCTCACCGACCTGCGGGTCAGCACCCGCTCCGCAGCCGGCATCGAGGTGCGCGGCTCCGGGGCCCGGCCCCTGGTGCGGCGGTGCACGGTGGAGAATCCGACCGGCGTCGGGATCGCCGTACTGGACGGCGGCGGCGGGGTGTTCGAGGAGTGCGAGGTCGTGGCCGCCGGGCAGACGGGCGTCTCGGTGCGCGGCGGCGGCCGGCCCCGGCTGGAACGCTGCCGGATCCACCACGCCACGGGCGCGGGGATCGGTGTCACCGGCGAGGGTTCCGGGCTGGAGGCACTGGGCTGCGAGGTGTACGAGATCAAGGGCGCCGGCGTGCAGATCGCCGCGCGGGCCACGGCCCGGCTGACGGACTGCGCGGTGCACCGGACCTCGGCCGACGGGGTCACCCTCGACACCGACGCCGTGCTCACCCTGGCGGGCTGCGACATCCACGACATCCCGGAGAACGCGGTCGACCTCCGGTCCCGGTCGGTGCTCACGCTCAGCCGCACCACCGTGCGCCGGTTCGGCCGCAACGGCCTGTCGGTGTGGGATCCGGGGACCAGGGTCGACGCCGAGTCCTGCGAGATCCACGACAGCACCGGCGACTATCCGGCGGTGTGGATCAGTGACGGGGCCACCGTCAAGCTCGACTCCTGCCGGGTGCACGACGTACCGGACGCGCTGTTCGTGCTGGACCGGGGCTCGCGCGTGGACGTGGTCGACAGCGATCTCTCGCAGGTGCGCAACACCGCCGTCTCGGTGAGCGACGGGGCCACCGCCCAGCTCGACGACTGCCGGATCCGCGAGGCGGGCACGGGTGCCTGGTTCCGCGACCACGGCAGCGGCGGCACCCTCGCCAACTGCACCATCGACTCGGTGCAGACCGGCGTGATCGTCACCAAGGGCGCCGACCCCGCCCTGGAGCGGTGCACGGTCACCTCCCCCGCCGAGGCCGGGTTCTACGTGTCGGCCGGCGGGCGCGGCACCTTCACGGCCTGCCGGGTGGAAGGCAGTTCCGGTTTCGGCTTCCACGTCATCGACGGCTGCCGCACCACGCTGACCCGCTGCCACACCGAGCGCTGCGCCCGCGGGGGTTACGAGTTCTCGGAGGACGGGCCGGCCGTCGAGGAGTGCACCGCAGACGAGTCGGGTACGCGGGCGGCGGCCCAGTCGGCCTCGGGCGGCGCGTTCGCCGGGGAGCGCGCGGGGATCCGTACGGTCACGGCGGCGCGGAGCAGGGGGCCCCTCCCAGCGGTGGCTGGGGGAGTACCGCCGGCGGCCGAAGTGCCCCTGCCGCGCCCGGCCGCCGCCGGGCCGGACGGCGGCCCTGCGGCGCAAGAACGGGGCTCGGGCGAGGTACTGGGCCAGCTCGACGCGCTGGTGGGCCTGGACAGCGTCAAGCGCGAGGTGCGCGCGCTCACCGACATGATCGAGGTGGGCCGGCGGCGGCAGCAGGCGGGGCTGAAGGCGGCCTCCGTGCGCCGGCACCTGGTCTTCACGGGCTCCCCCGGCACCGGCAAGACCACGGTCGCCAGGCTCTACGGAGAGATCCTGGCCTCCCTCGGGGTGCTGGAGCGCGGCCACCTCGTCGAGGTGTCCCGGGTGGATCTGGTCGGCGAGCACATCGGCTCCACCGCGATCCGTACGCAGGAGGCCTTCGACCGGGCGCGCGGCGGGGTGCTGTTCATCGACGAGGCGTACGCGCTGGCCCCGGAGGACTCGGGCCGGGACTTCGGGCGCGAGGCCATCGACACGCTGGTCAAGCTGATGGAGGACCACCGGGACGCCGTGGTGGTGATCGTCGCCGGGTACACGGCGGAGATGGACCGTTTCCTGACGGTCAATCCGGGCGTCGCCTCCCGCTTCTCGCGGACGATCACCTTCGGCGACTACGGCCCCGAGGAGTTGCTGCGGATCGTGGAGCAGCAGGCGGAGGAGCACGAGTACCGGCTGGGCCAGGGCACCTGTGAGGCGCTGCTGACGTACTTCACGGAGCTGCCCAAGGGTCCGGCGTTCGGCAACGGCCGCACCGCGCGCCAGACCTTCGAGTCGATGGTCGAGCGGCACGCGGGGCGGGTGGCGCAGCTGTCGGAGCCGAGCACGGACGAGCTCACCCTGCTGTTCCCGGCGGATCTGCCGGCGCTGCCCGTGCTGCCCGCTCCTTGCTGAAGGCGGGCCGTTGGCCGGGTAGGGCGGCCCCCTCTGCCGTCTCCAACCGGGCGAGGAGCGCGTCGCGTTCGGCGGTGAAGGCCGGGTCGGCCTGGTAGTCGGAGTGGCCCAGGATCGGCGCGGGCAGCGGGTGCTCGGCGCTGCGGCCGTAGGCGATCGGGTCGGCGAGCGGGCCGCGGTCCACGTCCTGGCCCGCCCCGGGGAGCACCGGGCCGCCGATGGGGTCGGTGGCCCGCCAGAGGTTGCGCCAGCAGTCGAGCTCGCCGTGCAGCGCGGTGAGCGGACCCGGGCCGAAGTAGGCGGGGAACCAGCGGCCGTAGAGGCGGGCGAGCGGGGATCCGTAGGTGAGCAGGGCGACCCGGCGGCGGACGGCCGGCGGCAGTTGCCAGACGGCCGCCGCGGCGAGGACGCTGCCCTGGGAGTGGCCGGAGATGACGAGGCGGCCGCCGGTGCGGCCGGTCCAGCCGGTCATCCGCCAGGTCAGGTCGGGGACGGCGCGCTCGGCGTAGCAGGGCGGGGCGAAGGGGTGGGCTGCGCGCGGCCAGAAGGTGCCGACGTCCCACAGGATGCCGATGGTGCGGCGCGCGGCGGGGTCCCGGTAGGCGCGCCGGCCCCAGGTCACGAAGAGGACGAAGCCGAGGCCGATCAGCCAGGACCCGGCGTCCTGTGCGGTACGGGCGGCGGCCTCCAGCAGCGGCCCGCTCCCCCGGGCCGCTTCACCGGGCACCAGCCCGCCGGTCCAGGCCCCGGCGAGCGCTCCGGCGCCGAGCAGCAGGGTGATCCCGGAGACGGCCGCGACGAACCAGGGCGCGGAGTCGGTGAGCGCGGCGGCGGCCCGTGCCCCCGCGATCCGGCGGCTGCGCGGCCCGTTCGGCGTCTCCCCCGGGTACTCGGCGGCGACGCCTGCGGCGATCCGGCGCCGGGCGCGGGCTCCGCGCACCGCGAACCAGGCGGCGAGCAGGGCCAGTACGAGGAGCAGCGGGGGTAATACGGCGGCCTGCCAGGACAGCAGCACGGGCGGCCCGGGCAGCGGGGCGCCGACAGCTCCGGGCGTGGCTCCGCCGTCCAGCCAGTCGGCGACGCGCTGGGCGACCCCGCCGGACATCACCCCGCCGAGGGCGCAGCCCAGCATCGCGACGGCGGGCCCGCCGAGGCCGCCCAGGGCGGCGGGCCGGTCGGGGGCCCGGCGATGGAGGTACCGGGCGACGGCGGCGAGGGCGAGCACGCAGCCGCCCTGGCCCAGCATGAGCACGCCGAAGGCGAAGTCCCCGGGGAGCCGCCCGGTAGCGGTCCAGCCGGGGCGGGCCCAGCAGGCGTGCACGAGGACGCCGAGCAGCAGCGCGAGGCACGCGCCGGGCAGCAGCGTGACGGCGGCCCGGTCGAGATGGTGGTCGGCCCGCACCTCGGCCCGGCCGCGTCGGCAGACGACCCAGGCCACGGCAAGGGCTCCGGCGGCGAGCAGGGCCTGGGTGGCCCACCCGAGGGCTTCCAGTACGGGGACGCCGGCGGCCGCCATGCGGTCGTGGCGGGCGGTGGGCACGGAGACGGCCACCGCCACGGTGAGCAGGCCCGCGGCGGTGTGCGCCGCGCGCAGCCGGGCCACGAGGCGGCGCCCGTACCAGAATCCGGGGCGGCCGAGCGCGGGCCCCGTGCCCGAGGCGGCGTCCGGGTCGGCGGCGCCGGCGGGCGGCGGCTGGGACTCGTAGGCGCTCCAGGTGCGGTTCGACAGGTACCAGAGCAGCCCGGTCAACGCGGCCGGGACCAGCGCGCCGAGCGCGAGGCGACGGCCGGGCTCGGCCCACCAGCCGCCGCCGGGCGCGAGGAAGCGGAGCCAGGACCGGGAGGCGGCGCAGGCGCCGGAGCCCGCGCACTGCCACGCGAACAGGTCGAGCGCGACCTCGCAGGCGGCCGCGATCAGCAGCACGGTCAGGCTCAGCGCGAGGATCCGTACGAGGACCCCGTACGCACGGACGGCGCGCGGGGCGGTCCGGGCGGGGCTAGCGGGGCGGGCCCAGTGGGCGAGGTTGGCGACCATGAACGGCAGGAGCAGCAGCCACAGCGCGCGGGCGCCGTTGCCGGAGGTGAGCCGGGACCAGCAGTAGGCCTCGGGGACGGGCCGTCCGGCGTACCGCTCGGGGTGCGCCTCGGCGTCGGCGTCCTCGGTGCGGCGGAAGACGGCGGCGGTGGAGTCGCCGGAGACCCGCACGGTACGCGGGTCGCCGAGCAACTCGCCCGGGGCGGCGCCCGCGACGCCGTGGACGAGGAGCTCCAGGGCGAGGGGTGTGGTGGGCGCGGGGGGCTGTTTCGGTACGGGCGGCTTCGGTAGGGGCGTGTCCGGCACGGCAGCCTCCGGGCGTGGGGAACTCTTCCGGGGAGGGAGGGACTCCAGCATCCCGCCCGACACGGCTCCTGCCCAGGCACCCTGCCCGGGCACCCTGCGCCGGCACCCTCCCCAGGGACCTTCCCCGGACTCAGGCCGGCTGCTACGGACTTCTGGCGCGAGTGCCGCTATGGTGTCGCGCGCACGTCCGCCGTCTCACCCAGGGGGTACCGCCATGGCTCGCCGACTTCGCCCGGTGGGGCTGGACTTCATAGAGGACGCGCCGGTGCGGCTGGTCTTCGCCGCCGAGGTCGCCGCGGCGCCCGAGGACGTCTACCGGGCCCTGGCCCAGGAAGTGGAGGGCTGGCCGCGCTGGTTCAGGGCGGTGACCCTGGCCCGCCCCACCCACGGGGGCGCGGGCCGCGAGGTGAAGCTGCTGGGCGGGGTCCGCTTCGAGGAGACGATCATGGCCTCGGATCCCGAGCAGCGTTACGCGTACCGGGTCGACACGACCAACGCCCCCGGCGTCCGGGCCCTGTTGGAGGAATGGCGGCTCACACCCCACGGGTCCGGCACCCATGTCCGCTGGACCTTCGCGGCGGACGGCGCAGCCCCTTTCCGCCTCGCCCTCACCGCGTCCCGCCCGGCGCTCGGCCACTCCTTCCGCCAGGCGGTCCGTGCTCTGGACGCCCGCCTGGCCGCGCGGCGCGCGGCTGATCAGTAGCCGGGAGCCGGATCCACCTCCCGCGCCCGGCCGGTCACCCGGTAGACGCGGGCCAGGTCCCCGTAGCCGCCCGCGTCCCAGACCTGCGTCCGGAACTCCTGCAGGCTCATCGCCGGACCTCCGGCGAAGTGCACGGCCGCGCACCGCTCGCAGCACCAGCCCCGGGCCCAGACCTCCTCGGCCGCCTCCTGCCCGGCCGCGATCCGCGCCTGGAACGCGCGCCGGATCCGTACGGTCGAGCGGATCAACAGCACCGCCCCCACCAGGGCGAACGCGGAGATCCAGCCGAGGAAGAGGAGCTCGGCCCCGGCGTCGGGCCGGGTCTCCCAGCTGTGCGCTCCCCCGCCGGCCCACTGCGCCTCGGGCGCGCTCTTCGGCGCGTCGGCGAACCACTTCCCGCCCGCCGCGCCGCCGATGAACGTACCGATCGCCACCAGGACGAGCAGCACACCCAGGGCGGTCCGGCCCCCGGTCACCGGCGCGGGCGGGATCGGGGCCAGCGCGTCGGCCAGGTGCGGGACGACCTCGCGGGTCTCCGTACGCTGCTCGTCGCCCCCGGAGCCGACCACGCCGAACCGGCGGTGCCCGCTCAGGCACACGGCGGGGACGGCCCGAACCTGGTCGGACCGATGACAGCTCGGGCACTCGAGGGCGGCCGCCCGCACACCACCCACCTCGCCGCCGACCTCTCCCCCGCCGGCCCCACGCCCCGCCACACGACCGGTCTGGGCCCGCGTCCGAGCGTCCCGCTCCGGCCTGTTGTACCCGATGCCCGCCATGGCTCCCCCGATCGCCGCCGTGCTGCCGAGTTCGCCGAGCGTAGCCACTCAACCCCCTTGGGAGCAGGGAGATTTCGTCACCAGTCTGTCACCGTCACGCCACGGCCGTCACCGCGAACACCCACGGGCGGGAGCAGGAGCGGACAGACCGTCAGCCGGCCGGCTCGCGCCAGACCCCCGTCGTCAGGAGCGTGTCGATGGTCTTCGCGTACGGGGCCAGGTCGAGCCCCTGCCCGGTCAGCCACTGGTCGGAGTAGTACTTGTCCAGGTAGCGGTCGCCCGAGTCGCAGAGCAGGGTGACGACGCTGCCCGTGCGGCCCTCGGCCACCATCTCGGAGACGATCTTCAGGGCGCTCCACAGGCCGGTTCCGGTGGAGCCGCCCGCCTTGCGGCCGATCGCCTGCTCCAGCGCGCGGCACGCGGCGACGCTCGCCGCGTCCGGGACCTTCATCATCCGGTCGATGGCGCCCGGTACGAAGCTCGGCTCCATCCGGGGCCGACCGATGCCCTCGATGCGCGAGCCGCAGTCACTGCTCGCGTCCGGGTCGTTGTTCGTCCAGCCGTCGAAGAAGCAGGAGTTCTCCGGGTCCGGGACGCAGATCCGGGTGTCGTGCTGCATGTAGTGCACGTAGCGCGCGATGGTCGCGGAGGTGCCGCCGGTGCCGGCGGTCGCGACGATCCAGGCCGGTTCGGGGAAGCGCTCCAGGCGCAGCTGCTGGTAAATCGATTCTGCGATGTTGTTGTTGCCGCGCCAGTCGGTGGCCCGCTCCGCGTACGTGAACTGGTCCATGTAGTGGCCGCCCGTACTGGCCGCGAGCTCCGCCGACTCCTCGTACATCTTCATCGAGTCGTCCACGAAGTGGCATTCGCCGCCGTGGAATTCGATGAGTCGGCACTTCTCCGGGCTGGTGGTCCTCGGCATGACCGCGATGAACGGGACGCCGATCAGCTTCGCGAAGTACGCCTCGGAGACGGCGGTGGAGCCCGAGGAGGCCTCGATGACCGGGCGGCCGGGTCGGATCCAGCCGTTGCAGAGGGCGTAGAGGAACAGCGAGCGCGCCAGGCGGTGCTTGAGCGAGCCGGTGGGGTGCGTGGACTCGTCCTTGAGGTAGAGGTCGATGCCCCACGCCTCGGGGAGCGGGAAGCGCAGCAGGTGCGTGTCCGCCGAACGGTTGGCGTCCGCCTGGACCTTGCGAACGGCTTCCTTCAGCCACGCGCGGTACTCCGCGTCGCTGCGGTCCACGTCGACGGTGGTGATGGTCGTGACGGTCGCGCCGCTCGTGGCGGTCGTGGCAGTCGTGTCGGCCGCGCCGGTTGTGCCGGTGGTGCTCATGCGCCGTGCTCCTTCGTGCGTGTGTTCCTCGCCCCCTGCTTTCGCAATGTACCTCTCTCACCTGCACAAACAGTCGCTTTGGGTTTCCATGCGGATCGCTTTCGGACGCGTTCGGTTGCACTGTGGCGCACCTTGGGTGACCCTGGTGGAGCATTACCGAGGGTGCAGCACCCGTAACACTCATGTCGGGGAGTCGCAGCCGTGATCAGTCATTCCCGCAGGCACTGCGTCGTCGAACTGCAGGCCTTGCCGTCGCGGATCGGCCAAATCCGCAGGATCGTCTCCGCGCAGCTGCGCCACTGGCAGCTCGATCCGCTCATAGACCGGGCTGCGCTCGGCGTGACGGAACTGCTGAGCAACGTCCACCGCCACGCGCAGCCGGACAAGACCTGCACGGTGGAGATCGAACTCCGCCTCGGGCGCCTCACCGTCTCGGTCATCGACAGCGATCCGCGGCTCCCGGTGCCCCAGACGCCGCAGGAGCTGGCGACCTGCGGTCGCGGGCTCGCGCTCGTGGAGGCGGTCAGCGAGGCATGGGGGGCGCGTCACCGCCCCGACGCCCCGGGCAAGGCGGTCTGGTTCTCCCTCCGGGCGGCCCCCACCCCACAGCCCCCGTCGCAGCCGCTCCAGCTCAAGTCCTTGCCCGTACGAGAGCCCGCGCGAGAGGCATCCCCAGGCATCGACCCCAGAGCCGTCCCACCGGCGCTGCCGGTAGCGGCCTCGATCACCCCGGGCCCCGGCTGACCCCCCGCCGCTCTCCCCCGCACTCGGCCCCGGACCGTTCGGCCGGCCGAAGCCGCCGGGCGCCGCCGGTCCTACACGAAGCCGGGCTCTCCGGTCCGGTCGAAGCGGTGGACCGAGCGGCGCAGGAGGTCGAGAAACTCGGCGAGGCCGTTCGTGATCCGTTCGAAGCCGACTTCGTCAGAAGCACCCCGGGAGCGCCACCGTGCTTCTCCTCGAATCCGCGGGTCACGGCGGGCAGGGTCGCCGAGACCTCCTCACGCCAGGCAGCGAGAGAGGCGGGCGTGAGGGGGGAGGACGGGATCGTGCGAAGCGCGCATTGCCCCATCCTCACACCTGCCTCCCGGGTCCCGCCCCTACGCGAGGGCGCCCAGTGGATCGTCCAGTACCGGCTGCCACGCCAGTTCCGCCGCGCCGACCAGGCTGTTGTGGTCGAGGGTGCACGGCAGGATCGGGACTCCCCCGCTGCGGCCCCACAGGCTGCGGTCGGCCACCACCGCGCGCAGGCGCTCCGGGTCGGCGTGGAGGAGTTCCCGGTGCAGGCCGCCGAGGATGATGCGGTCCGGGTTGAGGATGTTGACCAGGCCCGCGAGGCCGAGCCCGAGCCGGTCGATCAGCTCCTCGGTGGCCGCGCGGACCGACGGCTCCGCCGGCTCGTCGCGCAGCAGGTCGCGGGCCTGCTGGAGCAGCGAGACCTCCGGGCCGGGCGTGCGGCCCGCCGCGGTGAGGAAGGCCAGCGGGTCGGCCTCCACGTCCAGGCAGCCGCGGCCGCCGCAGTGGCAGGCCCGCCCTTCGGGGTTCACCGTGAGGTGGCCGACCTCCAGGGCCAGGCCGGAGCTTCCGCTGTGCAGGCGGCCGTCCAGCACCAGCGCGCCGCCGACCCCGCGGTGCCCGGTGGCCACGCACAGCAGGTGCTGCGCGCTGCGCCCCGCGCCGTGCCGGTGTTCGGCCAGTGCCGCCAGGTTGACGTCGTTGCCGGTCAGGGCCGGGCCGTCGATGCCGGCCGCCTTCACGCACTGCTCGAAGATGGTCCGTACGGGAGAACCGGGCGGCCAGGCCAGGTGCAGCGGGTTCAGCGCCGTGCCCTCGGGCTCCGCGACGGCCGAGGGCACCGCGAGCCCGGCTCCGACGCAGCGCCGCCCGCTCTCCTCCAGCAGCCGCGCGCCCGCGTCGACGACCGCGCCGAGCACCTGCGCCGGGTCGGCGGAGACGGTGATCTTGCCGGGGGCGGTGGCCACGATCCGGCCGCCGAGGCCGACCAGGGCGGCGCGGAAGCCGTCGGGGTGCACCTGGGCGGCGAGCGCGACGGGACCGTTCTCGGCGACCGACAGGCGGTGCGAGGGCCGGCCCTGGGTGCCGCCCGCGCCACCGGGGCGGGAGTCGACGCGGATCAGCCCGAGCGCCTCCAGTTCGGCGGCGACGGCCCCGGCGGTGGCCCGGGTGACCCCGAGCTCGGCGGTCAGCACGGCGCGCGTCGGGGCGCGACCGGTGTGGACGAGCTCCAACGCCGGGCCCAGCGCCCCGCGGCCGCGCTCCAGCTTGGTCCGCGATGCATACGTGGACGCCGTGGTCGTATCCCCACCCCGCGGCGGGGCCCCGTTGCCGTTCATGGCATCGATCCTCGCATGATCGGAGGGCGCCGGACGCCGCCCCTATGCCCGGTCAGGGCCGAGGCCGCCGACCCGGAGGGTGATGTTCAGCCGCCCGGTGAGGCCGAGCCCTTGCGGGCCCGTGCCCGGCAGGACCTTCGGCACGCCGTGGTAGGCCAGACGGCTCGAATCCCCGAAGACGAAGAGATCCCCGCTGCGCAGTTCGACGTCCCGGTACGGGCGGCCGCGCGAGGTCGTGTTGCCGAAGCGGAAGACACAGCTGTCGCCGAGGCTCAGCGAGACGACCGGGGCCCCGGACTTCTCCTCGGCGTCGCGGTGCATGCCCATGCGGGAGTCGCCCTCGTAGAAGTTGACGAGCGCGATGTCGTACTCAACCTCGCGGTCCGGTACCCGGCCGTAGGCGTCGGCCACCGCCTTCCGCCCCAGCTCGGCGAGCCATCGCGGCATGGGTTTGACGGGCGCCCCGTCCCCGTCGACGGCGGTGGGCGCGTACGCGTACGGGTACCAGTGCAGCCCCAGGCACACCTGCCGGGCGGTCATCACCCCTCCCCCAGGGGTGCGTACGGTGCGCAGGCCCGCCGGCGGGCGGGCCCACTCGCGGCAGGCGTCCAGCAGCTCGCGCTGACGCCCGGCCCCGAGCCAGTCCGGCACGTGCACGGCGCCGGGAGCGATCACGGCACGCTCGCGCGGGAAGAGTTCCCCGTCCATCTCTCCATTGTCGGCTTCGGCTGCGAGACTCCCCGTATGGAGATCAACGAATACGTGAAGACGGTTGCCCGGGAGGGCGAGCTGCTCGCCGATCTGGCCGAACGGGCCGGTACGGACGCCGCGGTGCCCACGTGTCCGGGGTGGCACGTGACCGACCTGCTGCGGCACACGGGCTCCGTGCACCGCTGGGCCGCCGGATACGTCGGGGAGGGACACCTGGAGCCGGTCGGGTTCCCGGACGCGCCCGAGCTGGCCGGCGGCGAGCTGCTGGCCTGGTTCCGGGAAGGCCACGCGGAGTTGGTCCGTACCCTGACCGAGGCTCCGGCCGACGTCCAGTGCTGGACCTTCCTCCCGACGGCCCCGCCGTCGCCGCTGGCCTTCTGGGCGCGGCGCCAGGCCCACGAGACCTCGGTGCACCGGCTGGACGCGGAGGCCGCGCTGGGCGTGGCGTACTCGCCGGTGGAGGCGCGGTTCGCGGAGGACGGGGTGGACGAGCTGCTGACCGGCTTCCACGCCCGCCCGCGCAGCCGGGTCCGTACGCCGGAGCCCAAGGTGCTGCGGATCCGGGCGGCCGATACGGGCGCGTCCTGGACGGTCCACCTGTCCCCGGAGCCGGCGCGAACGGTGCGCGGTACGACGGAGGACGCGGCCGACTGCGAGCTGATGGGCGAGGCGGCCTGGCTGTACTCGGCCCTCTGGAACCGTGTCCCGCTGGCGGGCCCGGGCGTGACCGGCGACCTGTCGCTGGCCCGGCTGTGGAAGGCGACGGCCGGAATCTGAGCCGCCGGAATCTGAGCCGCCGGAATCCGTGTCGGGGGCCGCTTGCGTCGCGGCACCCTTGTGACGGGCAGTGCGCGCGGCGACACTGCTCACATGGGGCGACGGACGCGGGCGGACCAGGACGCGATCACGATCGAGATCGGCTACGCGTTGGTCAGCGCGGGCTTCGCCGCGGCGTTTGCGTTCGGGGCGGTGTACGGGCCCTCCCTGGCGTTCTCCCTGTCCCCGGAGGCGGACCACGTCCTGGCGGTGGCGGGCGGGTGCGTGGCGGCGGCGGTGTTCCTGGCCCGGGTCGCCCACGTCCTGTGGCGGTTCACCGGCGGCCCGGAGGACGACGGCAGGCGGTAGGGCCGACCCCTCCGACGCGCCGCCGACCGGCCGCCCCGGCGCCGGCCCCCGCTCACTCCCCGAGGGTGGCCGCGTACGCGGTCTGGGCGCGGTACGGCCAGCTCGGGGCGGCGTCCCAGGGGTTGGGCATGGTCCGGCTGGTCGCGTAGGCGTAGCCCGCGCCCCGGGTGAAGGCCGTCCGCAGGGTGGTCCGCATCGCGGCGGCGTCGGGGACCGCGTGGACGAGGTGCCAGAACGCCGTGCCGCTCGGGTCGAGTTCCTCGCCGGAGCGGTAGCCGCCCACGGGGTCGAAGACGTTCCCGCCGAGCCAGCCGCCGCCGGCGTACGCCGCGTAGGTGTCCTCGTACGTGACGAAGACGTCCGCGGTCCGGCGGCCCGGCTCCAGGTAGCAATCGGCGATGGGGGTGCCGGGGTTGTTCACGACGAGGTCGGGGACGGCCGGATCGACCTCGTCCATGACGGCCTGCACGTAGCGGCGCAGCTCCGTGTAGTGGTCGCGGGTGGCGTTGCCCGGGCCGCAGTCGCGGCTGACCACGTCGAAGAAGATGCCGTCGACGTGGAGGCGGCCGTCGCCGCCGTCGGCGGGCCGGAGGTAGTTGTCCACGGAGGCCTTGACCGCGGCGATGTCGCGGTTGCCGTGGTCGGTGTGGACGTAACCGAGCACCTTGGTCTTCTCGCCGGTGGCGGTGGTGGCGCGGCGCAGGGCGTCGGCGCGGGCCTGCCAGGGGGCGTCGAACGGTGAGTCGCCGTTGCCCGGGTTGAGCACGACCACCGAGGGAGCCGGGCGGGTGGCGGCGAGGTCGGTGAGGACGGGGTCGTCCGCCCACACGTAGGCCGGGACGCCGATTTCCAGGCCACGTACGCTGGATATCCGGGGCGCGAGGATCGGCTCCGGGGCGAGTGCGGTCGGGGGCGCGTCGCGCGCCGACGCGGTGACGGCCGGCGCCGGCGCGGCGAGTAAGACGGTGACGAGGATGGCGTAGAGGGCCTTCACGGCGCGGGGCATGAACGTTCCTCCGGCGGCGGCAAGGGGTGGGCGGCCCGAGGAACACTAGCCGGGCGGCCCCTCCTGCACGCCGGAACGGCCCTCATTCATACGAGGAACAGAAGAGCGAGCGGGCGGATGCGCACCGCCCGCCCCGTCATACGGCGGGCAGCCCGACCCCCTGCGCCAGCTGACCCGCGGCGTGCGTGAAGAAGGCGGCCCGGTCCTCGACGACCCGGTTGAACTGGCCGAACAGCTCGAAGGAGACGAGCCCGGCCAGCTGCGCCCAGGCGGCGACCAGGGCGGCCGTGACCTCCGGGGGCAGCCCTTCGGCGAAGTCCGCGGTCATCCGGTCGGCCTCGGCCCGCAGGGCGGCGGGCAGCGGCGGCAGCGCGAGGCCGCGGCCCTCGTAGCCGGCACGGAGGATCCCGATGAGGGCGTTCCCGACGCGGGAGGCGGGACCGACGGTGTCGACGGGGGCGCTGTAGCCGGGCACGGGCGAGCCGTAGACGAGCGCGTACTCGTGCGGGTGCTCCAACGCCCAGGCCCGGACGGCCTCGCAGACCGCGATCCAGCGGGCGCGGGGCGGAGCCCCGGCGGCGAGGGCCCGGGCGTCGGCCTGCTCGGCGGCGGCGCCGAGGCTGTCGTACGCGTCGATGATGAGCGCGGTGAGCAGCTCGTCACGGCTGGGGAAGTAGCGGTAGAGGGCGGAGGAGACCATGCCCAGCTCGCGCGCTACGGCGCGCAGCGACAGTTTCGCGGCGCCCTCGTCGGCGAGCCTGCGCCGCGCCTCGTCCTTGATGGCGGCGGTGACCTCGATACGGGCTCGTTCCCTTGCCCCTCGCACGGTGTTCATAGGGGCCAGTCTGCCACAAACCCGGAGCGCCGCTCTATTCAGAGAGCACCGCTCTTGTTTTGGAGCGGCGATCCGTGCACACTGTTCTCAAGCGAGAGCACTGCTCTCGAAATAAGCCCTCGGAGGCCACCATGAACGCGAACGCACCCACCCCGTACTACGTCCAGGCCGGCCCCTTCGCCACCCGCTTCAACGCCCTCTTCGGCAAGCTGGCCCGCCTCGGCATCAGCCTGGCCGGCACCGCCGAACTGTCGGTCCGCGGCCGCAAGTCCGGGGAGATGCAGCGGATCCCGGTCAACCCCCACACGTACGAGGGCGCGCAGTACCTGGTCTCGGCCCGCGGCCACTCCCAGTGGGTCCGCAACATGCGCGTCGCGGGCGGCGGCGAGCTGCGCGTGGGCCGCAAGGTCCGGAACTTCACCGCCACCGAGATCACCGACGAAGTGGAGAAGGCCGCCGTCCTGCGGGCCTACCTGGAGAAGTGGGGCTGGGAGGTCAACCGGTTCTTCCAGGGCGTGACGGCCACGTCCTCCGACGCCGAGCTCCGGGCGGCGGCCGGCGACCACCCCGTCTTCCGGATCACGGTCTCGAACTGAGGCCTCCACGCCCTCCCCGGTCCCGCTGTGCGGAGCCTGTCCCCCACCCCGCCCCTTCCCGAAACCGGGGGCGCCGCCCCCAGCCCCCCGCGCCTCAATCGCCGGCGCGGCTCAAAGATCCGGGGCTCCGCCCCGTACCCTCCCCCAGACTCCGTCCGGGGGGACCCCCACTCCTCAAACGCCGGAGGGGCTGGATTTGCCCGGCCAGGACCGGAGAGCTCCCGAGACGGAAACAGAGCGTCACCCGAGCGGGGACAGAGGGGGACCCCCAGGTCGGGGACGGGGTGGGGTGTTGTCCGGGACGTAAAACGTGATGTGTGGCGCAGCACCCGGCCCCACCAACGAAGCCACGCCCAGGCGCCATAAATCATGAGTCCCGGACGACACCCCACCCCGGCACCGGCCCCCTACGCAGCCCCCGGCGCAGCCGGACCCGTACGACACCCGGCCGGGCCCCCCGCAGGGGACACCGCACCGGCCCCCTCCCGACACCCCGCCAGGGGGCACCACACCAGCCCCCACCCGCAGCCCTCGCCAGGGCAGGGGACACCGCCGAGCCCCCCGCAGGGGACCGGCTACCCCCGCCCACCACCGCGCGCCGCGGCCTGTCGGGCGTCCAGCGCGTGCAGCGCCCGGCGGGCGAGCGGCCGGCTCCGCACCAGGTCCGCGAGGGTCGTCGAGCCGCGGGTGATCCGCGCGAAGGCCCGCCACGCCGGGCGGAAGCCCGTGATCGTCGCGTGCAGCAGCCCCGGCCTGGACTCGAACAGGGTCAGCATCCGGTGCCCGACGCCCATCTCCACGCCCAGCCCGGCCTTCACCGCGAAGGCGTAGTTCAGGGCCTGGCGGCGCGCGTCCACCGCGTCCTGCGCCTCGGAGATCTTGACGGCCCACTCCCCCGCCAGCCGCCCCGAGCGCAGTGCGAAGGAGATGCCCTCCCTGGTCCACGGCTCCAGCAGCCCGGCCGCGTCTCCCGCCACCAGGACCCGGCCCCGCGAGAGCGGCGAATCGCTCTTGCGGCAGCGGGTCAAGTGCCCTGAGGAGACTGCCGGTTCGAATCCGGCGAGCCCGAGGCGGGCGATGAAGTCGTCCAGGTAGCGCTTGGTCGCGGCGCCCTCGCCCTTGGCCGAGATGACCCCGACGGTGAGGGTGTCCCCCTTGGGGAAGACCCAGCCGTAACTGCCCGGCAGCGGGCCCCAGTCGATGAGCACCCGCCCCTTCCAGTCCTCGGCGACGGTCTCAGGGACGGGGATCTCCGCCTCCAGGCCGAGGTCCACCTGCTCCATCTCCACGCCGACGTGCGCGCCGATCCGGCTCGCGCTGCCGTCCGCGCCGACCACCGCACGGGCCAGGACGGTCTCCCCGTCGGCCAGCACCACGGCGACCGTGCGCCGGTCGGGAACCGCGGAGCCGTGCTGCTCCACCCTGGCCACCGCCGTACCCGTACGGACGGAGGCCCCGGCCTTCTCGGCCTCGGCGACCAGCGCGGCGTCGAACTCGGGCCGGTTGATGAGCCCGAACAGCATCTGCCTCGAACGCCGGGTCCGGGTCAGTCGCCCGTTCAGCGAGAAGGTCACCGCGTGGATGCGGTCCTTGAAGGGCAGGACGAAGCCCGGCGGCAGGGCGTCACGCGAGGGGCCGATGATGCCACCGCCGCAGGTCTTGTAGCGGGGCAGTTCGGCCTTCTCCAGCAGCAGGACGCTGCGTCCCGCCCTGGCCGCCGCGTACGCCGCCGACGACCCGGCCGGCCCGGCCCCGACCACGACCACGTCCCACACTTCGCCGGTCTCCCGGCCCACCCGGCCCTCCCCGGTCTCCGCGACCTCCCCGGAATCCCCGGAATCCCCGGTCACCTCGTCGCCCACCCCCCGCGCGGACTGCTCCGCGTCTGCGCCCGTGCCTGCGTCGCGTACGTCGTCGTCGCTGCTCACGATGTGTTGCTGCTCCTGATCACCCGTTGCTCCAATGCCGGGCAAATCCTAGCGAGACACCCCCTCACCTCGTTGTGCGAGGATCGGGGCTGTCTTTCGCCGTACCCGGCATACGCACACCCCCGCGGATGCAGGGGCGTACACACCGCACAACGTCGCACCCAAGAGGAGCGTGCCCATGTCCCAGAATCCGATCGCCGAGACCATCACCTCGTTGATGCCCCGCGCCAAGCAGGAGCTGACCGAGCTGGTGGCTTTCCAGTCGGTGGCGGACTGGGCACAGTTCCCCAAGAGCGAGAGCGAGGCCGCCGCGAACTGGGTGGCCGACGCGCTGCGCGTCGAGGGCTTCCAGGACGTGGCCCTGCTCGACACCCCCGACGGCACCCAGTCCGTCTACGGCTTCCTGCCCGGTCCCGAGGGCGCGCCGACCGTTCTGCTGTACGCGCACTACGACGTCCAGCCGCCGCTCGACGACGCCGCCTGGATCTCCCCCGCCTTCGAGCTGACCGAGCGCGACGGCCGCTGGTACGGGCGCGGCGCGGCCGACTGCAAGGGCGGGTTCATCATGCACCTGCTGGCGCTGCGCGCGCTGAAGGCCAACGGCGGTGTGCCGGTCAGCGTGAAGGTGATCGTCGAGGGCTCGGAGGAGCAGGGCACCGGCGGCCTCCAGCAGTACGCCGAGGCGCACCCGGAGCTGCTGACCGCCGACACCATCGTCATCGGCGACGCGGGCAACTTCCGCCTCGGCCTGCCGACGGTGACGGCCACCCTGCGCGGCATGTGCCTGCTCAAGGTGAAGATCGACACGCTGGGCGGCAACCTGCACTCGGGCATGTTCGGCGGGGTCGCCCCCGACGCGCTCGCCGCGCTGATCCGCGTACTGGACTCGCTGCGCGCGGCGGACGGTTCGACGACCGTGGACGGTCTGGCCTCGGACGCGGTGTGGGAGGGCCTGCAGTACCCGGAGGCGGACTTCCGCGCCGACGCGAAGGTGCTGGACGGGGTCGAGCTGATCGGCGAGGGCACGATCGCGGACCGGCTGTGGGCCCGCCCGGCCGTGACGGTGCTCGGCATCGACTGCCCGCCGGTGGTCGGAGCCACCCCGTCGGTGCACGCGAGCGCCGGCGCGCTGATCAGCCTGCGCGTGCCGCCGGGCGTGGACACCGCCGCGGCCGTCAAGCTGCTGGAGGCGCACCTCGTGGCGCACACCCCGTGGCAGGCGCGGCTGGAGCTGGAGGTCGTGGGCCAGGGGCAGCCGTTCCAGGCGGACACGAGCAGCCCGGCGTACGCCTCGATGGCGGCGGCCCTGCAGGAGGCCTACCCCGGCGAGGAGATGCAGGTCGCGGGCATGGGCGGCTCGATCCCGCTGTGCAACACGCTGACCCAGCTGTACCCGGAGGCTGAAATGCTGCTGATCGGGCTGAGCGAGCCGCAGGCGCAGATCCACGCGGTGAACGAGAGCGTGTCCCCGCAGGAGCTGGAGCGCCTGTCGGTGGCGGAGGCCCTCTTCCTCGTCAACTACGCGGAATCCAAGCGCGGCTGACCGCGGCAACACGTGCGAGTACGCCCAGGGCGCAGTGCGCTCTGGGCGTACCGCGCTCCCGGCGAAGTCGCGCGCCCCGGGCGCCCGGTCGTGCGTACGTTCGCCGCATGGATCTCGTCGAAGTACTCCCGAACCGGCTCCACATGCTCCGCTTCCCCATCGGCCAGGCCTACCTCTGGCAGGACGACGGAGCCCTCACCCTGATCGACTCGGGCAACGCCGGGTCCGCCGCCGAGATCGAGGGGGCGATACGTTCCCTCGGGCTGGAGCCCGGGCGGCTGGAGCGGATCGTCCTCACGCACTGCCACGGCGACCACATCGGCGCGGCCGGTGAGCTGGCCGCCCGCTGGGGCGCGCGCGTACTGGCCCACCGGCTGGACGCCCCCGTGATCCGGGGCGAGCGGCCCGTGCCCGAACCGGTACTGCTGGACTGGGAGGTCCCGCTGTACGAACACGCCCTGTCGGTGGTGCCCGGGGCCCCGCCCACCCCGGTCGACGGGGAGCTGGAGGACGGAGACACGCTGGGCTTCGGCGACGGGGCGTACGTGGTCCACGCGCCGGGCCACACGGACGGCAGCATCGGTGTGCACCTCCCCCACCACGGGGTGCTGTTCACGGGCGACTGCGTCGCCGCCGTCGGCCCGCTGATGCTCGGCGTGTTCAACGTGGACCGCGCCCGGGCCGTCGACTCCTTCCGCCGGCTGGCCGCGCTCGCTCCCTCCGTCGCCTGCTTCGGCCACGGCGACCCCCTGACGGCGGACACCGCGGCGGCCCTGGCCAAGACCGCCGCCGACACGCCCTCCTGACGGCCCGGAGCGGACCGGCCCGGAACAGAACGGAACGGACCGGCCGGGGACCGCGGTCAGCCGACCGGGGTCCCCGCCTCCAGGTACAGCGGGTGACCGCGCTCCCTGGCCCGCAGGGCCCAGTGCAGGCGTTCGTGACGGTGCGGCGGGAGCAGCCCCGCGGCCTCGGACTCGGTGACGAAGCGCCAGGCCCGCAGTTCCGGCCCGGGCAGCCGGAGCCGCTCCGCCGCCCGCGCCGTCAGCCGACCGCCGTCGAAGAGCAGCCGCAGTCCCCCGTAGCCGGGGGGCTGCGGGGCTTCCCAGTCGACGACGAGCAGGCCCGGCACCCGGTCCAGTACGAGGCCCAGCTCCTCGGCGACCTCCCGTACGCCCGCCCGGGCCGGGGCCTCGCCGGCCTCGACGACCCCGCCCGGGAACTCCCATCCCGCCTTGTACGTCGGATCCACCAGCAGCACCCGGTCGTGCTCGTCGAAGAGCAGCACTCCGGCGGCCACCGTCTCGCGCGTGGGCTCCGGGGTCTGCACGATGTCGCACAGCCCGGCCGTCTCGGTGCGGACGGCTTCGGCGATCCGCTGCGCCGTCTCGAGCACGCTCAGTGCGCCGTTGTCGATGACGTGCGCGTCGGCGGTGAGCCAGCCGAGCGCGTTCTGGTAGACGGGGATGTGGTCGTACGCCCACTGGCGCACCCGGAGGTCCACCTCCTCCGGCTCCCCCGGCTCCTCCCGGGTCGCGATCCGCTGCCGCAGGATCGTTTCCGCTGGGGCGAGCAGCACATGCCGCACCGGAATCCGCCGCGCCGCCAGCCCGCCGAAGATCTCGTCCCGGTACTCCTGGCGCAGCAGCGTCATCGGTACGACGAGGACGCCGCCCAGTTCGGCGAGCATCGCCGCGGCCGTGTCGACCACCAACCGGCGCCAGCTCGGCAGGTCCTGATAGTCGGACACCTCCGCCAGCCGTTTGCGCGGCAGCAACACGCGCAGCGCGTCCCCGATGAACTCCGGGTCGAACAGGGTGCTGTCCGGCAGGATTCCGGTCAGTTCGCGGGCCGTGCTGGTCTTCCCGGCGCTGAAGGTGCCGTTGATCCAGACAATCACGTCTACCCCTCTCCCCATGGCTCGTCCGGAGCCCCCAGTGGCTTGCCCGCACCACCCTGCCATGGAAACCCGTTAATCAGCCGAGTGCTTATCCTCAAGGTCAGAGCGCTGCCCGCTACCTCCGGAGGTTTTCCCACCGTGGCCCACAACCGCCGCCCGTCCGAGCCCCGCTACGGCAACCGGCCGACCATGAAGGACGTGGCGGCCCGGGCGGGAGTGGGTCTGAAGACGGTGTCCCGGGTCGTCAACGGCGAGCCGGGGGTCACTCCCGATACGGAGAAACGGGTCCAGGAGGCCATCGAGGCCCTCGGTTTCCGCCGCAACGACAGCGCGCGCGTGCTGCGCAAGGGCCGGACCGCCACCGTCGGCCTTGTCCTGGAGGACCTCGCCGACCCCTTCTACGGCCCGCTGAACCGGGCGGTGGAGGAGGTGGCGCGGGCGCACGGAGCGCTGCTCATCAACGGTTCCAGCGCCGAGGACCCGGAGCGGGAGCGGGAGTTGGCACTGGCCCTGTGCGCGCGCCGGGTGGACGGACTGATCGTGATCCCGGCCGGGGACGACCACCGCTACCTGGAACCGGAGATGCGGGCCGGCGTGGCCACCGTGTTCGTGGACCGCCCGGCCGGCCGCATCGACGCGGACGTCGTCCTGTCGGACAGTTTCGGCGGCGCCCGCGACGGGGTCGCCCACCTGATCGCGGGCGGCCACCGCCGGATCGCCTTCATCGGGGACCACCCGCGCATCCACACGGCGACGGAGCGCCTGCGCGGCTACCGGGCCGCGATGGCGGAGGCGGGCCTGCCGGTGGCCGATTCCTGGGTCTCCCTCGGCTCCACGCACCCGGAGCGGGTCGCGGCGGCGGCCCGCGCGATGCTCGCGGACCCGGAGCCGGTGACGGCCGTCTTCGCGGGCAACAACCGGGTGACCGTCACGGTCGTACGGGTCCTCGCCGCCCAGGCGCGCCCGGTGGCGCTGGTCGGCTTCGACGACTTCGAGCTGGCCGACCTGCTGCGCCCGGGCATCACGGTGGTGGCCCAGGACGCGGCGGCCCTGGGCCGCGTCGCCACGGACCGCCTCTTCCAACGCCTGGCGGGCGCCGCCCTCCCCCCGACCCGCATCGAACTCCCGACCCGCCTGATCCCCCGAGGCTCGGGCGAACTCCCGCCCGTCAGCGGATGAGCGTACGCAGCACGGGCACGGCCCCGCCGGCGGCGGCGAGCCCTGCCAGCACCGCCGGCGCGGGAGGTGCCCCGCCGAGGTGGCTCAGCCCGCCGGCGACGAAGCCGGCGAACAGAGCACCGAGCAGCACGACGGCGGTGTGCAGGGTCACGAAGGGCTGATCGGTATCCGGTGGTGTGGTCATGCCTCGATCCCACCGCCCCCGGCGCCCGCGCGCCGCATGCGCCGGACGAACCCGGACCGCCACCGGACACCGCCGGATTTCCGCCGGATTTCCGCCGCGGAACGGCACTGTTCAGCACTGTTCGGGATTGTCCGGCACCACGGCCAGCACGGCCCTAACCTGTGCGGTGATGGACAGCGTGCCTGCATTCAGCGAAGAACTGGCGTCGCTCGCGGCGGACTTGCGTCGGCTCCGGCTCGAGCGGGGCCATCGGTCCTACCGGGAGCTCGCCGCGCGCGCGGCGAAGTCCCGGACCGGGATCCGGCTTCCGGTGTCCACCCAGAGCGACGCGTTCCGCGGGGAGCGGCTTCCGGGGCTGGACCGTCTCATGGGCCTGGTCCGGATCCTCCACTCCTACGACGAGTTCGGGCAGGAGCGGCCCGTCCCTCCCCACAACTCCCCCGAGCTGGAACCCTGGCGCCGCCGCTGGCGCGAACTGGCCGCCCGGGAGCCGGTCCGGCACCACCCGCCACCCGCACCGGCCACATCGCCGCGCACGCCCCCTGCGGCTCCTGCGTCGCTCTCCCCCGGCGGGACCGGCTTCGTCCTGGGCCACGTGCTCACCACGCGTGCGGGGAGCAATCGGTGTGCGACGTTCTCGTCCGACGGCCGTCTCCTCGCCGTCGCCGGCGACCACGGCGAGAACGGGGTGGTGCAGTTGTGGGATCCGCTCCACGGAACCGCCCTGGGCGAGATCGTCTGCGGATCCGGAAACCTCACGCTGGCGTTCTCGCCCACCGGCCACCTCCTGGCCACCGGGGGCATGGACGGCGCGGCGCGACTGTGGGACGCCGTGACCCTCAAGCCGGTGGGGGAACCCCTGCGCGGCCACCGGCACCCCATCGACACGGTCGCCTTCACGGCGGACGGCCACACCCTGGTCACGGCCGACGACGACGAGACCGTGCAGTGCTGGAACACCTCGACGGGCGAGCCCGCCGGACCGCCTCTGGTCGGACACTTCGGTGAGATCAGGGCACTGGTCTGCCTCCCCGACGGGGGCATACTGGCCGCGCTCAGGAGCAAGCACGCGATGCGGCTGTGGGACCTCGCGACCGGTGCGAGCGTCGGCGGACCCCTCACCGAGAACATCACCGGCCCGCTCTCGGCGGCGTTCTCCGAGGACGGCGCCCTGCTGGCCACGGCCGGCCGGAACGAGACCCTGCTGTGGGACACCGCGACCGGCGCCCCCGTCTGTAGCCTGCCCAAGGCCGACGACCGCAGGACCCTGGCGGTGGCCTTCTCCCGGGACAGCCGCCACCTGGCCACCATCGGCGACGACGGGACCATACGACTGTGGGACCCGTCGACCGGCGCCCCTTCCGGCCCGGCCCTGCCCGGGCCCTGTGACGACCTCGACCGCCTCGCGTTCTCCCCCGACGGCCGGATGCTCGCCGCCTGCGGCGAGGGCAACACCGTGGTCGTCTACCACGACGAGCCGTACACGGGATCCGCGCGCACCCCGCCGCTCGCGGCACGGGCCCTCGACTCGGCCTTGCGGGAGCGTCAGGCCGTGGCTCTGCCGCCTCTGACGACGGAGACCGGAGTCGCGCTGCGTCGGCTGGCCTTCGCGCCGGACGGCCGCCGCCTCATCGTCCGCGCCCAGGACCGCCGGATCCTCACCTGGGATCCGGCGGAACGGACCCCGCTGCTGCCCGAAGCCCTGTGGGAGCCGGCCGGCACCATGCCGTGGGGGCTGCACTTCCCCGGCGACGGCGGTCCAGCCGCGCTGTGGACGCCTGCCCACCGCCCGGTAGGGCCTTTGACGCATCCCGTGTCCCTGATCGCGAACGTCGCGTTCTGCGCCCCCGTCCAGCAGGTGGCCATGGTCGGCCCGGACGGCCGGGTCGTCGTATGGAACGTGGCCGGTGGCGGCGCGGTGGTCACGCGGGGTCCGGACGCGGTGTCCGACGTGTTCGCCCTCGCCGCCGCTCCCGACGGGAGCGTACTGGCCGCCGCGATCGACGAGCGGGTGGTCCTGTGGGATCCCGCCGCCCCTCAGCGGTCCGGCCGGGTGCTGGACGCTCACCGGAGCACGGTCAGCGCCGTGGCCTTCTCCCCCGACAGCCGCCTGCTGGCCACGGGCGACGTCAACGGCACGATCCGGCTGTGGGATCCGACCGACCGGGGAATCCCCGGCCGCCGCCTCTCCGGTCACACCGGGCAGGTGTACGACCTGGCGTTCTCGGAGCAGGGGCACCTGCTCGCCGGCGCGGGCGCGGACGGAACCGTGCGGCTGTGGAACCCGGCGACCGGCGAACCCGCCACCGGACTGCCGCTGACCGGTCACACCGGCAGCGTCCGGGGTGTCGCCTTCTCCCCCGACGCGAGTCTGCTGGCCGCCTCGGGGGATGACGGCACCCTGCGCTTCTGGCTGCTGCCCGATCCACGCGGCATGCGAACGGCCCGGCTCGGATGACTCCGGGCCGGGCCGCGCGCAGAGCGAGGATCAGGCAGACGCCGTCAGCGTTGCCGAGCGGCGCGGGATGGCGAAGGCGTCGAGTTCGGCGCGGGTCAGGCCGGTCAGGGCGGTGACCTCCTCGGCGCCCACGGCGCCACAGTCGAGGCCGCGGACCAGGTAGCCGGCCAGGGCCTTGGCGGTGGCGGGCTCGTCCATCACGTCGCCCTCGATCTTGGCGACGTACGCCTTCAGGCGCGCGGCGGCGGTTTCGAGGCCCTCGCGGTAGAAGACGAAGACGGCCGCGTAGCGGGTCGGCAGGTGCGCCGGGTGCATGTCCCAGCCCTGGTAGTAGGCGCGGGCCAGGGCGCGGCGGGTGAGGCCGTAGTGCAGCTTCCAGCCCTCGTGGACCTTCTCGGTGGTGCCGATCGGCAGCACGTTGGTCGAGCCGTCGGAGACGCGCACGCCGGTGCCGGCCGCCGCGACCTGCATGATCGCCTTCGCGTGGTCGGCGGCGGGGTGGTCGCTGGCCTGGTACGCGGCGGAGACGCCGACGCAGGCGCTGTAGTCGAAGGTGCCGTAGTGCAGACCGGTGGCGCGGCCCTTGGAGGCCTCGATCATGCGGGCGACGGTGGCGGTGCCGTCGGAGGCCAGGATGGACTGGCTGGTCTCGATCTGGATCTCGAAGCCGATCCGGCCCGGGCGCAGGCCGCGGGCCGTCTCGAAGGCCTCCAGCAGCTTGACGAAGGCGGTGACCTGCTCGGCGTACGTCACCTTGGGCAGGGTCAGGACCAGGTTGTCCGGGAGGCCGCCGTGGGCGAGCAGGCCGGACAGGAAGATGTCCGTGGTGCGGATGCCGCGGTCGCGGACGTTGGACTCCATGCACTTCATGCGGATGCCCATGTAGGGGGCATTGGTGCCGTTGGAGTACGCCTCGGAGATCAGGCGGGCGGCACGGGCCGCGGCCTGGTCCTCCTCCTCGTCGGAGCGGACGCCGAAGCCGTCCTCGAAGTCGACACGGAGGTCCTCGATGGGCTCGGAGGCGAGCTTGGCGCGGACGCGGTCGTAGACCGGCACGGCCAGCTCGTCGGAGATGCCGAGCACCTTGGCGAAGGTGGCGGCGTCCGGGGCGTGCTCGTCGAGGGCCGCGAGGGCCTGGTCGCCCCAGGAGCGGATGGTGTCCGCCGCGAAGACGTCACCCGGTACGTAGACCGTGTGGATGGGCTGACG
Source organism: Streptomyces sp. NBC_01351 (assembly GCF_036237315.1). Lineage (GTDB taxonomy): Bacteria > Actinomycetota > Actinomycetes > Streptomycetales > Streptomycetaceae > Streptomyces. Next base: position 7,381,305 of record NZ_CP108356.1, on the reverse strand, counting down.
GGTGCCGGGGTCGCCCGGGTAGTGGCGCGCGAGTTCCGCGTCCACCGGCGCGAGGGAGGCGCTGATGCCCTCGCTGACCGCGCCTGCGAGGCTCGTCGCCACCTTCTCCTGCTGACCCATCGTGCACTCTCCTCTTTTCCGCTTCACGGAAGCTTAGATCCGCATAGCAGAATTTAGTCATGGCATTCCGCTCCGTCAATGGTCCCTCGGCCGTCCTGGACAAACGACTCGGGGCCGCGCGGTGACAAACACCACACGGCCCCGGAGAAGCGAAGCTACGAAGAGAAGCGCAGGTCAGGCGATTAGCCCTTGCGCGCCTTGATCTCCTCGGTCAGCTGCGGGACGACGGCGAAGAGGTCGCCGACCACGCCGTAGTCGACCAGGTCGAAGATCGGGGCCTCGGCGTCCTTGTTGATGGCGACGATGGTCTTCGAGGTCTGCATGCCGGCCCGGTGCTGGATCGCGCCCGAGATGCCGGAGGCGATGTACAGCTGCGGGGAGACCGACTTGCCGGTCTGGCCGACCTGGTTGGAGTGCGGGTACCAGCCGGCGTCGACGGCGGCGCGCGAGGCGCCGACGGCCGCACCGAGGGAGTCCGCGAGCTCCTCGATGATGTGGAAGTTCTCGGCACCGTTGACGCCGCGGCCGCCGGAGACCACGATCGCGGCCTCGGTCAGCTCGGGGCGGCCGGTCGACTCGCGCGGGGTGCGGGAGACGACCTTGGTGCCGGTGGCCAGGGCGCCGAAGGTGACGGCGAGCGCCTCGACGGCGCCGGCGGCCGGAGCGGCCTCGACCGGGGCCGAGTTCGGCTTCACGGTGATGACCGGGGTGCCCTTGGAGACACGGGACTTGGTGGTGAACGACGCGGCGAAGGCGGCCTGCGTCGCGACCGGGCCCTCGTCACCCGCCTCCAGGTCGATGGCGTCGGTGATGATGCCGGAGCCGATGCGCACGGCGAGGCGGGCGGCGATCTCCTTGCCCTCGGCGGAGGACGGGACGAGCACGGCGGCCGGGGAAACGGCATCGTAGGCGGCCTGGAGCGCGTCCACCTTCGGCACCACGAGGTACTCGGTGAACTCGGGGGCGTCGGCGGTCAGGACCTTGACGGCACCGTGCTCGGCGAGCACGGCCGCGGTGTCGGCGGCGCCGGCACCCAGGGCGAGGGCGACGGGCTCGCCGATGCGGCGGGCCAGCGTCAGCAGCTCGAGGGTGGGCTTGCGGACGGCGCCGTCCACGTGGTCGACGTAGACGAGAACTTCAGCCATGGGACTGCTCTCCTGCTATTGCGAAGTGTCTGGGGGCTATGAGGGGTTGGCCGAAGTTCTTAGATGAACTTCTGGCCGGCCAGGAACTCGGCCAGCGCCTTGCCGCCCTCGCCCTCGTCCTTGACGATCGTGCCGGCGGTGCGCGCCGGACGCTGCGCCGCGGAGTCGACCGCGGTCCAGGAGCCTTCCAGACCGACCTCGTCGGCCTCGATCTCCAGCTCCTCCAGGTCCCAGGACTCGACCGGCTTCTTCTTGGCGGCCATGATGCCCTTGAAGGAGGGGTAGCGGGCCTCGCCCGACTGGTCGGTCACGGAGACGACCGCGGGGAGGGAGGCCTCCAGCTGCTCGCTCGCGGAGTCGCCGTCACGGCGGCCGGTCACGGTGCCGTCCTCGACCTTGACCTCGGAGAGCAGGGTGACCTGCGGGACGCCCAGGCGCTCGGCCAGGATCGCCGGCAGCACGCCCATGGTGCCGTCGGTCGACGCCATGCCGGTGATGACCAGGTCGTAGCCGGCCTTCTCGATGGCCTTGGCGAGCACCAGCGAGGTGCCGATGACGTCGGTGCCGTGCAGGTCGTCGTCCTCGACGTGGATGGCCTTGTCCGCACCCATCGAAAGCGCCTTGCGCAGCGCGTCCTTGGCGTCCTCGGGGCCCACCGTCAGGACGGTGATCTCCGCGTCGTCGGCCTCATCGGCGATCTGCAGAGCCTGCTCGACGGCGTACTCGTCGAGCTCCGAAAGCAGGCCGTCGACGTCGTCGCGGTCGACGGTCAGGTCATCGGCGAAGTGCCGGTCGCCGGTGGCGTCGGGCACGTACTTCACACAGACAACGATCCTCAGGCTCACGCCGGCTCTCCTACCGCATCGTCTTTTACTGATACCGCCTTGTGCAGGCAGCATAGGCGCCTTGTCGGGCGGATCCCGGTCGGGGCGGCCCGCGCTCCGATGGGAATGTTACTCGTCAGTACATCGTGGGACCCGCCAAGTCGCAAGGCCGGTGAACTGTGATCTGTCCAACGCCACCCAACCCGCCTCAACAGGGACGATTCAGTCGCGCAACGCGTTGAAGCGCCCCTGGTGGTACAGGAGGGGCCTGCCTTGCCCCGCCGGATCCCCGGCAGGGTCCCCGACGGGATCGCCGGCGACCGCCTCAGCGATGATCACACGGTGCTCTCCGGCGGGAACGCGCGCCACCACCCTGCAGACCAGCCACGCCAGCACTCCGTCCAGCACCGGGACCCCGTGCGGGCCGGTGCTCCAGTCGGTGGCCGGACCGAAACGGTCCGCTCCGCTGCGGGCGAACACGCCCGCCAGCTCCCGCTGGTGCTCGCCGAGTATGTGGACCCCGAGGTACTCGCTGTCGCGCACCGCCGGCCAGCTGGAGGCCCCGGTGCCGATCGTGAACGAGAGCAGGGGCGGGTCGGCGGAGACCGAGTTGAGCGAGGTCGCGGTGAAGCCCACCGGCCGCCCGCCGTCCGAGGCGGTGATCACGGCGACGCCGGCGGCGTGCCGCCGGAAGACGGAGCGCAGGAGCTCGGGCGAGCCGGGACGGGCGGTGTCGGGGCGGGGGGACGAAGCCGTCGGGGCGGTCGGAGCGGTCATGGCGAGCTTTCCTTCTGCCGCGGCGAACGCGGGCACGGTCGGGGATCAGGGGTCGGGGCGTTCAGTGATCCCAACAGCGCGCGCTCGCGTGGCGGACGAGGTCTATGTGGACCCGGCCGAAGAGCAGGAGTTCATACCGCATGCCGCCAGCCTGGCGATCTCCCGTGTACACAGTCAAGCGGGACGAGGCAGATGTCAGGCGCGTCACGCTGCGTGCGGGCGCACGCACCGGCGCGTCCAGGCCCAGCCCAGGCCCAGCCCAGGGCCCGCCCTAACCCCCGCCCAGGGCACCCGCCCTCCGGGATCAGGCCCGGCCGGGGCCCCGGCGGCGCGTCATACGGCAGCCCCCAGGGCGGCGATCACGTCCACCTTGCGCGGCATCCCGGCCGCCCGCCGCACCACGCGGCCCGCCGAGTCCAGCACGAGCACGGTCGGGGTCTTCTCGATGCCGAGGGCCCGTACGAGGTCCAGCCGCTCCTCCGCGTCGATCTCGATGTGCACGACCCCCTCGACCATCGACGCGACCTCGGCGAGGATCCGCCGGGTGGCCCGGCAGGGCTGGCAGAAGGCGCTGGAGAACTGCACGAGGCTGGCCCGCTCCCCCGGCACCGCACCCAGCTCCGCCTCGCCCAGCTCCACCACACCCGGCCGCGCGGCACCGTCCGCTCGCCCGGGCACCCGAACTCCCGCCTCCGCCACGCCTTCGCCCGCCTTCATCCGGCTTCATCCACCTTCGTACGCGTACATCATCGCCGTACGCCCGTATGACGATCGGAGCGCGGCTCGCACCTGCGGCATTCCCGGCGTGACGAGAATCTCCCCGGGCACGGGCATCTGGACTGGCCAGCAGCCCGCGTATGGGGCACGATCCCCATGGCCGCGTACCTACGCTGCCGTAACTTCCGGCCGGGAGCACCTCCCCAGGCAGAAAGCGGGGTCTCCGCACCATGGCTGAGCTCATCTACCCCCCGGTGATCGGCGCCGCGCACACGCTGTTCCGGGCGCTCGACATCCGCATCGACATGAAGGGCACCGAGAACATCCCGCGCCAGGGCGGGGCGGTCCTGGTGTCGAACCACATCGGATACCTCGACTTCATCTTCGCCGGCCTGACCGCGCGGCCGCAGAAGCGGCTCGTGCGCTTCATGGCGAAGGAGTCGGTCTTCCGGCACCGGGTGTCGGGGCCGCTGATGCGCGCCATGAAGCACATCCCGGTGGACCGCACGCAGGGTGAGACGGCGTACCAGCACGCCCTCGACTCGCTGCGGTCGGGCGAGATCATCGGGGTGTTCCCGGAGGCGACGATCTCCCAGTCCTTCACTCTCAAGAGCTTCAAGTCGGGTGCGGCGCGCATGGCGCAGGAGGCCGGGGTCCCGCTGATCCCGGTGGCGCTGTGGGGCACCCAGCGCCTGTGGACCAAGGGCCGCCCGAAGAACCTGAAGCGCAGCCACATCCCGGTGACGATGCGGGTCGGCGAGCCGATCGAGGCGCCGACCGACCAGTACGCCGGTGCGATCACGCGCAGGCTGCGCGAGCGGGTGCAGGAGCTGCTCGACTCGGCGCAGAGCGCCTACCCGGCCAAGCCCAAGGACGCCACCGACTCCTGGTGGCTCCCGGCCCACCTGGGCGGTACCGCGCCGACGGCTGCCGAGGTCCGCGAGGCGGGCTGACCCGCCCGAGAGTACGGATGCGACGGCCCCGCGGCGCGGGGCCGTCGCATCGCCGTGTCCGGCGCTCAGTTGGGGTTCGCGGCGTGGGTCAGGGTCTCCCAGGCCTCGAAGTGGTTCTCGGTGCCCGCGGGGCGCCGCCCCTCGGTGAGCTTGCGGGTGTTCTCCATGGTGATGCCGAGCCGGGTGTTCAGGGCGTTGTAGCCGACCTCGGTGGCCGGGCCGATCCCCTTGGTGACCGTGCCGCCGCAGAGCCAGGAGGGGACCGCCGCGCCGAGTTCGTACTTCGCGTGGAAGCCGAGCGCGTGCCGGAAGCGGTCCTTGAACTGCGGGTACAGGTCGCGGCCTTGGATCCGTGAGGTCTCGGCGACGTGCATGGTCGCCGCGATGCCCATGCCGGTGTGGCCAAAGTCCCGGCAGGTCTCCTGGGCCAGTCCGTCCACGAAGGTGCTCTGGCCGTGCCAGTAGTCGATCAGCTCGCTCCTGGTGTCGATGCCCGAACGCGGCGGGTAGGCGGGCTGCGCTCCGTCGGACGCCAGGTAGAAGTAGGCGGGGACGCGGCCGAGGTAGATGCCCATGGCCTTGTCGTAGTTCGCGCGGTCGTCGAGGTGGACGGAGATCCCGACGGCGGCGTCCATCATGATCAGTTCCCAATTGCCGTTGCTGTTCGGCTTCCCGCCGATCACCTCGGGCAGGTAGACCTCGCGCAGCATCGTCGCGAAACGCCCCTGGTTCGGCCAACCGCCGGTGTACGTGTGCTTGATGATCTCGGCGGCGCGCGGCCAGGTGGAGCCCGCCCAGCCGCTCTGCAGCGGCGCGTTGCTGTTGGTGTGGTCCTTGATGGTCGCGGACCAGGCGTCCATCAGCTCGATGGACTTCCGGGCGTACCTCGCGTCCTTGGTGATGTACCAGGCGAGTGCGTGGCTATAGGCCGCGATGGCGTCCTCGCGCTCGTCGGTGCAGCCGATGTTCGGGTTCGAGTACGAGCCGCACTCGACGACCGCGCGCGGTTTCGGGGTGCGGGTCAGTGAGCCGTACTTGCTCCCCAGCATCTGGTCGTACGCCGCCTTCCACGGCTGGCGGCCGGCCTGCACCTGGGTCCGGACGAAGTCCAACTGGGCGCGGCTGTTGAGGACTCCGGGGTGCGCGAACCGGTCGGGGGCGGCGACTGCGGCGGGCGCTGCGGGCGCCGCCAGGGTCGGGGCGGGAAGCAGTGTCGCGGCTAAGCCGAGGGTCAGGGCGGCGAGCCCTGCGGGGATTCCGAAACGCATGGGGGGCCTTCCGGTGGGAGGGGGCGCCGGAGAAAGGGGGGCCGGTGGCCCGAAGATACTCATGCCCATGCCAAGCTGACAACGATGTCCGACAAGAAAGTTTCCTATCAGCTGCTACCGGCTTCGCGCAGCCGCCGGCGGTGGGCCGCGACCCGGGCGCGGGTCGCGCACGTGCCGGAGCAGTACCGGCGGGCACTGCCCGGCCCGGTGGCCAGGAAGAACCGCCCGCAGCCCGCGGCCGCGCAGGCACCCCAGGCGATCCGCCCGTACTCCGTCAGCAGCTGGGCGAGTGCGAGGGCGCCGGAAGCCAGGAACCAGTCGCCCCAGCCGGCCCCTTCGCCCCGGTCCACGTGCAGGTGCCAGGGGTGCCCGTCGTGCCGGGTCAACCGGGGGCGGGTGGCGCACTCCTCGAACAGGGCGTTGAGCGCCCGGGCGGCCCGGTCCTCGTCGCCCTCCGCGAGCACCTCCCCCATCCGCCGGGCGGCGGCGCGCAGTTCCGCCGCACTCGCCTCGGGGAAGGCAGCCTCGGTGAGGTCGGCGGGGCGCTCCCCGTGTCCGCCGAGCAGCTCCGCGAGGTCGGAACGGGGCAGGTCGGGGGTGGCGCGGACCGCCTCGGCAAGGTCGATCAGCCGCCGCACGGCCGAGAAGCCCCCTCCGGAGTCCACCACGACTGGATCCTTTCCTCGTACACTCGAATGACGTAACGTCTTGTCCGCCTATCACGTTACACAACGCACGGGGGTCCGGAATGGGTGGGTTCGGGCGTTACCTGGCGGCGGCGCTGGCAGCGCGCTTCGCCAACGAGGGCATGGGCATGGCCGTGGTGCTGCTCGCACTGGAGCGCACCGGGAGCGCGGCACACGGGGCGTTCGTCCTGACCGCCTGGCTGGTTCCGAACATCCTGGCGGCCCCGCTCGCGGGCGCCGCCGCCGCCCGGACGCGCAGGCCGCGGCTCTTCTACGTCGGGGCGCTGGCCGGGTTCACGGCCGCCGCGGCCACCCTGTCCCTGCTGCTGGGCCGGGCCCCGGTGGCGCTGGTCTTCGCGGTGGCGGCGCTCGGCGGGACCTGCGGGCCGATGGTCACGGGCGGGCTGTCCAGCCTGGTCACGGGGCTGGTCCCGGCCGGGCCCGGGCGCGACCGGGCGTACGGCTGGGACGCCTCCACCTACAACGCCTCGGCGGTCGCCGCCCCGGCGGTGGTCAGCCTGGTCGCGGCGATGGTCTCGGCCGGGCCGGCGATGGGGGTCCTGGCCGCCTCCACGGCGCTGGCGGCAACGCTGGCCGCGACCCTCCCGTACGAGGCTCCGAGCGCGGGCGGGCCGCGGCACGGGGCCCTCGCCGGGGCGGGCGCGGGGCTCACCGCACTGTGGCGGGTCCGGGAGCTGCGGGCCATCACCTCGGCAACGACCCTGGCCTTCGTCGGCATCGGCGCGCTCACCACCACCGCGGTGCTCCTCGCCACCGGGCTCGGCAGCCCGGGCGCCGGGGGCGTGCTGATGACCGCCTTCGCGGTCGGCGCACTGGCGGGCTCGCTCACGCTGGGCCGGATGACGTCGGTGGAGCCCGGCCGGCTGGTGCGGTGGGCGCTGGCCGGGACGGGGGTGGCCCTGACCGCGGCCGCGTTCACCCCGTCCGTCGCGGTCACGGCGGTGTTGTTCGCGGTGGCCGGGGTGTGCGACGGCCCGCTGCTCACGGCCACGCTCCGGATCCGCGCGGACTACGCCCCGGACGGGGTGCGGACTCAGGTGTTCACCCTGGGGGCGGGGCTGAAGATGACGGCGGCGTCGGTCGGCGCCGCCCTCGTGGGGCTCGCCGCCGAAGCGCCGGCGTGGATGCTGGTGACCGGGATCGCCGGACTTCAGTTCGCCGGGGCGCTGGTGCACGTACTGACGATAGGGCGCCGGCCCGCACCCGGAATGGCGGTCACAGGGCCGTCGGCAGGTTTCGCCACAGCTCCGGCCGGTCGGCGGAGCCCTGGAGCGCCTTGAGGGTGGCCGGGTGCGGGGCCGCGTACAGCTCGGGATAGTCGACCTCGCCGAGCTCCGGGCGTACGGGGAAGGCCAGTTGCTCCGCGTCGAGGCTGAACTGCGCGTCCACCCCGGGCTTGTTGCCGCGCGGGTCCACCCGGGCCCAGCTCTCACTGCCGGGCAGCCGGACGGCGACCAGGCCGTGGATCACGGCGTTCGCCCCGTCGCCGTCATCACCGAGGAGCTGGTAGCACAGCCCCGACGGGATGCCCTGGGCGCGCAGCAGGGCGACGAGGGCGTGGGCCTTGGCGTAGCAGATGCCGTTGCGCGTGGCGAGGACGTCGGAGGCCCGCCAGGCGACCCGCGGATCGCCGGAGTCCGCGGAGTGCGGGATGGTGTCGCGGACGAACTCGAAGGCGGTTTTGGCGTATGAATATGCGTCGCCGGTGGCATCCCAGAGGGCCTCGGCAGTTTCCTGCACCAGGGGATGCCAGTGGTCGATCGCCTCATCCGACGCCAGGTAGGCGTGAATATCGGGGTTCTGTTGGATCAGCTGCATACCCCGGAGCATAACTATGCCCCCGACCGTAGATCAATAGATTTACAGTCGAGGGTATAGCTATGCAGACTTGGGTTCTAGCGTGCCAGCTCTTCCTTCAGGGCCTGGAGGAAGGCGTCGACGTCCTCTTCCTGGGTGTCGTAACTGCACATCCAGCGGACGTCGCCGGCGCTCTCGTCCCAGAAGTAGAAGCGGAAACGCTTCTGCAGTCGCCGTGACACCTCTTGCGGCAGCCGCGCGAACACCCCGTTCGCCTGCACCGGATAGAGGAGCTCCACGCCGTCGGTCTCGCGGACACCCGCGGCCAGTCGCTGCGCCATCGCGTTGGCGTGCCGAGCGTTGCGCAGCCACAGGTCCTTGGCGAGCAGCGCCTCCAGCTGCACCGACACGAACCGCATCTTGGACGCGAGCTGCATCGACATCTTGCGGATGTGCTTCATCTGCCGGACCGCGTCCGGGTTGAGCACCACCACGGCCTCGCCGAACATCATCCCGTTCTTGGTGCCGCCGTACGACAGCACGTCCACGCCCACCGCGTTGGTGAACGCCCGCATCGGCACGTCGAGCGAGGCCGCGGCGTTGGCTATCCGGGCCCCGTCCAGGTGGACCTTCATGCCCAGCCCGTGGGCGTGCTCGCAGATCGCGCGGATCTCGTCGGGGGTGTAGACGGTGCCCAGTTCGGTGTTCTGGGTGATCGACACGACCTGCGGCATCGCCCGGTGCTCGTCCTCGAAGCCCCAGGCCTCCTGGTCGATCAGCTCGGGGGTGAGCTTGCCGTCCGGGGTGGGGACGGCGAGCAGCTTGATGCCCGCCATCCGCTCCGGCGCGCCGCCCTCGTCCACGTTGATGTGGGCGGTCTTGGCGCAGATCACGGCGCCCCAGCGGTCCGTCATGGCCTGGAGGGCCGTGACGTTGGCGCCCGTGCCGTTGAAGACCGGGAAGGCCTCCGCGTACGGGCCGAAGTGGCTGCGGAAGATCTTCTGCAGGTGTTCGGTGTACTCGTCGTCGCCGTACGAGACCTGGTGGCCGCCGTTGGCCAGCGCGACGGCAGCCAGGACCTCCGGGTGCACCCCGGCGTAGTTGTCGCTCGCGAAACCCCGGACCGCGGGATCGTGGTGGCGGCGGGCGTCGGTCTTCCCGAGGTCGGTTCTCACGGTTGCGGAGTGAGCCACAGACGCTGTCCGTTCACATCGATTGCGGGCCGCTCCCAGACGCCGGCGATGGCCTCGGCCAGCTCCTTCACGTCGGTGAAGCCCGCGAACTTCGCATTGGGACGCTCGGCGCGCATCGCGTCGTGCACCAGTGCCTTGATCACCAGGATCGCAGCAGCAGCCCCCGGATCCTCGTCTCCCCCGGCCTTGCGGAAGGAGTCGGCCATGGCGAGGGTCCACGCCTCGGCCGCCGCCTTGCCCGCGTTGTACGCGGCGTTGTTGGCGACCGGCTTGTGCGCGCCGGACTGGCTGACCAGCACGTAGCGGCCGCGGTCGCTGCGCAGCAGCCCGTCGTGGAAGGCGAGCGAGGTGTGCTGGACGGTGCGGATGAGGAGCTTCTCCAGGAAGTCCCAGTCCGCGAGGTCGACGTCGGTGAAGGTCTTGCTGCCGCGCCAGCCGCCGACGAGGTGGACCAGGCCGTCGATCCGGCCGAACTCCTTCTCGGTCTGCTCGGCCCAGGCCTGGGTGGCGGCCAGGTCGAGCAGGTCCACGGTGTCACCGGTGATCGTGGCGCCGCCGTGCGCGTAGCGCGCCGCGTCCACGGCCTCCGCCAGCCGCGCCGGATCGGCGTCGGAGGCGACGACGATCGCGCCCGCCTCGGCGAGGCGGAGCAGGGTGGCGCGGCCGGCGGGCCCGCCGGCCCCGGCCACCGCCACCACCGCTCCGTGCAGCTTTCCGTTGCCGTTCCCGGAGCCGTTCATCTGTGCAGCCTCCTGTGGGCGAGCGCTCACGCGGCGACTCGCTCGACCTGCTCGGCATTCAGGGCGGTGATGCCCTTCGTGGAGGCGATCACTCCCTTGAGCTTCTTGGCGAGCGCCTCAAAGAACATGCTGAGCGGAAACTCGTCCGGAAGCACGTCGTCCACCAGCTTGCGCGGCGGCTGCGTCATGTCGAGCGCGTCGGGACCCTTGGCCCACTTGGATCCCGGGTGCGGGGCGAGGTAGGTCGAGACCAGCTCGTAGGCCTTGAACCAGTGAACGAGCTTCGGGCGGTCGATGCCGGCCCGGTAGAGGTCCTCGATCTCGGCGCACAGCTGGTTGGTGACCTGCGGGGCGCGCATCCAGTCGATCTTCAGCTTGTTGTCCGTCCAGCGCACCACGTCGTGCTTGTGGAGGTACGCGAAGAGCAGCTGGCCGCCGAGGCCGTCGTAGTTGCGGTTGCGGTCACCGGAGACGGGGAAGCGGAACATCCGGTCGAAGAGGACGGCGTACTGCACGTCACGGCCGTGCTCGTTGCCCTCGGACTCCAGCTTCACGGCCTCCTTGAAGGCGGTGAGGTCACAGCGCAGCTCTTCCAGGCCGTACATCCAGAACGGCTGGCGCTGCTTGATCATGAAGGGGTCGAACGGCAGGTCGCCGTGGCTGTGGGTGCGGTCGTGGACCATGTCCCACAGGACGAACGCCTTCTCGCAGCGCTCCTGGTCGATGACCATGGCGGCGATGTCGGCGGGCAGGTCGACGCCGAGGATGTCGACGGCGGCCTGGGTGACCTTGCGGAAGCGCGCGGCCTCGCGGTCGCAGAAGATGCCGCCCCACGTAAAGCGCTCGGGGGCCTCGCGCACGGCGATGGTCTCCGGGAACAGCACGGCGGAGTGGGTGTCGTAGCCCGCGGTGAAGTCCTCGAAGGTGATGCCGAGGAAGAGCGGGTTGTCGTACCGGGTGCGCTCCAGCTCGGCGAGCCACTCGGGCCACACCATCTTGAGCGCGACGGCCTCCAGGTTGCGGTCCGGGTTGCCGTTCTGCGTGTACATCGGGAAGACGACGAGGTGCTGGAGCCCGTCGGCGCGCTCGGCGGCCGGGTGGAAGGCCAGCAGGGAGTCGAGGAAGTCGGGCACCTCGAAGCCGCCCGCGGCCCACTTGCGCAGGTCGCTGACCAGCGCCTCGTGGTACGCGGTGGCGTGCGGAAGCAGCGGGGAGAGCTCCTCGACGGCGCGGATCACGCGCCCGACGGCGGCCTCGGCCGTGTGCTGGGCGGGTGCGCCCTCGGCCTCGAAGTCGATCGAGCCGTCCTTGGCCTGCCAGGGGCGGATCTCCTCCACGGCGGCCTTGAGCTCGGGCCACGCGGGGTGGTCGACCACCCGCGCCCCGGCGGTTATTGCGGCCCCGCCGATGCCCGGCACAAGAGTTTCCGTCATGTCACTTCCTCCACAGGAGAACCTCACGTCAAGGCAGCGTAGGCATATGAGGCTCTCCCGTTCAAGAGGTAAAGCGGGAAATTATCCTGCGTCACCCCCTCCTTCACCGGAAGTCTTCCCGTCCGAAAGGGTGGAAGCTATGGCTCCGCACAGTTGCTCCAGCGCCTCGCGAGCCTCCGGCAGCACTCCGGCCAGCGCGAGGAAGCCGTGGAACAGCCCGGGACGGACGTCAAGGACGGAAGGAACCCCGCTCTCGGCCAGCCGGCGGTGGTACGCCGCCCCGTCGTCCCGCAGCGGATCGCACCCGGCGACGACCACGTGGGCCGGCGGCAGCCCCGCCAGGTCCGCGCCGAGCGGCGAGGCCAGCGGATGGTCCGCCGGGCCCTCCGGCCCGAGGTATTGCGCCCAGAACCAGCGCATGTGCGCGGCGGTCAGGAAGCAGCCCTCGGCGTCGGCCCGGTAGGAGTCGCTGTCCTGGGCGGCGTCCAGGGCGGGATAGACCAGCACCTGGAGGGCGACGGCCGGCCCCCTGTACTGCCGGTGGTCCCGCGCCATCAGCACCGAGGCGGCGGCGAGGTTGCCCCCTGAGCTGTCCCCGGCGACCACCAGGGCCCCCCGGGCGCCTCCCAGCTCGTCGAGGTGGCCCCCGGCCCAGCACAGGGCCGCGTGGGCGTCCTCCAGGGCGGCCGGGAAGCGGTGCTCGGGGGCCCGCCGGTAGTCGACCGAGACCACGGCGGCGCCGGCCCCGCGGGAGATGCCGCGGGCGGTGGTGTCGTAGGTGTCGAGGTCGCCGAGCACCCAGCCCCCGCCGTGGCAGAACACCACGGTCGGGCGGGGCCCGGGCCATTCCTCCGGGTCGGGCAGGTAGATCCGTACGGGGATCGGCGGGGCTCCCGGCGGGCCGGGCACCGTCCGGTACTCCACGGCGCCGACCCGGGGCCGCGCGGCGGCCGGGCGCGGCGCGGCCGCGAGGATCCGCCGCGCCTCGTCGGCGTCGGTGACGCGCCCGCCGACGTCGGGGAAGGCTGCGGTGAGGGCGTCGAGGTAGGGCCGGGCTGCGGGATCGAGACGGGCGGCCGGATCCAGGTGGGCCGCCGGATCCTGGTGGGCGGCCGGACCGTCGTGGGCCGCCGGGCGCGGGGTGTGGGTCATCACGCCCCCCGGAAGTGCGGGATGACCTTCTCGCCCCACTGCCGCAGCGTCTCCAGGCACGCCTCCTGCTCGACCGTGCCCATCTGGATCAGGCACATGATCTCGTCGGCCCCCGCCTCCCGGAGCCGTTCCACGTAGGCGATGGCGTCGTCGGCGGTGCCGTAGGCGTGGTCGGCGTTGAAGGTGGCGGTGGAGGTGGGGCGGACGGGGATGTCCAGCTCGTGCAGCCGGGCCACCACCTGCTCGGCGGCCCTGCGCATCTCCGCGGCCTCGTCGGCGCCCACGACCACCGCCTCGTCCGGGATGCCCGCCCCGCCGTACCAGTGACCGATGGACTGGGCGAAGAACCGCTGCCCCCGGATGCCAATCCGCCGCGCCTCCTCCCGGTCGTCGAGCACGATGGTCGGGCAGAGCACCGAGAAGTGGTCGTTGACCACGGTGGACACGAACCGGCTGCCGTCCCGCCCGGCGATCGCCGCGTCGTAGACGGACCGCATCCCGACGATCGACTCCGGTCCGGCGAAGCCCATCACCAGGGCCCCGATCCCCAGCTCGGCGGCCTGCACGAGGGTCTCGCCCCGGCTGCACGCGAGGAACAGCGGCGGATGCGGGGTCTGCTTCGGCCTCGGCAGGATCGGGTGCGGGTCGATGTCGATCAGCTCACCGTGGTACTCCAGCTCCTCCTCCTGCCAGGCCTTGCCGATGATCCGCAGGGCTTCTTCGACCTCGGCCGTGGTGCGGTCCCTGTCCACCCCGCACAGCGAGGTCTCCTGCTCGGTGCCCCCGCGCCCGGCTCCCAGGTCGAGCCGGCCGCCGGAGAGCAGGTCGAGCATGGCGGCCCGCTCGGCGACCCGCACCGGGTGGTTGAAGTTGAAGGGCATGCACACGACGCCGTGCCCGATGCGTATGGTGTTCGTCCTGGCCGCGACCCAGGTCAGGAAGATCTCGGGGGCACTCATGTGCGCGTACCACTTCAAGGAGTGGTGCTCCACGGCCCAGATCCGGTCGAAGCCCATGCTCTCGGCGAGCACGGCCTGCTCGACGCAGTCGCGGATCACCTGGTGCTCCCGATCCACCGTCGGGTCCGCAAGCTGAGCCTCAAAGATGACGGAGAATTTCACTGTGCCTCCAGGGTTGCGTCCGGTGCCTGGCCTCACTTCAATTCGGAATATGACTAGTAGTCAGGAGCCGAAGAAGCAAGAGCTGCCACCGACCGCGTGGGCCGTGCTCGGCCTCCTCTCCTTTCCGGGAGAGCGGACCGGCTACGAGCTGAAGAAGTGGGCGGACTCCTCGCTGCGCTTCTTCTACTGGTCGCCGGCGATCAGCCAGATCTACGCCGAGCTGCGCCGCCTGGAGGAACGGGGGTACGCGTCCTCCGCGCGCTCCGGCCCCGAGGAGGCGCGCGCCAAGCGGCGCTACGCCATCACCGACGCGGGCCGCGAGGCCCTCGCCGGGTGGGCGGCCGACACCGACGAAGCCGGGCCGCCGGTGCTCAAGCACGGGCTGCTGCTGCGGGTGTGGCTCGGGCACCTCGCCGAGCCGGAGAAGCTGCGCGCGATGGTCGGCGAGCACATGGACCGTACCCGGGGCGAACTGGCCGCCGTGCGCGAGGCCATGGAGCACGCGGCCGACGTACCGGAATGGGCGTTCCCCACGCTCGCGCTGCGCTGGAGCGAGCGGCAGCACCTGGCCGAACTGGACCTGGCCGAAGCCATGCTCACCGACCTGGCGGAGCTCGAAGCCGCCCGCGCACCCGGTCGTCAAGCCGGCGGGGACTCGCCCACGCCCGGGTGACGCGAAGCCGTCGACGGCGGCCGCGCAGTCTCGTACGACCCCTGTGGGAAGCGGCCGGAACGCCCCGTTCGGGGTGCTGCACGGGCGGTCCCTTCGCACCCGGGGCGCACTAGCATGCGTCCTCATCGCGCGCGGCCGGTCGGGACACCGCGACCGCGCGGGGAGCCGCCGTCGACGGAAGCGAGAGAACCTTGACTTTCCTCACCATCGGTCACCGCGGGGTCATGGGTGTCGAACCGGAGAACACCCTGCGGTCCTACCTGCGAGCGGAACGTTCCGGCATGGACGTCATCGCCCTCGATCTGCGACTGAGCAAGGACGGCGCCCTCGTCGCCCTGCACGATCCCGACGTGGACCGGACCACCGACGGTTCGGGGGCCGTCGCCGATCTGACCCTGGCCGAACTGCGCGGGCTCGACGCCGGGCAGGGCGAGCACGTGCCGGTCCTCGACGAGGTCCTGGACGCGGTGCGGGCCCCGCTCCAGGTGTCCGTACGGGACCGGGCCGCCGTCGGGGTGCTCGCGGAACTGCTGCTGCGCCGGGACCTGACCGCGCGGGTGGAAGTGGCCTCGCCCGACGCGGCGCTGCTGGCCGAGACGGCCCGGCTGGTGCCGGGGGTACGGACCACGCTGTGGGCGGAGTCCCCCGGCGGGGACGTCATCGCGCGGGCGCTGGACGCCGGTGCCACGACGCTCGCGCTGGACGTCCGCCGCCTCACCCTGGAGGCCGTCGAGCAGGCGCACGCGGCCGGCCTGCGGGTCATCGGCGGGGAGGTCAACACCCTGGACCTGCTGCGGCTGGCGCGGTCCCTCGGGCTGGACGGCGCGGTCACCGATTTCCCGGAGATCCGCAGCACGGGCCGCTTCACCGCCTGACGGGACCTCCTGCGGCGACCTGCGGGCCTACAGCGGCTTGACCAGCAGCTCGAAGGCCAGGTCGTCGCGGAGCGGGACGCCGAAGCGCTCGTCGCCGTAGGGGAAGGGGCTCAGCTCGCCGGTGCGCCGGTAGCCGCGCCGCACGTAGTAGGCGATGAGCTCCTCCCGTACGTTGACCACCGTCATCCGCATCTCCGTGGCACCCCACGTCTCGCGGGCTCGGCGTTCGGCCTCGGCCAGGATCTCCTTGCCGAGGCCGCCGCCCTGCAGTCCGGGGCGGACGGCGAACATGCCGAAGTAGGCGTGGTCACCGCGGTGTTCGAGCTGGCAGCAGGCGACGAGCTCGTCCGCGCGCTCGACGACGAGCAGGGTTCCATCGGGGGCGTCGATGATCTGGCGGACCCCGTCCGGGTCCGTGCGCTGCCCTTCCAGGTAGTCCGCCTCCGTGGTCCAGCCGCCCCGGCTGGCGTCACCGCGGTACGCCGACTCGACGAGCGCCACCAGCTCGGTCACGTCCGCCTCCATGGCACTGCGGAAGCTGAGGGCGGCGGGCTTGGCGGTCGACATCGGGGGCTCCGTTCTGCGCGGTGGCATATGACATGCCGGGTAGGGCAGGGAGAGCGTATCCCGGGGCCGCGTGAGCACCGCGTGAGAAGGGCATCTCTTCCCCTGACCGTCTCCTGCGTCGGCCGTCACCTCCGTGACGCCGACGAGCGCCGATCGACCGGGGGGTTGTGCCGTGCACGGTTCCGCCATGTCCTTCTCCGCCTCCGTCTCCGCCTGGCTGCTGGTGCTGCTGTGCGCGGTGAGCGGTGCCTACTGCCTCGGGCGGGTGCGGAGATCGGGCGGCGCCGCGGCCGGGGAGGCCGTGATGGGTTTCGGCATGGCCCTGATGGCGGTGCCGCTGGGGCACGGCGGCGGCTGGCAGGCTCCCGTGCTCGGGCTGGTGTTCTGCGGAACGGCCCTGCACGCCGTGTGGCTGCTGCGGGGCGGGACGCACCACGTGCACCACCTGGTGGGCTCGCTGGCGATGGTCTACATGGCCCTGACAGCCGGCGCCGGATCCGGGTCCGGGTCCGGGTCCGGGCATGGTGGCAGTGGCGGACTGCCGCTGCTGACCGGGGTGCTGCTCCTCTACTACGCCGGCTACGTACTGCTCGGCGGGGCCCGCCTGATCACGGCGGGGCCCGCGGTCACACACCCGGCGGGCGCACCGCCCACAGGCTCGGCGGAGTTGACCCGGGCCTGCCGACTGGCCATGGGGATGGGGATGTTGGCCATGCTGCTCGCGATGTGAGGGCGCGGACGGCGACGTGCGGGCGTGTCCTGCGTCACCAATGCCCCGAGGCCGTACCCGCAGGTAGCCGGGGCTCATAGGCTGAGGTCCATGATGGTCCCCGCCGCTCTGCTGCTGCTCGGCGCCCTGACCGCGGTGCTCGCTCCCCGCCTGCTGGCCCGGGCCCGGTGGCCCGGGCGCGAGCCGGTCGTGGCGCTGTGGGTGTGGCAGTGCGTGGTCGGCGCGGTGCTCCTGTGCTTCGGACTGTCGATGCTGCTGAGCGCGGCGGCCGCCTGGCAGGCGGTCCGCGGGTGGCTCTTCGCCTCCGCGCCGCGCGGGGTGGTCGACGCCTACGCCCTCGGCCCCTCCGGCGGCCCGTGGGCGGCCGGCACGGCGCTCGCGCTGGCGGCCGGCGCGCTGTGGACCGGGGCGATGCTGACGCGCGAGGTGCTGCGGGCGCGGGCCCGGCGGCGCGCGCAGGACAGCGAACTGCTGCTGCGGGCCCCGCTGTTGCCCGGGGAGGACCCCGTGGGTGCGCGGCTCGTCGTACTGGAGGGTCCGCGGCCGGACGCGTGGTGGCTGCCGGGGCCGGCGCCCCGGCTGGTGGTGACCACGGCGGCGCTCGGGCGGCTGAAGGGGAGCCAGCTGGACGCCGTACTGGCGCACGAGCAGAGTCACACGACCGCCCGGCACGACTGGCTGCTGCACTGCTCGCGGGCGCTGGCCGGGGGGTTCCCTCAGGTGCCGGTGTTCGCGGCCTTCGAGGCGGAGATGCACCACCTCGTGGAGCTGGCGGCCGACGACTCGGCCTCGCGGCGGTACGGGCGGCTCACGGTGGCGCTGGCCCTGGTCGGACTCAACGAGGACCGGGGTGCGTTCGGCCCCGGCGCGACCCCCGACGCGCACGTCCCCCAGCGGGTGCGGCGGCTGCTGGCGGCGGAGCCCCGCCTTCCGGCGACACGCAGGCTCCGGCTCACGGCGCTGGCCGCGCTGCTCCCGGCGATACCCCTGCTGGTCGCGTTCGTACCGGGACTGAGCGCCCTCGCCTGAGGGCCTGAGCGTCCGGAGCGCGTGCCGGTGCGAGGATCACCCGCATGCGGAGCGATCACTTGCGGTGGGCGGGCGTCGGATGCGCGCTGCTCGGGAGCGTCCTGACGGTGCTGGTGGTGGTGTGGCGGCCACTGCTGTCCTACGACGAGCAGCTGGCCGGGGATCTGCACACCTATGCCGTCACCCACCCTCGTGTCACCCGGTTGGTGGCGGTGCTGAGCGACTGGGTGTGGGACCCGTGGACCATGCGGGCGCTGGCCGCCGTCGCCTGTGCGGTGTTGTGGTGGCTCGGCGACCGGGAGCGGGCGTGGCGGGTGGCGCTGGCCGTGGTGGCGGCCTCGGTGGTGCAGCAGGGGCTGAAGGCGCTGGTCGGGCGGGAACGGCCGGTGTGGCCGGACCCGGTGGACTCGGCGCAGTACGCGGCCTACCCGTCGGGCCACGCCCTGACGGCGACGGTGGTGTGCGGGCTGCTGCTGTGGCTGCTCCCCCGGCCGTCCGCCTGGGCACCCGCCGCTTGGGTGCTGGCCGTCGTTTCGGTGCTCGGGGTCGGATTCACCCGGATCTACCTGGGGGTGCACTGGCTGTCGGACGTGGTCGGGGGCTGGCTGCTGGGCGTGGCCCTGCTGGCTCTCGTGACCACGGTTCCGGTCCGCCGGCGCGGCTCCGCCGCCGCCGGGCCGTGAAGGTTCGGGTGTGCCTGCTCTGGGCGATCCCCCGTGTCACCCAGAGCAGGCGACCCCGTGCGCTGAGTATATTGGCTCCGAGCCAGTCAACGCAGGAGTAAGCATGTCCCCGCGCAGCCCATCGGTCAATGAAGAATTGCGCAGACGTTCCCGGGAGCGGCTGCTCCATGCCACGGTCGAACTCGTAGCCGAGCGCGGGTACGAGGCCACGACGCTCGGCGACATCGCCGACCGGGCGGGCGCGGCGCGCGGCCTGGTCTCGTACTACTTTCCGGGCAAGCGGCAGTTGCTGCAGTCGGCCGTGCACCGGCTGATGCACCTCACCCTGCACGCGGCGCTGGAGCGGGAGCCGCGCACGGACGACGGGCGGGAGCGGCTCGCGCGCGCGATCGACGCGATCCTCGGACTGGCCCGGGACGAGCCGCTGCTGATGCGGACGCACATGGCGGGCATCCTCACCGCCGAGGGCTTCGTGCAGTGCCCGGAGCAGCAGAGGCTCGCGGAGCTGTTGCGGGACACGGTTTCGCGGTACGGCTCGCCGGACGTGGACGCGGACTATCCGCTGCTGCGGGCCCTGTTGATGGGCGCGGTGGTGGCGGTGCTGCTGCCGGGTGCGCCGATGCCGTCGGCGCGGCTGCGGGCGGAGCTGTTCCAGCGGTACGGGCTGGATTGGGAGCTGGGCGTTCCGCCGGACGGCGGGCCGGCCGGCGGAACGATTCACTAGGCCCTGGTCAGTGGTACTCGGGCTGGGTCTGCACGTTGAGCCGTTCCAGCCACACCCACTTGGCGCTCTCGGTGCGCCAGTCGTCGAGCCTCAGCACGTCGAGGCCCTTGGCGATGTCGTTCGAGTAGATGTGCCCGTTGTAGTAGTACGCCGACCAGGAGCCGCCGAGGCCGAGCCGGTCCGTCGTCAGCGGTCCGCGCTCGAAGTACGCGATCTCCTTGGGCCGGCTGGAGTCGGTGAACTCCCATACCGAGATGCCGCCCTGGTACCAGGCCTGCACCATGATGTCGCGGCCGCCGCCCACCGGGATCAGCGAGCCGTTGTGGGCCACGCAGTTCTCGGTGTCGGCCTGGTGGCGCGGGATCTTGAAGTAGCTGCGGAAGACGAGCTTGCGC
Source organism: Streptomyces sp. NBC_01351 (assembly GCF_036237315.1). Classification (GTDB taxonomy): domain Bacteria; phylum Actinomycetota; class Actinomycetes; order Streptomycetales; family Streptomycetaceae; genus Streptomyces. Next base: position 7,361,682 of record NZ_CP108356.1, on the reverse strand, counting down.
TGGTCCCCGCTGCCGGTGATGTCGTAGATCCCGTCGGCGCCCCGGTTGGGGCCGGTGGCCTCGTTGCAGGTGGCGCCGCCACCGCCGCCGAGTTCGTCGGTGAACACCACCTTGTTCGCCCGCTCGTTGAAGCTCGCCGAGTGCCAGAAGGCGAAGTTCACGTTGTCCTGGACCCGGTCGATGACGCGTGGCTGCTCGGGCTTGCTGATGTCGAAGAGGATGCCGTCACCCATGCAGGCGCCGGCGGCCAGGTTCTTCGAGGGCAGCACGGTGATGTCGTGGCAGCCGGTGGTCTTGGAGACGCCGGGGTTGGTGGGTGCGCCCGGGTTTCCGCCGTCGGGGAAGAGGACCGGGAAGCCGACGACCGCGGCCTGCGTCGGCGCCTTCTTCGGGACCTTCACGACCGAGATCCCGTCGTGCGGCGGCTTGCAGTCGGGGAAGGCGTCGTTCGGGGAGTACGAGGCGACGTAGACGTAGATGTCCCGGCCGCCCGGCACCAGGGTGTGCGTGTGGGAACCGCAGGCCGTCTCCACGGACTTGATGTACTTGGGGTTCTTCTTGTCCTTGATGTCGAAGATCTTTATGCCCTCCCACGAGGACTTCTCCGTCGCGGGCTGCGAGACGCTGTTGCAGGAGTCGTCGCTGCGCGAGGAGTCGGTGGAGAGGAAGAGCAGGTCACCGAGGACGGAGATGTCGTTCTGACCGCCGGGGCAGAGCACCTGGGTGACGGTCTTCGGTGCCTTCGGGTTGGCGATGTCGTAGATCGTGAAGCCGTTGTAGTTGCCCGCGTAGGCGTACCTGCCCTGGAAGGCCATGTCCGAATTGATCACGGCAGGGTCGGCCGAGGGGATGTTGGCCAGGGGCTTGATATTGGCACTGTGCACGATCTCGTCCTGGCCGGGTATCTCGCCCGGGGCGAGTTCCCGGCCGGCGGCGATGCCCGCGCCGCCCTGCTGGTTGCCGTAGCCGGGCGCCAAGTCGCCCGGGTCCGGGGTGGCGGCGGCCGGTCCGGCCGCCAGTAGCGCGGTGAGGAGTCCGGCCGCCGCGACGACCGCCCCCACCCTCCCTTTTCGCAGTCTCCTGCTGTGGTGCGAGGTCACTGTGCCCTCCCATGGGAGTCCGATCGATTCCGTTCGGGGTGGGAACGGAACCAGGACCCCGGCAGTATCTTCCTTTCCATGGACATGGCAATAGCCCCCTGCGGCCGCAAGGCGTCTCCGGAACGGCTTCGCCGCTTCATCGGCGCGGCCGCCACCGCCGGTCTCCTGCTCGTGCTCGCCGGCTGCGATGCGGACGGCGGCACGGACCGGGCGGACGACGGACGGCCCGTCGTGATCGCCCCCGGCAAACCGGGCGAGGCGGCGCGCACCCTCACCCCCGAGCAGGCCGCGAAGGAGAAGCCCGACGACAGTCCGAATGCCGCCGACCACGCCTACGTACAGGGCATGGTCGAACACCACAAGCAGGCCCTGACGATGAGCGCGCTGGCCCCGCAGCGGGCCTCGGCGGACGGGGTCAAGAGACTGGCGGAGCGGATCGCGGCCGCCCAGGGCCCCGAGATCGGGGCGATGGAGAAGTGGCTCGCCCTCCATCCGGCGCCGGCCGCCGGCACCGGCGGGCACGCCCACGACCACTCCGTGATGCCGGGCATGGCGACGGAGCAGCAGCTCAAGGAGCTGGCCGAGGCTTCTGGGGTCGACTTCGACGGGCTCTTCCTCAAGCTGATGACCGCCCACCACGAGGGCGCGCTGAAGATGGCCGGCGAGGCACTGGCCGGCGGCAACAACGTGGCGGTCGAGGAGATGGCCACCGAGGTGGTCGCCACGCAGAGCGCCGAGATCCACCGGATGCGCGCGATGGGCTGACGGCGGAGGGAGCCGGTGTCATGCTGGGACCACCTGCGGGAGGAGCTCCGCCGTGCTTCGAATCGCCGTCGTCGGATCGGGCCCCAGCGGGGTCTACGCGGCCCAGACGCTGGTCCAGCAACGTGAAGTGCCCGGCGTGGTCGTCGACGTACTGGACCGGCTGCCCGCACCGTACGGGCTCGTGCGGTACGGGGTCGCGCCGGACCACGAGAAGATCAAGTCGCTTCAGGGCAGCCTGCGCACCGTGCTGGAGGACGAGCGGATCCGCTTCCTCGGGAACGTCGAAGTGGGCGGGCCCGAGCTGCCCACGGAGCGGCTGCTGGAGCTCTACCACGCGGTGGTCTACTGCGTGGGCGCCGCCCGGGACCGGCTGCTCGGCATCCCGGGCGAGGAGTTCGCCGGGGTGCACTCCGCGACCGCGTTCGTGTCCTGGTACAGCGGGCACCCGGATGCGGTCGACGAGCGCTTCGACCTGCCCGGGGTGGACTCGGCGGTCGTCGTCGGCGCGGGCAACGTCGCGGTGGACGTGACGCGGATCCTGGCCCGGGGGCAGGCCGAGCTGGCGCCGACCGACATGCCGCAGCCGGCACTGGGCGCGCTCGCGCGGAGCGGGGTGCGGCAGGTGGCGATGGTGGCCCGCCGGGGGCCTTCGCAGGGCAAGTTCACCACCAAGGAGCTGCGGGAGCTGGGCACGCTGCCGGAGGTGGACACCGTGGTCGACCCGGCCGAGCTGGCCATCGACCCGGCCTACACGGATCCGGCCGTGGCCGCCGCCCTGCCCGCCGTGGCCCGGCGCAACCTGGAGGCGCTGCGCGGCTGGGCCGGCGCCGCCCCCGGCGGCGCCCCGCGCCGGATCGCGCTGCGGTTCTACCTGCGCCCGGTGGAGATCCTCGGCGGGCCCGACGGCCGGGTCACCGGGATGCGCTTCGAGCGGACCGCCCCGGACGGCACGGGCGGGGTGACGGGGACGGGCGTCTACGAGGACATCGAGGCGCAGCTGGTGCTGCGCTCGGTGGGGTACAAGGGAGTCCCGCTGGCCGGGCTGCCCTTCGACCCGGCGAAGGGCACGGTCCCGCACGCGGCGGGGCGGGTGCTGCGCGCGGGCCGGGCCTCGGTCGGCGAGTACGTGGCGGGCTGGATCAAGCGCGGCCCGACGGGCGTGATCGGCACCAACCGGCCCTGCGCCAAGGAATCCGCGTCCTCACTGCTCCAGGACGCGGGCGCGCTGGCCCGGCGCGAACTCGCCGGCGACCCCTTGGACGCCCTGCGGGCGGCGGGCCTGCACCCGGTCGAGTGGCCGGGCTGGCTGGCCGTCGAGACGGCCGAGGCCGACCTGGGGCGCTCCCTCGGCCGGGGCTCGGTGAAGATCCCGGACTGGGCGGGCCTGTTGGGGGCCGCCGGTCTCGCGTAGCGTGGTCCGACCTCAGAGCCACGGGAGGGGATTTGGTAGTGGTGGATGCGACAGGGAGGGCGGCCTCCGGACCTCCGGTCGGGCACGGGACTCCGGGTGCGAACCCTTCCCCCGCGCTGCCCCCTCGACCCGTCTGGTGCGAGACGGGCACGGGCGTATTCCCCTACGCGGCCCGGGCCGGAGGATGTTGGTGGGTCCTGCGGCTCAACGACTTCCCCGAGCATCCCCTGTACACCTTGTTCGCCGACGCGCGCGTCGTCGGTGACATCGAGGACGCCCCGGCCGCCTGGCGGCTGCCGCCCCGCGCGACGCTGCCCGCTCTCTCCTCGCCGGAGCGAGCGGAGGTACTCCGCCTGATGGCCGGCCTAGGCCCTTATGGCGCCGAGCGCGGCAGCCCGTGCGCAGGCGACTGGTGCACGTGCATCATCCTCACCGATGCGTACGCGGCTCGGCGCGATCCGCCGGCGACCCCCTAGCCGGGACCCGCCCGGCCGAGCCGCCCGGCCTCGGCCGCCGCCCCCGTCAGCACGGCGTCGAGCAGGCCGGGGAAGAGGGACTCCAGCTCGTCCCGGCGCAGGGAGTTGAGCTTCGTGGTGCCCTGGTAGGTCTGGCGTACGACGCCGCTCTCGCGCAGGACGCGGAAGTGGTGCGTGGTCGTCGACTTGGTGACCGGCAGGTCGAAGTACGAGCACGCCAGCTCCGCCGCCGAGGCGTCGAGGTCCCGGACGATGGACAGCCGGACCGGGTCGGAGAGCGCGTGCAGCACGCCCTCCAGGCGGATCCCGGCCGCCTCGGGGTGGGCGAGCGTGCGGGCCGCGTCCCGTTCCGTCATGTCCCTGCTCCGCTCACTCGGGCTGCTCCGGCTCCCATCGTACGAGAGTCGTCGTAGGAGTCGTACGCCCCCCGGATCACCAGGAGCGGTGGTACTGCTCGGGCATGCGCACGTCCCCGCCCAGCTCGGCGGCCGCGCGGCGGGCCCAGTACGGATCGCGCAGCAGTTCCCGGCCCAGCAGGACCGCGTCGGCCTCGCCGTTGGCCAGGATCTTCTCCGCCTGCTCCGGTTCGGTGATCAGGCCGACGGCCGCCACGGGCAGGGAGGTCTCCGCCTTGACCCGGGCCGCGAAGGGCACCTGATAGCCCGGCCCGACCGGGATGGTCACCCCGGGTGCGAGGCCGCCGGTGGAGACGTCGAGGAGGTCCACTCCGTGCTCCTGCAGCAGTCCGGCCAGCCGGACCGTCTCGTCGGCGGTCCAGCCGTTCTCCTCCAGCCAGTCGGTGGCGGAGATCCGGAAGAACAGCGGGAGCTCCTCGGGCCACGCCGCCCGTACGGCGTCCACGACTTCGAGGGCGAAGCGGGTGCGGTTCTCGAAGGAGCCGCCGTACTCGTCGGTGCGCTTGTTGCTGTGCGGGGAGAGGAACTCGCCGATCAGGTAGCCGTGGGCGCCGTGGATCTCGACGACCTCGTAGCCCGCGGCCAGCGCGCGCCCGGCGGCAGCCGTGAACCGGCCCTTGATCTCGTCGATCTCATCGAGCGTCAGCTCGTGCGGCACCGGGTGGCCCTCGGCGAACGGAACGGCGCTCGGGGCGACCGTCTGCCAGCCGTGCGCCTCCGGTCCGACCGGGGCGCCCCCCTTCCAGGTGCGGTCGGTGGACGCCTTGCGGCCGGCGTGCCCGATCTGGATGCCGGGCACGGTGCCCCGGGACTTGAGGAAGGAGGTGATCCGGCGCAGCGCCTCGACCTGCGTGTCGTTCCAGATGCCGAGGTCGTACGGGGTGATCCGGCCCTCCGGGGAGACCGCGGTGGCCTCCTGGATGATCAGGCCGGTGCCGCCCACGGCGCGGGCCGCGTAGTGCGCGAAGTGCCAGTCGTGCGCCACGCCGGCGTTCGGGCCGAAGGCCTCGGCGCTGTACTGGCACATCGGGGCCATCCACACGCGGTTCGGGATGGTCACCGAGCGCAGGGTGTGGGGTGCGAACAGGGCGGCGAAGGCCGTGGGGGCGGTGGAGGCGGGGGCGATGGAGGCAGCACTCATCAGGGATCTCCAGATGTCACCGGGTGCGCCGGGGACCGGCGCTAAGTACGAGAGTCACCGTACTACGAAATCTCTCGTACTACGAGACCTGCCGTACAAGCTCGTCCAGCTCGGCGCGCAACGCCCCGGTCAGGGCCGCCAGGTCCGGTACGGCCGCCGCGTCGGCGACCAGGCCGTAGTGGACCGTGCCCTGGTAGGTGGAGACCGCGACGGCCAGGGACTGGCCGTGGGCCAGCGGGGCGAGCGGGTAGACCGCGCGGACCCGGCTCCCGCCGAGGGCGAAGGCGAGGCCGGGCAGCGGGACGCTGGTGACCAGGATGTCGAAGAGCAGCCGGGCCGCCTGGGCGACGAGGGGGCCGCCGAGCCGGTGGCCCAGCGGGTGGACGTGGTCGGCGAGCAGGGCGACGGCCCCGGCGCCGCGCGACGGCCCCGCGTCCTTGTTGCGGTCCATGCCGGTGCGTACGGAGTCCAGCCGGCGCAGCGGGTCGGCCTCGGCGATCGGGAGCCTCAGCAGGTAGCCGGAGAGCCGGTTCCCGGCGCCGGTGCCGGGCCTGCCCCGGCGGGACACGGGGATCAGGGCGCGCGGGCCCGGCCCGCCGGGCACCGGATCGCCGCGCCCGGCCAGCCAGCGCCGCAGCGCGCCGGCGACCAGGGTGATCAGCACGTCGTTGACGGTGCCGCCCGCGCCCTTGCGGACCAGGTTGACCTCGTCCAGGTCGAGGGCGAGGCCCGCGACGGTACGCACGCCGGTGCCGCTGCCCGCGCGGACGGAGTCCGCGACGAGGGCGGCGGGGACCCCGAGCGGCAGTCCGCCCCGGGCCACGGCGGCGCCGATCTCCAGGGCCTGGCCGACTTCCTGGACCCGGGCCGCCAGGGCTCCGGGGAGCCGGCGCAGGGCGGAGCCGGCCCGCTGCTCGGGGACCGGGCGCGCGGGAGTCCGTAGCGGCGCCCCCTGCTCGAACCCGTCGAAGAGGGCGGCCGCGAGCGCGAGGGCGCCCATGCCGTCGGCGAGGGCGTGGTGGAATTTGAACAGGACCGCGAAGGTCTCCGGGTCGGGGCCGGCCAGTACGTGCGCCTCCCAGGGCGGCAGGTCCCGGTCCAGCGGCCGCGCCATCAGCGGCCCGGCGGCGGCGTGCGGATCCGCGGCGTCGGTGCGTACGAGGAACACGTGGCGGGCCGGGTCGAAGCCGGGGTCCGGCGACCAGGCGGCCGCGCCGACCGGCAGCAGCACGTCCCGGATCCGGCGGCGCAGGCCCGGCACGGCGGCGCAGCGGGCGGCGAGCAGCTCGGCGGCGCGTTCCGCGGCGGGCCGGGCGGCGGGCTCGGCGGCGGTGGGCCCGCCCGCCGCTTCGAAGACCGCCAGGGCGCCGAGGTGCATGGGGTGGGCGGCGGATTCGATCCGCCAGAAGGCGAGGTCGAGCGGGGAGAGGTGCTCGGTGGCCACGTAGGTCCTCTCGCGTGCGGCGGTGATGGCCTGAAGTCAACCCATTCCGAACACCTACATGCAAGTAGCAATCATTTCCTGTCGGTAAATGATCAGTGTCGATCGGCTACGCGGGAGTCCGAGGCGCCCGCCGGGCCACTGTCAGTGGGCGGGTGCAGACTGGCCGAAAAGATGAGGTCCGAGTCCGGAGGTGCCGGCCATGGCCGAGGTACTGCTGCTCGTGGGAACCCGCAAGGGACTGTTCATCGGCCGTCGCCGCGGCGCCGGTCCATGGGAGTTCGGCGGACCGCACTTCAACGCCGAGGCCGTGTACGCGGTGGCCGTCGACCGGCGGGGACCGGCGCCCCGGCTGCTCGTCGGCGGGGACAGCTCGCACTGGGGGCCGTCCGTCTTCACCTCCGACGACCTCGGGAAGACCTGGCGGGAGCCCGCGGCGCCCGCCGTGAAGTTCCCCAAGGACACCGGCGCCTCGCTGGAGCGGGTCTGGCAGCTGCAGCCGGCCGGCCCGGAGGCCCCGGACGTGGTGTACGCGGGGACGGAGCCCGCCGCGCTGTTCCGCTCCACGGACCGGGGCGAATCCTTCGAGCTGGTCCGCCCGTTGTGGGAACATCCGAGCCGCTCGAAGTGGGAGCCGGGCGGTGGCGGCGAGGGCCTGCACACGGTGATCACCGACCCGCGCGACGCGGACGCGCTGACCGTGGCCGTCTCCACCGCGGGGGTGTTCCGCACCGGGGACGGCGGCGCCAGCTGGTCGCCGTCCAACGAGGGGGTCTCGGCGGTGTTCCTGCCGGATCCGCATCCCGAGTTCGGCCAGTGCGTGCACAAGATCGCCCGGGACGCCGGGGACACGGACCGGCTGTACCTGCAGAACCACTGGGGCGTGTACCGCAGCGACGACGCGGGCACCCGGTGGACGGACATCGGCGACGGGCTGCCCTCGGACTTCGGCTTCGCGGTGGCCACCCACCCGCACCGGGCGGACACCGCGTACGTCTTCCCCCTCAACGCCGACTCCGACCGGGTCCCGGCCGAGCGCCGGTGCCGGGTCTTCCGCACCCGGGACGCGGGAGCCACGTGGGAACCGCTCTCGAAGGGGCTACCGGCCGGGGACCACTACGGCACGGTGCTGCGGGACGCGCTGTGCACGGACGACGCGGACCCGGCAGGGGTCTACTTCGGCAACCGCAACGGCGAGCTGTACGCCAGTCACGACGACGGCGAGAGCTGGGAGTTGCTCGCCGAGCACCTGCCGGACGTACTGTGCGTACGCGCGGCCGTGCTGAACGGTTAGGGCCCGCGGGCCGGCCGCCCGGTCGGCCGGCCCGCCGGGCAGTCGCGCGGCCGGGCAGCTGCTCGGCCGGGTGGCCGGTCAGCCCGTCAGCCCGTCAGCCGCCCGGCCTGCCGTACGGCCTGCGACAGCTGCCGTACGGCGGGGTCCTCGGTGCGGCCGGCCAGCCGTTCCGCGTGCCCCGCGAGACTGTTCAGCGGGACCGCGCCCGGCACCCGCTCCCAGCCGCCGTCCCGTTCGCGCAGCGCCGACGCGAAGTACGCCGCCACCGCGGTGATCTGGAGGCGCGGGGGCGCCTCGGTCCACAAGTCCCCCGCCAGCGCCGCCGCTTCCACCCGGCCGGACTCCTCGTGCGGCGCCCGCGTGCGCGGGTCCAGCCAGCGCACCGTCGCCGTCGCCACGTGCCCGGCGGCGCCGGGGCGCAGCTTGACCGCGTACAGGGCTGTCACGGTGTGCCCCGAGCCGACCTCGCCGCCGTCCACGGTGTCGTCGCGGAACGCGTCGTCGTCGACGCGGCGGTTGTCGTAGCCGATCAGCCGGAACCGTTCGACGTTCGCCGGGTCGAAGGAGACCTGCGCCTTGGCGTCGCGGGCCCGCAGCTGCACCTGCGCGGGGAGATCGTCGCAGAACACCTTGCGGGCGCCCTCGACGTCGGAGACGTAGGTGGTGTGGCCGTCGCCCTTGTCGGCGAGGCGTTCCATGAAGGCGTCGTTGTACTGGCTGCCCACGCCCACGCCGAACAGGGTGATCCCGTGATCGGTCCGGGCGTCGGCGACCCGCCTCAGGATGGTGTCGGCAGAGGTGGCGCCGGTGTTGGCCAGGGCGTCGGAGAGCAGGACGACCCGGTTGGTGGCGCCGGGCCGCAACGCCTTGACCGCGACGTCGTACCCGCGCGTGACTCCCGCTTCCACGTTGGTGGAATCAGCCGTGCGCAGTCCGTCGATCACCTGGTGGATCCGGCCGCGGTGGCCTTCGACGCGGGTCATCGGCAGCCGGGTCTCGGCGGTGCCGCTGAAGGTGACGACGGCGACCGAGTCGTCCTCGCGCAGCCGGTCGGTCATCAGGTTCATGGAGGTGCGGACGAGGTCCAGGCGCCCGGGCTCGGCCATGGAGCCGGAGACGTCCACGACGAAGGTGAGGGCGGCGGGCGGCCGTCGGTCCGCGCCCTCCGTACCGCCCCCGGCGGAGCGGGTGGCGAGTCCCACCCGGACCAGCGACCAGCCCGGATCGGTGGTGCGGGCTCCGTCGACGGTGACCGAGAAGCCGTCGCCGTCGGGCTCCCGGTAGTCCTGCCGGAAGCTGTTGACGAACTCCTCGGGGCGTACGTTCGCGGGGTCGGGCAGGCTGCCGTCGGCGAGGGTGCGGCGGGCGTAGCCGTAGCTGGCGGTGTCCACGTCGAGGGCGAAGGTGGAGCGGTAGTCGGCGGGCGGCTTGGGGGCGAACCGCCCGTCGCTCTCGCCCTCCTGCCCGCCGCCACCGGGGAACGGGGCGGCGGGGGCGTCGGGCCTCGGCCGGGAATCGGTGCCGTTCACGGCCCGGTCGGTGGTCCGGTTCCCGCCGTCGTATCCGCAGCCGGTCAGCAGGACGCCCCCGGCGGCGAGCGCGGCGATCAGCCGGGCTCCGGTTCCGCTCCGGGCCGTACGGGGTGCTCTCAGTACTCGGGGCGCTCTGGACGTGCGGTCCTCATGGGGCTTCATGCCGTCTCCCTCGAAGCGTCGTCGGTCTTGAATCTGACGCGCGGGAAGGGCAGTTGGAGCCTTCGAAGCCATTGCGAACACGTATCGAAGCGACAACGGCAGGCGGAATGTCAAGGTCGGGTGTCGTTTTCGACGACGTCCCGCATCGGGGAGGTCGCGAATCGACTACGGCAGGCGCCAGTCCACCGGCTGGGCCCCCTGGCGGGCCAGGAGTTCGTTGGTGCGGCTGAAGGGCCGCGAACCGAAGAAGCCGCGGTCCGCCGACATCGGGGACGGGTGGGCGGACTCGATCGCCGGGAAGTCCCGGAGGAACGGCAGCAGGTTGCGGGCATCACGCCCCCACAGCACGGAGACCAGCGGCTTGCCACGGGCGGCGAGTGCGCGGATGGCCTGCTCGGTCACTTCCTCCCAGCCCTTGCCCCGGTGGGCTCCGGGCTTGCGGGGGGCCGTGGTGAGCGCCCTGTTGAGCAACAGCACGCCCTGCCGGGTCCAGGGCGTCAGGTCGCCATTGGAGGGCCGCGGAAGTCCGAGGTCCGTGTGCAGTTCGCGGAAGATGTTCTCCAGGCTTCCCGGCAGTTGGCGCACGTCGGGCGAGACGGCGAAGCTGTGGCCGATGGCCATGCCCGGAGTCGGGTAGGGGTCCTGCCCCATGATCAGGACGCGTACCTCGTCGAAGGGCTGCTGGAAGGCGCGCAGGACGTTCGCCCCGGCCGGGAGGTACGTCCGGCCTGCCGCGATCTCGGCGCGCAGGAAGTCGCCCATGGCCGCGACGCGGCCGGCCACGGGGCACAGGGCCTCGGCCCAGCCGGGCTCGACGAGTTGGTTCAAAGGAAGAGCTGCCACAACGCGTCACTCTACTGGCGCAGGGGTCCCCTTCCCGAACTCGGCCGACGGGATAAAGTACGACCGCTCGGTTTCTGTTCGGCTTCCGTGCTCGACCTCCCCGCCGTATCTGATATTCCTCGGATAAATACGGACAGATGCCACCCGAGAAGGCCCTCCCGAACACCTGGTTCCGATAAGCCAGTAGCATGCGGCGCCATGAGCTCCCCCACTGGGCCCGCAAATGGCCTGCCCGTACGAATGCCGCGACCCCGCCAGACCGGACGGCACCGCCGGCCCGAGCCAGCGGCGGCGCCCGAGGGCGCACCCGCGCTGGTGCTCGCCGTGCCCGGTGTCCCTTCGGCCGCCTCGCGCGGGCTGGCGGAAGAGATCATCAGCCTCGGCCGTTCCGAGCTGCCGGGCCTCGACGCCCGGATCGGCTTCCTCGATGGTTCCGACGACTCCGAGTTCCCCTCGCTGTCCGGCGTGCTGACCGCCGTCGCGACCGAGCGTGCCGCGCGCGCGGAGTTCGCGCGCGCCGCCGGCCACGAGGTGCCCGCGCCGACCGGCCCCGACGCCGTGGTCGTCCCGCTGCTGGTCGGTCCGGACGGCGGCCTGCTGCGCCGGGTCCGCCAGGCGCTGATGGACTCCTCGGCGGCCGCCGAGCTGGCCGACGTACTCGGCCCGCACCCGCTGCTCGCGGAGGGCCTGCACGTGCGGCTCTCCGAGGCGGGCCTGGCCCGCGCCGACCGCGCCCGGCTCTTCACCGTGACCACCGCCGCCGACGGCATCGTGCTGGCCACCACCGGCGGCGAGGAGGCCGTGCAGGCCGCCGGGATCACCGGCATGCTGCTCGCCGCCCGCCTCGCGGTGCCCGTGCAGGCCGCCGCGCTCGACCAGGAGGGCTCGGTGGCCGCGGTCGCCGACCAGCTGCGCCGCGAAGGCTCCACGCAGCTCGCGCTCGCCCCGTACCTGATCGGCCCGGAGGCCGCCGACGGGTTGCTGGACACCGCCTGCAAGGAGGCCGACTGCGCCACCGCCGAGGTGCTCGGCGCCTACGGTGCGCTCGGCAAGCTGGCCGTCGCGCAGTACTCCGCGGCCCTCGGGATCACCCAGGGCGCCTCTGCGCACTGACGTCCGTCCGCACCACGCGCGAGGGCCCGCCACCGGAATCCGGGGCGGGCCCTCGCGCGTACGGCTCCTAGCCGAGCAGGACGCAGGTGGCGGCGGGGACCGGAAGGGAGCCGGCGCGGCTCGGCCGCCCGGTCTCCGGGTCCACGTCGAACCAGGTGACGTCCCCCGAGCGCTCGTTGGCCACGTAGAGGCGGTTGCGCCAGAAGTCGAGGGCGAGGTCGCGGGGCCAGTGGCCCCCGCAGTCCACCGTGCCCACGAGGCGGGGCTTCTCGGGGCCGTCGGCGAGCGAGAGGGTGACGAGGTGGTCGGCGCCGCGCACGGCGACCCAGACGAAGCGGCCGTCGAGCGAGACCACGGCGGCGGAGGGATAGGCCCTGACCCCCTCCTCAAGGCCCCCCGGGACGGCCCCTGAAGGGGCCTCCACGGCGAGCGGAACCTCCGCGACCGGTTCCAGCCTCCCGGCCTCCGCGTCCCACCGGCAGACGGTCAGCAGCGGCCTCAGCTCGTTCACCACGTACGCCACCTCGTCGTCGGGATGGAAGACGAGGTGGCGCGGGCCGTTGCCGGGGGTGAGCGCGGTCTCGGAGTGCGTCCGCAGCGTGCCGGTGGCCTCGTCCAGCGCGCAGATCCGTACGGAGTCGGTGCCCAGGTCCACGCTCAGCACCCACCGGCCGCTCGGGTCGGGCAGCACCTGATGGGCGTGCGGGCCCTCCTGGCGCGCGGGGTCCGGGCCCGATCCGTGGTGCTGCAGCACCTGCGGGGGCCCGGTCAGGGATCCGTCCTCGGTGATGGCGACCGCGCCGACACCGCCCGAGGTGTAGTGGGCGGTGAGCAACCACGGCCAGGCGACGTCGAGGTGGGTGGGGCCCGCGCCGCCCACCGGCACGGGGGCACCGAGCGGTCGCAGCCCCCGGCCCTCCCCGATGAAGGCCCCGACCGTTCCCTCGGGGCTCTCGCTCACCGCGTAGACCACCCCGATGTGCACGCCTGACACCAGGTAGGAGGGGTCGGCCAGGGCGTCGGTGGTGGAGAGCTCCATGAGGGCTCCGGTCACCGGATCGAGGGCCGCGGTGGTGATGCCGCGCCCGCCCGACGAGGTGAACGAGCCGATGTGGACCCGGTGTTCCGCCTCGTCGGCCGCTCTGTCTCCCATGCCCTGTCCCTCCGCCGATCGGTTCCGAGCCGACCGTAACAGAAGGTCTAGACCAAGTCGCGCCCCTGGGCCCTTTCCTGTGCGCCGGGGTGGTGCACGTACGCCGTGCTGCTCGGCCGGTCCTCGTAGGTGCGGTGGAAGACCGGGGTCGCGGAGCCGGAGATCGGCGGCACGATCCAGGACCAGTCCGCGCCCACCTCGCGCCCCTTGCGCTCCTCCCGTTCCATGTGCGAGAGGAAGCGCCGGGACTCGGTGTGGTGGTCGGCGATCGTGACCCCGGCGCGGTCGAAGGAGTGCAGCACCGCCCGGTTGAGCTCGACGAGCGCGCGGTCCTTCCAGAGCGATCGGTCGGTTGCGGTGTCCAGCCCGAGGCGGCGGGCGACCGCGGGGAGCAGGTTGTACCGGTCGGTGTCGGCCAGGTTGCGGGCGCCGATCTCGGTGCCCATGTACCAGCCGTTGAAGGGGGCCGCCGGGTAGTGGATGCCGCCGATCTCCAGGCACATGTTGGAGATGGCGGGTACGGCGTGCCAGCGGAGCCCCCAGTCCGCCCAGCCGTCGCCCTCCGGGTGCTCGATCGGCACCTCCAGTACGGCGTCCGCCGGGAGGTCGAACCAGCGGGGTTTGTCGTCGACGCCCTGGACCACGAGCGGGAGCAGGTCGAAGGGGGTGCCGGAGCCGCCGGTCCAGCCGAGGCGGAGCAGGGATTCGGTGAGCGCCGCGTTACGGGCGTCGCCGACCGTTATCGACGGATGGTCGCCGTAGCCGGCGTACCGGACGAGCTGCTCGCTCCAGATCAGCGGGCCGGGGGCCTCCGGGGTGTCCGGGGCGAAGACCGTGATCGTGGGCCGGACCCGGCCCCCGTTGGTGGCCTCGCGCAGGTGCTCGAAGCACTCGGCGGCGATCTCGTCGCCGCTCGTGAGCTCGCGGCGGTCGCGGACCCGCAGCGAGTTCCAGTAGAGCCTGCCTATGCAGCGGTTGCTGTTGCGCCACGCGACGCGGGCTCCGTGAACCAGTTCCTCAGGGGTGTGCCGGTAGGTGCCGGTCTCCGCGAGCTCGGCCCGCACTGCGGCGAGCCGGGCACGCGGATCACCGGCCTCGTGGTTCTCCCTGTGGAAGAGTCGGATGAACTCCTCGGCCGCTTCCCACACCTGAGCGGTGGTGGAGCGCTGTTGAAGTATTCCCATTCCGGGCGGTTACCCCCTGTCCGACCAGATCCACCCTGTACATGCCGGATGAATGTGCAATGAACAATCACCCTTTGTACATGCCGCAGGTCAGCGAGGTGCGAGAGGCGCGCCCGGAACACTCCTCCGTGTGTTCTTCGACGAAGGGGCTGCGGGGCGGTCTCGCGGGGCGTACGATGCGCCGAAATCCCGGAGTTGACCGTGCGGACGCCGTGCGGACGCCGTGCGACGCCGTGTGCGCGAGGGCGTTCAGAGGCAGGGCCTCGCCATGAACAGCGCCCGCTCGCCGGCCGAGGGCGTGCCCCCGTAGAGGGTGGTGTCGAGGCCGCAGAGGGTGAATCCCATGCGCCGATAGGCATGCACAGCAGGGGCGTTGACGCTGCTCACCTCCAACCAGAGGTGTTCGGCGCCCCGTTCGCGGGCGAACTCGGCGGCGTGCTCCATCAGTGCGCGCCCGATGCCCCGGCCCCGATGGGCGGGCGAGACCTCGATGTCCTCGATGGTGAGGCGGCGGTTCCAGGCGGCGTAGCCGACGGCGACGAACCCGCACAGCCGCTCGCCGTCGAGGGCCACGTACGTACACGCGTCCCCGTCGGCGCCGGAGCCGCGGCCGAGCCCCTGCTCGTCGTGCTCCTCGGGCGGGAACTCCTTGTACACCGGCGGGTCGGCTGGGACCTCGCGGAGCAGGAAGCCGAGGCCGGCATCGGCCGGGGCGACCTCGAAGACCGTGGCGGTGATGAAGGAGCCGTCCAGGGCCTCGATGGCACCCGCGTCCTCCGGGCGGGCGAGGCGGTAGACGATGCCGTCGGCGGAGCCGTGTGCGGTGGTCATGAGATCCACGGTACGCAAAAAATCCCCCGGCCGAATTCGCTGCCGAGGGAGGAGAGAGCGTATATTGATTGATTCACGCCTTTGCTGAAAACAAAAACGTGAACAACCTTACGAGGACACTGTAGCGCGGTGGGAGTGCAATTGTCAACCGAGGAATTCCGGAAAGAGCAGCAATTCGTCACGGACCTCTATCGGCGCCTCGACGACCTGCGTGACCAGGCCGAACGTGCCGTGGAAGGGGCGTTGCGCGATGTCGGGACCGGAGCCCAGGCCCGACTTGAGCGCGATGTCCTGGTGGCCGAACAGTCCGCACTTCAAGCCGCTCTGAATGCTGGGGAGAACGGCCTCTGTTTCGGCCGTCTGGAGTTCTCCGACGGCCGCGACCACCACATCGGGCGAATCGGCATCCGGGCGGACGACACTGAGCGCACGCCCCTCGTCGTGGACTGGCGCGCCGAGGTGGCCCGCCCCTTCTACCTCGCCACCGGCCACACCCCCCTGGGCCTGCGCCGCCGGCGGCACATCGCCGGCCGGGGGCGGGAGGTCACCGCGCTGCACGACGAGATCCTCGACCTGACCGACACCGAGCGCACCGGCCACGAGGGCTCCGACGCGGACGCCGTGCTGCTCGCGGCGCTGGACGCGGCGCGCACCGGCCGGATGCACGACATCGTGCGCACCATCCAGGCCGAGCAGGACCGGATCATCCGCTCCACGCACCGCGGGGTGCTGGTGGTCGAGGGCGGCCCGGGCACGGGGAAGACGGCGGTGGCGCTGCACCGCGCCGCATACCTGCTGTACGCCCACCGGGAGTTGCTGGCCAAGCGCGGCGTGCTGATCGTCGGGCCGGGCCCGGCCTTCCTCGGCTACATCGGCGGTGTGCTCCCGGCGCTCGGTGAGACGGGTGTCCTGCTGGCCACTCCCGGCGAACTGTTCCCCGGGGTGCACGCCACGGGAACCGACCGTCCCGGGGCCGCCGCGGTGAAGGGCCGGGCCGGGATGGCGGAGGTGCTGGCCCGGGTGGTCGCCGACCGGCAGTGCCTGCCGGAGACGGTGCCGGCGGGCACCGGCGAGGAGTACGACACGGTCCCGGAGCCCGCGCTGGAGATCGACCACGACGGCTACGGCACCCTGTTCCTCGACCGCACGATGGCCCACGGGGCCCGGGACCGGGCCCGCGCCACCGGGCTGCCGCACAACCAGGCGCGTCCCTCCTTCGCCTTCCCGATCATCGACGCGCTCACGGCGCAGCTCGCGGACCGGCTGGGCGCGGATCCGTACGGCGGACCGAACCTGCTCGGGCCGGACGACGTCGCGCAGCTCGGCAAGGAGATCGCGATGAGCCCCGCCGTGCACGCGGCGATCGATGCGCTGTGGCCCTCCCTCACCCCGCAGCAGCTGCTGACCGACTTCCTGGCGGAGCCCACGCACCTGCCCCCGCACGAGGCCGGGTTGATCCGGCGCGCGCCCTCGGCCCGACCCGACTGGACCCCGGCCGACGTGCCACTGCTGGACGAGGCCGCCGAGCTGCTCGGGGAGGACGACACCGCGCGGCGGGCCGCCGAGGAACGGGCGTGGGCGCGTCGCGTCGCGTACGCGCAGGGGGTGCTGGACCTGGCGCAGGGCTCGGAGTCCTACGAGTTCGAGGACGAGGAGAACGAGTTCCTCACGGTGCACGACGTCGTCAACGCCGAGCAGTTGGCCGAGCGCCACGAGGAGTCCGACCACCGCAGTACGGCGCAGCGGGCGGCGGCGGACCGCACCTGGGCCTTCGGGCACGTCATCGTGGACGAGGCGCAGGAGCTCTCGGAGATGGCGTGGCGGGTGCTGATGCGGCGCTGCCCGACCCGGTCCATGACCCTGGTCGGCGATCCCGCGCAGACCGCCGAGGAGGCGGGCTGCGGTTCCTGGGAGCGGATCCTGTCCCCGTACGTGGGCGAGCGCTGGGAGTTGGTCCGGCTGGGGGTCAACTACCGTACGCCCGCCGAGATCATGGAGGTGGCGGCGGCCGTGCTGCGGGAACTCGATCCCGGTTTCCGGCCGCCGAGTTCGGTCCGGTCCACCGGGGTGCGGCCGTGGGCGCGCGCTGCCGGGGATCCGGCGGGCGCGCTCGCGCGGGCGGTGGAGGCGGAGCGGCCCGCGGAGGGCCGGCTCGCGGTGATCGCGCCGCGTCCGCTGCACGCGGGGCTGGCCGCCGTACTGCCGGGGGTACGGGAGGGCGCGGAGCCGGATCTGGCCCAGGACGTGGTGCTGCTGGACCCGCGCCAGGCCAAGGGGCTGGAGTTCGACACGGTGATCGTGGTGGAGCCGGCCGACTTCCAACCGAGCGACCTCTACGTGGCGTTGACCCGGGCCACCCAGTCCCTCGGGGTGCTGCACTCCCCCGGCAGGCTCCCGGCGGGTCTGCACGGGCTCGGGCCGGACGGCTCGGTGTAATCCGGCCCGCGTTCGCGGAAGTCAGGCCCCCGTCCCTCCCTCAGGAGGACGGGGGCCGTCCGCACGGCGCGCACGGGCGCCGCGTACGTCGAGCACGGCCTGGAACTGCTCGCGCGCCTCGTGGATGCGTCCTGCCGCCACGTAGGCGCGGCCCAGCCGGCTGCGGATGTCCATCTCCAGCCAGTCGTACCCTGGTTCGGTGAGCGGGGACAGCAACCCGTGCTGCAGCAGGGCCTGGTGGTGCAGGGCGACGGCGGCGACGAAGTCACCCTCCCCCTGGTGTGCCGTCCCCAGCCGGGTCAGGCTGCGCGCGCAGAGGAAGACGTCCCCGCCCTGCGCGACCAGGTCGACCGCCTCGCGGAGCAGGCGCTTGGCCTCGCCCCAGCTGCCGAGGCGGAGGTGGATGTCGGCGGCGCAGCTCAGGACCCTGCCCCTCATGCGCGGTCGGCCGCTCGCCTCGGCGTGGGTAAGGGCCACGGCGAAGGAGGCCAGCGCGTCCTCGTTCCGTCGTTCGAACTGGTGGCCGAGACCCTGGATGATGAACGCCAAGGAGGCGACCCAGTCGTTGAGGGGCCCCCGGGACGGGTCCGTCACCGCGGCAACATGGCCGAGCGCCCGGCCGCCGTCGCCCAGACTCAGGTGGAGGGCCGCCAGCCCGGCCTTGCTCCGGGCCTCTTCGTACGGGTCGGGTCGGAGCCGGTTGAGGTCCAGCGCCTCGGTGAACAGGGCGCGCGCCTGTGCGTACCGGCGCTGGTGCGTGCAGGTGTAGCCGAGACAGTTGCGCAGGGCGAGGGCCATGCGGCGGTCAGTGGCCTCGTCCACCTGCGCGAGTGCGATCTCGAGCGCGGTCTGGCTCTCGTGGTAGCGGCCCTGCCGTACGAAGTAGTCGCACAGCGCCTCCGCGATCCAGCAGGCGTAGTCGGCTTCCCCGAGGGCCGCGGCATGTCCGACGACGTCGGGGAGCTCACCGCCCGCCGCGTCCAGCCAGGTCTCCGCCTCCCGCCAGTCCGTGAACGCCGCGCCGGCGGGCGGGCGGCCCGCGGGAAATGCGTCGGCTCCCCATTCGCTGGTGGCCCGGGCGGCGTCGAGGTAGAGGCGGAGCGCAGCCGTCCGTGTGCCGACGGCCTCTTCGGGCGCGGCCTCCGCGATGCGCCGCGCGTGTACGCGGACCAGGTCGTGCAAGCGATAGCGGCCGGGGCGCGGCTGCTGGAGCAGACTCGCATCGACCAGGCTCTCCAGGACCTCCTCGGTGTCGTGCGGCGGCCGTCCGAGCATGGCCGCCGGCGTCAGCACGTCGAACTCGACCGTCGGTGCCAAACCCAGGGCGCGGAATCCGCGCCGCTGCTCGGGGCTGAGCTGGTCGTACGACAGCCTGAAGGCCGCCTCCACGCTGCGGTCCCCGACGCTCAGCTCCCCGAGCAAGCGGTCGTCGTCCGCCATCCGGCCCACCAGGTAGTCCACCGTCCAGCTGCCGCGGTTCTGGAGCCGTGATCCGGCGATGCGCAGCGCCAGCGGCAGCCCGTCGCACAGCCCGACCAGCCGGTCCGTCGCCTCCGGCTCCCTGCTCGCGCGCTCCTCTCCGATGAGGTGCGCGAGCAGGGACACGGCATCCCCGCTCGTCAGGGGCTCCAGGGTGACGCGCCGGTCGGCGTCCAGTTCGCCGAGCCTGCGCCGGCCGGCCACCAGTACCCTGCTGCCCGCCCCCGCGGGCAGCAGCGGCTGTACCTGGTCGGCGTCCAGGGCGTCGTCCAGCACGAGCAGCAGCCGTAGCCGGCTGGTCGCCGCGCGCCAGGCGGCGGTGAGTTCGTCGAGGTCGCTCGGCAGCTCGCCGTGGGCCGCGCCGAGGGAGCGCAGCAGTCGCTGGAGCGCCTGCTCCGGGGACTGGCGCCGCCCCGTGCTGTACGCGCGCAGGTCCACGAACAGGCAGCCGTCCGGGTAGTGGGCACTGAGCTCACGGGCCGCGCGGACGACGAGCGCCGTCTTGCCCACCCCGGCCGTACCGTCCACCGTCACGATCGATACGGATCCGGCCGCGGACGGGGCGGTCAGCCGTGCCAGTTCGGCCTCGCGCCCGATCAGGCGGCCGGCGTCGCCCGGCAGGTCGTTGACGGCGGTGCGCGGCCCGGGCCGGGCGGGGGTCGGGGGCGAGGTCCGCGTCAGGGGCGGCGTCGGGGGCGGGGGTGCGACGGACCGGGCCTCCGGCGGGCGGCGGAGGCGTACGTCTTCCCGGCGGAGCACCGCCCGGTGCGCGCGCTGGAGTTCCTCGCCGGGATCCACGCCCAGGTCGCGCCTCAGGCGCCTGCGGAGGGCCTCGTAGACGTTCAGCGCCTCGGCCTGACGGTCGCAGCCGTGCAGCGCGCGCATGCGGAGCGCGGCGAGGGGTTCGTCGGACGGAGCGGCCGCGGACAGGGCGGCGAGTTCGTCCAGCGTCTCGGTGAACCGGCCGAGCAGGACCAGGCATTCGAGCCGGTCGCGCCGTACGGTGCGCAAACGCTCCAGGAGCCGCTGCCGCTCGGCGTCGGCGTACGGTCCGGGCAGCCCGGCGAGCGGCTCGCCATCGAACAGGGCGAGGGCCGTGGACAGCCGGTCCACCGCGGTGGCGGGATCGCCGGACAGCTTCGCGCGATGGGCGTCGGAGGCCAGCTCGGCCAGGTCCTCGACGTCGAGCCGGACCGTGTCGGCCGCGCACCGGTACCCGCCCCGTTCCCCGCGGATCACCGAATCCGCCGGGCCGGTGCCCTCCGCGTCGAGTCTCCTGCGCAGCCCGTAGACGTAGCTGGGCAGCACTTTGAGGCCGGAGCCCGGTGGCTTGTCCCCCCAGACTCCGTCGAGCAACTGCTCACCGCTCACCAGGAGGCCGGGGCGCAGCGCCAGCGCGGCCAGGACGGCCTGTTGCCGGACGGGCCCGAGGGTCAGCCGCGTGCCGTCGCGCCAGGCCCGCACCGTGCCGAGTACCGCGAGCCGTAACGGCGCTGACCGCCGACGCATTGCCGCCCCCACTCCGAAAGCCTCCGCCCCGCGCCGCACATCATCAGAACTTCATCCGCATTGCAGCGCGTTCCGTGATGGTTTCGCAAGCGCGGCGGTCGTACGAGGGGGTACGGCCGCCGCCACGACCGAGGAAGGAGCACGAACATGACCGTCATCGACGGGTCTCTCACGGCGCTGCTGACCACGCGGGGGCTCTTCCTCACGCGGGAGCGGAGCGATGCCGCCGGGATCGTGTACGTCTGCGTGGACGACGGGCTCCCGGGCGGCTATCCGGTCGGCTACGTCGTGCCGTCCCGTGCGGGGACCTGGTTCGCGTACGCCAGGGCCCGCGCCGGCCGCGTCTTCGCCTGCGACCAGGTGGACGCAGGCCTGTCGGGCATGGAGGCGGCCGTACGGGCCGTGCTGGACCACGCTCGCTACGGGGACGTCCTGTACGCCCTGGCCCGGGAGTCCGGCGCGGAGGTCTCGTACACCGCCGAGCTGCCCCGGGAGCGGGCCGCCTGGCTCGCCGCGCTGGCCGCGCCGAAGGGCATCACCCACCTCGGCGGGGGCAGCGTCCGCCTGACCGGCCCGGCCGTCGCGTACCTGCGCGGGCTGCCGCAACGCCTCGGCTGCCACGTGGACGCGGAGGACCGCCTCTGGCTGGCGGGTGATCCGTACCGGCTGATCCGCGTGACCCGGTAGGGGGTGTTTTTCGGATCAGGCGTCGACCAGGGGGGAGTGCCGGGGGCTGCGCAGGGGCTCGGCGAGTTCGGCGAGGGCCTGTTCGAGGCCGTACAGGTGGGCGAGTGCGGGCTCGGCGGCGGGCGGCCGCGGCGGGGTTTCCCGGGCCGCCTCGGGGCCGGGGCCCCGCTCGTCCGCGGTCAGCGCCTCCACCGCCGCCTCGACCCGCCAGCAGGCTGCCGCGAGGCGGGCGTCGTGGCTCGCGCTCGGGTCGGCGGCGACCGCCACCAGTCCGCGCACCTCGCGGGCGCAGTCGTCCAGCAGCGCGATGACCTGCCGGGCCCGGGCCTTGCGCGCGCGGAACGGGCTGAGCGGGTGGACCAGCGGGGCGAGCGCCATCCGCACTCGGGCCAGCAGGGCCTCGAGCTCGGCCGCGTGCGGAGCCGGATCCGCCGTCGGGGACCCGGCGAGGCGGGCGGCCGCCTCGCCGGTGGCCGCGTGCACGCACCGCAGGGCGCGCTGGATCCAGGCGTCGTTCGTGGCGTGGGTGGTGACGGGCAGCACGATGATCACGGCCAGCGCGGCGCACACCGCGCCGACGCCGGTCTCCGCGAGACGCAGTACGAGCAGGCCCGGGTCCAGTACGCCCAGCAGGCCGTAGAGCAGCCCGGCCATCAAGGTCACGGCCAGGATCATCCAGCTGTAGGAGACGGGGGCCGTGTAGAAGATCGCGAAGATGCAGACGGCGACGAGGGCGGCGGTCGGCGCGGGCGCGCCGTGCAGCGGGATGGCGATGAGTACGCCGGCGACGATCCCCACCGCGGTGCCGAGCACCCGGCGGAACCCGCGGACCAGGGTTTCCCCGCGCGAGGCCGTGTTCACGAAGATCCACCAGGCGGTGCCGACGGCCCAGTACCAGCGGTCTTCGGAGAGCATCTGCCCGATCGAGAGGGCCACGGCGCAGGCGGCCGTCGCCTGGAAGGCCTGGCGGGTGGTGGGCCGGGCCAGTCCCCGGCCGGGCAGCGGCGCGGGCGCGGCGGGCGGCGGAGTCCGGCGCTCGATGGGCCACAGGAGGAACCGCACCGCGCCGGCGGCTGCCAGGGCCAGGCCCACGGCGGCGTACAGCTCCGGGAGCTGCGCCGGGACGGCGTGCAGGAACTGCGTGATGAAGTAGTTCATGAACGCGAAGATCCCGAGCGCGTGTCCGCGCGGGCCCCAGCGGCGGGCGTAGACACCGCAGAAGACGACGGCGATGAAGGCAGCGTCCCGGGCGAGCGGCACCCCGTGCAGGGTGGTCGCCAGGGCCAGTACCGGAAACCCGGCCGCCGGCAGGAGCGCGGTGGTGACCACCTGGCCGCGCACGGCCGTGTCGGTAACGGTGAACAGGGCGAGCAGGGCCGCCAGTCCCCCGGTGATCGAGGCGGTCAGGGAAAGCCCGGCGAGTTCCGCGACGCCGACGGCGAGCCCGACGCCGAGCACCGCGCGGGCCGAGATCCTGAGCCTGAGACGCCCCGGGTCCGGAGCCACGAACATCCTCTTCACGGCGGTGCGCCGCCCCCCTTGCGATGGTGCGCGCCGGTCCCGTCGACCGCCCGGGGGTGGTGGGCGGCGTACGGACACGACGAAGGCACCGCGCTCCGGTCCGGCCTCGTTGCCGTCCGGCGCTGCGCGGCGCCGTAGATACATGGATACGACACAGATAAGCATGTAGAGGGCAATGGCTCAATCGAGCTCCGCTGAACTGGGCCATTGGTACAGCGCAGAGTCGTGATCTTCGGCCATGAGTAGGCCAACGGACCGGGTCCCGTCGTGTTCGGGTGAGTGACCAATCCGCCGGGCGGATGCTGCCGAATCCGGGGAGTGAGCAGCTTCCGCACGACCGTTTCCCTGTCCGCCCGTGGCGGTCTCGCCGGGCTTCTGTCCGCGTTCACGGCGCCGGCCGTGGCCGAGCTGGTCGCCGGCCTGGTGCGGCCGGCCGCGGGGCCGGTGACGGTGGTCGGGGGCGCGGTGATCGACCGGACCCCGGCAGCGGTCAAGGACTTCGCGATCCGCACCTTCGGGGAGAACGACAAGTTCGTCCTCCGGCTCGGCATTCCCGTCGTCCTGGCGCTGTTCGCGCTCGCGCTGGGTCCGCTCACCGTGCACCGGCGCCGGCTGGGGGCGGCCGGGGCGCCGTCGCCTCCCGTGACGCCCTCGTCCTGCCCGCGCCCGCCTCGCCCGCTCCGGTGGTTCCGGCCGGAGCGCAGGTGAAGGTCGCCGGAGTCAGCGTCTTCACCACGCCCAACCGCGACTTCTACCGCGTCGACACCTCCCTCGTGGTCCCCGGGGTCGATGTCGGCAGCTGGCGGCTGCGGATCCACGGCAGGGGCGTGACCCGGCCCCGCACCTACACCCTCGACGAGCTCCTCGCCCGTCCCCTGATCGAGCGGGACATCACCTTGTCCTGTGTCTCCAACGGGGTTGGCGGCCCTTGCGAGGAAAGAGGAAAGAGGGCCAGGTGGTGCGGTCCGCATCCCGACCGGCCCGGACTGAAAATTCAGTCAATAGAATGGATATGGATGAACACCCTCCGGATATCCGGATATCCGGAGGGCGGCGAGCAGATGGCGTGCGTGGATCCCGGGCCCGCTACGGGGCCGGCTGCTGCTGGGTGACGCAGTGGATGCCGCCGCCCCCGGCGCCGAGGTAGTCGGTGTTGAGCTGTACGACGGTCCGGCCGGGGAAGAGCCGGACGAGGGTGGCCTTGGCCGCGGCGTCAGCGGACGTGTCGCCGAAGTGCGACGAGATCACCGCACCGTTGCACACGTAGTAGTTGACGTAGGCGGCGACGAAGTCCGGGCTGCTGGAGCGGATCTTGTAGTAGTCGGGGCCCTGGAGCTTGGTGACCGCCATCGGCGCGCCACCGGCGCTCGTGGACGTGGACAGGATCTGGTACTGCTGGCGCGCGTCCTTCGCGTAGGCGTCGTTGTCCGACGCCATCGGCATCTGGACCAACGCCCGCCCCGGCGCGAGGAATCGGGACGTCGCGTCCACGTGGTCGTCGGTGATGTCCTGGCCGTACACGCCGTCGAACCAGATGACCTTGGAGGCGCCGTACGCGGTGCGCATCGCGGCCTCGATCTGCGACTGCGACATCCCGGGGTTGCGGTTGTTGTTGATGATGCTGCTCCGGGTCGCCATCAGGGTCCCGGCGCCGTCCTGTTCGATGGCCCCGCCCTCCGCCACCAGGTCGGCGTACGTGATCGGCACCCCGACGTGGGCGGCGATCTTCTCGGCGACGAGCTCGTCCCTGTAGTGCGTCTGCTTGTTGCCCCAGCCGTTGAAGTTCAGGCCGACCGCGTCCAGGCCGCCGGCCCCGTTCGTACGGAAGACGGGCCCGGTGTCGCGCATCCAGCAGTCGTCGACCGCGATGGACGTGATCACCGTGACCGTCGGCCCGCACATCGAACGCGCCTTGGACGCGCTCGCGGGGTTGGCGCACATGACGACCGGCTCGTACTTGGCGATCGTCTTCGCGATCAGCGCGATGTTCGCCTGGACCCCTCCGAGCTTGCCCCGCCAGATCGTGGTGCTGTCCGGCCAGGCCATCCAGGTCCGGGTGTGCCGCACCTCCTCGCCGGGGACCGTGAACGCCCCCGCCGACGAGGACCGGTTGATGCGCGACGCCGCCCGCGCCGGGCCTTCGGCCGCCCCCAGTGCGGCGCCGGCCGCGGCGATGGCCGTGGCCGTCAGGAACCCGCGTCGGCCGAGGGCCCCGCTTCCCGGCGGCCTGTCTGCTACGTGATCGTTCATATACGCCTCCTGTGTCAACTCCCCACGGATTCACCGTGGTTGGCCGGAAAGCTATTACTGACCGAGCGCTCGGTCAATATTCTTGGCGCCGCTTCTCCCGGTCGGTCGGCGCGTGAGCGACAGCGATCTTCCGTGGTCGGTGGAAACTCCCAGGTGGCGGTCGGCCACTGGCTAGAGTTGCGCCATGGCAGCTCCTCCGAAGGAACCTCAGACGCCCGTGCCCGTCCCCGCCCGGGCGGGACGGACCCGCGTCTCGGCCAAGGGAGAACAGACGCGTGCGCGGCTGATCGCGGCCGCGCGGACGCTCCTGAGCGGCGAGATGAGCGCGCGTTTCACGACGCGCAACGTCGCTGCCCTGTGCGGGGTGTCGCACGGCATGTGCCACTACCACTTCGCGGACCGTACGGACCTCATCCTGGCGGTGATCGAGGACATCCGGCCGGAGTGGATCTCCCCCATGGAAGAGGCGGTGGAGGCCCCGGGCGCCTTCTCGGAGCGCGCGGAGCGCGTCGTTCTGCTGCTGACCCAGGGTGAGAGCGCGGACCTGTCGCACCTTCACTCCGCGCTGCACTGGCACGCGTTGAACGACGAACGGATACGCGTGAGTCTGGAGGCGGAGTACCGGCGTTGGCGCGGCAGCTTCGTCCACCTCTTCCAGGTGCTCGCCGACGAACGCGGTGGCGACATCGATCCGCGGCCGCTCGGCGAGGCGGTGGCCGCCGCTGTCGACGGGCTGGCCGCCATCCAGTCCCTCGACGCCGAGGTCGACGCCGAGTCCGTCTTCCGGACCCTGATCCTCACGCTCGCCGCGGGGGCCTGAGCCGGGCCGGCGACGCACGCTACTCCAGGGCCCGGCGGGCCGCCGCGATCCGGTCGGGGTCCCAGCCGGGCCGGGGCACGGACTCCAGGAGCAGCCGGGTGTAGGGATGTTCCGGTGCCGCGAGCACCGAGGCGGTGGGTCCGGCCTCGACGATCCGGCCGTGCCGCATGACGATCACGTCGTCGGTGACGCAGCGGACCACGCCGAGGTCGTGCGTGATGAACAGGTAGCCGATCGCGGTCTGTTCCCGGATGTCCGCCAGCAGGTTGAGGATCTGGGCCTGCACCGACACGTCGAGGGCGGCGACGGCTTCGTCCAGGACGAGGACGGCCGGTTCCACCGCCAGCGCGCGGGCGATGGCGACGCGCTGGCGCTGTCCGCCGGAGAGTTGGCGGGGCAGGGCGTCGGCGGCGCGGGTTCCCAGTCCGACCTGGTCGAGCAGTTCGCGGATGCGCCGCTCGTGGTCCCCGTCGGGAAAGTGCAGCCTCAGCGTTTCGCGCAGCACCGCCTCTACGCTGGTGCGCGGGTCCAGGGAGAGGTAGGGGTCCTGGAAGACCATCTGGACTTCGCGGGCGCGGGCCAGACGCCCCGCGCGGCCTCGGCTGCGTCCCGTGCGGTCGCGGCCGTGTACGAGGACCTCGCCGGCATCGACCCGCTCCAGGCCCACGACGATCCGGGCCGTGGTGGTCTTGCCGGATCCGGATTCGCCGACGATGCCGAGGGAGCCGCCCTCTCCCAGGGTGAACGACACGTCGTCCACGGCCCGTACGTTTCCGTAGGCGCGGCGCAGACCCACGACTTCCAGCACGTTGTCAGGCATCGACGGCGCTCCCTTCGAGCCGGTCGGTGTGGTGGCACGCCGCGTGGTGTCCGGGTACGTCGGGTGCGGGCACTGGCTGGGGGGCCTGCGCGTCGCACACTTCGGTGGCGAGGGGACATCGGGAGGCGAAGGGGCAGCCGCTCAGTTCCCGGCGCAGGTCCGGGGGCTGTCCATCGATGGCGGCGAGCCTGCCCCTCGGGGCTTCCAGTCGGGGTGTGGAGGCGAGCAGGGCTGCCGTGTAGGGGTGGCGGGGGTGCGCGAAGAGCGCCCCCGCGGGACCGCTCTCGACGATGCGTCCCGCGTACATGACGTAGACCCGGTCGCTGATGGCCGCGGCGAGGTCGAGGTCGTGCGTGACGAAGAGCAGGCCGGTGCCGAAGCGTTCGCGCAGCCTGGCCAGGAGCGCGATGACCTCGGCCTGGGTGGTGACGTCCAGCGCCGTGGTGGGTTCGTCGGCCAGGAGCAGGGCCGGGTCGCCCATGAGGGCGGCCGCGATCATGATGCGCTGCAGCATGCCGCCCGAGACCTGGCTCGGGTACTTGTCCAGCGCCGAGGCGTCGAGGCCGACCTCGCCGAGGAGTTCGGCGGCCCGGACGGTCGCGTCCGCCAAGGTCATCTTCCTCGTGAGCCGGACCGACTCGGTGAGGAAGTCGCCGATGCGGCGCAGCGGGTTGATGGCGGCGCGGGGGTCCTGGAAGATCATGGCCACCGTGCCCGTGCGCAGGGCGCTCAGCCGGCCGGGGTCCATGGTCAGGACGTCCTGGCCGCACACCCGGACGGTGCCCTCGACCGTGGCCCCGGGCGGCAGCAGGCGCAGTGCGCTGCGGGAGGTGAGGGTCTTCCCGGAGCCGGATTCGCCGACGAGGGCGACGGTCTCGCCGGTGTCGACGGTGAGGTCGACCCCGTCGAGGACGGGGCGGGCGGTACCGGGCAGGGTGATCCGCAGCCCTTGGATGTCGAGTGTGTGCGTCGGTTGCAGCGGTTTCATCTGGCCCTCCTGGCGACCCGGTCGGCCCATCGTTCTCCGACCACGTTGAAGGCGACCACGGTCAGGACGATGACGGCGCAGGGCAGGATCGCGGACAGCGGGTAGCCGTGCTGGATCGCGGTCTGGCCGTCGAAGACCATCCGCCCCCAGTCGGGGGTGAGCGCGGGCACGCCGAGTCCGAGGAAGGACAGGCCCGCGAGGTCCATGAGGGCGTAGCCGAAGTTGATGGTGGACTGGGCGAGGACGACGGGGGCGATGTTGGGCAGGACGTGGCGCAGGCAGATCTGCAGCGAGGAGTGTCCCTGCACCTGGTAGGCGCTGACGTAGGGGCGTTCGCGTTCGGCCAGGACCAGCGAGCGGGTGAGGCGGCTGACGTAGGGGAGGTAGGCGATCGCGAGTGCGACGACCGGTGCGATCAGCCCTTCGCCGTAGACGGAAATGATCAGGATGGCGAGGAGCATGCCGGGGAAGGCGAAGACCAGTTCCGTGCTGCGGGAGAGGACGGAGTCGAGCCAGCCGCCCTTCCAGGCCGCGGCCATGCCGACGGCGACGCCGGCGACGGTGGAGAAGGCGACCACGCCGAGGGGGCCCAGCAGGGAGGTGCGGGCTCCGAGCAGCAGGCGGGAGAGGGTGTCTCGGCCGGCCGCGTCCACACCGAGCGGATGGGCGGCGGAGGGCCCGGCGAGCGCGTTGCCCAGGTCGATGACGTTGGGGTCGTACGGCACCACCCAGGGTGCGAGCAGCGCGGAGACCACCACGAGGGCGACGAAGCCCAGGCAGACCAGGTAGAGCGGCGACCGGGCCGCCCGGATCCGGGAGAGGCCGGGCCGGCGGGTCAGGACGGCGGTCATGCGGAGGACCTCCTCGATCCGAGGGTGATCCGCGGGTCGACCAACGGCAGCAGCAGGTCGACGATGAGGTTCACGATCATGAACAGGGCGACGATGATCAGGGAGATGGCCTGGACGGTCGGGAAGTCCTTGGTCGTCGTCGACAGCTCCAGGAGCTGGCCGATGCCGCCGATGCTGAAGGCGGTTTCCACGAGGATCGTGCAGACGAGCAGGGTGGAGACGATCAGACCGCCCGTGGTGAGTACGGTGCCCAGCGCGTTGCGGAACACGTGGCGGCGGATGACCAGGCGCTCGGGCACGCCCCGGCTGCGTGCCACGGTGACGTGCTCGCCGTCGAGGGCTTCGAGCATGGCGGAGCGGGTGACCCGGGCCAGCATGCCGATCAGGTAGAGCGCGAGCGCGATGGCCGGCAGGGTCAGGTGCCAGAGCATGTCGCCGAAGCCGTCGCCCGCGCCGCTGCTCGGAAACCAGCCCAGCCGGACGGCGAACAGGCCCTGGAGCAGCACGGCCGCGACGAAGGAGGGCGTGCCGACGGCGAACGTGGTGGTGACGAGGATGGCGGAGTCGGTGGCTCCGCCTCGGACCGAGCTGATCCAGCCGAGCACCAGGCCGACGATCACGACCACGATCAGGGCCATGGCGACGAGCATCAGGGTGCTGGGCAGGCGGTCGGCCAGGAGCCGGGAGACGTCGGTGCGGTAGGTGATGGACCGCCCGAAGTCTCCCTGGACCACGTCGCCGAGCCAGCGGAAGTACCGTACGAGGAACGGGTCGTCCAGGTGGTAATGGGCGTTGATCGCGGCCAGCGCCTCCGGGGAGGCCGAGCGGCCGGCGAGCAGGAAGCTCGCCGGGCTGCCCGGTGCCAGGTACATCGCGCCGAAGACCACGAACGAGGCGGCGAGCAGGGTGGCGGCCATCTCCCCCAGCCGTCGCGCCGCGAATCTCAGGAAGCTCACTGCGCCGCACCCACGTCCGCGGCCCACGGGTAGTACATGTACGAGATGGTGGTCGGGGCGCCGGTGACCCTCTTGTTGAGGAAGACCGCGGTGGGCCACTCGGCGACCGGGATCCACAGCAGCTGCTCGGCGGCGTGCTTCTGGAGCTTGGCCTCGATCTCCAGGCGCGGCCCCGGCTCGTAGACGCCGACGGCCTGGTCGACCAGATCGTCGTACTGCTTGTCGCTGTAGCCGGCGAAGTTCATGTAGGCGCCGGTCTTGAAGTTCGTCAGCAGGTCCAGCGGGTCAGTGATCGAGTCGTAGTAGGTGAGCGGGAACATGTCGATGCCCTCGCGCGCCGCGGGATCGGTGAACAGCGCGGTGAACGCGTTCGGAGCGATGGTCTTGAGCTGGATGTCCAGGCCGATCTCGGTACCGGCCGCCTGCACCGCTGTGGCGAGGAGGGAGACGTCCTGGCCGATGGCGCTGGTGGCGACGGTCAGGGTCTTGCCGGTGGCCCCGGCCTCCTTGATGAGCGCCTTGGCCTGCTCGATGTTCCGGTCGGGGTGGGGCAGGCCGTCGAGTGCGGACTTCAGGGTGCTCTCCGGGGCCGACGCCCAGGCGGCGCGGGTGGTGAGGGAGTGCGTGACGGTTCCGGCTCCGCCGAGTCCGGCCTTGACGAATCCGGCGCGGTCCAGGGCCAGGGACAGTGCACGGCGCACGCGGACGTCGCCGAGCGGGCCCTGCATGTTGGTGATGTTGACGTTGACCGTGCTCAGGCCCTCGCCGAAGTACAGGGTGCCCACGCCGCTCTCGCGCAGCCTGCCGTAGCTCTCGGTGGGGATGAGGTATCCGCCGTCGGCCTCCCCGCTGAGCATGGCGTTGGTGCGGGCGGAGGGGTCGGTCAGGACCCGGAAGACGGCCTTCTTGGACTTGGCCTTGGTCCCCCAGTAGTCGTCGAACCGCTCCAGCTCGATCGACTGGCCCTTGGTCCAGGTGCCGAGCTTGAAGGGGCCGGTGCAGGCGAGGCCGCCGGTGGTGCCGTAGTCCGCGCCGGCCGCCTCGACTCCGGCCTTGGACGCCACCACTCCGGCGGCGGTCGCCATGTACTGGGGGAACTGGGAGTCGGGCTTCTTCAGCTTGACGGTGACCTGGAGCGGGCCGGTCTTGGTCACGGTGTCGACGTTCTGGAAGTTCTGGGCCCAGGCCGCCGCGTTGTCGGGATCCATCTGCCGGCCCAGGCTGAAGACGACGTCGTCGGCGCTCATCACGCCGCCGTCGTGGAAGCGCACGCCGGGGCGGAGGTCGTAGACCCAGGTGGTGGGGTCCGGGTTGGACGCCTTCTGCGCCAGGCCGGGTTCCATGGTGAGCCCCGGCGTCCAGCGCATGAGGCTTTCGCAGACGTTGGAGAGGATCGTGTTCTGCGGGTAGTCGAACGCCACCGTGTAGTCGAGCGTGGGCGGCTCGGCGTAGACCGCCCAGGTGAAGGAGTCGATCTCGCCGACGGCCTGCGGCGTGCTCTTCGACAGGGTGACCTCGGTGACGGGGCCCGCGTTCTTGGGCGGGCCCGAGCAGGCCGCCAGCAGGGCGGAGGACGCCAGGAACGCGGTGGCGGCGGCGAGCCGACCGCGCGGGGCACGGGCACGTCTGGTGGTCCGGGGTGGGGGTGTGGACATCGTCGCGCTCTCTTTCCGTACGTGATGCGGGTGGCTGACGGGCCGCGGGGCCGGCCCGTCAGGAGCGGTCGGTCTCCGGTCAGCCGGCGGCGCGCACCGCGGGGATCTGCTGCGTGATGCAGTGGACTCCGCCACCGCCGAAGGCGATCGCCAGCGCCCGCACCCCGACCACCTTGCGGCCGGGGTAGGCCGACGCGATCACGGCGAGGGCCTCCTCGTCCTGGGGCAGGCCGGCCACCGGGACGACGACGCCGTCATTGGCCACGTAGTAGTTCAGGTAGGACACCTCTATCTCGCCGCCCGCGAGGTCGGCGAAGGCCGACTGGGTGACCTCGACGATCTCCAGGCTGCGGCCGTGAGCGTCGGTGGTGGCCTCCAGCACCGCGCGGTTGGCGCGCATCCGGGCGTAGTCGGGATGCGCGGGGTCCTCGGGCAGGGAGACGACCACCTTGCCGGGGGCCGCGAAGGCGCAGACGCCGTCGACGTGGCCGTCGGTCTCCGTGTCCAGCAGACCGCCGTACGGAAGCCAGACGACCTTGCTGACGCCGAGCCGGGATTTCAGTTCGGCTTCGATCTCGTCCCGGTTCATGCCGGGGTTGCGGTTGGGGTGGAGCAGGCACTGTTCCGTGGTGATCAGCGTGCCCTCTCCGTCGACCGTGATCGCCCCGCCCTCCAGGATCATGTCGGAGTGGACACGCTCGACCCCGAGGTGCTCCAGGAGCAGGCCGCTGACCCGGTCGTCGGCGTCGTAGGGGTGGTGCTTGCCGCCCCAGGCGTTGAACCGGAAGTCCACTCCCGCGCGGCGGCCGTCCCCGTCGAGCACGAAGAGCGGAGCGGAGTCGCGGAACCAGGAGTCGTCCAGCGGGAGCTCCACCACGGTGACGTCCGGTCCGCAGCAGGCGCGGGCGTCGTCGCCGTGGCCGGGCGGGGCGACCATCGTCACCGGCTCGAACTCCGCGATGGCGCGGGCGACGTTCGCGTACTCCTCCTTGACGTCGTCCAGCACGCTGCCCCAGAGGTCCGTCCGGGTGGGCCAGGCCATCAGGCACCCGTCGTGTGCGGACCACTCGGCAGGCATACGGAAAGCAGTCATTACGTGTCTCTCTTCTTTCGCCAGAAGTACCGGTCGGTGGCAGTCGGTGTGGCGGTGGGCCAATTCGAGCCATGGGACGGGTACGCGGTGGTTGGAATCTTCCTCTCGACTGAAAATTCAGTCAAGAGTTTGAGCAGCACATCCAACAGGATTCTGAAGTTCCCATCAGACTGGTGGTCCGGGAGTGGGGGTCACAGGAAGTAGAGGCGACTCAGGGGAACCTCCTGCGCCGGCTCCGAGCGCAGGGGTGCTCCGTCGAGGGTGACCAGGCCGCTGCGCGCGTCGACCTGTACGTCACCGAGCCTGGCGTTGTTGACCATGTCCGCGGGGCCGATCCCC
This sequence comes from Streptomyces sp. NBC_01351, assembly GCF_036237315.1. Lineage (GTDB taxonomy): Bacteria > Actinomycetota > Actinomycetes > Streptomycetales > Streptomycetaceae > Streptomyces. Next base: position 7,329,416 of record NZ_CP108356.1, on the reverse strand, counting down.
CGCGTACCGCGCACGGCTACCCTGCGGCGGCGGGTCGTCATCCCGTCGTAGGGCCTGCCCGAGGACCCGGCTTCGGCCGCGGCCTGGCTGACGAAGGCCACCGAAAGGTCCGCCGGCGCGGCTCCGTGGCCTCCGAAGAGAGGGCCGAGGACCAGCGGTTCACAGCTGTCGGTGGCCGCGTTCGGGTCCCCCGTGACCCCGTACGCGGGGAAGCCGGACTTGAGGACCATCTGCGGCTTGGCGCCGAAGAACGGCGGCCGCCACAGCACGATGTCGGCGAGTTTGCCGACCTCGATCGAGCCGATCTCGTGGGCCAGGCCGTGGGCGATGGCCGGGTTGATGGTCAGCTTGGCCACGTAGCGCAGGACGCGGGCGTTGTCGTCGCCCTCCCCGTCACCGGGCAGCGGCCCCAGCTCGCCCTTCATCTTCGCGGCCATCGCGAAGGTCCGGCGGATGGTCTCGCCCGCCCGGCCCATGCCCTGGGCATCGGAGGAGGTGATGCCGATCGCACCCAGGTCGTGCAGCACACCCTCGGCGCCCATGGTGCCCGCGCGGATCCGGTCACGGGCCATGGCCGCGTCGCCGGGAAGGTCCGGCTTGAGAGCATGGACCGAGACGATCATCCCGTAGTGCTCGTCGATGGCATCCCGGCCGAAGGGCAGGGTCGGGTTGGTGGAGGAGCCGATGACGTTCGGCACGCCCGCCATCTTCAGCACGTTCGGGACGTGCCCGCCGCCGCAGCCCTCGATGTGGAAGGCGTGGATCGTGCGGCCCTCCAGCACCCGCAGGGTGTCCTCGACGGAGAGGCACTCGTTCAGGCCGTCGCTGTGCAGGGCGACCTGGACGTCGTACTCCTCGGCCACGCGCAGGGCGGTGTCCAGGGCCCGGGTGTGGGCGCCGAGGTCCTCGTGCACCTTGAATCCGCAGGCGCCGCCCTCGGCGAGGGCCTCGACCAGGGGCGCCTCATGGGAGGAGGAACCCCGAGCCAGGAAGCCGATGTTGACGGGCCACGCGTCGAAGGCGTTGAACCCGTGCTTCAGCGCCCACGGGGAGTTGACGCCGACGCCCCAGCTCGGCCCGATCTCCTGGCCGATGATCGTGGTGACGCCGGAGGCGAGGGAGGCCTCCATGATGCGCGGGGAGAGCAGGTGAACGTGGGTGTCGACGGCGCCGGCGGTGGCGATGAGGCCTTCACCGGAGACGATGGTCGTACCGGTGCCGACCACGACGTCGACCCCGTCGAGGGTGTCGGGATTTCCGGCCCGGCCGATCGCGTGGATCCGGCCCTCGCGGATGCCGATGGAGACCTTGCGGATGCCGAGGACGGCATCGATCACGAGGACGTTGCTGATCACGACGTCGCAGGTCTCGCGGACGGCGGCGGCCTTCAGGTGCAGGCCGTCACGGGCCGTCTTGCCGAAACCGGCCAGGAACTCGTCACCGGGCCGTTGCGAATCGGACTCCACGCGGACGACGAGACCCGAGTCGCCGAGGCGGACGCGATCTCCCGCGCGAGGACCGTGCACGGTGGCGTACTCGTGGGGGTCGATGTGCCGGCTGCCCGGCGCACAGTGGTCGCTGTGCCTGGTCTGCTTGCTCATGACTGTGCTCCTCGTGAGTGCTCCGCGCCCAGGTAGCCGCAGGCGGCGGCCCGGCGCAGGGCCTCCTCCTTCACTCCGGGCCCGTCCAGCGGCCCGTCCACCAGCCCCGCGAAACCGATCGCGATGCGGGCACCGCCGATCGGCACCAGCTCGACTTCCACGGATTCGCCCGGTTCGAAGCGCGTGGAGGATCCCGCCGGTACGGCCAGACGCATCCCGTAGGCGGCGGCGCGGTCGAAATCGAGGCGGGGGTTCGCCTCGAAGAAGTGGAAGTGGGAGGTGACGCTGACCGGGACCGTGGCGGTGTTGCGCACCGCGAGGGTCGCTGCGGGGCGAGGCCCTTCCACGGTCTCCGAGGCCGGTATGACCGCACCCGGGGCGCTCGGGTCCCAGGGCAGGGCTCCAAACGGGGCGCTGACCACGGCCAGCCGCGTTCCGTCATCGAAGACGGCCTCGACCTGGATCTCGGTGACCACGTCGGCGACCCCGGGCAACACGTCGTCAGGCCCCAGCACGGTACGGCCACGGCCGACGGCCTCGGCGAGGCGCAGGCCGTCACGGGCCGCCTCGCAGACCGTGTCGGCGATGAGCGCGGTCGCTTCCGGGACGTTCAGGCGAAGCCCTCGGGCATGACGGGAGCGCGCGAGCTCGGCGGCGGTGAAGAGCAGTAGTCGGTCACGCTCAGTGGGGGTCAGGGCCATGTGTTCATTCCTTCTCCGGAAGTGAGCAGGACGCCACCGAGGGGATCACCGCGGCAAGGGGCGGCTTCTACGGGGCGGCGGCCCGGGCGGGCGACAGGGACAACACACCGCGCCCGCGGTGGAACCACTCTGGCACTGACTGAAAAATCAGTCAATACGCGAGGTGAACGGAAGACACACGATTGGATCTCGACTTTCGGAGCCCGGAGCCCGGAGCCCACGGCGGGCCGCGGTCCCGGCGTGGGGCTACTTCTGGTGCAGCCGCGCCAGTTCGGCGTCGATCGCGCCTTCCATCAGCGCACGCGCGTGCGTCATCCGGAGTCCGCCGCTGAGCCAGCGCATGCTCAGGCCCTCCAGGAGCGCGGTGAGCCGCTCGCCGGCCGCGGCCAGGGCTGCGGCCGGGGCCGTCGGCTCCACCTGGCCGAGCAGGGCGGCGACCTCCTGGACCCACACCAGGGTCGCCCGGGCCAGGTCCTCCCGCAGCACCTCGTCGAAGACGGCGCTCGCGCGCAGCTCGCCCCAGGCGGAACTGTTCTCCCTCACCTCGGCGGTGTCCTGGAGCTCCAGGAGGAGGGTCTCGGCGAGTTCCTCGCGGGGGCTGAGCGGTTCCGCGTCCTCGTCCCGGGTCGTGGTGTAGCGCTCGGCCCGGTCGTTGATGAACTCGAGCGTCGCACGCAGGAGCCCGGTGCGGTCCTTGAAGTGGTAGTAGAGCAGCGAGGTGGACACACCCGCCTCGGCGGCCACTTCCTCTACGCGCAGGCCACGGACGCCGCTCCTGGCAATCACCCGGGCGGCCGCTTCGAGGATGGATTTGCGTCGGGCCATGCGGCGAACCTTACCCGGCCGTTCCTGACCACGGGGAATCGGTCTCCGGGCGCCGATTCACCCCGCGCTCCGGTGGTGGCTCATTTCCACCGTGACGGACCCACCGCCCGGGCCGGCCTCGATCAGGCGCACGATCGCGAGGTCCTTGCCGTCGGCGCTGCGGATGCAGAAGGGGCGATCGCCACTCAGGCTGCCGAACGCGATCGCGGCCACCGGTTGCGTCTCGACCCCCCGCACGCACTCGGCGGGGCTCAGCTCGTCCCCGGCCGCGATGAAGGCGTCGCTGTCCTCGGGGGCGACGAACTCGGTCCGGGTGCGCGCCAGGTACCACGTGGCGGTATCCGCCGGGACCACCTTTCCGGCCTTGAGGTCGAATTCGTAGGCCGGTTCCGGGGACGTCAGCTCGACGTTCGCGTAGCCGGCCGTGAAGGCGGCGCCCGACGGGGCGGGCGACTCGGAGTTGCCGCCCGGGGCGGCGGGGGCCCCCGTCGCCTTCTCGGCGGGCACGTCCAGGTAGTAGGCCGCGGCGCCCGCCAGCACCAGCGCGGAGGCGGCCGCCACGGCCACGACGGGCAGTCGGCGTCCACGTCGACGGGCTCGGCGGGAGGGGGGTTCCGGCCGAACACCCGGTGCGGCGTGCGGAGATGGAGCCGCAGGTGCCGTGAGGGTGAGTTGGTCGTGGGGAGTCGGGGCCGCGGGCCTTTCGACGTGCCCGGGTATCTCGCTGCTGACCTGGTGGGGGAGCCAGTCGTCGGTGAACTCCAGGCGATGGCCCACGGCGGGATGGGCGCGTACGGCCGTGATCAGCTCGATCGGCGCCGGCCGGTCACCGGGCTGCTTCGACAGGCACCACGACAGCAGATCGCGCAGGTCGTGCGGCACCTTGGAGAGGTCGGGCTGCTCGTGAACCACCTTGTACAGGGCGGCCGACTCCGCTCCGGCTCCGAACGGGGGCACGCCCCCGGCCACGTACGCCGCGAGCGCTCCGAGAGCGAAGACGTCGGTCGCCGGGGTGACTTGTACGCCCATCGCCTGCTCCGGCGCCATGAACGCGGCGGTGCCGATCCGCAGCCCGACACCGGTCAGTGCGGTGGCGTCGGCGGCGCGCGAGATCCCGAAGTCGATGACGCGGGGGCCGTCCTCGGCGATCAGGACGTTGGCGGGCTTGAGGTCCCGGTGGACGACCCCCGCCCGGTGGATGGCCTGGAGCGCCTCGGCGATCCCCGCCACTAGCAGCAGCACCGTACGCGTCGGCAGCGGACCGTGGCGCTGCACCACCTGCTGCAGGGACGGTCCGGGCACGAAGGCGGTGGCCAGCCACGGAGTGGGGGCGTCCACCCCCGAATCGACCACCTGGGCGGTGAACAGGCCGTGGATGCGCCGGGCGCTGGCGACTTCCTGCGCGAAACGGCGGCGGAATTCGGGATCGCCGGCGAAATCCGCACGCACCGCCTTCAGTGCGATCGGGCGGCCCCCCGGCGTGTGGGCCAGGTACACCACCCCCATACCGCCCGAGCCGAGCCGGGCGTGGAGGCGGTAGCCGCCGATCTCTCGGGGGTCGTCGACGGACAGGGCCTTGTGGGCGGGTTGCACACCGGAAAGCTGAGCGGACATGCGGTGGCTCTTTCGGCGATATGAACGAACAGCAGGACGCGGCCCGAGCTGGTACCTCCACGGCCACGACCGGCACCGCGCATGCGGAGCCGGCTGCCCCGCATCGTGCCGCTAACTGAAGATTCAGTCAATGTGAGACGATGTCCACCGAGACCGCCAGGAGGGGATCAGGCAGTGACGGACCGCAGAACGGCAATCTTGGAAGCCGCCGCCCGGCTCATAGCCAGGCGCGGGGTCCGCGGGCTGCGGGTGGAGGAGCTCGCGGCCGAAGCCGGGGTGTCCACGGCGCTCGTCTACTACCACTTCAAGGACCGGGCCGGCATTCTCCGTCGCACCCTGGAGTTCATCAACGACCGGGCGGAACGGTACACGGGCGGCCTCGACGACGAGGACGCGTCCCCTTCCGACCCTCGCAAGACGCTGGAGCAGTCCCTCCTGCTCGAATTCCAGGACATGCCGGCGGTGCGCGAGAACAGCACGGCGTGGGGCGAGCTGCGCGCCAGCGCGATCTTCGAGCCCGAGCTGCGGGAAGACCTGGCCAAGGCCGGCCTGAGCTGGGTCCAGGAGGTCGCTTTCCTCCTGGCGTGCGCGCAGCCGATGACACCCGCCCCCGCGCTCACGGCCTCCGCCGAACGCCTGACCGCGCTGCTCGAAGGACTCAGCATGCGCTGGCTCAGCGGCGTGCTGCAGGTGTCCCACGCCCGCGAGCTCATGCTGGAAGCCGTCGAAGTGGAACTGGGGCACCTGGGCCGGTCGAATCAGAACTGAGGCCCCCGCCCGGCCTTGACCCCCCTCCTCGCCTCATGGGCAGCAAATTGACTGAAACTTCAGTCAGTGCGAGAGTGTCGACAAGGCGCCCCACCCGCCCTGACGGACCCGGCCCGGCCCCCACAGACGGTGCAGCCGATGCCCTGTGCTCCAACCAGGCCCAGGCTGCGATCCCTGTGCCACGCGTCCCCGGGATGCCCCTCGCCGCCGGATAGCTTCATCCCGCCAGTTCACGATCGGAGTCCACCGTGTCCGAACTTCCCCCCTCCCGCCGTACGACGCTCCGCGCGTTCTTCGCCGGCTTCGGCATGCTCGCCCTCGGCTCCTCGGCCTGCGGTCCCGGTGAGTCCGGGCAGCCCGGCGCCTCCCCCAGCGCCACCCCCACCGGCCAGTCCCCCAAGCCGGCCGGCGCCCGGAGGCTGGGCGCCGAGTGGGAGAGCCACACGCGCACCTTCATGTCCTGGCCCGCCCTGGCGGCCGGCGTCTGGGAGGAAGACCTGCCGTACGTACGGGAGGACATCGCCCGGGTGGCACGGGCGATCGCGGAGTACGAGTACGTCGTCATGATGGCCAGGCCCGACCAGCAGGCCGCGGCCCAGAAGGCGTGCGGCTCCCAGGTCGAGGTCATCCCCCTACAGGTCGACGACCTGTGGGCGCGGGACACCGTGCCGGTGTTCGTGGAAGAGGCCGGGAAGGTGATCGGTGTCGACTTCAACTTCAACGGCTGGGGGAACAAGCAGGAGCACAAGAACGACGCCCTGGTCGGCCGTGCCCTCCTGGAGAAGTACAAGATCCCGCGGGTCCAGGCTCCGCTGGTGGCCGAGGGGGGTTCCTTCGAGACGGACGGCGAGGGCACCCTCCTGATCACGGAGAGCTCGATCGTCAACGACAACCGCAACCGCGGCAAGAGCCGGGACCAGATCGAAGCCGAGCTCAAGCAGAACCTGGGCGTCGAGAAGGTGATCTGGCTCGCCGGCGTGCGCGGCGAGGACATCACCGACGCGCACGTCGACAGCCTCGTGCGGTTCACGGCGCCCGGTGTGGTCCTCCTGGACCGGGCGTTCCCCGGGATGCCCGCCGATTCCTGGTCCCGCTCGGCCGACCAGGCGAAATCCGTCCTCGACAAAGCGACCGACGCGCGGGGGCGGCGCCTGGAGATCATCGACCTGCAGCAGCCCGACCCGGACAGGATCACGGGCCGCGGCGACGACTTCCTGTCGACGTACGCCAACTTCTACGTCGCCAACGACTCGGTGTTCATGCCCCGCTTCGGTGACGCCAAGGCCGACGACCGTGCGCGCGGAATCCTTCAGGAGCACTTCCCCAAGCGCGACATCGTGCCCATCAAGATCGACACGATCGCCGCGGGCGGCGGCGGGATCCACTGCGCCACCCATGACCAGCCCGGCAAGCCCGCCGCCTAACGGCGGAACCCACCCTCGGAGCGACTGTGTCCACGACACGACGGCACCCGCCGACCCGTAGCAGGCTGCTCGCACCCGGCCTGGTCCTCCTCGCCGTGGTGGTGGCCGTGACGGTGGGGGCGTGGCTCCAGTTGGGGGAACGGCAGGCCCTGGACACCCGGTATTCGGTGGGCGGTTCCGCTCCCGACCGCGTGGACGTCGACGCGTCGATCCAGCGTGTCGACGCCGCCGGCCGGGAGTTGGTCCTGCGCGTCCTGGTCACCCCTCGCGGGCGGCTCGCCGAGGCCGGCGGCGTCTCCCCCGTCGAAGACCTCACCCTCCAGACGTCGCCGTCCATCCGGGGTGACCTGGCCTTCAAGGCCCACAGCCGGATCGCGACCGTGGACGTACCCGTCACGTTGACGGGCGGTTCGATCACGGACTACCCGTTCGACGCGTACGACGCCGCGATCGAGTTCGGCGCCACGCAGGGGGGACGGGAGGTCCCCGTCCGGATGCGGCTGTCCAACAACGACGTGCTCTTCTCCGCGTCCGTGGACGCTTCGGAGATCGACGGGGCGGCCGTCTTCGACGTCGGCCTGGGCCGTTCCAACAGCGTGCTCATCTTCGCCGTCTTCATGATGGTGGCGATGTGGGCGCTCGCCGTCTCCGTACTGATCGGAACCTGGTTCCTGGTCACCCGGCGCAAGGGCCTGGTCTGGCCCGCCCTGGGATGGATGGCCGCCACGCTCTTCGCGTTGGCCGCCTTCCGCAACACGGCCCCCGGAACACCACCCATCGGCTGCCTCCTCGACTACATCGCCTTCCTCTGGGCGGAGACCGTCATCGCCTTCTGCGTCATCACCGCGGTCGCGATGGGCATCAGGGCCGAAACGCGCCCTGATTGACCCCGCCCCAGACGTTGAGGCCCAGGACGCGGTCCACCGCGATCTCGACGACGACCAGGTCCCGCGGGGCGGGCGGGGACTCGCGGTAGCGGGCGGTGTAGCGGCGTACCGCCTCGGCCAGGCGGGCGGGATCGTCGGTGACGGCGGCCGTCCCTTCGAGGGTGACCCAGCGGAAGCCGTCCGCCTGGCAGAGCGCGACCCGGGCCGCCGGGCCGGCGGCCGCCACGTTCCGGGCCTTGCGGGCTCCCGCCCGGGTGGTCACCCGGGCCAGGCCGGTGGCCGCGTCGTAGGTGAAGCGGACGGGGGCTACGTGCGGAGTGCCGTCGGGGCGCAGGGTGGTGAAGGTGCCCGCGTGGGGGCGTGTCAGGAACGTTCGTGTGGTGGAGGCGAGTTCGTCGGTCACCCGGCTCACTTCTTCTTCACTCCCTCGTTCCAGATCAGTTTGGCGATGTTCGGCTTCACGGCCGTGGTGATGACGCCCATGGCCGTACGGACGTACCGCCGCTCGTCCAGCTCGCGCAGCATGCTCGCCGCGAGGTCGGCGCGGGCGGTGAAGACGCCGTCCGCGCTGGTCTCGGCGGTGCGGTAGCCGGTGACGACGGGGTGCTCGAAGAGGCCCGAGGGGCGGACGAGCGTCCAGTCGAGGTCCGTCCGGCGGATCACGGCCTCCATGCGGCGCATGTCCTCGTGGAGGGTGCGTCCGAGGCGACGGTTCACGAGCGGGTCGAGCACGTGGTTGAAGAAGTGCGCGCCGGTGGGGCGCCAGTCGGGGTCGGCGATGCTGGAGCTGACGACGAGCAGCCGCTCGACCCCGTGGCGGCCCATCGCCCCAGTGATGACGGTGGCGCCGGCGGAGTACGTGGTGACGGTCTCCTTGCTGAAGCGCGCCCCCAGCGCCGAGAGGACGGCGTCCGTCCCCCGGACCGCGGCGTCGACGGCCTCCGGGTCGGTGGCGTCGGCCACGGCGACGGTGAGGCCGGGCCGTTCGGGCAGGGAGCCGGGGCGGCGGGTCACGGCGACGACCTCGTGGCCGGCCGCGAGGGCTTGGTCGGTGAGGTGGCGGCCGGTCGGTCCGTTGGCGCCGAAGATGGCGATGCGCATGGTGTCGGGTGATCCCTTCGTGTGACTGCCGGAACGCCCTTGACTGTGCCGATCACGCCACTCAGGCTCAACGACGATGAATAACGCAGCCCCTGCCCCCGGCCGCACCCGAGGCCGGCCCCCCGGGAACCCTCCGACCCGCGAGTCGATCGCCTCGGCGGCCCGTGCGCTGTTCCTGGAACGCGGCTACCGGGGCACCACATTGCGCGCGGTGGCCGGGGCCGCCGGGGTCGATGCGGCGTTGATCGCGTACCACTTCGGCTCGAAGAAGGGCCTGTTCGCGGACGTGATGCAGGTCCAGTGCGCCAATGCGCTGGCGGTGGACGAGGTGCTCGGAGGTGACCCGGCCGGCCTCCCCGACCGGCTGATCGACGCGGTGACGGACCTGTGGGAGGACGCCGACTTCCGGCGGCTCAGCACCCAGGGCGACGAGGCCGCACAGGTGCTGCGCGAATACCTGGAACGCGAGCTCCTGGCCCGGCTCGTTGAATTCCTCGGGGGCCGGGACGCGACCGCCCGCGCCACGGCCGTGGTGACGATCCTCGGCGGTCTCATCTACACCCGCTACCTCAACCCCCTCCCCACCCCGGCCGCCCTCACCCCGGCCGAGACCCGCCGCGTTCTGGCCCCGGCCCTCCGCGCGGCCCTGGCCCCGAGGACGCGCACCGCACCGTCGGCCGGAGCGCGCCGGCGGGGCTCGCCGGGCCGGTAGGTCAGGGTTCCGGGTCCCTGTCCGTCGGTACGCACAGGACCGGTACGGGTGACAGGTGCAGGAGCTTGTGCGGGGTGGAGCCGAGGAGGGCGCCCCGGAGAGGGCTGTCGCCCCAGCTGCCGACGATGATGACCCGCGCGTGGTGGCGCTCGGCGGCGTCGAGCAGGGCCTGGGCCGGTTTCTCGTCGACCACCTCGACCGTGGAGGGCACTCCGGCCTCGTCGGCGGCGTCGACGGCGCGCGCGAGGGCGCTGCGGCCCGCCTGGCGGACGGCCTCCCGGTGGGCGCGGTACTCCTCGCCCGTCGCGCCCGGGGCGGCCGCGCCGTAGACGAGGACGAGGGGCTCACCGAAGGCGGTGGCCACCTCCAGCGCCACGTGCAGGGCCCGCTCCGCGCCGGGCGATTCGTCGTACCCCAGGACCACGGACATAGGGCTTCCCTCTCAGTTCTTGCGGCCGTGGACGAGGTCCGGGTCGGCCACGCCCCGTCGCTCGCGCCAGAACCTGCCGTCGTGCAGCCGCCAGTAGCACATGACGAGCACGCCGACGACGGCGATGCCGATCCCGATGACGAGCGGCGGGCCGAGCCCGAACCAGGAGACCCCGCTGGCGGAGTTCTCGGGGTTCGACATGTCCTGGACCGACTCGACGAGCAGCCAGATCAGCAGCCCGGCGCCGATCACCGGGCCCGCGCCGATGAGCAGGAAGTTCCGCGGGGTCTCCAGCAGGTGGCGGCGGTAGTAGATGGCGCAGGCCAGGCCGGTGAGCGCGTAGTAGAAGGCGATGAGCAGGGAGAGCGCGGTCAGCGAGTCCAGGAGGGCGTTCTCGCTGATCTGGTTGACCACGAGGTACCAGCCGATGGCGATGGCGGCCACCCACCAGGTGCTGACGTCCGGGGTCCGGAAGCGCGGGTGGATGTGCGCGAGGTGGGGCGGCAGCGCGTGCCGGCGGGCCATGGACAGGGCGGTGCGGGAGGCGGGGATGATCGTGGTCTGGGTGGAGGCGAGCGCGGAGGTGGAGACGGCGGCGAGCACCACCCAGTCCCAGCCGCCCATGACCTCGTTCGCGAGTACGGCGAACACGGCCTCCTCCTCGTCCGCGTTCTCGGCGAGGAAGGTGGTGCCGGCGTAGGCGACGACGGCGAAGCCCACGGACAGGTAGGTCACGAGGAGGACGACGGTCGACCAGATGCCGGCCTTGCCGGGCGCGGTCGCGGAGTTCTCGACCTCCTCGGTGAGGTTGACCGCCGACTCCCAGCCCCAGTAGATGAACACGCCGAGCAGCAGGCCGCCGGTGAGGGCGGCGCCGCCCGCGCCGAAGGGGTTGAGCCAGCCGATGGACGGTTCGATCGAGTCGAGGGTGCTGGTGCCGGCGTAGACGCGGTAGATGGCCACGACCGCGAAGACGAGGAGGAAGAACACCTGGGCCAGGATGAGGACGTCCTGGAGGTGGGCGGAGAGTTCGGTGCCGATGACGCAGATGAGGGTCATCAGCAGGATCACGGCGACGGCCAGGCCCTGCCGGATGGCGTCGTTGGCGGCCCAGCTGTCCAGGCCGACGGCGAGCAGTCCGAATTGGACGGCGACGTCGGCCAGGGAGCCGATGACGAGCACTCCGGTCATCGCGATGGCCCAGCCGCCGAGCCAGCCCGCCCAGGGGCCCATGGCGCGCGTGACCCACGAGAAGGTCGTACCGCAGTCCTGGTCGACCTTGTTGAGGTAGTAGAAGGCGGCTGCGATCAGCAGCATCGGTACGAAGGAGGCCAGCATCACGCCCGGCGCGTAGATCCCGGCCAGGGCGACGATCGGCCCGAGGACGGCGGCGAGGGAGTACGCGGGCGAGGTGGAGTTCAGGCCGATGACCAGGGCGTCGAGGAAGCCGATCGCGTTCGCCTTGAGTCCTGGGTCGGAATTGCCGTTCCCCGCTCCGCCAGCGCTCTCACCGTCGTGGACCATGTACGCATGGTCACGCACCCGGCGACGGCGCGCGAGGCGGCGCCACCCGTCAGGGGCGGGTGTTCCAGCCCGCGATCACCGGGAGGCCGTGTTCCGTGGAGAGCGTGCTGACGGTGCCGGTGCGCAGCAGGAACAGCCGCCCGTCGGCGGGGTCCAGGCCCAGGTAGCGGGCGGTGAGGACGCGGAGGAAGTGCCCGTGGGCGACGACGACCACGTTGCCGTCGTCCGCGCGGAGCACGGGGGCGACGCGGGCCAGGACGCGGTCCGCGCGGGCGCCCACCTGGGTGGCGTCCTCCCCGGGGTGGTGGGCGTCGCCGGGCGGGACGCCGTGGGTCCACAGGGACCAGTCGGGGGTGGTCCGCTGGATCTCGGCGGTGGTGACGCCCTCGTAGCCGCCGTAGTCCCACTCGTGGAGGTCGGGAAAGGGGACGCCTCCCGTGAGGCCGGCGAGTTCGGCCGTGGCCACGGCCCGGCGCAGCGGGCTGGTCAGTACCAGGGCGGGGTGGCGGTCCCGGAAGAAGGGGGCCAGTGAGATGGCCTCCTCGACGCCGTGCGCGGTCAGCGGAACGTCGGTGAGTCCGGTGTGCCGGCCGTTGGCGCTCCAGGCCGTCTCTCCGTGCCTCACCAGCAACAGGTCGCTCATTCTCGGGACCCTATGTCTTCCGGCATGTCGGCGCGGTCGGGCCGGGCGGGCGTGTCACTGTCGGGCGTCATGGACGTTGGGCCGCGGCTGCGCGCGCTGATGATCGTGTTGACGCTGGTGACCGGCCTGGTGGAGGCGGTGAGCCTGCTCGCGCTCGGGCCGGTGTTCACGGCGATGCAGACCGGCAACGTGCTGTTCCTGGCCTTCGGGGCAGCTCAGGCGGGCAGTCTGCCGGCCCTGCCCTCCGCGGTCTCCCTGGCGGCCTTCGTCCTCGGTGTGCTCTGTGGAGCGTGGATGGAGTCGCTCGCGGAGGTGCGGGCGCGGCGCTGGTTCATCATCGGGCTCGCCGTCGAGGCCGCGCTGATCCTGGCCGCCGCGGGCATCGGCTGGGGCCTGGAGCCGCGCTACGGAGCTCCGACGGCCCGGCACCTGATCGTGACGGCCGTCCTGGCGTTCGCGATGGGGATCCGCACGCTCACGATCATGCGGGCGAACGTGCCAGGGGTGCCGACGACCCTGGTCACCCGGTCCATGACCGCCTTCTTCGGGGGCTCCGCGATGGGTCAGGGCAGCGCCTTCGGATACGGGACCGTCGCCTGGGAGCTGCGCGGCATGTCCGTGCTGGCGATGTTCGCGGGCGGTTTCGCCGGGGCGCTGCTGGTGCGGGCCGGATGGACCGTGGGCTGGCTGCTGCTGCCGATCGCGGCGCTGGTGCTGGTGTCGGCCGCGGCCGAGCTGGGGCAGCCCAGGTTGCAATCGGGGCAGGTGAGTCGCGGCAAGGGATCCGGCTGAACCGGGCCTTTGGTGTGCCATTGGTACAGTCGCGGCATGTCGGTGGACGAGCTCGACACCCGAATCCTGCGCCTGCTGATCGAGCAGCCGCGCACCAGCGTCCGTGAGTACGCCCGGATCCTCGGAGTCGCACGCGGCACCCTCCAGGCCCGGCTGGACCGGCTGGAGCGCACCGGGGTGATCACGGGGACGGGGCCGGTGCTGTCCCCCGCCGCGCTCGGGCATCCGGTGCTGGCCTTCGTGCACATCGAGGTCACGCAGGGGCACCTGGACGACGTCGGTGACGCGCTCGCGGCCGTGCCCGAGATCATCGAGGCCTTTTCGATCACCGGCGGCGGGGACCTGCTGACCCGGGTGGCGGCCCGGGACAACGCGCATCTGGAGGACGTGATCCAGCGGCTGATCCGGCTGCCCGGCGTGGTCCGCACGCGCACCGAGGTGGCCCTGCGCGAACGGGTCCCGCACCGGCTGCTGCCGCTGGTGGAGTCGGTGGGACGGGCAGCTCGCAAAACCTGACAGGATGGTCGAGACAGGACACGACCGGCAGGACGGGCAGAGCGGATGCTTTCCGTCATATTCGATCTCGACGGCACCCTCGTGGACAGCGAGCCGAACTACTACGAGTCAGGGCGCCGCACCCTGGCGCGGCACGGGGTCCCCGATTTCACGTGGGAGGAGCACTCCCGCTTCATCGGCATCGGAACCCTGGAGACGCTGGAGATCCTCAGGGACCGCCACGGGATCGAGGCGCCGGTCGAGCAGCTGCTCGCCGAACAGAACGCCGCCTACCTGGAGCTGGCCCGCGCGGAGACCGAGACCTTCCCCGAGATGCGCAAGTTCGTGGAGCGGCTGCACTCCGAGGGCGTGCCGATGGCGGTGGCCTCCGGTTCCTCGCGCGAGGCGATCGACGCCGTGCTGGCGGGCACCGGGCTGGACGTGCTGCTGACCACGGTGGTCTCCGCCGAGGAGGTCGCCCACGGCAAGCCCGCCCCGGACGTGTTCCTGGAGGCGGCCCGGCGGCTGGGCGCGGCGCCCGCCGACTGCGTGGTGGTCGAGGACGCGGCGCCTGGGGCGCTGGCCGCCCACGCCGCGGGCATGGACTGCGTGGCGATCCCGTACGTGGCGCGGACCGCGCACGACCCGGCCTTCGCGGACGCCGGTCTGCTCTTCCCCGGCGGGCAGGGCGAGTTCAGCGCGGACGCGGCGCACGACTGGCTGACGGGTCTGCGGTCGGCCTGATCCCGGGGCGTCCCGGTAGGCACTCTGGTGCTCTGCCGGGGTGGCTGCCACCATGCCCGCGTGACCTCGACCCAGCCTCCGGGCACACACTCCCCCGGCCCGCGGGGCAGCGGGCCGCGCGGCTGGCCCCTGCTCGGGAACCTCCCGGCCTTCGCCCGCGATCCGCTGGCCTTCTTCGAATCCCTGCGCGACGAGCACGGGGACTGGGTCCCCTGGGCGCTCGGCCCGCAGCGCAACGTGCTGGTCTCCCGGCCCGAGCACGTCGGCGAACTGCTCGGCGCCGTGGAGTCCACCTTCGAGCCGATGGAACTGGGCTGGGCCTTCCACCAGTTGCTCGGCGACGGGGTGGTCGTCGCCCGGGGGGACGACTGGCGCCGCAAGCGGGCCCTGGTCCAGCCCGCCGTACGACCCCGCCAGGTGCGCTCGTACGCCGCCACGATGGTGGAGTGCGCGGACGCGCTGGCCACGGCCTGGCAGGAGGGCGACCTCGTGGACGTGCACCGGGAGATGGCCGGACTCACCCAACGGATCGCGGTGCGCACCCTGTTCGGCAGCGACGCCGCCGGCCGGGAGGCACCCATCAGCGCGGCCATGGCCACGGCGCAGCGGGAGCTGGGGGCCGAGTTCCGGGGGGTGACGCTGTTCCTCCCGCCCTGGGTGCTCACGCCCGGCCGGCGCCGGATGCGGCAGGCGGTGGCCGTGCTCGACCGGGAGATCGAGCACGTCATACGCGAGCACGAGGCGGCGTCGAAGGAGGGCGCGGAGCGGGACGACCTGCTGAGCCGGCTGCTCGCCGCCCGCGACGAGCACGGCGGCCCGCTGTCCCGCAAGGAGCTGCGCGACGAGTCGATCACCCTGTACATCGGCGGACACGAAACCACCTCGACCACGCTGACCTGGGCCTGGCAGCTGCTGTCGGGGGCGCCCGGGGCGCGGACCCGGCTGAGGGAGGAGCTGGACCGGGTACTCGGCGGGCGGCTCCCCACGTACGACGACTACGCGCGGCTGCCGTGGACCCAGCAGGTGGTCAAGGAGGCCCTGCGGATCTACCCGCCGATCTGGCTGATCTCGGCGGTGGCCACGGAGGGCGCGAGCATCGGCGGCCGGCCGGTGCCCGCGGGGACCTCGGTGTGGACCAGCCCCTGGTCGGTGCACCGGGATCCCCGCTGGTTCCCCGACCCGGAGGCCTTCCGGCCCGAGCGGTGGGACGCGGACGCCCCGCACACCATCCCGGAGCACGCCTGGTTCCCCTTCGGCGGCGGCCCGCGGGCCTGCCTGGGGGCGCGGTTCGCGCTGGTGGAGGCGGCGCTCGTACTCGCCGTACTGGCGCAGCGGTTCCACCTGGACAGCGGCACCGAGCGGGCCGGGGTGTTCCCCGGGCTCACCCTCCAGCCGAAGTCGCAGGTCCTGGCGACCCTGGTGGCGCCCTGACGTCGCCCCGACGGTCGCGGGAAGATCCCGCGAGCCCCACGAGTTAGTAGAACCGTGAACGAAATCTCGCGGGACTTCGACGTGGACGTGGTGGTCATCGGCGCCGGGCAGGCGGGCCTGTCCAGCGCCTACCACCTCGCCCGGACGGGGATCGAGCACGTGGCCCTGGACCACGCGCCCCGCCCGGGCGGGGCCTGGCAGTTCCGCTGGCCCTCCCTCACCTACGGCAAGGTCCACGGGATGCACGCCCTGCCCGGTATGGAGCTCACGGGGGCGGACGCGCGGCGGCCCTCGTCGGAGGTGATCGGGGAGTACTTTGCCGCATACGAGGACCGCTTCGACCTGCGCGTACGGCGTCCCGTGGACGTGTCGGCCGTACGGGACGCAGGCGACGGGCGGCTGCGGGTGGAGTCCTCGGACGGCATCTGGTCGGCCCGGGCCCTGATCAATGCCACCGGGACCTGGGACCGGCCGTTCTGGCCGCGCTACGCCGGCCAGGAGACCTTCGGCGGCCGCCAGCTCCACACCGCGAACTACCCGGGTCCGCAGGAGTTCGCCGGGGCGCGGGTGATCGTCGTGGGCGGCGGCACCTCCGCGGTACAGCACCTGCTGGAGATCGCCGAGGTGGCGGCGGAGACCACCTGGGTGACCCGGCGGCCCCCGGTCTTCCGCGACGGGAGCTTCGGCGAGGCCGAGGGCCGGGCGGCGGTGGCCCTGGTCGACGAGCGGGTACGCCGGGGTCTGCCGCCGCAGAGCGTGGTCAGCGTGACGGGACTCCCGCTGAACGAGGCCGTCCGGGCCGGTCTGGACTCGGGGGTGCTGGGGCGGCGCCCGATGTTCGAGCGGATCACCGCCTCGGGCGCCGTCTGGGCGGACGGGAGCCGGGTGGAGGCGGACGTCATCCTGTGGGCGACCGGATTCCGCGCGGCCGTCGACCACCTGGCACCGCTGCGCCTGCGCGAGCCGGGCGGCGGCATCCGGGTCGAGGGGACCAGGGCCGTCCGCGACGAGCGCGTCCACCTCGTGGGCTACGGCCCTTCCGCATCGACCATCGGCGCGAACCGCGCGGGCGGGGCCGCGGTCCGCGAGATCCGCCGCCTCCTGGACAGGGAGCGGGTGGGCGCGCCGGCGATCCGAGCGGGCTCCGGACTTCACCCCGTCCCGGGCGGGGGCGGCTCGACGGCGAACTCCCGGGCCGGGGTGTCCGCGTCGCGGGCGGCCTGGTCCGCATAGACGCAGCCCGTGCCGCCGCGCACGTCGACGACGGGGTCGTTCCACTGCTCGGAGTCGTCGGGGACGAAGACGTGCGCCCGGCGCAGCTCGGCGTCGTAGACCAGCAAGGACACGATGTCGTACAGCCATTGGCCGATCTCACGGTGCCCCTGACGGGGGTGGTCGGAGGGGCCGCCGAGCCGGATGACGAAGTAGCGCCCCTCCTGCCAGTGGCCCCCGTTGTCCAGCCACTCGCCCTCCGCCACCGGGAGGCCGTCCACCCACAGGCGTGCCTCTGCCGGACTGCCCCGCAGCAGGAGGGCCGCCCGGTGGCGGTCGTCGGGCGTGAACCGCACCCGGACCTCGTGCCGGCTGTAGCAGTCGACGAACGAGCTGCAGGCCCCGGGTGCCCAGCCGCGGTGGCGCGGGGCCGCCCCGTCCGGCACCGGGAGCGGATCCAGGGAGCAGACCTCGGGCACGTTGCAGGCCCGGTCCACGCGGCGGGAGCAGCCGAGCCCGAGCGCCGCGATGTCGCGCGGCGCGGCCGTGGACAGCAGCTCGCCCAGGCGTTCCAGGTACCGGTCCTCACCGACCAGGTCGGTGAGGTCGGCCTCGTCGAACCACCACAGCAGCAGGTCGACTCCGATCGGCGAACGGGCCAGCGACTCCCGCCAGGCCGGCCTGTCGCGGCCCCACCGCGCGGCCAGGCGCTCGCGCCGTTCACGCTCGGCGGCCACGGCGGCGGCCTCTTCGATCGGCACGGCCCGCTCCACCGGCGATCGGGTGCCGGGCGTCAGGCCGTACGGTGGTTGCGCGTCGGACGGCTGCGCGTCCGGAGCGTCCCGCTTCGCTTTCGTCTTCCACAACCGCTTCACGGCTCGGCCCCCTCGGTCCACGCGCCCGCAGACCGCCGATCGTAGGCTCGGCGCCGTGCCCGCCGCCCCTCATTTCCTCGCTGCGGGGCCCGCGTTCGCGCGCAGCCGGTTGAACTCCGCCACGTGCTTCTTGTGTTCGTCGTAGGTCGCCGAGAAACGGGTGTCCCCCGGCTTCACGGTGACGAAGAACAGCCACTCGCCTGGCGTCGGGGCGACCGCGGCCGCCATGGCCGCCAGCCCGGGGCTGTCGATCGGGGTGGGCGGCAGTCCCTGGCGTTCGTACGTGTTGAACGGGCTGTCGATGCGGGTCTCGCTGAGCTTGGTGTCCACCGTGCTGCGGTTCAGCGCGTAGTTGATGGTGGAGTCCATCTGGAGCGGCATCGACTTCGCCAGCCGGTTGTGCACCACCCGGGCGACCTTGCCCATGTCGGCGCGATTGTCGGCCTCCGCCTCGATGATGCTGGCCAGCGTGGCCGTCTGGTACGGGGTCATGCCGTGGGCCTTGCCGCCGTCCGCGACGGCCCGGGTGGCGAGCTTCTCGTTCGCCGTCCGCACCATGTGGGCGAGGAGCTCGGCCGGGGTGGTCTTTGAGGTCACCGGATAGGTCGCGGGGAACAGATAGCCCTCCGGATTGCCCTTGGCTTCCGCCGGCAGCACCAGCCCGGCCGTGGGCACCGCCGCCTTGGTGGAGCCCGCCGGAAGGCGGAGTTCGCGGTCCACCGCCGCGTAGACCTGCGGGGCCCGCCAACCCTCGGGGATCAGCAGCCGGCGCGGGGTTTCCGGCGCCGGTTCGCCCCGGAGCATCGGGATCAGGACCACCGCGCCGATCGCGAGCAGTGCGGTGAGGAAGAGCGCCAGCCGACCCCGGCGGGTGAGGCGGGAACGGTGCTGTGGCGGCAGGTACTCATGACGCATGCGGGAACGCTAACGCGGCGAGCGCGACATTCACGACATCCAGCCCGGTGTGCCGGTCATACGATCACACGTTGACCGGAGCCAAAGGGGTGAGGTCCCGGTCCCGGCGGACCAGGGCGGCGTACCGGCCGTCGGCCTTGAGCAGCTCCTCGTGCGTACCGCGCTCCGCGATCCGCCCCTTGTCCAGCACCACGATCTGGTCGGCGTCGCGGACGGTGGAGAGCCGGTGCGCGATGGTGATCGTGGTGCGGCCCGCGGACAGGTTGTCGATGGCCTGCTGCACGGCGTGCTCGGTGCGGGTGTCCAGGGCGCTGGTCGCCTCGTCGAGGATCAGCACCGGCGGGTCCCGCAGGATGGTGCGCGCGATGGCGAGGCGCTGCTTCTCCCCGCCGGAGAACCGGTAGCCGCGCTCGCCGACCAGGGTCGCGTACCCGTCGGGCAGGGACTCGATGTGCTCGTGGATCTGGGCCGCGCGGGCCGCCTCCTCGATCTCCTCGTCCGTGGCGTCCGGCTTGGCGAAGCGCAGGTTGTCCGCGACCGAGGCGTGGAAGAGGTAGGTCTCCTGCGAGACCACGCCGATGGAGCGGGCCAGCGAGTCGAAGTCGAGGTCGCGCACGTCCACCCCGTCGAGGGCGACCCGGCCGCCCGTGACGTCGTAGAGCCGGGGCACGAGGTAGCTGAGCGTGCTCTTGCCGGAGCCGGTGGGGCCGACCACGGCCAGGGAGCCGCCGGCCGGGACCGTGATGTCGATGCCGGAGAGGGTCGGCCCGCTCTTGGCTTCGTACTCGAAGTCCACGCCCTCCAGCGTGACCTCGCCCTTGGCCCGGTCGATGCGCAGCGCACCCTCACGTTCGGTGATGTCCACCGGCAGGTCGAGGTACTCGAAGATGCGGGCGAAGAGGGCGAGCGAGGTCTGAATCTGAACTCCGGTCGACAGCAGGCTCACGGCGGGCCGGAAGAGGCCCTGCTGGAGGGTGACGAAGGCGACCAGGGTGCCGACGGAGAGCGAGGGGGCGCCCGTCTGGAGGGCTATGCCGGCGGCCCAGTAGATGAGCGCGGGCATGGCGGCCATGACGATGCCGATGGTGGACATCCGCCACCGCCCGGCCATGCTGGAGCGCACTTCGAGGCCGACGAGCTTCTCGGACTCCTCGGCGAAGGCGGCCGTGAGGGACTCGGAGCGGCCCATCGTGCGGCCGAGCAGGATGCCGCTCACTGACAGCGACTCGGTGACGGTCGCGGCCATGGCGGCCATCTGCCGCTGGCGCTGCGTGGTGATCTTCTTGCGCTCGCGGCCGACGCGGCGGCTGATCCACACGAAGACGGGCAGCAGGAGCAGCGAGACGACGGTGAGCCGCCAGTCGAGGGCGAGCATGGCGACGACGGTGGCGATGACGGCCGTGAGGTTCGAGACAAGCGAGGTCGCGGTGGAGGTGACGGTGGCCTGCATGCCGCCGATGTCATTGGCGATGCGGGACTGCACCTCGCCGGTGCGCGTCCGGGTGAAGAAGGCCAGCGGCATCCGCTGCAGCTGTGCGTAGACGGCGGTGCGCAGGTCGTGCATCACGCGCTGGCCGACCGTCGTGGAGATCAGGGTCTGGAGCACGCCGAAGACGCTGGTGACGACGGCGATCAGGATCATGCCGAGGGCGAGCAGGCTGAGCAGCCCGGTACGACCCTGCGGGATCGCGACGTCGAGGATCTCCTTGAGCAGGAACGGCGAGGCGACGCCGACCAGCGAGGAGGCGCCGACGAGCAGGCCGACGACGGCGAGCCGGCCCCGGTAGGGCCGGAAGAGCCCCATGATGCGCCGCAGCTCGCGGGGCTGCTGCGCGGGGGCGGGACGGGTCGGGTCGAGGGGATCGTTCGATGGGGTCCACTTCGGTTCGTCGTGCGGCATGGGCACCCTCTCGGGGTTCGGGAGTCCGGGGCCTCTTGGACCCGGGGCCATTGGAGCATAGGTGATTGTTACCTATACTCACAATGAACGGCGTCCTGATATTGTTCCCGGCATGAGCTCCGCCTCCGACACCGATCGCCTCCTCGCCGAACAGCTCCTCCGCCTGACGCGCAGGCTCCACCGGATCCAGAAGCGCCACATGGAGCCGCTCGGGATCACTCCCGCTCAGAGTCGGCTGCTGCGCCTCGTCTCGCACTACGAGGGCGAGCAGCCGCCCCGGATGGCGGACCTCGCGGCCCGCCTGGAAGTGGTCCCCCGCGCGGTGACCACCCTGGTCGACGGCCTGGAGGCGGCCGAGTGCGTGCGCCGCGCGCCCGACCTCGCGAACCGCCGTGTCATCCGGATCGAGCTCACCGACACCGGCCGCGCCACGCTGCGCCGTCTGCGCAACGCGCGAACCGACGCGGCAGAGGAGATCCTGGCTCCATTGACCGCCGACCAGCGCGAGGTGCTCGGCGGTCTGCTGAACGCGCTGTCGGACGCCCCGGCGGAGCGCACCTGCTGAGCAGACGGCCGCGCCCGCGCGGGCCGCGATGAGGCGAGGGGTCGCACATGCCGCTGCTGGAACCGAAGCCGGGGGCCATGCGCCCGCGCAGCATCAGCGGCCCCGCCCCCGACCGGGTCCCCGAGCACCGGTCGGGCGGCACTCCGGAACCGCTGCGCACCGAGCTGACCGAACTCCTGGGCGCCGAAAAGGTCCTGTGGAAGGTCTCCGACCTGGTCCGCTACGCCTCCGACGCCTCCCCCTACCGCTTCGTCCCCCAGGTCGTGGTGATCGCCGAGGACATCGACGACGTCTCTGCGGTGCTCTCGTACGCCCACGGCCGCCAGCGCGAGGTGGTCTTCCGCGCCGCCGGGACCTCGCTCAACGGCCAGGCCCAGGGCGAGGACATCCTGGTGGACGTACGCCGCCACTGGGCCGGGATCGAGGTCCTCGACGGGGGCCGGCGCGCCCGGATCCGGCCCGGCACCACCGTCATGCGGGCCAATGCCGCCCTCGCCCGGCACGGCCGGATCCTCGGCCCCGACCCGGCCAGCGCGATCGCCTGCACCCTCGGCGGGGTCGTCGCGAACAACGCGTCCGGCATGACCGCGGGCACCACGAGGAACTCGTACCGCACGCTCTCCTCCCTGACCTTCGTCCTGCCCGGCGGCACCGTCGTGGACACGGCCGACCCGCTCGCGGACGAGGAGCTGGCGCGCGCCGAACCGGCCCTGTGCCACGGGCTGATGGAGATCAAGAGGGAGATCGAGGCCGACGCCGCACTCGTCGCCCGGATCCGCGCCAAGTACGAGATCAAGAACACCACCGGCTACCGCCTCGACGCCTACCTCGACGGCACCACCCCCGTGGAGATCCTGCGCGGTCTCATGGTCGGATCGGAGGGCACCCTGGGATTCATCTCCGAGGTCGTCTTCGACACCCTCCCCCTCGACCGCGCACTCTGCTCCGCCCTGCTGTTCTTCCCCTCCCTGCCCGCAGCGGCCGCAGCCGTGCCGCTCTTCAACGAGGCGGGCGCCATCGCCGTCGAGCTGATGGACGGCAACACCCTGCGCGCCTCGGTCAGCGTCGAGGGCGTACCCGCCGACTGGGGCGGCCTGCCCAAGGACACCACCGCCCTGCTCGTGGAGTTCCGGGCGCCGCACGAGGAGGGCAGGGCCGCCCACGAGCGGCGCGCGGCCGAGGTCCTGGCCGGGCTCGACCTGGTGGCACCGGTGGCCTCGGTCACCAACGCCTTCACCCGGGACGCGCACACCATCAACGGCTACTGGAAGGCCCGCAAGGCCTTCGTCACCGCCGTGGGCGGGGCCCGCCCCTCCGGCACCACCCTGATCACCGAGGACTTCGCGGTGCCGCCGTCCCGGCTGGCCGAGGCCTGCGAGGCGCTGCTCGAACTCCAGGCGGAGCACGGCTTCGACGCGGCCGTCGCCGGTCACGCGGCCCACGGCAACCTGCACTTCCTGCTCGCCTTCGACGCCTCCGAGCCCGCCGACGTCGAGCGGTACGCGGCCTTCATGGACGCCTTCTGCCGGCTCACGGTGGAGCGGTTCGACGGCTCCCTGAAGGCCGAGCACTCCACCGGCCGCAACATGGCGCCCTTCCTGGAGCTGGAATGGGGCCCGCGCGCCACCGAACTGATGTGGCGCACCAAGCAGGTCGTCGACCCGGACGGGGTGCTCGCACCGCGCATCCTCCTCGACCGCGACCCGGGGGCCCACCTTCGCGGGCTGAAGACGATCCCGCGCGTGGAGGCGGTGGCCGACCCGTGCATCGAGTGCGGGTTCTGCGAACCGACCTGCCCCAGCGAGGACCTCACGACCACTCCCCGCCAACGGATCGTGCTGCGCCGCGAGATGAACCGCCAGCAGCCCGGCTCCCCCGTGCTCGACGGGCTGTTGGACTCCTACGGCTACGACGCGGTGGACACCTGTGCGGGCGACTCCACCTGCAGGCTCGCCTGCCCGGTCGGCATCGACACGGGCGCCCTGATGAAGGACTTCCGCCACCGCCGGCACAGCCCGCGCGAGGAGGCGGCGGCCGCGCTCGTCGCACGCCGGTTCACGGCCGTCGAGTCCGCCGCCCGGCTGGCCGTGGCCGCCGCGGCCACGATCACGGACCGGCTCGGGGACGGGCTGCTCACGGCGGTGACGGGCGCCGCGCGCAAGGCCGTACGCCCGGACCTCGTTCCGCAGTGGCTGCCGCAGATCCCCGGGGCGGCCGCCCGGAAACTTCCCCCGACCCGGCGGGTGGGCGCCGCCGCCGTGTACTACCCGGCCTGCGTCAACCGGATCTTCGGCGGACCGGAGGGCCGGCCGGGCCCCTCCCTGCCGGAGGCGGTGGTGGCCGTCTCCGAGCGGGCCGGGAAGCCGGTGTGGATCCCCCGCGACGTGAACGGCACCTGCTGCGCGACCATCTGGCACTCCAAGGGATACGAGGCCGGCAACCGGGTGATGGCCAACCGGATCGTGGACGCGGCCTGGGGCTGGACGGCCGGGGGGCGGCTGCCGCTCGTCGTCGACGCCTCCTCCTGCACCCTCGGCATCGCGCACGAGGTGGTCCCCTACCTGACAGAGGACAACCGGGCGCTGCACGCCGAGTTGCGGATCGTCGACTCGATCGTGTGGGCGGCGGACGAGCTGCTGCCGCACCTGGAGGTCCGGCGCACGGTGGGCTCAGCGGTGCTCCATCCCACCTGTTCGATGCGGCACCTGGGCGACGAGGCGCAACTGCGGGCGGTGGCCGAGGCGTGCGCGGACGAGGTGGTGGTCCCCGACGACGCGGGCTGCTGCGCCTTCGCGGGCGACCGCGGCATGCTGCATCCGGAGCTGACGGCCTCGGCGACGGCGCGCGAGGCGGCCGAGGTGACGGCCCGGGACTTCGACGCGTACCTGTCGGCGAACCGGATGTGCGAGGTGGGCATGGACCGGGCGACCGGCCGCGGCTACTACTCGGCCCTGCTCGAACTGGAGCGCGCCACCCGACCGTGAGCGCCGGTGTGCGCGACCCTCCTGACCAGGCTCTACGCAATCACCCAAGTCCGTAAACCTGCTCGCGGAAGGCCACTGTCCACGGAAAATCGATTGCCCGGCGCGGATCCGGAAGGCGAACCTTGCACGGTTTGGACCACTCGACCAGTCATGGGGCGTCATGCAGATCAGCGATCTTCCGTATCCGGATCCCGGGGTACCCGACGCTCGCTCAGGCCCCCGCTTCCTCCTGTGGCTGGGGCGCGGTCAGCTCGGCGGCCAGTTCAAGAGCCTGGCCTGGGGAATGCTGCACTTCACGGGCATCGCCGGCCTGCCGTACGCGGTGGGCCTGGGCGTCGACGCGGTCGTCCGGCGCGACTCCGGCCGGCTGCTGCTCGTCGGCGGACTGCTCGTGCTGATCGGCATCGCCATCTCGCTGGGCGACGCCATGCTGCACCGCACGGCCGTCACCAACTGGATCACCGCCGCCGCGCGCGTGCAGCAGCTGCTCGCGCGCAAGACGGCCGAGCTCGGCTCCGCCCTGACCCGGCGGGTCGCGGCCGGCGAGGTGGTCGCGGTCTCCACCGGCGACGTGGAGAAGATCGGCTGGTTCGTCGAGGCGGTCTCCCGCTTCCTCGCGGCCGTCTTCTCGATCGTCCTCGTCTGTGTGGGCCTGGTGTTCTACGCACCCGAGCTGGGCGTGGTCGTCGCGGTCGGCGTGCCGCTGATCGCCCTGGCCGCGCTCCCGTTGCTGCCGCGCGCGACCAAGCGCGCCGACGTCCAGCGGGAGAAGGCGGGCAAGGCGACCGAGCTGGCCTCCGACACCGTCGCGGGGCTGCGCGTCCTGCGTGGCATCGGCGGTGAGGAGCTGTTCCTCGGCCGCTACCGCGAGGCCTCGCAGGAGGTCCGCAAGGCCGCCGTGCGCAGTGCCCGGATGTGGGCGCTGATCGCCGCGATCCAGGTGCTGCTGCCGGGCGCGCTGCTGATCACGGTGGTCTGGTACGGGGCCACGCTCGTCCTGGACGGGCGGATCGCGGTCGGTGAACTCGTCGCCGCGTTCAGCGCGGTGGCGACGATGCTGTACCCGCTTCGCCACTTCGAGGAGATCGCCATGGCGTACTCCTTCTCGCGTCCCTCCGCCAAGCGGGCCGCCAGGGTGCTGTCGCTGACCCGGCACGACCCCGCCGGGCACGCGCCGGGCGCCGAGGCGCCGGAGCCGCCGGCTCCGGGCGGGGACCTGTACGACCCGCAGACCGGGCTGCTGGCCCCCACGGGCCGGTTCACCGCCGTGGTGTGCGGGGACCCGGACGTGGCGGGCCGGCTCGCGGACCGCCTCGGCGGCCATCCCACGGACACGGCCGCCGACACCGCTCCGGGGCCCTCGGTGCTGCTGGGCGGGGTCGCGCTGGACGAACTCGCACTGGACGACGCGCGCCGCCTGGTGCTCGTACAGGACAAGGATCCGGTGCTGCTGTCCGGGACGCTGCGGGAGCTGTTCGACGTACCGGCTTCCGGTGCGGTGGACTCCGGCGACGCGCTCGCGGCCGCCCAGTGCGCGGACGTCCTGGACGCGCTGCTGCAGTCGGCGCCGGACGGCATCGACGACCCGATGGACGCACGGATCACCGAGCGCGGCCGGTCACTGTCCGGCGGGCAGCGCCAGCGGCTCGCGCTGGCCCGGTCCCTGGTCACCGACCCGGAGGTGCTGGTCCTCGACGAGCCGACCTCGGCGGTCGACTCGCACACCGAGGCACGGATCGCCGACGGTGTGGCGGCCCTGCGCGCCGGCCGGACCACGGTGGTGCTGGCGTCCTCGCCGCTGCTGCTGGACCGCGCCGACCGGGTGGTCCTCATCGACGGGGGCACGGTGGCGGCGGTGGGCACGCACCGCGAACTGCTGGGCTCCGAACCGCTCTACCGGGCGGTCGTCACCCGCGAGACGGAAGAGGAGCAGGAGCTCGCCGGGCTCCGGCTGACGGACCTGCACGAACGACTCACAGAGATCGAGGAATCCGCATGATCGGCGTGGCGCCGCCGGAGTACGACCCGGCTGCCCCCGAGACGGCCGCGACCCTGCCCGTGGGCACGTCGGCGACCGTACGGGGCTATGTGCGCGGCCTGTTCCGACGCCACCGGCGTGCCTTCCTGGCGCTGGTGGGCGTCAACGCGGTCGCGGTGATCGCCTCCATGGTCGGCCCGTACCTGCTGGGCCGGGTCGTGGACGACCTCGCCACGGGGGCGCGCGAGCTCCATCTGGGGCGCGTGGCACTGCTGTTCGCGCTGGCTCTCGTGGTGCAGGCGTTCTTCGTCCGGCTGGTCCGGCTGCGCGGGGCGATGCTCGGCGAGGAGATGCTGGCCGATCTGCGCGAGGACTTCCTGGTGCGGTCGGTGGGCCTGCCGCCGGGCGTGCTGGAGCGGGCCGGTACCGGTGACCTGCTGTCGCGGATCACCACCGACATCGACCGGCTGGCCAACGCGATGCGGGAGGCCGTGCCCCAGCTGGCCATCGGCGTGGTGTGGGTGTCGCTGCTCTTCGGGGCGCTCGCGGTGACCGCGCCGCCGCTGGCGCTGGCCTCGCTGGTGGCGCTGCCGGTGCTGGTGATCGGCTGCCGCTGGTACTTCAAGCGGGCCCCTTCGGCGTACCGCTCGGAGTCGGCCGGCTACGCGGCGGTCGCGGCGGCACTGACGGAGACGGTGGACGCGGGCCGCACGGTCGAGGCGCACCGCCTCGGGCCGGAGCGGATCGCGCGGTCGGAGCGGCGGATCTCGCAGTGGGTCGCGTGGGAGCGGTACACACTGTTCCTCCGGACGGTCCTGTTCCCCGTCGTCAACGTCACGTTCATGACGATCCTCGGGTCGGTGCTGATGATCGGCGGCTACTGCGTGCTGCAGGGCTGGATGACGGTGGGGCAGCTGACCACGGGCGCGCTGCTGGCGCAGATGATGGTCGACCCGATCGGTCTGATCCTGCGCTGGTACGACGAACTGCAGGTGGCGCAGGTTTCGTTGGCGCGCCTGGTGGGCGTGCGGGAGATCGAGCCGGACGCGGGGGACGCGAAGGTGTCGCCCGAAGGCCGGGACGTACGCGCCGATGCCGTCCACTTCGGCTACCGGGAGGGCGTGGACGTCCTGCACCAGGTGTCGATGGCCGTGCCGCCGGGCACCCGGATGGCGCTCGTCGGCCCGTCGGGCGCGGGCAAGTCCACCTTGGGCCGGCTGCTCGCCGGCATCTACGCGCCCCGGAGCGGCGAGGTCACGCTCGGCGGGGCGCAACTGGCGCGGATGACGGCGGAGCGGGTGCGCGAGCACGTGGCGCTGGTCAACCAGGAGCACCACGTCTTCGTCGGCTCGCTCCGGGACAACCTCCGCCTGGCACGGACGGGCGCCGGGGACGCCGAGTTGTGGGAGGCGCTGGGCGCGGTGGACGCGGACGGCTGGGCGCGGGCCCTGGAGGCCGGCCTGGACACCGAGGTGGGCTCGGGCGGCACGGCGCTGACTCCGGCGCAGGCGCAGCAGATCGCGCTGGCCCGGCTGGTGCTGGCGGACCCGCACACACTGGTGCTGGACGAGGCGACCTCGCTGCTGGATCCGCGCGCGGCACGGCACTTGGAGCGCTCGCTGGCGCGGGTGCTGGAGGGCCGTACGGTCATCGCCATCGCCCACCGGCTGCACACGGCGCACGACGCGGACGTGATCGCGGTGGTGGAGGGCGGTCGGATCAGCGAACTCGGCTCGCACGAGGAGTTGGTCGCGGCCGACGGGGCCTATGCGGCGCTGTGGCGGTCCTGGCACGGATGATCAAGCTCCGCGGGTGGGCTGCGCAGAAGAGAGCGCGCTCCTGGCCACTTTCAACTTATAGCGCAGTGGGGGGCTTGCGGCAAGGCCCCCGTTCTGACGCAGAATCATCGGCCTAGGCCAGATCCTGCGGACATGGGAGATTCACTCAGTGCGAGCTTCGACCCGTACCACCAGCGCGTTCGACCTTCCCGATCACCTCTCGCCCAAGGCCGACCCCACGCTGATCGAGGGCGACGAGCAGCACTTCGCGGCCATCTCCGAGAGCCTGGAGCAGTCCATCGCCGAGGTGTCCGACCGCCTCGACGCGGCGCGCCTGGCGCCCGGAGGGATCGGCCGTGAGGCGATGGACCGGGACACCGAGATCCACCGTCTCACCGGCCGGCTGCGCGCCCTGCGCCGCTTCGGTCTGGACCTCTGCCTCGGTCGTATCGTCGGCACGGACAGCCCCGAGCCCGTGTACATCGGGCGCCTCGGCCTGACCGACAGCACGGGGCGCCGACTGCTGCTCGACTGGCGCTCGCCCGCGGCCGAGCCGTTCTTCGCGGCGACCCACGCCAACCCGATGGGCCTGTCGAGCCGCCGCAGGTACCGCTGGACCCGCGGCCGGATCACCGACTACTGGGACGAGGTGTTCAACGCCGACGGGCTCGAAGGGCACGCCGCGCTCGACGACCAGTCCGCCTTCATCGCGAGCCTGGGCGGCAACCGCTCGTCCCGGATGCGCGACGTGCTCGGCACCATCCAGGCCGATCAGGACGCCATCATCCGGGCGGGATCCCGCGGCGCCCTCGTCGTCGACGGCGGCCCCGGTACGGGCAAGACCGTCGTCGCGCTGCACCGCACCGCCCACCTGCTGTACTCCGACCCCCGTCTCGGTCATCGTCGGGGCGGCGTGCTGTTCGTCGGTCCGCACCGGCCTTACCTCGACTACGTCGCCGACGTGCTGCCCAGCCTCGGCGAGGAGGGCGTGCAGACCTGCACCGTGCGGGACCTCGTCGAGGAGGGGGCGGGGGCACCGGCCGAGGCGGACCCGGAGGTGGCCCGCCTGAAGGCGTCCGCGGACATGGTGAAGGCGGTGGAGCCGGCCGTCGCCCTCTACGAGGAGCCGCCCGCCAAGGGGATGTGGGTCGAGACCCACTGGTCCGACATCTGGCTGAGCCCCGAGGAGTGGGCCGCGGCGTTCGAAGCCCCGGAACCGGGAACCCCGCACAACGAGGCGCGCGACCTGATCTGGGAGGAGCTCGTCACGATCCTGCTGGACAAGCACGACGGCGACGAGGTCTCGCCCCAGCTGTTCCGCAGGTCCCTGCGGCAGAACCGGGAGCTGGTGACGACCCTGAACAACGCGTGGCCGATGCTCGAGGCGACCGACCTCGTCGGCGATCTGTGGTCCGTACCCGCCTACCTGCGCAAGTGCGCTCCGTGGCTCGGCCCCGATGACGTCGTGAAGCTGCAGCGCTCGGACGCCCACGCCTGGACGGTGTCCGACCTGCCGCTCCTGGACGCGGCGCGGCAGCGGCTCGGCGACCCGGAGGCGTCGAAGCGCCAGCGGCGCCACGAGGCCGCCGTCGCCGCCGAACGCGCGCGCCTGGCCAACGTCATCGACAGCGTGCTCGAAGCCGATGCCGACGGTGAGGGCGCAGTAACGATGCTGCGCGGGAAGGACCTGCAGGACAGCCTGATCGACGAGACGGCGCTGCCCGGCACCGACCGGGACCTGCTCGTCGGCCCGTTCGCGCACATCGTGGTGGACGAGGCCCAGGAACTGACCGACGCGGAGTGGCAGATGCTGCTGCTGCGCTGCCCGTCGCGGAGCTTCACCATCGTCGGGGACCGCGCCCAGGCCAGGAACGGGTTCACCGAGTCGTGGCGGGAGCGGCTGGAGCGGATCGGGCTCGACCGGATCGAGCTGGCTTCCCTGGGCATCAACTACCGGACGCCGGAAGAGGTCATGGCGGAAGCCGAGCCCGTCATCCGAGCCGTGCTGCCGGACGCCAACGTGCCGGCCTCCATCCGCAGCAGCGGCGTCCCCGTCGGCCGCGGATCCGTTTCGGACCTGGATTCGATCCTCGGCGCCTGGCTCGGCGCCAACACCGACGGGATCGCCTGCGTCATCGGGGAGCCGTCGTTCCCCGGGACGTCGCGCGTCCGGTCGCTGACCCCGACCCTCTCGAAGGGGCTCGAATTCGACCTGGTCGTCCTCGTCGACCCTTCGAGGTTCGGCGAGGGCGTCGAAGGGGCGGTCGACCGCTATGTGGCGATGACCCGTGCGACCCGGCAGCTCGTCATCCTGACGAGCTCCTGACTCGGGCCGGTGGCCGCCGTCGTGGTGTCACGGCGGCGGCCACCGGGGCCCCGGCTCTAGATGAAACCGAGTGCGGAGGCGCCGCCGAAGCCGCCCAGCAGGACGAACACCGGCATCAGGACCTTGAGCTCCACCCAGCTGCCGGCCCGGAAGCGGATCGCCTTCGGCGGACCGAGGGGGTACCAGCGCTTCCCCGCGATCGGAAGGGGCCACAGGACCGGGCAGCCTGAGACGGTGAGCGCGTCTCCGATGTCGTGGACCAGGGCCCCGAGCACGATCGGCAGGCCGAGCCAGAGGTACTCCTGGCCGGTTCCGGTGAACAGCCAGTTCGCTCCGTTGCCGGGCTGGTCGAGGACCCCGGCCAGGATCCACGCGCTGGTGGCGCCGAGCAGCCAGACCAGGACGTCGCTGGACATCCGCGCCGCCCGCCACAGCAGCCCTTCGACCGCCAGTACCAGGTGGACGAAGAGCAGCGCGAGCACGCCCCAGCGGTCGGCGGTGACGGCGATCGCGGAGGCCCCGCCGCCGATCAGGACCGCCCAGAGCCAGGTGTGGGTCAGCGTGCGGTGGCCGCCGGTGCGGCGGGCGTCCTTCTTGGAGCGGGTCGCCTTGTAGACGGCGTAGGAGATCTTGTCGACCACCTCGCACAGGCCCCGGGACAGCGGGCCGAAGGCGCGCGAGATCGTCGCCGACTTGTGGTCGAGGTCGGGGGCGAGAGCCGCTCCCGCGCAGATCAGTGCGCCGACGACGAGGACGGGCCACGGCATGGGGTGCCCGGCGGCCGCGGTCGCGGCGCCCACCCCCAGCCAGGCCGCTGCCCCGGACAGTGAGTGCGCCGGACCCATCATGGTCGTTCCCCGCCCCGGTGGTGTGGTGTTCGGGCCCCGTCGACTGGTTCGTTCGGGCCGCTATCGACGGCACAGCGTACCGTCGGTGATCTTCATTCCGTCCGCCGGTTCCCTCATCCGGGGGGAAGCCAGGCAAGATGGGGGGTGTGACCCTCATTGATCAGCTCCCGCCGAACGCCGACCCCGACGCCCTCTTCGAGGCTTTCTCCTCGTGGGCCGAGGACCAGGGCATCACCCTGTACCCGGCTCAGGAGGAGGCGCTGATCGAGGTCGTCTCCGGGGCGAACGTGATCCTGTCCACCCCGACCGGCTCCGGCAAGAGCCTCGTCGCCGCCGGCGCGCACTTCACCGCCCTCGCCCAGGACAAGGTCACCTTCTACACCGCGCCGATCAAGGCGCTGGTGTCGGAGAAGTTCTTCGACCTGTGCAAGCTCTTCGGCACGGAGAACGTCGGCATGCTGACCGGCGACGCGTCCGTGAACGCGGACGCCCCGGTGATCTGCTGTACCGCCGAGGTGCTGGCCTCGATCGCGCTGCGCGACGGCAAGCACGCCGACATCGGCCAGGTCGTGATGGACGAGTTCCACTTCTACGCCGAGCCGGACCGCGGCTGGGCGTGGCAGATCCCGCTGCTGGAGCTGCCGCAGGCGCAGTTCGTGCTGATGTCGGCGACCCTCGGCGACATGAAGCGGTTCGAGGAGGACCTGACCCGGCGCACCGGGCGTCCGACCACGGTGGTCCGCTCCGCGACCCGGCCCGTCCCGCTGTCGTACGAGTACGTCACCACGCCCATCACCGACACGATCACCGAGCTGCTGGAGACCCGGCAGGCGCCGGTCTACATCGTTCACTTCACCCAGGCCCAGGCGGTCGAGCGGGCGCAGTCGCTCATGAGCATCAACATGTGCACCCGCGAGGAGAAGGACAAGATCCAGGACCTGCTCGGCAACTTCCGCTTCACCACCAAGTTCGGCCAGAACCTCTCGCGCTACGTCCGGCACGGCATCGGTGTCCACCACGCCGGCATGCTGCCCAAGTACCGGCGCCTGGTGGAGAAGCTGGCGCAGGCCGGTCTGCTGAAGGTCATCTGCGGCACCGACACCCTCGGCGTCGGTGTCAACGTCCCGATCCGCACGGTGCTGTTCACCGCGCTCACCAAGTACGACGGCAACCGGGTCCGTACGCTGCGCGCCCGCGAGTTCCACCAGATCGCCGGCCGCGCCGGCCGGGCCGGTTTCGACACGGCGGGCTACGTGGTCGCCCAGGCGCCCGAGCACGTCATCGAGAACGAGAAGGCCCTGGCGAAGGCGGGCGACGACCCGAAGAAGCGCCGCAAGGTGGTCCGCAAGAAGGCCCCCGAGGGCTTCGTCGCCTGGTCGGACACCACCTTCGAGAAGCTGATCGCGGCCGACCCGGAGGCGCTGACCTCGCGGTTCAAGGTCACCAACATCATGCTCCTGTCGGTCATCGCCCGGCCGGGCGACGCCTTCCAGGCGATGCGCCACCTCCTGGAGGACAACCACGAGCCGCGCAAGGCCCAGCTGCGGCACATCCGCAGGGCCTTCGCGATCTACCGCTCGCTGCTGGACGGCGGCGTGGTCGAGAAGCTCGACACCCCGGACGCGGAGGGGCGGACGATCCGGCTCACCGTCGACCTCCAGCAGGACTTCGCGCTCAACCAGCCGCTGTCCACCTTCGCCCTGGCCTCCTTCGACCTGCTGGACCCGGAGTCCCCCTCCTACGCCCTGGACATGGTGTCGGTCGTGGAGTCCACGCTGGACGACCCGCGCCAGATCCTGGCCGCCCAGCAGAACAAGGAACGCGGCATGGCGGTCGGCCAGATGAAGGCCGACGGGATCGAGTACGAGGAGCGGATGGAGCGGCTCCAGGACATCACCTATCCCAAGCCTCTCGACGAGCTGCTCTTCCACGCCTATGACGTGTACGCCAAGAGCCACCCGTGGGTGCGGGACCACCCGGTCTCCCCGAAGTCGATCATCCGCGACATGTACGAACGCGCGATGACCTTCACCGAGTTCACCGCGTACTACGAACTGGCCCGTACCGAGGGCATCGTGCTGCGCTACCTGGCGAGCGCGTTCAAGGCCCTGGACCACACCATCCCGGACGACCTCAAGTCCGAGGACCTGCAGGACCTGATCGAATGGCTCGGCGAGCTGGTCCGCCAGGTCGACTCCAGCCTGCTGGACGAGTGGGAGCAGCTGGCGAACCCGGAGGTGGAGACGGCGGAGCAGGCCCAGGAGAAGGCCGACCAGGTGAAGCCGGTCACCGCGAACGCGCGCGCCTTCCGCGTCCTGGTCCGCAACGCCATGTTCCGCCGGGTGGAGCTCGCCGCCCTGGATCACGTCAACGTGCTGGGCGAGCTGGACGCCGAGTCGGGCTGGGACGCCGACGCCTGGGGCGACGCCATGGACGGGTACTGGGACGAGTACGACGACCTGGGCACCGGTCCCGACGCGCGCGGCCCGAAGCTGCTGCAGATCGAGGAGGACGCCCAGCACGGCCTGTGGCGCGTCCGGCAGACCTTCGCCGACCCCAACGGGGACCATGGCTGGGGCATCAGTGCCGAGGTCGACCTCGCGGCTTCCGACGAGGAGGGCCGGGCCGTCATCCGGGTCACCTCGGTGGGCGAGCTCGGCGCGCTCTGACCCGCACCCGCGTCCCGCCGTCCCGACCACCCACCGTGGAGATCCTCTGATGACGAACCCCGCCGAGAGACTGGTCGACCTGCTCGACCTGGAGCAGATCGAGGTCAACATCTTCCGGGGTGCCAGCCCCCAGGAATCGCTCCAGCGCGTCTTCGGCGGGCAGGTCGCCGGCCAGGCGCTGGTGGCCGCCGGCCGCACCGTCGAGAGCGACCGGCCCGTCCACTCGCTGCACGCGTACTTCCTGCGCCCCGGAATCCCCGGGGTTCCGATCGTGTACCAGGTGGAGCGGGTGCGCGACGGGCGGTCCTTCACCACGCGCCGGGTCACCGCGGTCCAACAGGGCAAGACGATCTTCAATCTCACCGCCTCCTTCCATCATCCGGAGGAGGGCAGCATCGAGCACCAGCTGCCTCCTCACCATTACCCCCATCCGGACACGCTCCCGAAGGTCGCGGACGAGATCCGCGAGCACCTCGGAGAGCTGCCGGAGGCGCTGGAGCGGATGGCCCGCCGCCAGCCCTTCGACATCCGCTACGTGAACCGGCTCCGCTGGACCCCCGCAGACCTCAAGGGCGCCGATCCGCGCAGCGCGGTGTGGATGCGGGCGGTCGGCCCGCTGGGCGACGACCCGCTCGTGCACACCTGCGCCCTCACCTACGCCAGCGACATGACCCTCCTCGATGCCGTGCGCATCCCGGTGGAACCGCTGTGGGGGATGCGCGGGTTCGACATGGCGAGCCTCGACCACGCCATGTGGTTCCACCGGCCGTTCCGTACGGACGAGTGGTTCCTGTACGACCAGGAGTCGCCCATCGCGCACGGCGGGCGGGGCCTGGCCCGCGGCCGCATCTACGACCTGGAGGGCAGGCTGCTGGTCTCCGTGGTCCAGGAAGGACTCTTCCGCCCCTACCCCTCCTCTCCCTCTCCGAAGAACTGAGCACGCGCATGCCTACCCCGGCCCTCCCCTGCCCCTGCGGGCTGCCCGCCGCCTACCCGGAGTGCTGCGGCCGCTTCCACTCCGGTGCACAACAGGCACCCACCGCGGAGCAGCTGATGCGCTCCCGCTTCAGCGCGTTCGCGGTCGGCGACACCGCCTATCTGATGCGCTCCTGGCACTCCTCGACCCGCCCGTCCGACCTCGATCTGGATCCCGGGCAGCGCTGGGAGCGGCTGGAGATCCTCGCGACCGAGCGCGGCGGGATGTTCGAGACGGAGGGCTCGGTGGAGTTCCGGGCCCACTACCGCGAGGGCCGGCACGCCGGCTCACTGCACGAGCACAGCTCCTTCACCCGCGAGGCGGGGGCCTGGGTCTACGTCGGCCCCCTCTCCCCCGTCGAGTTCGACTGACCGGGCTGCGATCCGCCGGACCGTGACTGCCCGGGCTGCGACTGGCCGCGCGCTCCGGTGAGGGCGAAGTCCAGGCTGGTGCGGTACCAGTGGATCTCCTCCGGCCGATCGGCCTCGAGCAGTCTCAGTGCCACCGCCGCGGCCGCCGGGACCTGCGGATGCCCGTAGGGCGGCGGCGGGGCGAGGGCGTCCAGCACGGTCCGCTCCGCCCGGTCGGGCACCGCCTCCCGCAGCTCACGCTCCGGGAGTACGCAGGCCAGTACCGCGGCCCGCTCCCACGGGTCGGCCGTCCGTCTCAGCAGCAGCCCGACGTGCCGCCCGCGCCACTTCCGGGGGCGCAGGTCCGCCTTGGCCGCCATCAGCTCCCGGTCCCCCGGTGGCGCGGCCCCGCGCAGAGCGGCCGGCTCCCGGGCGGCGAACTCCCTGAGCTCCGCGGCCAGATAGAGCCACACCACGGCCCGGTAGCGGTTGATCCGGTAGCCGACCGGGGTGAGGTGCCCGCAGCGCGCGAGCCGGGTGAACCGGCTCGGGCCGACTCCCAGCGCCCGCGCCGCGGCCGCCGCTCCGGCCACGGTCTCGACCCGCTCGCGGAGCGCCTCCGGCCAGACAGCGCCCGGCCGGGACTCCGCCGACCTGACCCGCTCCAGCTCGGCCCGCGCGTAACGCGCGGCCCCACCACGCGCCGGCGGCCCGGCGCGCACGATCCCCAATTGGACGGCCCTGGCGAACTCGCTCCGGCTCAGCCCCAGTTCACTGGCAGCCCGCACACTCCCCACCGGCACGTCCTGCTGCGACACTGTCTGCGGCTGCGGCAGCGCCTGCGGCATTACCTGCGGCAGCACGCTCTCCATCTGCATCATCACGGTCTCCCCCACGAGTGTCGATCACTCTGTGTAAAGACCGTAACTCAGCGCGACGACAGTCCGTCGGGCCTGTGGACAACTCCGCGATCAGCCGCCGGTCATCCGCCGCTCGGCGACTCCCAGGTGCTCCCCCACCCGGTTGACCAGCAGCGTCATCTCGTACGCGACCTGGCCGATGTCGGACTCGGAGGCGCTCAGCACGCACAGGCAGCTGCCCGCGCCGGCCGCCATGACGAAGAGGACCCCCTCGTCGTACTCGACCATCGTCTGACGGACCTCACCGGCTCGGAAGTGCCGTCCGGACCCCTTCGCCAGGCTCTGCAATCCGGCCGCGACGGCCGCCAGGTGCTCCCCGTCCTCGCGCGCCAGACCGGCGCTCGCCCCCGTCACCAGGCCGTCGTTGGACAGCACCACGGCATGCCGTACCTGCTGGACCCGGCGCGTCAGGTCGTCCAACAGCCAATCGAGCTGCTTGTCCAGTGCCATTCCCAGCCCCTCCCCGTCGACGCGGCCGACATGGCCGCGCCCCACCCCGCGTGGTCGTCCCGCAAGCCTTCCCCACCAGCGCCTTTCCGGCAAGGAGGACGCCCCC
The DNA here is from genome assembly GCF_036237315.1 of Streptomyces sp. NBC_01351. Lineage (GTDB taxonomy): Bacteria > Actinomycetota > Actinomycetes > Streptomycetales > Streptomycetaceae > Streptomyces. The sequence continues at coordinate 7,292,872 of NZ_CP108356.1, read as the reverse complement.
ATGGCGAACAAGATGACTCAAGAGGAACGGACGCGCACGCGTCGGCCGGTTCACACCGAATCTGCCTGCGGCTCCACCGAGTCCAGCAGCCGGGCGGTGTGCACCCGCCCGGCGTACTCGACCAGCCGGATCAGCACTTCCTTCCCCGAATCCCTGTCCCGCGCGTCGCACAGCACCACCGGCGTCCCCCGGTCCAGGTCGAGCGCCCGCGAGACGTCGTGCGCTCCGTAACTCCGGGCATCCGTGAAGCAGTTGACGGCCACCACGAACGGGATGCGCCGGTGCTCGAAGTAGTCGACCGCCGGGAAGCAGTCCTCCAGCCGCCGGGTGTCGGCGAGCACCACCGCACCGAGCGCGCCCTGCGACAGCTCGTCCCACAGGAACCAGAACCGGTCCTGGCCGGGGGTGCCGAACAGGTACAAGGACAGCCCGGACCTGATGGTGATCCGCCCGAAGTCCATCGCCACGGTCGTGGTCGTCTTCTGGTCCACTCCGCCCGTGTCGTCGACGAGTTCGCCCGCCTCGCTCAGCAACTCCTCGGTCCGCAGCGGCCGGATCTCACTCACCGCGCCCACCAGGGTGGTCTTGCCGACCCCGAAACCTCCCGCGACGAGGATCTTCAGCGCGAGCGCGGCCAGTTCGGGGTCCTCCGCCGGATCCACGGCCGGGTCAGAGGCCGCGTTCGAGGCCCGGGCCGGGCCCGGGGGCGAGCCCGCTTCGAGGCGCCCGTTGTCTTGATGTCCCATCACAGCGCTCGCAATCCCTCGATGACTTCACGCAGAATCCGCTCGTCCGGCAGCTGCGCGGGCGGCACCGGCCTGCTGACCTTGACGTGGCCGCCCTCCAGCAGGTCCCCGAGGAGCACCCGCACCACCCCCACGGGCAGGTCGGCATCGGCGGCGAGTTCCGCCACCGACTGGGTCTCGGACCGGCAGAGTCCGAGGAGCGCCCGGTGTTCGGGGCCGAGCAGCGACTCGGCCGCCTCGTCGGCGCCTTCAGCGCCCTTGACGTCCATGACCACCAGTGCGATCAGGTCGAACCGGACCCCGTGGGGTCCCGGCTTCGTACGCCCGCCGGTCATGGCGTACGGACGGACGAGCGGGCCCGCGTCGGCGTCGTACCACTGGCCGTTCATGCGCCGGACCGCCGCCCTCAACCGGCGGCCGGCGGCCGCGCCGCGAACCGGGGCGGGGTGTACAGGTGCTCGCCGACCCGCTTGACCAACCGGGCCATCTCGTACGCGATGAGCCCGATGTCGGCGCCGGCGCCGCTGAGCACCGCCAGACACGAGCCGTCGCCGGCGGCCGCGACGAAGAGGAACCCCTCGTCCATCTCGACCATCGTCTGGCGCACGCCCCCGGCGTGGAAGTGCCTGCCCGCGCCCTTGGCCAGGCTGTGGAAGCCGGACGCGACGGCGGCCAGGTGCTCCGCGTCCTCCCGGCTCAGCGCGCTGGAGGCGCCCACGGCGAGCCCGTCGGTGGACAGGACCACGGCGTGCCGGACTTCGCGGACCCGGAGCACCAGGTCGTCCAGCAGCCAGTCCAGTTCGCCGGACCTGCGGACGCCGTCGAGGTCGATTCGCTGATGTTCGATCATCACACTTCTCCTTCGCTGCCTGCGTGAGGGGAGTCGTCCTGGGCGCCCCGGGCCCAGCCGGCCCGGTAGGCCGCCATCCGGTCCCGGGCCTGTTCCGGACTGCGGCCCGGAGGATCCTCGGGAAGCCGGGATCCGGCCGGGGCCTTCGGGGCCGGGGCCTCGCGCAGCTGGGGGACGAGGCTGGCCTGGCGCACCCGGCGCGGCAGTTCCGTCACCGAGGCCGGTGGCGGCACGGTCGGCTGCGTACGGGGTGGCGCGACTCCGGTGGCGCGCGGGCGCAGCGGGGCCACCGGGGCCGGGCGCGGCTCCTGCGGTGCGGGGGTCCGGTTCGCGGCCGGGATGCCGCGCGCCTCCTCCCGTACGACGGTCATGGCGGGCGGCTGCTCCGCCCCCGCGACGGCCTTCGGCGCGGGAGCCGGGGCCGGGGCCGCTTCGGGGGCCTGGTTCCGGATCCGAGCCGGGGGCTGGTTCCGGGCGTGGGCCGGGGGCTCGGGGGCGGACGCGGAGGGGGGCTCCGGGGCGGGCTCGGGGGTGCCGACCGTGATCGCGCCCTGGAGCATGGAGTTCGGCAGCAGGACCACGGCCGTGGTGCCACCGTACGGTGACGTGCGCAGGTGCACCTTCACACCGTGGCGGGCGGAGAGGCGGCTGACCACGAAGAGCCCGAGCCGGTCGCTGTCGAAGAGGTCGAGGGCCTCGGACTGTTCGATGCGCCGGTTGGCCTCGCTCAGGGATTCGCGCCCCATGCCGAGCCCGCGGTCCTCGACCTCCAGGACGTACCCGGCCCCGACGGGCTCGCCGCTGACCCGCACTTTGGTGTGGGGCGGGGAGAACTGGGCGGCGTTCTCGATGAGTTCGGCGAGCAAGTGCGTGAGGTCGGCGACGGCCCCGCCGACGACCGCGGCCTCGGCGAGCTGACGGACCTCGATGCGCGGGTAGTCCTCGATCTCGGAGACGGCGGCGCGGACGACATTCGTGAGGGGAACCGGCATCCGCCAGGCACGGCCCGGGGCGGCGCCCGACAGGATGATCAGACTTTCCGCGTGCCTGCGCATCCGGGTGGTCAGGTGGTCGAGGCGGAAGAGGTCGCCGAGTTCGTTCGGGTCGTCGGCGCGGCGTTCCATCGAGTCGAGCAGGGTGAGCTGCTTGTGCACGAGGACCTGGCTGCGGCGGGCGAGGTTGACGAAGACCCCGGACACCCCGCTGGCCAGCTCCGCGCGTTCCACGGCGGCGCTGAGGGCGGCCCGGTGGACGGTGGCGAGGGCCTCGCCGACCTGGGTGATCTCGTCCTCGGCCGGCGGTCCGGCGGGGGTCTCGGCGGCTACGTCGATCTCCTCGCCGGCGCGCAGCCGTTCCATCGCCTGCGGGAGTTTGCGGCGGGCGATCTCCAGAGCGGTGTTGCGCAGCGAGACGAGTTCCACGACCAGGGCGCGGCCGATGCGGACGGAGATGACGAGCGAGGCGGCCACGGCGGCCAGGCCGAGCAGGACGGCGGCTCCGGCGGGGCTGAGCGCGCCCTCGGTGACCGGGTCGGCGCGGTCGGCGGCAGCGGCGTGCGCGGCCTCCTCGATCTCGTGCATCGAGGCGCCGACACCGCTCCAGGCGGCCTCCCAGCCGGCGGGTACGGCGCGGCTGTCGCGGGTGGTGCCGGCGTCCAGGGCCCGGTCCTCGGCGGCGGTGAGGTCGGCGTACGCGGCGCTCTTGGCGACGGCCTGCCAGGCGGCCCGCTGGGCCTCGGGGAGGTCCTCGGACGCGGCGGCGGTGAGGGCGCGCCGGGTTTCGATGGTGCCGGTGAGGTGGCGAAGCGTTTCGGCGGTGCGCGGGCCCGGTACGGCGAGGAGCGCGTCCTCGCGGGAGAGGAGTTCTCCGGCGCGGGCGAATTCGAGCAGGACCCGGGCGTCGGGGCCGAGTTCGGCGTCCTGGCCGCCGGTCAGGGCGCCGCCCACGGCGAGGGCCGCGTCGACGACTCCGGTGTACATCTCGTAGGCCGCTTCGGGGCTGGCCCTGCGGGCGACGATGTCCTTGCGGGCCGATCCCAGCGCCTCGGCGGCGGCGACGAAGGCACCCAGGCGGATCGCGATGTCGGCGCGGTAGCCGCCGGAGTCGGCGACGGTGTGCCGGTCTCCGAGCCGCAGCCGCCGGACGGCGGCCTCGGTACGGCGTACCTGCTGGTCCAGGGCGGCCCCCGGGTCGGCGGCGGGGTCGGCGAGGAGCCGGACGGCGGCGCGCCGCTCGGCCTGTAGTTCGGTCACGGCGGCCGCGACGGGGGTGCGTATCTCGGTGTCGACCCGGTGGGCGAGGCTCAGGCGGGCCATGTCCTGGGCGGTGCTGACGGTGGCGAAGGCCCAGAGCGCGAGGAGCGAGACGACCGGGACCATCAACAGGGAGACGATCTTCGCGCGGACGGTGGCGGGCCTGAGCCGCAGCCGGGAGCCGCCGTCGCGCGGGGCCGAGGGGAGGAGCGGGTGGGTCTCCTGCGCCGCCGGTTCCTCGGCCGGCGGCCCTGCGTGGGCCCGGCGGCCGCGCGCCGGCGGCGCGGGCGGCCGCGGCGCCGCTGCTTCCGGTTTTCTGCGGGGTGTGCGCATGGGCTCCTCGTTCCGGGGCGGTGCCTACGGGTGCGGGTGTGCGGGGGGCTGATGGGCCGGGCGGGTCTGGTGGGGGCGGGGTGCCCGGCGCGCTCAGGGGCCGGCCGGTACGGGTTCCGGCACGTGCCGGGCGGAGGCGGAAGCGGATGCGGCGCGCTCGTCGGCGGTCGGGGACAGGGCGACGAAGGCGGCGGTGATGAACAGGTAGGAGCCCAGTCCGACGGCGAGCGGGAAGATGAACTGCATGGCCGTGGCGCCCGGCAGGGCCGCGTCCGAGGGACTGACGTCGACGCCGACCGCCATCATTCCGGTGTAGTGCATGCTGCTGACCGCGGCTCCCATGACGAGCGAGGCGACGGCCACGGCGAGCGGCGACTTGATGTTGAGCGCGGCCCACAGGGCCGCCGTGGCCGCGACCACGGCGATGGCGACGGAGAGGCCGACGGTGAGCGGCTCGTACGAGATGCGGCCGTGCAGGCGCAGGGCCGCCATGCCCAGGTAGTGCATGCTGGCGACGCCGAGGCCGGTGGTGAGGCCGCCGAGCACGAGGGCGCGGCCGCGGTCCTTGCCGTAGCCGACGGCGAAGACTCCGGCGCCGACGACCAGCATGGCGACGACCAGGCTGAGGATGGTGAGCGGCACGTTGTAGTGGATCTCGGTGCCGGTGACGTCGAAACCGAGCATCGCGACGAAGTGCATCGTCCAGATGCCGGTGCCGATGGCGGAGGCCGCGGTGAGGAGCCAGTTGCGGCGGGAGGATCCGGTCGCGGCGAGCGCGCGGACGGTGCAGCGCAGCCCGAGGGCGGCGCCGATGGAGGCCATCACGTATGACAGCGCGGGTGTCAGCCAGCCATAGGCGGCGTGGTCCAGGTGTCCCATGGCCACCGGACGCTAGTCCGGGTGAGGCCACGAACAGGGGGACCATTTCGAAAGCCGCTGGAACTGCTGGAATATGACAGAGATACGTTCATCTTCGATCACGCCGCGTACCACCTTGCACACGCACCGCAGGACGGCCGGTGGGGGATCATGGGCGCATGAGCGAAGACCACACGCACGTGCAGGAATTCTTCGGGGCGCGCGCCGCCGCCTGGGACCGCAAGTTCCCCGAGGACGGCCCCGCGTTCGAGGCCGCCGTCGCCGAGTTCGGGCTGCGGCCCGGGGACCGCGTGCTCGACGCGGGCTGCGGCACCGGTCGGGCGCTGACCGCGCTACGGGCTGCGGTCGGGCCCTCCGGGACGGTGCTCGGCGCGGACCTCACCCCGCAGATGCTGGCCGCCGCACAGCGTGCGGGTCGGGCCGTCGAGGGCGCCCTGCTGCTCGCCGACGTGGCCGGGCTGCCGCTGCGCGACGGCGCGCTCGACGCCGTGTTCGCCGCCGGGCTCATCGCCCACCTGCCCGACCCCGCGACGAACCTGCGCGAGCTCGCCCGGGTGGTCCGCCCCGGCGGCCGGCTCGCGCTCTTCCACCCGATCGGGCGCGCGGCCCTCGCCGCACGGCACGGCCGCGCGCTCACCCCGGACGACCTGCGGGCGGAGCCCAACCTGCGCTCCCTGCTGGCTGGTTCGGGCTGGGACATGGTCTCGTACGCCGACGAGGACGCCCGCTTCCTGGCGGTGGCCGTACGCCGCTAGGCCGGCGGGGCCGGGCCGGAGGATCTCCCTCGGCCGGTCGTCACGCTGCACCGGGTGTCCCTCTCCGTGCCGGGTCCCCAACTCTACGTGCAGGTGGCGGGCTTGGAAATCGTCACCCGTAGGATCTCGACGGGCGGGTTACCGGCTGGTTAAGGTGCGCCGACGAGAGAGCTACCAGGAGGCCAGGTGTCCGACGACGAGGGTGGCGGCTCCCTTTACGTGCTGACCGCCGTGCTGATGACCCCAGCGCAGTTCCCGAGCATGCTGGGCGACGACTTCGCCGAGGCCTGCTCCCTGCTGGGCGTCGCTCCGAACCGCGAGGGCTACGGGCTGGTGCTGGGCCAGGACGAGGAGGGCGCGCGCTGGACGGTCGTCGTGGACGACGTCTCGCTCGTGGCCACGGCCATCGCCTCCTGGGACTGCGGGATGGACTACGACCTGTCCCCCGACGAGCGGAGCATCGTCATTTCGCTGGCGGGCTGGCCGCTGGATCTGTCGGTGTCCGCGTCGGGCATACCGGAGCCGCACGATCCGGAGCAGGGCGCGGACGGTACGGGGCGGGTGCCGCTGGCGCCGCCCTCTGCCGAGGCCTGGGGTCCGGTCCAGCGCCGGATGGGCGCCGACCAGATCGCGCGGGAGTGGGCCGACTGGCGCGAGCGGGTGGCGACGGACGGCGGGGCGGCCGCCGCCGCGCACCCGGGGCTCGCACGGGCCATGGAGGAGGCCCTGGCGTACACGCGGACCCCGCCGCCGCCCGGCCGGGTGCGGTCCTCCTTCGCCGGCGAGAGTGCCCGGACGCTGCGCGTGGACGGGCCCGGCTGGTCGCTGGTGGCCCGTACGGGAGAAACCGAAGGCCCCGACGCGGCATTCGTCCTGCTGGACGAGGAGCCGAGCGAGGTGCTCGCGGTCCCCCACGAGGGGATTCATGACCTACCGCAGCTGCTGGCGGCGCTGGATCGCGTCGCGGTGCGCCCGGCCTGAGTCCCGACCGGGGACGGCCGTCGGGCGCGAGTGCGTGCGGGGAACACGAGGGAGAGACGATGGTGGAGTCGGAGCCGGTGGGCGTGGTCGTGGGCGGTCGTGCGGAGGTGCTCGACGACGACTGGGGGCGCGAGACGGCGGTGATCCGCCTGGACGGCCTCCGGTTCGGCCCGGAGGCGCTGTACGGGCTGGAGGACTTCTCGCACGTCGAAGTGGTCTACCACTTCGACCGGGTGCCCGCGGAGAAGATCGAGACGGGCGCGCGGCACCCCCGCGGCAACACGGACTGGCCGCTGGTCGGCATCTTCGCGCAGCGCGGAAAGAACCGCCCGAACCGGCTGGGCGTCTCGCGGTGCCGGGTGGTGAAGGTCGACGGCCTGGACGTACACGTGGAGGGACTCGACGCGGTGGAGGGCACGCCCGTGCTCGATCTCAAGCCGTACATGGCCGAGTTCGGGCCGCGAGGCGAGCTGCGGCAGCCGGAGTGGGCGACGGCCCTGATGCGCGACTACTACTAGTAACCCGGCCGGCGCCCTGCCTCCGGGCGCCGGCGGAGCCGCGACCGGCAGCGACCGCCCCCTGAAGCAAGATCAAGACAGGGGTGGCGGAAAATCGCTCTGGATCGCCTCCCTCCGGAATGATCGAATCAGCCACGTCACTGACTCAACTGACTCAAAGGGCCCACACCGCCGCCCTTCGGGTCATTCTTTCGACGGAGGCTGCTCTCTTGAATTGCACGTCATACCTCGACCTTCACCAGCAAGTCGCCCAGGACATCGATGCGGAGATCGATACCGCTCTGGAGCGACTCGGACCGGTCGCGGCCATCACCAGGAGCTCAGTGGCCAAGCTCTTGGAGCACCGCAAACTCAGACATCCCCTCTCGGTGCTCCCCCTCCTCACGCACGCCATAGAAACGGGTAACCCGCGGCCGGCCATTCCGCTGTCCGCCGTGCACCTGCTGTGGTGGACTTCGGCCTGCTACCTCGACGATCTGGCCGATGCGAACGGCGCACGGATCTCCGGCGAGCTCACCGAGAACGAGGCCCTGCTCGCTTCGGTCATCACCGGAAACGCACTCCCCATTCAGATCGTTTTGGACCAGAAACTGCCGGAATCGGTGCGCGGCGCGCTGGTGACCGAGATCCTCACCGGCTGGATCATCGGCGTCGACGGCCAGATAGACGACATGCGCGGAGACATCGGCAGCGCCACGCGCAAATCGGTCGTCGAGACGTATCGCGGCAAATCCGGGGCACCTTTCGGAATGATCACGGCCATGGCCGCGATGTTCTCCGGAACCACCGCCGAGAAGGTGGAGCTCTGGCGCGAGTTCGGCTACGTATTCGGCATTCTGTGGCAGATATTCAATGACCAGGAAGACATCCTGTCCGGCCGCGACGAGGACCTGCTCAACGGCACCGTGACCTACCTCCTCGCCTCCGTCCTCGAGGACGCGCCCGCCGATTCCAAGGAACACATCCTGGGCCTGTGCGCCACCGCGGGCCGCTCGGTGGAGGCCAGGAACGAGCTCGCGGGCCTCCTTCGGACGCCCGTGGCCCTCGACCGGTACCGGACCGAAATCGACGGATTCCGCGCCGAGGCGTACCGCATCCTGGACGAACTGGGCGGCGACGAGAGCTACTTGAGCGTGCTGCGCCACCTCGTGGACCATGCGTCCCAGATGCTCCTCGAATCCGAGCTCACCGTGGTGGGCGCGGCCAGCGCGGCCTGATCCGTGAGGCGGGTTGGACTCGACGGGTAAGCCGGGGTCCGGCCCGCACGACGGGCCGGGACGGCCGGGGCGCCAGGGGCGGTGAGAGCCGCCCCGGCTGCCTCAGCGGCCTATCTGCTTCCGGGACATACCCCGCACCCGACGCCGCTGGGAGGAGTCCAGCAGGAAGTAGGCGGCGGCAGGCACGCCGATCAGGACCAACAGCCCCGCCCAGAATCCGACACTCCAGAACAACACGATGGCTGCCACGACCCCGGCAACCGCGACCTTTCCGCGAGTGGACATCTGCGGACACCTCCTCTTTGTCGTCGAGCACTACTTCCCTCAACGCGCGGCCTCGACCGGGCGTTCCCGGATGTCCGAGCCGCCGCGAAGTGAACCGTCCCGATCCGGAAAACAGGCGCTGTCGGCCCGGCGGCCGATCCCGGGCTCCTCCGGTCAGGTACTCTCGGCGGCCCTGTGCCCCGGTAGTCAAGTTTGAGGGACGCGTGCTGCCCAAGACCCCCGACCTCAGCCACTGCTCCGCCGTCTTCCTCCCCGGTGCCCCCGGCCAACCCGCCCGCAGCGGCCGGATAGGCCTCTGGCGACCCGACGGTGAGGCCCCATCGGCCGGTACCGCAGACGCGTTCACCGCCTCGGGAACCGACGCCGGAGCGGGCGGTTTCGAGGAGCTCACCGTCGTCACCCCCGAGCTGCGCCGGGCCACGGTGACCGCGCTCGTGCTGCCCGTCGACGCGGCCCTGCCCCTGCTCACTCGAGCCCGAGCCCGAGCCCGAGCCGGCGCCGCTTCCTGCGCCCCTTCCAGCCCCGCTTCCCGCGCCGCTTCCGGCCCGGCCGCCGACCCCCGCCCCGGCTCCGACCCCCGCTCAGGCCCGGTCGCCGACCCGGCCACGGCCTTCTGGGGCGCCGCCGCGCTGCTGGCCCTGCGCTTCGCCGCCCGCGGCCGGCTGCTGCCCGGTCTGAGCCCCGCCGGCCACGACGCCTGGCGGATGGGACCGCTGGACGCGGCCGACCTCGACGCCGTCCGGGAACTGGCCGCCGCCATGCCGCCCACCGCGCACTGCGTACCCCTGAACGCGGACGGACCGCCCCGGCTCCCCACCCCGGAGCCGCTGCTGCGCGCCTTCCTCGACGCCGTCGCCGACTCCCTGCCGCGCTCCCCCGCCGCGCCCGCGGCCACCGGCGGGCCCGCCTACGCCGCGCGGCCGCCGATGCTCCATCCCGGACTGCGCGGCTGGGCCGCCGAGGTGGCCGCGGGCCACGACGCGGGCGTGCGCATCTCACTGCGGATCGAGCTCGACGGCCCCCTGGACCAGGCTCCCGTCTTCCGGGCGGTCCTCCAGATGCACGGCGTGGCCGACTCCTCGCTGGTCGCCGACGCCGTCGACGTCTGGGCCGGATCGGGGGCCGCCGCGGCCGCCTTCCCGCCCGGCGCCCGGATGGACGCCCTGCGGGCCCTGCGGCGCGCCGCCCGGCTGTGGTCCCCGCTGGCGCCGCTGCTCAGCGCCGCCGTGCCGAACTCCGTGGAGCTCGCCGACGAGGAGGTCACGGAGCTGCTCGGCGAAACCTCCGGGGCACTCGCCGCCGACGGAGTGCAGGTGCACTGGCCGCGCGAGCTGGCCCGGGAACTCGGCGCCCGCGCCGTCGTCGCCTCCCCCGAAGGCGCCGGCGCCGGCCTGCCCTCCGGCCTGCTCTCCCCGGGCTCGCTGCTCTCCTTCACCTGGCGCCACGCCCTCGGCGGCCACGGCGACCTCACCCCTGCCGAACTCGACCGGCTCGCCGAGTCGAAGCGCCCCCTGGTCCGGCTGCGCGACCAGTGGGTCCTGATCGACCCGGCCGAAGCCCGCCGGGCCCGCGCCCGGCAGGGCCGCGAGCTCGCGGCTCCGGACGCGCTGGCCGCCGTACTCACCGGGTCGGCCGAGATCGACGGGAAGCGGGTCGACGTAGAGGCCACGGGCCCACTGGAGCGGCTGCGCGCACAACTCGCCGCCGAACCACGGGAACCCGGAAGCCGAGAGCCCGCGGGGCAGGACCCCGGTGGTCAGGACCCCGGTGGTCAGGACCCCGAGGAGCGGCACCCCGACGACCCCGAGGCGCCTCCCGAGTTGCGGGCCACCCTCCGCGACTACCAACTGCGCGGGCTGCGCTGGCTGGCCCACATGACCTCGCTCGGCCTCGGCGCGTGCCTCGCCGACGACATGGGCCTGGGCAAGACCGTCACCCTCATCGCGCTCCACCTGCACCGCAACCGCAGCCACCACGGCCAGGCCCCCGCCACGACCGGGCCGACCCTCGTGGTGTGCCCGGCCTCGCTGCTGGGCAACTGGCAGCGGGAGATCGAGAAGTTCGCGCCCGGCACCCCCGTACGCCGCTTCCACGGCCCGGGCCGCGAACTCTCGGGCTTGACCGGCGGGTTCGTGCTCACCACGTACGGCACTATGCGCGTGGACGCCCGGGTTCTCGCCGCCGTCCGCTGGGGCATGGTCGTCGCCGACGAGGCCCAGCACGTCAAGAATCCGCACTCCTCCACCGCCAAGGCCCTGCGCACCATCCCGGCCCCGGCCCGGGTGGCCCTCACCGGCACTCCCGTCGAGAACAACCTCTCCGACCTGTGGGCCGTGCTCGACTGGACCACCCCCGGGCTCCTCGGCCGCCTCGGCACCTTCCGCACCCGCTACGCCGAGCCCGTCGAGAGCGGCCGCGATCCGCAGGCGGCGGCCCGACTGGGGGCTCTCGTACGGCCGTTCCTGCTGCGTCGGAAGAAGACCGACCCGGGCATCGCGCCCGAGCTGCCGCCGAAGACCGAGACCGACCACACCGTCACGCTGAGCCGGGAGCAGACCGCGCTCTACGAGGCCGTCGTCCGCGAGACACTCGCCGCGATCTCCGAGGCCGACGGGATGGAACGGCGCGGCCTGGTGGTCAGGCTGCTGACCTCCCTCAAGAAGATCTGCAACCACCCGGCGCAGTACCTGAGGGAGCACGGTCCGGGGGAGACCGGCGCCAAGGACACGGCCGCCGCGCGCTCCGGGAAGCTGGAGCTCCTCGACGAACTCCTCGACACGATCCTCGCCGAGGGCGGTTCGGTCCTCGTCTTCACCCAGTACGTGGCGATGGCCAGGATCCTGGAAAAGCACCTCGCCGGCCGCGGGATCGCCTCGCAGCTGCTGCACGGGGGCACTCCGGTGCCGCGCCGCGAGGAGCTCGTGGACCGCTTCCAGGCGGGTGAGGTCCCGGTCTTCCTGCTCTCCCTCAAGGCTGCGGGCACCGGCTTGAACCTCACCCGCGCCGGGCACGTCATCCATTTCGACCGCTGGTGGAACCCGGCCGTCGAGGAGCAGGCCACCGACCGTGCCTACCGGATCGGCCAGACCCAGCCCGTGCAGGTCCACCGGATCACCTCCGAGGGCACCGTGGAGGACCGGATCGCGCGGCTCCTGGCGCGCAAGCGGGAGCTCGCCGATGCCGTCCTGGCGGGCGGCGAGGCCGCGCTGACCGAACTGACCGACGCCGAACTGGCCGAGCTCGTGGCGCTGCGCCCGGCCCCGGGGAGCGAGCGATGAACGAGTACGGCGACAACCACGAGAAAACGTTCCCGGCCCTGCCGCCCGCCCCGGGCCGGGGCTTCGCGCACACCTGGTGGGGCCACGCCTGGCTGCGCGCCCTGGAGGACAGCGCCCTCGACCGAGAGCAGGTCAAGGCGGGACGCCGGTACGCGCGTTCGGGTGCGGTGGGTGCCGTCTCGGTGCGTCCGGGCGGGCTCACGGCGGTGGTGCGCGACCGGGACGGGACGGCGCACCGGACGGACGTGCTGGTGCAGGAGTTCACGGAAGCCGAATGGGACCGGCTGCTGGGGCTGGCGGCCGCGGAGTCGGGGTACATCGCGGCGCTGCTGGACCGGGAGGTGCCGCCGGAGCTGGCCGAGGACGCGGCGGCGGCCGGGGTGGAGCTGCTGCCCGGCATCGGGGAGCTCGACCCGCGCTGCGACTGCGACGAGTGGGACCACTGCCCGCACTCGGCGGCGCTCTGCTACCAGGTGGCCCGGCTGCTGGACCGGGACCCGTTCGTGCTGCTGCTCCTGCGCGGCCGCGGCGAGCGGGAGCTGGTGGCGGAGCTGGAGGCCCGCAGCGCCGCGGAGGCCCCGGAGTCCGAGGAGGCACCCGCGGATGCCGGGATCCCGGCGGCGGACGCGTACGCGGCGGCGGCCGCCCTGCCACCGCTACCCCCGCCGCCGGGCCTGCCGGAGGCGCCGGGCCAGCCGCCGACGCTGGACACCGAGACGGACTCCGAAGCGGAACTCGACGTGGACGCCGTGGAGTTCCTCGCGCAGGCGGCCGCGAACGAGGCTCACCGGCTGCTCGCGCTGGCCTTGGCTCCGGGCCACGCCGACCGCGCCCCGACGGCCCCGTTGACCACGGCCGAGGACGCCGTACGACTCACCGCCGAGGCATCCGATTTCCGGGTCCGCTCCCGCCTGGCGGTGGCTACCGGACGAGACCGGGCGGCCATGGACCTGGCCGTCCGGGCCTGGGGCTTCGGCGGGCCGCCCGCGCTCGCGGCACTGGAGGACGACTGGGCACCGGACCGGGCGACGCTGGCCCGGGCGCGTGCGGCACTGGCGGCCGCCTGGGCGGACGAACGGGCCCCCGTGCTGCGCCGGTTGCGGGCCCGCTGGTCCGAGGCGGACGCCGACCGCCAGCTGCGGCTGGGCCGCGAGGGCCGCTGGTGGCCGTACCGCCGCGAGGCGGCCCGCTGGATCCCGGCGGGCCCCTCGGCCCCCGACCCGGCGTCGGCGTGGTCGGCCCTGGACACCTAGGCCGTTCCCCCAGCTCAGGCCGATACCCGCCGGCCCGGACGGGGCCGGGTGTGCGTCGGGGCGTCCCCGCAGGGCGTCGAACGCAACCACCCTCGGCCCACCGACCCCTGGCACCGTTCGACGCCCGAGGAGACGCCCCGGCGCGCGCCCGGACCCGGCCGGGCCGACACCCCCCGACCCCGCCCGGAGCCAAAAGAAGCGGCCAAACCGGGTTTCGGCCCTGCCCGCCCCGCGTAGTGGCCGACGTACCGCTTGCCGGGTCCGGGTACCGGGACGACGATGGGGGCGCTCCGGGTACCGCGGCACCACGGGAGGGTGAGATGGACGATCCGTCGGTGGCGCTGCCGGGCGGGGCCGATCCCGCCGAGCGCACGCGCGAACTGCGGCGTGCGCACGCCGTGTTCACGCGGGACGGGCGGGTCGAGGCGCCGGTGCGGGCGGTCATCGCGAGGTCCTGGCGGCGGTGCGCGCGGGCCCGGCTGAGCCCGGAGTGCGCGCCCCGGGTGGAGCTGGCCGAGCCGGAGCTGCGCTCGTACCGGGCGGACCATCCCCTCGCCCGGGTCATGCCCCTGTTCCGGGAGCTCGTCGGGGAGTTCGCGGCGCACGGGGCCCACCTGCTCGCCGTGTGCGACGCGCGCGGCAGCCTGCTGTGGGTGGAGGGCGAGCCGGCCACCCTGCGGCGGGCGGAGCGGCTCGGCTTCGTCCCGGGCGCGCGCTGGGCGGAGACCGCGATGGGGACGAACGCCCCCGGTACGGCGGTGGCGGTCGGCGAGCCGGTACAGGTCTTCGGGGCCGAGCACTTCAGCCGCCGCGTCCACCCGTGGACCTGCGCGGCGGCCCCGGTGCGGGATCCGCGGACGGGCGGGCTGCTGGGTGCGGTGGACATCACCGGCGGCGACGGGCTGGCCCACCCCCATTCGCTGGCCTTCGTACGGGCCGTCGCGCGGGCGGCGGAGGCGCAGCTGACCCTGCTCGCACCGGGCCCGCCCGCTGCCGGGGACACCCTGAGCGCCCTCGGCCAGGACGAGGCGCTGCTGGTCACGGGCGGGCGCCGGGTGCGGCTCGGCCGGCGGCACAGCGAGATCATGGCCCTGCTCGCGCACCATCCCGAGGGCTTGTCGGGCGAGGAGTTGGCGGTCGCCCTGTACGAGGACGAGTCGGTGTCACCGGTGACGCTGCGCGCCGAAATGTCCCGGCTGCGCGCCCTGCTCGGTCCCGCGGCCCCGCTCTCCCGCCCCTACCGCCCGGCCGGCCCGCTGGAGGCGGACTTCACCGCGCTGACCCGGCACCTGGCGGCGGGCGCGGTCTCCGCGGCCCTCCACCACTACCCCGGCCCGCTGCTGCCCGCTTCCACGGCGCCGGGCATCGTCCGGCTGCGCCGCAGGATCGAGGACCAGGCGCGGGCCGCCGTGATCGCGCGGGCGGACGCGGGGCTGCTGACCGACTGGGTGTGCAGCGCGTGGGGCGCGGACGACCGGGAGGCCTGGCGGGCCCTCGCCGCGGCGCTGCCGCCGGAGGGCAGACCGGCCGCGCTGGCCCGCGTACGCGCCCTGGATCGCGAACTCGGCGCGCCCGCGGAGCACGTACCCCCGGCGCACCGTTCCACCCCACGGCGTGCAACGTATCCGCAACCTGCCCGCTCCTAGCCTCCACCCGAGCGCTGTCCGACGGTGGCCGGCGCCCGGCAAGGGGAGGACACCATGGCCCGTTACGCTGCGCCCGGTACCGAGGGGGCGCTCATGTCGTACGCGTCCCGCTACGACCACTTCATCGGCGGCGAGTACGTCGAGCCCGCGGGCGGCCGGTACTTCGCCAACCCCTCCCCCGTGACGGGCCAGACCTTCACCGAGGTCGCCCGCGGCAGCGCCGAGGACGTGGAGCGGGCCCTGGACGCGGCGCACGCGGCCGCCCCGGCCTGGGGCCGGACCTCCGTGGCCGAGCGGTCGACGCTCCTGCTGCGGATCGCGGACCGGATGGAGGAGAACCTGGAGGCCCTCGCGGTCGCCGAGACCTGGGAGAACGGCAAGCCGATCCGCGAGACCCTGGCCGCCGACATGCCTCTGGCCATCGACCAGTTCCGCTACTTCGCGGGAGCGCTGCGCGCACAGGAGGGGGCGCTCAGCCAGCTCGACGAGGACACGGTGGCCTACCACTTCCACGAACCGCTGGGCGTGGTCGGGCAGATCATCCCGTGGAACTTCCCGATCCTGATGGCGGTCTGGAAGCTGGCCCCGGCGCTGGCGGCGGGCAACACGGTCGTCCTGAAGCCCGCCGAACAGACCCCGGCCTCCGTCCACTACTGGCTCGGCCTGGTGGCGGACCTGCTGCCGCCGGGCGTGGTGAACATCGTCAACGGCTTCGGGGAAGAGGCGGGCAAGCCGCTCGCCTCCAGCCCACGCGTCGCGAAGATCGCCTTCACCGGGGAGACGTCGACGGGACGGCTGATCATGCAGTACGCGGCGGAGCACCTGAAGCCGGTGAGCCTCGAACTGGGCGGCAAGAGCCCGAACCTCTTCTTCGACGACATCTGGACCACGGACGACGACCTGCGCGACAAGGCGCTGGAAGGCTTCACGATGTTCGCCCTCAACCAGGGCGAGGTGTGCACGAGTCCGTCGCGCGCCCTCATCGAGCGGGGCCGGTACGGGGACTTCCTCGACGCGGCCGTGGCCCGTACGGAACTGATCGTGCCGGGGCACCCGTTGGACACGGACACGATGATCGGCGCACAGGCCTCCGAGGAGCAGCTGAAGAAGGTCCTGTCGTACGTGGAGATCGGCCGGCAGGAAGGCGCGAAGATCCTGACCGGCGGCGGGCGCATCGACCACGGCGGTGATCTGGCCGGCGGCTTCTACGTCCAGCCGACCGTCTTCGAGGGCGACAACCGCATGCGGATCTTCCAGGAGGAGATCTTCGGCCCGGTGGTGTCGGTGACCTCCTTCCAGGACTTCGAGGACGCCGTACGGATCGCGAACGACACGTCGTACGGGCTGGGCGCGGGCGTGTGGACCCGCGACATCAACACGGCCTACCGCGCGGGCCGGGCGATCCAGGCGGGCCGCGTCTGGACGAACTGCTACCACGCCTACCCTGCCCACGCCGCTTTCGGCGGCTACAAGCAGTCGGGCATCGGCCGCGAGACCCACAAGATGATGCTGGAGCACTACCAGCAGACGAAGAATCTCCTGGTGTCCTACTCCCCGAAGAAGCTGGGCTTCTTCTAAGTCCACAAAAGAAGGCGCCTGACCTGGGCTTTTATCCGTCAGGCGCCTTCTCTGATCCCTGGAGCGCTCCGTCCACGGCAGCACCGGAAAACCGCGTTGGCGAAGGGTTGCGCGCCGTCGCCCTTACGCCCGCTATCCGGCGTACGTCTCGGCGGCGCGAGTGATGAACTGGCGGGTGCTGGCCGGGTTCAGAGCCTGAGCATGTAGATGGTCGTACATGACGCTGTAATGCTGCACGTCGGATCGTTTCTCCAGGTAGAGGTCGCTGGTGAACCGTTCCAGATACACCGTGCCCTTCCCGGGGGCGTCTGCGAAGTTGAGGATGGAGAACTGTCCCGAGATGCCCGGGTGGGCCCCCACGTCATGCGGGAGGACCTGCACGGTGATGTGCGGCTGGGTACTGAGGTAGTTCAGGTGCTCCAGCTGTTCGCGCATGATGCCAGGGCTGCCGACCACGCGACGCAATGCCGATTCGTCCAGCACGACCCATAGGCGGAAGGAGCGGGCCGGGTGGTGGGCCCGGTGCTGACGGCGCAGCCGTAGCTCAAGTCGCGCGGCGGCCTGTTCAGGCGTGGCCAGAGGGATCGTTTCCGCGATGACGGCGGCTGCGTAGGCGGGCGACTGCAGCAGGCCGGGGATCACCAAGGGCTCGTAGGAGCGGATCGAAGAGGCCTCCGTTTCCAGGCCGATGTAGACGCTGTACGGGACCTCGCCGAAGGCGACCCACCAACCCTGCCGGCCCGACTCCCCGGCCATCCGCATCAGCGCGTCGACGACCCGCTGGTCTGTGACCCCGTAGAGGCCGCACAGGTCCCGCACATCGCGGGGATTGATGGCACGGCGACCGTTCTCCAAGTGACTGATCTTAGGCTGGGAGATCATCAGTTGCTCGGCCACCTGCGTACTCGTCAGGCCACTGGCCAGGCGTAGCCGGCGCAGCTCCGCGCCCAGCCGGCGCCTTCTGACAGTGGGATTTCCGTTCGCCGCCACAGGCGGAGCACCTCCGACTCGGGACCGTTTACCAGGCACAGGAATGCCACGGCCGGGCCCTGGCGAACGCATTCGCCGTGCGGTAATGATCAACGAGTCGTGCTGCCAGGCGTCACTTCACCTCGCCGCCGTGCCGGACACCACGGGCTCGTAGTACGCGGAGCCAAGTACGGGCAGCCGGTACCGCTCGGGTCACGACAGACCCCTACGCGGTGCCGATGCGGGCGATGAGCAGCGCGATGTCGTCGTCTGCGGAGCCGGGCACGAGCTCTGTGATGAGCTGGTCGCACAGGTCCGGCAGGGATGGGCCGGGGTTGGCAAGGAGGCGGGTGAGTTCGCTGAGGCGGTCGTCGATGTCGGTGCCGCGGGCTTCGACGAGGCCGTCGGTGTAGAGGACAAGCAGGCTGCCGGGAGCCAGGGTGAGCTCGGTGGTGGTGAAGGTGATGCCGCCGATGCCCAGCGGTGCTCCGGGCGGCAGGTCCAGCAGACGGGCGTGTCCGCCGGGTGTGACGACGGCCGGCGGGGGGTGTCCTGCGAGGGTGATCTGGCAGCGGCCGGTGGCCGGGTCGCACACCGCGTACAGGAAGGTGGCCAGCATCGGGTCGGCGAGGTCGGCCAGGACCGCCTCCAGCTGCTCCAGGACCCGGACGGGTTCCAGGTCCAGGCGGACCAGGGCCCGCACCGTGGAGGACAGCCTGCCCATCACCGCCGCGGCGGCGATGCCGTGGCCCATGACGTCCCCGATCAGCAGGGCGGCCTTGCCGCCGGAGAATGGTATGACGTCGTACCAGTCCCCGCCGACCTCGTTGACATCGCTGGCCGCCAGGTAGCGGTGGGCGATGTCGATGCCCGGCGGCGGGGTGATGTGCTGCGGCAGCATGCTGCGCTGGAGAATTGCGGCGGTGTCATGCTCGCGTCCGTACAGGCGGGCGTTGTCCGCGCACACCGCCGCGCGGGCGGCCAGCTCCCCGGCGAGGACGGCATCCGCTTCCCCGAACGGCCCCAGCGCACCGGTGCGGTAGAACGTCGCCAGCCCGAGCACCAGCCCGCGGGCAACCAGCGGCACCATCATGAAGGAGTGCACCCCCAGGCGCCGCAGCCGCTCGGGGGCGTCCGAGTACCGGGCCGCCGCCGCAATCGCCCTTGCATCCAGGTGGGCGAGGAGGAACGGCTGGCGCTGCGCGAGGGCCTGCGTATAGGGGGCTGCGGAGGGGAAGGCCAGGGTCCGCCCCAGCGGTGCCAGCACGTCCGCGACCTGGGAGCCGGCCTGCGGGGCCTTGCCGAGCCGGCGCAGAGCCGCTCCGCCGATCAGGCCGGGGCCGGGTTCTCCACCGGCGGCGAGGGATTCCAGCAGGTCGACGGTGACGACGTCCGCCAGATGTGGGACCGCGACGTCGGCCAGTTCCTGGGCGGTACGGTCCAGCTCCAGCGTCGTGCCGATGCGGATACTGGCGTCGTTGAGCAGGGCGAGGCGGCGCCGTCCGTCCTCGGCCTGAGCCTTCGCCTCTTCCTGGGCGGTGATGTCGGTCATCGAGGTGGTGATCCCCACCGGGCGACCCTCGGCATCCTCCAGCCGCACGCAGGAGACGGACCACGTCCGGTCGCGGTCGGGGTCAGCCGGGGTGCGGCCGGTGCGGCGGAAGTCCAGCACGGGCTCGCCTGTGGCCAGTACCCGGCGCATCACCGCTTCCATCTGCTCGGCGTTCACCTCAGGCAGTACGTGTGGCAGTGTCTTTCCGGCGTGCGCGGCCTCCGGCAGCCCGTTCATGGCTTGCAAGGCCGCGTT
Source organism: Streptomyces sp. NBC_01351 (assembly GCF_036237315.1). GTDB lineage: Bacteria > Actinomycetota > Actinomycetes > Streptomycetales > Streptomycetaceae > Streptomyces. The sequence continues at coordinate 7,273,525 of NZ_CP108356.1, read as the reverse complement.
CACCCGCAGGAACCGCAGCCCTGTGTCGAACACGGCGATCCCGACCGGGGAATGGGAGAACAACCCGTCCCACACCACCGAGGACCCTCGGATCCGGGCTGCGGCGTGCGCATCGGCCGCAAAGACCAGCACACCGCCCTCGGCTTCACCACCAGTGTGTCCGGCCGCAGGGCGCACCCAAATCTCCAGCTCTACCGGGCGCCCTGCACGGTGCCACACCGTGACCGACCCCATCACACCGAATCCCGCCGCCGCGTCCTCCCACAGCGCCCGGCCCAGAGTCCGGTGCGCATCGGGATGCAGCAGGTCCACGATGTGCCGACCCACGGCCTCCTGGGCCCTGTAACCCAGCAGCTCTTCCGCCACCGGATCCCACACGATGATCCGCCCGTCCGCGCCGGTCACCGCGAGGGCCACCGGGACCGCGCCCATCCACCCGCCGGCACCCCGGGCCACGCCCTGGCCGTCGGTCACCGTCAGTGCCGGCACCGCGCCATCCATCGCTGACATCCAGGACCTCGAAAGCCCCTGCCAGTATCCGCCCCGGAACCGGCCGCGGGCCACCCGCCCCGGCCCGCACACCGGACCAGCACTACCCGGAGCATGTCGGCGAACCACGACACCGGGAAGCACCACCTTGTCCGGCGAAGCGGCGGCTGTCCCTTTCGAGGGCTCATGGCCGCCGCATCGCTGCCCGGCAGGCCGGTGGCCGAAGCCTCCAGAGAGGTCTCAGCGGAGCGTGCGGTGGTGGCGGCCGGAGCGGCGCAGGTGCACGACCAGGTAGACGAGGGCGGCGGCGAAAACCGCGATACCGATGATGAGCAGGTAGAGCAGTCCTTCGGCGGCGACGCCGATGATGCCCAGCACGATGGCCACGATGACGAGGATCAGGAAGAGCGTCATGGCGTAAGGCACCTTCTTGACGGGCCGGTCAGCGGCGGGCGAGCTGCCGCTCACCGTTCGCGCCCGGCTGGTAGGGCAGGCCGTAGTGCGCGAACACCGCGGCCTCGTCTTCGACGGGCAGGACATCGTCCGTCCCGATCGCCGGGCACTTCTTCACCAGCGACCGGTCGTAGTCGACCTTGACGTATCCCGGCCCGACGATCGCGCCGTTCAGCGGGACGAAGACCAGGTGGCGGCGGGTGGGCAGCCCGACCTGGACGGTGACCATGGCCGGCTCGTCGGTGCTGGTGTCCACGTAGACGGCCTCCAGCGTGCCGATCTTGTGGCCGCCGGCGTCGACTACGTCGTGGGTCCGCCACTCACGGATATCCGCGATCTGGATCATCCCTGGGTTCCCTTCGCACAGTGGTGCGCCCGATCCGGTGCATTTCTCAGCCTGCTCCGCAAAACCCGCCCGCACCAGCCCGGACACCCCGCTGCGTCGAGATGGCAGTGGCGCCGGACAGGTGGGTACCGCTGGGGGCAGGGCGGGTGCACTGGCCTGCGCCGTACGGCGAGCCCCCCGGGCCGGAGGCGGGGCTGCGGGCATTCTGGCGGCTGTTCAGCATTCCCGAGGCGCGGGTCAGCCGAGTGTGGGGCCCCGGGCTGTCGTCTTCCGGGACCCCACGCCGTGTCCGCCGCTGTCCGGGCCGTCCGCATGGGCCGGCAGAGAAAGCGTGGCTGAACGGGCGTGCTTCTGCGCCTCCGGAACGCTCACCACGGGCACAGCAGGAGGCCGCGCAGGCGGTTGGGCGGGGCGTGACAGAGCCGGGCCTGGTGACTACGGGGCGTCTGGCCGGGCTGTGCGTGCGTGCATGGGGCGCCACTTTGGTCAGAAGTCCTCGTCGCGCCGGTCGCGCTCGTCGCGGAGCGGGTCTTCCTCGCGGCGCCGCTTGTCCTCGTCGGGGCTCTTTCCGCGGGACGGGGTGCCGGGCTCGGGGTGGACCGGGTCCTGGCCGGGCCGCTGCGGGCGCTGTTGCTCCTCGCGTTCCTTGCCCGGTTCCTGGCGCTTGTCCTGCGTACCGCCCATGACGGCGACTCCTTGATGCGTGGGGTGCGGATTCCTCCCGTCACGCTCACACGAAGCGTCACAGTTCGCACCATGTCAGCTACGGATCGTGGCGGAAGCGTGATGTCCGCAGCCCTGTGCGGATGCGTCGGAATGCGGACTCGGGGTCTGGTGCCGAGGATGGGCGCAGCCCCACACGCCCGAGCCGTCAGGAGTCGATCCCCATGCTGGAGCGCACGCTGCGCAAGGACCGCACCGAGGTCACCTTCATCCTTCCCGCCGACGCCCCGCCCGGGCCGGTCAGCGTGGTGGGCGACTTCAACGACTGGCAGCCCGGCGTCCACACTCTGCGGCCGCGAAAGGACGGGAGGCGGGCCGTCACGGTCGAGCTGCCATCCGAGAGCACCCACTCCTTCCGGTATCTGGCCGCCGGTGACTACTGGTTCAACGACGAGAGCGCCGGCGACCGGGTCGGCCCCAACAGTCGCCTGCATACCTGAACGGCCTAACCGGCGTGACGTGAGGCGCCCGTCGGCGTCGAGGACGGCGACACGTGCCTGCCGGCCCGCCACCCCCACGGGCCGGAATCCGTGTGACGGCCCTGCTACCGCGCCCGGCGGCGGGGCCGTCTTCACACCCCGGGTCACTTCCAGGGCCCTCGGGTTCATGACGGAACGGTCACGTACCGCCACAACGGTCGGCCGGATTCGTTTGACCTGGCATGGACCAGGAAACCGTTTCGCCTCCGGAGTGGGCCGGATTCGCCCAGCCGGCGGAGGAGTTCTGGCAGGCATCCGATGCGCCGATCTACGACGCCGTGGAGCGGCAGTGGCTCGCCCAGGGCCGTGAAGTGCCCCGCCGCCCGGGCCTTTCGGCCGGCGGCCGGCGCCGGATGAGCGCCGGCGACCTTTTCGGCCGCGCCTGAGCGTCGTACCTCACCGCGGCGGGTACGGCTGCTCGCACAGATAGAGCAGGGCGGCGGCGTCCCCGACTGTTTCCCTGGTCTGCGGGGCGATTCCCGCCGCCTTGCCCGGCCCTTGTGTCACACCATCCCCCACAGGTCGTCGCCCCCACCAGTAGCGCACGGGGGTGTGGGTCAAGGGCACGTGTTGCCGGTATCAACGGCGCGGGCCCTCCCGGGTCACTGGCCTCGGCTGTGGCCATCCCGAGCGCCTGACCTGCAGTGCAGGCTGCTCTGCACATCCTAGACCGACCGTGATGGCCTAGCTCTCCTCGGCACGAATGAAAATCTATCTTGGCCAGAGTAGACATTGAGTGGTGGCGTGGTTATGGTTTCTCTCGTAGCCCAGAGAGACAGCAGGGCCTGGCAGAGACGAACTGCCGGGCAGCAGGACCCGCAGTACACGTAGTTGCAGTGCGCAGGACGGTGCGGTGGTGGAGTTCCGAAGCCAGTTTTTTTGCAGGACGGCGACGGGACTGACGACCGGACCGGGTGGCCCGCAGTGATCAGGGGCCGCCGTGAGCAGTACCGCAGTTGACGCAGTGGCAGTACCCGTAAGTGCAGTACGCAGTACCCAGCAGTGAAGTCAGCGAGCAGCACCTCGGTGAAGGCGTCGGCTGCGGGCGCGCGCACCGGGAAGTTCGGCAGTGGGGTTCCAAGCCAGAGCAGACGCAGGACGGGCGACGGGGCTGGCTGCCGAAGAGTGGTGCTATCGCAGGCCACTGAGCAGTTCGCATCACCGGCAGTACGCAGGAAAGCAGTACCAGCAGTACGCAGTCCCCCGCTTGGTAAGCAGTTGATCATCGAGGGAAGAACGGAGGAGCCGAGCGCCATCAGGATCGCCCGGGCGGAGGTCTGAGCCCGGGTACCGCAGGACATCGATAGTGAGGTGGTCTCCGGTCAAGCAACCGCGATCCCCGCACCCCCGACAGCATTTCGGTCGGGTCGGCGGAAACAGAAGGCCGGCGCAGTACCAGGGCCGGTAGATGGTGTAGCTGTTCCTTCGGGGCCCTGGTGCCGTACGGCACCAGGGCCCCTCCACGCGTTCCACAGAGAGAGGTGCAAGTGACAGCACAAGACTCGTTCGACGGCCGTCTCGACGACGACGACTACCCCGCCTACACCATGGGCCGGGCCGCAGAAATGCTCGGCACCACCCAAGCCTTCCTCCGCGCCATCGGCGAAGCCCGCCTCATCACCCCGCTCCGCTCCGACGGTGGGCACCGCCGGTACTCGCGCTACCAGCTGCGCATCGCCGCCCGCGCCCGGGAACTCGTCGACCAGGGCACCCCCATCGAGGCCGCCTGCCGCATCATCATCCTCGAAGACCAACTCGAAGAAGCCCAGCGCATCAACGCCGAATACCGCCGCACCGCCGGATCATCCGCTCCGTCGTCCGCAGTCTGACGACTACATCTGCGAGGCAACGGTCCGGCGGACCGGGGCCTCCCATGGTGAGCGCCCGAGGCCGTGTGCCGCACCGGGGCCGGTCCTTCAGCCGCCGCGGCCGGTGGGCAGGCAGGCAGATGTGGCCTGCCGCAGGACGACCAGGCGCCTGAGGTGCCTGAAGTCATGCCTGGTGCTGATGGCCGACCTCGCGTACCAGGTCCAGCCGATCCCCGTGTCGATGACCGGCAGGTGGACGCAGATGCGCAGCAGGTGGCGCTGTGCGGAAGGAATCCTCCACCTCGGTCCGTAGATGGGCGTCGGGACCATCGGCACGCACGATCCAAAGTCCCCGCTTCTCAGCGAAGCCTTGGAGCACGGCGGCGGGCGTCGGCTGCCGAAACGGCGGGCCGGTCAGCGGGGTTGCCTCAGGACCCCGGCCGACCGGGCCTGCGGATCGTGGTCCGTGTTGTCGCCGCTTCGGGCAAAACCCGGATCCGGACCAGTTCCGGACCAGCACCTCGCCGCCTGAACCATCTGCGCTCGTTATGGCTTGTCAGCAGGGGTACGAGCCGTGTACCACCAGGAGACGAAGAACCTCCTCGTGTCCTACTCCCCGAAGAAGCTCGGCTACTTCTAGAGCCGCGGAAGAGGCGGGGCCGTTTCGGATCGCTCCGAAACGGCCCCTTGATCCCCGCGCAGCCCCGTCAGTCGGCGGCCCGGCGCCTGCCCCGTCGGCGGCGCGGGTACGGCAGGAGCCGCGGCGAGCGTTTGGCGGCCACGTCCTCGACCCAGCCGAAGGTCAGGATCAGGAGGCCGACCAGCGGGATCGCCACCAGCAGGGTGAACCATTGGCTGGCCAACAGCCACTGGAGGTTGTCGTAGAAGAAGGGGACGCTCCAGAGGGGGTCGATCAGCGGGATCGCGGCCACCAGTGCCATCTGGTGCCACAGGTAGACGCTGACGGCGCGTGCGTTGAGCAGGGCGACCAGTCCGTTCCACCGTTCCAGCAGCCTGGGCCACCGCTCCCAGGACGGGCTCATGTGGAGCAGGATGGCGACGAAGCCCAGGGACCACAGGGCCTGGGCGATCGGCCAGGACTCGATGTCGGTCGCCACGGTCGGATCGACCGGGCGGGTCTGCAGGTACCAGAAGCCGGCCACCATGACCAGAGGCGCGATGGACGGCAGTACGTACTGCGGGATCCTCTTGAGCAGCCCCTCCTGGTGGGCCATGCCGAGGATCCAGCAGGAGCCGAACATGGTGAAATCGTTGGCGTTCTCCCAGACCCGGCCGTAGACGAACTCCTGGTCCGCGAAGAACGTGTTCATGACGATCAACAGCGCCAGGGGGCTGAACAGCGTCACCCACGGAAGCCGTCGCAGCGCCCAGAGCATCAGCGGTGAGAGCAGCACGTACCACAGGTAAGCCCGGAGGTACCAGAGCGGGACGGTGATCTGCAGGGCCCAGCCGCCGTCCACGAGCCCAAAACCGGGCAGGCCTTCCCCGTACGGCGGAGTGCTCAGCGGCAGGATCCAGAACGCCAGCTTGGTCCACCACCACGTGGGGTGGCCGTCGGAGTCGGGGCCCCAGCCGTCGAGGATCTGGAGGGTGATCAGGACGGCGCCGAACAACCACATCGGCGGCAGAAGCCGGCGCAGTCGGCCGCGGATCACGCCGAGAGCGGGACGGCTGAGCGAGCGGGCCATCAGCGAGCCGGCCAGCGCGAACATCACGCCCATCGACGGGAAGACGAGGGGCAGCCAGAACCAGCCGAAGTTGTGGTAGACCATCACGCGGACCAGCGCGAGCGCGCGCAGCAGGTCGAGATAGAGGTCCCGGCCGCCCTTGCGTGTGGACGGTGCCTCGGGATCCGGCTCCCGCTCCTGCTCCTGCTGCTGTCGCAGGGCGGCGGGGATCCTCAACTGGACGGTTTCCTGGGTGCGCCCGAGGTCCATGTATGCAGTCACTGTCAGGCCTCCACCGGTACGGCGACCTCGCCGGTGCGCCGGAGCTTCTGCCAGCGCAGTCGGCCACCGGTCATCGCCGTGATCGCGGACTGCAACAGGACGATGTACATCAGCTGCCGGTAGACCAGCTGCTGGATCGGCAGGCTGATCAGATGCCAGGGCTTCTCGTTGTCGAGCCTGAAGGCGTACCAGGACAGTGCGGCCTGGAGCAGAATGAAACCGCCCCAGCTGGTGAGGGTGATCCCGGCGTCCCCGAAGAACACGCCGTACAGCAGGAACAGGTCGACCAGCGGCGCCAGCAGCGGGGCGACCACGCCGAACAGCACGACGAGCGGCAGCCCGAGTCGGCCGAAGCGCCCGGCCGGGCCGCGGGCGGTCACCGCGCCGCGGTGCTTCCACATCGCCTGCATGCTGCCGTAGCTCCAGCGGTACCGCTGGGACCAGAGCTGCTGGAGGCTGGCGGGAGCCTCGGTCCAGGCGCGGGCGCGCTCGGCGTAGACGATCCGCCAGCCGTCGCAGAGCACCGCGATGGTGATGTCGGTGTCCTCGGCGAGGGTGTCGTCGCTCATCCCGCCGACCCGCTGCAGGGCCTCCTTGCGGAAGGCGCCGACCGCGCCGGGGATGGTCTGGATGACGCCCAGCATGTCGTACATGCGGCGGTCCAGATTGTGGCCGAGGACGTACTCGATGTGCTGCCAGGCGCCGATGAGGCTGTCGCGGTTGCCGACCTTGGCGTTGCCCGCGACCGCGCCGATCTCCGGGTCACCGAAGGGCTGGACCAGCTCGCGCACCGTGGACGGCTCGAAGACGGTGTCGCCGTCCATCATCACGATGATGTCGTGCGAGGAGGCCGCGATGCCCGTGTTGAGCGCGCTGGACTTGCCTCCGTTGACCTGGCGGACCAACCGGACGAACGGCAGGTCCATCTCCTCGACTATGTCCGCGGTGCCGTCCGTGGAGCCGTCGTCGATGACGATCACTTCGATCGGATAGTCACTGGCGGCAAGGGAGTTGAGGGTATTGGCTATGCACTCGAGCTCGTTGTAGGCCGGGACCAGTACGGTGACCGGCTCGATGACGGGTGGCCCCCAGGCGTCCCGCCGCTTGGAGCGGCGGGCGTGGATCGGTGCGAGAACGAGCATCAGCGCGAACCGGCCGAAGTTGAGGAAGCCGACGAGGGCCAGCAGCCCGACCAGCACCGGCAGGGTGTGCACGGCGACCTGGGTGGCCCAGATGAACCCCTTGCCCGCCCACAGCTGGAAACCGTGCACCGGCACGGTGGCGCTGGAGGCACCGAGTGCCTCGGAGATGGTGGTGAAGCGGTAGCCCTGGGCCTGCAGCCTGTCGATGATCTGCTCGAGCGCGGCGATGGTCTGGGTGCGGTCGCCACCCGCGTCGTGCAGCAGGATCAGCGCGCCGGCGCCGGGCTTGGCCGGCATCGCCGCGTTGACGATCGCGTCGACTCCGGGACGCCTCCAGTCGTCGGTGTCGCGGTCGATGAACGCGGTGAGGTAGCCGCGCGCGCCGACGTACTTGATCACCGGGTAGTTCCAGTCGTCCATCGCCGAGGCGTCGGAGGAGTACGGCGGGCGGAACAGCGCGCTGTGGACGCCCGCGACGCCGGCCAGCGCCAGCTGCGTCTGAGCCAGCTCCCAGCTGATCCGGGCGTGGGACTGGTAGACGAGATCGGGGTGGGTAAAGGTGTGCACGCCGAGTTCGTGGCCGCCCGCGACGATCTGCCGGATCAGCTCCGGGTTGCGCGTGGTCATGGCGCCGGTCACGAAGAAGTCCGCACGGACGTTGCGGGCCGCGAGCACCTCGAGGATCTTCGGAGTCCACTCCGGCGAGGGACCGTCGTCGAAGCTCAGAACCGCGGTGCGGTCGGGGATGTGATAGCTCACGGGCTTCGCGTTCTTGCTGCCGCGCGCGTCGATGATCGGACCGCCCTTGAGCAGGTGGTCCGGCACGGTCGTCTTGTCGACCGAGATCGCGATCCGGTCGTCGTGGAACGCCTCGTTGGTGGCGAGGCCGCGCAGCACGAGGAGCGCGAGCAGGCACGCCAGCAGGGACAGCGGCATGAAGAAGCGCAGCGGCGGCGCGGCCAGTCGGCGCGGCCTCAGCAGGGACTGCCGGCGGCGCTGATGGCGGGACAATGACGCTCCTGGAGATGGGTGGTGCGGGCGATCAGGGGTTCTTGGCCGGTTGGCCCGAAGGCCTTGCCCCGGGCGGCGCGGTGATCGTGGGCTTCGCCGGGGTGGCCGTGCGCTTCGCCGGGGTGGCCGTGGCCTTCGACGAGGTGGCCGAGGCCTTCGTCCGGGGTGTAGCCGACTGTGTGGCCGTCCGGGGTGAGGACGACGCGGCCGCCGCGGACGGCGGGGTGGGCGACAGCGACGGCACGGGTGAGGGCGGCGGGGCGGGCGACCGCGAGGGCTGCGCGGGTATGCCCATCGCCGGGGCGTCCGCCTGCACACCGATCAGGCTGCTGCCCATGGCGACCGCCAGGACCGCGCCGACCACGGAGACCGGCCAGCCGAGGCCCCGCAGCAGACGGCCGCGCAGACCCGACTGGTCGACGAAGACCGGTGCGGGAGCGGGCTCGTCAAAGCTCGACTCGGACATTTCAGGCTGTGCCTGGTGCGCCGATCCGCGATCAATTGAGGTAATGGTTGAGCGCACCTTGCGGGGCCTTTCAGTGCAGGGTACGTGGACCGCGGGATGGCAGGGCGAACGCTAGTGCACCGGCCCGAATCGACTTGGGCTCGATGTGCCCTTTTGGCGCGATCTGCTCAGGCTCCGTAATCGGATCGAAATGGCAATTGACAGTACCGACCGGTAAGTCCGCCGGCCCGGTTACGGAAAATGATCAGCGCTTTTTGGGCCGGGGTCGGCGAAAGTCGCGCCGAACCCTAGGATGACCCCCCTCATGTGATCAGCCGTTGATCCTCATGCAAAGGGCGTGTCCACGTACCGCCTCTACGCCCCAAGGAGCCCGTGTGAGCCAGCCCCGCCGCACCTCTCGTCGCCGCGCGTGGACCGCGCTCACGCTGCCCGCCCTCCTGTGCGTGCTCGCCGCGTGCTCCGGCGGCCCCGCCGGCGAGGCCGCCGCGCCCGCCCCCAGCGCCTCGCCGACCCCGTCCGGACCGCCGGGAACCCTGTTCGACGACTTCCACTACAGCGGCCCCGACGACCCCGCGCTCACCGCCCACGGCTGGGAGATCCGCACTGGTGGGGGCGGCCCGGGGATCAAGGACACCTGGTCCGCTGCCGGCGCCGGCTTCCCCTCCGACGCGACCGCCCAGGGGGGCCGGGTCCTGCAGCTGCAGTCCTCCACCGACGGCACCAAGCAGGGCACCCGGCAGGTCGAGGTGCAGAGCACCGGTACCCCCCTCTTCACGGGGACCTTCGCCGCTCGGGTCTACCTGAGCGACAAGCCCACGAGCGGTCGCAACGGCGACCACGTCGTCGAGACCTTCTTCCCGATTTCCGCCTCGGACTCCTCGGCGAACTACAGCGAACTCGACTACGAGTACCTGCCGAACGGCGGCTGGGGATCGGTGGGTTCGCAACTCCACACCACGAGCTGGTACAAGGCCGATCCGCCGGACCGGGTCACCCACGCGCTCAAGCAACGCCTTGAGGGCTGGCACATCATGATGATCACCTTCGTGAACGGAAAGGTCACCTATTCCCTGGACGGCAAGGAACTGTTCACCAGCTCCGGCAAATACGTCCCGCGCGAGAAGATGGACATCCACTTCAGCAACTGGTTCATCGACCTTCCGTTCACCGGTGGTGCGCGCACATGGAACATGAAGGTCAACTGGTTCTACTACAAGGCCGGTGAGGCCGTTTCCCAGGCGGACGTCCAGAAAACGGTGGACGGCTTCTACAGCGCCGGCATCAACTACATCAACACCGTGCCGAAGTCCTGACCCCGGTCCGGGGGCCGGCTCGGACCGCCCGGACCGAGGTGTGCGAGCGCGCTCTTCAGCGGCGGCGTGCGCAGGTCCAGGCTCCCATTCCCTGGATCTTGGCGAGTCTCCTCGCCGTCGCGATCTGCTCGGCCTTCGTGGCGAGGTCCGCGCGTGGTGCGTACCTGCGGCCTCCTGCCGCCTTCCAGCTCGACTGGGTGAACTGCAGCCCGCCGTAATGGCCGTTGCCGGTGTTCGCCCGCCAGTTCCCGCCGGATTCACACCGGGCGATGGCGTTCCAGTCGGGGTTGGGTTTGGAGTGGACCGCGGCGGCGTGGGCGCCGGACACGTCCAGCAAAGCCACGGTGAACAAGACTGCGGAGGCCAGTAGTTGGCCCATCGTGCTCCGGCTTCGCCGGTCCCTGCGGTGGCGCGACATCAGTCCTCCTTCGCTGTTGGGGCGGGCCTGCCACGAACAGCGGGCGGGCCCGCGTACGGCCGTCTTCGGGCCGTGGCCACAGCACAGCACGGACCGACGCGCTTCCAGCGGCACTTGCCGTCGGCGAAGGGATGACGCCACCCGAACGGACGCTCCAGGCCCCTCCTGAGGCCGTCATCGCGGGGGAACGGCCAACCCCCGGGCGGGACGAGGAAGCGGCCCTCCACTGCGTGGAGGGCCGCTTGCGGTGGGTGCTCGGCGGAGCCCCGGCAGGAACGGCGTTGCGGGGCCTCTCGCCCGGCCCTACGCCGACCCGCTGCGCGATGCCGTTACGGCGCCACCTTCAGCAGCTTGTTCGCGGTGCCGGTGGACGGGTTCTTGATGGCGCCCGTCGTCGCGGCCCCGGTCAGGGCGGCGGCGGTGTCGGCAGGTGTCGCCGACGGGTTGGCCGCCAGGTACAGGGCGGCGGCGCCCGCTACGTGGGGAGCGGCCATCGAGGTCCCCGAGATCGTCTTGACGCCGGTATCGCTGTCGTTCCAGGTCGACGTGATGTCCGAGCCGGGCGCGTACAGGTCCACCACGGAGCCGAAGTTCGAGAACTCCGACTGCTGGTCGCCCTTGGTGCTGGACGCGACGGTGAGCGCATCGGCCACCCGGGAGGGCGAGCCCTGCCCGGCATCGGAGGACTCGTTGCCGGCCGCCACGGCGAAGGAGACACCGGAGGCGATGGCGCGCTTGACGGCCGCGTCCAGGGCCTCGTCCGCACCGCCGCCGAGGCTCATGTTGGCGACCGACGGCCCGGAGTGGTTCTTCGTCACCCAGTCGATGCCCGCCACGACCTGCTCGGTGGTGCCGGATCCGTTGTCGTCGAGCACCCGCACCGCGACGACCTTGGCCTTCTTCGCGACACCGTGTGAGGTGCCGGCGATGGTGCCCGCCACATGGGTGCCGTGGCCGTTGCCGTCGTCAGCGGTGTCATCGTTGTCGACCGCGTCGAATCCGTGAGCGGCCCGACCGCCGAAGTCCTTGTGCGAGACCCTGACGCCCGTGTCGATGACGTACGCGGTCACCCCCTCGCCGCCGTTGGCGGGGTACGTGTACTTCTGGTCACCTGCCGTGCCGGCCTGGTCGATCCGGTCCAGGCCCCACGACGGGGGCTTCTCCTGTGTCTCGTTGATGCTGAAGCGCTTGTTCTGCACGACCGTGCCGACGGCAGGGTCCGCGGCGAGCTGCTTGGCCTCCTTCTCCGTCAGGCCGGACGCGGAGAAGCCGTTGACTTCGGAGCCGTAGGAGCGCTCCAGCTTGCCGCCGTACTTCTTCGCCAGGCCCTCCTTGTTCGCGGATGCGTCGAGGATGACGACGAAGCTGCCGTCCACGGCGCCCGGGGCGCCGAGTCCGTGCACCGTTCCTTCGGCCGGTGTGGCCGCCCCGGCGAGGGGGCTCGCGAAGAAGGCCGCGGCGGCCGCTGTTGCGGCGCCCGTGACTATGGCCGCGTTGCGAAGGCCGTTGGATCGCTTGTGAGTTGCCATGTAGGAGGTTCTCCTCGTTGTGACGTGTGGGGCGTCAAACGTTCTGAGGAACCCTGTTCCGATTGACAGGAGCAAATCAAGGGCGAACCGGGGGTAAGGACTTGTTCAACAAGGTTTCTTAAAAGGCTCTCCACACCGCCCCCATCTCGCACACAGGTTCAGGCGAACTCCCTTGCGAAACACACACGTTCTCGGAACTCTGCGGAACCGTGCGTTCGGATAGCGATCCGGGGCCGCGGAGGCGGCCGAATCGACAAGACGAGACGGTTCGGGCCGCAGTATGCTGGTCCCATGTGCGTGCACTACCTGTTCCTCTGACCCTGCTGCGCGATCCGGACCCGGCCACCGCGTAGCCGGTTCGCGCAGCCCTCCGCCGGAAAGCAGGTACCGCGCTCCCAGAGGACTCCCCATGCGCCCCGCCACCACCACCGCCGCCTCAACCGCACCGGCCGCGCAGCTCGCTCTCACCGACGTCTCCAAGGCCTACGGCGACCGCGTCGTGCTCGACCAGGTCTCCTTCACCCTGCGCCCCGGCGAGAAGGCCGCCGTCATCGGCGAGAACGGCTCCGGCAAGTCGACCCTCATGCGACTGATCGCCGGGGTCGAGGCACCCGACCACGGCCGGATCACCCGAAGCTTCCCCGGCGGCGTCGGTCACCTCGCGCAGACCCTCGGTCTCGGGCCGGACCGCACCGTGCGGGACGCCGTGGACTCCGCCCTGCACGAGCTGCGGACGCTGGAGGCGGGCATCCGGGCCGCCGAGGCGGCGCTCGCCGACGCCGGGCCCGCCGAGCTCGACGCGTACGGTGACCTGCTCACCGCGTACGAGGCCCGCGACGGCTACGCGGCCGACGCCCGCACCGACGCCGCCCTGCACGGGCTCGGGATCGGGCACGTCGGACGCGAGCGGACCCTCGGCTCGCTGTCCGGCGGTGAACAGTCCCGGCTGGCCCTCGCCTGCGTACTCGGCGCGTCACCGGAACTGCTGCTGTTGGACGAGCCGACCAACCACCTCGACGAACCGGCCGTGGCGTGGCTGGCGGAGCGGCTCCGCGCCCACCGGGGGACGCTGATGGTCATCACGCACGACCGCGCGTTCGTGGAGGCCGTGGCGACGACCGTGCTGGAGGTCGACCGCGATCTGCGGACCGTCACGCGGTACGGGGACGGCTGGGCGGGCTACCGTGCCGCCCGGGCGGCGGCCCGCCGGGGGCGCGAGCAGCGCCACCAGGAATACCTCGGCGAACTCGCCCGTACGCAGCGCCTCGTCGACGCCGCGGGGCAGCGGCTGGCCACCAGCGGCAAGGACCCCGGGGAGGGCTTCGGCAAGCACCGGCGCTCGCACGAGGCCAAGCTGTCGGGGCAGGTCAGGGCGGCGCGACGGCATCTGGACCGGCTGCTGCGGGAGCCCGTCGAGGCGCCTCCCGAGCCGCTTCGGTTCGCCGCCCGGATCGACGAGGACGGCGGCGCCCCGCCGGAGGACACCCCGTACGTGGCGGAACTGGCCGCGGTCCGGGTCGACGGGCGGCTGGACGTACCGGAGTTGGCGATCGGCCCGGGGGCCCGGCTGCTGGTCTCGGGCCCGAACGGAGCCGGCAAGTCCACGCTGCTGCGGGTGCTCGCCGGAGACCTCGCGCCGGACCAGGGCACGGTGCGGTGCGGGACATCGGTCGGCTACCTCCCGCAGGAGGTCGCGTTCGACCCGGGCCGGCACCCGCTGCTGCACGGCTTCGCGGCCGGACGCCCCGGCGACCCGGAGGAGTACGCCGAGCAGCTCCTCGGCCTCGGCCTGTTCCGCGCGGAGGACCTGCGCGTGCCCGTGGCCGCGCTCTCGGTCGGCCAGCGCCGCCGGCTGGAACTGGCCCGGCTCGTGACGCGCCCCGCCGGGCTGCTCGTACTGGACGAGCCGACCAACCACGTGTCCCCCGCGCTGGTCGAGGAGTTGGAGGACGCCCTGGCCGCCTTCCGCGGCGCGGTCGTCGCCGTCTCCCACGACCGCCGCTTCCGCTCCGCCTTCACCGGCCCCGGCCTGGAACTCCGGGCGGGCTCCCCGGTGGCGGGCTCGGTACGGCACGTCTAGGTCTGTTGGCCCGCCTCGTCCGCTGGAGGCGGGACCCCTCCGGTCAGAGGTCCCAGGACCTCGGGCGTTCCAGCGCCTCCCACTCCGTACGGAGCAGGGACAGGACGGCGACGTCGAGGCGGCGCCCGCGGTGCAGACAAGCCGAGCGGCGCACTCCCTCCCGTACGAATCCCGCCTTGGCCAGGACACCGAGCGCGGCCGCGTTGCCGGTGTGGGTGACGGCCTGGACGCGCTGCATGGGCAGTTCGCCGAAGGCGAGGTCGGTCAGTGCCTCCAGCGCGTCGGTGCCGTGGCTCTGCCCCCGGTGCTCCGGGGCCATCATCAGGTGGACTTCCGCCGTACCGTCGACCATGTCCTGATCGACGAGCGCGATGTGGCCGATCGGGGTGCCGTCGGGGAGCAACACCATGAAGTCGTCACGGTCGTGATCGTCCCGGTCCCGCTCCATGCGCTCGCGCAGTGAGGTGAGGGAGCGCGGCCAGAAGCCGATCTCAAGAGCGGCCACCGGGTCGGACCGCCAGGTGTGCATCAACTCGGCGTCTTCGGCATCGAGCGGTGCGAGGCCGACCGCCCTCCCCCGCCAACACGTCACTCGGTCCGTCTCCACGGCCGCCAGGTCCAACTCGTTCTCGATCACGGGCGGATGCTACGGGCCTCCGGAGCCGGGCGACCAGCGAATTCCGCGCCGTCGTCCGGGAACGGCGCCCCCGTCGGGGACGGTGCCTACAATGTCTGGATGATCTTCATCGTGGTGAAATTCCCCGTCAAGCCCGAACACGTCGAGCAGTGGCCCGAGACGGTCGCGGAGTTCACCCGCGCCACCCGTGCCGAGCCCGGCAACCTGTGGTTCGAGTGGTCCCGCAGCCTTGAGGAGCCCGACACCTACGTTCTGGTCGAGGCGTTCCACGACGGCGCCGCGGAGGCGCACGTGACCTCCGAGCACTTCCGGACCGCGCTGGAGACCATGCGCCCCCTGGTCACCCGTACGCCCCACATCGTCAGCACCACCATCGAGGGCGCCGACGGCTGGAGCCGGATGGGCGAGCTGCAGGTCGACTGACCGCGGCTCACGGTCGGCGGGCGGACCGCGGGCCGGTCGCGGGCCGGTCGCGGGCCGAGCCGGATGTTCAGCCGCCGCAGGTCATCGAGAAGGGAACCGCGTTGGACGTCCCGGCGAAGGGCTGGCGCAGCTCCACGCCGATCTCGCTGTTCAGCGTTCCGGCCTTCGCGTACGTCGTCAGGCGCACCGTGTCCTGACTCGTACGGGTTCCCTCGTCCCCGATCGACAGGACGCGCCAGTGCGGATCGACCACTGATCCGTCCTTGGAAACCCAGCGGTAGGAGATCCGGGTCGGCTCCGCCGCGGTGAACGTCGCCGTGAACGTGGGCGCCTGATGGCCCGGCGACGGACAGGCTCCCGCGTACGTGGTGTTCGAGCCCACCACCGAGACGCGTACGGCCGAGGCGGCCGGCGTGGTGCCGGCTTCCCGCAAGGACGCGCTCGCCCCGGCGGGAGCCTGGTCGGCGCCCGCTTCGTTGCCCTCGGACCGGTCGGTCAACGCGTACCCCAGCCCCGCCACGAGCAGGGCACAAGCCGCCGCGCCGGCCCCCACCACGGCCTTGCGCCGCTTGCGCGGGCGGCGGGCCGGCGCGGGCGGTGCGAAGTGGCCGGTGTCCGCGACGGGTGGGGGCACGGTCGCCGCCGCCGTGGCGGGTTCGAGGGGGGTGACGTCGGTCGTCTCCGGTTCGGAGCCGGGCAGGGGGGCGAGGGGGGCGGCGGCCGTCGTCGACCCCGTGTCGAGGCCCGGAGCGAGCGCCGCGGTGTGGGCGGCCTGCGACGCGGTGGCGTCGTCCGCGGGCGACGGCACACCCCGGCCGATGTCCCGCAGCGCGACCGCGACCCGCTCGGCAGGGGTCCGCTCGGCAGGCTCCTTGCGGAGCAGTCCTTCGATGACGGCCGCGAGAGGACCGGCCCGGCGCGGCGCGGGAAGTTCCGCGTCGACGACGGCGCGCAGGGTGCTCAGCGCGGAGTCCTGACGGAACGGGGAGATGCCCTCGACGGACGCGTACAGCAGCACGCCGAGGGACCACAGGTCGGACTCCGGGCCGGAGGGGCGGCCGAGCGCCCGCTCCGGGGGTAGGTATTCAGGGGAGCCCACGACCTCACCGGTCATGGTGAGGGCCGTACTGCCCTCGACCATCGCGATGCCGAAATCGCCGAGCACCACCCTTCCGTCGTCGGCGAGCAGCACATTGGCCGGCTTCACGTCCCGGTGTTCGACGCCGACGGCGTGGGCGGCGCGGAGCGCGGCCAGCACCTCGGCGCCGATGCGCGCGGCGTGCTGCGGGGTGATCGGCCCGGAGCTCAGCAGTTCGGCCAGCGACCGCCCGCGGATCAGTTCCATCACGATCCAGGGGCGGTCGTCGTCCATGGCCACGTCGTACACCGTCACCACGTTGCGGTCGGCTATCCGTGCGGCTGCCCACGCCTCACGTTCCAGCCGGCTGTACATGCGCGCGATGTCGGCGGCGCGCACGCCGAGCGGGGCGCGCACCTCTTTGACGGCGACCTCCCGGTGCAGCGTCTCGTCGTGAGCGCGCCACACGGTTCCCATTCCGCCTTCGCCGAGACGGCACAGCAGGCGGTAGCGGCCTGCGACCAGTCGTCCACCGTCCGGCTGCTCCGGCACGGAATCCTCGTTGTACATCGCGGTGGTTCTCCCCACTCCTTGCCCAAGCGGCCCGGCGTCGCGATCTGCGAGAGCCGCCGCGAACACCACGGGCGGACCGGGCCGTTTGGTTCAACGCGACTCCGGAGAAGCTCGATTTCGGGAGGGCGTGAACCAAAACCTCCCCGACGGCGTGTGTGTACCGGGTGGAGCCGGCATCGTTCGCGAGGAGTGTGGAGTGGCATCGGTCATCGTAGGGCGCACGGGTCCCTTCACGGGGCAGAGCGTGGTTCTGGGCAGCGCCCCCCTCACCTTCGGGCGCAAGAGCGACAGCGGCATCGTGATCGTGAGCCCCAGCGCCTCCCGGCTGCACGCCGAGATCGTCACGGAGGACGCCGGATTCGTCCTCTACGACCGGGACAGCAGGAACGGCACGTACGTCAACGACGAACGCGTCACCCGGCACGTGCTGCGTCCGAACGACTGCGTCCGGATCGGTGACGAGACCTTTCTCTACGAGGCGCAGGACGCCATGGAGACGGTCATCAACCTCTCCCAGCTGGACGTCCCGCGCGCGGGCGTCGGCACGGACCCCGGCGTGCTGCGGGTCACGGTCTCCGGCGGGGGCCCGGTGGGTCTCGCCTTCGCGCTGGCCCTGGAGGAGACGCTCCACGGGCGCGTGGCCATCACCGTCCACGACGGACGATGGATCAGGAAGGACTCCGGGATCGTCTGGAAGGGCGAGGAGCAGGGCAACGTCCGCCGCCAGCAGGTCGTGACCGTGCAGAGCCGGCAGTACCTCGCGCTGTCCGAGGAGGTGCGGTCGGCTCTGTTCGACGAAGGCGCCTACTCGGAGATGTGGCCCGTCGGACCGGACTCCGTCGACGGGAGCCCTCCCCGCAACATCCGGATCGCGTACATCGAGAACCGGCTCCTGGAGCTGGCCAACACGAAGGCGGCGATCCGGCTCGTTCCGAGCCGCTTCGACCCGCAGGAGCAGCAGAGCCGCCTGGCGCAGGAACACGTCCTGGCGATCTGCGAGGGCGGGCGTTCCCGGACCCGCGAGCACTACGGCGACCGCTTCGGCGGGGCCGACTCGTCGATCTACTCACTCGACGGGGAGCACCTGCAGGACGTCGTTCTCGGGCTCCGGGTCAAATCGAAGCTGTCCGACCCGATGAGCGTGCTGCTGACCGTGTCGCAGAACCGGTTCCTGCTCAACTCGCTGAGGGGCGAGGGTTTCCTGAACATGCGCCTCACGCGTGAGGAGGCCAAGAGCGTGATCGGCATCGACCCGGTCCGTCAGGTCTTCGAGGAGTGCATCGCCGCGCGTCCCTGCCTGATGAGCCGTGAGGAGGACAACGAGTTCCGCTGCCCGACGCACGGGACGCTCTTCCTGCCGGCCCTGCTGCGGAGCTCGCCGCTGTGGAAGGAGATCCGGCAGGGCCTGAACCTGTTCGGCGTGGCCGAGGACGATCTGTCGGCCATCACCTCGTTCCGGCTGGACATGGTGCAGCGCCCGAGGTTCACGGCCCAGCTGAACCGCCCGACCGCGACGAGCCCGGGCACGTACGGCTTCCTGCTGGGTGACGCCGCCAACGCCATCCACTTCTGGCCCGGTCGGGGCCTCAACAGCGGTCTCGCCTCGGCCACTTCCCTGGCCCGCACCCTCGTTCGCGCGTGGCGGGGGAAGCCGCTGCGCGACGCCGACTTCATCCGGCACGAGGCGGCCATGTCCATGCTCCAGTACCGGCACAAGAGCCGGGCCTGGAACGCCATGGTGACCACCGACGAACAGGGCACCACCCGTGCGATCAAGGACATCATCGCCCGCAGTGCGGAACCGCGACGTGGCACCGGTTCCGCGCCGGACCGGGCCGACCTCGGCGTCGGCATCGAACTCGACGGGCTCCTCGACCGGATGGCGGCGATCCGCGATCGGCTGGCGCCCCGGCTGCCCGGAATGCCCACGGACGCGGAACTGCGCTCCCACCTCGCCACGGTCGCGCCCGCCACCCTGCGGGTCCTTCAGGAGAGCGGAGCCTGGGACACCCTGATCGTCGGCGGAGAGGAGGCCGACATCGACCTCTTCTACCAGTCGGACTCGCCGGTCTACGTCCCGCGCCCGGCCGACCCGCGCAGCCCCGCGCCGGCCGGCGACCTACGGGAAGCGGTGTCCTGAACCACTCACCGCGCACCGGGCAGCGGCACGGCACCGGACGAGCAGCGTGATGCACGCCGCCCCCGTCACCGATGAGCGGGCGGCGGCCGGGTGGCCCGGCCGTCGACGTACGTCGCCACCACCTCGATGTCGCCGATGCGCGAGATCTCGACGCGGTGCGGGTCGTCTCCGAGTACGACCAGGTCCGCGCGTTTGCCCGGGGTGAGGCTGCCCGCGGTGTCCTCCCAGTGGCAGGCGCGGGCGCCGGCGACGGTGTAGGCGTGCAGGGCCTCGTCGACGGTGATGCTCTCGTCCGGGCCGATCAGGCGGCCGGACGCGGAGGTGCGTTCGGCCATGAACTGGATGGCGCGCAGCGGGGAGCCGTCCGTCACCGGGCGGTCGGAGCTGCCGACCAGGGGGATGCCGTGATCGAGGAACCCCCGGCCCCGGTACAGCCACTTGGCCCGCTCCTCACCCATGATGGCCGCGTAGTCGTCTCCGAAGTAACGCAGGAAGTTGGGCTGGACGACCGCACTGACGCCGAGCCCCGCGAAGCGCGGGAGCTGGTCGGGGCGGATCAGGCCGGCGTGTTCGATGCGGTGCCGGGCGTCGGGGCGGGGGCGAAGGCGCTGGGCCCGTTCCAGGGCGTCCAGGGCGACGTCGGCCGCGCGATCGCCGATGGCGTGCACGGCGAGCTGCCAACCGGCGAGGTGCCCGTCCACGATCGACTGCGCGAGCGCCTCGGGGTCGTCCTGCAATTGGCCCGCGTGCCGGAGCCCTTCGTACGGGGCGCTCAGGGCCGCGGTACGGGCCATCATGCCGCCGTCGGTATAGATCTTGAGAGCGCCCACGGAGAGCCACTCGTCGCCGAAGCCGGTGCGCAGCCCGAGGTCGAGGGCCTTGGGGATGCCGTCCGCTGCGTGAGCGGCGACCGGATTGAGTCGGTCGGCGGAGACCATCAGCTGCACCCGGAGCGGCAACAGACCCTTTTCCCGGGCCAGTTGGTACGCGCCCAGTTCGACCGGGCTGTGGCCGAAGAGGGCGCCGCCGATGCCCGCCTCGGCGCAGGCGGTGATCCCCTCGGCCAGGCAGGTCCGGGCGGCACGCCCGATCGCCTCGGCCAGGTCCTGCTGGGAGTACGGGAGCCGCAGCGCGCGGGCGGCGCCCATCGCGCCCTCGGCGAGGAAGCCGTTCTCGTGCGGGACGTCCGCGGCGAGCAGGTCCAGGACGGCGGTGTTGACCACGCAGCCGTGCCCGGAGTCGTGGAGCACGTACAGCTTGTGGCCCTGGCTGACCTTGTCGAGTTCTGCGGCGGTCAGGTGGCGGCCCAGCGCGCGCTGGTCGTAACCGGCGATGCTCACCCAGGATCCGGGCGAGTCCTTCCGGGCGACGGCATGCGCCACGACGGCGAGGACGTCGTCGATCCGGGTGAGGCCCGCGATGCTCGGGGTGTTCTGCTTGAAACCGGTCCAGGGCAGGTGCACGTGGGCGTCGATGAACCCCGGGAGCACGGTGGCTCCCTGAAGGTCGATCACCTCGTGTGCGGGCAAGGAGGCCACCGCCTCGTCCAGGCTGACGATGCGGCCCCGCCAGATGCCCAGCTGGTGGGCGACCGGATGGTCCGGGTCCATGGTGAGGAAGCGGGCGTTCGTCAGCCTGGTGCAGAGCATCGGCGGTGGTGTTCCCCGTGGTTGTCGGCCGGTGTGGGTCAGGCGTCCATCGACTGCGCGAGGGAGCGGGGGCGCAGATCGGTCCAGTTGGCCTCGACGAAGTCCAGGCACGCCGCTCGGGTGTTCTCGCCGAAGACGATCGTCCACCCTCCGGGTACGTCGGCGAAGGACGGCCAGAGCGAGTGCTGGCCCTCGTCGTTCGCGAGGACGAGGAAGCGGCCTTCCGGATCGTCGAACGGATTGGTGCTCATGGTCGGCGCCTCCACGGGAAGTTACCGATAAGGTTAGGCTCGCCTAATTGCGACGAGCTTAGCTTTTGCCCTTGCCGCTCACAAGGAGGCCTCATGCGACGCCTGACCGATCCCGTCCCCGGTCGCGGGGGCGGCGCGGAGGACGCCTTCGCCGCGTTCGGACTGCCCGGCGAGCCCGGTACCGAAGCGTTCTGGGCCGCGGCGGGGACGCCCGCGTCCGTGCCTGCCGACGACGGGGGTTGGGTGACCCTCTTCCTGTGGCGCGGCTCTCCGGCGAGCATCGTCTTCGAGAGCTGGTCGGAGCCCGTGCCCCTGCGCCGGTGGGGCGACACGGACTGCTGGTACGCCGAGGTGCGCATGCCCGCGCGGCTGCGCGTGACCTACCGGTTCCTCGCGGGCGACACCCCGTACGCCGACCCGTTCAACCCGGTGGGCGCGGGCGGCGACCGGTCCATCGCGGCCACCCCGGACGCCCCGGCCCAGCCGCACTGGCCCCTCATCGGCGCCGCCGACGTCCTGCCCGTCCCCCCTGCCAGGGTCCGCTGGAGCAGCGGACTGCTGCGCGGGCGGCGCACCGTTCGGGTCCATCCGGCCGGCGGTGGCGGGCCGGTGGTGCTGCTGCTCGACGGTGACGACTGGCTGTACCTGCACCCGGCCGTGACCGCGTTCGATTCGGCCGTCGCCGGTGGCGAGATGCCGCCCGTCACCCTCGTCTTCCTGCCGGCCGGGGACCGGGAGGCCGAGTTCGGCTGCGGGCCCGAGCTGTGGGAGGCCGTCCGGGACGAACTGCTGCCGCTGGTCGCGGAAACCGGCCTGCCCGCCGACCCGCACCGCCTGGTGGTCGCCGGACAGAGCCTCGGCGGGCTGAGCGCGGTGTACGCGGCGCTGGAGTACCCGGACCTGGTGTCCCGGGTCGCCTGCCAGTCGGGTTCGTTCTGGTGGACGCCCGGCGCCCCCGACCTGCCAGACCCCCTGGCCGGCCCGGTCGGCGGCGCCATCGCGGCGCGCCTGCGCGAGCGCCCCGACCTGTCCGGCGTACGGATCGCCTTCGACCTGGGGGAACACGAGACGCGGATGCTGCCGCACTGCGAGCTGGTCGAGGCCCTGGCCGACCAGGCCGGTGCGACCGTACGGGTGTCGCGGTCGGCCTCCGGCCACGACCGGGCGGGCTGGCGGCACGCCCTGCTCCGGGATGTCGCCTGGGCACTCGGCTAGGTCACCGGGCCACGGCCCGGCGGTAGTCCTCGTCGGTGGCGAGGAGGTTGCGGTGGCTGTCCTCGGCGGTGACGACCCCGTCGTCCAGGACGAGGACACGGTCGGCGGCGTCCAGGAGCGACGGGCTGCTGGTGATCACGACCGTGGTGCGGCCCCGCCGCAGCTTCGCGACGTTGCGCGCGATGAGCTGCTCGGTGACCGCGTCGACGGCCGTGGTCGGGTCGTGCAGGACGAGGACGTCGCTGTCGGCGGCGAGGGCGCGGGCGAGGGACAGTCGCTGGCGCTGCCCACCGGAGAGGTTCGCGCCGCGGTCGCGGACGCCGTGGTCGAGTCCTCCGCTGTGGAGGGCGACGACGTCGGTCAGCATGGACGCCTCGACGGCCTCGGGCACCGTCCGGCTGGTGCCCGACGGGTCGATGTTCGTACGGAGGGTGCCCGCGAAGATCTCCCCCTCGTACGGGTTCACCAGCATGTGCTCGCGGACCGCGTCGACGGACAGGCCGGCGATGTCCTGCCCCCCGAGCCGCACCACTCCCTCGTACGCGTCGGGCGCGACCTTCACGGCCAGCACCGAGGCGAGGTCCGCCGCCGCGCGCGGCTGGTAGACGGCGACCGCCACGAACTCGCCCGCGTGCACCCGGAACTTCAGCCCGCGCAGGGCGCCGTACCGGACGCAGTCGATCTCGAGGTCCCCGCCCGCGGCCGGCAGCTCCGGCCCCGGGGTCGCGACCGCGGGAGCGGCCAGCACCAGTGCCATCCGCTCGGCCGAGGCGTGGGCCATCATCACGTACTTGGGCATGTCCGAGAACATCTTGAGGGGTTCCATGATGAACTGCGCCAGCCCCACGGCCATGACGAGTTCCCCGATGGTGATCCGGCCGTTGAAGGCCAGCCAGCCCGCCGTGAGGGTCACGGCGGCGGCGAGCGTCGCGTTGAGGGCCGTGGCGACGCCCGCGTACGCGCCGTTCGCCCTGGCCACGACGATCGCCTGGTGCCTCGCCTCCGTGCTGACCTTCCGGTAGGACAGGAACGCGGCGTGGTTGCCGCCGAAGCCGTGCAGCGGCCGCAGGCCGGTGATCAGGTCGGCGACCTTCGCGCCCGCCCGTGCCACCCGGGCCTGCTGTTCGCGGGTGCTGGAGCCGATCCGCTTGGACATCACGCTCAGGACCGACAGGATCGCGACGGTTCCCACGATCACCAGCACACCGAGCCGGAGGTCGGCCAGCCCCAGCGCGACCGTCGCGACGAGCACCGCGACCAGTGAGCTGACCAGCAGCGGCACCACCTCGACGATGTCGGCGGTCTGGTCGGCGTCCTCGGTGGCGATGGTCAGCACCTCGCCGGACTTGAGGTCGACGTCCCTGGCCACCGGCTGGAGTCCGCAGTCGGCGACGCGCACCCGCCAGCGGTGCGCCTCGGTCGTGTTGGCCTTCTGCAGGATGCGCATCCCGAACCGCCACGACAGCGACACGGTCGTGATGATCAAGGCCAGCGAGCCGATCGACAGGGCGAGGGAGCCCGTGCTGCGGTCCTGCATCGTGTGCTCGACGATCAGGCCGAGCGCGATCGGGAACGCCGTCTCGCCGGCCTGGTAGAGGCCCATCAGGACGGTGCCCCAGACCATCGCGCCGACGTTGCGGCGCAGTGCGATGCGCAGTATGTCGGACGCCGAGCGGGGCCGCCGCGTGTCAGGAGTTGTCATGAAGGTGCCGCGCAATCGCTTCCGGGGTCCGCAGGGTGAACAGGTCACGGATCGTGATCACAGGACCGTACTCCCGGCGGAGCAGCCCGATCAGCCGCACCGCCAGCATGGAGTGCCCTCCGAGGGACACGAAATCGCTCACCGCGCTCACCTCGTCGTCGTCCAGGTCCAGTGCCTCGGCGAAGTACGCGCACACCGCGGTCTCGGTCCCGGTCTCCGGGCCGCGCTCCCCCGCCGTGGTCAGCGCGCCGAGCGGCCTGGCCTCCGGCAGCGCCTTGGTGTCGGCCTTCCCGTTCACCGTCAGCGGGATGGCGTCGACCTGGGCGTAGTGCGTCGGGCGCAGGAAGTCCGGCAGCGCGGCCCCCACTTCGTGGGCGACCGCCGCCAGGTCCCGCCCGTCGCCGAGGACGAGGTAGGCGGCCAGCCGGTACGCGCCGTCCACCTGCGGGTCGGGCTGGGCGACCGCGGCGACGAACCGCACCGCCGGGTGCGCCGCGAACGCGGCCTCGACCTCGCCGAGTTCGACCCGGTGCCCGCGGATCTTGACCTGCTGGTCGGTGCGGCCCAGGTACGTCAGGTTCCCGTCGGGCCGCCGGGACACCAGGTCCCCGGTGCGGTACATCCGCTCGCCCGGTGCCCCGAACGGGCAGGCCACGAACCGGTCGGCGGTCTGGGCGGGCTGCCCGAGGTAGCCGCGGGCGATGCCGATGCCCGCCACGTACAGCTCGCCGGGGACTCCGTCCGGCAGGGGGCGCAGCCACGGGTCCAGCACGTAGACGTCGGTGTTGTCGATGGCCACGCCCACCACCGGGTCCTGGCATTCGAAGGTGCCGACGCCGAGGGTGTTGATGGTGTACTCGGTGGGGCCGTACAGGTTGTAGCCGGCCGTCCCCTCGGTCTCGGCGAGCCGCTGCCACAGGGTCGGGGTGACGGCTTCGCCGCCCAGCAGTACGAGCGCCGGCCGCCGCGCCGGATCGTCGAGGAGGCCTTCGGCCACCAGCTGTTGCGCGTAGGTCGGGGTCACGTTGACGACGTCGATGGCGTGTTCGAGGCAGTACTCGACGAGCCGGGGAGCGTCACGGCGCAGTTCCTCGTCGCAGACGTGCACTTCGTGGCCGTCGGCGAGCCACAGCAGTTCCTCCCACGACATGTCGAAGGCGAAGGACACGGTGTGCGCGATGCGGAAGACCCGGTGGCCGTGTTCCGCCAGCACCGGCTCGAAGATCCGGCGCTGGTGGTTGATCAGCATGTTGGTGAGCCCGGCGTACTCGGTCACCACGCCCTTCGGCTTCCCGGTCGATCCGGAGGTGTAGATCGTGTACGCGGGGTGCCGCAGCCGGTCCGGGTCGTCGGGGGCGAACGATGCGAACGGCTCGGCCGCGGGGAGCGGCCGGTCCAGTTCGAGCAGGTCGCCGGTCAGCCGGGGCGATACGGCGCTCACCGTGAGGATCACGTCCGGGCGGGCGTCGGCGACGATCGCGGCGATCCGCTCGTCCGGGTGGTCCAGTTCCAGCGGTACGTACGCGGCGCCCGTGCGCAGTACGGCGAACAGCGCGACGATCGAGTCGAGGGAGCGCGGGATCGCGAGGGCCACGGTCTTCTCGGGGCCGATGCCGCGTCCCGCGAGCACACCGGCCACCGCGCGGCTGCGGTCCCGGAGCGCGCCGAAGGTCATGGTCCGGCCGTGGGCGACGAGCGCGACCCGCCCCGGGTCGCGGTCGGCCGCCCGGTCGAAGCGGTCGACGACGGTGTCCGTGCCGATGTCCGTACGGTCGACGGGCTCGGGCTCCGGCCCCGGGCCCGGGCCCCGCAGGGCGCCCACCGGGCCGGTGGACCGGGCCAGGTCGTCGAGCACGCGCAGGTAGTCGTCGAGGAGCCTGCGGGCCGCATCCGTGTCGTGGTCGCGGTACTCCAGCTTGACCGTGAGCCGCTCGCCCGGGGTGACGACCCAGGTGAACGGGTAGTGCGTGGAGTCGTCGGCGCGCACCGCGGTGATGCCGTGCCGGGCGTTCATCTCGGCGAACGCGTCCATGTCCAGGAAGTTCTGGAGCACGAAGAGGTTGTCGAACAGGGTGTCGTGGCCACTGGCCCGCTGGATCTCGCCGAGCCCGAGGTGCTCGTGCTCCATCACCTCGACCCTGGCCGCCTGCACGCCGGACAGGTACTCCCGGACCGTGTCCCCCGGCCGGGCCCGCGTCCACATCGGCACGGTGTTGAGGAGCACGCCGACGATGCCGGACAGGCCTTCGCCCTCACGGCCGGAGACGGTCACGCCGAATACGGCGTCGCCGCGGCCCGTGCGGGCACCCAGCAGGAGCCCGAACCCGCCGGTCAGCACCGTGTTCAGGGTGACGCCGTGCGCCTTGGCCGTCTCCCGCAACCGCTGCGACCGTTCGGCGGAGAGCGCGTGTACGAGCGTCCGCGGCAGGTCGTCGACCAGGGCCGGGGCCGCTCCGGCGAGCAGCGTCGGGCCGGGGAGGCCGGTCAGGTGCCCGGCCCAGAAGCGTTCCGCTGCGGCGGAGTCCTTGGCGTCGAGCGCCCGTGCGTGGTCCTCGAAGCTCGGCGTGGCCGGGGCCGGAGGCGTCAACTCGCCCGCGACCGCGGCCTCGTAGGCGTCGAAGAAGTCCCGCAGCACGATCTCGCGGGACCAGCCGTCCCACAGCAGCAGGTGGTAGCTCAGCAGCAGCCCGTGGCGGTCACCGGGCAGCCGGACGACCGTCAGCCGGATCAGCGGCGGCTCGTCCGGGTCGAATCCCGTGTCACGGTCCCGGGCGAGCAGGGCGTCGATTTCCGCGTCCGTCGCGAGGGTGAGGGTGCGGACGTCGACCGTACGGCCCGCCGCGAGGACCTGTACCGCCTTCCCGTCGGCGTCGGTGGTGAAGCCCGCGCCCACGGCCGGGTGCCGTGCCATCACCCAGGCCATCGCCTCGGCGAGCGCGTCGGTGTCCAGCCGCCGGTCGAAGGCGAACCAGCTCTGCGCGACGTAGTGGCCGGCCGGGCCGGCCAGCTGGGCCTGGAAGTACAGGCCCCGCTGGAGCGGGGTGACCGGCGCCGTGCGCTCGGCCGTGGTCGCGGCCTCCGCGAGCTGGGCCAGGGCGGCCAGCCAGTGCCCGGTGATCGTGTCGGGGACGCCCTCGGCGAGGGTGAAGGCCGCGTGCAGGCTGCCGGTGGCCGCGTCGGTCCAGGCGTTGACCTCGACGGCGTACGGGCTGCCCTGATCGCCGCCGGTGATGTGGAGCGCCTGCGACTCTGCGCCCCGGCCGAGGTAGTTGAACAGCACCTGCGGGCGGGCGTCCAGCAGCGGCGCCGTCTGCGGGTTGAGGTACCTGAGCAGGCCGTACGCCACGTGCGCGCCCTCGTCCGGCCGGCGGTCGGCGGCCTCGCGCGCCGCTGCGAGGGGATCGGTGTGGGCCGTGAGCCGTACGGGCGCGATGGAGGTGAACCAGCCGACCGTGCGGGTGTAGTCGTGGTGCGGCAGCGCCGGCACCCGGCCGTGGCGTTCCAGATCGATCGCGAGATCGGTGGGCGCGGCCTGGACGTGTGTCAGCGCCGTACGCAGCGCGCCGCACAGCAGCTCGGTGAGTCCGACGCCGAGCGCCGCGGGCGCGGTGCGCGTCACGAGGTCGCTCGCCTCGGGCGGGAGCACGACGGTGGTCTCGCGGAGCGCGTGGACGGCGGGCAGCAGCGGGGGCGCCTGGAGGGTGGTGACCCACTGCCCGAGGTCGTCGATCGCCTGGGCCGCCCGGTACGCCAGTGCTTCGGCGTACTCGGCGTAGGAGGTGGTCGGCGGTGCGAGGGCCGTCCCGCGCAGGGCGGCCGCCAGATCGTCCAGCAGGACCAACCAGGACACCGCGTCGACGGCGAGGTGGTGCGCGGTGACCACGAGGGTCCGGCTCGGCTCCAGCCAGGTGAACGCGATGACCTCGCCGGCTTCGGGGTCGAGTCGTCCGGCGGCTTCGTTCGCCGCGTCCGTCGGGTCGGTGGCGTCCGTCCGGACGACGGTGACCTCGCGGGCGGGTTCGGTGCGCAGGGCCCACACCCCGTGCTCGACGCGCAGCCGCAACCGGAGGGCCGGGTGTGCGGCCACGACGGCGTTCGCGGCGCACCGGACCTCGGCGAAGCCGGTGCCTTCGGCCGCCGTGAGCGACCTGGCCTGGGCGAACCGGGCGAGGGTTCCGCCCAGTTCGCGCTGGCGCAGGACGATCGGTGTCGGTGCCAGCGGGCCGTCCTCGCGGGGGGCTGGTGCGTCCGCAGGCGCCTGCGGAGTGCGCGTCGCCAGGTGTGCGGCGAGCGCGCGGGGTGTCCTGAGCAGGAACACGTCCCGGGGCGTGATCGCGAGGCCGAGGGTCCTGGCCCGGTTGACCACGGTGATGGCGAGGATGCTGTCGCCGCCGGCGCCGAAGAAGTCGCTGTCGCCGTCGAAGGCGGTGCCGGGGAGCGTCTCGGTGAAGATGTCGACGAGTGCGGGGACCGCGGCGAGTACGGAGTCCGGCGCGGGCGCGGAAGTGGGTGTGGGTGCGGGTGTCGGTGTGTCCTCGCGTGCGGCCCGGTCGGTCAGGGCCTTCCGGTCCAATTTCCCGTTGACCGTCAGTGGCAGGGCGTCGAGCGGCAGGACCCGGCCGGGCACCATGTGCGCGGGCAGCTTGGCGGACAGGAGGGCGGTGAAGGCGGTGGGGTCCTCGGGGATCCGGCCCACGACGTGGGCGACCAGATGGTCGCCGCTGTCGGCCACGGTGACGGCCGCGTCGACCACGCCGTCGAGTTCCCTGAGCGCGGACTCGACCTCGCCGAGCTCGATCCGGAAGCCCTTGAGCTGTACCTGGTCGTCGGCGCGGCCGGTGAACTCCAGTTCGCCGTCGAGCGTAGGGCGGGCGAGGTCGCCCGTGTGGTACATGCGGGAGCCGTCGCCCGCGAACGGGTCCGCCACGAACCGGCAGGCGGTGAGCGCCGACCGCCCCAGGTAGCCGAGCGACACCTGGTCGCCGGCCACGTAGATGGCGCCCACCCGACCGGGCGGCACGGGGCGCAGCCGGTCGTCGAGCAGGTGGGTGACCAGTCCGGGAAGGGGGCCGCCGATCGGACTGACGTCCTCGCCCGGGCCGAAGTCCTCGTCGGTCAGGACCCGGTGGGTGACGTGGACGGTCGTCTCGGTGATGCCGTACATGTTGACCAGTTCGGGCGAGGCGGCGCCGTGCCGTTCCACCCAGGCGCGCAGCCGCCCGAGATCCAGTGCTTCGCCGCCGAGGACGATCCGGCGCAGTGCGGGCAGCGGCCGGCCGCTCTCCCGATCGGCCTCGATGAACTGGTAGAAGGCGGAGGGGGTTTGGTTGAGCACGGTCACTCCGCGCTCGCGCACCAGCCGGTGGAAGTCGACCGGGGAGCGGGTCAGTCCGTACTCCGGCACCAGCAGTTCACTGCCGTGCGCCAGCGCGCCCCACAGCTCCCAGACCGCGAAGTCGAAGGCGTACGAGTGGAACTGGACCCACACGTCCTGCGGGCCGAAGTCCATGTCGGCCCAGGTGTTCGCGAGCAGCGTCACCACGGCGGAGTGCGGGACGACGACGCCCTTGGGCCGGCCGGTCGAGCCGGACGTGTAGATCACGTAGGCGGGATCGTGCCAGGTCACCTCCGGCAGGTCGGTCCCCCGGACCTGCTGGGCATCCCCGGCGTCCCAGGCATCCCCGGCGTCCCGCTCCGGCTCGTCACCCTGGACGAGCACGCGGGCCGGCACCCCCGCCCGGTCCAGCAGCCGTGTGAAACGGTCCCGTTGGTCGCGGTCGACGAGCACGGCCTGCGGAGCGGCGTCGGCGAGGACGTACTCCAGCCGCTCGTCCGGGTAGGCCAGGTCCAGCGGTACGTACGCGCCGCCCGCGGTGACGATCGCGACCAGGGCGACGACCTGTTCGAGGGAGCGCGGGACGGCGACGGCGACCCGTTCGCCCGGCCCGACGCCGGCCGCGCGCAGAGTCCCGGCCAACTGGTCCTTGTCATCGGCCAGTTGGCCGTAGGTGAGCGATCGGGTGCGGCCGTCGAGCGCGCACTGGGTGACGGCGGTGGCGGCCGGGTCGCGGTCCGCGGCGGCGTCGAACAGGGCGCCCAGGGTCATCGGGGTGATCCGTGCCGGGCGCCGGGTGTCGTCGAGGGCCACGTCGTCGACCAGGGCGTCGGGGCGGTCGAGCAGGCCTGCGAGGGTGCGGGTGAACGTGCGCGCGATCTCCCGGGCGGTCGCCTCCCTCAGCAGGGCGCCGTCGTAGATCAGGTTGAAGCGGGGGCGACCGTCGGGCGTGCGCTCCACGACCAGCGTCAGCGGATAGTGCGGGGCGCCCTCGTTCACGATGTCGGTGATGACCAGCGTGTCGTCGGGCCCCCGCAGGGCGTCCACATCGGTCGCGACGTCGAAGACCACCAGGGTGTCGAACAGGGGGCCCGCTCCGGCCTGGCGGCCGATCCTGGCCAGCGAGACGTGCTGGTGCGCCAGCACCGCGCTCTGGTGGTCCCGTACCGAGGCCAGCAGATCGCGCGCCGTGGTGGTCGCGGTCCACCGGGCGCGCACGGGGATCGTGTTGATGAACAGGCCCACCATGTCCGCGATGCCGGGCACGTCCGCGTCGCGTCCGGACACCGTGGAGCCGAACACCACGTCCCTGCCGTGGAGGATGCCGCCCAGGGTCACTGCCCAGGCGCTGTGCACGGCCGCGCTCAGCGGTACACCGGCCGACCGGGCGGCCCCGTCGATGTCGCACTCCGGCTCCACGGCGGTGTCGGAGAACCGGTCGGACGGCGTGTGCCCCTCGGCGACGAGCGAAGGGCCGGGGAGACCGGCGAGCTCTTCGCGCCACACGCGGTCGCTCTCGCCCTCGTCGCGTTCGGCGAGCCCGCGGACGTAGTCGGTGAAGCCGCCGAGCGGGTGTCCGGTCCCCGGGGCGTGGTACTCGGCCAGCAGCGCGCGGAGCATCGGCGGGACCGACCAGCCGTCGGCGATGATGTGGTGCACGGTCTGCACCAGGACGCTGTGGCCGGAGCCGGCGCGGATGAGCGTGTACCGCATCAGCGGTCCGGTGGCCAGGTCGAATCCGGCGCGACGGTCCCGCTCGGCGAGTTCGCGGATCTCTTCGTCGGTGATGCCCGGGCGGTCCAGCGTGGTGAACGGGACCTCCGTGCCGCTTTCCAGCACGCAGACCACACGGCCGTCGGCGAGGGCCGTGAACCGCGCGGCCAGGTTCGGGAACAGGGTGAGCACCCGGGTGGCCGCCGCGGCGAGCCGGGCGGTGTCGACCTCTCCGTCCAGGGTCAGCAGCTGCTGCTCGACGTAGCTGCCCGCGGAGTCGTCGTCGAAGACCGAGTGGAAGTACAGCCCTTCCTGGAGCGGGGTCAGGGGCAGGACGTCCCGCAGCGCCGGGCCGTCCAGGTCGTCGACGTCGGTCTGCGTGAGCGCCACCGGTGCGAAGTCGCTGGGAGAGTGGCCGCCGTGGTCGAGCGCGGCCAGTGCGGCCAGTCCGGCCAAGGCCTCCCGGAAGTACCCGCCGATGGTCTCGATGTCCTCGTCGGTGAACATCCCCTCGGGCCAGGAGAGGGTGGTGACCAGCTGGTACGCGCCGGTCGACGGGGCGGGTTCGGTGATCGCGTTGAACTCCAGGGCGCGCGGCAGGCGCATCCTCGGGTCGCGCCGCTCCCCCAACTGGCCGGTGGTGTCGGCCAGTTCCCAGTCGCCGGACGCTCCCGCGTCGAAGCGGCCCAGGTAGTTGAAGAGCACCTGGGGTGCGGAGGTGTCGAACCGGGCGCCACTCAGGTACCGCAGGACGCCGTAGGGGAGGCCGTTGCACGGCACCCGGGCCAGGTCCTCCTTCACCGCCTTGAGGGCTGCGGCCAGATAGCCGGGAGCGGTGGGGTCCGAGGCCGCGGCGGGGTCCAGGGTCACCGGGAACAGGGTGGTGAACCAGCCCACGGTCCGCGAGAGTTCGGGCTCGAAGCCTGCGGAGTCCGCGACGAACCGTCCTTCGCGGCCGTGGCCCTCCAGTTCGATGTGCGCGAACGTCTGGTCCTGCCCGCGGTCGCGCCGCCATCGGGCGAGGGTGACGGCGAGCGCGGTCAGCAGGACGTCGTTGACGCCCGCGTGGAACCTCGCGGGAACCTCGCCCAGCAGCGCGGCCGTGGCCTCGGGCCCGACGGTGACGGTCATCGCGCGCTCCCGCGCGACGGTGTCGGCCGCGGACAGCGCGCGCCGCCCCAGGGGCTCGTCGATCCCGGGCAGGGGGCGCCGGAAGTGGGCGAGGTCCGCGTCGAACGCGGCGCCCTCCAGTAATTGCGTCCAGCGCCGGAACGAGGTTCCCACCGGGGGCAGTTCGGCCGGCTCGCCCGAGGTGTACCGCCGCCACGCCGTCGCGAGGTCCTCCTGCAGGATCCGCCAGGACACGCCGTCGATCACCACGTGGTGGGCGACCAGGACCAGTTGCCGCGCGGCGCGGCGCCACACGCCACGCACCATCACCCCGCCGTCGGGGTCCAGCCCGTCGGTGGCGAGCGCGACGCACGCGTCGAGCGGCAGGTCGCTCTCCTGCCTGACTGCGGCGACCCGGCCGGCTTCCGGGCCCGCTTCCGGGATCTCGAAGCTCCAGCGGTCGCCGCGCACCAGCCTGGCGCGCAGCATGTGGTGGCGTCCGAGCACGGTGGCGAGGATCTCGTCGAGGGCGTCGGCGGTCAGGTCCGCCGGGGTGTTGAGCACCACCGACTGCACGAAGCCGTCGATCGCGTCCGTGGTCTCGCCGAGCCACTGGACGATCGGGGATCCCACGACACGGCCGGTCGGGACGTCGTCGTGGTCCACGAGGGCTGTGCCTTCGCGATCGGCGACCGCCGCGAGCGCCGCCACGACGGTGTGGGTGAAGATCTGCCGGGCGGTGACGTGGAGGCCCGCGTCACGCAACGCGCTCAGCAGCGAGATGGCCAGGATGCTGTCCCCGCCGAGCTGGAAAAAGTCCTGGTCGACGCCGACCGCGTCCAGGCGCAGTACCGATGCGACCGCCGCGCACACCAGGCGTTCGTTCTCGGTGGCGGGCGGGGCGAGCGGGCCCGTGCCGGTCTCGGGCTCCGGCAGCGCGCCGCGGTCGAGCTTGCCGTTGTCGGTGAGCGGGAACTCCTTCATCACGACGATGTGGGCGGGCACCATGTACTCCACCAGGTGCGCGGCGGCCCACGCCTTGACCTCGTCCGCCCGCAGGTGCTCGCTGCCGGAGGCCGGGATGACGTAGCCGACCAGGTAGGTGCCGCCGGCGGGGTTCTTCCGCGCGACGACGCAGGTGTGCCGTACGTCGGGGTGCTCGGCGAGGCCGACCTCGACGTCCTCGATCTCCAGCCGCATCCCGCGGATCTTGATCTGGTTGTCGGTCCGGCCGAGGAAGTCCAGGGACCCGTCGGGGGCGAACCGCGCGAGGTCACCGGTGCGGTACAGCCGTGACCCGTCCGCGGCGAAGGGGTTGGCGACGAACCGGGAGGCCGTCAGGCCGGGCGCGCCCGCGTATCCGCGGCCCAGGAGGAAGCCGCCGACGTAGAGCTCGCCGCCGACTCCGACCGGGACCGGGCGCAGTTCGCCGTCCAGGACGTACAGCTGGGTGTTGGGGTTGGCCTTGCCGATCGAGGTGGACAGGCGTTCCGCCGCGCCCCGGTAGATGACGTGCGAGACGCCGATCGTCGTCTCGGCCGGTCCGTAGCCGTGGTACATGGGTATGTCGAACCGTGCGCGGAACCGCTCGTACAGCTCCGGGGTGAGCACCTCGCCGCCGCACCACACGTGCCGCAGGCTGTCCAGCCTCCCGGAGTCGCCCTCGATCTCCAGCAGTACGTCGAGCATGGACGACACCAGGTAGGTGAACGTGACGCGCTGGGCGGCGATCACGCTCAGCAGGTGGTGCGGGTCGCGTTCGCCGCCGGGCCTCAGCACCACCAGCCTGCCGCCGGACACCAGCGGCAGGAAGATCTCGTTGATGGAGATGTCGAAGGAGAGCGGGGCCTTGAACAGCGACGCGTCGTCGTGGCCGAAGTGCAGGATCTCGTCGACCTGCCACAGCAGGCGTTCGCTGATCGCTTCGTGCCGGATCATCGCGCCCTTGGGCCGGCCGGTCGAGCCGGACGTGAAGATGACGTAGGCGAGGGCGTCGCCGGGGACGGTGATCCCGGTCCCCTCGCCGGGGTAGGAGCCGTACCGCCAGTCGGCGAGGTCGACGGCGACGGCTTCCGGTTCGGCCCGGTCGCGCCCGCCGGGATCGCCGGAGGCGCCGGGGGCGCCCAGCTGGAGTACGACGCCGGCGTCGTCGATGACGACGGCCCGGCGTGCGGCCGGCCAGTGCGGGTCGAGCGGTACGAAGGCCGCGCCCGTCTGGAGGACGCCGAGCAGCCCGATCACCATGTCGGCCGAGCGGTCCAGCGAGATGCCGACGACCTGTTCGGCCCCGATGCCGCGCTCGATCAGGTGATGGGCCAACTGACTGGACATTTCAGCGGCTTGACGGTACGTCAATGAGCGGTGCCGGTCGACGATGGCGACGGCGTCCGGCCTGGTCCGCGCCTGCTCGCGGAACATCTCCACGATGGTCGGGCGCTCCCGGTCCGCCCGGGTGTCGTTCCACTCGGCCAGGGTTTCGAGGCGCGCCGCCACGTCGGCCGGGCCGATGCTGCCCAGCGGCCGGTCCGGGAAGTCGGCCAGGTCGTCGAGGGCGCGCTGCGCGTCGGCCGGTACGACGTCCTCCGGGACGGCGATGCTCCGACCGTCCGCGCCGACCTCCCACCCTGTGGGCCCGGCCCCGCCCTTGTCGGCCCAGCCGAGGACATCGGTGAACCGGGTGCCGGAGGTGAGCTCCAAACCCTCGGGGCCGCGGCCCGTCGCCCAGTACGCGAGCCCGATGGAGCAGGCTTCGGCGATGGTTCTGTCGGAGTAGTCGCCGGCCCGGCGGCGCACGCCGGCCAGGCGCGTGGGAGAAAGCCGCACGAGACGAGTGGTCGATTCCGTCATCGAAGTCTCAACGCCCCTTCCAGACCTACAAGTTGCCCAACCCGGATCAGGGTGGGCTAGCTACCCTCGCGCCAGGCCTGCCACAGTCGTGCGTACCGGCCGCCCAGAGCCACCAGCTCCTCGTGCGTGCCCTGTTCGACCACGCGTCCCGCGTCCAGCACGGCGATCCGGTCCGCCGCCATCGCCTGTGTCAGCCGGTGTGCCACGAACAGCGTGGTCCGGCCGGCACACGCGGCCAGTACGGCCCGCTCCAGTTCGGCCGCGCCCTCGCTGCCCGCCTCCGCCGTCGACTCGTCGAGGACCACCACCGGCGACCGGGCCAGCACCAG
Source organism: Streptomyces sp. NBC_01351 (assembly GCF_036237315.1). Lineage (GTDB taxonomy): Bacteria > Actinomycetota > Actinomycetes > Streptomycetales > Streptomycetaceae > Streptomyces. The sequence continues at coordinate 7,238,296 of NZ_CP108356.1, read as the reverse complement.
CCGGGCCAGGGCGATCTGGGCGACCTTGGTGACGTCCAGGCGTTCGCCCCCCTCGCCGACCAGCGTGTTCAGCCCGTCGGGCAGGGCCTCGACCCAGCCGTCGGCGCCGACCGTGCGCAGGGCGTCCGTCAGCTCGGCGTCGGTGGCCTGCGGTGCGGCCAGCCGCAGGTCGTCGGCGAGCGGGCCGGAGAACACGTGCGTCTCCTGCGTCAGGATGCTCACCAGGGCCCGCGCCCCGGCCTCGTCCAGACCGGCGAGGTCGGTGGAGCCGATGCGCACCGAGCCGGCCCCCGGGGTCCCGATCCCGGCGATCAGCGCGGCCAGGGTCGACTTGCCCGCGCCCGTCGCCCCCACCAGGGCGAGCGAACCACCGGCCGGGATCGCCAGGTCTACGTCCCGCAGCACCGGCTCCTCGCTGTCGGGATACCGGAACGTCAGCCCCTCCACCGTCACCGCGTACCGGATGCCGGTCTCCGGCACCTCCACCGCCGGGGCGACGCCCGGGGCGCCCACCAGCCGGTCGTCCGCGGCCTCCCCCAGCACCCCGACCAGCCGGGTCAGGCTCGCGCCCGACTTCTGCGCCTCGTCGAAGGTGAACATGATGGAGCCCAGCGGGGTGAACAGCCGGTGGAAGAGCAACGGGGCCGCCGACACCTCGCCCAGGCTGGCCGCATCGGCCTCCAGCAGCGCGTACCCCACGACGATGATCAGGACCAGTCCGATGAACTCGGCCCGGTTCTCCCTGCCGACGAACCGGCCGAAGAGCCGGAACACCTCGATGCCGAGTTCGCGCACGCGCCACGACTCGCTGGTGACCTTGTCACGGACGGCTCCCTCCAGGCGGTACGCCCGGACCGTGTCGATCCCGTTCAGTCCGCTGATCAGCGCCTGCGCGCGGTCGGCCTGGACGGCGCGCTGCTCGCGGTAGAGCGGGGCGGACCGGGGGAGGTACCAGCGCAGGGCCAGCGCGTAGGCGGGCAGCGCACAGGCGCCCGCCAGGCCGAGCCGCCAGTCCAGACCGAACATGCCGAGGGTGGCGATGAACACCAGCACGCCCGCCGAGAACACGGTGGGGACGGCCGTGCGGATGCCCCGGGACAGCACGGCCACGTCGTCACCGACCCGGGACAGCACATCGCCCCGGCCGACCTGTTCGATCCGCTCGCTCGGCATCCCCAGCACCGCGCGTACGGCGCCTTCGCGCAAGCGCGCGAGCAGATCGGCGCCGAGCCGCCCGACCAGGTAGGCCGACAGGGCGGTGGCCGCCGCGCCGAGGAGCGCGGCGGCCACCATCAACACGCCCGTCGTGACCAGCACCGAACGCGGTCCGCCCGCGACCACGCCGTCGACGACCCGGCCGAGCAGCAGCAGCGGGAGTACCTGGAGGGCCGCCCCGGCCACCGTGGTGAACACGGTGGCCGACGTCAGCCACGGCACTTCGCGGCAGTGCGCCCGCACCCAGCGGGCGGCCTCGCGCCCGGTCGTCGTGCGCAGGGTGGACGGGGCGACCCGCGTGTCGGTGGTGCTCACACTCAGCCGACCGACTTGACGAGTTCGTCGATCGCGTACGGCAGGGACAGCAGGGTGCCCTGGGACATGGCCGCGCCGACCGCCGGGCCCTCGCTGTCCAGGAGGTAGGACACCTTGCCGTTCTTGACCGCGGAGAGGTTGGTGAACAGTTCGAACTTCTTCAACGCTTCCGTGTCCGCCTTGTCGTTGATGACGAAGATCCGGTCGACGTCGATCAGGTCCATGCGCTCGGGGGAGAGCGTGGTGTAGAACTTACCGTCCGCGATCTTGTCGATCTCGGTCTGGTACGTGAAGCCGGTGCCCGTCACCAGTCGGCCGCGGACGTCGGTGGAGGTGAACGGGGCCGCGGAGTCCTTGTACCAGGACAGGGCGACGGCGGTCTGGTTCGCGAACTCGGGGTGCGCCTTCTTGGCCGCGTCGAGCTTGGCCTGGATGCCGTTGACCAGCTCGGTCCCCTTGGCCTCCTGGCCCAGGGCCTTGGCGATGTGGATCGCGTTGTCCTGCCACGGAGCGCTGAACGGCTCCTTCTCGGCCTTGGTCCGGCCCACCGTCGGAGCGATCTTGGAGAGCTTGTCGTAGGCGGCCTGGTCGATCTCGGAGTAGACCGCGATGATCAGGTCCGGCCGCAGGGCGGCGATCTTCTCGTAGTTCGGACCGGCGTCGCCGTTGTTCATGACGACCTCGGGACGGGTGTCACCCCACTTGTCTTTCACCCAGGGCCACTGGGTGTTGATGTCGGGGCTCGTTCCCGGCGGGTTCGGGTACTGGTCGACCATGCCCACCGGTTTGATGCCGAACGCCAGGATGGCCTGATCGTCGGTGTAACCGACGGAGACGACCCGCTGCGGGGCCTTGGCGACCTTCGTGGATCCGAAGGCGTGGTCCACGGTGACCGGGAAGGCGCCGGCGGCGGCCGGGGTCTCGTTGCCCTTCTTGTCGGTCGGTTCCTTCTCGTCGGAACCGCATCCGGCGAGGAGGCCGACGGCGAGGGTCGCGGTGGACAGTGCCGCCGCGGTCCGCCGCCAGGAGTTCACAGGAGTCGTTCGATGGAGCAGCAGCATCCGCAATCCCTTGCTTTCGTGCCATCCATTGCACCCCACCCGAGGGCAGCCAAACCCTACCGCGCCCAACTGAGGCTAGCCTAGCCTTACTTGACCCGTATCTTTGTCCACGGTGACCCCGCCGCCGAGGCCGCTAGCCGAGCCGGACGTGGGTTCGGCCTATCGGCACGATGAGCGGCCGGTCGCCCACCGGATCGTCGATCACCTTGGCCCGCAGCCCGAACGCCTCGCCCAGCAACTCGGCCGTGATCACGTCCCGGGGGTGCCCCTGCGCCAGGATCGCTCCCGCCTTCAGCACGATGAGGTTGTCGCTGTACCGCGTGGCCAGGTTGAGGTCGTGCAGCACCATGACCACCGTGCACCCGGACTCGTGCAGGTCGTCCACCAGGTCGAGCACGTCGATCGCGTGCGCCAGATCCAGGTAGGTGGTCGGCTCGTCGAGCAGCAGCAGATCCGTGCCCTGGGCCAGCGTCATCGAGATCCACACGCGCTGGCGCTGCCCACCGGACAGCGCGTCGACCGGACGGTCGGCAAGGTCGGACACCCCGGTCATGGCCAGCGCCCGCTCCACGACGGCGGCATCGTCCGACGACCACTGGCGCAGCCAGCTCTGGTGCGGATGGCGGCCCCTTGCGACGAGGTCGGCCACCGTCAGACCCTCGGGCGCCACCGGCGCCTGCGGCAACAGGCCGAGCTTCTTCGCCACGTCCCTGGTCCGGAGCCGGGCGATGTCCTCGCCGTCCAGTACGACCGTCCCCTTGACCGGCTTGAGCAGCCGCGACAGGGTCCGCAGCAGGGTCGACTTCCCGCAGCCGTTGGAGCCGATGATCGTGGTGACCACCCCGGGCGGGATCGCCACGTGGAGGTCGTCGATGACGATCCGGCCGCCGTACCCGACCGAGACGCCCCTGGCCGCCAGCCGCGAGGCGTCGTCGCCCCCGGCCTCGATCCCGGTGATGTGCCCAACCGCCATGGGTCCCCCTGACCTGGACGTGCGTGTGTACGTGCGTGTACGTGTACCGGCTAGCGGAGATTGGCCCGCACCAGCAGATGGACGAGGAAGGGCCCTCCGATCGCGGCGGTGACGACGCCGACCGGGAGCGTGATCGGCAGCGCCGTGCGCGCGACCAGGTCCGCGCCGATCAACAGCAGGGCTCCCACCATCCCGGATGCCACCATCGGCGGTGTCGGGCACCTGGCCAGACGCATCGCCACCTGCGGCGCCACCAGCGCGACGAACGGGACCGGGCCCGCCGCGCTCACCGCCGCGCCGGCCAGCAGCACGGCGCACAGGAGCAGCACCGCCCGGACCCTCGTGTACCGGACGCCGAGGCCCGCGGCCACGTCGTCGCCGAGGTGCAGCGGTTTGAACTGGAACGCGACGCACACCACGACGGCCATCAGGACGAGCGTGCACCAGGCCGCCACCCGGACGTCGTCCCACGACCGGTTGTCCAGCGAGCCGATCAGCCAGGCCTGGGCCCGGGCCACGTCCCTGATGTCGGCCTGCACCAGCAGCCAGGTCGTGACGGCCTGCATCACGGCGCTCACCGAGATCCCGATGAGGATGAGCCGGAAGCCGTCGATCCCGCGCCGCCACGCCAGGAAGTACACGAGGAGACCCGTGCCGAGACCGCCCGCGAGCGCCGCCCCGGACAGGCCCACGGAGTTGACGACCGCCGCGGCGGTCCCGCCCGACACCGTCACCAGGAACACCGCGACCACGCCGGCTCCCCCGGTGATCCCCAGGATGTCCGGACTGGCCAGCGGATTGCGCGCGATGGACTGGGTGATCGCCCCGGACACCCCCAGCGCCATGCCCACGACGCATCCGGCCAGGGCGCGCGGCATCCTGAGGTCCATGACGACGAACTCGTCGACCTGCTCGCCCCGGCCGAGGATCGTGGCGATCACCTGGGGCAGACCGATGGGGAAGTCCCCGACGCCGATGGACAGGCAGAACACGAGGAACGTGGCCGCCGCCAACAGCACCGTGACGCACACGATCCACGGCCGCCAGACGAACGACACCCGGCCGAGCCGCACGCCCGGCGCCACCACCGGCTTCACATCGGCCCCGTTCACGCGGTCCTGAACTTTCCGCGCCAGACCAGGACGGCGAAGAACGGCGCACCGAGGAGGGCCACGACGACACCCGCGTCCAACTCCCCCGGCCGCACCGGCAAGCGCCCCGCGACATCGCAGACCAGGAGGACCACCGCGCCGAGCAGACCCGCGTACGGCACCAGCCAGCGGTAGTCCGGCCCGGTCAGGTAGCGGGCCACGTGGGCCACCATGAGGCCGAGGAACGCGATCGGACCGCACGCCGCCGTCGCCGCTCCCGCCAGCAGGGTGATGGCGATGATGCCGACGGTCCGGCTCAGCGCGATGTTCACCCCCAGGCCGCGCGCCACGTCGTCGCCCAGGTTGAGCAGGTTGATGGCGGGCAGCGTGGTCAGGGCCAGTACCAGCCCGACCGCGATGAACGCGGTCACCGGCCAGATGACGTCGAAGCCGACGCCGGCCACGGAGCCCGCGTGCCAGAAGCGCAGCGCGTTCAGCGCCGCCTTGTCGGTCAGCGAGACCGCGGTGGTCATGGCCGCGAGGAACACCGTGACCCCCTGCCCGGCCAGGGCGAGCGTCAACGGGTTGCCCGCCCCCCTGCCGATGCTCGCCAGCCCGAACACGACGACACCGGCGACCGCCGCCCCCAGGAAGGCGAACCAGACGTACTGGAGCGGGTCGGCGAACCCGAACAGGGCGATCACCGTCACCACGGCGAAGGAGGCGCCCGCGTTCACCCCGAGCAGGCCCGTGTCGGCGATCGGGTTGCGCGTGTACCCCTGGATCAGCGCCCCGCCGACCCCCAGGGCGATGCCCGCCACGATCGCGAGCACCGTCCGGGGCACCCGCACCGTCCGCACGATGAGTCTGATCTCGGTGAGCCGCCGGTCGGGCTCCGGCGCGGCCAGCAACCCGTGCCACACCTCCCCCGGAGTGAGCGCGCGCGCACCCACGGCCAACGACACCACCACTGCGGTCAGGAGGATCAACCCGAGTGCCCCCAGCCCCACAACTCGTCGGCGGTGGAGCCCTGTTGTGCTCTTGAGCAGGGGGCGCTCGACTGCAATCGTGCCCATGTCGCTGTACGTTACCCTTCGATCCCCCGCGGGAAGCATGATCGGCGGAACACGCCACCGAGCGGCTAGCGGGCCGCGCTGCCCGTGCCGTCGGCGACCGTTCTGACCTCGTCGGAATCGGACTTGAGACCCCGGTCGAGGAGCGAGTCGAGGATCTCGCCGACCCTGATGGCGATGTTGGACAGGAGCGACGACGTGATGCCGTGCGTGTGCTCCGTACCGCCCTGTACGTAGATTCCGCAGCGCAGTTCGGGGTCGGTCGCGACGCGGTAGTCGCGCTCGACGCGGACGCGGCCCTCGTCGTCGCAGAGGCAGCGATCGGCGACCTCGCCGAGGAGGCCGAGCGGGTCGGCGGGGCGGTAGCCGGTGGCGAAGACCACGACGTCCGCGTCCAGGGACGCTTCCTCTCCGGTGACGAGCGACTGCACGGTGGTGTGGACCCTGGCCGGCGTCTCCCTGACGTCGGTCAGCCGGGAGACGTTGATGAAGCGCAGGCGCTCGGTGCCGAGGACCTTCCCCTGGTACATCTGCCGGTACAGGTCGTCGATCAGGTCGATGTCCACCACGGAGTAGTTGGTGTTCCCGTGGTAGTCCATCAGCCTGCGCTTGACGTCCTCGGGCGCATCGAAGTACTCGCCCACCGCCGCCGGGTCGAAGATCCGGTTGGCGAAGCTGCTGTCGTCGGCGGGGCTGTACCCGTACCGGGAGAAGACGGCGCAGACCTCGGCCTCGGGGAAGCGGCGGTGCAGGTAGGCGACGTTCTCGGCGGCACTCTGCCCGGCGCCCACGACGATGAACCGCGAGGGGGCGGCTCCCTCTCCCTCCAGGCCGTCGACCTTGGTCAGCAGATCGGAGGTGTGCCAGAGGCGGTCGCTGCGCTCCACGCCGTCCGGCATCAGGGGACGCAGGCCGGTGCCGATGACGAGGTTGCGGGCCCGGTGCAGCGCGAGCCCCTCCCCCGACCGGACCGTGACGTCGAGGTGCTCCACGACTCCGTCGCGCACGACGGGCGTGACGCCGACGACCTCGTGGCCGTAGGAGACCATGTCGTCGACCTTGTCCGCGGACCATTCGAGGTAGTCGTGGAACTCGATCCGCAGGGGGAAGAAATTCTTGTGGTTGATGAAGTCGATCAGCCGCCCCCTGCTCTTCAGGTAGCACAGGAAGCTGTACTCGCTGGCCGGGTTCCGGAGGGTCACCAGGTCCTTGAGGAAGGACACCTGCATGGTCGCGTCGTCGATGAGCATGCCCCGGTGCCAGCCGAAGCGCGGCTGCTGCTCGAAGAAGTGAGCGGTGATCGCTTCCCCTCTGCCGACGCGTGAGTTGTGCTCGCTCACCGCGATCGCCATGGCCACGTTGGACGGGCCGAAGCCGATGCCAATGAGGTCGTGAATCAACGGGGGTTCGCCAGGACGAGCCTGTGCCATGTCACTCCCATCGTGCGGGGGGGCGGGCCGCCGTACCGAGCAGGCGGGTAGCCGTCGGTAGATCATCGGGAAGCACGGAAATCGGGCACCACGACGAAGCCACGACCCGGAACTTAGGCAAGGCTAAGCTGATTCAGGCGGAGCTGTCGATAGGCAAATCGGGCACCCACCCACAGGGCGATGATCGTCAACTCCCTTACGCACAGGCCTCATTGCGCGCTTAGGCAAGCCTTGCTTAACTGAATTTGCCAGCCCCCCTGATCCGAGGAGGTACCCCATGCGGGTCGTCATGTTCGGTTACCAGACCTGGGGGCATCGCACCCTGCAAGCCCTCCTGGACTCCGAGCACGACGTGGTGCTGGTCGTGACGCACCCCAAGAGCGAGCACGCCTACGAGAAGATCTGGAGCGACTCCGTCGCCGACCTCGCCGAAGCGCACGGCGTCCCGGTACTGATCCGCAACCGCCCCGATGACGACGAGCTGTTCGCACGCCTCAAGGAGGCCGATCCGGACGTCATCGTCGCCAACAACTGGCGTACGTGGATCCCCCCGCGCATCTTCGGCCTCCCGCGCCACGGCACGCTGAACGTGCACGACGCCCTGCTGCCGAAGTACGCCGGCTTCTCCCCGTTGATCTGGGCCCTCATCAACGGCGAGACAGAAGTGGGCGTCACCGCGCACCTGATGAACGACGAACTCGACGCCGGCGACATCGTGCGGCAGGAGGCGGTGCCGGTCGGACCGCGGGACACCGCCACCGACCTCTTCCACCGGACCGTCGACCTCATCGCACCCGTCACGGTCGGCGCGCTCGCCCTCATCGCGTCGGGGCAGACGGAGTTCACCCCGCAGGACCGGTCCCGGGCGAGCTTCTTCCACAAGCGGTCCGTCGAGGACAGCCGCATCGACTGGACCTGGTCCGCGGAAGAACTGGACCGCCTGGTCCGCGCGCAGTCGGAGCCGTACCCCAGCGCCTTCACCTTCCACAGGGGCAAGCGGCTCGAAGTCCTGTCCGCGTGCGTGTCGCAGGGCAGGTACGGCGGTACGCCCGGCCGCATCTTCTATCGCGAGGGCGACGGCGTGGTCATCGTCGCGGGCGCCGAGGCCCGCACGGGCCGCAACCACGGGCTGGCCATCACGCGCGTACGGACCGAGGACGGCCGGGAGCTGACCGCGTCCGAGTACTTCACCTCGATGGGCGGCTATCTGACCGGGCGGCCCTGATCGGCCGCGTTCGCCGCGGCTGCAGCGCTCGGCGACCGGATGGGACGGCCCCGTGCAGGAAAAAGCACGGCACCAGGCGAAGCAGGACGAGTGGGCCGACCGCGTGGTGGCCCGGACGGGCTTCCAGGAGGAGCTCGACCGGGCGCTGCGCGACGCGCTCCGCCGGCCGCCCAGCCAGCGCGAGGAGACGATCACCCGGATGGCGGACGCGCTCCGCGGGGCGGCCCAGGGACTGACCGTCCCCGGGTGCGCGGCCGCGGCCGGCGTCTCCGAGCGCACCCTGCGCGAGTGGCTGGTCCTCGACGCCGGCTTCGCCGGGGCGCTCCGCGCAGCGCGGGCGCTGGCCGAGGCACACGGTGCGAACCCGGGACCCACGCCCACCCCCGCCGCCCTGCAGCTGATGCTGAACGCGATCCGCAAGGGCGCGACCTTGCCGGCTGCGGCGAACCTCATCGGCCTCTCGGTCCGCGGGTTCAACCGCCTGCGCGCCGACGCCCCGTCGGTGGCGGCCCTGGTCGCGGCAGCCCGGCGCGCCCGGTCGGCGCAGGCGACCCCGGGCCGATGGCGCAGACCCCCCGGGTCGGCGGGCCTCCGCGCCGGCTACCGGATCGTGGAGCTGGACGATCCCGTCCTGTCCCCGGGCAGCCGACGGGACGACCCGGAAGGCGGGTCGGGCGAGGGCATCACCCACCGGGGCTGAGCCCGTGCGCAGGTCGTTGAGTTCCCTTCAACGATCGCTGCGATCGTTGACCAGGCCGTCGTTGATCATGGCGGACCGGCGGGTGATCCTTGGCGGGAAGCCACCCGGGGTGCCCTGCACGTCGACGATTCCAGGATGAACACATGCGCGTGATCAAGCAGTACTCCCTTGGCGGACCGGAAGTTCTGGAAGTCGTGGAAGCGCAGCGGCCCGCTCCCGAAGGCGGTCAGGTTCTCGTGCGCGTCCACGCCACGGGCATCAACCCGGCGGACGGCAAGGTGCGCTCGGGATACGTGCGGTTCTTCGGCGAGCCGCCGCTGGTCCTGGGGCACGAGTTCAGCGGAGTGGTGGACGAGGTCGGTGCGGGCGTCACCGGATTCCGGCCCGGTGACGAGGTGTTCGGCTGGACGACCCCGCCGGACGGCAGCCACGCCGACTACGTGCTCGTCCCCGAGACCTCCATCGCCGCCAAGCCCACGACCCTCGACCACGTCCACGCGGGGGCCCTCGGCATCGCCGGTCTGACCGCCTACCAGACCCTGGTCAACATCGCCCGGGTACGGCCCGGGCAGCGCGTTCTGGTGCACGCGGCGGCCGGCGGCGTGGGCCACTTCGCCGTCAAGATCGCCAAGGCGCGCGGGGCGTACGTGATCGGTACGGCCCGGGCGGCCAAGCACCCCTTCCTGCGAGAGCTCGGCGCCGACGAACTGATCGACTACACGACGGCCGACTTCACGGCCCTGCGCGACGTGGACGTCGTGATCGACACGATCAGCAACGACTACGGTCCGAGGTCGCTGCGCACGCTCGGGCGCGGCGGCATCCTCATCGACGTCGTGGGCGTCGGGGTCGACCGGACGGCGGTCCGGGAGCAGGCGGAGGCGGGCGGTGTGCGCTTCGTCGAGTACTTCCTCGCGCCCAGCCCTGCCGACCTGGCCGGCTTCGCCGACCTGATCGACCGCGCGGGCGTGCGCCCCTCCGTCGAGGAGACGCTGCCCCTGGCCGAGGCGGCCAAGGCCCACGAGTTGATCGAGAGCGGACGGGTCCGCGGAAAGATCGTGCTCGTGCCCTGACCCGTCGTACGCCGCGGGCGGGCGATCGACGGGCGGGTGGCGGGGTCCGGTGCCAGGCTGGGGTCGTACTCGATCCGTGAAAGGCCATCGCCATGATCACCACTGACTTCGCCCCCGGCTCCCCCTGCTGGCTCGACCTCGGCGCCCCTGACGTCCCTGCCGCCGCCGCCTTCTACGGCGGCGTCCTCGGATGGGAGTACGAGTCCATGGGCGAGGGGGAGGACATGGAAGGCGGCATGTTCCGCAAGGACGGCAAGATCGTCGCCGGGCTCGGCAAGCTCACCGAGGAGGGGGCGCGCTCGGCCTGGATGATCTACTACAACGTCGCCGACGCGGACGCCACGACCCGGGCCGTCGAGAGCGCCGGCGGCACGGTGCGGGTGCCTCCGCGGGACCTCGACGAATGGGGCCGGATGGCGCAGTACAGCGATCCGCTGGGGGGCCAGTTCGCCGTCTGGCAGCCGGGGACGAACACGGGCGTCGAGCTGGTGGACGAGGCGGGCTCGATGTCCTGGACGGAGCTGTACACGAGCGATGCCGCGGCGGCGAAGGAGTTCTACGGCGGTGTCCTCGGCTGGTGGTTCAGTGACATGGAACTGCCGGGCGGCGGAGGCACGTACTCCCTCGTCACCCCCGCCGGGCTGCCCGCGGAGCGCATGCACGGCGGTCTGATGGAACTCCCTCAGGAGAACCTCGCCCTGGCCGACGGCCGGGCGTACTGGCACCCGGTCTTCAACGTCACGGACTGTGACGCCGCTGTAGCCAAGGTCATCGAGAGCGGCGGCAGCGTGCAGATGGGGCCGGAGGACGCCGAGGGCGTCGGCCGGCTGGCCGTCTGCCTCGACCCGTCGAACGCCGACTTCGTGGTGCTGACGCCGTCCCCGAGCTAGGGGCTCGCGCGCCTGCCGTGGGCGGCGCCCCGACCCCTCGGGCGACGCGGGTCCGGACGACAAGACCCGCACGAGGCGCCATAGGCTGGCGCACCGTGAACGACGAGGCGAACGACAGAGCGAACGACGAAACGATCAACTGCGAGCCTGAGCACCTCGCGCGCGACAAGGCCCTCCAGCACGCCATGGCCGGAGACATCGCCCATCTGCGCGGGGTGGGGTCGCAGCTCACCACCCGTTACGCGGCCGCCGCCCGGGCCGCCCGGATCCACGGAAGCGACCTCTCCTACCTCCGGCGGCTCCTCGCCACGACCCCCGGCCGCGACAGCGTCGAGCTGCTGCTCCAGCTCCTCGGCGAACAGGGAGCCGCTGCCGGAGAAGCGGGACTCGAACTGCCGCTCATGGCGACGGTGCTCGCCCAGCACCAGCCGGCCGCGGTCCTCGCGCAGGCGGTCTTCGCCGACGTCCCCGAGGGCGACCGGCTCGGCGAGCTGCGGACCTGTCTGTTCCACGAGTTGCTGTTGCGCGGCGTGGACCCGGACGAGTTCCCGGCCCTGCGGCCCGGCTCGCGGATGCACCCCCTGTCCTGGCTCCCCGACCGCCGCCGCGCGCTGGAGACCGCACCCGACTTCACGCGCCACTCCGCGAACGGCTCGGCCGGGAGCGTGAAGACCGGCCTGCCCGAGACGGACGGCCGTCTGGATCCGCCGACCCCCCGCCCGACCGAGGCGTCGCCGCTGCGGAACTCCGTGACGGTGGACGAGCACGACCTCATCCTCACCGCCGTCGAAGGGAACTGGGGCTACGCCGAGGCCTGGGTCTTCCGGCCGGAGCAGCCCATCGCCCCCGACCGGGTGCCCGCCCTGCTCCCCACCCTGCCGATGGACTGCGTCGCCGGCCTCGGCCCCACCGGCCGCTACGAGATAGCCGCCCGCCCCGTGGGGGACATCTGGTCCCTGCTGTTCGCCACCTCGGCGGTCGGGGGCTGCTACGGCACCGGTAGGTACGGGGCATGGGGCCGGCTGCGGGCATGGCGCTCGCTGGCGGGCCTGTGCGGCGCCCCGTTCAGCGCGAGCGCGGGGGAGGTGGAACTCCGCGCCGAGCAGTGCACCTGGTTCCACTTCGAGACCGACGCCGAGTTCTTCCACAACGAGATCGGCAATGACTACGGCATCGCCGCCCTTTCCCCGGACGGCCGCCGCCTCGCGGTCCTGGCAGCCACGGACACCGACTAGACCTGGGCCTGGCCTGGGCCGCGCATGGGCCACGCATGGGCTGCCGGCTCTCAGGCGTCAGACGCCGCCTCGCCAGATGTTGTCGAAGGCCGCCTCGTCGATGGCTCGGCGTTGCCGTACCGACGCCAGTTCCACCAACGCGTCGTTGACGGCGGCCAGTACCGTCGCGACGGTGTCGTCGGCCACGTCGGGAGAGTCCCCGGTGCGTCCATCGCGGCCGCCCACGGCCTCGGCGAGGAGAACGAGGACGGGTTCGTTCGATTTCCAGCGCTCCCCGGCCCGGCGGCGGGCAGGAGTATCGGCCGGCACGAGCCGACCGGCCCGCAGGGAGATCCCGCGGCGCGGTTGCCGGACGAGTTGGCCTTCCGCCTCGAGCGCAGCCCGGTACGCCGCGGACAGGCCGCGGCCTCTGCGCCACAGCCAGTCGGCGACCGACTCGTCGGGCGCCTCCCGAACGAGCGACGCGGCCGCCGCGCCCAACAGGGGGTCATCCGGGGCCGGCCGGCGGCCCGGCACGAGGCGGTCCCCGTCCAGCCCGATGGCCTCGGCGGCGAGGAGATCGATCGCCTCGGCCCCCGCGAGCGCGAGTGAGAGGTCGCCCTGTTCGACGGGACGACCGGGCTCCATGTCCATGGTGACGATCAACAAGTCCCGCGGCGTGGTCATCAAGGGCTCCTCTCAACCGTGCAGGAAGGGTGCAGGTCGATTGTCGATCGACTTGGCCGCCCATGGGTGGGGTTCGGACCCGGCCGTTCGCGAAACGTCACATCCCCGGCCCGCGTCCCGGGCCACGACCGGCCTGCGGCACCCCCTCCCCAGGATCTCCATGGGTGCCACGGGTGCCATGGGCGCGGGCTCCTTCGGATCAGAGGGCGGAGGATGCCGTGCGGTCCGAGCCCGTCGTGCACAGGGCCCAGATCACGAAGACGCCGAGAGCGATCGACACGAGGGCCCAGACCGGGGAGTAGGGCAGCCACATGAAGTTGATGACGATGCTGATCCCGGCCAGGGCGACGCCCGTGGCGCGCGCCCACGGGGCGTTCTTGAGGATCCCCCAGCCCACGACCGCGAGGACGATGCCGAGGACCAGGAGGATCCAGCCCCAGGCCGAGGTGTCGAGCTTGTAGACGTAGTCGCCCAGCCGGGCGTAGACGTCGTTCTCCGCGATGCCGGCGATGCCCTTGAGCACGGCGATGACGCCGTCCACCAGGAGGATGACGCCGGCGAACATGGCGCCGCCCGCCGCCCAGGCACTTCCGGTGCCCGACGGCGCTTCCCCACCTCCCGCGGAGGAATGCCGGGGGGTTCCGCTCGAAGACGCAGTCTGTGCCACGTGAAGCTCCTTCGTCCGCTGGGGCGAGGACGCCCCACGCACTCCCACCCTCGGTGCGGACGCGGTGACCGAACAGCGGAGTACGGCCGAACGGGTGATTCGTCATCCCGGAACGCCGAGGGGCGCAGGGGCATGACACGGAAGGCCCACCAAAAGGGTCGCCTCCGCACCCGGGCAGGCCGGCGAACCTTCAGGGGCTGGGCATTTATGGCGAATTGTCAGCTCTTGGGATGTACTGGGCGCCAAGACGACACCATCCGGCATCTGGAGCGTTTCGTGGCATCCACCACCCTCACCGTCTGGAAGTTCCCCACGCCCGAGGGCGCGCAGCAGGCGGAATCGTCCCTGCTCGCGCTGCAGAAGGAACGGTTGATACAGGTGCACGACGCCGCCGTCGTGACCTGGCCCGAGGACCGCAAGAAGCCGAAGACCCAGCAGCTGAACAACCTCACGGGAGCCGGAGCCCTCTCCGGCACCTTCTGGGGGATGCTCTTCGGCCTCCTCTTCTTCGTCCCGCTGCTCGGCGCCGCCGTGGGCGCGGCCGCCGGCGCCGTCGGCGGATCCCTCGCCGATGTCGGCATCGACGACCAGTTCATCGACGGTGTGAAGACCGAGGTCAAGCCGGGAACCTCCGCACTGTTCCTGCTCTCCTCCGACGCCGTGATCGAGCGGGTGCGCGGCGCGTTCCCCGGCGGAAAGGCCCAGCTCATCCGTTCCAACCTGTCCGGTGAGCAGGAGCAGCGCCTCCGCGAGGTCTTCGCGGCCTGAGACCCCGCTGCGGCCCGGCTTGGCGGCCCCCTCCCCCGGGCCGGTCCGAGCCGGGCCGGGCCGCAGCGGCGTTGCGCGGCAGGGCGGTACGAGGCCGACGAGGAGGGCTTGCGCGGTGAGCGCGGACGCGACCAGCCACAGCCGTCCTGGACCTGCGGCGGGCCCGCCGCGCCGCCGCCACGGGCCGTCGTCCTGGACCTGACGGCCTGCTTCCAGCTCGGCGTTCCGGTCCTCGACACCCTCGGAGAACTCCGCGAGGAGCTCGACCGGCAGGGCGTCTCCCTGCACCCGGCCCACCTGCGCCAGATTCTTACCAGGACGTCCGTGCGGACCGTGCGGGCACCACGGAACAAGGAGGCAGCCGCATGCGCGGTAACTCGATTCGGACCGCCTGCGGGACCCTGCTCTCGCTGGTGGTCGTCGCCGGAGCGGCCGGTTGCTCCAACGGCGACGGCAGTGCTTCGGACGCGGCGTCCAAGGCGGCATCGGCCGCCGCTTCGATCGGGTCACAGGCCGCCGACGCGGTCGACTCGGCCACCGACTCCGCGAAGAAGAAGCTCGACGAGGTCAAGGACGGCGTCGACGCCAAGGACGCGGTGAAGCTCGGTGACGTCACCACCGACGCCGAGGGTTCGTCGACCGTGACCGTCACGGCCAGGAACACCGACGACTCGACGAAGTCCTTCGCCGTCAAGGTCGACTTCAAGGACCCCGCCGGCAACCTGGTGGACACGGTGGTCGTCACCGTCTCCGACGTGGCCGCCGGTGAGTCCAAGGACGCCACCGCGCGCAGCACCCACAAGCTGTCGGGTGACGTGACCGCCACCCCGGGCACCGCCCTCAGGTACTGAACCCGCTCGGGAAGCCGCCCGTCACGCGTCCGGGTCGTCGAAGCGGAGTACGGTCCCGACGTCCCGGCGCAGGGCGCGGGCGGTGGGCGGGGGCGCGTAGGAGAGGCGGAACAGGAGCAGTTCCGTCTCGTCCGGGCGCTGCGGGACGAGGGCGGCGAGCCGTTTGCGCAGGGCGTGCAGGGTGGCCGTTTCCGTCGCGTCCAGCCCGTTGTCGATGCCGCCGTTGCCGTTGCCGCCGCCCTCGACTCGGGCCAGGAGGTACAGCAGTACGGTGACGGGCTGGAACCCGAGGCCCAGGGACGTCGCGGTGAGCCAGAGCCGTTGCAGGGCCCGGCCTCCCTCGAAGTAGGCGGCGGAGCCGGTTCCGGGGATGGTCAGGCAGCCGATCGCCGAGGAGGCCGCGACGCTGTTGCGCGCACCCTCCTCGAAGGCCCGGCCGCCGCCCATCTGCCGGACGAGGGCGAGGTGGGGCCGGTGCCGGGCGAGGGACAGCCCCGCCAGGTCGGTGGCATCCGCTTCCAGGGTGGCGATGTCGATGCCGTCCCGGGTCGCCCGCACCTCCTCGGGGGTCCAGCGCAGCTCGCTCATCATCTCCGCGTGCAGGCGGCGGGACAGCATCCGCAGCCGGTCGCAGGCGCCCAGGACGCGCCCCGCCTCCTCCAGCTCCGCCCGGTCGGTGACCAGGTGCAGTCGTGCGCCGCTGTCGGACGCGCAGCGCGTCAGGGCCTGCCGGTGGGACTCGTCCAGGGGGCGGGCGGGGCCGGCCCGGCGGTTGGTGGCACGCCGGTCGATCCAGTCGGCGAGTTCGGGCCGCGGTGTGTGCGGGGCCCTGGAGAAGGTGAGCTCGCAGACGAGTCCCGGGTCGGCCGGGTCGGGGAAGGCGCGCACCTGGCAGGCCCAGCCCGCGGCCCGGGCAGCGAGGTCGATGTTCTCGACGGCCGCTCCGATCGCCAGCCGGGTGGCGCCCCCCTGGAAGTCGAGCAGCGTCGGCGGCTGCGCGTCGTCGGTGCGGCAGTACAGCACCTGTCCGCGCGCGAGGAACGTCCAGGGCTGCACGTTCCCGCCGGAGGGGGCCTGGATCCCGTACGCCACGAGGCGGCGGATGCCCTCCTCGCCCAGTACCTCGCCGGGGCCGGGCAGCAGGAGCGGGGAGTCCGTCGGCATGCCGGGCACCGCGGGCGTCTGGCCCTGGGCCTGGCCGTGGCCCTGGTGGCCGTGGCCCTGGGTCTGCACCTCGATCCGGGCCTGCGCGCCGTCGCGTACGAGCTCCGCCGGGTCGACGAAGAACCGTCCCGAGGCGGTGAACTGCCCGAGCAGGACGCGCCGGGCGGTATCGGTGACAACGGCGGCGCCCAGGGCCACCCCCGAGGCGAGCTGGGGCCAGGAGGAGAGGGTGTGCCCGATCTCCATCAGCGAGGGGGCCATGCGTTCCGAGAGGTTCTCCGGGCCGAGGATCCGCAGGACGTGGGGCACCTTCTCGCGGACCGGAAGCCCCTTGAGGTCGGCGGCGGCCACGCCGTCGATCAGGCCGTGCAGCAGGGGCCGGTCCGGTTCGAGGTCGAAGCGTTCCACGTCCAGCATGCCGCGCTCGTTGGTCTCCATCAGCACCGCGATCCCGTGCGCCCGGGCACGTTCGCGCGCGAAGACCTTGATGTAGAGGTCGTCGCACTCCTCGATGAACAGGTCGGCGCGGCCGCCGCCGGTCAGGAAGGCGTCGACGTTGTCCTCGGTGAGCCCTTCGGGCCAGACCTCGATGTCGAGGTAGGGGTCGATCTCGTACATCTGCCGTGCGGCTATGACCACTTTGGGCAGGCCGATGTCGCTGACCGAGGCACGCAGCCGGTTGAGGTTCGAGAGGGCGAGCCGGTCGAAGTCCGCGATCCGGAAGCGGCTGCCGACCCCTTCCTGGGCGAGGGTGAACGCGCTGGCGGCGCCCACGGAGAGCCCGGCCACCGCGATCGTCCTGCCGGTGAGCTCGGCCTGTTCCGCCGCTGTGATCTTGTAGTGGTTGCGGGACTGGCGCAGCTCGCGGTACTCCGGCTCGGGCAGGACGTGCGCGAGCCGCCGCGACCACGGGAACCAGACCCACGTCCCGTACTCCAGGGACGACCGCCCGTCGAGGTGTTCCGCCACCGCCGCCGCGAGCTCTTCGGGGCTCGGACGCCAGGCGGGACGGCGGGTGGTGAGCAGCTCCTCCACCTGTTCGGTGAGCGTGTCCCCCACCGCCGTCGCCTCACCGCGGGCGAGCATCCCGGCCAGCTCCGCCCGTTGGCCGGGGTCGGCCGCGTCGAACAGCCGCGGACGCCAGGGGCTCGCGTCGTCGGCGGTGGTCCGGGCAAGGGAGTTGATGTGCGCTTCCAGGCTCATCGTGCACCTTCGGCAGGTCGTGGTCGGGGGACGAGGGGGGCGGCGGGCCGGGGGGAAAAGGTCGGAGGGCCGGGGGCGTCAGCGTTCCGGCGAGTAGGACAGCGACGGCTCGAACAGCCGCAGGCCGAGCCGGTCGGCGCAGACGCGCAGCACCTGCTCGGGTACGCGCTCGCGCGTGCTCCGCAGCCCTTGGCCCAGCGCGTGCAGCGCCCCCGTCAGTGGCGCTTCCCGGTCGTGGAACTCCTCGATGCGGTCGATGGAGTAGTACGAGGTGACTCCCGGCAACGGGGCATCGGTCAGGGGGCGTTCCAGCCGGAACCGGTAGCCGCAGCGCTCGTACATCTCCGTCAGCCGGGCTGAGCAGCTGCCGAGGATCGCCGTGGCACCGAGGGCCTCGGCGGCGGCGATGGCGGCGACCACCAGCACGGTGGCGAGATGGCGCCCCTGCCAGTCCGGCGCCACCCACGCGCCGGAGACCTCCGCCACCGCCTCTCCCCGGGCGCGGGCCGCGGCGACGGCGGAGGCGACTTCCGGACTGCCGAGGTGGATGACGGAGGGCAACTCCCCTTCGACGCCGTGGTGGATCCGCACTCCGCCCACGAGCCGGCCGTCGTCGTCGAAGGCTGCCACGCAGGTGAGCGCATCGGCGCCGACGCGCGCGTCGCCCTTGCCGAACCTGACCATCGTCTCGTGGCCGAGCCGGGCGTACGCCCTCTCCTGCTCGGCGAGGAACTCCTGGTAGCGGGGATCGTCGAAGGAGATGCCGAACAGTTCGAGGTGCATGTGGGGACCTTGGGGTATGGGGAGCGGGTGCGCGAAAGCCCGGCGCCGGGGGCGCAAGTCGACTGTACCGGCGGCTCGTTGCCGATGGGAGCAGAGCCGGTCGGTCCCCGGCTCGGGACCGCGGCGCCCCCGCACCGCACCCGCGTCAGGGCCGAGGGACCCCTCCCGCGCCCACGGCCTCGTGAGTGGCGGTGGCGGTGACAGTGGCAGTGGCAGTGGCAGTGGCCTGCGCCAGCAATCGGAGAGCCGTACGGGCCTCCGAGTCGGCGGGAGCGGTCGCCACGAGCAGGGTCTGGTCGTCGGTGATCCGCAACGCCTGCTGGCTGACCGTCAGCGCGCCGACCAGCGGATGCCTCATCCGGTGTTCGGCGACGGTGCACTGCCGCACCCGGTGGTCGGCCCACATCGTCGCGAACTCGGCGCTCCGCATGCTGAGTTCACCGATGAGGGCGGCGAGCAGCGCGTCCCCGGGGTGGCGGCCCGCCGCGTGGCGCAGGCTGCCCACGACGGCCCGCGCCTTGTCCTCCCAGCTGACGTACAGGTCCCGGGTGTGGGCGTCGAGGAAGATCAGCGAGGCCATGTTGGGGCGGTCCGCGGGCCGGTCGGGTGCGAGCGGGTCCAGGTGGCCGGCGAACAGGGCGTGACCCAGCGGGTTCCAGGCCAGGATGTCGGTGCGCCGGCCGCCGACGACGGCCGGTACGTCGGGCATGGAGTCCAGCAGCGTACGGGTCGCCGGGTCGACGCGCTCCGGCGGCGGGCGGCGGGCCGGTCGGCGCCGGACGGCGGCCCCCGCGAGGTCGTGCAGGTGCCGGCGCTCCACCTCGTCCAGCGTCAGGGCGTGGGCGATGGCGTCCAGCACCTCGGGGGAGGCGTGGTGCGCGTGGCCCTGTTCCAGCCGGGCGTAGTACGAGGCGCTGACGCCGGCGAGCAGGGCCAGTTCCTCACGGCGCAGGCCCTGGACCCGGCGCCGTTCGCCGTAGGTGTCGAGGCCGATGTCCTCGGGCCGCAGCCGGGAGCGGCGGGCCTGCAGGAACGCGCCGAGGGAGCTCTGTCCATCCATGCGCCCCAGTATCCGGGAGGTCTCCGGCCGGTAACCGCTCCCTGCCGGGGATAGGCAGGGAAGGGTGTGGCTGCCCGCCCCGGATCCGCCGAGTGTGGGGGCCATGGACACCATCGAGTTGGGCAATGTCACCGTGAGCCGGGTCCGCGAGTACTACGGACCCCTCGGGCTCGCCCCCCGCGCCTTCGTCCCCGAGAGCAGTGAGAGCGTCTGGGCGGAGGAATCCGCCTGGCTGCGGCCGGAGTTCGTCAATGGAGAGCCGCCGGTCGCCAACGCGGCGCTGCAGACCTGGGTGCTGCGCAGCGAGGGCCGCACCATCCTGGTCGACACCGGCGGCGGCAACCACAAGGCGCGCCCCGGCATGCCCTGGGACCGGCTGGAGACCGACTTCCTGGGCAACCTCGCCCGGGCCGGGGTGCGCCCCGAGGACGTCGACCTCGTCGTCAACACCCATCTGCACGCGGACCACGTGGGCTGGAACACCCGTCTGGACGGGGAGGACTGGGTGCCCACCTTCCCGAACGCCACCTACCTGATCCACCGCGACGACTTCGATTTCTGGAACCCGGCGAACGGTCACGCCTCCGTCCTCGGCGACGGCAACGCCCAGGCCTTCGCGGACAGCGTCGCCCCCGTCCACGAGGCGGGCCGGACCCTGTTGTGGGAGGGCGCCGACCACCGTATCGACGCGAACCTGACGCTGAACCTGGCCGCCGGCCACACCCCGGGGTCCTCCGTGCTCACGCTCGCGTCGGGCACCGACCGGGCGGTGTTCGTCGGGGACCTGCTGCACAGTCCGGTGCAGATCCTGGAGCCGGACGCGAACAGCTGCTTCTGCGAGGACGCCGTGCAGGCGCGGGCCGCCCGGCGCAGGGTGCTCGGCTGGGCCGCCGACCACAACGGGCTGGTGGTTCCGGCGCACTTCGGCGGCCACGGCGCCGCCGAAGTGGTGCGGGAGGACGGCGGCTTCGCCCTCAAGGGCTGGGCTCCGTTCACCTCGTACACGCCGGGCGACGAAGTCTGACCGGCGGGCCTCCCGAACCCGCTCACGCGTGCGAGACTCCCCCGGGGCCGCCGAGTTCTCCCGGCCCGTCCGGTGTGCGGAGGGGATGAGAAGTCATGACCGACCACGACCTGTCCGGGTACGAGCGGGGCTCGTTCACGCACGAGGGCACCTCACGCGGGATCCTGCGGCGCGGCACCGGTCCCGCCGTGATCGTGATGGCCGAGGTACCGGGCATCACGCCGAAGGTGCTGGAGTTCGCGGACCGGGTCGCGGCGATCGGTTGCACGGCCGTGCTCCCGGTGCTGTTCGGCGAGCCCGGCCTCGACCCGCGCCCCGAGGCGCACGGCCGGCTGGGCACCGCGCGGTACGCGGCCTCGACGATGCTCAAGGTGTGCGTGAGCCGCGAGTTCACCGTGCTGGCCACGGGCCGCAGTTCCCGCGTCGTGGCCTGGCTGCGCGCCCTGGCCGCCCACGAGCACGAGCGGTGCGGAGGCCCGGGCGTCGGTGCCGTCGGGATGTGCCTGACCGGGGGCTTCGCGCTGGCGATGGCGACCGACCCCCGGCTGGTCGCCCCGGTGCTGTCCCAGCCGTCGCTGCCGCTGGCCGTCTCGGCGGGCCGTTCGCGGACGATCGACATCAGCCCCGCGGAGCTCGCCGTCGTACGGGGGCGCTGCGAGCGGGAGGGGTTGCAGGTCATGGGGCTGCGGTTCAAGGGCGACCGGTTCGTGCCCGGGGAGCGGTTCGCCTTCCTGCGGCGCGAGCTCGGCGAGGCCTTCGTCGCCGTCGAGCTGGAGGACGGCGCCGCCAACCCCGAGGGCCTGCTGCCCCCGCACTCCGTGCTGACCGAGCACCTGATCGACGCCCCCGGCGAGCCGACCCGGGCGGCGCTGGACCAGGTGCTCGGCCTGTTCCGCACGCGGCTGCTGGACAGCCCGTCCTGATCCTGCGTCAGGAGTCCAGCCAGATCGGGTTGGTGAAGGCAGCGGGCGGGCCGGGCAGCGGTGGCATCTGCGCGGGACGGCGGGCCTCCGCGCGGACGTACGCGGCCCTGGCGGGCGTCGTGCGCCACTCCAGGGAGGTCGCCCCCGGCGCCGTGAACGCCAGGCCCTGGTCCGTGACCAGCCGCAGGTCGCAGCCCTCCGCCCCGGTCAGGACGTGGCCGGTGCGGGTGGTGACCTCCTCTCCCGTGAGGACGAGCAGGCCCTGGTCGCAGGCGCCCGCCCAGGCGGTGTGGGAGCTGTGGGTGTTGTGTTCGGAGGTGTTGATGAAGTCCAGGCCCGCGGCGCGGGCGAGGCCGGCTATCTCGGTGGGGGTGCGGCGGCCGTCGGAGTGCACGGAGTGGACGTGGCAGTCACCGCGGTACCAGGCGCGTCCGCGGCCCGGGACCCGCTCGGGCGGGTAGGTGACGGGGGCGGGGGACGCCGGTTCGCCGAAGGTGAGGACGGCGGTGATCTCGTACGGCAGGCCCTGCGGGGCCACGGTGTAGGGGCCGAGTGCGACGTGCCGGCGGCCGGGCTCCAGCGGACCGGGCAGGTAGCCCGGGGTGGCGTCGTCGGCGCGGACGAAGAACTCGCTGCGGGTGCCGCCGGACCAGCCGCGGAAGCCGCGGCGGCCGAGTGCGGTGCCGCGCTGGTCGAACAGGCCGATGTCGAGGGCGTTGCCCGGGGTGCCGGGCGGGGTGGGCGGCTTGTCGTAGCGGTAGGAGACGCGTAACTCCCGTACGCCCAGCGGAACGTCCAGCGGGACGTACACGAAGTCCGGTGCCCCCGGCGGGATCGTGCCGCGCAGGGTCGTCGTGGTGGTGGTCGGCTCCGCGGCTGCGGCGGCGGCCGTTACGGAGGAGGTGGCGACGGTGGCCGCCGCGGTTGCCTGTGCCAGCAGTGCTCGTCTACTGAGGGCCATGGCGCCGAGCATCGCCGGGGAGGTAAATCCGGCGTGAACACGTCACACGTGCCCCCGTCCAGTCCCGTCAGGTCCGGTCCCGTCAGGCCCGGTCCCGTCAGGTCCAGGTGACGGCGGGCGGGCGGACGCTCGCGCACACGGGCATTCCGCACCGGTCCGTCAGGGCGAGCCGTGCTTCGGCGGTGCCCCGCTCGACGGACCGCGCGGGGAGGTCGTCGAGCATCAGCTTGGCCCGCCGGAACATCGTGAACGCCCCGCCGGGCGGCTGCTCGCCCCAGGTCAGGTAGAGGAACCGGGCCCCGCGCCGCCCCTGGACGTGGGGTCCGCGGAAATCCCGGGTGCCGTCGGGGGCGGCGACCGCCTCGACGGTGAACTCCCAGACCGCCTCCGCGGCGTCCGCGGGCACGGCCCCTTCGGGCTCCCGCCCGCGCTGCACGGCGACGTGCACGTCCCGGTACCCGCCGCATTCACGGCCCGGCAGCTCGCGGCCCACGATCCGCAGCGCGAGGACTACTCCCAGTCGTCCCACGGCGGGTCCATTTCCTCCAGGTCGAAGGGCGGCGGCTCCTCGTCGTACGGCGCGGCGGAACGGGATGCCGGAGCCGGCACGGGCACCTGCGGGACGGACTCGGCAGGGGGCGGGGTCGCCGGGGCCGGAACCGTGGCGTGGGCCTCGGCCAGGGCCCCGAGCACGCCTTCGGCGTACTTGGCGAGCTTGGCCTCGCCGACCCCGCCGATCGTGCCCAGCTCCTCGGCCGTGCCGGGCAGCCGCGTCGCGATCTCCCGCAGCGTCGCGTCGTGGAAGACGACGTACGCCGGTACGCCCTGTTCGCGCGCCGTCGCGGCCCGCCAGGCCCGCAAGGCCTCGAAGACCGGGACCGCGGCCGCCGGCAGGTCGGCCGGCACCCGGCCGCCCTTGCCCTTGCGCGATCCGGAGTCCTTGCGGGCGGGGCTCGCCGCCGCGGTCTCCTTGCGCATCGTGACCTTGCGGCGCCCGCCCAGCACCTCGCCGCTGTCGTCCGTCAGCACGAGCGTCCCGAAGTCGCCTTCCACCGTCAGCAGCCGCAGCGCGAGCAGCTGGCGTACGACGCCTCGCCACTCCGCGGTGCTCAGGTCCGCCCCGACTCCGAACACCGACAGCCCGTCGTGGTCGAACTGGATGACCTTGGCGGTCTTCTTGCCCTGCAGGATGTCGATGATCTGGCCCGCGCCGAACTTCTGGCGCCGTTCCTTCGCGAGGCGCCACACCGTGGACAGCAGCTTCTGCGCGGCGACCGTCGCGTCCCAGGACTCGGGCGGCGTCAGGCACGTGTCGCAGTTCCCGCACGCCTCGCCCGGCTGACCGAAGTAGGCCAGCAGCCCCACCCTGCGGCAGTCGACCGTCTCGCACAGCGCGAGCATGGCGTCGAGGTGCGCGGCCATCGAGCGCCGGTGCGCCTCGTCGCCCTCGGAGCCGTCGATGAGCTTGCGCTGCTGGACCACGTCCTGCAGGCCGTACGCCAGCCACGCCGTGGCCGGCTCGCCGTCGCGGCCCGCGCGGCCGGTCTCCTGGTAGTAGCCCTCGACCGACTTCGGCAGGTCGAGGTGGGCGACGAAGCGCACGTCCGGCTTGTCGATGCCCATGCCGAAGGCGATCGTGGCCACCACCACGACCCCGTCCTCCCGCAGGAAGCGGGCCTGGTTCGCGGCGCGCGTGCGGGAATCCATGCCCGCGTGGTAGGCCACGGCGTCGATGCCCTGCTCGACGAGGAAGGCCGCGGTCTTCTCCACGGAGGCCCGCGAGAGGCAGTAGACGACGCCCGCGTCCCCGTCGTGCTCGGCCCGGATCAGCTCCAGCAGCTGCTTCTGCGGGTTGCTCTTCGACACGATGCGGTACTGGATGTTCGGCCGGTCGAAACTGGCCACGAAGTGCCGGGCGTCCTCCAGACCGAGCCGCGACGCGATCTCGGCGTGGGTGGCGCTCGTGGCCGTCGCGGTCAGCGCGATCCGCGGCACCTTCGGCCAGCGCTCGTGCAGCATGGACAGCGCGAGGTAGTCCGGCCGGAAGTCGTGACCCCACTGGGCGACGCAGTGCGCCTCGTCGATCGCGAAGAGCGCCACCTTGCCCCGGTCGAGCAGCCGCTGGGTGCCCTCGGTGCGCAGCCGCTCGGGCGCCAGGTACAGCAGGTCCAGCTCGTCGGCGAGGAAGGCCTGCTCGACGGCCTGCCGCTCGTACGTGTCCTGCGTGGAATTGAGGAATCCGGCCCGCACGCCGAGGGCGGTGAGCGCGTCCACCTGGTCCTGCATCAGCGCGATGAGCGGCGAGATCACGATGCCCGTGCCGTCTCTGACGAGCGCCGGGATCTGGTAGCAGAGCGACTTGCCGCCGCCGGTCGGCATGAGCACGAGGGCGTCGCCGCCGCCGGCCACCTGCTCGATGATCTGCTGCTGCTCACCGCGGAAGGAGTCGTAACCGAAGACGCGGTGGAGCACGCGCAGAGCATCGGAGATCTCGGGGGACGCGTCCGGAAGGGCCATTCGAGAAGCCTAGCGGCACCTGCCGACACCCCCGTCCCTCCCGGCCGAACCTGTGGACAAGCCGGAGACCTCCCCACGGCTCCTGTCAAGTGACGAATTGCCGGGGCTACGCCCTCGCCCCGCCCCCGGGCACGGTGGAGATCGACCGTCCTGCTCAGCAGGAGCCGATCGGGATCTACCAGGGAATCGGAGGCACCATGTACCCCCGTGCCGGAGTCTTCGTGACCCGCCGCCCCCGGTTCGTCCTCTTCGCCGCACTCGCGTTCCTGCTGCTGTCCGTCGCGCTCGGCGCGGGATCGACCGGCCGGCTGAAGACGCAGGGGTACGACGATCCGCGATCCGAGTCCAGCCGCGCCGCCCAGGTGGCGGCCGAGCGGCTCGGAGCCTCCCCCAACCTGGTGGTCGTGGCGCGGGTGCGCGGCGGTTACGTCGACGACCCGGCGGCCCGGAGCGCGGGCGAGGGCCTGACCGGGCGCCTCGCCGCCCGGCCGCACGTGAGCGCCGTGACCTCGTACTGGACCGGCGGCGCGGCGGAGCTGCGCAGCCGGGACGGCCACGCGGCCATGCTCCTCGCGCACGTGGACGGCGAGGGCGAGGAGCTCGCGGAGCGGGTCGAGCGCCTGCGCGACGAGCTGACCGCCCCGGCCGCCTCCACGTCCGGCTCCCTTTCCGTCCACGCGGGCGGACCGGCTCTGGTCGACGCCGAGCTCCAGGACATCGCGGAGTCCGACCTGAAGCGGGCCGAGGCCGTCGTCCTGCCGGGCACCCTGCTCCTGCTGGTCCTGGTGTTCGGCAGTGTGGTGGCCGCGGCCCTGCCCCTGCTGATCGGGGTGCTGGCCATCGCCGGGACCCTGCTGATCCTGAGCGTCCTCGGCGCCGTCACCGACGTGTCCGTGTTCGCGCTGAACCTCACCACGGCGCTCGGCCTGGGGCTGGGCATCGACTACGGGCTGCTGATCGTCTCCCGGTTCCGTGAGGAACTCGCCGCCGGATACCGGCCGCGCAACGCCGCCGTGCGGACCGTGCGCACCGCCGGCCACACGATCCTGTTCAGTGCCGCCACGGTCTCGGCCGCGCTCGCGACGCTGCTCGTGTTCCCGCCGTACTTCCTGCGCTCCTTCGCCTACGCGGGCATCGCCGTGGTGGCCATCGCGGCCGTGAGCGCCGTGACCGTCCTGCCGGCCCTGCTCACACTGCTCGGGAACCGGGTGAACGCCTGGCCCGTGCCGTGGCGCCGCCGCGTGCACGCGGGCTCGCGGTCGCGGTTCTGGGAAGGGCTGGCGCGGATCGTCGTACGCCGCCCGCTGGTCGCGGCGCTGCCGGTGATCGGTCTGCTGGTGCTCCTCTCCGGGCCGTTCGCGCACGCCACTTTCGCCACCCCCGACGACCGGGCGCTGCCGCTGAGCACGGCCGGCCGGCAGACCGGGGACCTGGTGCGCGAGGAGTTCGACATGAAGGGCGCCGGTGCGCTGAACGTCGTCATGGCGGGTACCGCGTCCGCGCCGGAGCGGGCCGAGTACGCCCGTCGGCTGTCCTCCCTCCCGCAGGTCGGGCAGGTCACGGAGGTCGTGGGCCCCGTCGGCGAGGGCCCGGTCCGGCTCTCCGTGGTGCCGCTGGTCGACCCCCGGTCGGACGCCGCGCAGCAGCTCGTGCGCGACGTCCGCGGGGCCGTCGCCCCGGCGGGCACAGAGGTCCTCGTCGGCGGACCGAGCGCGGTGCTGGTCGACGCGAAGGCCACCGTCGCGGACCGGCTGCCGCTCGCCCTCTCCGTGATCACCCTCACCACCTTCGTGCTGCTGCTCGGCTTCACGCGCAGCCTGCTCCTGCCGCTGAAGGCCATCGCACTGAACGCGCTGAGCCTCACCGCCGTCCTCGGCGCCATGGTGTGGATCTTCCAGTCGGGCCATCTGCACCAGCTGCTCGGTTTCACGCCCGGCCCGCTCAGCACGACCATGCCGGTGCTGCTGTTCTGCATCGTCTTCGGGCTGTCCGTGGACTACGAGGTGTTCGTCCTCGCGCGGATCAAGGAGGCGCACGAGGCGGGGCAGGACGACGCCGCCGCGATCGTCACGGGCATCTCCCGCACGGGCGGCATCGTCACGACCGCCGGCGCCCTCCTGGCCTTCACCCTGCTGAGCTTCGGCACCTCCCGGGTCTCCCTCCTGCAGTTCTTCGGGATCGGCGCGGGCCTTGGCGTCCTCCTCGACGCCACGCTCGTACGGGGCGTCCTCGTACCGGCGCTCATGCGCCTGGCGGGCGGCCTGAACTGGTGGGCGCCGCGGGTACTGAAGCGCAGGGCGCCGCGCCCGGCGCCCCGCCCTCCCCCGGACACCTCCGGGAGGTGCCCGCCCGTGCGCCGCCGGGCCCCGGTCCGCACCGCCCTCTGCACCCGCGCCCCCGCGCGCCGCTGACGGCCGGCACACCCCCGTACGCATCCCGCACCGCACCACAACACCGAAGGAAGAACCGTCATGACCGACATCGCCATCACCGGACTCGGCTGCCGCTTCCCCGGAGCCCTCGACGTCCACGGCTACTGGAAGCTCCTGCTGAGCGGGGAGCGGCAGTTCTCCGCCGTCCCGCCGGAACGCTGGAACCACGAGACCTTCCACGAACCCGCCAACCGGTCGGCCCCCAACGCGGCCTACACCGACCAGGTCGCCTTCCTGGACGACGTGGACCGCTTCGACGCCCTGCACTACGGGATCCCGCCCGCCCGCGCCCGGGCCATGGACCCGCAGCACCGCCTGATGCTCGACGTCACGCGCGAGGCCCTCGACGACGCGGGGCTGGGACGCGGCGACTTCGACCGGGAGAACACCGGGGTCTTCTTCGGACTGTCGGTGTCCGACTACAAGGACCTGATGGCGGCCCCCATCCGGGCCATCACCCTGGCCGAGGACTCGCTCGACGCGGACGACCGGGACGGCCTCGACGCCGTCAAGGCGCAGGCAGGGCAGCTCGGCACCATCCAGAGCTTCACGCTGCCCGGGAGCCTCCTCAACATGGCGTCCGGGACCGTCAGCCGGCACTTCGACCTCGGCGGCCCCAGCTTCGCCGTCGACGCCGCGTGCTCCGGATCGCTGGTCGCCCTCGACCAGGCGATCGCCCACCTGCGGCTGGGCACCTGCCGGATCGCCGCCGTCGGCGGGGTGTACCTCAACCTCACCCCCGACAGCCTGGTCGGCTTCTCCCGGCTCCGCGCGCTGTCCGCCAGCGGGGTGTGCCGGCCGTTCGACGAGGCGGCCGACGGCTTCGTCCTCGGCGAGGGCGCGGGGGTCGTCGTCATACGGCCGCTCGCCGACGCGCTCGCCGACGGAGACCGCGTCTACGCGGTGATCAAGGGCGTCGGTTCGGCCAACGACGGCGCCTCCCCCGGGCCTCTGATCCCCACCGCCGAAGGCCAGCTCCGCGCCATGCGCCGCGCCTACGACGACGCCGGGGTCGCCCCCTCCTCCGTCGGCTTCCTCGAAGCCCACGGCACCGGGACCGCCGCGGGCGACCGCGCCGAGTCGGAGGCGCTGCGCCGGCTGCGCACCGAGTACCCCGACGACGACCCCGCGCTGTGCTACCTCGCCGCCGGCAAGGCCCTGATCGGGCACTCCCTGGCCGCGGCGGGCATCGCGGGGCTGATCAAGACGGCCCTGGTCGTCCACCACCGCACGATCGTGCCCCAGCCTCACACCACCCCCCATCCGGACCTCGGCATCTCCGCCGCGGGCCTGCGCATCGCCGAGACCGCACGGCCCTGGCCGCGCGAGCGGGCCCCGCGGCGGGCCGCCGTCAGCTCCTTCGGTTTCGGCGGTACCAACGTCCACGTGGTGCTGGAGGAGGCGCCGACCGCGCCGGCCGCCGCCCGCCCCGCCGTACGCACCGAGGGCCCCGCGCCCCACCTCGTACTGCTGTCGGCCGGCAACCCCGAGCTGCTGGACCGGCACATCGGCGAGGTGCTCGACGTGCTCGACGCCCTCGACACGGCGGACCGTCCGCCGATCACCGCGCTAGCCCACACGCTGGGCGCGCGCCGGCCGCTGACGGCCCGGCTCGCGATCGTGGCCACCGACACGGACGGGTTCACCGAACGGCTGCGCCACGCCCGCCGGCAGCTCGTCGAAGGCGCCCGGGGCGACCTCGGCGACGGCGCCTTCGCCGCCGACGCCC